>DAMBNU010000008.1:14612-196244 GCA_032064305.1 Pseudomonas sp. | reverse complement strand
CAAGCTTCTACACCAAACCCCCGATCCTCGTAAGAGGGTCGGGGGTTTGTCTTTGCGCGGGAAAAGTTCGAATACCGCGGAAAGTGTCGATATCATGCCAGCCTGCTGCCTGGGGGCGTTTATGAACAACTTGCTGCGCTTGCTCGCCGATGGTCGCTTTCATTCCGGGGAAGAGTTGGGAACCTCATTGGGTATCAGCCGCAGTGCTGTGTGGAAGACCCTGTGCCGACTCGAACAAGAGTTTGGCGTTCGGTTATTTCGGGTACCTGGAAAGGGTTACCGGTTGGTGGAACCGCTTTCGCTTCTGCATGCTGATCGACTCCGGGGCGTGATGTCCAGACTCGGCTGGAGCCTCTATCTCAAAGATTCGGTCGATTCGACCAACGCCGAGGCTTTCCGGCTGCTGCAGTCGGGCTGTGGGTCATCCCTTGTCGTCCTTGCTGAGGCTCAGACCGCGGGCCGCGGTCGCCGCGGGCGTCTATGGGTCAGCCCGCCTGCTCAAAACATCTATTGCACTTTGGCGCACAGAGTGCACGGCGGATTCGAGAGGATGTCGGGCTTGAGTCTGGTGGTTGGGCTCGCCGTGCTAGCGGCCTTGCGACGCGCGGGGCTTGAAGGCGCAGGTCTCAAATGGCCGAACGACGTGTACGCCAGCGGCAAGAAACTTGCCGGAATTCTGGTCGAGCTGGCTGGCGATCCGGCAGACGTCTGCCACGTAGTGATCGGTATCGGAATCAACGTGAACATGGTTCCGGATGGCCAGGCGATCGACCAGCCTTGGACCTCGATGAAAGCGCAGCTCGGCGTGACAGTGGACCGCAACATGTTCACTGAGGTGCTGATCGAGGCGCTGCAAGACTATTTGGGGCGGTACGCTGATGGAGGGTTCCGCGCGCTACGCGAGGAGTGGGAGGCCAACAATATCTGGCAGGGGCGTCGATGTGCCCTCAGTACTGGCGGAGTCGGCCGTGAGCCCGTCAGCGGGCTGGTTATGGGTGTGGATGATCGGGGAGCGCTACGATTGATGGTCGATGAGAGAGGTGAGCAGTCGTTCAGCGGCGGCGAACTCAGTCTGAGGCTCGGCAATGATTCTTGAGCTCGATTGTGGAAATAGCCTGATCAAATGGCGCTTGGTAGGCTCTGCGAATTCTGCGGTGCTGGCCCGTGGCGTCTCGGAGACCGTAAGCGGAGTCTTGCATGGCGTTGCGTCCGCGGGCGGCGTGCCTGTTGCTCGCTGCCGGCTGGTCAGTGTCCGGGGCGAAGAGGAGACCAGGGCGCTGGTACGTGCCTTGTCGCTGGGGCTGTCGGTTGATGTGGTACAGGCGCAGTCAGGTCGGTGTATGGGCGGAGTCACTAACGGTTATGAGAATGTCGAGCGGTTAGGCATGGACCGCTGGCTCGCCGTCGTCGCTGCCTATGGTCTGTGTCGCCATGCATGCCTGGTAATCGACCTTGGCACCGCTATTACCGTAGACCTTGTCTCGGGCGCAGGGGCGCATCTGGGGGGCTATATCACCCCTGGCACCGCACTGCTTAGGGCTGAATTGTTGAAGCATACGCAACGTATACGGTATGACGAGGCCGAGCTCGCGCTGTCAGTACGGGCATTGTCGCCCGGAACCTCCACTGTCGAAGCCGTCGAGCGCGGTTGCCTGATGATGGCTCGCAGCTACGTGCTGGGCCAGATCGCCCAGGCAGAGCGTTATCTGGGCGAGAACTACTCGGTTTACGTCACCGGTGGGGACGCTGCCCTCGCCAAGGATCTCTCTGGGGTCCACCACGTGCCGGATCTGGTATTTCAGGGTCTGGCGATCGCTTGTCCATAGGGGGCCCGATGCGCTGGCTTTTCTTGCTGCTGCTGTGTGTCAATGGCCTGGTTTATCTGATCCACCTCAATGAACAAGATGCGGTTTCGGTCCGGGCGCAGGTGCCAAGCGCCCTGGATTCTAAGGCCGGCATCAAGTTGCTCAGTGAGGCGAAGCCTGCCATGAGGCCTGAGCGCCCCGCTGGAAAAGGTACGGGTTGTACATTTATAGGCGGTTTCGATGAAGAGTCGACTGCGCTTGCCGTTGAGCAGCGCCTGCTCAGTCTGGATATCGACTCGCGAGTTGAGCCGAGGGACGAGGCGGCGGGCGTGGACTACTGGGTCTATCTACCGCCCCTGGTGTCGCGGCAGGCTTCGCTGCGGCAGTTGCGCGAGCTTCAGTCACGCAATGTCGACAGCTACATCATTACCGTTGGCGACCTCACCAATGGTGTCTCGCTGGGTATCTTCTCCAGGAGGGACTCGGCTGAAAGCGTAGTCGAGCGTCTGCGAGCGATCGACTACTCCGCGTCGATACGTGAACTGCCGAGGACCCATCGCCGGTACTGGGTCCGGGTTCCTCGATCTGATGCTGCTTATTTGACCGATGCGATTGTGGCGGAGTTAGCCAAAAGCTTTCCGGCGCTTGAGCGCCAACAATTGCCTTGTTCAGGCGTTGCAAGTTCAAGATAGTTTACATAGAATGGCGCCCGCTCAGCAGAGAGGTGGTTAGCTCTAGCTGGGGCTGTAGCAAGCGTAACCTCAGGTTTTTTATGAGAAATTGCTTGACAGCAGGAGGCTTGGCAATGACAATGCCGCCTCGTTTTGGAGGGGTTCCCGAGCGGCCAAAGGGATCAGACTGTAAATCTGACGTCATCGACTTCGAAGGTTCGAATCCTTCCCCCTCCACCAGATTACAAGCGTAGGCCTATCAGTAGGCGGGTATAGTTTAGTGGTAGAACCTCAGCCTTCCAAGCTGATGATGCGGGTTCGATTCCCGCTACCCGCTCCAGTTTCAGGGTCTGCGCGGCATGTTTCGCTCATGTAGCTCAGTTGGTAGAGCACACCCTTGGTAAGGGTGAGGTCAGCGGTTCAAATCCGCTCATGAGCTCCAGCACACAAAGGCAGATATGCAAATATCTGCCTTTGTTTTAATGGTGGCGTGACTAGCTCAATTCAACGATGGGAGACGGTCTCGATGGCTAAAGAAAAATTCGAACGTAACAAACCGCACCTGAACGTCGGTACCATTGGTCACGTCGACCATGGCAAAACCACGCTCACTGCAGCGCTGACCAAGGTCTGTGCTGAGACTTGGGGCGGCTCTGCGCGTGACTTCTCGCAGATCGACAACGCGCCGGAAGAGAAGGCTCGTGGTATCACCATCAACACCTCCCACGTTGAATACGATTCCTCGATCCGTCACTACGCCCACGTTGACTGCCCGGGCCACGCTGACTACGTGAAGAACATGATCACCGGTGCTGCCCAGATGGACGGCGCGATCCTGGTTTGCTCGGCTGCTGACGGCCCGATGCCGCAGACCCGCGAGCACATCCTGCTGTCCCGTCAGGTTGGCGTGCCTTACATCGTTGTCTTCCTGAACAAGGCTGACATGGTGGACGACGCTGAGCTGCTGGAGCTGGTTGAGATGGAAGTGCGTGACCTGCTGTCGACCTACGACTTCCCAGGTGACGACACGCCGATCATCATCGGTTCCGCGCTGATGGCCCTGAACGGCCAGGACGACAACGAGATGGGCGTATCGGCCGTGCGTAAGCTGGTCGAGACTCTGGACAGCTACATCCCAGAGCCTGAGCGTGCCATCGACAAGCCGTTCTTGATGCCGATCGAAGACGTGTTCTCGATCTCCGGTCGCGGTACTGTAGTGACCGGTCGTGTTGAGCGCGGCATCGTCAAGGTCCAGGAAGAAATCGAGATCGTCGGTATTCGTGCCACGACCAAGACTACCTGCACTGGCGTTGAAATGTTCCGCAAGCTGCTCGACGAAGGTCGCGCTGGTGAGAACGTTGGCGTGCTGCTGCGCGGCACCAAGCGTGATGACGTCGAGCGTGGTCAGGTTCTGGCCAAGCCGGGCACCATTAAGCCGCATACCAAGTTCGAAGGCGAAGTCTACGTCCTGAGCAAGGAGGAAGGCGGTCGTCACACTCCGTTCTTCAAGGGCTACCGCCCGCAATTCTACTTCCGGACCACTGACGTGACCGGTAACTGCGAGCTGCCGGAAGGCGTCGAGATGGTCATGCCGGGCGACAACATCAAGATGGTTGTCACGCTGATTGCTCCGATCGCCATGGAAGACGGCCTGCGTTTCGCAATTCGCGAAGGTGGCCGTACCGTTGGTGCCGGTGTGGTTGCAAAGATCATCGAATAATCGATTGATCTGATGAATTCAGGCCGGCATAATAGTCGGCCTGACTCTTGTTAGGCCAGTAGCTCAATTGGCAGAGCGGCGGTCTCCAAAACCGCAGGTTGGGGGTTCGATTCCCTCCTGGCCTGCCATATTCATGTTGAATTTGGCAGTATTTACAGGGTTCTAGCAGATGAACGTCAAAGCAGAAGCCAAAGACACGCGCTTCGATCTGGTGAAGTGGCTTGTTGTGGCTGCTTTGGTGGTCGTGGCAGTGGTGGGTAATCAGTATTACGCCGCAGAGCCAATTCTGTATAGGGTTCTGGCATTGCTCGCCTTCGCGGTGGTGGCTGCCTTCGTGGCGCTGCAAACCAGCAAGGGTCGCTCTTTCTTCGTGCTTCTCAAAGAGGCGCGTGTCGAGATTCGTAAAGTCGTCTGGCCGACTCGTCAAGAAACCACTCAGACCACATTGATCGTTGTGGCTGTGGTGCTGGTTATGGCGCTGCTGTTGTGGGGGCTAGATTCCCTGCTCGGTTGGCTGGTTTCCGTGGTTGTAGGTTAAGGGTGTCCCGTGGCTAAGCGTTGGTACGTGGTTCATGCTTACTCGGGTTACGAGAAGCATGTCATGCGCTCGCTGATCGAGCGTATCAAACTTGCCGGCATGGAAGATCATTTCGGCGAGATTCTGGTTCCCACTGAAGAAGTGGTAGAGATGCGTAACGGGCAAAAGCGCAAGAGTGAGCGCAAGTTCTTCCCGGGTTACGTTCTCGTGCAGATGGACATGGCGGAAGGTGCCTGGCACCTGGTCAAAGATACGCCGCGCGTCATGGGTTTCATCGGCGGTACGGCTGACAAGCCGGCCCCGATTACCGACAAAGAGGCGGAAGCCATTCTGCGACGTGTAGCTGACGGTAGCGACAAGCCAAAGCCGAAGACGCTTTTCGAGCCGGGCGAGGTAGTCCGGGTCGCCGATGGCCCGTTCGCAGATTTCAATGGCGTAGTCGAAGAAGTCAATTACGAGAAGAGTCGCATTCAGGTGGCTGTGCTCATTTTTGGCCGGTCCACGCCCGTAGAGTTGGAGTTCAGTCAGGTCGAAAAGGTCTAGCTGAGATTGCATCCCACACCCCGCAGCTGACGGCTGCGGGGTTTTGTCGTCACTGGGATATTCAAGTAACTGGGGAGCCGAAAGGCGATTGAACCCGTAACGGAGTAACTATGGCTAAGAAGATTCAGGCTTATATCAAGCTGCAGGTTAAGGCCGGTCAGGCTAACCCGTCGCCGCCAGTCGGTCCGGCACTCGGTCAGCATGGCGTCAATATCATGGAGTTTTGCAAGGCATTCAATGCCCGGACTCAAGGCCAGGAGCCGGGCTTGCCCACTCCGGTGATCATTACCGTGTACAGCGACCGCAGCTTTACCTTCGAAACGAAGAGCACGCCGGCCGCCGTACTGCTGAAAAAGGCTGCAGGTATCACCAGCGGCTCTGCGCGCCCCAACACTCAGAAGGTCGGTACCGTGACCCGGGCTCAGCTCGAGGAAATCGCGAAAACCAAGACCGCTGATCTCACCGCTGCCGATCTTGATGCAGCAGTGCGGTCGATTGCCGGCTCCGCTCGGAGCATGGGCCTGAACGTGGAGGGTGTGTAATGGCTAAGTTGACCAAGCGCCAGAAGGCTTTCGCTGAGAAAATTGAGGCTGGCAAGCAATACGCATTCGAAGACGCCGCAACGCTGCTGTCCGAGCTGTCGGCTGTCAAGTTCACCGAGTCGTTCGATATCGCCATCAACCTCGGCGTTGATCCGCGCAAGTCGGACCAAGTCGTCCGTGGTGCTACCGTGCTGCCGAACGGTACCGGTAAAACTGTTCGCGTAGCCGTCTTCACCCAGGGCCCGGCTGCCGAAGCCGCTCTTGCCGCTGGCGCTGATCGTGTAGGTATGGACGAGCTGGCTGCCGAAATGAAAGGCGGCGACCTGAACTATGACGTGGTCATTGCGTCCCCGGATGCCATGCGCGTCGTTGGTCAGCTGGGCCAGATCCTCGGTCCGCGCGGCCTGATGCCCAACCCGAAGGTTGGCACCGTGACCCCGGACGTCGCTACCGCTGTCAAGAATGCCAAGGCCGGTCAGGTGCGTTTCCGTACCGACAAGAACGGCATCATCCATAGCTCGGTCGGCAAGGTGGGCTTCGAAGCCGGTCAGCTGAAGCAGAACGTGGAAGCATTGCTGTCGGACCTCAAGCGTCTGAAGCCGTCCACGTCCAAAGGCATCTATGTCAAGCGCGTGACCCTGAGCACCACCATGGGTCCCGGGCTGGTCATCGATCAGGCTTCGCTCGACGCATAAGCTTTTCCGCCCTGCGTTGCGGGGCGGTACATAATTGGGGTCCCTGCCTGGCGGGGGCTATCCAAGACCGTAGGCGGCTTACCCCTTAAACTGCAGAAGTTTTGCTTCTTCAAGCCTACGCAGAGGTGCTCCCGATTCGTACCGAATCAGACACCAAAACCCGCCCGGTTTCGACTGGGCGAACCGGTAACATCCAGGAGTAAAAACCCGTGGCAATCAAACTCGAAGACAAGAAGGCCATCGTCGCTGAAGTCAACGAGGCTGCCAAAGCTGCCCTGTCCGCTGTCGTGGCTGATGCCCGTGGCGTGACCGTAGGGGCTATGACCGGACTCCGTAAAGAGGCCCGCGAAGCCGGTGTGTACGTGCGTGTCGTGCGTAACACCCTGCTGCGTCGCGCCGTTGAAGGCACGCCTTATGACGTGCTCAACGACGTGTTCAAGGGCCCGACCCTCATTGCTTTTTCCAACGAACATCCGGGCGCCGCTGCCCGTATCTTCAAGGAATTCGCCAAGGGTCAGGACAAGTTCGAGATCAAGGCCGCTGCGTTCGAAGGTCAGTTCATTGCGGCCAACCAGATCGACACTTTGGCAACCCTGCCGACCTATGACGAAGCCATTTCCCAGCTGATGAGCGTGATACAAGGCGCTACCAGCAAGTTGGCTCGTACTCTGGCGGCCGTTCGCGACCAGAAAGAAGCGGCCGCAGCCTAAGCTGCGCGACACCTCTTTTCGACATTCTTTTTGCTTAGATGGCCGCAGGCCGTCACTTATATACAGGAACTAGAGTCATGGCTCTGACCAACGAAGACATCATCAACGCCGTTTCCGAAATGTCCGTGATGCAGGTTGTTGAACTGATCAAGGCAATGGAAGAGAAGTTTGGCGTTACTGCCGCTGCTGCTACCGTCGCTGCTGCCGGTCCGGCTGCTGCCGCTGCCGAAGAGCAGACCGAGTTCAACGTCATGCTGCTGGAAGCTGGCGACAAGAAAGTAAACGTGATCAAGGCTGTTCGCGAGCTGACCGGTCTGGGCCTGAAAGAAGCCAAGGCAGTCGTTGACGGCGCTCCGGGCATGGTCAAGGAAGGCGTCTCCAAGGACGAAGCCGAAGCAGCCAAGAAGTCGCTGGAAGAAGCAGGCGCCAAAGTCGAGCTCAAGTAAGCAAGACCTTGCGTCTACAGCCGAAGCGACTCGCGAAAGGCTGATGGCTGGTGGCTTTTGCCACCGGCCTTTTTCCGTTATAGCTGCCGTATGTTTGCCGGCAGGGTGCGGAAAGACCGCTCCGTAGAGCGGTGCGAATCAAGGGATTCGCAAGATTTTCTGGCTGCTCCCGTCGGGAGAAGCCAAACAAGCAGGTGACCAAGCTGGGGAACGCTGATGGCTTACTCATACACTGAGAAAAAACGAATCCGCAAGGACTTTAGCAAGTTACCGCACGTGATGGACGTGCCGTATCTTTTGGCCATCCAGCTGGATTCGTACCGCGAATTCCTGCAGGCGGGAGCGACCAAGGATCAATTCCGCGACATTGGCTTGCATGCAGCCTTCAAATCCGTTTTTCCGATAATCAGCTATTCCGGCAATGCAGCGCTGGAATACGTCGGCTATCGTCTGGGCGACCCCGCTTTCGACGTCAAGGAATGCGTATTGCGTGGTGTCACCTTCGCGGTGCCGCTGCGGGTCAAGGTCCGTCTGATCATCTTCGACAAGGAGTCCTCGAGCAAGGCGATCAAGGACATCAAGGAGCAGGAAGTCTACATGGGGGAAATTCCCCTGATGACCGAGAACGGCACCTTCATCATCAACGGCACCGAGCGAGTCATCGTTTCCCAGCTGCACCGTTCGCCCGGCGTATTCTTCGACCATGACCGCGGCAAGACGCACAGTTCCGGCAAGCTGCTGTATTCGGCTCGCATCATTCCGTACCGCGGCTCCTGGCTGGACTTCGAGTTCGACCCGAAGGACGCCGTGTTCGTACGGATCGACCGTCGTCGCAAGCTGCCGGCGTCCGTGCTGCTGCGCGCGCTGAATTACAGCACCGAAGAGATCCTCGACGCGTTCTATGACACCAACATTTTCCATGTGCAGGGTGAGACCCTGAGCCTGGAGCTGGTGCCGCAGCGCCTGCGTGGCGAGATCGCGTCCTTCGACATCAAGGACGAGAACGGCAAGGTCATCGTCGAGCAGGGCCGTCGTATCACCGCGCGCCATATCAACCAGCTCGACAAGTCCGGCATCAAGTCGCTGGACATGCCGATGGACTACGTGCTCGGTCGCACCACTGCGAAGGCCATCGTGCATCCGGCCACCGGCGAGATCATCGCCGAGTGCAATACCGAGCTGACGGTCGAGATCCTCGCCAAGCTGGTCAAGGCTCAGGTCGTACGTTTCGAAACCCTGTACACCAATGACATCGACTGCGGTCCGTTCATTTCTGACACGCTGAAGATCGATTCGACCACCAACCAGCTCGAAGCGCTGGTGGAAATCTATCGCATGATGCGTCCTGGCGAGCCGCCAACCAAGGACGCCGCCGAGACGCTGTTCAACAACCTGTTCTTCGCGTCGGAGCGTTACGATCTGTCTGCCGTCGGGCGAATGAAGTTCAATCGTCGTATCGGTCGCACCGAAATCGAAGGTTCCGGCGTGCTGAGCCGTGAAGACATCGTCGCGGTGCTGAAGACCCTGGTCGACATCCGCAACGGCAAAGGCGTGGTGGATGACATCGACCACCTGGGCAACCGTCGTGTGCGCTGCGTCGGCGAAATGGCCGAGAACCAGTTCCGGGTCGGCCTGGTGCGCGTCGAGCGCGCGGTCAAGGAACGTCTGTCGATGGCCGAAAGCGAAGGCCTGATGCCGCAGGATCTGATCAACGCCAAGCCGGTTGCGGCGGCGGTGAAGGAATTCTTCGGTTCCAGTCAACTTTCGCAGTTCATGGACCAGAACAACCCGCTGTCAGAAATCACGCACAAGCGTCGTGTCTCCGCGCTCGGCCCGGGCGGTCTGACCCGTGAGCGTGCAGGCTTCGAAGTGCGCGACGTGCATCCGACCCATTACGGTCGTGTCTGCCCGATCGAGACCCCGGAAGGTCCGAACATCGGCCTGATCAACTCGTTGGCGGCCTATGCCCGGACCAATCAGTACGGCTTCCTGGAAAGCCCGTACCGCGTTGTAAAGGAAGGCGAAGTCACCGACGAGATCGTGTTCCTGTCGGCGATCGAAGAAGCGGACCATGTGATCGCGCAGGCCAGTGCCAAGCTGGACGGCCGTAAGCTGGTCGACGAGCTGGTCGCTGTTCGTCATCAGAACGAATTCACGGTCAAGGCGCCGGAAGACGTGACCCTGATGGACGTATCGCCAAAGCAGGTCGTATCCGTTGCCGCTTCGTTGATTCCATTCCTCGAGCACGACGACGCCAACCGCGCCCTGATGGGCTCGAACATGCAGCGTCAGGCCGTACCGACCTTGCGTTCGGACAAGCCGCTGGTCGGCACCGGGATGGAGCGCAACGTAGCGCGCGATTCCGGCGTCTGCGTCGTGGCCCGTCGTGGCGGCGTGATCGATTCGGTCGATGCCAGCCGTGTGGTGGTGCGTGTACATGATGCGGAAGTTGAAACCGGTGAAGCCGGTGTCGACATCTATAACCTGACCAAGTACACCCGCTCCAACCAGAACACCTGCATCAACCAGCGCCCGCTGGTCATCAAAGGTGATGTGGTCGAGCGTGGTGACATCATGGCCGACGGTCCGTCCACCGACATGGGTGAGCTGGCGCTCGGGCAGAACATGCGTGTCGCGTTCATGCCGTGGAACGGCTACAACTTCGAAGACTCCATCCTCCTGTCGGAGCGTGTAGTTCAGGAAGATCGTTTCACCACTATCCACATTCAGGAACTGACCTGCGTGTCCCGTGACACCAAGCTCGGCCCAGAAGAGATCACGGCGGACATTCCGAACGTGGGCGAAGCTGCGCTGAACAAGCTGGACGAGGCGGGCATCGTTTACGTGGGGGCCGAGGTGGGCGCAGGCGACATCCTGGTCGGCAAGGTCACGCCCAAAGGCGAAACCCAGCTGACCCCGGAAGAGAAGCTGCTGCGTGCGATCTTCGGTGAGAAGGCCTCTGACGTTAAGGACACCTCCCTGCGCGTGCCGACCGGCACCAAGGGGACTGTCATCGACGTCCAGGTGTTCATTCGTGACGGTGTTGAGCGTGACTCCCGTGCGCTGGCCATCGAGAAGATGCAGCTAGACGAGATCCGTAAGGACCTCAACGAAGAGTTCCGTATCGTCGAAGGTGCAACTTTCGAGCGTCTGCGTTCTGCGCTGGTCGGCGCGACTGTCGAGGGTGGAGCCGGCCTCAAGAAGGGCGCCGTCATCACTGACGAGATGCTCGACGGTCTTGAGCATGGGCAGTGGTTCAAGCTGCGCATGGCCGAAGACGCACTGAACGAGCAGCTGGAAAAGGCGCAGGCCTATATTTCCGACCGCCGTCAGCTGCTCGACGACAAGTTCGAAGACAAGAAGCGCAAGCTGCAGCAGGGCGATGATCTGGCACCAGGTGTACTGAAGATCGTCAAGGTTTACCTCGCGATCAAGCGTCGTATCCAGCCGGGCGACAAGATGGCAGGCCGTCACGGTAACAAGGGTGTCGTCTCGGTCATCATGCCGGTTGAAGACATGCCGCACGATGCCAACGGCACGCCTGTAGACATCGTGTTGAACCCGCTGGGCGTACCTTCGCGTATGAACGTCGGTCAGATTCTCGAAACCCACCTGGGCCTTGCCGCCAAGGGGCTGGGTGAGAAGATCAACCGCATGCTGGAAGAGCAGCGCAAGGTCGCAGAACTGCGCAAGTTCCTGACCGAGATCTACAACGAGATCGGTGGTCGTCAGGAAAACCTGGATGAGTTCAGCGACCAGGAAGTGCTGGATCTGGCCAAGAACCTGCGCGGTGGTGTGCCGATGGCAACGCCGGTATTCGATGGTGCCAAGGAGCGCGAGATCAAGGCCATGCTGAAGCTGGCGGATCTGCCGGAAAGCGGCCAGATGCAGCTGTACGATGGCCGCACCGGCAATAAGTTTGAGCGGACCACCACGGTCGGTTACATGTACATGCTCAAGCTGAACCACCTGGTCGACGACAAGATGCACGCGCGTTCCACCGGTTCCTACAGCCTGGTCACCCAGCAGCCGCTGGGTGGTAAAGCGCAGTTCGGTGGTCAGCGTTTCGGGGAGATGGAGGTCTGGGCCCTGGAGGCGTACGGTGCCGCCTATACCCTGCAGGAAATGCTCACGGTCAAGTCGGACGACGTGAATGGGCGGACCAAGATGTACAAGAACATCGTGGACGGCGATCACCGTATGGAGCCCGGCATGCCGGAATCCTTCAACGTGTTGATCAAAGAGATCCGCTCGCTCGGTATCGACATCGATCTGGAAACCGAATAACCACGCACCGCTATGCGGTGATCGGCATCAGCCGCTCACCGCAGGTCCGTGAGGAGGAAAGGCCTTGAAAGACTTGCTGAATCTGTTGAAAAACCAGGGTCAAATCGAAGAGTTCGATGCCATCAAAATTGCATTGGCTTCGCCCGAGATGATCCGTTCCTGGTCCTTTGGCGAGGTCAAGAAGCCAGAGACCATCAACTACCGTACGTTCAAACCCGAGCGTGACGGCCTGTTCTGCGCCAAGATCTTTGGCCCGGTCAAGGATTACGAGTGCCTGTGCGGAAAGTACAAGCGCCTCAAGCATCGTGGCGTGATCTGCGAGAAGTGCGGTGTGGAAGTCGCTTTGGCGAAGGTTCGTCGTGAGCGCATGGCGCACATCGAACTGGCTTCCCCAGTTGCTCACATCTGGTTCCTGAAGTCGCTGCCGAGCCGTATCGGCCTGCTGCTGGACATGACTCTGCGTGACATCGAGCGCGTGCTCTACTTCGAGAGCTACGTGGTGATCGATCCGGGCATGACCACGCTCGAGAAAGGTCAGCTGCTCAATGACGAGCAGTATTTCGAAGCGCTGGAAGAGTTTGGTGATGACTTCGACGCCCGCATGGGTGCCGAGGCCGTGCGCGAGCTGCTGCACGAGATCGATCTGGAGCATGAGATTGGCCGCCTGCGCGAAGAAATTCCGCAGACCAACTCGGAAACCAAGATCAAGAAGCTGTCCAAGCGCCTGAAGCTGATGGAAGCCTTCCATGGCTCGGGCAACCTGCCGGAGTGGATGGTGCTGACCGTGCTGCCGGTTCTGCCGCCGGATCTTCGTCCGCTGGTCCCGCTGGACGGCGGCCGCTTCGCGACTTCGGATCTCAACGATCTGTATCGCCGGGTGATCAACCGTAACAACCGTCTCAAGCGCCTGCTCGACCTGTCGGCGCCAGACATCATCGTGCGCAACGAAAAGCGCATGCTGCAGGAAGCCGTGGATGCGCTGCTGGACAACGGTCGTCGTGGTCGCGCCATTACGGGTTCGAACAAGCGTCCGCTCAAGTCCCTGGCCGACATGATCAAGGGCAAGCAGGGTCGTTTCCGTCAGAACTTGCTCGGCAAGCGCGTGGACTACTCCGGTCGTTCGGTTATTACCGTTGGCCCGACCCTGCGCCTGCATCAGTGCGGTCTGCCGAAGAAGATGGCCCTCGAGCTGTTCAAGCCGTTCATTTTCGGCAAGCTGGAAATGCGTGGCATGGCGACCACCATCAAGGCCGCCAAGAAGATGGTCGAGCGTGAGCTGCCTGAGGTTTGGGACGTCCTGGCCGAAGTCATCCGCGAACATCCCGTGCTGCTCAACCGCGCACCGACCTTGCACCGTCTCGGTATCCAGGCGTTCGAGCCGGTGCTGATCGAAGGCAAGGCGATCCAGCTGCATCCGCTGGTCTGTGCGGCGTACAACGCCGACTTCGACGGTGACCAGATGGCCGTTCACGTGCCGCTGACGCTGGAAGCCCAGCTCGAAGCGCGCGCGCTGATGATGTCGACCAACAACATCCTGTCGCCGGCCAACGGTGAGCCAATCATCGTGCCGTCGCAGGACGTGGTTCTGGGTCTGTACTACATGACCCGCGAAGCCATCAATGCCAAGGGCGAGGGTCGTGTGTTTGCCGACCTGCAGGAAGTCGACCGCGTATTCCGCGGGGGCGAAGCGTCGCTGCACGCCCGCGTCAAGGTTCGTATCAACGAGACCATCAAGGATCGTGACGGCTCGATTACCAAGAATACCCGCATCGTCGACACCACTGTCGGCCGCGCGCTGCTGTTCCAGGTGGTTCCGGCCGGCCTGCCGTTCGACGTGGTCAACCAGCCGATGAAGAAGAAGGCGATCTCCAAGCTGATCAACCTGTGCTACCGCACCGTTGGTCTGAAGGACACCGTCATCTTCGCTGACCAGCTGATGTACACCGGTTTCGCCTATTCGACGATTTCCGGCGTATCCATCGGCGTGAACGACTTCGTCATCCCGGACGAGAAGGCGCGCATCATCGACGCCGCGACCGAGGAAGTGAAGGAGATCGAATCGCAGTACGCCTCCGGCCTGGTGACCCAGGGCGAGAAGTACAACAAGGTGATCGACCTCTGGTCGAAGGCCAACGACGAAGTCTCCAAGGCGATGATGGCCAACCTCTCGAAAGAGAAGGTCATCGACCGCGACGGCAACGAAGCCGAGCAGGACTCGTTTAACTCGATGTATATGATGGCCGACTCCGGTGCGCGGGGTTCCGCTGCCCAGATTCGTCAGCTGGCCGGTATGCGTGGTCTGATGGCCAAGCCCGACGGATCGATCATCGAGACGCCGATCACCGCGAACTTCCGTGAAGGCCTGAACGTACTGCAGTACTTCATCTCCACCCACGGTGCTCGTAAGGGTCTGGCGGATACCGCCCTGAAGACCGCCAACTCCGGTTACCTGACCCGTCGCCTGGTCGACGTGGCGCAGGATCTGGTGGTGACCGAGATCGATTGCGGTACCGAGCAGGGCCTGCACATGACACCGCACATCGAGGGCGGTGACGTGGTCGAGCCGCTGGGTGAGCGTGTACTGGGTCGTGTGATTGCCCGTGACGTACTCAAGCCCGGCAGCGACGACGTGCTGGTTCCGGCCGGTACCTTGATCGATGAGCAGTGGGTCGACTTCATCGAGCTGAACAGCATCGACGAAGTGATCGTGCGTTCGCCGATCAGCTGCGAAACCCGCTACGGTATTTGTGCCAAGTGCTACGGTCGTGATCTGGCCCGTGGTCACCAGGTGAACATCGGTGAGGCCGTCGGTGTCATCGCCGCGCAGTCCATTGGTGAGCCGGGTACCCAGCTGACCATGCGTACGTTCCACATCGGTGGTGCGGCGAGCCGGACTTCGGCTGTCGACAACGTGATGGTGAAGAACGGCGGTACCATCCGTCTGCATAACCTCAAGTACGTCGAGCGTGCCGATGGCGCTCTGGTCGCTGTATCGCGTTCCGGTGAACTAGCGGTGGCGGACGACTACGGCCGCGAGCGCGAGCGCTACAAGCTGCCGTACGGTGCGGTCATCTCCATCAAGGAAGGCGACAAGGTCGACGCCGGTACGGTTGTGGCCAAGTGGGATCCGCACACCCACCCGATCGTGACCGAGATGAAAGGTGTCGTGACCTTCGCTGGAATGGAAGAGAACATCACCATCAAGCGCCAGACCGACGAACTCACCGGTCTGACCAACATCGAGGTGATGGATCCGAAGGACCGTCCGGCGTCCGGCAAGGACATTCGTCCGGCGATCAAGATGGTCGATGCCAATGGCAAGGAGCTGCTGTTGCCGGGCACCGACGTACCGGCGCAGTATTTCCTGCCGGCCAACGCCCTGGTGGGTGTGGCGGACGGCGCGGAGATCAATGTGGGTGACGTCATCGCACGTATCCCGCAGGAAACCTCCAAGACCCGCGACATCACCGGTGGTCTGCCGCGCGTTGCCGACCTGTTCGAGGCCCGTCGTCCGAAGGAGCCGTCCATCCTGGCGGAGATCAGCGGTACGATTTCCTTCGGCAAGGAAACCAAGGGCAAGCGTCGCTTGGTGATCACACCCACCGACGGAACCGATCCGTACGAAGAGCTGATTCCGAAGTGGCGCCATCTGAACGTCTTCGAAGGCGAGCAGGTGAACAAGGGCGAGGTCATCTCCGATGGTCCAAGCAACCCGCACGATATCCTGCGACTGCTGGGTGTCAGCGCGCTGGCCAAGTACATCGTCAACGAAATCCAGGACGTGTACCGCCTGCAGGGTGTGAAGATCAACGACAAGCACATCGAGACCATCCTGCGGCAGATGCTTCGCAAGGTCGAGGTGGCCGAGTCGGGTGATTCCAGCTTCATCAAGGGCGACCAGATGGAGCTCACCCAGGTGCTGGAAGAGAACGAGCGCCTCTCCGGGGACGACAAGTTCAGCTCCAAGTACGTGCGCGTGCTGCTGGGTATCACCAAGGCGTCGCTGTCGACCGAATCGTTCATTTCGGCGGCATCGTTCCAGGAAACCACGCGCGTTCTTACCGAAGCAGCGGTTACCGGCAAGCGCGATTACCTGCGCGGCTTGAAGGAGAACGTTGTGGTCGGTCGCCTGATTCCTGCCGGTACCGGCCTGCAATATCACAGCGAGCGCAAGCGCAAGCGTGATGCCGAGAAGCCGGTTCGCGTGAGCGCCGATGAGGTCGAAGCAGCACTGACCGAAGCGCTCAATTCCAGCAGCAACTGATGGTGCGTCGCCCCGGTGCAGATCGGGGCGCGCCTTGACGGTGTGCAAGAAGCTCTTTAGACTCTTGTACCCCTAATTTGGCGGGGCCCTGCGCCCTGCCATTTTCGTTTGTGTCGAAAGACAACAGTGGAGCTAGTAGATGGCAACGATCAACCAGCTGGTACGCCAGCCGCGCAAGCGCGTCGTCGAGAAAAGCGACGTCCCTGCGCTGCAGAACTGCCCGCAACGTCGTGGCGTGTGCACCCGCGTGTACACCACCACGCCAAAGAAACCGAACTCTGCACTGCGTAAGGTATGCCGTGTTCGCCTGACCAACGGGTTCGAAGTCGCTTCCTACATCGGTGGTGAAGGTCACAACCTGCAGGAGCACAGTGTCGTGCTGATCCGTGGCGGTCGTGTAAAAGACCTTCCCGGTGTGCGTTATCACACCGTGCGCGGTTCCCTGGATACCTCCGGTGTCAAGGACCGTAAGCAGGGTCGCTCCAAGTACGGCGCCAAGCGTCCGAAGTAAGCAGCATTTCTATTTATTTGAGTCGATAAGAGTAAGGTCGGGCGTAACCTCGTCGTTATAGTCCCGAGCTAACCTGAAGACCGTTTGAGGGCTTATCAATGCCAAGACGTCGTGTAGCAGCCAAGCGCGAGATCCTTGACGATCCGAAATACGGAAGTCTGATTCTGGCCAAGTTCATGAACCACGTGATGGAAAGCGGCAAGAAAGCCGTTGCCGAGCGTATCGTTTATGGCGCGCTGGAAAAGGTGAAAGAGCGCAAGAACACCGATCCCCTGGAAATCTTCGAAAAAGCACTCGACGCCATCGCTCCGCTGGTCGAAGTGAAGTCCCGCCGTGTAGGTGGTGCGACTTACCAGGTTCCGGTCGAGGTTCGTCCTTCCCGTCGTAACGCCCTGGCTATGCGCTGGCTGGTAGACGCCGCGCGCAAGCGTGGTGAGAAATCCATGGCCCTGCGTTTGGCAGGTGAGTTGGCGGATGCATTTGAAGGTAAAGGCGCTGCTGTGAAGAAGCGTGAAGATGTGCATCGTATGGCCGAAGCCAACAAGGCCTTCTCGCACTACCGCTTCTAATTTTCAGCGTCAACAATTTGCGAGGGCTTTATGGCTCGTACTACCCCGATTAACCGCTACCGTAACATCGGTATCGTTGCTCACGTGGATGCGGGTAAAACCACCACCACCGAGCGCGTCCTGTTTTACACCGGCGTGAACCACAAGATGGGCGAGGTGCACGACGGCGCCGCGACCATGGACTGGATGGTGCAGGAGCAGGAGCGTGGTATCACCATCACCTCCGCTGCCACTACCGCCTTCTGGGCTGGTTCCGAGAAGCAGTTCGACAAGCACCGCTTCAACATCATCGACACCCCCGGCCACGTTGACTTCACCATCGAAGTAGAGCGTTCGCTGCGTGTGCTCGACGGCGCTGTCGTGGTGTTCTGCGGCACGTCCGGCGTTGAGCCGCAGTCCGAGACCGTATGGCGTCAGGCCAACAAGTACGGTGTTCCGCGTCTGGTCTATGTCAACAAGATGGACCGTGCCGGCGCGAACTTCCTGCGTGTGGTTGCGCAGATCAAGCAGCGCCTGGGTCACACTCCGGTGCCGATCCAGCTTGCCATTGGCGCGGAAGATAACTTCCAGGGCCAGATCGACTTGATCAAGATGAAGGCCATCTACTGGAACGACGACGACAAGGGTATGACCTTCCGCGAGGAAGAGATCCCGGCCGAGCTTCAGGATCTTGCCGAAGAGTGGCGCAGCAACATGGTCGAGGCGGCAGCCGAAGCGACCGAAGAGCTGATGAACAAGTATCTCGAGGGTGAAGAGCTCACTACCGAAGAGATCAAGTCGGCCTTGCGTCAGCGCACCATCGCTGGCGAAATCGTGCTGGCTGTCTGCGGTTCGTCCTTCAAGAACAAGGGCGTACCCCTGGTTCTGGATGCCGTCATCGACTACCTGCCGGCTCCGGCCGACATCCCCGCGATCAAGGGCACTGACATCGACGACGAAACCGTCGAAATGGAGCGCCATGCAGACGACAGCGAGCCGTTCTCGGCGTTGGCGTTCAAGATCGCTACCGACCCGTTCGTCGGTACCTTGACCTTTGCTCGCGTCTATTCCGGGGTGTTGAACTCCGGCGACGGCGTACTGAACTCGGTCAAGGGCAAGAAAGAGCGCGTCGGCCGTATGGTACAGATGCATGCCAACAGCCGCGAAGAGATCAAGGAAGTTCGCGCAGGCGACATCGCTGCCTTGATCGGCATGAAGGATGTGACCACAGGTGACACCCTGTGCGCGCTGGACAAGCCGATCATTCTCGTGCGCATGGACTTCCCGGAGCCGGTAATTTCCGTCGCCGTTGAGCCAAAGACCAAGGACGACCAGGAAAAGATGGGTATTGCCTTGGGTAAGCTAGCCCAGGAAGACCCGTCGTTCCGAGTCAAGACCGACGAAGAAACTGGCCAGACCATCATTTCTGGTATGGGTGAGCTGCACCTGGACATCCTCGTCGACCGTATGCGTCGCGAATTCAATGTCGAGGCGAACATTGGCAAGCCGCAGGTTTCGTACCGCGAGAAGATTACCAAGTCCTGCGAGATCGAAGGCAAGTTCGTCCGTCAGTCGGGTGGTCGCGGCCAGTTTGGTCATTGCTGGGTGCGTTTTGCGCCGGCGGACGAAGGGCAAGAAGGTCTGCAGTTCGTCAACGAAGTCGTGGGTGGCGTGATTCCGAAGGAATACATCCCGGCGATCCAGAAGGGTATCGAAGAGCAGATGAAGAACGGCGTTGTCGCCGGCTATCCGCTGATCGGCCTGAAGGCCACCGTGTTCGATGGCTCCTACCACGACGTCGACTCCAACGAGATGGCGTTCAAGGTGGCGGCATCCATGGCGACCAAGCAGCTGTCCCAAAAGGGTGGCGCGGTAGTGCTTGAGCCGATCATGAAGGTCGAGGTGGTAACGCCTGAGGACTACATGGGTGACGTGATGGGTGACCTGAACCGTCGTCGCGGTCTGATCCAGGGCATGGAAGACACGGTGTCCGGCAAGGTCATTCGTGCCGAGGTTCCGCTGGGCGAGATGTTCGGTTACGCAACCGACGTCCGTTCCATGTCTCAGGGTCGCGCGAGCTACTCCATGGAATTCTCGAAATACTCCGAGGCGCCGGCGAATATCGTCGAAGCCATCGTCAAAAAACAAGGTTGATTCAGCCCTTTAAGTAAGAGGTTTACTGTCGTGGCTAAAGAAAAATTCGAACGTAACAAACCGCACGTCAACGTCGGCACCATTGGTCACGTTGACCATGGCAAGACCACTCTGACTGCCGCTCTGACCCGTGTGTGCTCCGAGGTGTTCGGCTCTGCTCGTGTCGACTTCGACAAGATCGATAGCGCACCGGAAGAGAAGGCTCGCGGTATCACCATCAACACTGCCCACGTAGAGTACGACTCCAACATTCGTCACTACGCGCACGTTGATTGCCCGGGTCACGCTGACTATGTGAAGAACATGATCACCGGTGCTGCCCAGATGGACGGCGCGATCCTGGTTTGCTCGGCTGCTGACGGCCCCATGCCGCAAACTCGCGAGCACATCCTGCTGTCCCGTCAGGTCGGCGTTCCGTACATCGTCGTGTTCCTGAACAAGGCCGACATGGTTGATGACGCCGAGCTGCTCGAGTTGGTAGAAATGGAAGTGCGTGATCTGCTCAGCACTTACGATTTCCCGGGCGACGACACTCCGATCATCATCGGTTCCGCGCTGATGGCTCTGAACGGTCAAGACGACAACGAGATGGGCACCACTGCCGTCAAGAAGCTTGTCGAGACTCTGGATACCTATATCCCTGAGCCGGTTCGTGCCATCGACAAGCCGTTCCTGATGCCGATCGAAGACGTGTTCTCGATCTCCGGTCGCGGTACCGTTGTGACCGGTCGTGTCGAGCGCGGTATCGTAAAGATCCAGGAAGAGATCGAGATCGTTGGCCTGCGTCCGACCACCAAGACCACCTGTACTGGTGTCGAGATGTTCCGCAAGCTGCTCGACGAAGGTCGTGCTGGCGAGAACTGTGGCGTGCTGCTGCGTGGCACCAAGCGTGATGACGTCGAGCGTGGTCAGGTTCTGGCCAAGCCGGGTACCATCAAGCCGCACACCAAGTTCGAAGCCGAAGTGTACGTGCTGTCCAAGGAAGAAGGCGGTCGTCACACCCCGTTCTTCAAGGGCTACCGCCCGCAGTTCTACTTCCGGACCACTGACGTGACTGGTTCGTGCGAACTGCCGGAAGGCGTTGAGATGGTAATGCCGGGCGACAACGTGAAAATGGTTGTTACCCTGATCAAGCCGATCGCCATGGAAGATGGTCTGCGCTTCGCAATCCGCGAAGGTGGCCGTACCGTGGGTGCCGGCGTGGTTGCCAAGATCGTCGAATAATTTGTTCGATGTCGGAAAGGGCCCTTCGGGGCCCTTTTTCTATTGTTGATCATTTATTGACACCCCCTGGACGCATCCGTACAATTGCGCCTCCTTTTACCGGGCGTATTGCGTTTGGTAGGGATGGCTAATTGGAGTCTGAGGTCAAAATGCAAAACCAACAAATCCGTATTCGGTTGAAGGCTTTTGACCATCGCCTGATCGATCAATCAACCCAGGAAATCGTGGAAACCGCGAAACGTACTGGTGCTCAGGTGCGTGGTCCGATTCCACTGCCGACCCGCAAAGAGCGGTTCACTGTTCTGGTTTCTCCGCATGTCAACAAGGATGCGCGCGACCAGTATGAGATCCGTACTCATAAGCGTGTGCTGGATATCGTCCAGCCGACCGACAAGACTGTCGATGCGCTGATGAAGCTTGATCTTGCGGCTGGCGTGGAAGTGCAGATCAGCCTCGGCTAAAACCTCGAGTTTTAGTCGTGTAACGCTCTGAAATGGGCGGCCATAGCGGGTGAAAGCCCCGTACACTCAAGAGGTTACAACATGACTATTGGTGTAGTCGGTCGTAAATGCGGCATGACCCGCGTTTTCACCGAAGATGGTGTCTCCATTCCGGTTACGGTCATTGAGATCGAGCCGAATCGCGTCACTCAATTCAAGAATGAAGAAAGCGATGGCTACCGTGCCGTGCAGGTTACGGTCGGTGAGCGTCGTGCGTCCCGTGTTACCAAAGCTCAGGCTGGTCACTTCGCCAAGGCGAACGTGGCTGCAGGTCGTGGCGTCTGGGAATTCCGCCTTGATGGCGAGGAGTTCCAGGTTGGTGACCAGATCAACGCTGAAATCTTCCAGGCTGGACAGATGGTGGATGTCACCGGTCAGTCCAAGGGTAAAGGCTTTGCCGGTACCATCAAGCGCTGGAATTTCCGTGGTCAGGACAATACTCACGGTAACTCCGTATCCCACCGCGTCCCGGGTTCTATTGGCCAGTGCCAGACTCCAGGCCGTGTTTTCAAGGGCAAGAAGATGTCCGGGCACATGGGCGCCGAGCGCGTAACCGTGCAGTCCCTGGAAATCGTGCGTGTCGATGCCGAACGTAATCTGCTGTTGGTCAAGGGCGCAGTGCCCGGCGCCACTGGTGGCGACGTTGTCGTGCGTCCGGCTGCCAAGGCTCGCGGGTAAGGGGGAGTTCACATGCAATTGAATGTAAATGGCGCACAAGCCATCGAAGTCTCCGAGCAAACCTTTGGTGGTGAGTTCAACGAGACGCTGGTGCACCAGGCAGTCGTCGCCTACATGGCTGGCGGTCGTCAGGGTAGCAAGCAGCAGAAAACTCGCTCCGATGTATCCGGTGGCGGTAAGCGTCCCTGGCGCCAAAAGGGCACTGGTCGCGCACGTGCCGGTACCTCGCGTGGTCCGATCTGGCGTGGCGGTGGTGTGACCTTTGCGGCGCGTCCGCAGAACCATGAGCAGAAGCTCAACAAGAAGATGTATCGCGCAGCCCTGCGCTCCATCCTCTCCGAGCTGGTTCGCTCCGAGCGTCTGGTCGTCGTTGAAGACTTCGCTGTCGACAGTCCGAAGACCAAACTGCTGGCCAACAAGCTGACCGGCATGGGTCTGAACGACGTACTGATCGTTTCCGATGCCGTCGACCAGAACCTGTATCTGGCAGCTCGCAACCTGCCGCACGTTGATGTACGCGACGTGCAGGGTTCGGATCCTGTCAGCCTGATCGCCTATGACAAGGTGTTGATCACCGTGTCGGCTGTGAAGAAATTCGAGGAGCTGCTGGGATGAACCAGGAACGCGTATTCAAAGTCCTGCTTGGTCCGCACGTCTCCGAGAAGGCAACCATGCTGGCCGACAGCAAGAGCCAGTTCGTTTTCAAGGTTGCGACCGACGCAACCAAGCTGGAAATCAAGAAGGCCGTCGAAAGCCTGTTCAACGTGAAAGTGGCCAAGGTCAGCACCCTGAACGTTCAGGGCAAGACCAAGCGCACCGCTCGCGGCCTGGGCAAGCGCAACGACTGGAAGAAGGCGTACATCGCGCTTCAGCCGGGCCAGGATCTCGATTTCTCCGGCAACGCTGAGTAAGGAAGAGGTGCATCATGGCAATCGTTAAATGCAAACCGACTTCCGCGGGCCGCCGTTTCGTGGTCAAGGTGGTCAATCAGGAGCTGCACAAAGGCGCTCCTTATGCTCCGCTGCTCGAGAAGAAGTCCAAGTCCGGCGGCCGTAACAACAATGGTCGCATCACCACCCGTCACGTCGGTGGTGGCCACAAGCAGCATTACCGTCTGGTCGATTTTCGCCGCAACAAGGATGGCATTCCCGCCGTCGTCGAGCGTGTCGAATACGATCCGAACCGTACTGCGCACATCGCACTGCTGAAGTACGCAGACGGCGAGCGTCGCTACATTATTGCGCCGAAGGGCGTGAGTGCCGGCGACCAACTGTTGTCGGGTGTTAACGCACCGATCAAGGCTGGCAACAGTCTGCCGCTGCGCAACATTCCGCTGGGTTCCACCGTTCACGGTGTTGAGCTCAAGCCGGGCAAGGGTGCCCAGATCGCGCGCTCCGCTGGTGCTTCGGCTCAGCTGGTTGCTCGTGAGGGTGCCTACGTGACCCTGCGTCTTCGCTCCGGCGAGATGCGCAAAGTGCTGGCCGAATGCCGCGCGACCCTGGGCGAAGTCTCGAACTCCGAGCACAGCCTGCGTTCGCTGGGCAAGGCGGGTGCCAAGCGCTGGCGCGGTGTCCGTCCGACCGTTCGCGGTGTGGCAATGAACCCGGTCGATCACCCCCACGGTGGTGGTGAGGGTCGTACCTCCGGTGGTCGTCATCCGGTGTCGCCATGGGGCTTCCCAACCAAGGGCGCGAAGACTCGCTCTAACAAGCGCACCGATAACATGATCGTCCGTCGTCGCAAGTAACTAGAGGGATACGACAGTGCCGCGTTCTCTGAAAAAAGGTCCTTTTATCGATCTTCACCTATTGAAGAAGGTCGAAGTGGCGGCGGAAAAGAACGATCGCAAACCGGTTAAAACCTGGTCGCGTCGTTCGATGATTCTGCCGCAAATGGTCGGTCTGACCATCGCTGTGCATAACGGCCGTCAACATGTCCCCGTTCTGGTGAGCGAAGACATGGTCGGTCACAAACTCGGCGAGTTCGCTGGTACCCGCACCTATCGCGGGCACGTAGCGGACAAGAAAGGCAAGCGCTAAGGGGTAAGGAAAGATGGAAGTAGCCGCTAAGTTGTCGGGCGCTCGCATCTCCGCCCAGAAAGCCCGCCTGGTCGCCGACCAGATCCGCGGGAAGAAGGTGGGCGAAGCGCTCAACCTGCTGGCTTTCAGCAGTAAGAAAGCCGCCGAGATTATGAAGAAAGTGCTGGAGTCGGCCGTTGCCAACGCCGAGCACAACGAAGGCGCTGACGTGGACGACCTAAAGGTTTCCACGGTCTTCGTCAACGAAGGGCGTTCGCTTAAGCGCATCATGCCGCGTGCCAAGGGCCGCGCTGATCGCATCGTCAAGCGGTCTTGCCATATCACTGTCAAGGTTGCGGACAAGTAACGGAGTCGATCAGATGGGTCAGAAAGTACATCCCACTGGCATTCGCCTGGGAATCGTCAAGGAGCACACTTCCGTCTGGTACGCAGACGGTCGTACGTACGCCGATTATCTGCTTGCAGATCTGAACGTGCGTGAGTATCTCCAAGACAAACTAAAAAGCGCGTCCGTAAGCCGTATCGATATCCATCGTCCGGCTCAGACAGCACGCATCACCATCCACACCGCTCGTCCCGGCATCGTGATCGGGAAGAAGGGTGAGGATGTTGAGAAGCTGCGTCAGGACCTGACCAAGAAAATGGGTGTGCCTGTGCACATCAACATCGAAGAAATCCGCAAGCCGGAACTCGATGCAATGCTGGTAGCACAGAACGTCGCTCAGCAGCTGGAGCGTCGCGTGATGTTCCGTCGCGCCATGAAGCGCGCCGTACAGAACGCGATCCGCATTGGTGCCAAGGGCATCAAGATCCAGGTGAGCGGTCGTCTGGGTGGGGCTGAAATCGCCCGTACGGAATGGTATCGGGAAGGTCGTGTGCCGCTGCACACCCTGCGTGCCGATATCGACTACAACACCTACGAAGCACACACCACCTACGGTGTGATTGGCGTCAAGGTCTGGATCTTCAAAGGCGAAGTGATTGGTGGTCGCCATGAAGAGCTCAAGCCGCAAGCGCCTGCGCCTCGTAAAAAAGCTGCCAAGTAAGGAGTACGCCAAATGTTGCAACCCAAGCGTACAAAATTCCGCAAGCAGATGACTGGCCACAACCGTGGTCTGGCTCAGCGCGGTAGCAAAGTCAGCTTCGGCGAGTTCGCTCTGAAGTCTGTCGCTCGTGGTCGTCTCACCGCGCGCCAGATCGAGTCCGCACGTCGTGCGTTGACCCGTCACGTGAAGCGTGGCGGCAAGATCTGGATTCGCGTATTCCCCGATAAGCCTGTCACCAAGAAGCCTCTTGAAGTCCGGATGGGTAAAGGTAAGGGCAATGTCGAGTACTGGGTAGCCCAGATTCAACCGGGCAAGGTGCTCTACGAGATCGAGGGTGTTTCCGAAGAGCTGGCGCGTGAGGCATTCGCCCTGGCTGCTGCAAAGCTGCCGCTCGCCACCTCCTTTGTTAAGCGGACGGTGATGTGATGAAAGCGAATGAACTTCGTGAAAAATCCGCTCAGCAGCTGAACGAGCAATTGCTCGAGCTGCTGCGCGACCAGTTCAATCTGCGCATGCAGAAAGCAACTGGCCAGTTGGGGCAGTCTCACCTGCTCTCGCAAGTCAAGCGCGACATCGCTCGCGTCAAGACTGTGCTCAACCAGCAGGCAGGTAAGTGATCATGGCTGAAGTTGAAAAAACTGTCCGCACGCTGACTGGCCGCGTCGTCAGCGACAAAATGGACAAAAGCATCACCGTTCTGATCGAGCGTCGCGTCAAGCACCCGATCTACGGTAAATACGTGAAGCGTTCGACCAAACTGCACGCCCACGACGAAACCAACCAGTGCCGTATCGGCGACAAGGTCACTATCCGCGAGACTCGTCCGCTGGCAAAGACCAAGTGCTGGATGCTGGTTGATGTCGTTGAACGTGCCGTCGAAGTCTAAGGGCTAGGGGTCGGAGAAATTATATGATTCAGACTCAATCAATGCTCGATGTAGCGGACAACAGTGGCGCTCGTCGCGTCATGTGTATCAAGGTCCTCGGTGGTTCGCACCGCCGTTACGCCGGCATCGGCGACATCATCAAGGTTACCGTCAAGGAAGCGATTCCGCGTGGCAAGGTCAAAAAAGGCCAGGTAATGACCGCTGTTGTGGTTCGTACCCGTCACGGTGTTCGTCGTCCGGACGGCTCCATCATCCGCTTCGATGGCAACGCTGCTGTTCTGTTGAACAACAAGCAGGAGCCCATTGGCACCCGTATTTTTGGGCCGGTGACCCGTGAGCTTCGTTCCGAGAAGTTCATGAAGATCGTCTCGCTCGCGCCTGAAGTGCTGTAAGGAGAAGCCGCATGCAAAAGATTCGTCGCAACGACGAGATCATCGTCATCGCCGGCAAAGACAAGGGCAAGCGCGGTAAGGTGCTTCGGGTTCTCGCTGACGACCGTCTGGTCGTCGGTGGGATCAACCTGGTCAAGCGCCATACCAAGCCGAACCCGATGTCGGGCGTTCAGGGCGGTATCGTCGAGAAAGAGGCGCCATTGCACGCCTCTAACGTCGCTATCTTCAACGGAGAAACCAACAAAGCTGATCGCGTTGGGTTCAAGGTTGAAGACGGCAAGAAAATTCGTGTCTTCAAGTCGACCCAAAAGCCGGTTGAAGCTTGAGACTGCTAGGTAGATAACCATGGCACGACTAAAAGAAGTTTATCGGAAGCAAATCGCTCCCAAGCTGAAAGAAGAACTTCAGCTTGGCAACGTGATGGAAGTTCCGCGCATCACCAAGATCACCCTGAACATGGGTATCGGCGAGGCGATCGGTGACAAGAAAATCATCGATAACGCTGTTGCTGACCTGGAAAAGATCACCGGCCAGAAGGTCGTCGTGACGCATGCTCGCAAATCCATCGCAGGCTTCAAGGTTCGCGAGGGATGGCCGATCGGTGTCAAGGTGACCCTGCGCAGCGATCGCATGTACGAATTCCTGGATCGCCTGCTGTCGATTTCCCTGCCTCGGGTCCGCGACTTCCGTGGCCTGAATGCCAAGTCGTTCGATGGCCGTGGCAACTACAGCATGGGTGTGAAGGAGCAGATCATCTTCCCGGAAATCGATTACGACAAGATCGATGCCCTGCGTGGTCTGGATATCACGCTGACCACTACTGCTCGAACGGATGAAGAGGGTCGCGCTTTGCTGCGTGCTTTCAACTTCCCGTTCCGTAACTGATTGGAGTAGGAAATGGCTAAGCAAAGCATGAAGAACCGCGAGCTGAAGCGTCAGCAGACGGTTGCCAAGTACGCCCAGAAGCGTGCTGCGCTCAAGGCGATCATCGCGAGCCCGGAGTCCACTCCGGAAGCGCGTTGGGAAGCCCAGGTGGCGCTGCAGAAGCAGCCGCGTGACGCGAGCGCATCGCGCCTGCGCAACCGCTGCCGTCTGACGGGTCGTCCGCACGGTGTCTATCGTAAGTTCGGGCTGGCGCGCAACATGCTGCGTCAGGCCGCTATGCGCGGTGACGTGCCGGGCCTGGTCAAGGCCAGCTGGTAAGAAAGTGGCCCGGCGCTCGCGTCGGGCTTGCTGTTTTCGATCAAGCCCCTGTTGGGGCTTGATTCGTTTCTGGACTGTCTCTAGAATGTCCGGCTCGCCCGAGCCACGCCTTTCGGTGGCGGCTCTTCTAGCAGGCGACACGAGCCCTTTCGGGCTTATTTTTTAGTAATAGGAGCCAAGCGCCCATGAGTATGCAGGACCCGTTAGCGGACATGCTAACTCGTATCCGTAATGCCCAGATGGCCGAAAAGTCCGTCGTAAGCATGCCGTCTTCCACGCTGAAGGTGGCTGTAGCCAGCGTTCTTCAAGGTGAAGGCTATATCGCAGGATACAACGTCAGCAGCGACGCCAAGCCGCAGCTGTCCATCGAGCTCAAGTACTTCGAGGGCCGTCCGGTCATCGAGGAGCTGAAGCGCGTAAGCCGTCCTGGCCTTCGCCAGTACAAATCCGTTGATCAGTTGCCGAAGGTTCGCGGCGGTCTGGGTGTTTCGATCGTGTCCACCAACAAGGGTGTGATGACTGATCGGGCTGCTCGTGCTGCTGGCGTCGGCGGCGAAGTGCTCTGCACAGTGTTCTAAGGGGGGATAAGCATGTCTCGCGTTGCTAAGAACCCCGTCAAGCTGCCCGCCGGTGTTGAATTCAACATGTCTGGCCAGCGGCTCTCGGTGAAGGGTGCCAAGGGTGCTCTCGAACTGAACGTGCACTCGTCTGTGGAAGTGATTCACGAGGCGGGTGAACTCCGTTTTGCTGCTCGCAATGGCGATCAGCAGAACCGCGCCATGGCCGGTACCACCCGTGCGCTGGTCAACAACATGGTCATTGGCGTCAGTCAGGGCTTTGAGCGCAAGCTCCAGTTGGTCGGTGTTGGTTACAAGGCGCAAGCCAAAGGTCAAGTGCTGTCCCTGGCTCTCGGCTTCTCGCACCCGGTGGAATATGAACTGCCGCAAGGCGTTACCGCTGAGACCCCCAGCCAGACCGATATCCTGATCAAGGGTGTCGATAAGCAACTGGTCGGTCAGGTGGCTGCTGAAATCCGTGATTTCCGTCGTCCGGAGCCTTACAAGGGCAAAGGCGTGCGTTACTCGGACGAAGTGGTCCGTCGTAAAGAAGCTAAGAAGAAGTAGGGCATAGCAAATGAGCGTAAAGAAAGTTACTCGTCTGCGTCGCGCTCGCAAGGCACGCCTGAAGATGCGCGAGCTGGAAACCGTACGCCTTTGTGTGTACCGCTCTTCCCAGCACATCTACGCCCAGGTCCTTTCGGCCGACGGCGGCAAGGTCCTGGCCAGTGCCTCGACTCTCGACAAAGAACTGCGCGGCGGGGCCACTGGCAACGTCGACGCTGCCAAGAAAGTTGGTCAGCTGGTCGCTGAGCGTGCTAAGGCCGCAGGTGTCACCCAGGTGGCGTTCGACCGTTCTGGCTTCAAGTACCACGGTCGTGTCAAGGCACTGGCTGATGCTGCTCGTGAAGGCGGGCTGGAGTTCTAAGTTATGGCATATAACGAGCAAAAGCGCGACGAAGGCTACATTGAGAAGCTGGTTCAAGTTAACCGCGTCGCCAAAACAGTAAAGGGTGGCCGCATCTTCACCTTCACCGCGTTGACCGTGGTGGGTGACGGTAAGGGTCGCGTCGGTTTCGGTCGTGGCAAGTCCCGTGAAGTGCCGGCTGCCATCCAGAAGGCCATGGAGGCGGCTCGTCGCAACATGATCCAGGTCGACCTTAACGGCACCACGTTGCAGTACGCCACCAAGGCCGCGCATGGCGCTTCCAAGGTGTACATGCAGCCTGCTTCTGACGGTACCGGCGTCATCGCCGGTGGCGCAATGCGCGCCATTCTAGAAGTGGCTGGCGTGCAGAACGTCCTGGCTAAGTGCTACGGCTCGACCAATCCGGTGAACGTGGTTCACGCCACCTTCAAGGGGTTGAAGGCCATGCAGTCGCCTGAGTCGATCGCTGCAAAGCGTGGCAAGAGCGTTGAGGAGATTTCCTGATCATGGCTAACACCGTCAAGGTCACGCTGATCAAAAGCGTCAGCGGTCGTATCCCCAATCACAAGCTGTGCGTCAAGGGTCTCGGCCTGCGTCGTATCGGTCATACCGTCGAAGTTCAGGATACTCCTGAAAATCGCGGCATGATCAACAAGGCTTATTACATGCTCCGTGTGGAGGGCTAAGCCATGCAACTGAACGATCTGCGTTCTGCGCCGGGTGCCCGTCGCGAAAAGCTGCGCCCGGGCCGTGGTATCGGTAGCGGTCTGGGTAAGACCGGTGGCCGTGGTCACAAGGGTCAGACTTCCCGCTCCGGCGGCAAGATCGCGCCTGGTTTCGAGGGCGGTCAGCAGCCGCTGCACCGTCGTCTGCCAAAATTCGGTTTCGTTTCGCTGAAGGCCATGGATCGCGCAGAAGTGCGCACGTCCGAGCTGGCCAAGGTGGAAGGCGATATCGTTTCCGTGCAGAGCCTCAAGGATGCCAACGTCATCAACCAGAACGTGCAGCGTGTGAAAGTCATGCTGTCCGGCGAGGTTGGTCGTGCGGTAACCCTCAAGGGGGTCGCCGCCACCAAGGGTGCGCGTGCGGCTATCGAAGCAGCTGGCGGCAAGTTCGAGGAATAAATGGCTAAGCAAGGTGCTCTCTCCGCGCTGAATAATGGCGGGCTGTCTGAACTGTGGGCTCGACTGCGTTTTCTGCTGATGGCGATCATCGTCTATCGCGTGGGCGCACACATCCCGGTGCCGGGTATCAATCCCGACAGGTTGGCCGAGCTGTTCCGTCAGAACGAAGGGACCATCCTTAGCCTGTTCAACATGTTTTCCGGTGGCGCGCTCGAGCGCATGAGCATCTTTGCGTTGGGGATCATGCCGTACATTTCGGCATCGATCATCATGCAGCTGATGACGGCCGTGAGTCCGCAGTTGGAACAGTTGAAGAAGGAGGGTGAGGCCGGGCGTCGGAAGATCAGCCAGTACACGCGTTACGGGGCGTTGCTCCTCGCGCTGGTGCAGGCGATCGGCATGTCGGTCGGTCTTGCGGGTCAGGGCGTCGCGTTTAGTACGGACTTCGGTTTCTACTTCGTCGCGGTGACCACCTTCGTCGCGGGTGCGATGTTCATGATGTGGCTAGGTGAGCAGATCACCGAGCGAGGTGTCGGTAACGGCATCTCCATGTTGATCTTCGCCGGCATCGTGGCGGGTATTCCCCGTGCGCTGGGACAGTCGTTCGAGTCCGCGCGGCAGGGAGACGTCAACATCATCGCGTTGCTGGCAGTTGGCTTGCTCGCTGTCGCGATCATCGGTTTCGTGGTGTTCATCGAGCGTGGTCAGCGGCGTATTGCAGTGCACTATGCCAAGCGCCAGCAGGGCCGCAAGGTGTTTGCTGCGCAGACCAGCCACCTGCCGCTGAAGGTCAATATGGCGGGCGTGATCCCGGCGATCTTCGCCAGTAGCATCCTGTTGTTTCCGGCCTCGCTCGGCCAGTGGTTCGGGCAGTCAGAAAACATGGGTTGGCTGGCGGATATCTCGCAGGCCATCGCTCCTGGTCAGCCGTTGAACATCCTGTTGTTCAGCGCCGGCATCGTCTTCTTCTGCTTCTTCTATACGGCCCTGATGTTCAATCCGAAAGACGTCGCGGAAAACCTGAAGAAATCCGGCGCGTTTATCCCGGGGATTCGTCCTGGCGAGCAGTCGGCACGCTATATCGATGGTGTGCTGACTCGCCTGACCATGTTCGGCGCCCTGTACATGACGGCCGTGTGCCTGCTGCCACAGTTCCTTGTGGTGGCAGCTAACGTGCCGTTCTACCTTGGCGGGACCTCGCTGCTGATCGTGGTGGTGGTGGTGATGGACTTCATGTCTCAAGTCCAGTCGCACCTCATGTCGCATCAGTACGATTCCCTGATGAAGAAAGCCAACCTGAAGGGCTATGGCAGCGGAATGCTTCGCTGATCGGCAGCCCGTAAGGTTCCAGGAGTTGGTCATGAAAGTTCGTGCATCGGTCAAAAAGCTGTGCCGCAACTGCAAGATCGTCCGTCGCGAAGGCGTCGTTCGGGTGATCTGCAGCGCAGAACCGCGTCACAAACAGCGCCAAGGCTGATTGTGAGCTAAGGCTCGAGCCCGGCAGCTAGTGCGCTGTCGGGTTGATTATTTGTTATTACAGCGTTAGTATCTCGCGCCCTTTTCTTGGCTTCCGGGGCGTTGGGTAGCTGTCAATTGGAGTTTCACTGAATGGCCCGTATTGCAGGCGTAAACATTCCGGATAACAAGCACACTGTTATCTCGCTGACCTACATCTATGGTGTTGGTCGCACCCGTGCGCAGACCATCTGCGCTGCTACCGGTGTCAATCCGGCAGCTAAAATCAAGGATCTTTCCGACGAGCAGGTCGAACTGCTTCGTGGCGAAGTGGCCAAGTTCATCGTTGAAGGTGACCTGCGTCGCGAAGTCAATATGAAGATCAAGCGCTTGATGGACCTGGGTTGCTATCGCGGCCTGCGTCATCGTCGTGGTCTGCCGGTTCGCGGTCAGCGCACCAAGACCAACGCTCGCACCCGCAAGGGTCCGCGTAAGCCGATCCGCAAGTAATCGCGTTAGCGCATCGACAGGAATCTAATCATGGCAAAACCTGCTGCTCGTCCTCGTAAGAAAGTCAAAAAGACGGTGGTTGATGGCATCGCCCACATCCACGCGTCTTTCAACAACACCATCATCACTATCACCGACCGTCAGGGCAACGCATTGTCCTGGGCTACCTCGGGCGGTTCCGGATTCCGCGGTTCGCGCAAGAGCACCCCGTTCGCTGCCCAGGTGGCTGCCGAGCGCGCCGGGCAGGCGGCTCTGGAGTACGGTCTGAAGAACCTTGATGTCAACGTCAAGGGTCCAGGTCCGGGTCGTGAATCTGCAGTCCGTGCGTTGAACGGCTGTGGTTATAAAATCGCCAGCATCACCGACGTGACGCCTATCCCGCACAACGGGTGCCGTCCGCCGAAGAAGCGTCGCGTGTAATCAGGAGACAGTGAGAAATGGCTCGTTATATTGGTCCCAAGTGCAAACTGTCTCGTCGTGAAGGCACCGATCTCTTCTTGAAGAGTGGTGTACGCGCGCTCGAATCGAAGTGCAACATCGAAACCCCACCGGGTGTTCATGGTCAGCGCCGTGGTCGTTTGTCCGACTACGGTACCCAGTTGCGTGAAAAGCAAAAAGTCCGCCGTATCTATGGCGTGCTCGAGCGTCAGTTCAGCGGCTACTACAAAGAAGCGGCCAGCCGCAAGGGCGCTACCGGCGAGAACCTGCTGCAGCTGCTCGAATGCCGTCTGGATAACGTGGTTTACCGCATGGGCTTCGGCTCTACGCGTGCCGAATCGCGCCAGTTGGTTTCCCACAAGGCCATCAGCGTCAACGGCAAGACCGTTAACGTGCCGTCCTTCCAGGTGAAGGCGGGTGATGTCGTGGCCGTGCGTGAGAAGTGCCGTAACCAGCTGCGTATCGCCCAGGCCCTCGAACTGTGTGCACAGCGCGGTCGCGTTGAGTGGGTCGAAGTAGATGCCGACAAGAAATCCGGCGTTTTCAAGAGTGTTCCGGCTCGCAGTGATCTGTCCGCCGACATCAACGAAAACCTGATTGTCGAGCTCTACTCCAAGTAAGGGCTAGAAAATAGGTGTATCCATGCAGATTTCGGTAAATGAGTTCCTGACCCCCCGCCATATCGATGTGCAGGTGGTCAGTCCGACCCGCGCCAAGATCACACTCGAGCCCCTCGAGCGTGGTTTCGGCCATACCCTGGGCAACGCGCTGCGTCGTATTCTGTTGTCCTCCATGCCCGGCTGCGCCGTAGTCGAGGCTGAGATCGACGGTGTGCTCCACGAGTACAGCGCTATCGAGGGCGTGCAGGAAGATGTCATCGAAATCCTGCTGAACCTCAAAGGTATCGCCATCAAGCTGCACGGCCGTGATGAAGTGACCTTGAGCCTGGTGAAGAAGGGCGCGGGCGCTGTTACCGCTGCCGATATCCAGCTGGATCACGATGTCGAAATCGTCAATGGCGATCACCTGATCGCCAACCTGGCGGCCAATGGTTCGATCAACATGAAGCTGAAGGTCGCTCGCGGCCGTGGCTACGAGCCGGCTGACGCGCGTCAGAGCGATGAGGACGAAAGCCGGAGCATCGGCCGTCTTCAGCTCGACGCTACGTTCAGCCCGGTTCGCCGCGTTGCTTATGTGGTCGAGAACGCTCGCGTCGAGCAGCGTACGAACCTGGACAAGCTGGTCATCGATCTGGAAACCAACGGAACACTGGATCCTGAAGAAGCGATCCGTCGTGCCGCCACTATCCTGCAGCAGCAGTTGGCTGCGTTCGTCGACCTCAAGGGCGATAGCGAGCCGGTTGTCGTCGAGCAGGAAGACGAGATCGATCCGATCCTGTTGCGTCCGGTTGACGACCTAGAGCTGACCGTACGTTCGGCCAACTGCCTCAAGGCAGAGAACATCTACTACATCGGTGACCTGATCCAGCGCACCGAAGTGGAGTTGTTGAAAACGCCGAACCTGGGCAAGAAGTCTCTGACCGAAATCAAAGACGTTCTGGCTTCCCGTGGTCTGTCCCTTGGCATGCGTCTCGACAATTGGCCGCCGGCTAGTCTCAAGAAGGACGACAAGGCTACGGCCTGATCGCCCATAGTCACCGAACTGATCGTTTGGTAAGGAATTTCAATCATGCGTCATCGTAAAAGTGGCCGTCATCTCAGCCGCACAAGCGCTCACCGCAAGGCCATGTTCCAGAACATGGCGGTGTCGCTGTTCGAGCACGAACTGATCAAAACGACTCTGCCCAAGGCCAAGGAATTGCGCCGTGTTGCCGAGCCGCTGATCACTCTGGCGAAGGAAGACAGCGTTGCCAACCGTCGCCTGGCTTTCGACCGTACTCGTTCGAAGGCCATCGTCGGTAAGCTGTTCAACGACCTTGGTCCGCGTTATGCCACCCGTCAGGGCGGTTACTTGCGTATCCTCAAGTGCGGTTTCCGCGCTGGCGATAACGCGCCGATGGCCTACGTCGAGCTGGTTGACCGTCCGGTTACCGGTGAAGTCGAGGCCGCCGAGTAAGCCACGTGCTTGCTTGAGAAAAAACCGGGCATTGCCCGGTTTTTTTTGCGCTTGAATAAAGCGGCCTTGGGGTTTTCACACGGGAAGGGGCAGTCGAGGCTGGCGCCGTTGGCGTTGCGGGTCTGCCGCATCGGGGGAACTGCTGCCTGCGTCGGCAGGGAGGGGCCGGTCGGCCCCGCTGTGTATGCGCCGCTCCGCCGGCCGCGGTGAGCGCTCTGGCGGTACGAGGCATTCGGCACGCGCGGAGGCCCCACCCTGTCTCGGGTGGGGCGGCGAGTTGCTCGTGCCGCTTCAGCCCCTGTCGCGCTCTAGCAGTGGCTTCAGGAAGTGCCCGGTATGGGACTGCGGTTGTGCCGCTACCTGCTCGGGGGTTCCGCTGGCGATGATCTGTCCCCCCTTGGACCCGCCTTCCGGGCCGAGGTCGACGATCCAGTCGGCTGTCTTGATTACGTCCAGGTTGTGCTCGATGACCACCACAGTGTTGCCGTGATCACGTAGCCGGTGAAGGACGTCGAGCAATTGCTGGATGTCGGCAAAGTGCAGGCCGGTAGTCGGTTCGTCGAGGATATACAGGGTCTTGCCGGTGTCGCGCTTGGACAGTTCCCGGGACAGCTTCACCCGCTGGGCTTCCCCGCCGGACAGTGTCGTGGCGCTCTGCCCCAGCTTGATGTAGGACAGGCCGACATCCATCAGGGTCTGTAGCTTGCGCGCCACGGCCGGCACTGGATCGAAGAATTCACGGGCTTCCTCGATGGTCATGTCCAGCACTTCGGTGATGCTCCTGCCTTTGTATTTCACTTCCAGGGTTTCGCGGTTGTAGCGCTTGCCCTTGCAGACATCGCAGGGAACGTAGATGTCCGGCAGGAAGTGCATCTCCACCTTGATCACGCCGTCGCCCTGGCAGGCCTCGCAGCGCCCTCCCTTGACGTTGAACGAGAAGCGTCCGGGGCCATAGCCGCGTGAGCGGGCTTCGGGTACGCCGGCGAACAGTTCGCGGATCGGGGTGAACAGCCCGGTATAGGTCGCCGGGTTGGAGCGGGGCGTCCGGCCGATCGGGCTCTGGTCGATATCAACGACCTTGTCCAGATGCTGCAGGCCATCGAACGAATCGTGCGGTGCGACTTCCAGGGTGGTGGCGCCGTTGAGGGCGGTGGCGGTGATCGGGAACAACGTGTTGTTGATCAGCGTGGACTTGCCCGAGCCGGATACGCCGGTGATGCAGGTGAGCAGTCCGACCGGAATCTCCAGGTCGACGTTGCGTAGGTTGTTGCCGCGCGCGCCCTTGAGCTTCAGCAGCTTGGCGCCGTCGCGCGGGGTGCGCTGTGGCGGATAGAGAATCTTCACCCGCCCGGACAGATAGCCGCCGGTCAGGGACGCAGGATTGCTCATTACCTCGTCCGGCGTGCCTTCGGCCACGATCTGTCCGCCGTGGACGCCGGCACCCGGGCCGATGTCCACCACGTAGTCCGCGAGCCGGATGGCATCTTCATCGTGTTCAACGACAATCACGGTGTTGCCGATGTCACGCAGGTGACGCAGCGTTCCGAGCAGCCGCTCGTTGTCGCGCTGATGCAGGCCGATCGAGGGTTCGTCGAGGATGTACATGACCCCGACCAGGCCGGCGCCAATCTGGCTGGCGAGGCGGATGCGCTGCGCTTCGCCGCCGGACAGGGTGTCGGCGCTGCGGTCGAGGGTCAGGTAGTCGAGGCCGACGTTGACCAGGAACTGCAGGCGCTCGCAGATCTCCTTCAGGATCTTGTCGGCGATCTCGCCGCGGCGGCCGGTCAGCGTCAGGCTGCCGAAATAGTCGGTGGCATCTCCGATGGGCAGGCCGGTGACTGCCGGCAGCGTCTTGTCGCCGACCCAGACGTGGCGGGCTTCACGGCGCAGGCGTGTGCCGCGGCATTCGGGGCAGGGTTGGGTGCTCAGGTACTTGGACAGCTCCTCGCGAACGGCGTTGGATTCGGTCTCGCGGTAGCGGCGCTCGAGATTGGGGATGATCCCCTCGAAGGGGTGCGAGCGCTTGACGATGTCGCCGCGGTCGTTCAGGTACCGGAAGTCCACCGGCTCCTTGGCACTGCCGCGCAGCACCACCTTCTGCTGCTCCGGTGCCAGTGCGTCGAACGGTTTGTCGAGGCTGAACCCATAGTGCGAGGCGAGTGAGCCGAGCATCTGGAAATAGTAAACGTTACGCCGGTCCCAGCCGCGGATGGCGCCCTCGGCGAGGGTCAGTTCGCCGTTGACCAGACGTTTGGCGTCGAAGAACTGCTTGACGCCCAGGCCGTCGCAGGTCGGGCAGGCGCCAGCGGGGTTGTTGAACGAGAACAGCTTGGGTTCGAGCTCGCTGATCGAATGGCCGCAGATCGGACAGGCGAAACGGGCCGAGAAGATCATCTCCTCGCTGGTGTCGTCTTCCTCCATGGAGGCCACGAGCGCGATGCCATCGGCGAGTTTGAGCGCGGTCTCGAAAGACTCGGCCAGACGCTGTTGCAGGTCGCTGCGCACCTTGAAACGGTCGACCACCACATCGATCGAATGCTTCTTTTGTTTGTCCAGCTTCGGCAGCTCATCGAGTTCATGCAGGCGCCCGTTGATCCGTGCGCGCACGAAACCCTGCGCCCGCAGCTCGTCGAACACCGCCAGGTGCTCGCCCTTGCGCTCGCGGATGACCGGCGCCAGCAGCATCAGCTTGCGGCCTTCGGGCAGCGCCAGCACCTGGTCGACCATCTGGCTGACGGTCTGGGCTTCGAGCGGTGCGTCATGGTCGGGGCAGCGTGGCGTGCCGACCCGCGCATAGAGCAGACGCAGGTAGTCGTAGATCTCGGTGATGGTGCCAACGGTGGAGCGCGGGTTGTGCGAGGTCGATTTCTGCTCGATGGAGATGGCCGGGGAGAGGCCTTCGATGGTGTCGACGTCGGGTTTCTCCATCATCGATAGAAACTGGCGAGCATAGGCCGACAGGGATTCGACGTAGCGCCGCTGGCCTTCGGCGTACAGGGTGTCGAAGGCCAGTGAGGACTTGCCGGAGCCGGACAGGCCGGTGATCACGATCAGCTTGTCGCGCGGAAGGGTGAGGTCAATGTTTTTCAGGTTGTGGGTACGAGCTCCACGAATCAGAATCTTGTCCAAAGCAGCCTCGCGTGGCGGGCGGAAACCCGAAATTATACGGCCAGGGGTATTGGTGCGGCAAAGTGGCCAGCCTGTGCCGGGCCGGGGATGGCTGTTAGAATCGCCGCCGGTTCACTCAAGCGAGACCCCACATGCATGATCCCTACAGCGAACGGATGAGCGCCGGCGAGACCCGTGCGGCGTCCGGGCTGGCCCTGGTTTTCGCGTTTCGCATGCTTGGCATGTTCATGGTGTTGCCCGTGCTGGCGACCTACGGTCTGGAGCTGAAGGGTGCCACGCCGGCGCTGATTGGCCTCGCTATCGGTGCCTATGGTTTGACCCAGGCGGTGCTACAAATTCCGTTCGGCATGCTGTCCGACCGAATTGGCCGCTTGCCGGTGATCTACTTCGGTCTGCTGATCTTCGCCGCTGGCGCAGCGTTGGCGGCCTCGGCGGACTCGATCTGGGGCGTGGTCGCCGGTCGGGTGCTGCAGGGCGCCGGGGCGATCTCGGCGGCCGTCATGGCGCTGCTGTCGGATCTCACCCGTGAACAACACCGCACCAAGGCCATGGCGATGATCGGCATGAGCATCGGCGTGTCCTTTGCCGTCGCGATGGTTGTCGGCCCGCTGCTGACCCGGGCGTACGGCCTGTCCGGACTGTTCTGGACCACCGCCGGCATGGCGCTGCTGGGCATCGCGATCATCGCCACCCTGCCTCGGGCAAACCGTCACCTGCGGCATCGCGAGTCCGGTGTGGCGAAGCAGGCGCTCGGGGCAACGGTGCGGCATCCCGATCTGCTGCGACTGGATTTCAGCATCTTCGTGCTGCACGCGATTCTGATGGCCAGTTTCGTCGCGCTGCCGCTGGCGCTGGTCAACCAGGCCGGATTGCCGAAGGATCAGCACTGGTGGGTCTACCTGACTGCCCTGGTGGTGGGTTTCTTCGGCATGGTGCCCTTTATCATCTACGGCGAGAAGAAGCGGCAGATGAAGCGCGTCGTACTTGGCGCCGTCGCGGTGCTGGTCCTCGCCGAGCTGTTCTTCTGGCTGTTCGGCGACCGGCTATGGTCGCTGGTGGCGGGCATGATCGTGTTCTTCATCGCCTTCAACCTGCTGGAGGCCTCGCTGCCTTCATTGATCAGCAAGGTCGCCCCGGCCGGCGGCAAGGGCACGGCGATGGGCATCTATTCGACGTGCCAATTCCTGGGCTCCGGTCTGGGCGGCGTGATTGGCGGCTGGTTCTACCAGCTGGGCGGGCTTGGCCTGGTGTTCTCCGGCTGCACGGCGCTCTGCGGGCTGTGGCTGCTGGTGACCTGGGGGATGCGTGAGCCGCCGTATGTTACCGGCCTGCGGCTGCCGCTGTCGGCCAGTGCGGTCGGCAATCCCGGACTCGCCGAACAGATGCTGCGCGTCCCGGGGGTATCCGACGCGGTGGTGATCGCCGACGAGGCGGCCGCCTACGTCAAGGTGGACATGCAGATGCTGGACCGCGCAGCGCTGGATCGTCTGGTCGCTTGAGTGTGGGGCGAGCGCTGGCGCTTGGCGCGTCCCGCTGTTCGTTTTGCCAGCCGGGTCGCGCCGGTTGGCCGCCACAAGGTGGTAGGGTAAGATTCACGGCTACCGGCTTTTCCCCGTCCTCGGGGCACTCGCGAGCCATCTCACTTTCATGTTCAGACAAAGGAGTTACCCATGGCCAGAGGGGTGAATAAAGTCATCTTGATCGGCAATGTCGGCGGCGACCCCGAAACCCGCTACATGCCCAACGGCAATGCGGTGACCAACATCACCCTGGCCACCACCGACAGCTGGAAGGACAAGCAGACCGGCCAGCAGCAGGAGCGCACCGAATGGCACCGCGTCGTGCTGTTCGGCAAGGTTGCCGAGATTGCCGGCGAATACCTGCGCAAGGGCTCGCAGTGTTACATCGAAGGCCGCCTGCAGACCCGCGAGTGGGAAAAGGACGGCGTCAAGCGATACACCACCGAAGTGGTCGTCGACATGGGCGGCACCATGCAGCTGCTAGGTGGTCGTGGTGGCAGTTCGGACGATGCGCCGCGCCAGTCGCAGCCGCGGCCCCAGCGCGAGCCGCAGCAGCAGCGCCAGCAGGCCCAGCCGCAGCCGGCCCAGCAGCCCGCGCCGGACTACGACAGTTTCGACGACGACATTCCCTTCTAGAGTTTCCTTCATGCGAATGCGCCTGATGCTGTTGGGCGGCGGTAATGCCCTGGGCCAGGCGCTGATCCGCCTCGGAGCCGAAGAAGATGTCGGCTTCCTGGCACCCCGACCGCCCGTACAGGGCTGGGATGCACCCAGCCTGACCGACCTGCTCGACGACAACCGTCCGGACGTGGTCATCAATCTCGCCTACTACTACGACTGGTTCCAGAGCGGCCAGGTCGACGAGGCCCAGCTGGCCAGCCAGGAGCGGGCAATCGAGCGGCTGGCGGAGCTGTGCCAGCACCATCAGTTCATCCTCATGCAACCCTCCAGCTACCGCGTATTCGACGGGGCGCGCACCACCGCCTACAGCGAAAAGGACGACGTGGCACCGCTCGATGCGCGCAGCCGGGCGCTCTGGCGGATCGAACAGAGCGTGCGCGCGCTTTGTCCACGGCATGTCCTGATGCGCTTCGGCTGGCTGCTGGACGACAGTTCCGACGGCTTGCTGGGGCGTTTTCTGCGGCGTCTCGAAGAGTGCGACGAGCTCAGTCTGGCCGACGACCGGCGCGGCAATCCGACTCCGGTCGAGGATGCGGCGCGGGTGATGCTCGCGGTGCTCAAGCAGCTCGACTGCCAGGCGCCGCTGTGGGGCACCTACCATTACGGCGGTCACGAGGCGTCCACGCCGCTGGTGGTTGGGCAGGCGCTGATGGCCGAGGCGGCGCAACACCGCGCGCTGCGGCTCGAGCGACTGACGCCTGTGGCGCACGCTGCCTGCGAGGACGCCGCGGACGAGCCCCAGCACGGGGTGTTGGCCTGCAAGAAGATCTTCAATACCTTCGGCATCAAGCCGCGTGCCTGGCGCACCGGCCTGCCGAACCTGCTGGAGCGTTATTACCGTCATGGCTGACTCGCCGATTCTGGTCACCGGAGGGGCGGGCTTCATCGGCTCGAACCTGGCCGATGCGCTGCTGGCGCGGGGCGACACCGTCCGCGTGCTCGATAACTTCTCGACCGGCAAGCGCAGCAACTTGCCGACCAGCGATCGCGTCGAGGTCCGCGATGGCGACGTGGCCGATGCTGCGGTCGTGCGGGACGCCGTGCGGGGATGCCGCGCCGTGGTGCACCTGGCGGCGGTCGCCTCGGTGCAGGCATCGGTCGATGATCCGGTCGGTACCCACCAGAGCAACCTGATCGGCACCCTGAACCTGTGCGAGGCCATGCGCGCCGAAGGTGTGCGCCGTGTGATCTTCGCCTCGAGTGCCGCGGTCTATGGCAATAACGGCGAAGGCCAGGCTATCGACGAGGACACTCCCAAGGCGCCCCTGACACCCTATGCGGCGGACAAGCTGGCCAGCGAGCATTACCTCGATTTCTATCGGCGCCAGCATGGCCTTGAGCCGGTGATCTTTCGCTTCTTCAATATCTTCGGGCCGCGTCAGGACCCCTCGTCCCCGTATTCCGGGGTGATCAGCATTTTCACCGAGCGCGCACGCCACGGGCAACCGATCACGGTTTTCGGTGATGGCGAGCAGACCCGTGATTTTCTCTACGTCGGCGACCTGGTCGAAGTGCTGCTGCAGGCGCTGGATTCGCCCGAGGTCTGGGACGGGGCAGTGAATGTCGGCCTCAACCGCGCCACCTCGCTGAATCAATTGCTCGAGGCGGTGGGCGAGGTGCTGGGCGGCTTGCCCGAGGTGCAGCGACAGGCGCCACGTCCGGGGGATATCCGTCATTCGCGTGCCCGCAACGATCGATTGCTGCAGCGCTACCGTTTGCCGGCGCCAGCTACTGGCATGCGCGACGGCCTGAAGAAGCTGCTTGGTCTGTAAAAGCGAGGCCGGATAGCGCAAAAAGGCGCCATAGGCGCCTTTTTGCTGTCTGCCTTCCAGCTGGGGCCGGCGTCGTCAGAACTTGTAGCCGAGACCGACCATGTAGACGAAGGGATCGACGTCGACGTCGACCTTTACCTTGGTATTTCCTGCGTAGGTTGTGCCGGAAGTGTCGATGTCGATATAGCGGACTTGGGCGTTGAGCATCACGTTGTCCGTCAGCATATAGTCCATGCCGGCCTGCGCGGCCAGGCCCCATGAATCTTGCATGTCCAGGCCGCGGAATCCAGCCTGTTCAGCTTCGCTGCTGAGCTTGTCGTCAAAGAACCAAGTGTAGTTGATGCCTGCGCCGACATAGGGTTGGAAGGCAGAGTTCTTTTCCAGCGGGTAATACACGACGCTCAGCGTCGGCGGCAGGTGCTTGAGTTCGCCGAGCTTCAGTCCGCCGAGGCCCTTGGTGCCGACGTTATGGGTGAACGGAGTTGCCGCCAGCAGTTCGATGCCTATTTTATCGGTCACCATGTAGGCGAAGTTCAGGCCAAGCTGGGTGTCGCTGTCCAGCGTCGCGCCGGTATTGGGGACTGCAGCGCCGCCCACTTTCACATTGCCGCTGTCTTCATGCGGATCAACCGTGATCGCGCCAGCGCGAACGATGACGTCACCCGCCTGATGGGCCTGGGCGAAGGGAGCGGCGAGAGCCACGGCCAGCACGGAAGCGGTAAACAGGGTCTTGCGCATAATGGAACTCCATCGAGACAGGTGTGTTGCGGTTGGCGCCATCTTAGGGCGGGCCTTTCTGGCGATTTTGATCCAGCTCAACGAAACGCCCCGCTTTGAGCGGCCTGCGACGTATTGCCCGAGTTGCCTCTCCGGTGCGTTTAGATGATAATGGTTCTCTTTATAGTTTGACGTTCGCCTCCCAAGGACCCCTCCATGCAAGCCTTCCTTCCCCGCGTCCTCGCGGTTGCCGTGCTGTCCTGTGGCGTGCCGCTGCACGCTGCTCCCCTGGACGCCGCGCTGGATGAAAGCCAGCGTCTGGCTACCGAGGCCAAGGCCTCCCAGGCGCGCGTCGAACAGCTCGACGATGCCGCACGGCAGATGCTCGCCGACTATCGCCGTGCAATTCAGCAGACCGAAGCGTTGAAGGCCTACAACGCCCAGCTGGCTGAGCTCACTGAGGCGCAGCGCAAGGAGCTGGACGGGTTTCAACGCCAGCTAAACGGCATCGAGCGCACCCAGCAGGCCGTTGCACCGCAGATGGGCCGCATGATCGAGGTGCTCGGCGAGTTCATCGCCGCCGACCTGCCGTTCCTGCCTGACGAGCGCGCCGATCGCCTCGCCGGTCTGCAGGACATGGAAGCGCGTGCCGACGTCAGCCTGGCCGAGAAATACCGGCGCATCCTCGAGGCGTATCAGATCGAAAGCGACTACGGCCGCACCCTGGAAGCCTGGCGCGGCGAACTGCCGGTGAAGGGTGGCAGCCGTAGCGTGGAGTTCCTGCGCCTGGGCCGCACCATGCTTTATTACCAGACCCTAGATGCTCACGAGAGCGGCTGGTGGAACCCCAAAGCCCAGGCCTGGGAGGTGCTGGACGGCAGCGCCCGCCGGCCGATCGGCAACGCCATCGCCGTTGCACGCCAGCAGCAGGCGCCCAGCTGGCTGCAACTGCCCGTGAAGACCCTGGCCACGGAGGCTGCGCAATGAAGCGTTTGATCACCCTGTTGCTCATTGGGCTACTGCCTACGTTGGTCCAGGCCGCTGAGCCACTGACCCCGGAACAACTGCTGCAGCGGATTCGCAGCGAACGCGCCGCGGAAGTGGACGCCATGCAGGCACGGGAGAAGGCCTTCCTCCAGAACCGCAGCGAGCAGGCGCAACTGCTGGCTCGAGCGAATGCAAGCCTTGAAAAAGAGAAGGCCGAGGCCGAACGCCTGAAGGCCGAGTTCGACCGCCAAGAGGCCGAGCTGGCCGATCAGGAAAAACTGCTGGCCCAGCGGGTCGGCCACCTGGGCGAACTGTTCGGCGTGGTGCGGCAGAGCGCCGGCGACATCGCCGGGCAGTGGCAGGACAGCCTGCTCAACGCCCAGTATCACGAGCGGCTGCAGCGTCTGCGCGCCCTGGCCGAAAGCCGCACCTTGCCCTCGGCCGAAGACCTTGATGCCTTCTGGATGACCTTGCTTGAAGACCTCACGGCAGGCGGCCAGGTGGAGCGCGTCACGCTGCCGGTGGTGGGTGTCGACGGCCAGCGCAGCGAGCAATCGGTCCTGCGCGTCGGTAATTTCGCCGCCTTCACGGAAGATAATTTCCTGCGGTACGACAGTGACGCCGGCGAGCTGCTGACGCCCAGCCGGCAGCCGGATGGCCTGGGCCTGGTGGCGGACTACCTGGGCAGCGACGCGGCCCTGGCAACTTTGCCGATAGACCCGACTCGCGGTGCGCTGCTGGCCCAACTGCAGCGTCAACCGCAGTTATGGGACCGCGTCCAGCAGGGCGGCCTGGTGGGCTGGGTAATCCTTGTCCTCGGTGCGATCGGCCTCTGCCTGGCCCTGTGGCGTATGGTCTATCTCGCCCGTGTGGGGCGCGCGGTGGATCGCCAAGCGCGGGAACTGAACCAGCCGCGTGACGATAACCCGCTGGGCCGCATCATCGGCGTGCTGGGGCCGAAGCCGCAGCTGTCCGATCTCGACACCCTCGAGCTGAAACTAGACGAAGCGATCCTCCAGGAAACGCCGCCGCTCGAGCGCGGTCAGCCGCTGCTCAAACTGCTCAGCGCCGTCGCCCCACTGCTCGGCCTGCTGGGCACGGTGACCGGCATGATCGTGACCTTTCAAGCCATCACCCAGAGCGGCGGCGGCGATTCGCGGCTGATGGCCGATGGCATTTCCCAGGCGCTGGTCACCACCGTGCTGGGCCTGGTAGTGGCGATTCCGCTGCTGTTCCTGCACAGCCTGCTGGCAAGCCGCAGCAAAGCGTTGATCCAGCTGCTCGAGCAGCAGAGCGCCGGGCTGATTGCCCTTCATCTGTCGGGAAGTCCGCGTCGTGACTGACGTGCACGGCCAATGGCTGCGGCTGGTGGATAGCGGCTACGCGCTGCTCGACTTCATGGCGGCAGGCGGCACGGTGATGTGGGCGCTGGCGGCCTTGTGCGTACTCTATTGGACGCTGGCTTTCGAGCGACTCTGGTACATGCGCCGGGTGTTTCCACTCTGGGTCGAAAGCCGGCGCCAGGCCTGGGCGCTGCTGGGCAGCCAGCCCGGCAACTGGCAGCGGGCCGTGCGTAGCGCCTGGCTGGCCCAGGCCCAGCAGCAGCTCGCCGGTCCCTTGCGAATGAGCAAGACCCTGGTGGCCATGTACCCGCTGCTCGGCCTGCTTGGCACCGTCAGCGGCATGATCGCGGTTTTCGATGTGCTGGCGCTCAACGGCACCGGCAATCCTCGCGGCATGGCCGCGGGCGTCTGGCAGGCGACCCTGCCGACCATGGCCGGCATGGTGCTGGCCATCACTGGACTGTTCAGCCTGGCGCGTCTCGAACGTATTTCGCGCCAGGCTCTCGACCGGCTGGCCGATCAGCTGCGTCACGATTGAGGATTAACGGATGCGTATGCGTCGTCACCATTACCAGCAGGAAGAAGACACCGGCATCGACCTGACGCCGATGCTCGATGTGGTCTTCATCATGCTGATCTTCTTCATCGTCACCAGCTCCTTCATCAAGGAATCGGGTGTCGAGGTTCAGCGGCCTCAGGCCGATACCGCCAGCGCCCAGGACAAGGGCAACATCCTCATCGCGGTCACGGCCGACGGTCAGGTCTGGATCGATAAGCAAGCGGTGGATGTGCGCAGTGTGCGCGCGCACGTCGAGCGCATGCGCGTCGACCAGCCCGACGGCGCCGTGGTGGTGCAGGCCGATCAGGACGCCCGAACCGGCCTGGTGGTTCAGGTCATGGATCAGGCGCGACTGGCCGGGGTTCAGGACGTAGCCCTTGCTGCCACGTCGGGAGCGCCGTAATGGCTGGTGGGTTGGCTCGCGTTGGGTTGTCCTTCGTCGCCGCCTGCGTGGTGGCGTTGCTGTTGTTCGCGCTGATGTTGAGCATGGTCAACCCGCCACGTAGCGAGGTTGCTGACGATCCAGTGGCCATCGCCAATTTCGTGCGCATGGATAACCGTGACGAAAGCGCCGCGACACGCTCGCGGCAGCAGGCGCCGCAACCGCCTCAGCCGAAGACACCGCAGCCGCCCACGCCGCCGACACCGAGCATGGCCAGCCCGAGTGCCAATCTGCCCAAGCTCGATCTGCCGCTGCCGAACATCGATACCGGCGTCTCGGTTGCCAGCGCGCCGGCGCCCAGCCTTGCTGGGCTGACGGCCGCATCGGCCCCAACAGCGCCGCCTGCGCCAGCGGCCCCGTCGGCCGCCGAGACGGCAGGCCAGTCCGGCCCCGAGCAGGAAGTCATGCCGCTCAACGATGTGCGCCCTGAATATCCCTATCGGGCACGTCAGCGCGGCATCGAAGGCCACATCAAGCTCGCCTTCACTATCACGGCTGCAGGCAAGGTCGAGAACATCCGCGTGCTGGACGCCTCGCCGCCCAATGTCTTCGACCGCGAGGCACGTCGCGCCGCTGCTCGCTGGCGCTTTGCGCCGCGTACTGAAAACGGCTCGGCCGTGTCGCGCGAAGCCGTCAAGACCCTGCATTTTCGCCTGCAAGGAGAGCGTTGACATGCCCCGTTTGCTGTTGCTGGTCTCGTTGTTGTTCGCGCTGTCGGCGCATGCCGCGCAGAGCATCGATCCGTCCGTGTTCAAGGCGCTGGAGCGTGCCCGGGTGGCCCAGGAAAAGGGCGACTACAGCGCCGCGCATCGTGTTCTCGAGCAGGCCGGGGCCAAGCCAGGTAGTGCGGAGCAGGCGTTGCTATGGCGCAGCGAGGCCTACCTGGCCTGGGCCGAAGGTGACAACGGGCAGGCGTTGACGTTGCTCGAGAAGGCGGTGGCAAGCGGCAAGCTGGATGAGTCGATGCTGCCGACCGAGCGGCTCAACCTGGCGAAACTTAATCTGATCGAGCGGCGCTACGCCAAGGTCGTCAGCCTGCTGGGCTCGCCAGCCCAGGCCAGCGAGGACGTGCTGCAGATGCTGGTGCAGGCTTACCAGGGGCTCGGGCAACACGCCAAGGCGCTGCCGTTGGCTGAGCGCTATGTTCAGGCCAATCCCAACGCGGCCGACACCTGGTTGCAGTTTCTGGTAGCGGGCAACGCTGAGCTGAAGCGCTACGAGACCGCCGAACGTTGGCAAAGACAGTTGCTTGCCCGTCATCCGGATCAGGTAGAACGCTGGCGCCAGTTGGCGAGTTTGCAGCAGATGGCCGGTGACGAGGACAAGGCGCTCGCGACCCTGCGTGCAGCGCACGCCAAGGGACTGCGCTTCAGCGAAACAGAGCTGGACAACCTGGTGCTGCTGGCAGGTGCCGCCGGCCAGCCCTGGCAAGGCGCGAAGCTGCTGCGAGGCATGTTGGAGTCGCGCCTTCTACCCAGCGATGCCCAGCGACGCGAGCGTTTGGGCATGCTCTGGTGGCAGGCGCGCGAGCGCTCGGAAGCGGCGCAGATTTACCGCGATCTGGCGACCCAATCCGGAAACGCCAAGCTCTGGATGAATGTCGCCCAGCTGGAGCTGGAGCAAGCCCGCTGGCAGGCTGGCCTCGACGCGCTGAAGCAGGCCGAGCGTGCGGGTGCCGAGCGGCGCAAGGTTCGTTCCTGGCGCGAGTGGGCCGAAGGCGAGCTGAGCTTCGAGCGGCAGCGTCAGGTCGCCAGCACCCGCTGACCGCGCTGTCGGGCGATTCAGGGAGCCGTAACCCAGCGCCTAGGTTTGAGCAAGCCGCTGCGTAGCCGTTATATACGGAACCCCGCCATCGCGTGGGGTTTCGTATTTATGCGATCTGGATACCGGGCGCTGGGCGACGCAAAGCGATTCGACGGACAGTCACTCGTGTGGCTACCAGCTTGTTCAAGGGTTGCGTTGGCGGCAGCAGCCCGCTGCCACTCAGTGCCAACATGAGCGAGCTGGCGATAGGAGTGGTATCGCTCGATGACGCCGCTCAGTCCCGCCCGTTCAGCTTGCCGCTCAGGCCGTGCCGATGCGGCCTCTATTCGAGCTCGTAGAGGTAGATCTTCTGCGCGTCCATGCGATAACCCGCATCGACCAGTTCGCTGGTGGCGTGTTCGACCTTCAATGGACCTTCGATCCAGAACGGCTGATACAGCTCGTCGACTTTGACGCCGAGCTCACTGGTGGCATGAACGATCTGGTTCGACGGCGGCGGTGGCACGTGAATGCAGGCGCCGAAGTAGGGCACCAGTAGAAACTCCGTCACCCGTCCGTCTTCGCCGACTTCCAGCGGCACGATGTATCCCGGCAGCTTGACCTGCACGCCATCGAGCGCTTTGACCACCGGCTCGCCAGGGAATTGCTGAGCCGCTGCCGGGCCCGTTTCGGCGGCCAGTGCGTCGGCCAGCTGCGACAGGTCGTGCATCGCTACGGGTGGCGGAGGCGGTGGAGCGTCTGCGGGTATCAGGTCCGACCACTGTAGCTCTCGGACATCGGCAATGGTGAAGGGAGCCGCAAGGACGAGCAGCGTTGCGAGCAACAGGCGAGACATGGCGTTCCTCATAGTCTGATCGACAGGCCGTCGGCCAGGGATTGCCGGTAGGCGCGCCAGGCCGGCACGCCACCCATCAGTAGCCCGGCAAGCAGGATGCCGGCAAGCAGTGACCACTCATAGGTGCTGGGCAAGGCCAGCGGCAGGTCGAGGCCGTACTGGCTCTGCAGCGGGCCTTGCGCCGCCGCAATCGCGACGTACAGCAACAGCAGGCCGAACAGGGCGCCGGCCAGCGCCAGGCTGAATGCTTCGACCACCAGCAGGCTGGCGATATGCCAAGGCCGCGCGCCCACCGAGCGCAGAATCGCCATTTCCCGGCGCCGTTCGTTGAGGCTGGTGAGGATGGCCGTGAGCATGCCGATCAAGCCGGTCAGCACCACGAACAGCGATACCACGAACAATGCCTTTTCCGCCGTGCCCATCAGGCTCCAGAGCTCCTGCAGGGCGACGCCGGGAAGAATCGCCAGCAGCGGCTCGCCGCGATACTGATTGATTTCACGCTGCAGCGCGAAGGTGGCGATCTTGCTGTTGAGGCCGAGCATGAAGGCGGTGATCTGTTTGGGCTGCAAATCCATCTGACGCGCATGCTCGGCGTCGATGCGCGCCGCGCCACGGGCCGGCACGCCGTTCTGCCAGTCGATGTGCAGCGCTTCCAAACCGGCCAGATTGATATGCAGGGTGCGATCCACTGGCGTGCCGGTACGCCTGAGGATGCCGACGACGCGAAACGGCTTGTCGTCATGCTTGACCAGGCTGACCGTCGACACGCCGTGCGCCAGCACCAGCTGGTCGTCCAGCTTGTAGTTCAGCGCTTCGGCCACTTCGGCGCCCAGCACCACCTCGAACGGGTCCTCGGCGAAGGGGCGACCTTGTGCCAGTTGCAGCCGCTGCTTACGCCCGTAACGGTAATGGTCGAAGTAGGCGCTGCTGGTGCCCATGACTCGATAGCCACGGTGGGAATCACCCAGCGAGATCGGGATGGCCCAGCTGACCCGGGGATGCTCGGCGAAGTGCTCGAAGCTGTCCCAGCGAATATTGTTGGTGGCGTTGCCGATGCGGAACACCGAATACAGCAACAGATTCACCGAGCCGGAACGGGCACCGACGATCAGGTCCGTGCCGCTGATGGTGCTGGCGAAACTGGCGCGGGCTTCGGTGCGAACACGCTCGACGGCCAACAGCAGGCACACCGACAGAGCGATGGCGAAGACGGTGAGCAGGGCGGTGAAACGGCGGTTGTTCAGGCTCGCCAAGGCCAGGCGCAACAGATACATGGCCTATATCTCCGGGGCGCGGGCGGCGCGGTTGAGGTCCGCCAATGACAGGCTGCGGTCGAACAGCGGCGCCAGGCTCTGGTCATGGCTGACGAACAGCAGGCTCGATCCGGCCTCTCGGCATTCGGCGAAGAGCAGTTGCAGGAAGGCTTCCCGACTGTCGGCGTCGAGCGCCGAAGTGGGCTCGTCGGCGATCACCAGCTCTGGCTGACCGATCAGCGCGCGAGCCGCAGCAACGCGCTGCTGCTGGCCGATCGACAAGGCATCGGCACGTCGGTCGAGCAGGTTCTTGGCTAGTCCGAGATGCTGGAGCAGGCTGGCCGTCGCTTGCGCCACGCTGCCATGCCGTTGACGGGCGCGCTCGGCACGGGTTTTCGAAAAGTGGCAGGGAAGGCCCACGTTTTCGGCCACCGAGAGAAAGGGCAGCAGGTTGAACTGCTGGAAGATGTAGCCGGTGTGGTCGACGCGGAAACGATCGCGCGCGCCCGCCGAAAGCGCCGCAAGGTCGCTACCGAGCAGGCGAACCGTTCCGCGCTGTGCTTTCTGCACCCCGCCGATCAGACCGAGCAAGGTGGTCTTGCCGCTACCGGACGGCCCCTTGAGAAACAGGCTCTGGTTGCGTTCCAGCGTGAACGCGGGAACGTCGAGCAGCTCTGCCTGGCCGGGCCAGGCAAAACCCAGTTGGTGGAGTTCGAGCAGGGGTGCGGTCATCGAGATGATCCGTTTCAGGCGAGCCGGAGGGTTTACTGCGCCGGGCCGGGTGGCGGCGGACGAAGCGGTCAGAAGGTCATGCGCGGCTGGCCGGCATTGAGTTGCGCACCGCGTTGACCGTTCGGGCCGATCAACTGTGCCTGGATCTTTTGCGTGCCGGGAAAGGCTTTGAACAGCGCCTGCAGATCGAGCGATTCAAGCGCCTGCGGTGCGGCGCAGTCGAAGTGGTAGTGCGCGTGGATTTCGCTGTGCTGGCCTTCATGATCCTCGTCGTGCGCGTCGCCATGGTCATGAGTGTCGTCTTCGAACAGTGGGCTCTCCAGCGCGGTGTCGGTCAGTTTGCAGCCTGCCACTGCCGGCAGGCCAAACAGCGTGCCCGGTTGCTCCAACTGCTTGCGGGCGTCGGCGATCTGGCGCCTGTCCGCTTCGCTACTCGGTGCGTGTTCGAAGCCCACCAGGTTCATCGCCGGGCTACGGAGTTCGATTTCCAGCATCGAACCATCCAGCGCGGCGTCCAGTTCGGCGGCGCCGTGCTCATGGGCGCCGAGGCTGTCATGATGGTCGTGATCATGAGCGTGATGTTCGGCGGCCAGAGCGAAACCGGGCAGCAGGGCGAAGGGGAGGGCAAGCAGCAGACGGCGCATAACGAACTCCAGAGGGGTTGACTGATACCGTTACGTTATAACAAATATAGGCTGCAGCTGGCCAGCTTGCTCCGGGCGTGGGAGCATGCCGCCTGAATGATCTGGAGAGCGACATGATTCGAATTCGTGGCCACGTCGGCGATTTGCCAGTCGACCTGAATATTGAAATGGATGATCAGGACTGGGCGCAGCTGGCCCGTCAGCTGCCAGCCGGTCAGGTTGCTCAGCCGCCGGCGCAAGCGGTTGAGCAGGCGGCGGTCGATCCCCATTGGCAAGGTGCGCAGCAACTGCTGCGCGAGGCGGGGCGAATGGACGGGCCGCAGCTGTTGGAGGAGTTGGAGGCGCTGACGGGCAGTGCTCAGGCCGGCAAGCGATTGCTGGTTCGTCTGCGTCACAGCACGCAGGTCAAGCTCGACAGCGGGGCGGATGCGCCGATCTACTGCTGGGCCGGCTAGGTGCGCTGAGCGCGATCAGAGACGCTGCGCCTGAAAGGTATCGCAGCGTGTCGGTTCGCCGCTGTCGAAGCCGGTACGAAACCATTTCACCCGCTGCGCCGAGGTGCCATGGGTAAAGGCATCGGGCACCACGCGGCCCTGACTCTGCTTTTGCAGGCGATCATCGCCGATGGCGTTGGCCGCGTTCAGCGCTTCCTCCAGGTCGCCTTCTTCGAGCCAGTCATGCCGCTGCTGGGCATGATAGGCCCAGACGCCGGCGAAGCAGTCGGCCTGCAGTTCCTGACGGACCAGCAAACCGTTGTCGCCTTCCAGCTTCGCCCCTCGCTGGCGTGCCGCCTGCATCTGCTGCGAGACGCCTAGCAACGTCTGTACGTGATGACCGACCTCGTGCGCGATGACATAGGCCTGGGCGAAATCGCCGGCGACGGAGAAGCGCGAAGCCATCTCATCGAAGAATTGCAGGTCGAGATACATTTGCTGATCGCCCGGGCAATAGAAGGGGCCGACCGCCGATTGGGCGAAACCGCACGCCGAGTTGACCCCGCCGCGGAACAGCACCAGCGTCGGGTCGCGATACTGCTCGCCGGCCTGCTGGAACAGCGCTCCCCAGGTGTCTTCGGTGTCGCCGAGGATCGCCTGGACGAAGGCTACCTGCGGGTCGTCGCCGTTGGCCGGTGTGTCGCTGCGGGGTGCCGAGACCTGCTCGGACTGGCCGGCCAGCTGGCCGAGGATCTGCAGCGGGTCCTGTCCCGAGAGCAGTCCGATCACCACGACGATCGCCACGCCGGCCAGGCTCAGGCGGCCGCCGGGCATACCGCCGCTGCGGCCGCGGGCGTCGACTACGTTGTCGCTGCGCCGTGCTTTTTTCCAACGCATGATTGTCCTTCCTCGTGCTGACCAGACTTGCTGGTAGACCCGCCGGAGGGGGCGCTAATTCAGCCGGACGGCCACGTTTCGTGCGTTTCACGCTGTGCAGCCTGCGCGCCTTGCAGCCCGCGAACCATCGTTCGCCGGATCGGTCCGATGACCACCAGGGTGCGGAGCCGTTGTCCGGAGTGCTGTCGATGCGTGTTGCCCGTTTCGTGCTGATTGTCCAGGCCGTGATCATGATCGGCTTCAGCCTCGCGTATTGGCTGCGCCCCTACGAGATGGCCAACCTCAACGGCATGTTGCTGATGGAGACCGCCTCGGTCAGCCATATGCGCGTCTATTACGGCGGCCTGCAGCTCGGCCTGGCGGTGTTCCTGCTCTGGTCCGCCCGGGCGCCGGAGCGGGCCAGGCCGGGTCTGATGATGCTGATGATCACCATGACGGCGCTGGTGCTGGGGCGGCTGGTGTCGCTCTGGCTGGACGGCGATGCGTTGATGGGTTTCGACCTGGCCTCGCTGGTCTACCGCGTGGTCGCCGCCGTGCTCGCCGCGATCGCCTGGTACCGGCTGCGCGAACAGCCGGCGCCGGAGCCTGCGCGCCTGGAGCCGGCAACCCGGCAGTGGGTCAGCGAGTCGCCGGCGCCGTTCAAGCGGGGCGACTCTGCCCCGCTGGTCGAGTCGGCAACCGAAACGGTGCCGGATGAAGCACCCCAGCCGTTTCGCCGTGGCGGCCCGCAGGGCTGAGCCCGGGATGCCACACCTCATGGGGCATTGCGGGCCAGGGCCTCGTAATCGCGGGTCAGCTGTTCGAACTTGCGCAGCAGCGAATCGCTGGTGGTGACGATCACCGTCGGCACGAAGCGCGCATTATCGGCCAGCCTGAAGCCGGCTCGAGCGAATCGCCACTGGTTACCGATCTTGCCAAGTTGCTGGGTGATCTGCTCGGTGTTGCGCGGCGCCTGGTTCAATTCGTCCAGACCCTGTTCGAACTCGGCGACCGCGGCATCGAAATCCCCGCGCAGCTCCGGCACCTCCAACTTCCAGCTCATGGCCAGGTAGAGCATCGCGATGCGCTGGCTGAGCATGCGCTGGCGCCCGCTGCGGTCAACCAGGCGCGTGGCCTCGTTGCCGTGCTGGCGCTCGATAGCCTGGACCAGCGCCTCGCTCTGCGCCAGGAACGCTTCGGCCAGTTGCAACAGCTCCACCGATTGCGCACGGGTCGGCTGCAGCAGGGCCTGCTGGCGATACCGTTGCCAGGTCGCGAGCGCCGCGTCCAGCCGCTTGCGCACCTCACCGCTGGCGGCGTATTGCTCGAGGCGCTGAGCGTTCTCCTCGACCCGCGCCAGGCTCTCGTCCAGCGTCTGGGCGGCCAGGTCGGCGCGGGTGTCGGTGCCGATCATCAGGTAGCTGCGGGCGATCCGCTGGCCCAGCATGCGCTGCATGCCGGCCCGGTTGACCGCTTCGGCGTCGCCAATGGCGGCTTGCGCCGGAAGGGCCAACAGCAGGCCGAGCAGCAGCGCGGCAGTGGGGACGAACTTGAACATGGTGTGCTCCTGGGGCCGGGTGGGCGCGGCGCCGACCCTGCGGTCGGCCCGGCAGGGCGGACGATAGGGCGTCCCCGGCGGACCGCCTTGATGGTCATCAAGGGTGTCCGGGCCATGCGCTGCGCCTGTGCGATGGCGCACATCGACGCGCGCTCAGCCCTTGGCGTCGTTCTCCAGCACCCAGACCGCGGCCTCGACCCGCGAACGCAGGCCGAGCTTGTGCAGCAGGTTCTTGACGTGGACTTTCACGGTGCCTTCGGTAATGCCCAGCCGGCGGGCGATCATCTTGTTGCTCTGGCCCTTGGCGATCTGCCGCAGCACTTCGCGCTCGCGCTTGGTCAGGCTCGAGAACAGCACGCCGCCGGAGGGCTTGGGGCGCACGCGGATCGCCTCGGCGAGCACCTGCGTCAGTTCCGGGCTCAGCGCCATGCGCCCGGTAGCGGCCAGGCGGATCTGCTCGACCAGTTCCTCGGCGTCCATGTCCTTGAGCAGGTAGCCGTCGGCACCATGGCGCAATGCCTCGAGCACATGGCCCTGGTCGTCGGAGACGGTGAACATGATGATCCGCGCGTCGATCTCCGCGTCGCGCATGCGGCGCGTGGTTTCCAGGCCGTCTATGCCCGGCATGTTCAAATCCATCAGGATCAGGTCGGGCTCGACCGCCTGGGCCAGCCGAATGGCATCCTCGCCGTTGCCCGCCTCGCCGACCACTTCCAGGTCCTCCTCCAGGTCCAGCAGGTCGCGCAGCCCCCTGCGCATCATGGGGTGGTCGTCGACCAGCAGGATTCGCGTCGTCGTATCCGGTTTCATGCGTGACAGGCTCCGTTGTCGGTAGATCGGTGCCGATAGGCCGGCGGGAATTGCAGGTACACCCGGGTGCCACCGCCAGGCCGCAGGCCGACGCTGATGCTGCCGTTCAGGCCGTTGGCGCGCTCGTGCAGAATGATCAGCCCGTAATGCCCGGCGCGTTGTTCCTGCGGGCAGATGCCGAGGCCATCGTCGTCGATACGCACGTGGATGGTGCCGATCTCGTCCTGGGTCATGCTCAGCCAGCAGTGCTCGGCCTCGGCGTGCTTGACCACGTTACTCAGCGCCTCGCGGACGATCTGCAGGCAGTGCACCTCTTCGTTCGGGGTGAGCGGGCAGTGGTCGAGCTGGTAATCGCTGGCGATGTGCAGGCCGGAATGGGTGCTGAATTCTGCCACCGTCGCCTGCAAGGCGGGGCGCAGTCCCGGTTCGTTGACCTTGATGCGAAAGGTGGTGAGCAATTCGCGCAGCTGCCGGTAGGCGGCGTTCAGCCCCTGGTCGAGCTGCTGGATGCTGTCGTCGCGCTGGGCCGGGTCGCCGCCCTTGCGCATCAGGCGCTTGAGCCGCGCCAGCTGCAGCTTCTGCGCCGACAACGCCTGGGCCAGCGAGTCGTGCAGCTCGCGGGCGATCACCGCGCGTTCCTCCATCAGCGCCAGGCGTGCCTGTTTCTGGCCCAGCTGGGGCAGGCTCAGCGATGCCGCGAACAGGTCGGCCAGGGTCGTCAACAGCTGGGTCTGCCAGGCCTGCAGCGGCACGCCGGGTGGATGGGCGACACGCAGCGCGCCCAGCTCATCCTGGCCGGAGCGCAGCTCGAAGGTCGCCAGTGCTTCCCCGCTTGGCAGCCGGCCGGTCTGGTGGGCCGGGCACTCGGCGCACTGCGGCAGCCTGCAGTAGGCCGGCGGCTGCAGGCCGAGCGAGGTCATCGCGGTGTGGCTGCCGGCTTCGGCCGAGCGGTTCAGGCACAGGGTGAGCGGCCCGGTGTCGAGGATCTGCTGCACCTTGGTGAGCTGCGCGCCCATCATCTGCGACGGATCGTCCGGCTGGCTGTAGAGCATCCGTGCGCTGTCGAACAGCAGCTGCAGGGTGGCGTTGCTGCGGGTCAGCGCGGCGGTCTCGTGGTTGACCTTCTGCTGCATGTCCGCGTACAGGCCGGCCAGTTCCCGGCTCATCTGGTTGAGGGTGCGCGCCAACAGGCTGAGCTCGGTATCGCCCGGCACCCGCACCTGCCCGCTGAAATTACCGCGGCCGATATCCCGCGCCAGGCGTGTCAGGCTGCGCAGCGGCGTGGCCAGGTTGTTGTGCAGGCCGTAGATCAGCACGAAGGCGACCAGCACGATGATGAACAGGGTCACCGCCTGCAGGGCGCGGATCACCCCGAGCTTGCTTTCCGACGCCTCCTGCAGGGTGCGCACCAGCTGGTTCAGCTCGTTGACCAGCGCCGGCACCTCGCGAGCGTAGGCCTCGAGCTGAGGCGGTTGGGTGTCGAGCAGGGGGCGCATGCGCGTCTGCCAATGCGCGCGCACGCGGGCATGCAGCGCCGGCAGGCGCGTGCTGCCGTGGCGGCGCAGCGCCGAGCGCAGGGAGGCCGAGTCGAGGGTCGCCTGCAGCGCATCGACGCGCTCACGCATCAGCTCGGGCGTGCGTTGCGGATCGGTCGAGGCCAGGCGGTAGGCCTGCATGCGCAGGCTGCCAGCCTGGTTGATCGCCTCGGCGTCGCCGGCGAGGGCGTCGGCCAGATAGAGGGTCGCGAGCATGCCGGCCAGCGAGAAGCCGATGATGATCACGAAGGCCACCAGCGTGTTGAACACGATGGAGTGGCGCGTGGAGAGCTGGTCGCTTTCGGCTGAAAACATGATCGGCCCGTCGCGGTAGGGGAGCCCGATTCTGCGCCCGGGCGGCGCCGCTGACCACCGTCGAAGGTATACCCATTCTGCACGTTGGCTTCCTGTCAAGCCCCTCCGTAACAAAATTTGTCCGTCTATAAGTCTCTGATTTAAAAAAGTTTTATTCATAAATATAGGAGTACTCCCTAAGGAGTAGCGCACCCGCCTGAGGCAAATCGCCGCCCGGCGCGGGTTGATCCTGATCAAATTCCAATCGATCCCTCCCGCTTAGCGTGCGAGCCATTCCTGCTCCCGCTGCCCTGCCAGCGGGGCCCTGCGCCAAGAGGATCGACCATGAGCAATATCGAAAAGTGGGACGTGGAGGACCAGGTGTTCTGGGATACCACCGGCAAGCGGGTCGCCAACCGCAACCTGTGGATCTCCATCCCGAGCCTGCTGATGGGCTTCGCCATCTGGCTGATGTGGGGCATCGTCACGGTGCAGATGCTCAACCTGGGCTTTCCCTTCGCGCCCGCCGAGCTGTTCACCCTCACCGCCATTGCCGGGCTCACCGGCGCCACTTTGCGGATTCCGGCCTCGTTCATGATCCGCATCGCCGGCGGACGCAACACCATCTTCCTCACCACCGCGCTGCTGATGATTCCCGCCGCCGGAGCCGGCCTTGCCCTGCAGAGCCAGGACACGCCGCTGTGGGTGTTTCAGTTGCTGGCCTTTCTCTCCGGCATCGGTGGCGGCAACTTCGCCTGCTCGATGAGCAACATCAGCGGCTTCTTTCCCAAGCGCCAGCAGGGCTTGGCGCTGGGCCTGAACGCCGGGCTCGGCAATTTCGGCGTCACCACCATGCAGATCCTGATCCCGCTGGCCATGACCACCGGGCTGTTCGGCTTCATCGCCGGGGACCCGATGAGCCTGGTCAAGGACAGCGGCACCTTGATCGGCGGCATCCCGGCCGGCACCGATACCTGGATCCAGAACGCCGGCTGGGTCTGGCTGCTGTTCCTGGTGCCGCTGGCCTTCGCCGGCTGGTTCGGCATGAACAACCTGCTGGTGATCTCGCCGACGCCCGGCTACCCGCTGCACGCCTTCAGCAAGATCCTCGGTCTGTATGGCGTCGCGCTGCTTTCGGCGGCCATTGGCCTGTACCTCTACCTGCCGGCTCCCACCGGTCTCGGCGTGCTCAACATGTGGGGCGTGATGGTGCTGACCATTGGCTTGACGCTCGGCCTGCTGCGCCTGCTGCCCGGCAGCGTGAAGCCGAACATCAAGCGCCAGTTCATCATCTTTCGCGACAAGCACACCTGGTCGATGAGCGTGCTGTACATCCTCACCTTCGGCTCGTTCATCGGCTTTTCCATGGCGCTGCCGCTGTCGATCACGGTGATCTTCGGCTTCATGAACGAGGTCGGCGCCGACGGCGTGGTGACCCGCGTCGCCAACCCCAACGCACCGAGCACACTGACCTATGCCTGGATCGGCCCGTTCATTGGCGCGCTGATCCGCCCGCTGGGCGGCTGGATCTCCGACAAGATCGGCGGCTCCATCGTCACCCAGGTGATCTCGGTGGTGATGGTCGCGGCCTCGGTCGCCGCCGGTTACGTGATGCAGCAGGCCTACGGCTCGGCCCAGCCGGAAACCTACTTCTTCCTGTTCCTGGTGCTGTTCCTGGTGCTGTTCGCCGCCAGCGGCATCGGCAACGGCTCGACCTTCCGCACCATTGGCGTGATCTACGACCGCGACAAGGCCGGCCCCGTGCTCGGCTGGACCTCCGCGGTCGCCGCGTATGGCTCCTTTGTCGCCCCGATCGTGATCGGCGAGCAGGTCAAGGCCGGTACTCCGGAAGTGGCCATGTACGGCTTCGCGGTGTTCTACGCGCTGTGCCTGATCCTCAACTGGTGGTTCTACCTGCGTCCCAACGCCTACGTGAAGAACCCCTGAGTCTGGAGCGCCGCCATGAAAATCATGATTGCCTACGACAACTCGCGTAACGCCAGGAAAGCCCTGGAAGCGACCCTCGACATGTTCGGCCCGCTCAAGCCGCTGATCATGCTCGTCGGGGTCGTGGAAGAAACCCGCGACACCAGTGATTCGGCCGTCGAGCTCTACGAGCGTGAGCGTGGCGAGTTCCGGGCCTTTCTGCAGGAGGCCGCTGACAAGGTCAGCGCCTATGGCCTGGACGTCGACGTGATCCTCGCCGAAGGCGACGCCCGCAAGATGATTCTCAAGGCCGCCGAGCACAAGAAGCCCGACCTGCTGGTCATCGCCCGGCATTCCAACGAACCGGATGGCGGCTTCATCTCCCGCTCGCTGAATCTGTTGGTCGACGAGCTCGACTACATGACCTTCGGCAGCGTCAGCGCCTTCCTGGCCCGGCGGGCGCCTTGCCCGGTCCTGATCCAAGCCTGCCCCTGAGGGAGGAGCTCAACATGAGAGTTTCGACGCTGTTCGAATGGAAGCGCCCCGAGATACGGGCCCTGCACCTGACCTGGATCGCCTTCTATATCTGCTTCTTCGTCTGGTTCGGCATGGCGCCGCTGGCCTCCAGCATGCTGAAAAGCGTGAACTGGCTGACGCCCGAGGACCTCAAGCTGTTCGCCATCGCCAACGTGGCGCTGACCATCCCGGCGCGCATTCTGGTCGGCATGGCGCTCGACCACTGGGGGCCGCGCCGGGTGTTCTCGGTATTGTTGGTGGTGATGGCCGCGCCCGCGCTGTTCTTCGCCTTCGGTGACAGCCGCGTCCAGCTGCTGGTGTCGCGGCTGATCCTCGGCTCCATTGGCGCCAGCTTCGTGGTTGGTATCCATATGACGGCCATGTGGTTCAAGCCCAAGGACATCGGTTTCGCCGAAGGCTTCTACGCCGGCTGGGGCAACTTCGGTTCAGCCGCTGCCGCCATGAGTCTGCCGGCCATCGCCATCCATGCCTTTGGTGGCTCGGAAGGCTGGCGCTGGGCGATCGCCAGCTCGGCGATCATCATGGCCATCTATGGCGTGTACTACTGGTTTGCGCTCACCGACGGTCCGGCTGGCACCGTCCACCGCAAACCGCACAAGGCCAGCGCGCTGGAAGTCAGCACCTGGGCCGACATGATCAAGCTGATCGTCTGGACCATTCCCATGGTCGGCGTGCTCGGCATCCTGGTCTGGCGCATCGAGGGGCTGGGTTACCTGGGCGCGACCGGCGCGGCGATCAGCTACGCAGTGATCGCGCTGGTGGTGATCTTCCAGGTCGTGCAGATCCTGCGGGTCAACGTGCCGATCCTGAAGAAGGGTGTGCCGGAAGACGACAAATACCCCTTCAACACCGTGGCCGCGCTGAACTCCACCTACTTCGCCAACTTCGGTGCGGAGCTGGCGGTGGTGTCGATGCTGCCGATGTTCTTCGAGCTGACCTGGGGCCTGACCCCGACCACGGCGGGCATCATCGCTGCCTCCTTCGCCTTCGTGAACCTGGTAGCGCGGCCCATGGGCGGGCTGGTCTCCGACCGCTTCGGCAACCGCCGCTTCGTCATGCTCGCCTACATGCTCGGCATCGCCGTCGGCTTCTTCCTGATGGGGCTGATGAACGCGTCCTGGCCGCTGATCGTCGCCGTTGCCATCACCGTGGCCTGCTCGATGTTCGTCCAGGGCGCCGAGGGCGCGACCTTCGGGATCATCCCCTCGATCAAGCGCCGGGTTACCGGGCAGATCTCCGGCATGGCCGGGGCCTACGGCAACGTTGGCGCCGTCTGCTACCTGACCCTTTACACCTTCGTGACCCCCTCGCAGTTCTTCATGGTGATTGCCGCCGGTGCGTTCGTCAGCTTCGGGCTCTGCCTGCTCTGGCTGAAGGAGCCCGAGGGCGCATTCTCCGACGAGTACTACGTATCCAGCGTCGACCGCGAACTGGAGGCCCGCCAGAAGCTCGCGTCCTGACGTTCATAGCCCTGATGCGTCGGTCCCAGAGGCGGGCGCCAGCCGAGATTGATAAGCCGACCGGTCGGGCCAGTGGTTCGCAACCGGAGTGAGGAGAGAAACCAATGAGCCACTTGCTCGATCAACTGCGCTTCTTCAACAGGAAGCAAGGCGAGTTCGCCGACGGTCATGGCGAAACCCGCATCGAATCCCGCGACTGGGAGAACGTCTACCGCTCGCGCTGGCAGTACGACAAGATCGTGCGCTCCACCCACGGGGTGAACTGCACCGGTTCGTGCTCCTGGAAGATCTATGTGAAGAACGGCCTGATCACCTGGGAAACCCAGCAGACCGACTACCCACGCACCCGCAACGACCTGCCCAACCACGAGCCACGCGGCTGCCCGCGTGGCGCCAGCTACAGCTGGTACATCTATAGCGCCAACCGCCTGAAGTACCCCAAGGTGCGCAAACCGCTGCTCAAACTGTGGCGTGAGGCGCGGCGCAGCATGACCCCGGTCGACGCCTGGGCCAGCATTGTGGAGGACAAGGCCAAAGCTGAGTCCTACAAGAGCAAGCGCGGCATGGGCGGTTTCATCCGTTCCAGCTGGGAAGAGGTCAACGAGATCATCGCCGCGGCCAACGTCTACACCGTCAAGCAGTACGGCCCGGACCGCGTCATCGGCTTTTCGCCAATCCCGGCCATGTCGATGGTCAGCTACGCTGCCGGTAGCCGCTACCTGTCCCTGATCGGTGGTGTGTGTCTGAGCTTCTACGACTGGTACTGCGACCTGCCACCGGCCTCGCCACAGGTGTGGGGCGAGCAGACCGACGTGCCGGAATCGGCCGATTGGTACAACTCCAACTACATCATCGCCTGGGGCTCCAACGTCCCGCAGACCCGAACCCCGGACGCGCACTTCTTTACCGAAGTCCGTTACAAGGGCACCAAGACCGTCGCCATCACCCCGGACTACGCCGAAGTCGCCAAGCTCACCGACCTCTGGCTCAACCCGAAGCAGGGCACCGATGCCGCTCTGGCCCAGGCATTCGCCCACGTCATCTTCAAGGAATTCCACCTCGAGACGCCGAGCGAATACTTCCGCGACTACGCCAAGCGCTACACCGACCTGCCGGTGCTGGTGCGCCTGAACGAAAAGGACGGCAGCTACATCGCCGACCGCTTCCTGCGCGCCTCGGATCTGGCCGACAACCTCGGCCAGGAGAACAACCCCGAGTGGAAGACCATCGCTGTCGACGGCACCACCGGCGAGCTGGTTTCGCCGCTGGGCTCCATCGGTTACCGCTGGGGCGAGAAGGGCAAGTGGAACATCGAAGCCCGTGAAGGCAAGGACGGCCGTGACGTCGACCTGAGCCTGACCCAGATCGATGGCGGCGAGACGGCCGAGATCGCCTTCCCGTACTTCGGCGGCATCCTCCACGAGCACTTCCAGCACGCCGAAGGCGAAAGCATCCAGCTGCGCCGCGTGCCGGTGCGCAGCATCACCCTGGCCGACGGCAGCACCACCAAGGTTGCCACCGTGTTCGACCTGATGGCCGCCAACCTGGGTATCGACCGTGGTCTGGGTGGGGCCAACGTCGCTTCCAGCTACGACGACGCCAGCGTGCCCGGCACCCCGGCCTGGCAGGAGGTCATCACCGGCGTGTCGCGTGAGAAGGCGATCCAGATCGCCCGTGAATTCGCCGACAACGCCGACAAGACCCACGGCCGTTCCATGATCATCGTCGGTGCGGCGATGAACCACTGGTACCACATGGACATGAACTACCGCGGCCTGATCAACATGCTGATGTTGTGCGGTTGCGTGGGGCAGACCGGTGGTGGCTGGGCGCACTACGTTGGCCAGGAAAAGCTGCGTCCGCAGTGCGGTTGGCTGCCGCTGGCCTTCGGCCTCGACTGGAGCCGTCCGCCGCGCCAGATGAACGGCACCAGCTTCTTCTACAACCACAGTTCGCAGTGGCGCCACGAGAAGATGAGCATTCACGAAGTGCTCTCGCCCCTGGCCGACAAATCGCAGTTCCCCGAGCACATGCTCGACTACAACATCCGTGCCGAACGCGCCGGCTGGCTGCCGAGCGCGCCGCAGCTCAACCGCAACCCGCTGCAGATCTGTCGTGACGCCGAAGCCGCCGGCATGTCGCCGGTCGACTACGTCACCCAGTCGCTCAAGGACGGTTCGCTGCGCTTCTCCTGCGAGCAGCCGGACAGCCCGGAAAACTTCCCGCGCAACATGTTCATCTGGCGCTCCAACCTGCTGGGCAGCTCGGGCAAGGGCCACGAGTACATGCTCAAGTACCTGCTGGGCACCAATAACGGCGTGATGAACGAGGACCTCGGCAAGCGTGACGGCTTCAAGCCGCTCGAAGCCGAATGGCAGGACGACGGCGCCATCGGCAAGCTCGATCTGGTCACCACCCTCGACTTCCGCATGTCCTCAACCTGCGTGTACTCCGACATCGTCCTGCCGACCGCGACCTGGTACGAGAAGGACGACATGAACACCTCGGACATGCACCCCTTCATCCACCCGCTGTCCGCCGCCATCGACCCGGCATGGGAAGCGCGTTCGGACTGGGAAATCTACAAGGGCATCGCCAAGGCCTTCTCGAAGATGGCCGAAGGTCACTTGGGCGTGGAAAAGGACCTGGTCACCGTGCCGCTCTTGCACGACAGCCCCGGCGAACTGGCCCAGCCGTTCGGCGGCACCGACTGGAAAACCGCTGGCGTCGATCCGCAGCCGGGCAAGAACTGCCCGAACATGGCGGTGGTCGAGCGCGACTATCCTGCCACCTACAAGAAGTTCACCTCCCTCGGCCCGCTGCTCGACAAGCTCGGCAATGGCGGCAAGGGCATCAACTGGAACACCCAGGCTGAAGTCGATTTCCTCGGCGAGCTGAACTACAAGGTGCGCGAGGAGGGCGTCAGCCAAGGGCGTCCGCAGATCGAGTCGGCCATCGATGCTGCCGAGGTCATCCTCAGCCTGGCGCCGGAAACCAACGGTCACGTTGCCGTGAAGGCCTGGGCCGCTCTGTCGGAATTCACCGGCCGCGACCACAGCCACCTGGCGCTGCCCAAGGAGCACGAGGCGATCCGCTTCCGTGACATCCAGGCGCAACCGCGCAAGATCATCTCCAGCCCGACCTGGTCAGGCCTGGAAGACGAGCATGTGTCGTACAACGCCGGCTACACCAACGTCCACGAGTTCATCCCGTGGCGCACCATCACCGGCCGCCAGCAGTTCTTCCAGGACCACCCCTGGATGCAGGCCTTCGGTGAGCAGCTGATGAGCTACCGGCCGCCGATCAACACCCGCACCATCGATTACGTGAAGGGCAAGAAGAGCAACGGCCATACCGAGATCGTCCTCAACTGGATCACCCCGCACCAGAAGTGGGGCATCCACAGCACCTACTCGGACAACCTGATCATGCTCACCCTGAGCCGTGGCGGCCCGATCGTGTGGATGTCCGAAGTCGACGCCAAGAAGGCCGGCATCGAGGACAACGACTGGATCGAGTGCTTCAACGCCAACGGCGCCCTGACCGCCCGTGCGGTGGTCAGCCAGCGCGTGATGGAAGGCATGGTGATGATGTACCACGCCCAGGAACGCATCGTGAACGTGCCCGGCAGCGAAACCACCAAGACCCGCGGCGGCCACCACAACTCGGTGACCCGCGTGGTGCTCAAGCCCACCCACATGATCGGCGGCTACGCCCAGCAGGCGTACGGCTTCAACTACTACGGCACCGTGGGTTGCAACCGCGACGAGTTCGTCGTGGTACGCAAGATGGCCAAGGTCGACTGGCTCGACGGCACCAACGGTATCTCGGGCGGCAACGACCTGCCGCAACCCCTGCCGCAAGACATCTGAGGAGTAGGCCATGAAGATTCGTTCACCCAAGGTGGCAGCGCATGGTCCCCGGACCATGCCCGCTCTGAAGATCAAGGCGCCGGTTGTGGAGGTTGCACAATGAAAATTCGTTCACCCAAGGTGGCAGCGCATGGTCCCCGGACCATGCCTGCTCTGAAGATCGAGGCGCCATTTGTGGAGGCTGCACAATGAAAATTCGTTCACAAGTGGGCATGGTCCTGAACCTGGACAAGTGCATCGGCTGCCACACCTGCTCGATCACCTGCAAGAACGTCTGGACCAGCCGTGAAGGCATGGAATACGCCTGGTTCAACAACGTCGAGACCAAGCCTGGTATCGGCTACCCGAAGGAGTGGGAGAACCAGGACAAGTGGAAGGGCGGCTGGGTGCGCAACGGCGACGGCACCATCAACCCGCGCATCGGTGGCAAGTTCCGCGTACTGGCGAACATCTTCGCCAACCCGGACCTGCCGACCATCGACGACTACTACGAGCCGTTCGACTTCGACTACCAGAACCTGCACACCGCGCCGATCTCCGAGCACCAGCCGGTGGCACGTCCGCGCTCGCTGATCTCCGGTCAGCGCATGGAGAAGATCGAGTGGGGCCCGAACTGGGAGGAAATTCTCGGTACCGAATTCGCCAAGCGTCGCAAGGACAAGAACTTCGACAAGATCCAGGCGGACATCTACGGGCAGTACGAAAACACCTTCATGATGTACCTGCCGCGCCTGTGCGAGCACTGCCTGAACCCGACCTGCGCGGCGTCCTGCCCGAGTGGTGCGATCTACAAGCGCGAGGAGGACGGCATCGTTCTCATCGACCAGGAGAAGTGCCGCGGCTGGCGCATGTGCATCAGCGGCTGCCCGTACAAGAAGATCTACTTCAACTGGAAGAGCGGCAAATCCGAGAAGTGCATTTTCTGCTTCCCGCGCATCGAGGCCGGCATGCCGACCGTGTGCGCCGAAACCTGCGTAGGCCGCATCCGCTACCTCGGCGTGCTGCTGTACGACGCCGACCGCATCCATGAAGTGGCCAGCACGGTCAACGAGCAGGACCTGTACGCCAAGCAACTGGAGATCTTCCTCGACCCGTCCGATCCGAAGGTCATCGAGCAGGCGCTCAACGACGGCGTACCGATGTCGGTGATCGAAGCCGCGCAGAAGTCGCCGGTGTACAAGATGGCGGTGGACTGGAAGCTGGCCCTGCCGCTGCACCCGGAATACCGCACGCTGCCGATGGTGTGGTACGTGCCGCCGCTGTCGCCAATCCAGAACGCTGCGGCGGCTGGCCACGTCAGCATGGACGGCGTGCTGCCGGACGTCGACAGCCTGCGCATCCCGCTGCGCTACCTGGCCAACCTGCTCACCGCAGGTGACGAGGAGCCGGTCAAGCTGGCGCTCAAGCGCATGCTTGCCATGCGTGCCTACAAGCGCGCCGAGCAGGTCGATGGCGTGCAGGACTTGGAGGTGCTGGAGAGCGTCGGGCTGTCGGTGGCCCAGGTCGAGGACATGTATCGCTACTTGGCCATCGCCAACTACGAAGACCGCTACGTGATCCCGACCGCGCATCGCGAGGAGGCCATGAGCGACGCCTTCGCCGAGCGTTCCGGTTGCGGCTTCAGCTTCGGCAGCGGCTGCTCGGGCGCCTCGGACACCAACATGTTCGGCGCGAAGAAGGCCAACCGCCGCGACATCATCCAGACCGTCCAGCTGTGGGAGGACTGAGCCATGCGCATCCTTAAAGTGATATCCCTGCTGCTCGACTATCCCGACCAGCACTTGCGCGACGGCCACGCGGAACTGGCCCAGGCCATCGGTGCGGCCCGCGAGATCAGCCCGGCGCAGCGCATTGCGTTGCGGCGCCTGCTCGACGAGCTGACCGAGGGCGACCTGATGGACGTGCAGGAGCGCTACACCGACCTGTTCGACCGCGGCCGCGCCCTGTCACTGCTGTTGTTCGAGCACGTGCACGGCGAATCCCGTGACCGCGGCCAGGCCATGGTCGACCTGATGGCGCAGTACACCGAGGCCGGTTTCGACATCGGCGTCCGCGAGTTGCCGGACTACATCCCGCTGTACCTCGAATACCTCGCCACCCGCGAGGACCTCGAGGCCCGCGAAGGGCTGGCCGATGTGTCGCACCTGCTGGCGCTGCTGGCGGCGCGTCTGCAGGAGCGCGAAAGCCCGCATGCCGCGTGCTTCAGCGCACTGCTGCAGATCGCCGGCGAGCCGGTGCAGGAAACCCTGGCCGGCCTGCAGGAGCAGGTCGCCGCCGAGGAGCGTGACGACTCGCTGGAAGCGCTGGACAGGATCTGGGAGGAGGAACAGGTCGATTTCCTGAAGGCCGAGCAGCAGGATCGCTGCCCATCCATGCCGAGCGGGCCGGGCAAGGCTCGCGAGGAAAGCCCGGTGCCGCTGCACTGGACCGATTTCAAGCATGACGGGCAGGCCGCCGCGCTCGTCCAGGAGGTGCGCAATGTCTAACTTCAATTTCCTGCTGTTCGGGGTCTACCCCTACATCGCCCTGGCCATCTGCCTGATCGGCAGCTGGGCACGCTTCGACCTGTCGCAGTACAGCTGGAAGGCCGGCTCCAGCCAGATGCTGTCAAACAACCGCATGCGCCTGGCGAGCAACCTGTTCCACGTCGGCATCATCTTCATCCTGGCCGGACATTTCGTCGGCTTGCTGATGCCCGAGGCGCTGTATCACTCGTTCATCAGCAGTGGCCAGAAGCAGATCGTGGCGATGGTGTCCGGCGGCTTTTTCGGCATCCTCTGCCTGATCGGCCTGGTGATGCTGATTCACCGCCGGATGACCGACGCCCGCGTGCGTGCCACCTCCAACACCAGCGACATCATGATCCTGTTCGTGCTGCTGGCGCAGCTGGTGCTGGGGCTGCTGACCATCATCGCCTCCACCGGCCACCTGGACGGGTCGGTGATGGTGCTGCTGGGCACCTGGGCGCAGAGCCTGGTGACCCTGCAGCCGGTCAAGGCCGCAGGCGCCATCGAAACGGTCGGCATCATCTACAAGCTGCACGTGTTTCTCGGCGTGACCCTGTTCGTGCTGTTCCCCTTCACCCGTCTGGTGCACATCGTCAGCGCACCGGTGTGGTACCTGGGGCGGCGCTACCAAATCGTCCGTCAGAAGGGCGTCAAACCGGCCATGCCGCGCCCGCAACGCCCGCGTACCTATGAAGCACCCGCCCGCGAAACATCCGCGCCGACGGCTGTGCCCGGTTACGCCACGGCTAAGAACAAGACGCCGGCGTGATGGCTCTGCGGCTGGCGCTTTCTGCGTCAGCCGTCCTGGCTGGATCGACCAAACGTTCAAACGGCTTTATCGAGGTAATCATCATGGGTTGTGGATGTGGTGGAAGCACAGGCGGAGGCAGCTGCGGTGGCGGCGCGCGTCCGGAGATCGAAGTGCCGGTCGAGGCCCCGCTGTTCGAGGAGCTGGCGCACGAAGTTCATACCCATACTGCCGCTGAGCAAGCGTCCGGCGAACCCGCGCTGATCGCCAGCAGTGAACAGGAATGGCCCCGGGTGCACGTCAACGGCGTGGCGATCGCCTCGCAGGCCATTGCCCAGGAACTGCAATATCACCCGGCCGAAAGCCGCGATGAGGCCGTGTACCTGGCGACCCAGGCACTGGTGCTGCGTGAGCTGTTGCAGCAGCGCATCGGCGAGCTGGGTCTGGTGGTGCGAGCCGAGGCCGGCGAGAGCGAGGAGGAGGCGGCCACCCGCACCCTGATCGAGCAGGAAGTGCCGCTGCCGCTGGCCGATGAGGCGGCCTGCCGGCAGTACTACAACGGCAACCAGCAGCGCTTCTTCAGCGCACCCCTGCTGGCCGCGCGGCATATTTTGCTGGCCTCCCCGGCAGACGATGCCGAAGCCCGCAGCTTGGCTCGGGAACAGGCCTTGGCGTTGATCGCGCAGCTGCAGGCCGAACCGCAACGCTTCGCCGAACTGGCACTGCTGCATTCGGCCTGCCCGTCGAAGGGGCAGGGCGGTGCGCTGAGACAGATCAGCAAGGGCCAGACGGTGCCGGAATTCGAGCGCCAGCTGTTCCGTCTTCCGGTCGGCCTGTGCCAGCAACCGCTGGAGAGCCGTTACGGCTATCACCTGGTGGCCGTCGACCAGCGCATCGAAGGCGAGCAGCTGCCCTACGAGGTGGTCGCCGGCTCGATCCGCGCCGAGCTCAACCAGCGCGTCTGGCAGATCGGCGTCAGCCAGTACCTGCAGAACCTGGTGGGTGCGGCGCACATCGATGGCATCCATATGCAGGGCGCGGACACGCCACTGATGCAATAACGGAGATTTAGCTCAACGTAGGGTGGATGACGCTTCACCCATCCACCTTTGCGGGCTAGAGGTGGATGGAAGCGGCGGCACTCGCACCACCCCACCGGGTCGCGCCACCGGGCGGGGCCATGGTGGATGAAACGAGTTCATCCACCCTACGAAGGTTCAGAGGTGTTACCGATGACTCAACTACGCGATGCCCACAACCGCCAGATCGACTACCTGCGCATGTCGGTGACCGACCGCTGCGACTTTCGCTGCGTCTACTGCATGGCCGAGGACATGACCTTTCTGCCGCGCCAGCAAGTGCTCGGCCTGGAGGAACTGGAACGCATCGCGCGGATATTCGTCGGTCTGGGGGTAAAAAAGATTCGTCTCACTGGCGGCGAACCGCTGGTGCGCCAGGGCGTCGTCGGCCTCTGCGAGCGCATCGCTGCACTGCCCGGCCTGCGCGAACTGGTGATGACCACCAACGGCTCGCAACTGGTCAAGCTCGCCACTCCGCTGGCGCGCGCCGGGGTAAAGCGGCTGAACATCAGCCTGGATAGCCTGGATGCCGCAAAATTTCACGCCATCACCCGCACCGGTCAGCTGCAGCAGGTGCTCGACGGCATCGAGGCGGCACGCGATGCCGGCTTCGAGCGGATCAAGCTCAACGCCGTGGTGATGAAGGGCCGCAACGCCGAGGAAGTCGCCGACCTGGTGGATTTCGCCATCGCCAGCGGGCTGGACCTGAGCTTCATCGAGGAAATGCCGCTGGGCGACGTAGGTCGTTCGCGCGGCGAGAGCTTCTGCTCCAGCGACGAGGTGAAGGCGCTGATCGCCGAGCGGCACACGCTGATCGATTCGGCCGAGCAGAGCGGCGGCCCGGCGCGTTACGTGCGCCTGCCGGACCATCCGCAGACGCGCATCGGCTTCATCTCGCCGCATTCACACAATTTCTGCGCCACCTGCAACCGCGTGCGGCTGACGGTGGAAGGTCGCCTGCTGCTGTGCCTGGGGCATGAGCATTCGGTCGATCTGCGTGCGCTGCTGCGCCGTCATCCGACCTGCGACCAGCCGGTGATCGCTGCCATCCAGGCCGCGCTGCAACGCAAACCGCTGCGCCATGAATTCGCCGGCCGCGGCGAGGTGCAAGTGCTGCGTTTCATGAATGCCAGCGGCGGTTGAACGCGCCGGCGTCCGGCTTGCAAACGGGGCGCCACTACCTCCAACGAGGAATGGGCCTGGCGCTGCAACTGGCCCAGCCTCAGGCTACCTTTCCATCGGAGTCCACCGTCATGGCCCACCTGTCCACCCCAACCTTCCAACCCCTTGGCGTCGCCGTGCTGACCGTCAGCGATACCCGGACCCAGGCCAACGACACCTCCGGGCAGGTGCTGGTCGACAGCCTGGCCGCGGCAGGCCACCGACTGCATGACCGTGCGCTGGTGATCGACGACATCTGGCAGATTCGTGCGCGGATCTGCCAGTGGATCGCCGAGCCGGACGTGCAGGTCGTGCTGATCACCGGCGGTACCGGGTTCACCGCCCGCGACAACACCCCGCAGGCCGTCCAGCCGTTGCTGGACAAGCAGGTCGACGGTTTTGGCGAGCTGTTTCGCCAGGTCTCGCTCGCCGAGATCGGCACCTCGTCGCTGCAATCGCGCGCCCTGGCCGGGATCAGCAACGGCACCCTGGTGTGCTGCCTGCCGGGCTCGCCGAACGCCTGCCGCACCGCCTGGCAGAAGATCCTCGGCGAGCAGCTCGACAGCCGCACCGGCCCGTGCAACTTCGTCGCGCACCTGAAGGCCGCCGTTGGCGAACCGCCGCGCGCCGCCTGCGGAGCCCGCCCATGAGCGCCTGCGGCTGCGACGGCAGCAGCCTGAAGCCGGTCGACGAGGCCATCGACGAGCTGCTGACCCGGGCGCCGTTGCCGCCGGCCGTCGAGCAGGTCGCGCTGTCCGAAGCCCTCGGCCGGGTGCTCGCCGAATCGATCCATGCGCCGTTCCCGGTGCCGGCCTGGGACAACAGTGCCATGGACGGCTACGCCTTGCGTGCTGCCGAGCTGCCCGCCGCGGGCGGCTGGCTGCCGCTCGCCGGGCGCATTGCCGCCGGTGATAAGGCCGACCAGCAACTGCCCGCGGGGCACGCGGTGCGCATCTTCACCGGCGCGCCGCTGCCCCGGGGCGCGGACACCGTTGTGGCGCAGGAAGACTGCCAGGTCGAAGCCGAGCGCGTGCAGTTCCCCAGTGTTATCCCTGGTGCCCATGTGCGTCTTCAGGGCGAAGAACTGAAGGCCGGTGAGGCCGTGCTGCAGGCCGGCAAGCGCCTGCGGCCGCAGGCGCTGGGGCTTCTGGCGAGCCTGGGTGTGGCGCGGGTCGCGGTCTACCGACGGCTGCGCGTCGGCCTGCTGTCCAGCGGCAACGAACTGCGCGAACCGGGCGAGCCGCTGGCGCCGGGGCAGATCTACAACGCCAACCGCTACGCGCTGCTCGGGGTGTTGCGCAGCCTCGGGCTGGAGGTGCACGACTACGAGATCCTGGTCGACGAACTGGCCGCCAGCCGCGACGCCCTGGCGCTGGCCGCCTCCGAATGGGACGTGCTGATCACCTCCGGTGGCGTGTCGGTGGGCGAGGAGGACCACCTCAAGCAGGCGATTCGTGAACTGGGCGAGTTGCACCTCTGGCGCCTGGCAATCCAGCCGGGCAAGCCGCTGGCGTTCGGTGAAGTGGACGGCAAGCCCTGGATCGGCCTGCCGGGCAACCCGGCGGCAGCGCTGATCACTTCACTGGTGGTGGCGCGGCCCTTCCTGCTGCGCGCCCAGGGCTGCAGCGAGGTGTTGCCCACGCCGCTGCGCCTGACGGCGGGTTTCGCCTGGCGCAAGCCGAACAGCCGCCGCCAGTACCTGCGCGCGCGGCTGGAGCAGGTCGAGGGCGAGACGCGTGTGTGCCTGCACCCCCGCCAGGGGTCGGCGATGCTGAGTTCGGCGAGCTGGGCCGAAGGACTGGCGGTGGTGGAGTGCAACCGTGCGCTGGAAGTGGGTGAGGGCGTCGATTACCTGCCGTTCAGCGACCTGCTCGGCTGAGACGGCAAAACGCCCGGTCGATGTCAGTCGACCGGGCGTTTCTGTTGGGCTATTGCTGCGTCAGGCCTGGCGCCGTTGCGGCAGCATCCGACGCAGCACGTCGTCGCGGCGAATGTAGTGGTGGAACAGGGCAGCGGCCGCGTGCGGGCCGATCAGCCAGTAGCCGAGCTCGGCGACGGTTTCGTGGATTTCCTTGATGTCCCCGGCCAGGCCCTTGTCCGGCGAGAGCAGAGCCGGCAGCTCCAGACCGAAGAAGGGAATCGGCTTGCCGGCGGCGCTCAAGGTCAGCCAGCCGAGCAGCGGCAGGCCGATCATCAGGCCGTACAGCGCCAGGTGCGCCAGCTTGGCCAATTGCTGCTCCCACTTCGCACTTGCCACCGCCAGCGGTGCCGGGCGCAGCCAGCGTGCCAGCAGGCGCAACCAGACCAGGGCGAAGACCGACAGGCCGAGCATGAAGTGCCACTGCTTGAGCAGGTCTCGCGTCTCGCTACCCTTGGGGAAGTTGCCGCGCAGCTCGATGGTCGCGTAGACCGCGGCAATCAGCAGCACCATCAGCCAGTGCAGTGAGATGGACAGCCGTCCGTAACGTACTGGGGTGCGTGTTTCGTTCATATCACCTGCTCCGGGTGTGGGTATTTGCGAGCCATTCTAGGCGTTGAAACTTAAGCGAAGCTTACCCGGCGGGGGGGGCGCGACCATCCACCGCAGCCGCGGCCGACACGCGCGTGTCCGGTCGGCGTGGCAGGCGAACCACGACGTGCAGCCCGCCGAGCGCGGCGTCCTGCAGCTCGACCGTGGCGTCGTGCAGTTCGGCGATTCGGGCGACGATCGCCAGCCCGAGCCCGGCGCCTTCGCCGTCGCCCAGGCGGACAAACCGTTCGAACAGTTGCGGGCGCAGCGCGGCATCGATGCCCGGCCCGCTGTCGGCCACTTCCAGGGTCAGCTCCTGCGGCGTTGCGCGCAGCTGCACCTCGATCTGCCCGCCTGGCGGGGTGTATTGCAGGGCATTGCTGACCAGGTTCTGCAGCAGGGTGGCCAGACTCGCGGCGTCACCGCGGAGGCTGAAATCGGCATGCTCGTCGACGTCGAGGGTCAGCTCCTGCCCGCGTATCAAGGCCAGCGGCGTCAGCTCGGCGAGGGTGTCGCGCGCCAGGCTGCGCAGGTCCAGCGATGCCAGGCGCAACTGCCGGGCGTTGGGTTCGAGCCGGGCCAGGGTCAACAGCTGGGTGACCACACGCGTGGTGCGGTCGACCCCGGCCAGCAGCTGGCGCAGGGCCTCGTCGCGGTCTGCCTCGCTGGTCGCCTGCAGCGCGTTCTGCGCATGGATTCGCAGCACCGCCAGCGGCGTGCGCAATTCATGGGCGGCATCGGCGATGAAGCGCTTTTCCCGCTCGACCAGCTGGTTGACCTGCAGCAGCAGGCGGTTCAGCGATGCGGCGACGGGCTCGAGTTCGCGCGGCAGTGGCGCCAGCAGCAGCGGCGCCAGGTGGTCCGGGGCTCGGCTCTTGAGCAGCAGGGCCATGCGCGCCAGCGGGCGCAGGCCCCAGCCCACCGCCAGCCAGATCAGCAAGGCCAGCAGCGGCAGGCCGAACAGGTCCGGCAGCAGGCTGCGCCGGGTGATCTTGCCGACCAGCTCGCCGCGCACGTCGCCACGCTCGCTGACCAGCACCCAGAGGTGATCTTCCGGGTCCTGCAGCAGAAACAGCCGCCAGGCGCGCCCGCCGAGGGTGACGTCGTGGTAGCCGGCCTCGAGCTGGCTGAACGGCTGTGCGGACCGGACGCTCGCCGGCGAGAGCAGCTGTTGCAGCGCATCGGCCGGGGCACCGGCCGACTGCAGCAGCACCTGGCCGTCCTCGGTATAGACCTGGAAACCCAGCTTGCCTTCATAGTCGTGGCCGGGCACGCCCTGGTCGCGGCGCGCGTTGACCGCCGCGTCCAGGGCGGTCTGCAAGGCGCGGCGGTCCCAGGGGCTCATCTCGCGCACCACCAGGCCCTGCACCAGTCGGGCGCTCTGGGCCAGCTGCGCGTCGAACAGCTCCTCGATCTCGTGCCGGGCATCGCGGTAGCTGCGCCAGGAAATCAGGCTCAGCGACACCAGCAGGGTGCCGAGGACCAGCACCAGGGTGCGGTTGCGGATCGAGCGTTTCAGCATTTGTCGACCAGGTAGCCGACGCCGCGCACGGTGCGGATCAGGTCGGCGAAGAACTTCTTGCGCAGGTGGTGAATGTGCACCTCCAGCGCGTTGCTTTCGACTTCCTCGTCCCAGCCGTAGAGCACCTGCTGCAGGCGGTCGCGGGTCAGCACGCGGCCGGGCTGGGAGAGCAGTTCATGGAGCAGCACGAATTCCTTGCGCGGCAGGTTGACCGGGGCACCCTGGTAGCTGACCTGCTGGTTGACCGGATCGAGGACGATGCCGCGGTATTCGAGTGCCGGCTCCGGCCGGTTGAAGCTGCGCCGCAGCAGGGCGCGCAGGCGAGCCTTCAGTTCGGCGACGTCGAACGGCTTGACCAGGTAGTCGTCGGCGCCGGCGTCGAGCCCGGCGATCCGGTCGCTGGTGGCGTCGCGTGCGGTCAGCACCAGCACCGGCACCGGGTTACCCGCCGCGCGCAGACGCTTGAGCAGTTCCAGACCGTCGAGGCGGGGCAGCCCGAGGTCGAGGATCGCCAGCTCAAAGCTTTCATGGGTAAGCGCATGCAGCGCGCTCGCGCCATCCTGCACCCAGTCGACCGTGTAGCCCTCGAGCTTGAGGGCGGTGCGAATGCCCGCGCCGAGCGAGCGGTCATCCTCTACCAGCAGAATACGCATCGGGTTCCCTTGGGTGAGTTCAAGGCTGCATTGGACGCCGTCGTGGCGGGTTATTCCAGTTTTTCCTCGACCTCGGCCAGCCTTGCCTGCACTTCCTCACGGCGGCCGGCGTCGGCAACTTCGCGGCCGGGCCGCGCGGGGGCGGCAAGCGCCTTCTGCAGCGCGGCCTTGGCCTCGGCATAGCGTTTCTGGCGCAACAGGAAGTCGCCATGGAAATAGTTGGGATCGATGCCGTTCGGGTTCAGGCTCAAGGCCTGCTTGAACAGCGCTTGCGCTTTATCGTCGTCGCCAAAGCCTATCGGCCAACCCGGCACCTGATAGTAGAGCGTGGCGAGGCTGGTATAGGCCGAGCCATCGAGTGCCTTGGGGTCGAGCTCGATGGCCTTTTCCAGCTCGGCCTTGGCCTGCTTGACCAGCCCGAGCGCGCCGAGCCCGCCCTTGGCCCCGGCCCAGGTGCTGAGCACGATGCCGTGCCAGATGCGCAATTCGGCGGCTTCGGGCTCGCTCGCCACGGCCTGCTCGGCACGGCCGGCGAGTTTCTCGAAGGCGGCTTCACGCTGCGCCTCGGGCAACTGGTAGTTGACCTCCGCCCAGCGGGCCTGGAGTTGATGCAGGGCCTCGTCGCCGGCTGGCGTCAGGGCGAAGGACGGAGTGCTGGCCAACGCCAGCAGGGCCAAGCAGAGGCCGATCAGGGTTTTCATGGATGTTGTTCTCCGGGGGGCGTCGAAGGCTGGGCGGCAGGGGGCGGCGGCTCGGATCGGGCGAAGCGCTTGATTACCGGCAGCTGCTTGCGCAGGGACTGGTCAACCAGGCGCGGCAGCAGGCCGTTAAGGCGTACGAACAGTTTTTCCGGCCAGCCGAGGTAGAGTTCTTCACGCTCGGCGCTAATCGCCTGGACGATCTGCCGGGCCACGGCCTGGGGATCATCCATGCCGACCTTGAGCGCGTCGTTCATGGCCACCACATCGGCGCTGTTCATTGCCGTGCGGGTGGCACGCGGCGCGATGTAGAGCACCTTGACCTGGCTGTCGGCCAGTTCCCGACGCAATGCTTCGGAAAACCCGCGCAGCGCGAATTTGCTGGCGCAGTAGGCGGCAAATCCCGGGTAGCCGATCGAGCCGAAGGTCGAGCCGAGGTTGACCAGCAGCGCCTGCGGCTGGGCATGCAGCAACGGCAGCAGCAGGTGGGTCAGCTGCAGCGTGGCGGTGACGTTGACCCCGATCATCCGGGCGATGGCGTCTTCGTCCTGGTGTTCAAGCAGGCTGAACTGATTGACCCCCGCGGCGTTGATCACGCAGTTGAGGCCACCGAAACGGCGCGCCGCTTCGAGCACGGTCTGACGACCAGTGCGCAACGCGAGGTCCGCGCAAATCACATGGACCTGGCCGGGGTAACGGCGTGACAGGTTGTCTAGCGCCAGGCCATCGCGGCCGACCAGCAGCAGGCGGGCGCCGCCTGCACACAGGTGGTCGACCAGTGCCTGGCCGATCCCGCCACTGGCCCCGGTCAGCAGGGCACGGCATTGTTCCAGTCGCATGGCAGTAACCTCAGGCGCTCAGGCCACGGAAGATGTCGCCATAGAGGCGGAATACCACGCGGGCGGTGTGGACCACGGCGGCCTTGTCGTCTTCGTCGTCCAGGCGGTTCATCAACTTCTTGAAGAACTCGATGTGTTCCATGTCGAGGCTGCCGTGGGACGTCAGGTAGCTGAAGGCCTTGGCCGGCAGTTGCAGGCTGTCTTGCAGCACACCGGCGGCCTGGGTGGCCAGGGCGATGCTGGTGCCCTCGAGTACGTTGACCATGCCAAAGAAACTCACCGGGTTGTGCCGGGCGATGCGGTCATAGACGTAGGCGACCATCAGCTCGGTAGCCAGTGCCGGCTGGCCGTTGCGCACCGCCTCGGCATCGCCGCCACAGGCGCGGATATCGTCGAGAATCCATTCCTGATGGCCGGTCTCCTCCTCGATATATTCGGCGATCGCCTCGCGCAGCCACTCCAGCCGCTCCGGCAGCCGCGCGCCGCAGGCCATCAGCAGCGGTACGGTGTGTTTGACGTGGTGGTAGGCCTGGCTCAGGAAGGCGATGTACTGGTCGCGGTTGGCGGTGCCGGTCAGCGCGGCGTGGATGATCGGTGCCGCCAGCAGGGATTCGCGCGCTTCGCTGGTCTGTAGTTGCAGTTCGTCGTAGAACGCCATGGGAAACCTCATCAGGCAGATGGCAAAAGGGAGTCGAGGGTGGTGCCGTAGGCCGCCAGCAGGGCGGGGCGGCGTAGGCGACCGTTGCTGGTCGCCAGGTCGTTGTCGGCGCTGAAGGGCGCCGTGGCGCGCAGCCAGTGGTGCGCGCGGGCATAGTCGGGCAGGCCTGCGTTAACCCGATCCACCGCGGCCTGCAGCTCGGCATCGGTGCAATCGCCGCGACGGGGTACCAGCACGGCGACGTTCTGCGGCAGCGCCTCGCCATGCAGCCAGGCCTGGGCAATGGGCGCTTGCTGAACCAGCTCGGCTTCCACCCACTCGGGATTCACGTTGCGCCCATAGGCCGTCACGAACTGGTGCTTCTTGCGCCCGTGCAGCACCAGGAAACCGTCGTCGAAATGGCCGAGGTCGCCAGTTGCTAGCCAGTCGCCTGACTGCACCGGTTCGCCGAGATAACCGAGCATGTGCGGGCCCTTGACCAGCACCTCGCCATCATCGGCCAGGCGCACCTCGACGTGCGGCAACGGCCGGCCGACGGTGCCGAGGCGCTGTGCCTCGGGCGTATTCAGACAGACCACCGAGGCACATTCGGACAGCCCGTAGCCCTCGAACACCGGCAGTCCGAGTCGCGCGGCGCGCTCGAGCAGCTGCGGCGCGACCCGCCCGCCGCCGACCGCGACGAAGCGCAGCGAATCGGGCAGCGGCACGCCCTGTTCGGCGGCGCTGACCATCGCCAGCAAGAGCTGCGGCAGCAGGATCAGGCTGTGCGGCCGGCTCTGGTTCAGGGTGGCGAGAAAGCGTGGCAGGTCGAAGCCGGCGCTGCCGCTGAAACCGATCTCGGCCAGCGGACGCAGTTCGACGCAGGCGCCTGCCAGCAGCGGCGCATAGAGCCCGGCGATGTTCTCCAGCAGGGTCGCCAGCGGCAGCACGCACAGGTGCTGCTGCACGGCACAGGACAGGCTGGCCTGCCACAGGCTCCCAGCCACCGCCAGCTGCGCTTGTGCATCCAGGCAGACGCCCTTGGGCTGGCCCGTGGTGCCGGAGGTATAGGTGATTTTCAGCGTGCCGGGAGGGACGGCCGTGACCGGTTGCAAGGTGCGCTGCAGCAAGCCGGGTGCAGTCGTTTCGAAGCCGGCCGCATCGGTCAGTGCGCTTGCCGGACCGACCACGCAATCGATGCCGGCATGCTGCAACACATGGGCATGCTGGGCTGGCGAGAAGAAGCCCGGCAGCGGCACACAGACCCGTTCGGCGCGCAGCAGCGCAAGATCCCATAGCGCCCAGTCCAGGCCGTTGTCCAGGGCCAGGGCGACACGTTGCACGCCGCGCTCGACGAGCAGCTCGGCGCGCCGCGGCACCTCCTGTCGCAGTTGCGCGTAGCTAAGCTGGTGCGGGCCTTCGCGCAGGGCGATGCCGTCGTGCCGCTCAAGGGTCGCCCAGAAACGTTCAGCTGCAGGCTGCATGCGGTATCTCTCCGGCATTGAAAAGTGGTTCGTAGCCCAGTCGTGGATAGATGCCCAGCTGCTGCAGGCGCTGATGGCCGGGCAGGATCTCGCCCGCCATGACCTGCGGTCGGCTGGCGTAGTAGCTGCCCCAGTCGGCCAGTTCCTCGCCCATCCGTGCCGGGTCCGCCAGGCCCAGCGGCAGCGGATCGAGCGCCAGACGCTGGAAGCTGTTGAGCAGCGCCGGTGTGCCGGTGAAGACCACCCAGCGAAATCCCTGGGCGACCAATAGGTCGGTCAGCGCGACGATCAGCAGCCGCGCCGAGGCGTTGCCAAAGGCGGCCAGGTTGCCGACCTCGACGATCTCGGCACGAGGCACGGACGCTCCGCTGCAACGGCTGACGGCCGTTTCGATGGGCTCGTCCAGGTAGCGTTCGAGAAACAGCGGGCGGCGCTGGGCGCTGCGCAGCCCGACCGCGCCCTGCACCTGGCCATCGGCGCTGTGCAGGCCCAACAGGCAGGGCATGAAGTGACGCACCCGCGCCCGATAGTGCTCGGCGAAGCGCTGGCTGATGAACCGCTCCAGGGCTTCGCGGCGCGCGCCCTGGCCAGGCTGCGCCAATTGCAGGGTCAGTGGCGGCTCGCGGCCAATGCGTGCCAGTACGTCAGTGTGTTCGACCCAGGGCAGTTCCATCGGGGAACCTCGGTTAGAAGCCTGGGGCGATTGTTGGGGGCCAGCCTTAAGCCAGTCTTAAGCCGGTGCCGCGAACGCAACGGGAGTTGCGCGCGACGTTTTTTTCACACGCGCTTGTTTATGGTCGCCGGCGTCGATCAGCGCCGGCTGTACCAATAGGCCATGGCCGCGGCCGCCAGTATCCAGATCAGCACCACCGCGACCGCGCCGGCTCGGCTGACCGGGCGCGGCTGGTTGTCCCAGGCGTGCGCCTGGGCGCGGCATTCGGCGAGGATCGCCGGCGGCATCAGGCGCACCGCCAGCCAGATGCCCAGCGGCAGCAGGAGCAGGTCGTCGAGGTAGCCGAGCACCGGGATGAAGTCCGGGATCAGGTCGATCGGACTCAGCGCGTAGGCCACCACGCAGGCCATCAGCGCGCGCAGCCACCAGGGCGTGTCCGGGTGACGCATGCAGAACCAGAGCGTCATGACGTCGCGCTTGATCGAGCGGGCCCAGCCTTGCAGGCGAGCGGTGAAGCGAGACAGGCCAACCATTCAGTGCTCCTGGAGCAGAACAGGCCGGCATGCCGGCGATAAGGAAAATCCGCGATGATGCAAACAGCCTCCCATCCGTCGCGCCGCCTGGGCGCGTTGCTCAAGCGCCGTTACCGGACAGTCGGCCTGCTCGTCCTGCTGGCGGCCTTTGCCGCCACGGCGCTGGCGCTGCACTGGAACGAACGGCTGTACTTCTACCTGACCCGGCAGTTGGACGTCACGCGCGACGTTTCGGCCGATCGCTGGCTGCCCGGCTACCGGGTCGATATCGACGGAAAGCCGATCGCCGGCATCGAGCGCAACCTGTCGTCCATAACCTACGACCGCGATCTGGACCGGCTGTTGGCGGTGGTCAACGGCGGCCCTACGGAGCTGGTGGTGCTGAGCAAGACAGGCGAGCTGCTCGAACGCTATCCGCTGACCGGCTTCGGCGATATCGAAGGGGTCACCTACATGGGCAACGGGCGGGTCGCGGTATCCGACGAGCGCGCGCAGCAGGTGAGCATCTTCAGCCTGCCGGCGACGCCGCGCAGCATCGACGTGGCCGAAGCGCAGTTCTTCTCCCTGGGCATCAACCTCAATGGCAACAAGGGCTTCGAGGGCCTGAGCTACGACGCCGCCGGTGATCGCCTGTTCATCGTCAAGGAGCGCGACCCGCGCCAGCTCTACGAGGTGAAGGGTGTCGCGGCAAGCCTCGACGGCCCCATGCAGCTGGCGATACTCGACCACACCGACTGGATCGACGATCAGGTCTTCGCCACCGACCTGTCGGACATCCATTTCGATGCCGAAACGGGCCACCTGCTGCTGCTCAGCGACGAATCGCACCTGGTCATGGAGCTCACTGACAGCGGCCGGATGCTCAGCTATCGCAGCTTCAACCGGTTCACCAGCGACGTGCAGCACACCGCCCCGCATCCCGAAGGGGTGACCCTGGACAACGACGGCGCCCTCTACGTGGTCAGCGAGCCGAACCTGTTCTACCGCTTTCGCCGTCCCTAGGCCCCGTGCCGGCCTTTCACGCCGCATTCACATCGGTTTGACGGAACCCTGACGGGCACCGGCGCAGGCTTGGACCATGATCGCGCCGTCCCGCGATCCTGACGCTTCGGCACCCAGGTGAGGTTCTTCGATGGCCATCCAGTTTCCGCGTTTCGCCCCGTGCGTCGCCCGGCATCGGCAGGGCGCGCGCGCTCGTTCCGTCCTGCTCGCGCTGACGCTGGCCGGAGCCGGGCTCGTCGGCTGCCAGAGCACGGGCCAGGGCCTGCTCGCGGCCGGTTCACCGCCCGACTACGCCGCCGGTTTCGAGGCCGGCTGCAGCAGCGGGCGCCAGGCCGCCGGCATGCTGGCGTCCTTTCGCAAGGACCCGCTGCGTTTTCGCACGCAACCGCTGTATGCCGATGGCTGGGGCGACGGCTACGCCCAGTGCCAGGCCATGCTCGCCGCGCCTTCGGCAGGATCGGCCTGGCGCGACGACGCGCTGCAGCGTGAGCGCGACCGCGACTGGCGTCACCACGTCGACCAGGCCAAGGGACAGGCATATCACCGCCGCTGAGTCCGGTAACCTCCCCTAACACTTTGACCGACGCGGTGGCCGCCGGCGGTTCGTTGCAACTGGCCGCGCAGCGGAGACCGAATGGAATTGCGTGGCTGCTGCTGAGGCGGCCCGCTCGAGGCGTGGCCCACTCGAGCTTTGGACAGTGAAACGCCGGGACCAGCCCGGCGTTCGAAGCAGGCGCCGATGCAGATCGGCGCGTGCGTTTTGACGCTTAGCCAGCCACGTCGACGGCTGGTGCCAGGACCGGCGCGGTGGCGCGGCGGTACAGCACCAGCCGGTAGCAGGCCACGCCGATCACCCAGTCGAACAGCAGCGTCCACAGGTTGTGCGACATGAAATGCGCGCCTTGCATCACCCGTCCCACCGACAGCACGGTGCCCAGCGCCAGGGCGAAGGCCAACGCATAGCGGGCCGCGCGCGGGCGCCGGTCGCGCAGGGCGAAAAACAGCGCCAGCAGGGAAAAACCCGCCGAGGCATGGCCACCCGGCCAGCAGCGCCCCGGCTTGAGGGTCGGCGCCCGCTCGCTGAGCAGCGGGGTGTAGGTCTCGCTGCCGCCAAAGTCGGTCAGGCTCCAGGGGCAGTGCACCCCGGTCAGCGCCTTGAGCGGCGTGACGATGCTGGTCGAGAGCGCCAGCGACAGCACCAGGCAGCCCAGCGGGCGGCGCCACGCAGCCAGTCGGGTCGGCAGCAGGCTGAACACGAAGCCGACCAGCGCGAGTACCGCAAGGACGATGACCAGTTGTTTGACGCGGTCGTGCAGGACGTCTTCGAGCAGCCAGCTGTGGCGCCCGACGAAGCCCAGACCCGGCTCGTAGAACAGCCGTGACACGGCAAAGTCGAGCTGGCTCGGATCGCCGAGCAGCAGCACCAGCATCGCCAGCAGCGGCAGGCCCAGCGCCAGGGCGAAGTTGAAAGGACGGCTCTCACGGGCGGCCGTGGGTGTCGAGGCAGGCATGGTGGCTCCAAAGGCGCCCCAAGGGCGCCGGGTGGTCGGGCTCAGCGGTGGCCGAGTTGGGTGGCGTTCGGGGTCGGGCGGTTCCAGCTCAACAGTCCGTGACGGTAGTCGTAGCTGGCGCCCTGGTAGTAGGCGATGTCACGTTCGATCAGCGCGTCGTCCAGGCTGCCCGCCATTTCCTGGCTGGCCTGCAGGGCGTGGTCATGCCGGCGCATTTCGCGCCGGGGACTGAGGATCGCCAGGTCCTTGCCGTCGAACAGGCCCAGATGCTGGTAGTTGCCGATCAGTGCGCGGCCCGGCTGGGCATCGTCGCGCAGCACATTACGGCCGAAAAACGTCGAGACGTAATCCATGTCCAGCAGGCCGAGCAGGGTAGGCGCCAGGTCGATCTGGCTGGCCAGGGTGTCCACCTCACGCGGCGCGATCAGGCCCGGCGCATAGATGAATAGCGGGATGTGGTAGTTGGCCACCGGCAGGTCCTGGGCACCGGCGCTGCCGGCGGTGTGGTCGGCGACGATGACGAATACCGTCTGGGCGAACCAGGGTTTGGTGCGGGCCTGCTCGAGGAACTGGCCGATGGCCAGGTCGGTGTACTTGACTGCGCCTTCGCGGCCGTCGCCAGAGGGAATGTCGATACGTCCGTCGGGATAGGTATAGGGACGGTGGTTAGAGGTGGTCATCAGCTGCAGCAGGAAGGGTTTGCCGACTGCGAAGTCGGCGTCCGCTTCGCGAATCGCCAGCTGGTAAAGATCCTCGTCGGCCATGCCCCAGGCATTCTTGAAATGGATGTCCGCCTCGGCGGCGCTGCTCTGGTCGACCACGCGGTAGCCGTTGCCGCTGAAGAAGGCGCTCATGTTGTCGAAGTAACCGCGCCCGCCATAGAGGAACACGCTGTCGTAGCCTTGCACGCGCAATTGCTGACCGAGGCTGGCGAAGCCGCTTTCGCGTCCGATGCGCTTGACAATCGATCGACCCGGGGTCGGCGGTACCGACAGGGTAATGGCTTCCAGGCCGCGGTCGGTGCGGGTGCCGGTGGCGTAGAAGTTCTTGAAAAACAGGCTCTGCCCGCGCAACTGGTCCAGGTGAGGCGTCAGCCCGCGCGTGTCGCCAAAGCTGCCGAGGTATTTGGCGCTCAGGCTTTCCACGGTAATCAGCACAACGTTGAGCTTGCGCAGCGTGCCTGGGTTGTCGACCAGCCGGCGGATGTCTTGCGGATCGTCACCGAGGAAGCGCGCGTTGGGTTCGCTGACTTCCGTGCGCAGCCGAGCGCCCACGTCGCGCTCGGGCAGGGTCGCGTAGAACTGCTGGTAGTCCAGTTCGTTGTTGCGAAATGCGGCGAAGAACTGGAACGGTCCGTTGCTGGCCAGTTCGCGCTGGTAGGGGTTGCCACCGGTGCCGCGGGGGAAGTCCTGGTCAACGATCAGCCCGGCGCCCAGCGCCACCACGGCGAACCCGGCCAGGGTCGCCGCACGGCCACGCCAGGACAGGCTCGGCGCCGCCAGCGCGCGCCGCAGCTGCGGCTGCAGCGCGGCGGTGATGCCCAGCGCCAGCACGGCCAGCAGCGCCAGCAGACGGTAGACCGGATAGGACTCGAGGATGTTGTTCACCACCTCGTCCGAGTACACCAGGTAATCGACCGCGATGAAGTTGAAGCGCACACCGAACTCGTCCCAGAACAGCCATTCCGAGACCGCGGTGAAGAGCATGGCGTAGAGGCTCAGGCCCACTAGCAGCGTCAGCCAGCGCTGGTGCCAGCGGCTGGCCCACAGGCGCTGCGGACAGAGCATCAGGTAGAGCGTCAGTGGTACGCCGGCGAATGCCAGGTAGGCCAGGTCGTAGATCAAGCCCTGGCCGAACAGCCGGAGCCCCCCGCCAACACTGACCGCCGCTTCATGCCAGTGGGCGGCGAGCAGTGCACTGCGGGTCAGCACAAAGACCGCCAGCCACAAGCCGAGCAGCAGCGACAGGTAACGAAGTTGAGCATGGCGCAGGAGTGTCATCGTATGATCCACGGGCAAGGTTGAACGCGCAGCAGTCTGCGCACCCGCCTGTGAGCCTCCCGTAAAAGGGGCGTGAAATTTCCGTCATTGCTAGCGAGCCGATATGCGCATTCTGGTAATCGAAGACAATCGCGACATCCTGGCCAACGTCCTGGACTACCTCGAACTCAAGGGTTTCGTCGTCGACTGCGCCCAGGACGGACTCAGCGGCCTGCACCTGGCCGCAACCGCGCACTACGACCTGATCGTGCTGGACATCATGTTGCCGGGGATCGACGGCTATCAGGTATGCAAGCGCCTGCGCGAAGACGCCGGCCGCGACACGCCGATCATCATGCTCACCGCTCGCGACGCCCTGGACGACCGGCTGCAGGGACTCAAGTCCGGTGCCGACGACTACCTGATCAAACCGTTTGCACTGTCCGAACTGGTGGCGCGCATCGAAGCCGTGCTGCGGCGCAGCCAGGGCACGCGCAAGCAGAAACTGCAGGTCGGCGACCTGCAGTATGACCTCGATACCCTGCAGGCGACGCGGGCTGGGCAACCGCTGCGGCTGAATCCGATCGGCCACAAGCTATTGGCGATCCTGATGCAGAAGAGCCCCGCGGTGGTGCGCCGGGAGCAGCTGGAGGAGGCCCTGTGGGGCGATGACGTCCCCGACAGCGACAGCCTGCGCAGCCACATTCACCAGTTGCGGCAAGTGCTGGACAAGCCCTTCGGCACGCCACTGCTGCATACCGTGCACGGCGTCGGCTTCCGCATGGCGGAGCCCGACCATGCTGGCTAGGCAACCCTTCGGCCGGCGCATCGTCATTGCCTTCACGCTGATGACCCTGGTGGTCAGCGGCGTGTTTTCGCTGGGCATCGTCGCGGTGGTGCATTTCATCGAGGAGCAACTGGTCAGCCAGGAGCTCAATGGCGAGCTCGACACCGTGCTCAACGATGTGCTGGTGCTCAAGGCCACGCCGCGGCTGGATGCGACCACGCGGCTGTTCGCTTCGGACCTGCCCGGCTACGAGATCCCGGAGGCGTTTCGCGGGGTGGCGCCAGGCTTCACCGAGGTGGTCAGCCATGACGAGGCCTACTACGTCTACCTGCGCGACATCGATGGCGAGCAGTACATGCTCGTCGAGGAACAGCAGGAATTCGAGGCGCGCGAAACCGCGCTGTTCGGCGTGGTGCTGGCCGGCTTCGTGCTGAGCATGATCGGCGCCTGGGTACTGGGCCGGCTGATGGCCGACAAGGTGATGGCGCCCGTCTCGCGGCTGGCGCAGCAGGTGCGCCATCGCGACCAGTTGCACGCCTTGGCGCCGCCGCTGGCGCTGCAATACCCGGACGACGAGGTGGGCCATCTCGCCGCTGCATTCGACAGTACCCTCGGCCAGCTGCGCCAGAGCCTTGAGCGCGAGCGGCTGTTCACCAGCGATGTCAGCCATGAGTTGCGCACGCCGCTGATGGTCATCCTCGGCGCCTGCGAGTTGCTCACCCAGGCCGACCTGCCGGCCAAGTCCCATACCCAGGCCCAGCGCATCGAGCGGGCCGCGCAGGAAATGCACGAGCTGGTGGAAACCTTCCTGATGCTGGCTCGGGCGCGTCCCGAGCAAAGCGCCTTCCGTGGCACGGCCAGCCTGGCCAGCGTCGCCAGCGACCAAGTCGAGCGCTGGCAACCGCTGTTCGAGGAGAAGGGCCTGGCCTTCAGCGTGTACGAGGAGGGCGAGGATGGCGGGGTGTACAACGCCACCTTGCTGGGCTCGGTGATGTCCAACCTGCTGCGCAATGCCCTGCACTACACCGAAACCGGGTCGGTGCGGCTGGTCATCGAGAACGGAGGTTTTCGGGTCGAGGACACCGGCGTCGGCATTCCGGTGGACCAGCAAGAGCGCATGTTCCAGCCGTTCGTGCGTGGCGAGGAGAACCGTGGCGAAGGGCTTGGCCTGGGGCTGTCGCTGGTACGGCGAATCTGCAGCCACCAGGGCTGGTCGGTCAGCCTGCACCGGCATCCGCCGTCCGGCAGCTGCTTCCGGCTGTGCTTCCATCCGGCCGCGTTTTGACGTTTTTTTCACATTCCGTTGACGGCCGCTTGATCCCGGCCTCGCTAGCGTGCCGGTCTGACCTATTACCGGACGCACGCCATGACCAAAGCCAGCCCGATCGAACTCGAGTTCTCGCGCAAGTACGACCGCGAACACGCCCGCGAGTATCTGCACAAGCACCAGGACGGTATGGCCAGGCGCCTGTCGCACTGGCGGGACGTGCAGCTGGCGCGCCATGCGCTGAAGCAGGCCGGCGACCCGGACCTGGTGCTGGACCTGCCGTGCGGTGCCGGTCGTTTCTGGCCGCTGCTGGCCGAGCACCCCAGCCGGGTGATCCTCGCCGCCGACAACTCGCCGGACATGCTGGCGATCGCCGAGGCCGCCCAGCCGCCGGAGGTGGTCAAACGCGTCGAAACCTTTCAGACTTCGGCGTTCGCCATCGACATGGGTGCCAACGCGGTCGACTGCATCTTCAGCATGCGCTTGCTGCACCACATCGCCGAGCCGGCGCACCGGTTGGCGATGCTGCGCGAGTTCCACCGGGTCACCCGCGATACGGTGATCCTCTCGCTCTGGGTCGACGGCAACTACAAGGCCTGGAAGCGCAAGCGCCTGGAGCGCCGGCGCCCGGTCAAGGAAAACCAGAACAGGTTCGTCGTCGCGCGCTCGACGATCGAGGCGGAATTCGGCGAAGCCGGTTTCGACATCGTCGCGCACAACGACTTCCTGCCCGGCTACGCCATGTGGCGGGTCTACGTGTTGCGCAAGAGGAGTTGAGCATGCCCGCACCAATCGTTCTTCCGTGTCCCGACGAGACTGGCGACGGCTTCGCACGCTGGTGGAACACGCAGGGCGAATGGGTCGAGCCGCCGAACGTGCGCCGCGATGGTGAAAGCGGGGTGCAGCGCGTGCCGTCGCCGGGGCGCGGCAAACCGGTGCTCTACAGCAAGCGCCAGATCGGCCACCTGTATCGCTCCCTGCGCCACCCGTTCGGGCGGCCAACGGTACTGCGCGAGCAGGATGCGCTGCAGGCCTTTGCGCGGCTCGGCGTGCGCGTCCCTAGGATCGTCTACTGCGGCGCCCAGCGCGACGCCGGGCGCTGGCAGGCGCTGCTGGTGACCGAGGAGCTCGAGGGGTTTGTCAGCCTTGAGCAGTGGTACGACACACACCTTGGCGAACGCCACGGCAGCGAGGTGCAGCAACGGGTCCTCATTGCCATCGGCGAGACGCTGAGCCGCTACCACCGTGGCCGCTGGCAGCACGGCTGCTGCTACCCCAAACACATCTTCATCCGCGTCGAGGGCGAGGGAGAGACGGCGCGCATCGAGATCGCGCTGCTGGACCTCGAGAAATGCCGCCGGCGCCTGCGCCTGAGCGCCGCGGCCGAGCATGACATGCGCCAGCTCGCGCGCCATCGGGGCACGATGCCCGACGACGACTGGCGCCTGTTGCTGACTGCCCACGCTGCCGCCCTCGGCACGCCCGGAGACGCGCCGCATGTCGCTTGAACCCACTCCCCTGATCAGCGACGGTGCTGCCATGAAAGGACGTCGCGGCCTGGCGCGCATCTGGCACGCCTCCGGTTATTCGATCGCCGGCCTCAAGGCCGCCTATCGCGGCGAGGCCGCGTTTCGCCAGCTGGTGCTGCTCAACCTGGTGCTGATTCCGCTCGCGCTGATGCTCGACGTCAGCCGGGCCGAGCGCGCGCTGCTGATCGCCGTGGTCTTCCTCGGCCTGATCATCGAGCTGCTAAACTCCGCGATCGAGGCGACGGTCGACCGCATTTCCTTCGAACTGCACCCGCTGTCCAAGCAGGCCAAGGACATGGGCAGCGCCGCGCAACTGCTGGCGCTGTGCCTGATCGGCCTGGTGTGGGCGGTGATCCTGCTCTGACCCGCCACGCCTAACCTGCTTTCAAACGCCTGCCTCCTGAACAAAGGAATCCTCTCATGCGTTCCACCCCGCGGCGGTCCAGCCGAGACCACGTAGTGCCCGGCAGCATCGGCCTGGCGGCGCACCTGCGCTTCATCCTCGCCAGCGCGCTGGCACTGTTGTGTATGTTCGCCCTGTTGCGCCTGGGCCTGCTGCTGTTCAACCGCGAGCTGATCGGCAGCACGCCCCTGGCCAGCTTCGTCGAAGCCTTCGGCAACGGCCTGCGCTTCGACCTGCGGGTAGTGGTCTACATCCTGCTACCGCTGCTGCTGAGCACCCTGAGCCTGCGCGCGATGGCGGCGCGGGGCCTGTTTCGGGCGTGGCTGACACTTTGCGCGAGCCTGGCGATCCTGCTCGGGCTGATCGAGCTGAATTTCTACCAGGAGTTTCACCAGCGCCTGAACGGACTGGTCTTCCAGTACCTGCAGGAAGACCCCGCCACTGTGCTGAGCATGTTGTGGAACGGCTTTCCGGTGTTGCAGTTGCTGGCGGTGTGGGGCATTGCCAGCCTGGCGATGTTCGCCGTGTTCCGCTGGCTGGACCGCCTGACGCGCAGCGCGCCGAGTGTGCGTCGTGGTTCGGCGTGGTACACCCGCACCGCGGTATTCACCCTGCTGGTGCTGATCTGCGTGGTGGCTGCGCGCGGCACCTTGCGCCAGGGCTCGCCGCTGCGCTGGGGCGATGCCTACACCACCGACTCGATGTTCGCCAACCACCTCGGCCTCAATGGCACGCTGTCGCTCTACGACGCGGCGAAGAACCGCTATTCGGGCCATCGCGACAATGCCTGGAAGGCGACCATGCCGGCCGAGCAGGCGCAGTCGGTCACCCGCAATCTGTTGCTGACCGATAACGACACGCTGGTCGATCCTGACCTGGCACCGGTGCGCCGCGACTACCAGGCCCCAGCCGATACCCGGCTGCCGGTGCGCAACGTGGTGGTCATCCTGATGGAGAGCTTCGCCGGGCACTTCGTCGGCGCGCTGGGCAGCCAGGACAAGATCACCCCGCAATTCGACCGTCTCGCCAAGGAAGGACTGCTGTTCGACCGCTTCTTCTCCAACGGCACCCATACCCACCAGGGCATGTTCGCCAGCATGGCCTGTTTCCCCAATCTGCCGGGCTTCGAATACCTGATGCAGACGCCTGAGGGCGGGCACCGCTTCTCCGGCCTGCCGCAGCTGCTCGGCGGCCGTGGCTTCAACGACGTCTATGTCTACAACGGCGATTTCGCCTGGGACAATCAGTCCGGCTTCTTCGGCAACCAGGGCATGACCCGCTTCGTCGGGCGCAACGACTTCGTCGACCCGGTGGTTGACGATCCGACCTGGGGTGTCTCCGACCAGGACATGTTCGGTCGCGCCCTCGAAGAGTTGGACAAGCTGAACGGAGACACGCCGTTCTACGCACTGGTGCAGACGCTCTCCAACCACACGCCGTACGCGCTGCCCGATCCGCTGCCGATCGAGTCGGTAACGGGGCACGGCTCGCTGGATGAGCATCTGACCGCGATGCGCTATTCGGACTGGGCCCTGGGGCAGTTCTTCGACAAGGCGCGCCAGGCGCCCTGGTTCGACCAGACGCTGTTCGTCATCGTCGGCGATCATGGGTTCGGCGCCACCGAACAGCTGACCGAGATGGACCTGTACCGCTTCAATGTGCCGATGCTGCTGATCGGGCCGGGCGTCACCGAGCGCTTCGGCAGCCGCCGCGATGTGGTCGGCACCCAGGTGGACATGGTGCCGACCATCATGGGGCGTCTCGGTGGCGAGGTTCGCCACCAGTGCTGGGGCCGCGACCTGCTGGCCCTCGACCCCGAGGACCCGGGCTTCGGCATCATCAAACCCTCGGGTGGTGAGCAGACCGTCGCGATGATCCGCGGCGACCAGATCCTGGTACAACCCAAGGACCAGGCCGCGCGCCTGTACCGCTACCAGCTCGGGGCCCAGCCCCAGGCGCAACGGCTCGAGCCGGGCCAGATCGATCCGCTGATGGCAAAGCAGCTCCAGGCCTATCTGCAAACCGCGACCGCCAGCCTCTTGGCCAACACCAGCGGCGAGCGTGATGGCTCCGCTACCAGAGGGCCGCTAGCGAGCGAATGACTTGCCCGGTCGTGCGGGGGAGGCCGGGCAAGAACTTCCAGCCCGGCGGTCAGCTTCCGACTGGAGCAAAGCTGTCGTCGATGAAGTAACGGGCGTAGTCGCCCAGCGCGCCCACTACGGTCAATGCACCGTCGCGCTGGGCTGTGGTACCAGCCATGGTGTCCGCGCCGGCCAGCAACCTGCGGATGATCAGATGCAGCTGCGCGTCGGCTCCAGCGCTCAGTTTGCAGTGGTCGATCATATAGGCCACCTGTACACGAATGTTCTCGGCCAGCTGGCCATATTGCTCACTCGGCAAGCGGTCGTCGTGGATCGCCGGCAGGACTTGCTTGACGCTCTGGTTGATCGAGCCCATCGCTCGACGCAGCGGCGCGTCGGTCGCCCAGCGCTTGCCGACCTCCGATTGCAGCTTCTCTGATCTGCCCGCGCCATGGTCTTGCTCATGCCCCGCGGCAGCGAGGCTGGCGCCGACAGAGCCGAATGTGAAGCCAACGAGGATAATAGCGACAATGAGCGTTTTCGGTTTTCCGAACATCATGGAACTCCCTTGTAGAAGCCGCGTCAGGCGGCTCGTGCTGTTCTAACGCTCAAGGCTTGGGTTTGTTCCCGTGCGTGTCGCTATTGGAGATGCAGTTTTTCGATACTGTCGGCTCCGGCAGGTTGTTCGATGAGCACTTTCGCGAGCTTGGCGCGCTGCTGCGGCTCGAGGATCTCGCGTTCCTGCAGCAACTGTTCGATCAGCAGGCGTTGCTGCTCGTTCTGCAACCCGGCGATCTTTGCCTGCTCGGCATCGATCACAGCGCGGTCGACGCTTTCGGCGAAGATCGCTTCGATCAACCGCTGACGGTGTTCGTCGAGGCTGGCGTTCGACGCTCGCAGGTAGGCCAGGAACGGTGCCTCGGTGTCGTGCCAACGCTGCAGCTGGCTAACGCTCAACTGCAAATGACGCGACAGTTCGGTCGGTGCGCCTGACGGCATCGGCAGGCCGTCCTGAGCGAGTTTTTGCCAGCCGACGGCGGTAAGGATGCCAACGTTGACCAGCAGGGATAGAACCAGGGCGTTGCACAGGGTAGTGCGGCTCATTTCAGGGTTACCTTCAGAAAACAGAGTTCGGGGCGCGCGCACAGCGCACCGGGCGGGGCGCTGCTGAGTACAGCAAGCATGTCGTGAGCGGGAGGTGAGGCTGGTGGTGCGCCGGGCAGTGCGCTGCCAATCAGCAGGCCGAGCAGGATCGAAGCGGCGGCGCTGAGGGCTCGCCACCAGCCGCGCTGCAGAAAAATACGTCGTGTCGCAGGCGCGAATTGTGCCTGCAGGCGAGCCTGCAGCTCGGCCGGTACTGGCGGGCAGGGCAGTGCCTGCAGGCTCCGGCCGAGCACATCGAGCTCGGCGATGGTCGCACGGCAACGTGCGCAGCCCTGCAGGTGCTCGGTGGCATTGGCGCGCTCGTTGCTGGCCAGTTCGTCGTCGAGATAGGAAGACAGCGTTACCAGGTCGAGATGCTCAGTCATCGATGTTGCCTCCGTTGGCCTGGCGAAAGCCATGCAGCAGCGTCTCGCGGGCTCGTGCCAGACGCGATTTGACGGTGCCGCCGTTGATTTGCAGGGTGCTGGCTAGCTCGTCGTAGGACAGCCCTTCCACCTCGCGAAGCAGGAGGATTTCGCGATGCTCTCGGGGCAGGCGAGCAAGCAGGCTTTCCAGCAGCACCAGATGGCGTGCGCTCTGCAGTTGGCGCAGCGGTGAGGGGGCGGGGTCGACTGGTTCAGCATGGTGCTCCAGAGGCTCGTCGGCGCGGCGCTGTCGCTGACGCAGTGCGTCGAGGGCGGCGTTGCGCGCGATCTGCAGCAGCCAGGTATGGAAGCGAGCTTCGGGTCGCCATCGTGGCAGCGCCTGGTAAGCGCGGATGAAGGTTTCCTGAGTCAGGTCGGCGGCTTCATCGGCACCGCCAAGCAGGCGCCTGATGAAATGGAACACGCGCGACTGATGATTGCGTACCAGCTCGGCGAAGGCTTGGCGGTTGCCTGCCGCCGCCTGCTGGATAAGGTCGTTTTCGCTTTCTTTCATTACTGCTCGGCTTCAGTGGGCTTCGGTCCGGCTGCCTGTGCCGGCATATCTGGGTATAACGCTCCGAATCTTTGAATGTTCCCGCTTTTTTGTTTCAGCGCGGGATCTTGACCCGGTGTTCATTGAAGTCGCCTCGTTCGGCGTCGCGGTGACAGGCCACACAGTTGGCGCGACCGCCGACTGATTCACGGCTGAACTTGGCCTCGCTCACTTCGTGATGCTTGCGTTCGAACCAGCGCGTCTGGCTGATGCGTGGCGGTTCGCCCGCCGTTGGCGAGGGCTCCGCGGGCAGGCGGTTGCCCGACGATGCGCGCAACAGAAAGTCGAGAATTTCGCGCTCCTGTACCGGGTCCAGTGTGGCGTTGCTGCCGTAGTGGTTGTCGAGCGTCTGCATCTGCTGGCGCCAGGCCTCGGCCGGCAGCAGCCCGGGGGAATAGAGCATGTGGCAGGCGGCGCATTCTTCCTTCCATGCCAGCGGTGCATCGCTCGGCACCGCCAGCTGCTTGGGACGCTTATATCGCTGCCTGTCGTGATCGCCATCATCGGCAGAGCTGATACCGGCCAGCATCACGGCCAGGGCCAACCCGGCGAGCGTTGCGATGGGTGCGATTTTCATGGCGTAACTCCTATTTCAGACCGGTAACCCAGGTGATGAAGTCACCCTTTTCCTGCGCCGTGCATTCGCGGGCGAAAACGTCGTCGCAGTTGCGGCGGAACCATTTCTCGACTTTCTTCAGGTCGGTAAATCGCTCGGGATTGGCTGCCGGCGCCAGCGGGTCGACGTTGCGGTGGGCCGGTGTCTTGCCGGGTTTGCGTGGATCATCGGTATGGCAGCTGGTGCAGCTTATGGTCTTGCCATCGCGCTGCTCCTCGGCGAAGTACAACGCTTTGCCGCGTTCGGCAGAAAAACCGGCAAAACCCGGATCCTGTTGGCGAGCCTGGACGGCGTAGCCGGGCAGGAGGGGGTGGTCGGTTTCAGCCAGGGCCGGCAGGCTCAGGCAACAGGCGAGGGTAATCCAGAGGGCTTTCATGGCTGCGATCTCCAAGGTGGATGAGCGCAGCCTAGGCGGGAAGCCTTACGCGAAGCTGAATATGGCCAGGTAATGGCATTCAGTTTCGCTTCAGCTCAGGGGCTTACAAGGAGGGCACTTCATTGATCGAGGATCGCCACCGTGGCTGCCTTCAACCGCTTTCGCTTGTTTCACTGGCTGCTGGCCGGTTTCTTCCTGGGCGTCTATCTGACCGGCGACGACGCCGAGCTGCTGCACATCTGGCTGGGTTATGGCCTGGTGGCGTTGCTGCTGTGGCGCCTGCTGATCGTGCCGCTGCGCCTGCGCGGTTTCCCCAAGCTGCTGCCGGCTAAGGGGCAGCGGAGCAAGCCGGGCCTGTCGGCGATCGGCAAGTGGCTGACGCTCGGCGCGCTGGCGAGTTTTGTGCTGGCCAGCGTGATCGGTCTGGGTATGGTCGATAACGGCGATGTGCTGGCCGCGTTACCCGGTGTTCAGCCGGATCTGTTTGGCGTTGCCAGCGATATCGACTTCGTCGGCTGGCTGGGTGATGCCGAGGAAGTGCACGAATTCTTCGCCAATCTGGCGCTGTGGCTGATCGGCCTGCACGTCGGCTACGTGCTGCTGTTCCGCCGCAAGATGGTGTGGCCGATGCTGCGCGGCGCGACCTCGGCAGGGCCGGCTCGAAGCCCAAGCACGACGCTGGCTGCACCCGCGCCCGCACCCGCACCCGCGGCAGGCGAGTTCACCCGTCTGCGCATTGATTCCCGGCAGGACGAAACCGCCGATGCCTGTTCCTTCAAGCTGCAGGTGCCGGCTGGCCAGCGTGCACGCTTTGCTGCACGGCCGGGGCAGTTCGTCACGCTAAAGGTGCCTTGCGCCGAGCCGCCGCTGCTGCGCTGCTATTCGCTGTCACAACCGCTGCGCGAGGACGGACTGTTGCGCATCACCGTCAAGCGGGTCGCCGGGGGGCGCGCCTCGAACTGGTTGCTCGATCACCTGCAGGCGGGCGACGACATCGCGCTGCTGCCACCGGCCGGCCAGTTCTTCCCGGTAAGTCTGGATGCGGATCTCCTGCTGCTGGGTGCCGGTAGCGGCATCACGCCGCTGCGTTCGATCCTTGAAGCGGTGCTGCGCCAGGGCCGAGGGCGGATTTTCCTGTTCTACGCAAGTCGCGATGCGGCTTCGCTGATCTTCGCCGAGGAACTGGCCGGATTCTGCGAGCGCTACCCCGAGCGACTGCAACTGCGCATCTGGCTCGATGCCGAGCAGGGCATACCGAGCTGCCAGGACGTTGTCGGTAAGATCGCCGGCTGGCCCGCGGCGGAGTCGTTCATCTGCGGCCCGAAGCCGTTCATGGATACCGTATGCGCCGCCCTTGGCGAGCATGGTGTCGACTCTCAGCTGATCCACCAGGAGCGCTTCGCTGCCGAGCCGCCGGTGATGCCGCAAGGCGCGCGCGGTAGCCGCCTGCGCGTGACACTCGCAGGCCAGCGTCATGAGCTCGACGTGGCTGCTGGTGAAGTGTTGCTCGATGCGATGGAACATGCCGGTCTGCAGCCGCCAAACGCGTGCCGCTCGGGCGTTTGCGCGGCGTGCAAGTGCCGGGTGGTTTCCGGCAGCGTGAGCATGCGCAGCAACCAGGCACTGAGCGAAGGGCAGCTCCGTCAGGGCTGGGCGCTTGCCTGTCAGGCCACGCCGAGCAGCGCCGAGTTACAGGTCGAGTATTGATGCAGTGGCTGGAGCCGAAGCCCGAGACGTCAGACTGACTGCGACACAGGTCCAATTGGAGCCGGGCTCCGTTAGCTGCGGCCGCGTCCAGCGGAACGGGGATCACAGCCGAGGCTCAGCGCCGCACCAGCAGCACACCGGCCTCCATATGGTGGGTATAGGGAAACTGGTCGAACAGGGCGCAGCGCTCGATGCGGTGGGTATCGTGCAGCTGGGCGATGTTGGCCGCCAGGGTTTCCGGGTTGCAGGAAATGTAGAGGATGCGCTCGAAGCGGCGCGTCAGCTCGCAGGTGTCCGGGTCCATGCCGGCGCGTGGCGGGTCGACGAACACGCTGCCGAAGGTGTAGCCCTTGAGGTCGATGCCGGCCAGGCGGCGGAACGGGCGCACCTCGTTCAGCGCCTGGGTCAGCTCCTCGGCGGACAGGCGCACCAGGCTGACGTTGTCGATGCCGTTGTCGTCTAGGTTGGCCAGCGCGGCATTGACCGAGGACTTGCTGATCTCGGTGGCGAGCACCTTGGGCACTCGGGTCGCCAGCGGCAGGGTGAAATTGCCGTTGCCGCAATAGAGCTCCAGCAGGTCGTCGCTGCGTTCGCCAAGCACGTCGTAGGCCCAGTTCAGCATCTTCTGGCAGACCTCGCCGTTGGGCTGGGTAAAGGCGCCCTCGGGTTGGCAGTAGCTGAAGGTGCGGCCGGCGACCACCAGCTGCTCCTCGACATAGTCACGGCCAATGACGATGCGCTTGCCCTTGGAGCGGCCGACGATACTCACGCCAAGCTTCTCGGCGAGCTGTTCAGCTTCGGTCTGCCAGGCGTCGTTCAGCGGGCGGTGATAGGCGAGGGTGATCAGCGCGTCGCCGGAGAGCGTGGTCAGGAACTCGACCTGGAACAGTTTGAAGCTCAGCGTCTCGCTGGCCTGCCAGGCTGCCTTGAGCTGCGGCATCAGCTCGTTGATGCGGCGGCTGGCGATAGGGAAGTTGTCGATCAGGATCGGCGTGTGCTTGTCGCCGGGCTCGAACATCGCGTAATGGCGCTGGCCGTCCTCGCGCCACAGGCGGAACTCGGTGCGCAGCCGGTAATGCTCGCGCGGCGAGTCGAACACCTCCGGCGCGGGTGCGTCGAAGGGCGCCAGCAGTTCCACCAGCCGCGCGGCTTTCTCGGCGAGTTGGGCGTCGTAGGTAGCGGGGTCGAAATGCGGAGCGCTCATGAAGACTCTTGGAGTGATGGGTAAATCGTAGGGTGGATCGGGGCGCGTAGCTGACGCTTCATCCATCCACCTTTCGCACGGTCACGGTGGATGGGTGAAGCGTCATCCACCCTACAAATCAGCACCGTAGGGTGGGTCGGGCGGCGTTCCGCTTCAGCCCACCATCAGCACTGTACCGTCAGCCATTGAACCAGCCCAGCTTGATCACGAACAGGACCGACAGGACCCACATCGCCGGGCTCAGATCGCGCCAACGACCGGCCAGCAGCTTGATCGCCGTCCAGGCGATAAAGCCGAAGGCGATGCCGTTGGCGATGGAGAAGGTCAAGGGCATGGCCAGCGCGGCGATGGCCACCGGTGCGGCGACGGTGAGGTCTTCCCAGTCGATGTTGGCCAGGCTGCTCATCATCAGCACGGCGACGAACAGCAGCGCCGGCGCGGTGGCGTACGCTGGCACGGCGCCGGCCAGCGGCGCGAAGAACAGGCTGAGCAGGAACAGCAGGGCGACCACGCAGGCGGTCAGACCGGTCCGCCCGCCGGCACTGATGCCGGCGGCCGATTCGATGTAGCTGGTGGTGGTCGAGGTGCCCAGCGCGGCGCCGGCCATGGTCGCAGTGCTGTCGGCGAGCAGGGCGCGGCCCAGACGCGGCATGCGGCCGTCCTTGTCCAGCAGATCGGCTTTTTGCGCGACGCCGATCAGGGTCCCGGAGGTGTCGAAGAGGTCGACGAAAAGGAAGGCGAAAATCACGCTCAGCAGGCCGATATCCAGCGCGCCGGCGATGTCCAGCTGCAGCAGGGTCGGCATCAGCGAAGGCGGCATCGACATCACGCCGTTAAGCTCCGACAGCCCGAGCACGATCGACAGCACCGTGACCACCAGGATGCCGATCATCACCGCCCCGGTGACCTTGCGGTAGGCCAGTGCGGCGATCAGGAAGAAGCCCAGGCACGCCAGCAGCGGGCCGCCAGCGGTGAGGTCGCCGAGGCCCACCAGCGTGGCGGGGTTGTCGACGACGATGCCGGCATTCTTCAGCGCAATGATCGCCAGGAACAGGCCGATCCCCGCTGCGATACCCGAGCGCAGCGCCAGCGGGATGCTGTGGATGATCCATTCGCGGATCTTGAAGATTGACAGCATGAAGAAGATCGCGCCCGACAGAAACACCGCGCCCAGTGCCGTTTGCCAGGTGTAGCCCATGGTCAGCACCACGGTGTAGGTGAAGAAGGCGTTGAGCCCCATGCCCGGCGCCAGGGCGATCGGGTAGTTCGCCACCAGGCCCATCACCGCCGAGCCGATGGCCGCGGCCAGGCAGGTGGCGACGAACACCGCGCCGTGGTCCATGCCGGTCTCGGCAAGGATGCTCGGGTTGACGAAGAGGATGTAGGCCATCGTCAGAAAGGTGGTGAGACCGGCGAGGATCTCGGTGCGCAGCGTGGTGTGGTGCGCCTTGAGTTGGAACAGCTTCTCCAGCATGGTGATTCCTCTTCTTGCCGGTCGGTCGTGCGGTTGGGGTACAAGCAAAGCCTATCCGGGCGGTGCCCGCAAAAAAGCGGAGCATCTTACACCGTCGCCGGACCGGGTTGAATTTCCATCGGAGTGACTTATGGGTTCTGGTTGCAGGAGCGATGGCGGGCCGACGCGAGCGTCTGCAGGGCGAGGGGATACCGGCGTCTGGGCCGCCGGTCGGCAGGTCGCGGTGAAGGGCAGGGAAGGGCGCCTGAACGACGGGTGCTGTCATGCCTGAGCCGATCGAAGGGGTCTGCACGCTGGTGCTCGCCGCTGGCCATGGCCGGCGTTACCGCGAGCACGCCGACGAGGACAAGCTGCTCGCCACCAGCAACGCAGCGCCCGACGCGCCGCCGGTGCTGGCGGCGACCCTCGGTGCGCTGAGGGGCGTGGCGGAGCGCCTGGTGGTGGTGACCCGAGACGACAACGCGCTGCTGCTCACCTGGCTGGCTCGCCACGCCGGTGGCTACGGGGCCGAGGTGTTCGCGGTCCGGACCCGCGGCCTGGGCCACAGCCTCGCGCAGGCTGTCCGCCGGTACCCGGCCGCCCGCGGCTGGCTGGTGGCCCTGGGCGACATGCCCTACGTCCAGGCAGAGACCTGCCGGCAGGTCGCCCGCGAGCTGGGGCCCTCATCGCTGGTGGTGCCCACCTGGCGTGGCCAGGCCGGGCACCCGCGTGGCATCGGCTGCGCGCATGCCGCCCAATTGTGGGCGCTGGACGGCGAGCGCGGCGCCCAGGCGCTGTTCGCGGGCGAGGGGGTCCAGGCCGTCGAGGTCGACGACCCCGGTGTGCTGCAGGACATCGACCGCCCCGGCGATCGCCGCGACCGTTGAGCGCAGGGCCGGCCGGGCAGTCTCAGCGGGCGGCGGCCCACCGTTCGGCGCGCGATCGGGTATCGCTGAACGATTTTTCCGCCCGGGCAGTCGTACCCCTAGGGTCTGTTGACGTTTCGTCGCGAGCCCTTTGGGACGGGCCTGTTTTTGCGCGATGCGGCGTTATTCGCCGTGCATTTGGAGCAACCAGACTTCCCTGCTCATGCCTTGCCTCGTGCAAAAAGGCTCCGACGCGACCGCGTACGAAACAGCAACAGACCCTATAGGCGCACGGAAAGCGCATCGAATGCCTGAGGTCTTCGCTGATCCTGCATAGAACAGGCGCGCGAGGCCCCCCGAACCGTGAGGCTGCCATGAGCGAAACGTCATCCACCCCAGGTGGGATTGCCGCCTGTTCCATTACCCTCCATCTGAACGGCCAGTGCCGCGAAGTCGAGGTCTATCCCTGGACCACCCTGCTCGATCTGCTGCGCGAACAGCTGCATCTGACCGGTACCAAGAAGGGCTGTGACCACGGCCAGTGCGGCGCCTGCACGGTGCTGCTCAATGGCAAGCGCATCAACAGCTGCCTGACCCTGGCGGTGATGCACGACGGTGCTCAGCTGACCACCATCGAAGGCTTGGCCGAGGGTGAGGACTTGCACCCGATGCAGGCCGCGTTCGTCAAACACGACGCCTTCCAGTGCGGCTATTGCACGCCGGGGCAGATCTGCTCGGCGGTCGGCATGATTGCCGAGGGTCGCGCGCAGACCCGTGACGACTTGCGCGAGCAAATGAGCGGCAACGTCTGCCGCTGCGGCGCCTACCCGAACATCCTCGCCGCGATCGAAGACGCCACGGCGGAGACTCGCGAACGCCTTGCCGGTGCGAAGGAGGTGACGCCATGAATCCCTTCAGCTATGCCCGCCCGAGCAGCGTCGAGGAAGCCATCGGGCAGTTTCGCCCGGACAGCCGCTACATCGCCGGCGGCACCAACCTGCTCGACCTGATGAAGGAAAACGTCACCCGCCCGGCGCAGCTGATCGATATCACCCAGCTGCCGCTGGCCGATATCGAAGAGACGCCAGAAGGCGGCCTGCGCATCGGCGCGCTGGTGAGCAATGCCGATCTGGCCTGGCATCCAATCGTCGAAGCGCGTTATCCGCTGCTGTCCCAGGCGATTCTCGCGGGTGCCTCGCCACAGTTGCGCAACATGGCCAGCACCGGCGGCAATCTGTTGCAGCGCACCCGCTGCTATTACTTCTACGACAGCACCACGCCGTGCAACAAGCGCGAGCCGGGCAGCGGCTGTTCGGCCCGTGACGGGCTCAATCGCATCCACGCGATCCTCGGCCACAGCGACGCCTGCATCGCCGTGCATCCCTCCGATATGTGCGTGGCGCTGGCGGCGCTTGAGGCGGTGGTCCATGTGCAGGGCCAGCGAGGCGAGCGACGTATCGATTTTGCCGACTTCCACCGCCTGCCGGGACAAGCGCCCGAGCACGACAACACCCTGGTCGATGGCGAATTGATCACCGCGGTCGAGTTGCCGGCGCAGGACTTCTCCGCGCACAGCAGCTACCTCAAGGTGCGTGATCGTGCATCCTATGCCTTTGCCCTGGTCTCGGTAGCAGCAGCATTGGACATGGATGCGGCAGGCATCCGCAGCGCGCGTATCGCCATGGGCGGCGTGGCACACAAACCCTGGCGCAAGGCCGAAGCGGAGGCGGCGCTGGTTGGCAAAGCGGCTGACGAAGCCGCGTTTACGGCGGCTGCGGACATCCTCCTTGAGGGTGCCAGCGGGTTCGAACACAACGCCTTCAAGATCGAACTGGGCCGGCGCGCCATCGTCCGCGCCCTGACCGACGCCGCTAAAGGAGCCGCCCGATGAAGCCCACCAATTCCCCGTTCGGCCAGCCCCTCGACCGCGTCGATGGCCCCCTCAAGGTCACCGGCCAGGCCAAATACGCCGCCGAATTCGATGTGCCCGGCCTGCTCTACGGCAGCGTGGTCAACAGCAGCATTGCGCGTGGACGCATCGTTTCCATCGATGCCAGCGCCGCTGAAGCGGTCCCTGGGGTCCAGCTGGTGCTGACCCACCAGAATCGCCCACCGGTCGCCAGCTATGACGAGCCCTACGAAGACGACGATGCCGCCGATGGCTCGCCGTTCCGACCGCTGTTCAACGACCGTATTCTCTACAGCGGCCAGCCCATCGCCCTAGTCGTGGCGGACAACCTCGAACTGGCCCGCTACGCCGGCAGCCTGGTGCGGGTGGAATACGAGCGCGAGCCGCACCGCACCGACCTGCTCAGCGAGCTGGACAGCATGCACAAGGCGCCCGCCGAGCTGCCGCCGCCGCGCGGCGATGTCGAGCAGGCGTTGCGCGACGCCGCGGTGAAGGTCGAGGTCCAGTACACCACGCCGGTCGAGCACCACAACCCGATGGAGCCGCATGCATCCACGGTGCATTACCTGCCTGACGGAACGCTGGAGATCTACGAGAAGACTCAGGGCGTGCAGAACTGCATGCGCTACGTGGAAAACATCTTCGACATGAAGGACCGGGTTCGCATCCTCTCGCCTTTTGTCGGCGGCGCGTTCGGCTCCGGCCTGCGTCCGCAGTACCAACTTCCGCTGGCGGTGATGGCGGCGCTCAAGCTCAAGCGTTCGGTGCGCGTCGCGCTCAAGCGGCAGCAGATGTTCACCTTCGGCTACCGGCCGCGCACCGTCCAGCGCCTCTCGCTCGGGGCCACGGCGGAGGGAAGGCTGCAAGCCGTCACCCATCAGGCGATCGGTCAGACGTCCTCGTTCGAGGACTTCACCGAGCATGAGGTCGAGTGGTCGGGGATGCTCTATCAGTGCGAGAACGTCAGGCTTGATTACCAGATGGTGCCGCTGGACGTTTACACCCCGCTGGACATGCGCGCGCCGGGTGCAACGATCGGCGTGTTCGCGCTGGAGTGCGCCATGGACGAGCTGGCCTATGCGGCGAATGTCGACCCGCTGGCCCTGCGCCTGACCAACTATTCTGAGCGCAATGGCAACGAGGACAAGCCGTATTCCAGCAAGGAGCTGCGCCAGTGCTATGAGCAGGGCGCCGAGCGTTTCGGCTGGTCGCGTCGCTCGATGGAGCCGCGGTCCATGCGCGACGGCAATCAGCTGATCGGCTGGGGCATGGCCACCGGTGTCTGGGAAGCCATGCAGATGCCCGCCAGCGCCAAGGCGTGTATGGGGCCGGATGGCCGGCTGGTGGTCAGCAGCGCCACCTCGGATATCGGTACCGGCACCTACACGGTGATGACGCAGATCGCCGCCGCGGCCATGGGTATGCCGATGGAGCGGGTGGAGTTTCGCCTGGGCGACTCCAGCCTGTCGCAAGCGCCGCTGGAAGGAGGTTCGGCGACGGTGTCGTCGGTGGGCAGCGCGGTGCAACAGGCCTGTGACGGGCTGCGCCAGAAGCTGCTCGATGCAGCGCAGCAGACACCGGTGTCGCCGTTCACCGGAGCGAAGCTGGAGGACATCGAACTGGTCGACGGCCAGATGCGCCTCAAGGCAGCCCCGGAGACCGCCGTTGCGCTCGAGCAGATCGTCGCCGTCAGCGGCGTGCTGGAGGCCGAGGTAAGCCTCAAACCGGGCGAGAAGCGCAATGAATATTCCACCGCGACGCATTCGGCGATCTTCGTCGAGGTGCGGGTGGATGAGTCGCTGCGCACCGTCAAAGTCAGTCGGGTGGTCAGCGCGGTGGCCGCGGGGCGAGTGGTTAACCCGAAGACGGCGGGCAACCAGATCGCCGGCGGCGTGGTGTGGGGCATCGGCCAGGCGCTGCACGAGGAAACCATGATCGACCACAAGCTGGGTCGCTACATGAACCACAACCTGTCCGAATACCACGTGCCGGTGAATGCCGACATCAACGAGATCGACGCGTTCTTCGTCGAGGAAAGCGACGAGATCGTCAATGCGCTGGGCTCCAAGGGCATCGGCGAAATCGGCATCGTCGGGGTCGGCGCCGCGGTGGCCAATGCCATCTTCCATGCCACCGGCAAGCGGGTGCGCGATCTGCCGATCACGATGGACAAGTTGTTGTAGGGGCTGGAGGCTGGCAGTGTGTCGATTGTGGAGGAGGTGGTGTGTTTGGGGGCCTGGTCGGGCGACCGGTTTCGGGCTGACGCCCACCGAGGTTAGACGCTTGCGGCATGAGGGATAAAGCGTTGCGCCTCGCGGCCCACGGCACCAGATCCTTTCGCGAATCGATGTGAACCGAGCCCGCCCTTCGGGGCGGGCCTGAGTCGTGGGGGCCGCGATCGGGGTTGGGCCGAAATGCCAAGCGGCCCATTCGCCTATTCGTCTCCCGAATCGGTGCGAACAGCGAACACGGCCACCGCGGTGACCTGTCGGTGCCGCAGCGACATGCTAGGCTGGCCGGCCCTGTCGCAGTGGCGTCCGCCCGATGTCCGTTCATGCCAAGTTGCTGTTGCGCCACCAGCGTCCCTTCATCAAGTTCTGGTTTGCTCGGGTCTGCACCGCCAGTGGTTTCCAGATGCTCGCCGTGGCCATTGGCTGGCACATGTACGCGCTCACCGGCAGCGTCCTCGACCTGGGTCTCGTCGGTCTTGCTGAGTTCTTTCCGCGCCTGCTGTTCGTGCTCTGGACCGGGCACGTCGCTGATCGCTTCGATCGACGCCGCGTCGCGGCGCTGTGCCAGGCCTTGCAAGGGCTGATCGCGCTGGCGCTGGTGCTCGGCGCCGGCGGGCTCGGGGTGACGCGCGAGATGATCTTCGTGCTGGCCTTTCTGCTCGGCAGTGCCCGCGCCTTCGAAGGCCCGGCGACCCAGGCGCTGTTGCCCAGCCTGGTGCCGGCCTCGTTGTTTCCCGCTGCAGTGGCAGCCTCGTCCTCGGCGATGCAGGCGGCGACCATCGTCGCCCCCGCGCTCGGCGGCTTGCTCTTCGCCATCGGTCCGCTGTGGGTCTACGCCCCGGTGGCGCTGCTCTTCGCCCTGGCCTGCAGCCTGATGCTGAGCCTGCCGAAGCGCGCTGCGCCACCGAAGCAGACCGGCCCGGCGATGGACAACCTGCTCGCCGGTATGCGCTTCATCCGCAGCCGGCCGGATATCTTCGGTGCCATCTCGCTGGACATGTTCGCCGTGCTGCTCGGCGGCGCCACGGCGCTGCTGCCGGTGTTCGCCAGGGACATCCTGCTCACCGGCCCCTGGGGGCTCGGGCTGCTGCGCTCGGCGCCGGCAGTGGGCGCGCTGCTGATGTCGCTGTGGCTGGCGCGCCATCCGATCAACCGTCGGGTCGGCCGGGTCATGTTCGCCGCCGTCAGGGTGTTCGGCCTGGCGACCATCGCCTTCGGCCTGTCCACCTCGTTCTGGCTGTCGTTGGGCGTATTGGTGGTGCTCGGCGCGGCGGACATGATCAGCATGGTCATCCGCGGCGCCTTCGTGCAGCTGGAAACGCCGGATGCCATGCGGGGCCGGGTCAGCGCGGTCAATGGCCTGTTCATCGGCGCCTCGAACCAGCTTGGCGAGTTCGAGTCCGGCCTGACGGCCCACTGGTTCGGTACCGTCCCGGCGGTGGTGATTGGCGGTGTCGGCACGCTGCTCATCACCGGCGCCTGGATGAAGCTGTTCCCGACGCTGAGAGACCGCGACCAGTTGCATCGGGACCTGGATTAACCCGTAGGAAAGGGCGGGTGGCGCTCCGCTTCAGGCCCACCGGTACTGGCCTAAACGCCGCCGGTTCCTTCAGCTGTCGGCCGCGGCGCCGGGCAATACCCCACGCTTGGTGAACACCGCCTTGGCCGTCATCATGCCGTTCAGCGCGGCGGGAAAGCCGGCATAGACGGCCATCTGGATGATCACCTCGATCACCTGCTGCGGCGTGCAGCCGACGTTTAGCGCGCCGTGGATATGTACCGCCAGTTGCGGCTGGTAGTGCCCGAGCGTGGTGAGCGCGGCGACGGTAGCGAGTTCGCGTTGCGGCAGATCCAGACCGGGGCGCTGGTAGATATCGCCGAAGGGAAACTCGATGACGTAGCGCGCCAGGTCCGGGGCGATGGCGTGCAGGCTGTCGATGACCTTGCGGCCGGCCTCGCCGTCGATTTCTTCGAGCTTGGCCAGGCCTTCGGTGTAGCGGGTCGTTGCAGACATGGGAGGTTCCTCTCGATTGGGTAGAGGAAAGCCTGCGGGTTGGAGTCAACTCCAGGTCAAGCGATTGTTTGCCGGCGGTACAGCTCGATCTTCGCCTGCAGCGCGTCGAGGTGTTCCTGGTCCCGTTGCAGGCGCGCCTGCAGCCTGGCGGCATGGGCTTCGAGCAGGGCCTGGCGCGCCGCGAGCGTCGTCTCGCCCTGTTCGCGCAGGTCGGCGTAGCGGGTGATGTCCTCCAGCGGCATTCCTGTGTCCTTCAGGCGCAGGACGAAGGCCACCCACTCGAGATCGCGCGGGCCGTAGACGCGAAAGCCACTGGCGTCGCGGGCCACGTGGCGCAGCAGGCCGATCTTCTCGTAATAGCGCAGCGTGTCGGCGGACAGCCCGGTGCGTGCCGCGAACTGCTGGATGCTCAGCCGAACCGGTGCTTCGCTCATGGCTTGATCGCCCGCAGGATGACGAACTTGGGTGTCGCCGCGACCTGTTCGACCTTGCCGAAAAGCCGCTTGAGCTTTAGGTGATAGCCGAGGTGGCGGTTGCCGACGATCCACAACTCGCCGCCCTTGGCGAGGGCCGTCTTGGCCTGGGTGAACATGCGCCAGGCAAGGAAGTCGCCGACCACCTGCTGCTGGTGAAAGGGCGGGTTGCACAGCACCAGATCCAGCGAGGCCGGCGGCTGCTCGGCCAGGCCATCGCCGGCGCGAATGGCGGCCGGCCGCTCGCCGAGGATGGCCTGCCAGTTCTCCCGCGCCGACTGCACCGCCATGTAACTTTCGTCGACCAGGGTCATCTCGGCCTGCCGATTGCCCAGCGCATAGACGATGCCGAGCACGCCGTTGCCGCAACCCAGGTCGGCCACGCGCAGGCTACCGAGCGCCTTGGGCAGATGCGGCAAAAAGGCCCGGGTGCCGATGTCCAGGTCTTCGCGGCAGAACAGATTGGCGTGATTGAGCAGTTCGATAGCCGGCTGATCGAGCCGGTAGCGGGTCGGGTAGGGCGAGACGGGAGCGGCTTTCTCGACCGGCGTTGCAGTCAGCAGGCGCGCCTTTTTCACCGCCAGCGAGGCTTGCACCGGGCCGATGTATTGTTCCAGCAGGTCGCCAGCGGCACGCGGCAGGTGCTTGATCATGGCGGCGGCGATCACCTGCGCACCGGGTGCCAGCTGGCCATGCAGGCGAATCAGCTGCTCTTCCAGCAGAGCGAGGGTCTTGGGAACCCGGATCAGCACGCGGTCGAAGGGGCCCAGGGCGGCTTCGCTGGCGGGGACGAAGATCACGCTGCCTGCAGCTAGTCCGTTACGCTGCAGGTTCTGCTCCAGCGCCAGGTACGCCAGGTGCGAATCCCCGCTGCTGGTGACGCTGGCCTGCTGCGCGAGGGAACAGGCCAGCGCGCCGAAGCTGTCGTTGAGAATCAGCACGCGGCTGCCAGCCGGCAGTTGCTGCTCATGCAGCTGGGTCAGCAGGTACTCGTCGGCGGCATCGAAGGCCTGCAGCGGCTCGTTGGGCTGCTCGGGCTGGCGGACCAGGTCAAGGCGGGCATAGGGCGATTCGAGAATAGGCATAAGAACTGGCGGTGTTTGTGGGCGTCGGAATGGAGTATCAAGGGTTCAGGCCGACCGGAAGCGCAACCCTGGCTGCGCCGCATGCGAAGTCGAGCGGATGCGCATCGGCCGGTCTGGCCATGGCGTGTCTTGGTCGCCGCACGGCTTGCATCGCCAGTGCCTGCGGCCTGATTGACCTTCAACCCAAAGATAGTTGCGAAGGGAGCGAAGTATGACCGTCAGCGAAGAGAAGTTCACCCGCCAGCGTCTGCTCGACGTGCAGACCTTGACGCCCAACCTGTTCACCCTGCGCACCACGCGCGATCCCGGGTTTCGGTTCACCGCCGGCCAGTTCGCCCGCCTCGGCGTGCGCAAGCCCAGTGGCAGCATTGTCTGGCGTGCCTACTCGATGGTCTCGGCGCCCCACGATGAGTTTCTCGATTTCTTTTCCATTGTGGTGCCGGACGGCGAATTTACCAGCGAGCTAAGCCGACTGCGGCCCGGCGACGAGCTGCTGGTGGACAAGCAGGCGTTCGGCTTCCTGACGCTCGACCGCTTCGTCGACGGCCGTGATCTCTGGTTGTTGGGCACCGGCACCGGCTTGGCGCCGTTCCTGTCGATCCTGCAAGACTTCGAGGTGTGGCAGCGCTTCGAACGCATCATCCTGGTCTACAGCGCGCGCACCGCGTCGGAACTGGCGTATCAGCAACTGATTCACGACCTGCCGGGACGTGATTACCTGGAGGGGCTCGGTTCGAAGCTGACCTACCTGCCGGTGGTCACCCGCGAGCAGGTACAAGGTGCGTTGCATGGGCGCATCACCACGCTGATCGAGACCGGTGAACTGGAGCGCGCGGCCGATTTGGCGCTGGAACCGGAGCATTCGCGCATCATGCTCTGCGGCAATCCCCAGATGATCGAGGACACCCGCACCCTGCTGAAGGCGCGCGACCTCAACCTGAGTCTGACCCGGCGGCCGGGACAGGTGGCGGTGGAAAATTATTGGTAGGCCTAAGCGGGCGATGGGTAAAGCGCAGTAAGTTGCACCTGTGTCCGCCAGCCTGGAGCCGTTTCAGCGAATACCCGGTTGGTTTTTTGTCATTCGCGGGAGCGAGCTTGCTGGCGAAGCGGGGGAGTGGTCTGCTCGCGAGCAAGCTCGCTCCTACAAGAGCGAAGGAGGGCGAAAGCAACCGCGCACAAGGACTCCAGGGCGCGAAAAGCGGCGTCGGCGCGGGTTGGTTTCGGTGCGCACCTGCCAATGCCCGGTTGGCTTTGTCATTTGTAGGAGCCAGCTTGCTGGCGAAGCGGGGTGTCAGTCCGCCAGTTCGTAGCGGTCGCGGCCGTTACGTTTGGCTCGCAGCAGGGCGACGTCGGCGCGGTTGATGGCGCTGGAATAATTTTCGTCAGCGCGCAGCTCGGCCATGCCCAGGCTCACCGTGACCGACAGTGCCTCGTCGTTGATGCGCACACGCAGGTTGGCCACCGCCTGACGTAGCCGCTCCATGATGCGCACTGCGCTTTCGGTCGAGGTCTCCGGCATCAGCAGGAGGAATTCCTCGCCACCCCAGCGGCCGCAGAGGTCGTGCTCACGGATCTCGGCTTCCATCACGCGCACCACTTCCATCAGCACGTTGTCGCCAACCTCGTGGCCGTGCTCGTCGTTGATGACCTTGAACCGGTCGATGTCGACCATGACCACGCACAGGGGGCGCGCATAGCGTTTGGCGCGTTCGGACTCCTCGCGCAGGCGTTCGGTGAGCAGCCGGCGGTTGGCGATGCCGGTCAAGGCATCGTGGGTCGAGGCTTCGCGCAGGGCAATGTTCAGGTCGCGCATCATCGTCTGGTAGCGGTCGGATATCCTCGCGACCTTCTCGAGCTGGCGAAGCTGTTTGTCGAATCGCGCCGACAGGCTCATTTCCCGCTCACGGACGATGCTCTGGTAGCCATCGGAAACCCGGGCAATCCGCTCGATGCGGTTGAGCAGGTTGTGGTGCGCTTCCCACAGCTGGCGCAGCGTATCGTGCAGGGGGTTGTCCTGGTTCTGTGGGTCGCCCAGCGACTCCACCACCTGGGTTTCCAGCGGATTGTGCCCGCGCATAAGGACCTTCTAGTCGTCGCTGAGGATCATGAAAGGAAAGGTGCAGTCTTCCTTGAATTCTTCAGCCAGCTCCACCACGCGCTCATTGCGTCGGTCGTAATGCCAGTTCACTGCCACCGGCTTGCCTTCCTGGTGGGCGGCTTCGAGCAGATCGAAGATATCCATCATGGCCTTGATGCTGCTGGTGTTCAGGTACAACAGGTGAAGCTCGAGGCGCAACGGCTGGCCCGCTTCGGCCAGGTAGCGCTCGATCCAGTCGATGACCTGGTGGAACAGTTCGTAGGAGTTTTCCGGGTAGGAGTCGCCCTGCATGGCGAGGACGCCGTTCGCCCAGTCGGACTGGATGGCGGGGGAGGACTGGCTGCCGGCGATAGAGAAATCATTCATGTGCGATTGGAACTCGAATAAGTCAGATGACCGCGCTCAGGCTGATGAACGAGCGGCCGTTGGCCACGGTTTGCAGCGAAGCCTTCAGCGGTTCGCTGGACTTGCGGGCGATATCGATCAGCCCCAGTCCCGCACCGCTGACGGTGTTGTCTTCGCGCGGTTTGCGCAATTGTTCTTTGTACCTGGCCTTGAGCTGGACCTTGTCCAGGCTCGCCAGTTCTTCGATGGTGGCCATCAGTGCCTCGCCATCGGCGGTTTCGATCAGGTTCCCGGCCGAGACGACGTAGCGGCCGTCGTCATCGTTGCGGGCCACGACCACCGTGGCACCGGCTTCTTGGTCGGCCCAATTTCGGACCTTGGCGTAGTGGCGGATATTCTGCGTCATCTCGATGTAGACGGCGAACACGTCCATGGCCGACGAGGGGTTGGCATGGTCGGCGGCCAGGTAGTTGCGCAGCGCGTTGCCGATTTCCTCGATCAGGCTGCGCGAGATCGGGCCGTTGAAGCAGAGCATGATCTGCTGTCGGTTGTAGCTTTCGCGCATGGCGAACAGGTCAAGGGTTTCCATGGGGCAACTCGACTCCGGTGGATGGCGCTCAATCGAAACGGAAACACAGCATCGTGATGTCGTCACGCTGAGGGTAATCGCCCTGGTACTCGTCCAGGGTGGCTTTGAACGCTGCGCCCTGTTCCGCCAGCGGCAGGCGGGCGTGGCGCAGGATCATCTCGGCGAAGCGACTGTTCCCGAAGCCATAGCCTAGCTCGCCGCCGGCCTGGTCGAGGAAACCATCGGTGGCGAGGTAGAAGGTGCGCCCGGGCTGCAGCGCGATCTCGGCATTGCAGTACTCGCCGACGCGGCGGTCGCCGATGGCCCGGCGGCCGGCAGGCAGTTCGTCGAGGGTGTCGCCATCGCTGAAGTAGAGGGCGATCTTGGCACCGGCATAGACCACCTGGCGGCGCGCGAAGTCGACATACGCCAGGCCCACGTCCATGTTGGTTGCCAGCGCATGCTGTGTGCTGTCGTCGCGCAACATGCGCCGCACGATGCCATCGGTGCGGGCGAGGATGGCGGCGGGGTCGTGCAGCCCGGCGTCGGCGATGGCCTGCTCGATGGCGGCGTGGGCGAGCATGGTCATCAGCGCGCCAGGCACGCCATGGCCGGCGCAGTCGACCACGCCGAGCAGGCAGCCCTGGGGCGTCGCGCGGTAGACGTAGAAGTCGCCGCCGACCACATCGCGCGGGTGCCAGAGCACGGCGTGGCGCTCATCGAGGTCGGCCACCAGCTGGCGTTTGGGCAGGATGGCGTGCTGGATAAGGCTGGCGTAGTCGATGGAATCGTCGATCTTCTTGTGTGCGGCGGCCATGTCGCGGTTGGCCTGTTGCAGTGCACGGGTGCGCTCGCTGACCCGGCTTTCCAGTTCGCGGGTGTGGCTGCGGATCTTCTGCGCCATGGAGCGAAACGCGGCGCTGAGCTCGCCGATCTCGTCGTCCCGGTCGACGGGCAGCGGGGCGTTGTAATGCCCGGCGGCAATCGCCTGGGCGCTCTTGCGCAATTGCCTGAGCGGCGCCAGCACGCGGCGGTCGACCAGCCAGGCGCCGGCGACGATCAGCAGCAAGAACAGCAGCAGCACCGCGCCGATCGCTGGCAGCAGGGGCTTGAGCTCGATCACCTGGGCGGTGCGCAGGTCCACGGCACTGGCGACGAACCATTGCAGCTCGGGGATCCAGTTCAGGGCCAACAGCCGGGGTTGACCGTCGAGCGTTGCCTCCAGCGTGGCGGTATCGCCCGGGTGTTCGCGGCTGTAGGTCATTGCCTGGCGTAGCGCCTGGGCCTGGTCGATGCCCTCGACCAGGCCCAGCAGACTGGTGGACAGCGAGCGACCCTGGGAGGTGTCGGCGTTGAGCGTGACCAGGTTCGGATTGGGGTGGACCAGGATCGAGCCCTGGCTGTCGAGGACCATCGACTCGACACCGGCCTGGTCTTGCTCGATGAACTGGGTGACAAAGGCTTTCAGGCTGATGCCCGAGCCGACGATGCCGAGCGCGCGCGCGCCGTCGCGCACCACGATGTTGAACCAGATCTTCAGGTCGCCGGTCACCGCCGAGCGGTCGACGTTGAGGTGGTAGGGCGCTTCCGAGCGCAGCGTGACGTAGAACCATTCGTCGGCCGGCGCATCGGGCTGCATCTGGTAGCGCGGTGCCTCGCTGGCTGGTTGCTGGTCGCCATTGGAGTAGTAGCGCTGGCTGGCGGCCGAGGCGGCGAAATAGGAATGATCGCCCAGGGCGCGCTGGTAGCCGGCGGCCTCGCGGAAGAACAACGCACGTTTGGCTGGGTCTTGCTCATCGAGCAGCCAGGCGCGGGTGATCTGCGATTCGGCGAGTCGCTGGGCCAGTGCCAGCTCCCGGGTGACCGGCGCAAACAGGCGTTCGCGGTTGAGCTGCACCACGTTGCGCGCGTAGGCCTCGCCGAAGCGGTGCTGTACCCCTTGCAGGGCTTCACGGCCTACAAGGGCCGTCACACCGATAGCCAGAATGAACGTCAGCAAAAGCGCCAGTAACGACTTGCCGCGTAAACCCAGTGCCGCCATGTTCGGTGCCTGCCCTTTGCCGTCGCAGTGTGCTGCTGAATCCGCACTAGGCGTGCGGGCTTTGAGGGGCGCGATTATCCGTTAACGGGCCAATTGCCACCAGCGTCGGTTTTATTACATGAAAACGGAGCCTTTCGGCCCCGTTCTTGGTTGCAGTTACTGCGCGAGTTTCTTGTACTTGACCCGGTGTGGCTGGGAGGCGGCGTCGCCCAGGCGCTTCTTGCGGTCGGCTTCGTACTCGGTGTAGTTGCCTTCGAAGAAGATGATCTGGCCGTCGTCCTCGTACGACAGGATGTGCGTGGCAACGCGGTCGAGGAACCAGCGGTCGTGGGATATCACGACGGCGGCGCCGGGGAAGTCCAGCAGCGCCTCCTCCAGCGAGCGCAGGGTTTCCACGTCGAGGTCGTTGGACGGTTCGTCGAGCAACAGCACGTTGGCGCCTTCCTTGAGGGTCAGCGCCAGGTGCAGTCGGCCACGTTCACCGCCAGACAGGTCCTTGACGAACTTCTGCTGGTCGCCGCCCTTGAAGTTGAAGCGCCCCACGTAGGTGCGCGACGGCACTTCATAGTTGCCGATACGGATCATGTCGGCACCGTCGGATACCGCTTCCCAGACGGACTTGCTGCCATCGAGATCATCTCGGCTCTGGTCGACACAGGCCACCTGCACCGTGTCGCCGATCTCGATGCTGCCCGAATCCGGCTGCTCCTTGCCCATGATCATGCGGAACAGGGTCGACTTGCCCGCGCCGTTGCCGCCGATCACGCCGACGATGGCGCCCTTGGGCATGCTGAATGACAGGTCCTCGATCAGCACGCGGTCGCCGTAGCCCTTGGTCACGTTCTTGAAATCGATGACTTTGTCGCCCAGGCGCGGGCCGGCGGGAATGTAGATCTCGTTGGTTTCGCTGCGCTTCTGGAATTCCTGCGACTGCAGTTCCTCGAAGCGCTGCAGGCGTGCCTTGGACTTGGCCTGACGGGCCTTGGCACCCTTGCGCACCCACTCCAGTTCTTCCTTCATGGCCTTTTCATGGGCCGACTGCTGCTTGGATTCCTGCGCCAGGCGGTTGGATTTGGCTTCCAGCCAGCCGGAGTAGTTGCCCTCGTAAGGGATGCCCTGGCCACGGTCGAGTTCGAGGATCCAGCCGGCGACGTTGTCGAGGAAGTAGCGGTCGTGGGTGATCGCCACCACAGTGCCGGGGAAGTCGTGAAGGAAGTGCTCCAGCCAGGCCACCGAGTCGGCGTCCAGGTGGTTGGTCGGTTCGTCCAGCAGCAGCATGTCCGGGGCGGACAGCAGCAGGCGGCACAGTGCCACGCGGCGCTTTTCGCCGCCGGACAGGTGCTCGACCTTGGCCTCCCACGGTGGCAGGCGCAGGGCATCGGCAGCGACTTCCAGCTGGCGCTCGAGGTTGTGACCATCGCTGGCCTGGAGGATGGCTTCGAGCTTGGCCTGTTCGGCAGCCAGCTTGTCGAAATCGGCGTCTGGTTCAGCGTAGGCCGCGTAGACCTCGTCCAGCCGCGCCTGGGCGTCCTTGATGCTGCTGACGGCTTCCTCGACGACTTCGCGCACGGTCTTGTTCGGATCGAGCTCGGGCTCCTGCGGGAGGTAGCCGACATTCAGCTCGGGCATCGCCCGCGCTTCGCCGTCGAATTCGGTGTCGACACCCGCCATGATCTTCAACAGGGTGGACTTGCCCGAGCCGTTGAGGCCGAGCACGCCGATCTTGGCGCCGGGAAAGAACGACAGAGAGATGTTCTTGAGGATTTCGCGCTTCGGCGGAACGACCTTGCCGAGCCGATGCATGGTATAGACGTATTGAGCCATGGAGACGAATGCCCGTGACGAAAGAGAATAAGAAGGGAGCGGATCGACGCGGTCGCCAGAGACCGGTCAAAACAGTCCGGCAAAGCTACCGGAATGGCGGTGGCAGGGCAAACCAGGACGGGGCTGAGCGGTAATGGCCTTTTGCTTTATCGGCAGGCATCCTTGCCGTCAGTCCATGCCTTGGCTGTACGGCGTGTTCCGCCGCTTGAAAGGGGGCCGACCGGTTTGACCGATATCCACTCTGACGCCGCGCCGCAGCACCGCGACGGCCCTGCTGGCCTCGCCCGTTCGCTGCTGCGCCAGGCCCTGCACCGGGTGTTGCCGCGGCGTTTCCTGCAGCGCTGGTACGCCATGCGCTATTCCCTGAGCGCCCTGGCGGTGATCGAGGAGCACATCCTGATCAGCGGGTTCGACGGGCGCCTGCGCTACCTCAATGCGCAGGCCGGCCGCCTGTTCGGCCTGTCGCGTCGCGACGTGGCGTGTTACCGGCTGCAAGACCTGTTGCCCGGTTTCGACGCCGGCGCCCTGGCCGCCGATCTCGAGCCGGCGGACCTCGACCTCGAGCCGGTTAGCCTGCTGCAGAACGGCGAGCGGCGCCTCTATTCGATGAGCCGGCGGGCGTTGCGGCTGGCTGCCGGTGCGCCCGCCTCCGGCTTTGTCTGGGTGCTGCGCGACATCACCGGCGAGCAGCAGGCCCACACGGCGCTGGCCGAGCGGGAGCGATTCTGGTCGGACGTGCTGCGCGCGGTGCCCGAAACGCTCTATGTGCAAGACATCCAGAGCGGCAAGCTGCTGTTCAGCAACAACAACCTGGCCGACCGGCTGGGCTACAGCGCGGCCGAGCGCGGCGAGGACGGCAACCTGTTCTGGCAGCGCATCAGCCACCCCGACGACCAGGAATACATCTGGCGACTGCTCGCCCTGCGTGGCTCGATGCGCGAAGGCACCGGCCAGGAAGCGCTGCTGCGCTGGCGTCACCACGACGGCAGCTGGCGCTGGTTCAGCCTGTGCGAACGCGTACTGTCACGCGACGAGCAGGGCCGGATCTGGCGGCTGATCGGTGTGGCGCGCGACGTCACCAGCAGCATCCAGCACAGCCAGTCGCTGCGAGACAGCGAGCGGCGCTACCGGCTGCTCGCTGGCAGCCTGCAGGACGTGATCTTCACCACCGACAGCGCGGTGCACATCGACTACGTCGGGCCGTCCATCCAGCAGGTGCTCGGCTATAGCCCCGAATGGACCATGCGCCACGGACTCGACGGCGTCGTCGTCAGGCCAAGCCAGCGCACGCGCTTCTACGACCTGATGCGGCGGGTGCGCAAGGCCTCGGCCAACCCGGTCGCGCTGGCCGAACTGGGGCAGAGCCTGCAGGGCGAGACCCTGTACTTTGACTGCCAGGCTGCGGACGGGCGTGCGGTGGCCATCGAGCTGCGGATCATGCTGATCTGGAACGAGCAAAACCGCTTCGACGGCGCCCTGTGCATCGGCCGCGACATCACCCAGCAGCGCCAGGCCCAGCAGGCGTTGCGGCGCGCGGCGACGGTATTCGACCATTCCACCGCGGCCATCGTGGTGACCGACCCGGACGGTCGCATCGTGCAGGTCAACGCCGCGTTCCAGCGCATCACCGGTTACGACGTCGACGACATTCTCGGCAAGCTGCCGACCACGCTCAGTGCCGATCGCCAGAAGGCCAACCAGATGACCTTCGTGCGCGAGCAGATCGTCAGCACCGGCACCTGGGAAGGCGAGCTCTGGCTCAAACGCAAGGGCGGCGAGGTCTACCCCTGTTGGATCGGCATCACGGCGGTGCGCGACGCCGACAACGCGCTGGTCAGCTACGTCTGCTTCTTCAGCGACATGAGCGAGCGCAAGGCCAGCGAGAAGCGCATCCATCGCCTGGCCTACTACGATGGCCTGACCCAGTTGCCCAATCGCACCCTGTTCCAGGATCGTCTGCACGCCAGCCTGCAGCTGGCGGCGCGCCGTGGGCAGTGGGTGGTGCTGATGTTCCTGGACCTTGACCGCTTCAAGCCGATCAATGATTCGCTCGGCCACGCGGCCGGCGACCACATGCTCAAGGACGTCGCGCGGCGCCTGGAAACCTGTGTCGAGGCCGACGAAACGGTGGCCCGCATGGGTGGCGACGAGTTCACCTTTCTGCTGCGCCCCGGCAATGACCGCGGCGCGGCGCTGAACCGGGCGATCCATGTCGCCGAACGCATCCTGGCCAGCCTGACCGAGCCCTTCGTGCTGTCCGGGCGCGAGTTCTTCGTCACTGCCAGCATCGGCATTGCGCTTAGTCCGCAGGACGGCGACGACATCAGCCAGCTGATGAAAAACGCCGACACCGCCATGTATCACGCCAAGGAGCGCGGCAAGAACAACTTCCAGTTCTACCAGGCGGAGATGAACGCTTGCGCCCTGGAGCGCCTGGAGCTGGAGAGCGACCTGCGCCATGCCCTTGAGCAGCAGCAGTTCATCCTGCATTACCAACCGCAGTTCCGCGCCGACGGCTGCAGCCTGACCGGCGTCGAGGCGTTGCTGCGCTGGCAGCACCCGACCCGCGGGTTGGTGCCACCCTGTGCGTTCATTCCTGCGCTGGAGGAACTGGGGCTGGTGGTGGAGGTAGGCGACTGGGTGCTCGGCGAGGCCTGCCGGCAGCTCCAGGCCTGGGACCGCGCGGGTGTCCGGGTGCCCAAGGTCGCGGTGAACCTGTCCGCCCGCCAGTTCGCCGATGGCCGGCTGGCCGAGCGCATCGTCGCGCGGCTGGCGGATAGCGGCATCCCGCCCGAACGGCTGGAACTGGAGCTGACCGAGAGCATCCTGATGCAGGACGTCGGTGCGGCGCTGCGCATGCTCGAGTCGCTCAAGCGGCTCGGGCCGTCGATCGCCATCGACGACTTCGGCACCGGCTATTCCTCGCTGAACTACCTCAAGCAGTTCCCCATCGACGTACTAAAGATCGACCGCAGCTTCGTCGACGGGCTGCCCAGCGGCGAGCAGGACACGCAGATCGCCCGGGCGATCATTGCCATGGCGCACAGCCTCGGCCTGTCGGTCATCGCCGAAGGGGTCGAGAATGCCGCCCAGCTGGCCTTCCTGCGCGAGCATGGCTGCGACGAGGTGCAGGGCTTTCTGCTCGGGCGACCGCTGCCGGCCGACAGGCTCGCCGCGACCAGAACAGGCGATCGATAACATCGCTGGAGGATGCAGGCTGGAAGCGGGACGCCTGACGCCTGACGCCTCCGACGCCGTTGTCGTGTTTCGCTTCTCGGCCGCTCATGCTGCACATGACCAACCCTCATACCCGCCTTTCCGGTGGATAGGGTAGAATCCGCGCCTCTCTTTACTACCGCCAGCTGATTCTCAGGGGACTGCCATGTTCAGCCGTGATTTGACCCTCGCCAAGTACGACGCCGATCTCTTCGCTGCCATGGAGCAGGAAGCCAAGCGTCAGGAAGACCACATCGAGCTGATCGCCTCGGAGAACTACACCAGCCCGGCGGTGATGGAAGCCCAGGGCTCGGTGCTGACCAACAAGTACGCCGAAGGCTATCCGGGCAAGCGCTACTACGGTGGTTGCGAGCACGTCGACGTGGTCGAGCAGCTGGCCATCGACCGCGCCAAGCAGCTGTTCGGCGCCGATTACGCCAACGTCCAGCCGCACGCGGGCTCCCAGGCCAACAGCGCCGTCTATCTGGCCCTGCTCAACGCCGGCGACACCATTCTCGGCATGAGCCTGGCCCACGGTGGACACCTGACCCACGGCGCCAGCGTGTCCTCCTCCGGCAAGCTGTACAACGCCGTGCAGTACGGTATCAACGACCAGGGCCTGATCGACTACGACGAAGTCGAGCGCCTGGCCGTCGAGCACAAGCCGAAGATGATCGTCGCCGGTTTCTCCGCCTATTCGCAGGTGCTGGATTTCGCTCGTTTCCGCGCCATCGCCGACAAGCTCGGTGCCTACCTGTTCGTCGACATGGCGCATGTCGCCGGCCTGGTTGCCGCGGGCGTCTACCCGAACCCGGTGCCCTTCGCTGACGTCGTCACCACCACCACCCACAAGACCCTGCGTGGCCCGCGCGGCGGCCTGATCCTGGCGCGTGGCAATGCCGAGATCGAGAAGAAGCTGAACTCTGCCGTTTTCCCCGGCGCCCAGGGCGGCCCGTTGGAGCACGTCATCGCCGCCAAGGCGGTGTGCTTCAAGGAAGCGCTGCAGCCCGAGTTCAAGGCCTACCAGCAGCAGGTGGTGAAGAATGCCCAGGCTATGGCCGAGGTGTTCATCCAGCGCGGCTTCGACGTGGTGTCCGGTGGCACACAGAACCACCTGTTCCTGCTCAGCCTGATCAAGCAGGACATCACCGGTAAGGACGCTGACGCGGCCCTCGGCAACGCGCACATCACCGTTAACAAGAACAGCGTTCCGAACGACCCGCGTTCCCCGTTCGTCACCTCCGGTCTGCGCATCGGTACGCCGGCCGTCACTACCCGTGGCTTCGGCGAGACCGAGTGCCGTGACCTGGCCGGCTGGATCTGCGACATCCTCGACAACATGGGCGACGAGTCGGTAATCGAAGCGGTGCGTGCCAAGGTCGAGGCCGTCTGCGCCAAGTTCCCGGTATACGGCCGCTAAGGGTCACGCCCAGTGCAGCACGCTAAAGCCCGGCAATTGCCGGGCTTTTTCATGTCAGGACCGGTCGCCTTTCAGCGATAGCGAAGGGCCAGCCGGTGCTGGGCGTCCTGCGCCGGCTGGGTTAACGTGCTGTCCCCAGCCGCCCGGACTCGGGCCCCCGGAGAGGTGCGATGCAGCTCAAGCACAAGATCGCCGCACTCAGCATCCTGCCGCTGCTGCTGGCCGTGGCGGTGGTCTGCGCGCTCGTGCTGGTGCAGAACCAGCGCCTCGGCGAACAGCAGGCGCAGCTCATCGAGAGCAGCATTCTGGCCAGCAAGCAGGCCGAACTGAAGAACTACGTGGAAATGGCGCTGAGCACCATCGCGCCGCTCTACGACAGCGGTCTGGACGATGAAGAGACCAAGCAGAAGGTGCTCGCCGCGTTGGGGCGCTTCAGTTTCGGCAGCGATGGCTATTTCTTCGTCTACGACCGCAGCGGCCTGAACCTGATGCACCCCCGCCAGCGCGAGCTGGTCGGCCAGAACCTCTGGGAAATGACCGACCCCAACGGCCTGAAGGTGATCCAGGCGCTGATGCGCAGCGCGGAAAGCGGCAGCGGTTTCCAGCGTTATGCCTGGCAGAAGCCCTCGACCGGCCAGTTTGCCGACAAGCTCGCCTACGTGGTGATGCTCGATCGCTGGGGCTGGATGCTTGGCACCGGGATCTACCTCGAGGATGTCGAGCAGGCCATCCAGAAGGTGCGCACCGAGGTGTCGAGCGGTATCCACACCACCATGCTGGCGATCGCCGGGGTCGCGCTGGTGGCGGTGCTGCTGGTGTTCGCCAGCGGCCTGACGCTCAACGTCAGCGAGCGGCGCCTGGCCGACCGCAAGTTGCAACTGCTGACCCAGCGGATCGTCAGCCTGCAGGACGAAGAGCGGACCCGCGTCTCGCGCGAGCTGCACGACGGCATCAGCCAGCTGCTGGTGTCGATCAAGTTCCAGTTCGAGCTCGCCAGCCATGAGCTGGCCAGCGGCAATCCCCGGGCGCTGGCGACGCTGGACAGCGGCGTCGAGCGGCTGGCCGGGGCAATCGGCGAAGTCAGGCGGATTTCGCACGACCTGCACCCGTCGCTGCTCGACACCCTGGGGCTGCCCGCGGCGATTGGCCAGCTTGTGTCGGAGTTCGAGCAGCGCAGCGGGTTGAAGATGCTATACAGCAACCGGCTCGGCGACGACCTGCTCGACGATGCGGTGGCGGTGGCGCTGTACCGGGTGCTGCAGGAGGCGCTGACCAATATCGAGCGCCACGCCGAAGCCCAGGCGGTGCACATCAGCCTCGAGGGCGACGCGGCAAGGGTGCGGCTGCGGGTCCGGGACGACGGCGTCGGCTTCAATCCGCGCCGGCTCGACAGCCTGCCGGGCGGCGGCATCGGCTTGCGCAACATACGCGAGCGGGTCGAGCATTTCGGCGGACGCTTCAACCTGCTGTCCGCCGCCGGCGGCACCGAACTGGACGTGACCCTGCCGTTAAGGGCCGGCTGACGTGGCGACAATCCAACAACAAGAGGGGCGCTCATGAACCCGCAGGCAGGCATCAAGGTGGTACTGATCGACGACCATGCGCTGGTGCGCGATGGCATCCGCGCGCTGCTGATGGCGGTGCCCGAGCTGGACGTGGTGGGCGAGGCCGGCAGCGGTGCCGAGGCGCTGGAACTGCTCGAACGGGTGACGGCCGATGTGGTGCTGATGGACATCGGCCTGAAGGACGTCAACGGGCTCGAATTGACCCAGGCGCTGCGCGAGCGGTTCCCGCACATCCGCGTGCTGATCCTGAGCATGTATGACAACCAGGAATACGTGAGCACCTCGGTGAAGGTCGGCGCCTGCGGCTACGTGCTGAAGGATGCGCCTTCGCGCGAAATCATCACTGCCATCGAGGCGATCGCCGCGGGCGGCACCTACTACAGCGAAGGCGTTGCTGAAAAGCTGAGCATCCGGGGCGCCGAGGAGCGCGAGCTGACGCCCCGCGAGCGCGAAGTGTTGCTGATGCTGGCGCAGGGGCACAACAACAAGGCGATGGCCCGCGCGCTGAAGATCAGCGTCCGCACCGTGGAAACCCATCGCCTGAGCATCCGCCGCAAGCTCGACATCGACCGCCCGGCCGACCTGATGAAGCACGCCATGGTGCATGGCTGGCTGCCCGGGCAGCACTGAGCCGGCCGGCAGGTCGCTTCGCGATACCCGGATTGCGGCGGTTTCCGTAGGATGAGGCAGACTATCCGGCCGAGCCGTCATCCTCGAAGGAGCCCATTCATGAGTACCACCCGCTCCGCGCTGATCCCACCGCCGCCGCTGGTCTACCTGGCGTTCATCGGCAGCGCCTGGGGACTGGAACGGCTCCTGCCGCTGCCGCTGCCGGCGCCGCTGGCAGTGCGCGCCGCCGGCTGGGCGGTGATCCTGCTGGGGCTGGCGCTGATGGTCTGGGCAGCGTTGGAAATGTATCGCCACCGCACCACCATCAACCCCTACGGCCAGCCGCGCCGCTTGCTGCAGCGCGGCCCGTTCCGATACTCGCGCAACCCCATCTACCTGGCTGACGCCCTGGTCTACTGCGGGATCGGCCTGTTGCTCGGCAGCCTCTGGCCCTGGCTGCTATTGCCGCTGCTGATCCTGTGCATGCAACGCACCGTGATCGTCCACGAGGAGCGGCTGTTGACGCAGCTATTTGGCGATGAATACCAAGGCTACCGCCAGCAGGTCAGGCGCTGGCTCTGAGTGGCGGGCGCCGGGCGGGGCTATAGTGAGAGACAATCTTCAGGAGTGGATCGGATGAACGAATCAAGCAGTGAACGCCGGCGCTTCCAGCGTTTCGAGTTCGATGCCGACACGGTGCTGGTGCAAGGCCCGCGGCGTTGGCCCGTGCAGTTGCACGACCTGTCGCTGAAGGGCCTGTTGGTCCATTGCCCGCCGGACTGGGACGGCGACCCGGGCCAGCCGATCGATGCGCACATCAGCCTGTCCGACGATGTCCAGGTGGGCATGCAAGTCGAGATGACCCACCGCGAGGGCGACCTGCTCGGACTGGTCTGCCGGCACATCGATGTCGATTCGATCAGCCACCTGCGACGGCTGGTAGAACTCAACCTGGGTGATCAGGCGCTGCTCGAGCGTGAACTGGCGGCGCTCGGCGAGCCCTGACGCGCGATGCTATTCGAACAGCGCGTCAAGTGCCTGTTCGAGTCGCGTCACGGCGATGACCTGCAGGCCGGCGGGGGCCTCCTTCGGCGCGTTGCCCTTGGGCACGATGGCGCGCTTGAACCCGTGCTTGGCCGCCTCTTTCAGGCGTTCCTGGCCGCTGGGTACGGGGCGGATTTCCCCGGACAGGCCGACTTCACCGAACACCAGCAGGTCGGTGTCGAGCGGGCGGTTGCGCAGGCTGGAAATCACCGCGGCCATCAGCGCCAGGTCCGACGCCGTCTCCAGCACCTTAACCCCGCCCACCACGTTGATGAACACGTCCTGGTCGTAAGTGGGAATGCCGCCGTGGCGGTGCAACACCGCCAGCAGCATGGCCAGGCGGTTCTGGTCCAGGCCCAGGGTGACGCGGCGCGGGTTGGCCATGTGGCTGGTATCGACCAGCGCCTGCACCTCCACCAGCATCGGCCGGGTGCCCTCCCAGGTCGCCATCACCACGCTGCCGGGCACCGCTTCCTGGGCGCGGGTGAGAAAGATCGCCGAGGGGTTGGTGACCTCCTTGAGCCCCTTGTCGGTCATGCCGAACACGCCCAGCTCGTTGATCGCGCCGAAGCGGTTTTTCACCGCGCGCAACAGGCGCAGGCGACCGTCGGATTCGCCCTCGAAATACAGAACGGTGTCGACCATGTGCTCGAGCACGCGCGGACCGGCCAGCGCGCCTTCCTTGGTGACATGACCGACGAGGAAGATGGCCGTGCCGCTCTGCTTGGCGAAGCGCACCAGCAGCGCCGCGCTTTCGCGCACCTGGGCGACGCCGCCGGGCGCCGACTGCAATTGCTCGGTGAAGATGGTCTGGATCGAGTCGATCACCATGACCTTGGGTTTTTCCAGGCGCGCGGTGGCGATGATCGATTCGATGCACGTCTCGGTCATCACCTTGAGGCGATCCTGTGGCAGGTCCAGGCGGCGGGCGCGCATCGCCACCTGCTGCTGGGATTCCTCGCCCGTGACGTACAGCGCCGGAAACTGCCGGGCGATGTTGCACAGGGTTTGCAGCAGGATGGTCGACTTGCCGATGCCCGGGTCGCCGCCGATCAGCACCACCGAGCCATCCACCAGGCCGCCGCCCAGCACCCGGTCCAGCTCCCCGGAAGCGGTGGAAAAGCGCGGCACTTCCTCGACGCTGACCTCGGCCAGTGTCTTGATGTTCGCCTGGTCGCCGGCCCAGCCGGCACGGCCCGAGGGCGGGGCAGCGCCCTCAATGAGCGTTTCCACCAGGGTGTTCCAGGCGCCGCAGTCACCGCACTGGCCGGCCCATTTGGGAAAGGTCGAGCCGCATTCGGTGCAGCCATACATGCGCTTGGCCTTGGCCATGGGGAACTCCAGCTTGGATGGGGGGAGTCGCATGATAACGGCTGACTTGATCGCCATCAGCCACAAGCACGCGGCAAGCCCCCAGACTGTCAACAAATCGAACAGGAGTCGCACCATGCGCCATGTGTTGTTTTTGCACCTTCTCGGCGCCAGCGTTTGGGTTGGGGGGCATCTGGTGCTGCTACTCAGCGTGTTGCCCGGTGCGTTGCGCCGACGCGACGTCCAGCCGGTACGCGCGTTCGAGCAGCTCTACGAGCGGGTCGGCATTCCGGCGCTGCTGCTGCAGATAGCCACCGGCATCTGGCTGGCTGGGCAGTGGTTGCCATTTGCGCAGTGGCTCGGCGATTCGCCGATCGCCCATCTGGTGCAGGCCAAGCTGGTGCTGCTGGGCTTTACCGCGGCGCTGGGCGTGCATGCCCGGCTGGCGCTGATCCCGAAGCTCGATGCCCAGCGCCTGCCGCAACTCGGCGTGCACATCGTGCTGATCACGCTGACAGCGGTGGCGTTCGCCTGGGTCGGTACGGGCTTTCGGTTCGGCGCACTGTTTTGAGCGGGCGTGGGCGCCGCCCGAGCGTTCACCGCATAGCCAAAAAAAGCCCCCGGTGAAGGGGGCGGTGGGGTGTTCGCGGGTCGCGGTCAGCCGCAGCAGCCACCGCAGCAGCTGCCGCCGGCGCGCTTGAGGTCTCGGGCGATATCGTCCTTCAGTGCCACACGCTCTTGCTTGAGCGCCGTGAGTGCCTCGTCATCGAGCATTTCGACGCCGTCTTCGACTCGGCAGATTTGCTTGTCCAGCGCTTCGTAGGTTTCAGCCTTGCGGGCAAAGGCCGGGTCCTGCTGGCGAAGCTGGTGCAGTTGCTGGAGCTTTTCCGGGAAGTCCTTGACCAGGGGGTGATGTTCGACGTGCATGGTATCGCTCCAGATGGTGGTGGAGCTGTACCTTAGCCGCGCCGCCGCTGATTCCTGTTGACCGCGATCAAGCGGCGCGCAGGGCGGCTTTCCGCTCGTCGCGAATGCTGTCTGGCCCGCGCCTTGAACTCCACCTATGCTGCACGGTGTCGAAGCGCTACGGCGGATGTTTCGCGCGTATTTCCTTCACCGACCACAAGGACCACTCAGATGGGTATGCTCAACGAATTCAAGGCTTTCGCGGTTCGCGGCAACGTTATGGACATGGCCGTGGGCATCATCATCGGCGCGGCGTTCACCAAAATCGTGTCGTCGTTCGTCGCCGACGTGGTGACGCCGCCGCTGGGGCTGCTCATCGGCGGGGTGGACTTCTCCGACCTGGCCATTGTGCTCAAGCAGGCCGTCGGCGATACGCCAGCGGTCACCTTGAGTTACGGCCGCTTCATCCAGACGGTGTTCGACTTCACCATCGTTGCCTTCGCCATCTTCCTCGCGGTCAAGGGCATCAACCACCTCAAGCGCAAAGAAGCCGAGGCCCCGTCGGCGCCGCCGGCACCCAGCAAGGAAGAACTGCTGCTGACCGAGATCCGCGACGCGCTGCGCGCGCAGAACCGGCCCGATACCTGAGGCCGCACCCGCTATTGCACGATGAGCCGGCGCAGCCAGTCCAGCAGCACAGTCGGCAACAGCTCGGGCCTGGGCAGGAGCGCGTACTGCCGCGGCCCAAAAACCTTCGGCAAGTAGCTTGCCGCCTGGCGGTCAATGGTCAGGCAGAAGGGCTGGATGCCCTGCAGCTTGGCTTCGGTGACCGCCTGGCGCATGTCCTCGACGCCGTAGCGGCCCTCGTATGCATCGACGTCGTTCGGCTTGCCGTCGGAGAGCAGCAGCAGTAGCCGGTGCGCGGCGGGCTCGCCCATCAGCAGGCTGCTGGCGTGGCGAATCGCGGCGCCCGCGCGCGTGTAGCGTTCGGGCTCGAGCCCGGCAATGCGCAGGCCGACGGTCTCGCTATAGGGCTCGGCAAAAGCCTTGATGCTGCGCAGCGTCACCATCGACGGCCCTTCGCCGGAAAAGGTCTGCACGCTGTAGGGCGCGCCCAGGCCCTCCAGGGCCATGCAGACCAGCAGCAGCGCCTCGCGCTCGACGTCGATGATGCGGCGGTTGTGCGACAGCCAGCCGTCGGTGGAACCGCTGGCGTCGATCAGCAGCATGATCGCCAGGTCGCGCCGCGCGGTGCGCTGCGACTGGTACACCGCCTGGGTCATGTCCAGGCCCGCACGGGCCGCGCCCAGGCCGTCGATGTAGGCATCCAGATCCAGTTCATCGCCGTCGAGCTGACGGCGCAGGCGTACGCGCTGGGCGCGCAGCATCTCGAACTGCCGGCGAATGGTGACCAGCAGCGCGCGGTGGCAGTCGAGCGTACGCGCCACCCAGGGCGCGGGGCCGAGGGGCACCGGTAGCAGATGGACGGTGGCGCCGGGGGTTCGGTAGCAGCCGCCGATGCAGTCCCACTCCGGGTAGCTGAGCCGCGTGCCGCTGTCCGCGGGTTCGCTGCCCGGCTGGTGGGCGCGGGCGAGCGGCGGGTCGTCGGCGATTAGGATTTCCTTCGGCGCGCCCGGGGCAAGTACCAGCCGCGCTTCGTTGAGCTCGGACAGCGCGTCGGCGTATTCCTCCGCGGGGGTGGCCTTGTCGCGGTCGGAGGGGCGTTGCATGCCCATCGGGTCTTCAGCCTGTTCCAGCGGTGGCGAGGGCTGCACCATCCAGACGCCATCGGCCTGCTGTTCGTCTTCGCCTTCCTTCGGGGCGCGCGCGTCGGGCCGGCGTGGCAGCCTTGCGCTTCGTGGCTGCCCGCTGCCGGCCTCGGGCTCGCCGCCTCGCTCGCCCGCCTCTGCGGGTTCGGCGGGGCTCGGCCACAGCGCGCCGGTCCAGTGGTCGAGCAGCAGCGCGTGCTGGCCCGGCGCGGTCGCGGCACCGGCCGTGCCCAGCTCGCGCGCCAGTCTGTGCGCCAGGCGCCGGGCGTCGGCGGGAGTCTCCGGCGCGTGCAGCCCGTCGACCGCCCCGTCATCGGCCTGCTGCAGTATCTGGCGGAGGAAGCGCTCCAGCGGCTGGCGCGTGGGCGAGAATCGCGCCAGCGAAGGTCTCGTCTGCAGGGCCCGGCGGCGCGAGTCGATCAGCGTCCCGGTGAGGCCCGGCAAGCGTTCGCGCAGCTGGCGATCCGCGGCCCAGGCTTCGAGCAGCAGGTACAGGCCGCGCTGCAGCGGCGTCGCTAGCGTCTGGCAGAGCGCGGCGCTGCCGCGGTCGGCGCGCATGGCCTGTTGCAGGACGAGAACGCGGTAACGCTGCAGTGCCTGCGAGAAATCGGTGTGATCCAGATGCGCCGGCAGCCAGATGTGCACGCCGTCGGTGGCGGGCACCGCCGCGTCGAGAAAGGGGCGTTCGACGCGGTTGAAGAGCTTCGCCAGCAGCGTCGGCGGTGCCGGCGACTGGGCGATGCGCAGCGGGTAGCTGCGGCCGAACGCGGCGTGGACGAGCAGGTCGAGGCGTTCGGCGACATCCTGCAGGGCAACGGGCCGCGCCGCTCCCTCGGCGTGACGCCGGCGCTGCCAGAGCTGCTGGACATAACCGGTGGCATGGCGAGCGACATCACTGATGACGTCTTCGGCTTCGGCCATCAGACAAAGGTCATGTCGACCAGGTCGCGCATGGCGCCGAGCAGCGCCGGGTCGTCGGAAAGTGGCGAGATCAGCGCGGCGTTGCAGGCGGTGCGCACCGGGATGCCGCTGGCGACCAGCCGCGCCGTGGCGACCAGCAGGCGGGTGCTCGGCACTTCCGCCAGGCCGCGGTCGTGCAGGGCGCGCAGGCGCTGGCAGAGCGAGACGAGCGCCTGCGCGGTAGGGTGATCGGCGCCGCTTTCGCGCATCACGATCTGGGCTTCGCGTACCGGTGGCGGGAAGTCGAAGTCCAGCGCGACGAAGCGCTGGCGCGTGCTCGGCTTGAGGTCCTTGAGCATGCGCTGGTAGCCCGGGTTGTAGGACACCACCAGCTGGAAGCCGGGCGCGGCCTGGAGGGTTTCAGCGGTCTTGTCCAGCGGCAGGATGCGGCGGTGGTCGGTCAGCGGATGCAGCACGACGATGGTGTCCTGGCGGGCCTCGACCACTTCATCCAGGTAGCAGATCGCGCCCTCGCGAACCGCCCGGGTGAGCGGGCCATCGGTCCAGCGGGTGCCCTCGTGTCCGATCAGGAAGCGGCCGATCAGGTCGCTGGCGGTGAGGTCGTCATGGCAGGCGATGGTGATCAGCGGCCGGTCGAGGCGCCAGGCCATGTGCTCGACGAAGCGGGTCTTGCCGCAGCCCGTCGGCCCCTTGAGCATTACCGCCAGCCCGCGGGCATGGCACTGCTCGAAGATCGCGACCTCGTCGCCGCCGGGTTCGTACCAGGGCGGTTCGGCGCGCGGCGCCGCGGGCGCCGAGCCGGCTATGTGCAGATCGGTCACAGGCTGCCGGCCCGCACGGCGACGCCGTCATGGCCGCTGGTCGGCGCGTGTTCGTCGAGCTCCAGGCGCGGGGCGAAGCGGAAGAAGTCGTAGATGAACAGGCCGACCCCAAGGGCGAAGACCGTGGCGGTCGCGATGAGCATGAGGAAGTGGATCTGGATCTTCAGCTGGGTATCCAGGTAGCCCATGCCGAGAATCCGCTCCAGGTAGACCTGGCCAATGCCGGCGGTGGCGAACGACAGGGTCATGCCGAACATGCCGGCGAGCTGCAGCCAGAACGCCCAGTAACCGATGCTGGTGCCATCGACCTGCTCGCGCCGGGTGATCGACGGCATCGCGTAGCTGATCATCGCCAGGACGATCATCGCGTAGGCGCCGTAGAAGGCGGCGTGGCCGTGCATCGCGGTGACCAGCGTGCCGTGGGTCCACTTGTTGACGCTGGGAAAGGTGTGCGCGAGGCCGAGCAATCCGGCGCCGAACAGGGTGAACAGGGCGCTGCCGATGGTCCAGTGCAGGGCCAGCTTGTTCGGGTGCGCCAGCCCGGAGCGGCGCATGGCGAAGTAGGCGTAGATGGCCATGCCGACCAGGGCAACCGGCTCCAGCGCGCTGAAGAAACCGCCGATCGGCAGCCAGTAACTGGGCACGCCGACCCAGTAGTAGTGGTGCGCCGTGCCGATGATCCCCGCGATGAACACCAGGCCGACGATGACGTACAGCCACTTCTCCATGACCTCGCGGTCGGCGCCGGAGAGGCGGATCAGCAGGTAGGCGAGAAAGCCGCCCTGGATCATCTCCCAGACGCCCTCGACCCAGAGATGGATGGTCCACCAACGGTAGAAAATCGACACCACGTAGTTCTGGTAATGCAGCAGGGCGGGCAGGTAGAGCACCGCCGCGCTGCCCAGGCCGAGCAACAGCACACCTTCGGTGGTGGTGAAGCGGCCCGAGCGCCGGATGGTCATGGCGATGTTGTAGAGAAACATCAGCATGCAGACCACTATGACCAGCTTGTGCGGCAGCGGTTGCTCCAGCAGCTTGTTGCCGGTGCCGTAGCCGAACAGGTAGCCGATCACCGCGGTGACGCCCATGGCGGTCCAAAGCCCGAGCTGGATGTAGGCGAGCTTGGTGCTGTAGAGCTCGGTGCGCGATTCGTCCGGCACCATCCAGTAGGTGGCGCCCATGAAGCCGGTCAGCACCCAGACGATAAGCAGGTTGGTGTGGATGGTCTTGGTCACGTCGAACGGCAGGAGGTCGAGCAGCGGGTCCGGGCCGAGGTATTTGGCGGCGCTGAGCAAGCCGAACACCAGTTGCAGGCCGAACAGCACCATGGCGACGGCGAAGTACCAGTAAGCGACCGATTGTGATCTGTAGCGCATGGCACACCCCCCTTTATTTGAACGTCGCCAGATAGGCGGCCAGCTGGTCGATCTGCTCGTCGCTCAAGGTTTCACCGTAGGTGTTCGGCATGAACGAGGTGCCGTCGGCCGAGTACATCTCCCCAGGATGGAGGTAGGCGCTGGGTTTCCTGATCGATTCGCGGATGTAGCCCTCGACGCTGTCGGCGCTGCCCTTGTAGTCCGGCGAGGCGATGGTCTGCTCCGCCCGCGTGGCGACGCCGGCGAGCGTCGGTCCGGCAAGGTTGACCCCGGGCGCAATGGAGTGGCAGGCATTGCAGGCGGGGCTGACGCTGCGGAACAGCGCCTCGCCAAGGGCAATCGGGTCGTCGTCGGTGCCGACCGGACGCGCGGCGGGCGGCGCCGTCGAGGACCCGGCGCCCGGGCCGGAGGCGTTTTGCTGGGCGACCGTCAGCGTGGTCCCGGGAATCGACGAGCCGGTCACCAGGATTGGTCGCGGCGGCCAGCCCTGGTTGTCGACCTTGGCGATCCAGTCGAAGAACGCGATCAGGTCGGCGATGTCCTGGTCGCTCAGGTTGGGATTGGGCATCAGCCGCCGGTGGCGCTGTTCGTCGTAGAACTTCGAGGGGTTCTTGAGAAACGCGGTGAGGTAGGGCGCGCCGCGGTGTTCCGAGATCTTCGTCAGGTCCGGCGCATAGTAGGCGCCCTCGCCGAACAGGGTGTGGCAGTTGACGCAGTTGTTGGCATGCCAGACGTCCGTGCCCCGGCTGACCGCGGGGGTGATCGCCTCCGAATGAGTGAGCGCGGGAATCTGGCGGTGGGTGTCGAGGGTCATGCCCAGGAACGCCGCCGCGGAAATGCCGGTGGCGACGATGGCAAACAGTCGGGTCTGGCGCTTGTTCATCAGCGGTTCCTCGACGGCGGGTTCACACGCCGATCCCTGACCAGTAGTGGATGCCGATCGCGGCGGCGTAGACGGCCGACGCCGCCATCAGGGCGAGGACGGCATAGCCGATGAGCCGAAAGGTCTTTTCCACGAGGATGCTCCCTGTCTGGTCAAAGAATGCCGGCGCCCCGGCTGGCGTTCGGTCTGGGCGTCGGCTGGCGCGGCGAATGGCTTAGTGCGAAGCGGGGACGCGAAAGATCGTGACCAGCACCAGTGCGTCGGTTACCGCGCGCAGCGCATGATCGGCACCGCCCTCGACGTACATCAGGTCCTGGGCATTCATGCGCTGCCAGGCCGACTCGACCTGTACGTCGACGGTGCCTTCATGGCAGTAGAGCGTGATCGGGCCGGCGACGGCATGCACCGGGACGTCCTTGCCTGCCTTGAGCACCAGGCGCATGAGCTCGATTTCCGGTGTGCTGACCAGGGCCTGGGAGATCGGCGCTGGCGATTCCCCGGGGCTCAGCAGGTTGACGGTTTCCCCGGATCGGGCGTGCTTCAGTGCCATGCTCGTCATTCCTGTTTCGCGGGTGGACAAGACAAGCCTAGTCCAGAATCCGCCCCCCCGGCAATGGAGGCGTAACGTTATGACGCCCTGGGCCGCCACTCTGGCGGCCGCGGAGCAGACGGTTCCGGCGGCGGCGCCCGGCTCGCGGCGACGAACCCGGACGCGCTATCGGCCGCCCAGCGATCCCTTGCAGCCAGCTTGAGGCACCGCCAGAATGGCGCCATCACTCGTGGCCGATGCCGGCCACTCCAGCAAGGATTCCCAATGCCCGAAACTGTCGCTGCCGGCCTGCGCCTGGCGCCCGATGCGCTGACCCGTCCCTTCGAACCCAGCCAGTTCGCCTTTACCACCACCGATGAGCTGGAGCCCTTTCTCGGCGTGCTCGGTCAGGAGCGCGCGGTCGAGGCCCTGCAGTTCGGCGTGGCCATGCCGCGCCCTGGCTACAACGTTTATGTAATGGGCGAGCCGGGCACCGGGCGTTTTTCCTTCGTACGCCGCTACCTCAAGGCCGAGGGCAAGCGCCTGGATACACCGTCTGACTGGCTCTACGTGAACAACTTCGACGAGCCGCGCGAGCCGCGCGTGGTGGAGTTGCCGCAGGGCGGCGCGGGCGAGTTCATCGCCGACATCGGCCAATTGATCGACAACCTGATGGCGACCTTTCCGGCGGTGTTCGAGCACCCGAGCTTCCAGCAGAAGAAGAGCGCCATCGACCGCGCCTTCAACCAGCGCTACGACAAGGCGCTGGATGTCATCGAGAAGCTGGCGCTGGAAAAGGAAATCGCGCTGTACCGCGACAGCACCAACATCGCCTTCACGCCGATGAAGGACGGCAAGTCGATGGACGAAGCCGAGTTCGCCCAGCTGCCCGAAGCCGAGCGCGAGCGCTATCACGAGGACATTTCCGCGCTGGAAGTGCACCTCAACGAGGGCCTGGCCAGCCTGCCACTGTGGAAGCGCGAGTCGAGCAACCAGCTGCGCCAGCTCAATGATGAAACCATTAGCCAGGCCCTGCAGCCGTTGCTGACGCCGCTGTCGGAGAAATATGGCGAGAACGCGGGCATCGAGGCGTATCTGCAGGCGGTGCAGGTCAACCTGCTCAAGACCGTGGTCGAGCAGCTGGTCGATGAAAATCGACCGGACGCCCAGACCCGGCAGCTGCTGGAAGAGCAGTACAGCCCGAGCCTGGTGGTGGGGCATCCGCTGGACGGCGGCGCGCCGGTAGTATTCGAGCCGCACCCGACCTACGACAACCTGTTCGGCCGCATCGAATACAGCACCGACCAAGGTGCGCTCTTTACCAGCTATCGACAGCTGCGCCCCGGTGCGCTGCATCGTGCCAACGGCGGCTTCCTGATGCTCGAGGCCGAAAAGATGCTCAGCGAGCCCTTTGTCTGGGAAGCGCTCAAGCGGGCCCTGCAGTCGCGCCGACTGAAGATGGAGTCGCCGCTGGCCGAGCTGGGCCGTCTGGCGACGGTGACTCTGAACCCGGAAGTGATTCCGCTCAACGTCAAAGTGGTGATCATTGGTTCGCGCCAGCTGTACTACACGCTGCAGGACCTGGATCCGGACTTCCAGGAGATGTTTCGCGTGCTGGTGGACTTCGACGAGGAGATTCCGCTGGCCGAGGACAGCCTCGAGCAGTTTGCGCAGTTGATGAAGACCCGCACCTCGGAAGAGGGCATGGCGCCGCTGACGGCGGCTGCAGTGGCGCGCCTGGCGACCTACAGCGCGCGGCTGGCCGAGCATCAGGGGCGGCTGTCGGCGCGCATCGGGGACCTGTTCCAGCTGGTCAGCGAGGCCGATTTCATTCGCCAGCTGGCCAAGGACGAAGTCACCGACGTCGGCCACATAGAGCGTGCCCTGAAGGCCAAGGCGACCCGTACCGGGCGCGTCTCGGCGCGGATCCTGGAAGACATTCTTGCCGGGGTGATCCTGATCGACAGTGAGGGCGCAGCGATCGGCAAGTGCAACGGTCTGACCGTGCTTGAAGTTGGTGATTCGGCATTCGGCATGCCGGCGCGGATTTCCGCGACTGTTTACCCGGGCGGCTCGGGGATTGTCGACATCGAGCGCGAGGTCAACCTCGGCCAACCGATTCACTCCAAGGGCGTGATGATCCTTACCGGTTTTCTCGGCAGCCGCTACGCGCAGGAATTCCCGCTGGAAATTTCCGCCAGCATCGCGCTCGAGCAGTCGTACGGCTACGTCGACGGCGACAGCGCCTCGCTCGGCGAGTGCTGCGCGCTGATCTCGGCCATCTCGCGTACGCCGCTCAAGCAGTGCTTCGCCATCACCGGATCGATCAACCAGTTCGGTGAAGTGCAGGCCGTTGGCGGGGTGAACGAGAAGATCGAGGGCTTCTTCCGCCTTTGCGAAGCGCGCGGGCTGACGGGCGAGCAGGGCGCGATCATCCCGTTCGCCAACGTCACCACCCTGATGCTCGACGAACGCGTGCTGGAGGCGGTGCGTCAGGAGCGGTTCCACATCTACGCGGTCCGTCATGTGGACGAGGCACTGTCGCTGCTGGTAGGCGAGTCGGTCGGCTCGGCCGACGAACACGGCCAGTTCCCCAAGGGAAGCGTCAACGCGCGGGTCGTCGAGCGACTGCGTGACATCGCCGAGATCGAGGCCGACGAGGATCAGCGCAGCGATGCCGCGTCGCCCGAGGAGGTGCTCGCCGCACAGACCAAGGGGACGGCAGCGGGTTGAGCGGCGCGCTCGCGCCATAGCCGGACGGAACGATACGGCCGGCGGCAGGTCTGCAATGGAAGAGAGTGCCCACTCTCTATCCACAAGGTTATCCACAGTGTCGGTGGATAAACGGGTCGGCCCGGCCATTCGCCCCGGATGGAGGTGCCTGATCGAGCGCGAGGACCGCCGTCATGTCTCAAACCGTCTGTCTCAACCGCCAGTGCCTTGGCCTGGTGACCCGCATCGAATGCATCATCCGCCCGCTTGCCGGAGGCAACGGCCTGTGGACGCTGCTTTGCGCAGCAGGCATCGAGGGCGGCCAGCCCACTGCTATCAAGGCGCAAGGCCCGTTCCACGGGCCTCGCGAGGCAGAGTCGGTGCTGCGCGCGATCGCCGATAATCTCCATGGGCAGGGCTATCTGGTTTCCGACACGCCGTCGATCTGGCAGCTCCACCTGCAGGCGGAACTGCGCAAGGTTAACGCCAACCAGTCGCGCTACCTCAGCGGCTGGGGTGCCAGGCACTGAGGCAAAGCGCGATCCCGGACCACCCTGATCGGTCGCGATCACGCTGACCAGCGGCCGGGAGCCGATTGTTATCCACAGCGGAAACATGCCGCCACAGACCGTTCTTGAACCGGTCGGGCGGCTACGTATACTCGCCTGCCGGTATCTGCAACCCTGTGAGCTCTGATGGAACGCATCATCGAAAACAGCATGTATGCCGCACGTTGGCTGCTGGCACCTATCTACTTCGGCCTGGCGTTCGCGCTGCTGGCACTGGCGATCAAGTTCTTCCAGGAAATCTGGCACATCCTGCCGGCGGTCCTGACTCTCAGCGAAGGCGACCTGATCCTGCGGCTGCTGTCGCTGATCGACATGGCGCTGGTGGGCGGCTTGCTGGTGATGGTGATGCTGTCAGGCTACGAGAATTTCGTGTCGCAGCTGAACGTCGACGAAGGCAAGGAAAAGCTCGACTGGCTGGGCAAGATGGACTCCGGCTCGCTAAAGATGAAGGTGGCGGCGTCGATCGTGGCAATCTCCTCGATCCACCTGCTGCGCATGTTCATGGATGCCCAGCAGCTCCAGAGCGAGCAGCTGATGTGGTATGTGATCATTCACCTCACCTTCGTGTTTTCCGCTTTTGCCATGGGCTACCTGGACAAGCTAACCAAGCACTGACCGGGCGCGTCCTGGCGCTCGCGCCGGGATGGCGGCTTGTCGCGGCTGGCCAGGTGTTGTACAAGACCATTTGTCTTGTACAGGAGAGTCCAATGAAACTGCAGGCCTTGGTGGAAGATGCGCAGGCGGACCGCGTCGAGGCGCTGGACCTGGTCTCCCTGGAAGGTGGGTTCTATCTGCTCAGCATCCATGCGCAGGGCCAGTCGCATGTGCTGCGCGACGAACAGAGCAAGGTCGTGCACCTGCGCTCCGTGGAGCATGCGCGCGACCTGCTCAGCGAGGTCCCGGTGATGCCGTTCTATCTGGTGCACAGCTCGGCCTACGATGAAATGTGCGGCCTGGCTACGGGCGTGCGCGAGCCGTTGCGGGTGCCAATCAGCATGCGCTCGGCCTGGTAGCGCGGCTGGACCGGTCCCCGCTGCTCGCTTGCCGTGGTGCTGTGCTAGGCTGTGCGGCCTTTTTTCCAGCGGAGTGCCGGCATGACCGACCTGAACCTCTCAACCGACGAAACGCGCGTCAGTTATGGCATTGGCCGTCAGCTTGGCGATCAACTGCGCGAGAACCCGCCGCCGGGCATCAGTCTCGATGCCGTGATCGCCGGTATTCGTGACGCCTTCGCCGGTGCGCCCAGTCAGGTCAGCCCCGAGGCGCTGAATGCCAGCTTCGCCGTGATCCGCGAGCAGATGCAGGCCGACGCGCAGCGCAAGGCCGAAGCGGCGGCCGGCGAGGGCAAGGCGTTCCTGGCCGGCAATGCCCAGCGCCAAGGTGTCGTGACCCTCGAATCCGGCCTGCAGTACGAAGTGCTGACGCCTGGTGAAGGACGCAAGCCGACTGCGCAGGATCAGGTCCGCACGCATTATCACGGCACGCTGATCGACGGCACCGTCTTCGACAGTTCCTACCAGCGCGGCCAGCCGGCGGAATTCCCGGTCGGCGGCGTGATTGCCGGCTGGACCGAAGCGCTGCAACTGATGGCCGAGGGCAGCAAGTGGCGGCTCTATGTGCCAAGCGAGCTGGCGTATGGCGCCCAGGGCGTCGGCAGTATTCCGCCACACAGCGTGCTGGTGTTCGACGTCGAGCTGCTTGCCGTTCTGTAACGCACTCAATGCGCCGGGCGCAACGCCCTGGCATAGCAGAACAGGAACAGGTTGCGCACCTGTTCCTTCAGCACGCCGGGCTCGCTGGTGCTCAGTTCCTGAAGATCCAGGTCGCCCAGGTCACGCAGCTCGTCCAGCGCTTCCCCTTCCAGCGAGACGCACACGGCACCCGTGTGTCGATCCAGCACACGCAGGTAGGGGTGTGGGCGGTCCAGCCAGGCATCGATCAGATAGGTCATGGTCATCTCCCGTTGATTTGCTTAATGAGAATAATTGTTATTTGCAAATATGCAAGCGTGAGCGGTCGACAGGTGATCGCCGGGCTGCAGCAGGGGAAGTGAGGCTGGAAGGGTGGTGCAGATGGGTGGCGGGCGCCGTGACGCCCGCTGCGATCAGTGCGTGCGTGCGACGGCGAAGCGGCTGAGTTCTACCAATGCGTCGCGATAGGGGGAGGCCGGGATAAGCTCCAGGCAAGCGATGGCGCGGTCGGCGTAGTCTCGCGCCAGGCGGGCAGTGTAGGCCAGCGCGCCGGAGGCTTCGACGGCCTGGCGAATGCGTTCGAGGTCCTCGATGCCGCCCTTCTGGATGGCGCGGCGCACCAGAGCCGCCTGCTCGCCAGTGCCTTCGCGCATGGTGTAGATCAGCGGCAAGGTCGGCTTGCCTTCGGCGAGGTCGTCGCCCACGTTCTTGCCCAGCGTCTCGGCGTCGCCTTGGTAGTCGAGCAGGTCATCGACCAGTTGGAAGGCAATGCCCAGGTGATCGCCAAAGGTGCGCAGCGCTTCGCACTGTGCTTCGCTGGCGCCGGCAAGGGTCGCGGCGCTATGGGTCGAGGCCTCGAACAGCATGGCGGTCTTGCCGCGGATGACTTCCATATAGATGTCTTCGGTGGTGCTGGCGTCGCGCACCTTCGACAGTTGCAGTACCTCGCCCTCGGCGATCACCCGGGTGGCCTGGGATATGATGCGCATCACCGGCATCGAGCGCAGGTCGACCATCATCTCGAACGAGCGGGCGTAGAGGAAGTCGCCGACCAGCACGCTTGGCGCGTTGCCCCACAGCGCGTTCGCGGTCGAGCGGCCACGGCGCATGCCGGACATGTCGACCACGTCATCGTGGAGCAGCGTGGAGGTGTGCAGGAATTCGATGATGGCGGCCAGCAGCCGCAACTGGTCGCCCTTGAGTCCCAGTGCGTTGCCGCTGAGCAGGACGAGCAGCGGACGCAGTCGCTTGCCACCGGCCGAGGTGATGTAGTCCCCGATCTTTTCCACCAGCGGTACGCGAGACGTCAGCTGGTTGCGGATGATGCCATCAACGGCGGCAAAATCATCAGCCACGACTTGGTAAAAGGACTGGGGTTGCATCGGGGACGAATACTCCTCGGAGATTGCGCGGCATGCTATGGGGCGGGTCAGGCACTGTCAAGGCGAGGCCCGGCGGCTATTGCGTCGCCCTGGTCGGGTGCGTACAATCGCGGACCCTGAACTTTCCCCTGGGCATTTCCCTGCCTTACGCAATTGCAAGGGCGTCCCTTCCGGCCCCGAGCAGCCATGCCAGCCACCAACTATTTCACTTAAGCGCTGGGTGAGCAGGATCAACGGAGATACACAGATGTACGCAGTTATCGTTACCGGCGGCAAGCAATACAAGGTCGCCGAAGGCGAATACCTCAAGATTGAAAAACTCGAAGTTGCCACTGGCGAAGCTGTCACTTTTGACCGCGTTCTGCTGATCGGCAACGGCGATGATGTCAAAATCGGCGCTCCGGTGGTTGATGGTGCCAAGGTCACTGCTGAAGTGATCGCTCAAGGTCGTCACGACAAGGTCACCATCATCAAATTCCGTCGTCGTAAGCACCACATGAAGCGTCAGGGCCACCGTCAGTGGTTCACTGAGGTCAAAATCACCGGTATTCAGGGCTAATCGGGCCTGAATGCCCCTATAGGAGTATTGAACTCATGGCACACAAAAAAGCTGGCGGTTCTACCCGCAACGGTCGCGACTCAGAAGCCAAACGTCTTGGCGTGAAGATGTACGGCGGCCAGGCCATCAAGGCCGGTAACATCATCGTGCGTCAGCGCGGCACCCAGTTCCATGCCGGTTACGGCGTTGGTATGGGCAAGGATCACACCCTGTTCGCGAAAGTGGAAGGCGTGATCAAGTTCGAAGTGAAGGGCGCATTCGGCCGTCGCTACGTGAGCGTCGTCGCAGCCTAACTGCGGCGTTGCTGGAAAAGCCCTGTCATGCGACGGGGCTTTTTTGTTTGTATTCTCTGTAGGGCTCTTGCAAAACGCTGCTGTGCTCTCGGTTTCGCTGGGTTTTGCAAGACCCTTATTTTCTGTTTTCTAGCCCGTCCCTGCGGCGGGAGGCGTTCCCATGAAATTCGTCGATGAAGTATCGATTTTTGTAAAGGCCGGTGATGGCGGCAACGGCATGATGAGCTTCCGTCGTGAGAAGTTCATCGAGAAGGGCGGCCCCAACGGTGGCGATGGTGGCGACGGCGGCTCGGTGTACCTCGAGGCGGACGAGAACCTCAATACGCTCGTCGATTACCGCTACACCCGCCGCTTCAATGCGCCGAATGGCCAGAAGGGCGGCAGTACCGAATGCACCGGGGCCAAGGGTGACGACCTGATCCTGCCGGTGCCGGTGGGCACCACGGTCATTGATGCGGCGACCCAGGATGTCATCGGCGACCTGACCAAGGCCGGTCAGCGCTTGCTGGTCGCTCAGGGTGGCTGGCATGGGCTGGGCAATACGCGGTTTAAGTCGAGTACCAATCGTGCGCCGCGCCAGACGACGCCAGGCAAACCGGGCGATGCGCGGGATCTGAAGCTGGAGTTGAAGGTGTTAGCCGATGTCGGTCTGCTGGGATTGCCGAATGCGGGCAAGAGCACCTTCATTCGCTCGGTGTCCGCAGCCAAGCCGAAAGTCGCCGACTACCCCTTCACCACGCTGGTACCCAATCTCGGCGTGGTCAGCGTGGGGCGCTACAAGAGTTTTGTGATCGCCGACATTCCCGGCCTGATCGAAGGGGCCTCCGAGGGTGCGGGGCTCGGAATCCGTTTCCTCAAGCACCTGGCACGCACGCGCCTGCTACTGCATCTGGTGGACATGGCGCCACTGGACGAGAGCGATCCGGCCGACGCGGCGGAGGTGATTGTGAGCGAGCTGGAGAAATTCAGCCCGGCGCTGGCGCAGCGCGATCGCTGGCTGGTGCTGAACAAGGCCGATCAGCTGCTCGAAGAGGATCGTGAGGGGCGTGTGCGTCAGGTCGTCGAGCGACTGGAGTGGACCGGGCCGGTGTTCGTCATCTCTGCGCTGGAGCGCGAAGGCACCGAGGCATTGAGCCAGGCCATCATGCGCTATCTCGATGAGCGCGCCGAGCGCATCGCCGAGGAGCCTGCCTATGCCGAGGCCCTTGCCGAGCTCGACCAGCAGATCGAGGACGAGGCGCGGGCGCGTCTGCAGGAGCTCGATGACCAGCGCGCCCTGCGGCGTGCCGGGGTCAAGGCGACGGCCGATGCCGAGGATGACGATTTCGATGATGACGACGATGACGAAGGCGGCGCGGAGATTTTCTACGTCCGCTAGCGGTCGGTCTGCATGAATGTCTGCGAGGAGGTCGGCGGCTGTGGCGCAGCCGCCGGTGGTTTGGCCGGGTATCGGATGGATGGCGGATCGATGCGGGACAGGGTGAGCGGCGCTCGGCGCTGGGTGGTCAAGATCGGCAGCGCACTGTTGACGGCTGATGGGCGTGGCCTCGACCAGGCTGCGATGGCGGTGTGGGTCGATCAAATGGTGGCGCTGCGCGATGCCGGCGTCGAGCTGGTGCTGGTCTCCTCCGGTGCGGTCGCTGCCGGCATGAGTCGGCTGGGCTGGGCCGCCCGGCCCAAGGCGGTGCACGAGCTACAGGCGGCTGCCGCGGTTGGGCAGATGGGCCTGATTCGTGCCTGGGAGAGCAGTTTTGCGCGCTGCGGCCAGCAGACCGCGCAGATCTTGGTAACCCACGACGACCTGTCCGACCGCAAGCGCTACCTCAACGCGCGCAGTACGCTGCGCACACTCATCGATCTCGGCGTGGTGCCGGTCATCAACGAGAACGACACCGTAGTGACCGATGAGATCCGCTTCGGTGATAACGATACGCTGGCTGCGCTGGTGGCGAACCTGGTCGAGGCCGACCTGCTGGTGATCCTTACCGACCGGGACGGCATGTTCGACGCCGACCCGCGTAACAATCCTGATGCCAATCTGATCAGCGAGGCCCGCGCTGACGATCCGGCGCTGGATCTGGTTGCCGGCGCCGTCGGTGGCGCGTTGGGGCGCGGTGGCATGCAGACCAAACTGCGTGCTGCGCGTCTGGCGGCGCGCTCGGGGGCGCACACAGTGATCATCGGCGGCCGTATCGAGCAGGTGTTGTCGCGGCTGAAGGCCGGAGAACAACTGGGCACCTTGCTCGCGCCCGAGCGCAGCCGGCATGCCGCGCGCAAGCAATGGCTGGCAGGGCACCTGCAGACGCGGGGTTCGGTGACGCTGGATGTGGGTGCGGTACACGCGCTGAAGCAGGGTAACCGCAGCCTGCTGCCGGTGGGGGTCAAGGCGGCGCAGGGTGGTTTCCGGCGCGGCGAGATGATCGTTTGCCTGGGGCCCGAGGGTGAGGAGGTTGCCCGCGGGCTGGTCAACTACAGCGTTGTCGAGACCCAGAGGATTCTTGGGCATTCGTCCGACGAGATCGAGAAGTTGCTCGGCTATGTCGATGAGCCCGAGCTGATCCATCGCGACAACATGATCCTGGTATGAGGTGTTCGATGCGATTGTCCGGATGGCTGGTAGTGATGCTGGCGTGGCCGTTGGCGGCCAGCGCGCGCGAGGTGGGTGAGGTCGACACGGTGTTCAAGTGGCTCGGGCCCAACCACAAGATCGTGGTGGAGGCTTTCGATGATCCCAAGGTCGAGGGCGTGACCTGTTACCTGTCGCGGGCCAAGACCGGGGGTATCAAGGGCGGCCTTGGCCTCGCCGAAGATCGGGCGGAGGCGTCCATCGCCTGTCGCCAGGTCGGGCCGATCCGGATGAGTAACTCGCTCGAGGATGGCGACGTGGTGTTCAAGGAGCGGACGTCGCTGGTGTTCAAGTCCATGCAGGTGGTGCGCTTCTTCGACAAGGCGCGCAACACGCTGGTCTATCTGGTGTACAGCGACCGGGTCATCGAAGGCAGTCCGCAGAATGCGGTCACCGCCATCCCGATCCTGCCCTGGCGGTAAGGTGGCAGGGCGGAAAGGCCGATAAATGCGCTGGAGGCTGGGCGTGATAGCTTGCTTCCGGCTTCACGGCAGTCAAAAGAGCCAGTGTGTTTCCGGATGGGCGCCCGTGTTGTCCAGTCTCCAGCCTTTTTTGTAGGCATAAAAAAAACCGGCGCTAGGCCGGTTTTTCTCAAGAACGTGCAGCGTCAGGCAGCGGCAGCGCCGAGGGCCTTGATGTGGCCGTTCAGGCGGCTCTTGTGACGAGCGGCTTTGTTCTTGTGGATGATGCCCTTGTCGGCCATACGGTCGATGACAGGCACGGCTGCAGTGTAAGCAGTACGAGCTTTATCCAGATCTTTTGCGTCGATGGCTTTGACCACATTCTTGATGTAGGTACGAACCATGGAGCGCAAGCTGGCGTTGTGGCTGCGACGCTTCTCAGCCTGAATTGCGCGTTTTTTGGCGGAAGGGCTGTTGGCCACCGTCGAACTCCTCGAAAACGTGGGATTACAAAGCAAATAAGGCCGCGAATCATGCCGATGCCGCGATGGCTTGTCAAGCCCGGTCAAGGCGAGTGCGGTGCTGGTCGGACGGAAGGGCTGAGGCTAAACTCGCCGCCTCGTCCGCTGTCGTAATGGCCCGCATCCGCTGGCAGTGCCTGGTCGGAGCCTCATCGCAATCTCTAGGAAATCAGATGTCCGAGACGTCCGGCAAAAGCGGGTTGTTGCGTTCCAGTGCGGTGGTCAGCGTCATGACGCTGCTGTCGCGCGTGCTGGGTATGGTACGCGATATGGTGGTCGCGAGCTATTTCGGCTCGGGGCCGGCGGCCGATGCCTTTTTCATCGCCTTCAAGATCCCCAACTTCCTGCGCCGCCTGTTTGCCGAGGGCGCCTTCGCCCAGGCCTTCGTACCGGTGCTATCGGAGTACCGCACCCAGCGCACGCTGACCGAGGTCAAGCTGCTGGTCGACCGGACCGCCGGGATGCTCGGTCTCATTCTGACGGGCATCACGGCGCTTGGTGTGCTGGCCTCGCCCTATGTGGTCATGCTCTTCGCGCCGGGCTTTCGGGACGACCCGGCGAAGATGGCCCTGGCCGGCGAGCTGTTGCGGATCACCTTTCCGTACCTGCTGCTGATTTCCCTGACCGCCTTTACCTCCGGCGTGCTCAATAGCTACGGTCACTTCGCGGTGCCGGGTTTCACGCCGGTACTGCTGAACGTCTGCATGATTACTTCGGCGATATTTCTCACGCCCTACTTCGACCAGCCGATCATGGCGCTTGCCTGGGGCGTGTTCATCGCCGGTTTCGCCCAGTTGGCCTTCCAGTTGCCCTATGTCGCCAAACTTGGCTTGTTGCCGCGGCCGCGGGTACGCTTCGGTGACGAAGGGGTGCGGCGGATCATGCTGCTGATGGTGCCGGCGCTGTTCGGCGTGTCGGTGAGCCAGATCAACCTGCTGCTCGACACGGTCCTGGCTTCGTTCCTGCAGACGGGCAGCGTGTCGTGGCTCTATTACGCGGATCGTCTTTCCGAGTTGCCGCTCGGTGCGTTCGGTATCGCCATCGGCACGGTGATTCTGCCCAGCCTGTCGCGCCAGCATGCGAGCGCCGATCCCGAGGGGTTTTCCACCACGCTCAACTGGGCGCTGCGAATGGTGCTACTGGTTGGCGTGCCGGCGGCGCTTGCACTGGGGATCCTCGCCGAGCCTTTGATTGCCAGCCTGTTCTATTACGGCGCCATGAGCGAGGAAGCGGTGGTGCAGTCGGCGAGCGCACTCGAGGCTTACTCGCTGGGCGTACTGGCCTTTATGCTGATCAAGGTGCTGGCGCCGGGCTTTTTTGCCCGCCAGGACCTGAAAACGCCAGTGCGGGTCGCGATCATCTGCATGATCGCCAATATGGTGATGAACCTGATCCTCATCTGGCCGCTCCAGCACGTCGGGCTGGCACTGGCCACCTCGCTGTCGTCGATGCTCAATGCTGCGCTGCTGTTTTGGGGCCTGTATCGCATCGGTGTGTTCAAGTTCGCGCCGGGCTGGGGCGTGTTCCTGCTGCGCCTGGCTGGCGGCTGCGCGGCGATGGTAGCGGCCGTTTGGTGGCTCAACGTGCCGTCGGCCGAGTGGTTTGCCTGGGGTTGGCAGGCCCGGGTGCTGAAACTCAGTCTGCTGATCATAGCTGGGCTGGGTGCGTTCGCCGCCGGGCTTGTGCTGCTCGGTCTGCGCTGGCGACACCTTCGCCACTGATCCCGGTCGCCGCCTGCAAGCCTGTCCGCCGTGGCCGGCTCATGCGTATAATCGACGACTTTTCAAGCAAGAAGTGCGGTATGCAGCTGGTTCGAGGTCTTCATAACCTGCGGCCCCGGCATCGGGGCTGCGTCGCCACCATCGGCAATTTCGACGGGGTTCACCGGGGGCATCAAGCCATTCTGGCGCGCCTGCGCGAGCGTGCCGCCGAGCTCGGGTTGCCCAGCTGCGTGGTGATCTTCGAACCGCAGCCGCGCGAGTACTTCGCACCGGACCAGGCGCCTGCGCGGCTGACCCGCCTGCGCGAAAAGCTCCGGCTGCTGGATGAGCAGGGCGTCGACCGGGTGCTCTGTCTGGCCTTCAATCGGCGCCTGCGCGAGTTGAGCGCCGCCGAGTTCGTCCACGCGACCCTGGTCGAGGGATTGGGGGTGCGTCATCTGGAAGTGGGTGACGATTTTCGCTTCGGCTGCGACCGCGCCGGGGATTTCGCCTTTCTGCTGAAGGCCGGCGCGGCCGAAGGTTTTACCGTCGAGGCGGCGACCACCATCGAGGTCGAGGGTGAGCGCGTCAGTAGCACCCGGCTGCGCCAGGTGCTCGCCGAGGGTGACCTGGTATTGGCCGAAAAGCTGCTGGGACGGCCGTTCAGCATCACCGGGCGAGTTCTGCACGGGCAGGCGCTGGGTCGCCAGTTGGGCGCGCCGACTGCCAACATCCAGCTCAAGCGCCGGAGCACGCCACTTGCCGGCGTGTTCATGGTGAGTACCGAAGTCGACGGCCGCGTGCAGCCGGGTGTGGCCAACATCGGCATGCGGCCCTCGGTGGAGAGCGATGGCCACCCGCACCTGGAAGTGCACCTGTTGGATTACCAAGGCGACCTCTACGGACGCCTGCTGCGCGTGACTTTTCACAGCAAGCTGCGGGACGAGCAGCGCTTTGCCTCGCTGGAGGCACTCAAGACGGCGATCGAAGCGGACATCGCCGCGGCTCGCGACTACTGGCGGGCTTCACCCTTTACCACGAGTCAGGACTGAAATGACCGATTACAAAGCGACCCTCAATCTGCCGTCCACGGCATTTCCGATGAAGGCCGGTCTGCCCCAGCGCGAGCCGGAGATCCTGCAGCGCTGGGACAGCATCGACCTGTATGGGAAGCTGCGGCAGATCGGCGAGGGACGCCCGACGTTCGTCCTGCATGACGGTCCGCCATATGCCAACGGCAGCATTCATATCGGCCATGCGGTCAACAAGGTCATCAAGGACTTCATCGTCCGTTCCAAGACCCTGGCAGGGTTCGACGCGCCCTATGTACCGGGCTGGGACTGCCATGGCTTGCCGATTGAGCACAAGGTCGAGATCACCTATGGCAAGAACCAGCCGGCCGACCTGACGCGCGAGCGCTGCCGGGCCTATGCCGCGGAGCAGATCGAGGGCCAGAAGGCCGACTTTATTCGCCTCGGCGTGCTCGGTGATTGGGCCAATCCCTATCGCACCATGGATTTTGCCAACGAAGCCGGCGAGATCCGCGCCCTGGCGAAGATGGTCGAAGGCGGATTCGTCTTCAAAGGCCTGAAGCCGGTGAACTGGTGCTTCGACTGCAGCTCGGCGCTGGCCGAAGCGGAAGTCGAATACCAGGACAAGAAGTCCGACGCCATCGACGTCGCCTTCCAGGTCGAGGACGCGGACAAGCTCGCCGTCGCCTTTGGCGTTTCTGCACTATCCAAGCCCGCCAGCATCGTCATCTGGACTACCACGCCCTGGACCATACCGGCCAACCAGGCGCTGAACGTGCATCCCGATTTCGTCTACGCCCTGGTCGACACCGGCGACAAACTGTTGGTACTGGCCGAGGAGCTGGTCGAGTCCTGCTTGCAACGCTACGAGCTGCAGGGTGAAATCATCGCCCGCTGCGAGGGCAGAGCGCTTGAGCTGATCCGTTTCCGCCACCCGTTCTACGAGCGCTTCGCGCCGGTCTATCTGGCTGACTACGTGGAAACCGGCGCCGGCACTGGCATCGTCCATTCCGCTCCCGCGTACGGCGAAGACGACTTCCGCTCCTGCAAGCACTACGGCATGGAGAATGACGACATTCTCAGCCCGGTGCAGAGCCATGGTGTCTACGTCCCGGATCTGCCGTTCTTCGGTGGCCAGTTCATCTGGAAGGCTAATCCTGCCATCGTCGAGAAGCTGCGTGAGGTGGGTGCGCTGCTCAGGCACGAGTCGATCCAGCACAGCTACATGCATTGCTGGCGGCACAAGACGCCGCTGATCTATCGCGCCACGGCGCAGTGGTTCGTCGGCATGGACAAGGTCGCGCATGACGGCAGCTCGCTGCGCCGCCGGGCGCTGGACGCCATCGAACAGACCGCGTTCGTCCCGGCCTGGGGCCAGGCGCGCCTGCACGGCATGATCGCCGGCCGCCCGGATTGGTGCATCTCGCGCCAGCGCACCTGGGGCGTGCCGATTCCGTTCTTCCTGCACAAGGAAAGCGGCGAGCTGCATCCGCGCACCGTCGAGTTGATGGAGGCGGTGGCGCAGCGCGTCGAGCAGGGCGGCATCGAGGCCTGGTCGAAGCTCGATTCTGCCGAGCTGCTGGGCGAGGAAGCGGCGCAGTACGACAAGATCAGCGACACCCTGGATGTCTGGTTCGATTCCGGCACCACCCATTGGCACGTGATGCGCGGCTCGCATCCGATGGGCCATGACCAGGGGCCGCGTGCGGACCTGTATCTCGAAGGCTCCGACCAGCATCGCGGCTGGTTCCACTCCTCGCTGCTGACCGGCTCGGCGATCGACGGCCATGCGCCGTATCGCGGCTTGTTGACCCATGGGTTCGTGGTCGACGAGAACGGCCGCAAGATGTCCAAGTCGCTGGGCAACGTGGTGGCGCCACAGGAAGTCACAGATAGCCTGGGCGCCGACATCCTGCGTCTGTGGGTCGCCTCGACCGATTACTCGGGCGAGATGGCGGTGTCCAAGGTCATCCTCCAGCGCAGCGCCGATGCCTATCGTCGTATCCGCAACACCGCGCGCTTCCTGCTCTCCAATCTCGACGGTTTCGATCCGGCGCAGCACCTGGTGCCGAACGATCAACTGATCGCGTTGGACCGCTGGGCCATCGATCGGGCGCTGCTGCTGCAGCGCGAGATCGAAGAAGCCTACGGCACTTACAAGTTCTGGAACGTCTACCAGAAGGTGCACAACTTCTGCGTGCAGGAGCTGGGCGGCTTCTACCTGGACATCATCAAGGACCGTCAGTACACCACCGGCGCCGACAGCCTGCCGCGGCGTTCCTGTCAGACTGCGCTGTATCACATCGCCGAAGCGCTGGTGCGCTGGATCGCGCCGATCCTGTCGTTCACCGCCGATGAGATCTGGCAGTACCTGCCGGGCGAGCGCAACGAGTCCGTAATGCTCAACACCTGGTACGAAGGTCTGAGCGAAATGCCGGCCGACGCCGAACTGGACCGCGCCTTCTGGGAGCGGGTCATGGCTGTCAAGGCGGCGGTGAACAAGGAACTCGAGGCGCGCCGTGCAGCGAAGACTCTGGGGGGCAACCTGCAGGCTGACGTGGTTCTCTATGCAGAGCACGAGTTGGCGGCGGATCTGGCCCGGCTGGGCGACGAGCTGCGCTTCGTGCTGATCACCTCGGCCGCGCGGGTTGCACCGCTTGCCGAAGCGCCAACCGACGCTGTTGCAAGCGAGCTCGCCGGGCTGAAACTCGTGGTCGAGAAAACCGGCGATCCCAAGTGCGGGCGCTGCTGGCACCATCTGCCGGATGTCGGCAGCCATGCGGCACATCCCGACATCTGCGGTCGCTGCGTCGAGAACATCGAAGGCGCGGGCGAGGTGCGTCACTATGCGTGATCGCCGCTCGATGGGCACGCTGGCTGGAAGGACAGTGGTACTGCCGTGGGCCGAGCGACGTTCCGCTTCAGCCCGCTGCGAACCTTCGCCGGCTGCAGGCTCACTCATTGAGTGGTTTGCGAGGACCGTGGCATGAGCGCGCGTATCGGCAAGCTGGTCTGGCTCTGGCTGACCGTACTGGTGATCGTGCTGGACCAGGCGAGCAAGCATTACGTCGAAGCCAACCTCAAGCTGTATCAGGCAGTCGATGTGATCCCGGGCTATTTCGCCTGGATGCTGGCGTACAACACCGGGGCGGCGTTCAGTTTTCTCGCTGATCATTCCGGCTGGCAGCGCTGGCTGTTCGCGGCGATCGCCATGGGCGTCAGTGCGGTTCTGCTGGTCTGGATGAAGCGCCTGAAGCCGAGCGAGACTTGGCTGGCCGTCGCCCTGGCGCTGGTGCTAGGCGGCGCGCTCGGCAATCTCTATGACCGCATCGTGCTGGGTCACGTGGTCGATTTCATCCTGGTCCATTGGCAGGATCAGTGGCGCTTTCCGGCATTCAATATCGCCGACAGCGCCATTACCATCGGCGCCGTGATGCTGGCGCTGGACATGTTCCGGAGCAGTAAAACGGGAGAAACGGTAAATGAGTGAACAGCGTATCGGGTCGGACACGCAGGTAACCCTGCATTTCTCCCTCAGCCTGGAAAACGGCGAGCAGGTCGACAGCACCTTCGACAAGCAGCCAGCGACGTTCAAGGTCGGCGACGGCAACCTCCTGCCGGGGTTCGAGCAGCAGTTGTTCGGGCTCAAGGCCGGCGACAAGCGCACCTTCCAGATCGCACCGGAGCAGGGCTTTGGCCAGCACAACCCGCAGAACGTGCAAACCATGCCGCGTAATCAATTCGAAGGTATGGAGCTGTCCGAGGGCTTGCTGGTGATTTTCAACGACGCCGCCAAGACGGAACTGCCTGGCGTTGTCAAAAACTTCGATGATCGTCAGGTTGTCGTCGACTTCAATCATCCGTTGGCAGGCAAAGCACTGACTTTTGAAGTGGAGATATTCGAAGTCAAGCCGGTCTGAGCGACCGGCCCACGTCGATAAATGCTTGTTGCAGGAGCCAGCTCGTAGGGTGAAACACGCTTCACCGATCCACCGCAGGCCGCAATGGTGCGTCTAAGAGCCATCCACCCTACGGGTCATAATCTGTCCATCCATCCCGCGTGCCACGCGCGTCGAGAGTCCGCCATGCAAATCAAACTCGCCAATCCCCGAGGTTTCTGTGCCGGTGTCGATCGCGCGATCGAGATCGTCAACCGTGCGCTCGAGGTCTTCGGGCCGCCGATCTATGTGCGACACGAAGTCGTGCACAACAAGTTCGTGGTCGAAGACCTGCGCGCCCGCGGGGCCATCTTCGTCGATGAGCTGGATCAGGTGCCGGACGGCTTCATCGTGATTTTCAGCGCCCACGGCGTGTCGCAGGCGGTGCGCATGGAAGCCGACAAGCGCGGCCTGAAAGTCTTCGATGCGACCTGCCCGCTGGTGACCAAGGTGCACCTCGAGGTGACCAAGTACAGCCGCGAGGGGCGCGAATGCATCCTGATCGGCCATGCTGGCCACCCGGAAGTCGAAGGCACCATGGGCCAGTACGACACTGCCAACGGCGGTTCGATCTATCTCGTCGAGGACGAGCAGGACGTGGCGGACCTGCAGGTGCATAATCCGGACGCCCTGGCCTTCGTCACCCAGACGACGCTCTCCATGGACGACACCAGCCGCGTCATCGACGCCTTGCGCACGCGCTTTCCAAGCATCGGCGGTCCGCGCAAGGACGACATCTGCTACGCCACCCAGAACCGCCAGGACGCGGTCAAGGAGCTTGCTGGCGAGTGCGACGTGGTGCTCGTGGTCGGCAGCCCCAACAGCTCCAACTCCAACCGCCTTCGCGAACTGGCCGAGCGCATGGACACCCCTGCCTATTTGATCGATGGCGCGGGAGACATGAAGCGTGAGTGGTTCGAAAACGTCGGTCGAATCGGCATCACCGCCGGCGCTTCGGCTCCTGAGGTGCTGGTACGTGGGGTGATCGAGCGGTTGAGGGAGTGGGGCGCCAGCGGCATGGACGAGCTGGATGGTCGGCCTGAGAGCGTGACGTTTTCCATGCCGAAGGAGTTGAGGGTCAAGCAGATATGAGATCCAATCCCGCTAATGCGAAAAAGCCGACCCATACGCGTCGGCTTTTTCCAAATATACCGGTAATGCAGCCAGCCTGTAGCCTGGATTAGCCTTAGGCGTAATCCGGGAGTAGTGGCGCAGCGTTTCCCAGATTACGCTTGGCTAATCCAGGCTACAAACTATTTCCAGCACTGCTCCACTGATTTGACATCCGAACCGGTGGCACTGCGGCCCTTGATGCCTGTTGCGTTCAAGGTAAGATTGCCGCAAGCCGGATCGCTGAAGGGCATAACGGGCGTGGCGGTCAGGGAGTAACCGCCGTCATTGGCTACGCTGGAGACGGCTACGTGGTAGTAGCTGTGTTCCGAGCGGATGCGAGCAGTTGCTCCCGAACCTGTGATCTTCGATGAATCGCTGATCAACTCTCCGATGTTGTTGTTGGTTGTTACGTAGGCGCTGTTCTGCGCATAGAAACGCTCCTGCCGCGCAGCTATTTCCTGGAGCAGCGCCATGCCTTCGGCGCGCTTGCTGCGATTCAGATATTCCGTGTAGTTCGGGTAAGCAATGGCGGCCAGAATGCCCAGGATCGCCACCACGATCATCAGTTCGATCAAGGTAAAGCCGCGCTGCAGAAGCTTGCTCATTGATATTTCTCCGGGACGATATGCCAGCTCTGGCGACCGCTGCTGTTGGGGTCGTCGCCAACGGTTGCGGGGTCGGCTGCACCATCACTGCCAAACACCTGATTGCCGGGGGCGAGAGTGAAACCGCCCAGTGCTGGGAAGCGCATGCCGGATACAACGTTAGTGGTGTATTGGTCCAACTTGTCCACGATCTTGTCAGAGTTAAGGTCGAGTACATTAAAGCGGGTACGACCGCCGCTGAAGGCATCGACAGCATACAGCCAGGTATCAGCACCCGCCTGACAGGGGTCCTGGTTGGGTGTCAGGCTACTGAGGAACAGGATGGAGCCACTAGCCGTCATGTTGTTGATGATCATCTCCCCCTCCAGGTTATCCCCGACGGCCATATCGAGGGCCCAGCCCCATTGATTGACGTTCTCATCGTTTCTGGTATCCAAAGGCGGTTGGCCTTCAGCCGGCTTCTTATACCACTGTGGCACCTCGCTGCTGAGCAGCCGGATATCACGAGTCGCTGTAACCGCTTCTTCTGCGCTCATGAATGCTGCGTTCTTTTGCTCCCCGCTGAACGATTGCATAAGCAGGTTTTCCCGTTCTTCTGCGCGGAGCGTAATGGCAGACGTGGCCTGCCGTTTGGTATTGCGATCCCAGATACCGTAGAGCGTCATGGCGCGGCTGGCGTTGACATTGGCGTCGCTATGTTCGAAGTACTTGCCCGTGCCTACCAGAACCAAATACCCATGGCTGCCTGGATGACGAACTAGTGACGGTTGGATGGTAATAGGCTGTCGCTTGCCGTCCGCATCGTTGGCAACAAAGAGAGGCTTTTCACCATAGGCCAGCTTGAAGTCATTCTTGGTGGTGCTGGCAACTTCGTCATTGGTGCGGGCGAAAGGGTCACCACTTGTTGGAGTATCGGAACTGCCAGAGGTTTTTACCAGATCAAATCGCCACAGGTTCCCTTGCAGATCACCCGCATAGGCATAGTCCACCAGGCCGTCGCCATTGTTGTCCGCGCCGCGTACGCTAGAAAGCCCATTGGGAAGAATGATGCCGTCTTCGGCCACCCCGGGCACGGTGATCTTTTTTATCAGCTCACCCGTCTTGATGTCGATGACCAGCAGCGCCGCCTTGTCATTGCTGCTGTCGTAGCCGTTGCCTTGCAGGACGGCCCACTCGCCAGTATGCAGCCGTACGATTTCTGGCTGGGCGAAGGTATAACCGAGGTCTTCATCCGTGGTTGAGTCAAACTCCCAGAGCAGCTTGATGCTATCTGGCTCGGTAACATCCAGGGCGAACAACGCTTTGCCACCCGCGCGCAGGGTGCTGATTAAAACCGTGCGCCAACCTTCATCGTCCCCCAGGTAGACGTCGCGAACGATAGGCGTGCCGTCGACGAAGTAATGATGCTCGCCGCCGCTGTAATTCTTGCCGGTGAGGCGATAGAGGTTTTTGATCACTTCGGTGGGGATAAAAGCGAATTCTTCGACGCCGGTAGCGGCATTGAAGCCGTGTAGCATGCCGTCGTTGCTCCCTACATAGATCATTTCTTGACGTTTGCCGGAAACGACGGTGTTTGTCTCTGAGTCGGTAACTAGCTTTCGGTTATCCTCGCGAAAATCCGCGTAATTTTTGTAGCTTTCTCCTCTGTCTGGCTTTTCGATGGCATCAGCCAGATAAGCCATGTAAGCAGGCGTGCCTACCACTGCGGGGCTGGAATTGATGATATCTCCGATCACTGTGTTGCTATTGCGTCGACGGAAACTTGTCTCGCTGTCTCCTTCGAGGCTGCGATTGCCTCGGATGTAATCCACACGATCCGCTCCGCGGTTATCCTTCGCGCCCACCAGGCTTTCGGGGTTGATATCGAGCAGCCCTTTCAGATCACCGAGATTGCTCCAGCTAAAAACTTTCAATTTAGTGCTCGTTGTTTCCGCACCAGCCATCATGATCTTGCGATTGTCGGGGCTTTTGGTTGTGCTGGTCCATAGTTTTGTCGTCTGGCCGGCGGCCAGCTTGGTCTTACTCAGTTCGCCGCTCCAGTCCTCGCTGGAGAATTGGGTGGCGTAAACATTGCTCTGCAAGTTGCCACCGGAGTTATCAGTAACGAACGACGCTGATACCGCGGGACGGGCGGCAGTTGTGGTGCGATCTGCAATGCGATTGAGGATTTCCTTGAACGCAATGACCATGTCGTCAGGGCTGTCAACACTGAAAAAATCGCCGCGGGAGTTAATGGCTGCGTGCCACAGGTCGTAGACATTATTGGCATTGCTTGCGGACGCAGCGGGCCATTTTGCCGTGCCGGCTGCCAAGCTGGTATAGCCTGCGCCACCAAAGGTATCGCCTGTCCAAGGAATGCCCGCTGCATTCATTGAGTTGCTCAAGCCCAGGCCCATGGTGTAATTGACCATGTGCTGCCAGGTAGCGGGGTTGTTGCGCGGATCCCAGAACTGTTTCTCAGCGTCAGTATTCTTGGTGTGGATATATGGTTTTAGCTCATTGGCCAGCGAGCTGCGCAGATCGGTTGCCCAGTAGTGCATGGCTATGTCGGCCAGCGTTCCGGTCGTGGTTTTCGCATCGTTGCCGAATGGTGCTCTCTTGCCGTTGTAATTAAACGTCGTGTCTCCGGTGTCCCCTGGTGTGAAGGTGGCGCCGTCATGCCTGGTGATGCCGCTGGGAAAAGAACCGTCGTTCCACATGCCGTCGGTCATTAATACGTGGAAGCTTGGGCGGCAAGCATGTTGCGGATTGGTAACCGTAGTTCCTCGACCACCGCTGCTGGTCATTGGGTTTGGGGTATGCGCCCAGGGCGTAGCTTCAGTGTAGAACTCGCCGGCCCGTTTGGTTGCGGCAAGGAGAGGTGTACTGCTGTTGAACTTCACACCTGCCAGCCAGTTGAGGAAGTTGGCCTTGTGGCGAGGGCTGAATTCTCTGAAGTAGTTAGTTCCGCAACCGCTGGAGTTCAGCTCGTCGCACACATCCAGTGTTTGCCAGGTAAGTCGTGCAGAAGAGGCCAACTCGTTGAAGGCGAGGTTGGCAGCGCTGACGGTGGCCAGTGCGCGCGTCCGGTAGAAGGAGTACCAAATAGCAAAGTTTTCTCGTTCATCAGCCCCGCCGGGGCCGGAGTTGGCTGATACGAAGACCAGGCGGTGGCAGGCGTCGTTGTTTTTGTCCGCATTGCAACCAACAAGAGATGGGTCGTAAGTATAGTAATAGGCAGGTACGGCAGTCTGAGTTCGATTTCTGGTTATTCTGTAGGAATTTCCGCTATTGCGTGAGCAATTGATTCCAGATGTGCTTGGGGATACCGTGCAGCTGTTGTTGTTGTTTCTGGTGAAGGTATGAGTTGCGCCTAGTATTTCTCGCGTGACCGGGCTTCCCGAAATCAGAGTTATATCTTCAGAGCTGCCAAAGTCTTCGTTGGGGTTTTCTGAAAGATTATAAATCCTTCCTGTTGGTGTCGCATAATTAACTGATGATGCGTAATTGTACGATACCGCTCCGTCGGTACTAAAGTTCCAAGATACGCGATAACTGTTGCTCAGGTTGGTTGAACCATAAGAAGTCTGGAATCCATTGTGATAGGCCGTGGTAAAGCTGGTGCTATAACCGGTGGAAGGAGTTGAACCGTCAATATTCAGTTTTACGGGCAAGCGATACGTCACATTCGGGTTGTAGTACATCGGGTTGGTGCTGGAGGACATCCCCCTGCGGGTATTGCGAAGGTTACTGCCGCTAGATTCCCTTCCTGCATCATCGGGGGCGAAAGCCCAGCGCATGCTGCCGGAGTCATCCAGAGTGAAAACCAGGTTGGGCGCTACTGTCTCGCTCAATATCAGCGGCTTCTGGCTGACACTCAGTGCTGCTGCGCTGGCACTTAGGCTTCCGGAGAAATAGAGCATGAAGCCCAGCGTGCTCAACAGGCTTTTTGTCAGGAAAAAGGGGTATGTTTTCATGGTTTTCCCTATGATTGATTGACGGGGGAAGTTATTCCCGCTCAATCCTTCCTTTTGAGTTAAGAGCAACGGTTGAGCGCACTGCGCTATTCAAGTCGTTGTTATTGGCGATGCCGTTAATCTCGTAGCGGAATACGCCTACACCAAGCAGCATATTTCCGTATTCCGGATTCTCCGTTTGGCCTAGCAGTTCGCCCCCAGGAGCTGTTTGCGCATACCAGGTAGCGTTGCCGGGAAGTTCGGTGTCATCGTCGGGTGAATAGACTTGAGTGTTATCCGTACTGATCGCGTATTTGGCTTCTCCATGAAGCAGGCAGAGCTTTCCGGGGTCGATCCCTTGGCAATCGCTTGTCGGTTCATGGGGGCCGTGTAGGAGGGTGCGACGTTCTCCGTCCCTGACACTGGCCTCAGCCACGTTGAGCAGTTGTTTCTGCTCGATCATGTTGCCGGTGATGCGTGATTCCAGGCTGACTTCACGCATATTGGCGATGGCTAAAACTGTGATGATCAACAGAAAAACCAATGCGATCATTAGGCTGACGCCACGTTGTTGGTGTCGGTTGAATTGGTAGTGTTGGCGGCTCATGGCATCAGGTTCCTCATGCTGGTGCTGCTGGAAAGCATGGTGTAGAGGCGTTTGTCTTCAGGGTCGTCGCCGAACCAGAATGTATAGGCTGCACTGCCAGGGGTTTTTGCAACTTCGGTTGGGCTTGCTGTAAGGATGGAGAACCGTACGGCGCGAATGTTGTCATCAGTGTCCGGCTCGGCGTCGTACTTGCTGATGCGCTTTTCTTCGGTTGCGTTCACGCCATACACGAAACTCAGTTGTGCGATGTCGCTCGCAATGGCTTGGCCGTTGCAGGTGAGACTCCCGTCATCGAGATCAAATATCTCCGTCACGGGGGCGGCGGCTATATAGGGAGAGGCCGGAATATTGTCGATATTGTCGCCAGCACAATCGCGCGCATCGGGGAAAGCTGGCTGATAGCGGATGCAGAACGACGTCGCGCTCAACCGCTTGACCACTTGGCCTGCACCCACCGGGCCGCATGCGCCGGTACTGTCGCTGGGAAAGGCCGTCTCCATGGTTTCATCGGGGGCACGACGATAACCAGCCTTGGCCAGCGTCTGCTCCAGCAGCAGAATGGAGAAGCGGGCATTGTCGATATTCTGTCCCTGACTTTGCTGAAAGAGCGTGTTCTCGCGGTTGTCGAGGTAGACCTGCGTAATGCCGATAATCAGAAAGCTGCTTATCAGCAGAGCAACCATCATTTCAATGATTGAAAGGCCATGTTGCTTGTGCATGATCAGAGCTCTCCGCGCAGGCGCAAGGTGCAAATAAATGGGTCGTCGTCGCCCTCGCCGTCTCCCTCTCGGCAGCGCTCGCCATTGGAGCGCCAGGCGATCTGGACCTCGATGGTCGAGCCGTCGTCAGCTGCGCAGGCTCCAGCTTGCAGTGAACGGCATACGTAGAAGTTGTTGCGCACGGCTACCGCTTCAGCGCCGTCGCCATTGGCGCCAGGCATCAGCATGCGTGCCTTTTCGCTCCAGCACGCAAGCTGTTCGGTGACGTCAGCCACGTCCACGGCCTCTCCCGAGCACTCTCCGTCGGCCTGGAGTTGTTCGATCAAGTAGTCATCGCGGGCGCCTGGGTTGGCGCGCATCGTTTCCAGCACTTCCGTGGCCAGCATGATGGCGTTGTTGCGGGCTACCGAATCCGAGGTGAATTGAATGCCTCGCCCCTGCATGGCCACCAGTGCAAGCATGCCGATGGTCAGAAGCACCAGCGTGACCAGCACTTCGATGAGGCTGAAGCCTCGGTTATGGAAGCGTTTTTTCATGGCTCGCAGCCCTGCAGGTCGGTGCCGTCTGCATCCTTGCCCCGAGGCATCAGGCGGGTATTGCCGCTGGGCTGCACGGTAATCAGGTAGGCGAAAGCCGGGTTGCCGTCGCGGCAAACGATGAAGCGTGCGGATTGGGCTGAGCCGTTCGCAGTAAAGGCAACTTCGATGGGTGGAGTCAGATCCGTGGAAATACTGGCGTGGTCCGGGTTGAAAGCCTCCTGGCGTAGCACGGTGTCGTCTTCGGCGGTGGCCACGATCCAGTCATTGGCAGTATTGCTCAGGCTGATGGAGGTACGTCGCACCACGGCTTGTGAACGGGCGAACTGCAGCAGGCTGTTGAGCGTCTGCGCTTGAGCTTCAATCTGATTGTTTGCGACCAGGCGGGCGAAGTTGGGCATTGCGATGCCGGCTGCGATGGCCAGTAGGGCAAGTACGATCATCAGCTCGATCAGGGTGAATCCATGCATGTCGCTGCGGCGTGACATGGTGCGCTCCGTTTGAATTCTTGAGCGGATAATGATTCGGCTTGGGTGTTTTGTCCGTTATGCCGGGATAGCCGGTGCGTTTGTCTGGATGACCGGCTGTCGGCGCGATTATCAGGCTTGTGCGCGAGCTCCGGCGTGATCGGGGCCATGCTTTGGTGGCTTGCCGCCGTTTATCAGGATGTACACAGCGAGGCTTTGCTGGCGTTGTCTGCCGCAGTGCCCTGTCGCAGCCGGCCCTGGCGGCTGAGGATCAGTTGCCAGGCGACGCGCTGCTTGTAGCACTGGTAGAAGCGGCCATTGCTCCAGGGGCTGGTGCCATTGTCGTAAAAGCGTATCCGCTGATCGCCGAAGCCACTCCAGCGCAGTTCATCGGCGGCGGCCAGCTGGGTCACGTCGAGTATTCTGTCGGTTGCCTCCGTTCGGGTCATCCAGCCGTTGACCCAGCTGCCGGAACAGCTGGTCGTATCTTCTGTGCCGCAGAGCACGACTGTCTGACGATGAAGTACCGCCTTGGCGCGGGCCTTCTGGATGGCGTCCTGTACCTGGGTAAGCAGGACTTGCTGGCGGTTGCGGGCGATAAGGTCGGCCATTGCAGGGACAGCAATGGAGATCACAATGGTGAGGATTGACAGGGTGATCAGTAGCTCGATCAGCGTGAAGCCTTGATTTCGATTCATCATGGTACAGGTCCTTTGCAAGTATGATGCTGCGCCGTCCTGGCGCGAGTGATGTCTTGCGTATTAGAGGCTTTATGTCTGGGCAGTCAAGCCGTGCCGGGCGGAAGTGTGAATCAGGTTCAGGGGACTGTTTTGAAGCAAGAAACCATCATCATTGGCGGCGGCGTTATCGGCCTGCTTTCGGCTTATCAATTGGCCGGCGCAGGTCAGCATGTGGTTCTGCTCGAATCTGGCGAGACGGGCAGCGAGGCCTCCTGGGCCGGAGGCGGTATCGTTTCCCCCTTGTATCCCTGGCGCTACAGTCCGGCAATCACGGCGCTGGCGCATTGGTCGCAGGACTACTACCCGCAGCTGGGCGCGACCCTGTTCGAGCAGACCGGTGTCGATCCGGAGGTGTTCGAGACCGGCCTCTATTGGCTGGATCTGGAAGACGAGGACCAAGCGCTGACCTGGGCCGAGGCGCAAGGGCGGCCGCTGCGTCGGGTCGGGATGGCTGAGGTCCACGCCGCGGTCCCTTCGTTGGGTGCTGGCTTCGAGCGGGCGGTGCATATGCCGGGCGTCGCCAATGTGCGTAACCCGCGCCTGTTGCAGGCCTTGCGTGCGGCGCTGAGCCAGCTGCCCAACGTGACGGTGGTCGAACATTGTCCGGTGACCGGGTTCGTTCGTGAGGGCGAGCGCGTGGTGGGCGTGACGACCGAGCAAGGTGAGATGCGTGCCGAGCGGGTCGTGCTGGCCGCTGGTGCTTGGAGCAGCAAGCTGCTCGCAACGCTGGGGCTCGAGTTGCCAGTCAAGCCCATGAAGGGTCAGATGATCCTGTTCAAGTGCGCCGAGGACTTCCTGCCGAGCATGGTGTTGGCCAAGCGTCGCTATGCGATCCCGCGCAAGGACGGTCATATCCTGGTGGGCAGCACGTTGGAGGATGTCGGTTTCGACAAGACCACCACTGCGGAAGCGCTGGCGAGCCTTCGTGAGACGGCGATCGACTTGCTGCCTGACCTGGCCGATGCCGAAGTGGTCAAACACTGGGCTGGCCTTCGCCCCGCTTCGCCGGAGGGCATTCCTTATATTGGGCCAGTATCGGGACACGACGGTCTCTGGCTCAACTGCGGACACTTTCGTAATGGCCTGGTGCTGGCGCCTGCCTCGTGCCAGTTGCTGGCGGATCTGATGTTAGGTCGGACGCCGTGTATCGATCCCGAGCCTTATGCTCCGGGCGGTCGACTTTGATCTTCGTCCCGGAGTGATGCGCACTTTGAATAACGTCCGTGCGGGGTTTCGCGGTTCGGGCGGGTTGTCTGATTGATGGATAGTGTATGGAATCGGCTTCCGTCCCGGCCGCAGGTCAGCATTCGCCGCGGGTCGCGCCTCCCACAGGGTTTCGGTGTGCACTCCTAGCGTTGAGCGAGGCTTCAGGCCTTTCGGGCTGAATCCGGCGTTGCGGTGAGGGTAAGCCTTCATTCACCTCGGGTCGCGCCTCCCACAGGGCGCGGTGCGCGCGTTGCTCTTGTATTAGGGCCGCCTCGGCGCGAAGCTTTTCAGGCCGTCCGCGGCGATGAATAGCCCAACCCTTCGAGTACGCGGCTTTTACTGTTAAATTGCGCGGCTGTGTGGCGCCTGGCCTAGCCGCGTCGATTTGTTCGCTCGAGAGGTTCGTGTGGCCAAGAAAACCACTTCCTTTTCAGGCCTCGGCGGGCTGGTGTTTTCCACCGACGCCGGGCGTCATTGTCCTGACTGCAGCCAGCCGTTGGACGCCTGCGCCTGCAAGCAGTCGGTCGTGCCCGAGGGCGACGGGGTCGCTCGCGTGCGCCGCGAAAGCAAAGGCCGCGGGGGAAAGACCGTCACCACCATCACCGGTGTTCCGCTTGTCGAGGCCGAACTCAAGGAGCTGGCCAGCGCGCTCAAGCGCCGCTGCGGTACCGGCGGCGCGCTCAAGGAGGGCGTCATCGAGATCCAGGGGGACCACGTGCAGCTGTTGCTCGACGAGCTGACCAAGCGCGGTTTCAAGGCGAAGAAGTCAGGCGGCTGAGCACCCTGCCGCCTGCGATCACGTCCTGTGCTTATTTCCTGGCGCATTGGCGGTCCAACGCAATTGCCACGCTGTCACGCTACGCTGGACAGACCCACCGCTTTTTATCAGGAGGCTTAGATGCCCGTACGACGCACACGTAAAGACGACGGCAGCCAGTGGACCGCAGCGGACAGCCGCAGCGTCTATGGCATCCGCCATTGGGGCGCGGGCTATTTTTCGATCAACGACGATGGCCAGGTGGAGGTGCGTCCACAGGGCCCGACAGGCGAAGCCGTCGAATTCACCAGCCTGATCGAGCAGCTGCGTGACGCCGGGCTGACGCTGCCGCTGCTGGTGCGCTTCCCAGGCATTCTCCAGGATCGCGTGCGCCGCCTTACCGGCGCCTTCGATGCCAACATCGAGCGCCTCGAATACCAGAGCAAGTACACCGCGCTGTATCCGATCAAGGTCAACCAGCAGGAAGCGGTGATCGAGAACATCATCGCCACGCAAAATGTCTCCATCGGGCTCGAGGCGGGCTCGAAGCCCGAGTTGATGGCCGTGCTGGCCTTGGCGCCCAAGGGCGGCACCATCGTCTGCAACGGCTACAAGGACCGCGAATTCATCCGCCTGGCGCTGATGGGGCAGAAGCTCGGCCACAACGTCTTTATCGTCATCGAGAAGATGTCCGAAGTGGGGCTGGTCATCGAGGAAGCCGCCGAGCTGAAGATCGTCCCGCAGGTCGGGCTGCGCGTGCGCCTGTCGTCGCTGGCCTCCAGCAAGTGGGCGGACACCGGCGGCGAGAAGTCCAAGTTCGGCCTCTCGGCTGCCCAGTTGCTCACCGTGATCGAGCGCTTCCGCGCGGCGGGAGTGGATCAGGGTGTGCGCCTGCTGCACTTCCACATGGGTTCGCAGATCGCCAACCTGGCGGACTACCGCGACGGCTTCCGCGAGGCCATCCGCTATTACGCTGAGCTGCGTGCGCTGGGCCTGCCGGTCGATCACATCGACGTCGGCGGTGGGCTCGGGGTCGATTACGACGGCACCCATTCGCGCAACGCCAGCTCGATCAACTACGACATCGACGAGTACGCCGGTACCGTCGTCGGCATGCTCAAGGAGTTCTGCGACCGCCAGGAGCTGCCGCACCCGCACATCTTCTCCGAGAGCGGCCGGGCGATGACCGCTCACCATGCGGTGCTGGTCATGCAGGTCACCGACTTCGAGCGCCACAACGACGAGGCGCCGACCATCGACAACTACGACGAGCTGCCGGAGATCGTCCAGGCGCTGGCGGATCTGCTCGGCCCGACCGATCCGGAGATGGTCACCGAAACCTACTGGCGTGCCACGCACTACATGAGCGAAGCCGCCGCGCAATACGCCGCCGGCAAGCTCTCGCTGGCGCAGAAAGCACTGGCCGAGCAGAGCTACTTCGCCATCTGCCGCCGCTTGTACAACCAGCTCAAGGCACGCCAACGCTCGCACCGCGCGGTGCTGGACGAGCTCAACGACAAGCTGGCCGACAAGTACATCTGCAACTTCTCGGTGTTCCAGAGCCTGCCGGACACCTGGGCGATCGACCAGATCCTGCCGATCGTGCCGCTGCAACGCCTGAGCGAAGAGCCGGTGCGTCGCGCCGTACTGCAGGACCTGACCTGCGATTCCGACGGCAAGATCAAGCATTACGTCGATGAGCAGAGCATCGAGAACAGCATGCCGGTGCATGAGATTCAGGCCGGCGAGGAGTACTTCCTCGGTGTGTTCCTGGTGGGCGCGTACCAGGAGATTCTTGGCGACATGCACAACCTGTTCGGCGACACCGATTCGGTGAACGTCTACCAGCGCGAGGACGGCAGCTTCTACCACGCCGGCATCGAGACCCACGACACCATCGAGGACATGCTGCGCTACGTCCACCTGTCGCCCGAGGAGCTGATGACCTATTACCGCGACAAGGTGTCGAGTGCGCGCCTGAGCGCCAAGGAGCGGACCCAGTATATCGATGCCTTGCGCCTGGGCCTGACGCGCTCCTCGTATCTCACGCCCTGATGCCGGCAGGGCAGGACGCTCTGTTTTTGTAGGAGAGCCGGCTTGCTGGCGAAGCTATCGGGCTCATTCGCGAGCAGGCTCGCTCCTACCTAAAGCTCGCGGAACGCAGTGCCCGGGCGGGTTGGCGATTAGGCCTGTTTGAGGGATGTTCCGGCTCTTGGTGACAACCGTTCCGGTGGGTCTGAGGCGTTCGTCGTGCCTCATCGCCTGCGCTTGGCCTGACGGTAAGCTGTCGTCCACATCCGGGGACCGGGTGAAACGCCGCGCTTTTTGTAGGAGCCAGCTTGCTGGCGAAGCTATCGGGCTTATTCGCGAGCAGGCTCGCTCCTACCTAAAGCTCGCGGAACGCAGTGCCCGGGCGGGTTGGCGATTAGGCCTGTTTGAGGGATGTTCCGGCTCTTGGTGACAACCGTTCCGGTGGGTCTGAGGCGTTCGTCGTGCCTCATCGCCTGCGCTTGGCCTGACGGTAAGCTGTCGTCCACATCCGGGGACCGGGTGAAACGCCGCGCTTTTTGTAGGAGCCAGCTTGCTGGCGAAGCTATCGGGCTTATTCGCGAGCAGGCTCGCTCCTAAGTGACGGCGACGTGGATGCAGCGCGCCTCGATCGGGCGGGCTGGCGATCAGACCTTTCTGACGAATTCCGACTTCAGCTTCATCGCGCCGATGCCGTCGATCTTGCAATCGATGTCATGGTCGCCATCGACCAGGCGGATGTTCTTCACCTTGGTGCCGACCTTAACCACCAGCGACGAGCCCTTGACCTTCAGGTCCTTGATCACGGTGATGGTGTCGCCGTCCTGCAGGGTATTGCCAACCGAATCCTTGATCGTCTTTTCATCGTCGCCGTCCGCGGCGGTTGCAGTGGCGGACCACTCGTGGGCGCACTCCGGGCAGACCAGCATCTGGCCGTCCTCGTAGGTGTATTCGGAGTGGCATTGGGGGCAGGGTGGCAGAGCGCTCACGGCAGATCCTCGGTTGGCGGGAGAAAAGCCGCGGATTGTATAGGGTTTTACCGGGCCAGGGGCGCCCGGCGAGGGGCGAGGACGCCGCCGGCGCGCCCCTTATGCGGCCGGTCGGAGCGGTGACGTCCATGGCGCTCGGGCAAGGAGGGCGCCGCTCTCCTCAGTAATCGTCCTTGATCGCACGGTAGCGTTCTTCCAGCTCGCGGCGAATCTGCCGACGCTGCTGGGCCTGGGCGAAGCGGCGCTTCTGGTCGGGCGTCTGCGGTTGCAGGGTCGGCACGGCGGTGGGGCGACCATCCTCGCCCACCGCGACCATGGTGAAGAAGCAGCTGTTGGTGTGGCGCACGGTCTTCTGGCGGATGTCCTCGGTCACGACCTTGATACCGATCTCCATGGAGGTGTTGCCGGTGTAGTTGACCGAGGCGAGAAAGGTGACCAGCTCGCCGACGTGTACCGGCTGGCGGAAGTTGACCTGGTCCACCGAGAGGGTCACCACGTACTGCCCGGCGTAGCGGCTCGCGCAGGCGTAGGCGACTTCATCCAGGTATTTCAGCAGCGTGCCGCCGTGGACGTTACCGGAGAAGTTGGCCTTGTCCGGGGTCATCAGTACGGTCATGGTCAGTTCGGCATGTCCATCTAGCATGGTGCGCGGCTCGTGCTGGCGAAAAGGGGCCGCTACTTTAGTCGAATACGAAGCGGCTGTGTGCGCTCGGGACGGCTTGTGGTCCGTTATTTTTCCCCAGGTCAATGCGGCATGAGCGCACGCCTCTCCAGAGCATAGCCAAACGCTGGCAGGCCGCGCGGTGCCACGTCGGCCGCCCGCAATGGGCACGGCGAATGGCGAACGGTGCCACAGCGGCGCGCCAGGGCAGCCGCGGTGTGCGGCTTTATTGACTTGTGCCAGTATCCAGCGCGTTTTTCTCCCTATAGTCCGGTGCTGCCGACAGGCCTCCAACCACCCGTGCCGGATCTACCCCATGCGCCTCCTGACCCTCGTCCTGCTCTGTTGCCTCGCTCCGATCGCCCACGCCGCCGAGGAAGCGATCGACCGTTTCCACTATCTGATGGGCGATGCCGAGCGACGCCAGCAGGCCTACGCGGCCGGCCAGGAGCGCGCGCTGTTCTGCGGCTACTGCCACGGCGAGAACGGCAACAGCAAGAGGCCGCACATCCCCAATCTGGCGTCGCAGAACCCCATTTACCTGTTTCATTCGTTCGAGAAATTCGCCAAGGGCGAGCGCATCGACTTCGTCATGTCGAAGCTGGCCAAGACCCTGACCCTCGAGGACCGGGTGAACATCGCCGTCTATTTCAGCCAGCAGAAGGTCGAGCCGAAGGCGGTCGCCGGCGACGCGGCCCTGGTCGAGCGTGGCGCGGCGCTGTTCCAGCGCACCTGCACCGGCTGCCACGGCAGTCACGCGCAGGGCAAGGAGAACATGCCGCGCCTGGCCGGCCAGCCGAGCGAATACCTGAGCAAGGCACTGAACCGCTTCCGTACCCACGACCCCAGCCGTGCCGGTTCGGTGATGATGGGGATCGCCGACAAGCTGTCCGAGGCAGATATCGAATCGGTCGTCGCCTACCTGACTCAACTGCACCTGAGCGAGCAGCAGGAACTACAGGCCAGCGTGCAATTGCTAGGTACCAAACCGGCGTTGAGCGCGGCTCAGTAGCTCTTATAGGGCAGGAACTTGCCGGACATCACCACATTGACCCGGTCACCCTTCGGGTCCGGCTGGCGCTGGATGTCCATGGAAAAATCGATGGCGCTCATGATGCCGTCCCCGAACTCCTCGTGGATCAGCTCCTTGATGGTGCTGCCATAGACGTTGATCAGCTCGTACCAGCGATAGACCAGCGGGTCGGTGGGCACCGCCGTCGGCAGTGACCCTTTATAGGGCACGATCTGCAGCCAGGCGACCGCTTCGTCGGGCAGTTCGAACAGCTTACCGAGGGTTTCCGCCTGCGGCTTGTCGAACGCCATCTGCCCGAGACCGCCGGCGGTCGTCCACTCCTTGGACATGCCGATGGATTCGGCAACCTGGCGCCAGGTCAGGCCTTTGCGCACCTTGGTTGAAACGATCATCTGGGTCACTTGGCTACGGCAGGCAATCATGGCGGATCCTCGTCGAGATAGTCGGAGTCAGCCAGCGGTAGGCTGGTTGGCTAGCTCTCTGCAGGGGCTGTGCCAGTACCGGGGTTTCGGAATCAATCGTATTCGGAGGGTTCGTGGTCGCCGAGCAGGCGTCGCTGGCGGGGAGTCGCGGCCGCAAGCACGTGCGGGTTGTAGCGCCATTGCAGGTACGGCGAGAACTTCTGCGCAATCATCCGCCGCCCATAATGCACCTGCAGCAGGTAGCGGCTACGGTCAGACGTCCGGTTGCGGCTGCCGGCGTGCCAGAGATCGCTGCGAAACAGCAGTACGTCGCCGGCTTCGCAGAGCACCGGCTCCGGCTCGCGACCGTGCCAGTGGGTTTCGCCGGGGCGCGGTTTACGTCCGGCGCGGTGGCTGCCGGGGATCACCTGCGTCGGGCACAGGTCCGCATCGATCCGGTCGAGATACAGATGCGCCGTGCAGATCTGCATGGGCAGCTCGAAGCCGGACTCGGCCAGCCAGCGCTCCGGCAGCTCCATGGCCAGGTAATCGGCATGCAGCTCGCCACCGACGAAACCCGGATGGCTGCGCCAGGCGGTTTGTCCGATCACATGGCAATCGGCGCCCAGGCAGGCCTCAGCCAGCTCGATCACGCCTGGCAGGTCGAGGTAGGGCAGCCAGAAGGGATCGCGATTGAAGACGCACTTGTAATGGTCATCCACCAGGCCCTGGTAATCCCAGTGGATCGGCTCCAGCGCGTCGATCGCGGCGCGTACGGCGTCGACCTGAGCGGCATCCAGCACGCCCGGCAGCAGCACGAAGCCCTGCTCATGCATGGCTCGCAGTGGATCGGCGGCGTCGCAGGATGGCGGCATGGCTGCAGGCCTCGACATGGATTGGCTTATCGACAGCGCGCTGAAAGCTTGGGTTCGTAAGCTGCGCGCGCTGGGTACGGTTAGCTGTGCCGGCAGGCGGGCCGCCACAAGTGGTACGCCAGTTTCACCCTTTCCTTGTGCAGAGTCCGGCGGCGCCGCCACAAGCGCCGCCAGCCGGTTCTGCTTCTGGTCTGCTCGTAGATCAGCCGCCGGGCTGACACTCAGCCCAGCCCGCCGACGATGGTCAGCCCGCTCTGGCCATTGCCCTGCCGCTGCACCCGAACCTGCACCGGGATGCGTTCGTGCATTTCTGCCACATGGGAAATCACCGCCACCTTGCGGCCCTGGGCCTGCAGCGAGTCCAGCGCGTCCATGGCGATCTGCAGCGATTCCGGATCAAGGCTGCCGAAGCCTTCGTCGATGAACAGCGACTCGATCTTCAGCTTGCTCGACGCCATTGAGGCCAGGCCCAGCGCCAATGCCAGGGAGACGAGAAAGGTCTCGCCGCCGGACAGTGAATGCACCGAGCGCAGCTCATCGCCCATCTCCGTGTCCATGACCAGCAACCCCAGCGGGCTACCGCCGCGCTTGAGCCGGTAGCGCCGGGCTAGCTGGCGCAGCTGCACGTTGGCGTGCTGCACCAAGAGGTCGAGGTTGTAGGCCTGGGCGATCTTGCGGAAGGCGCCGCCGTCGCTCGACCCAATCAGCGCGGCGATGCGGCCCCAGCGCTGGCTGTCGGCAGTGGCATCGGCGATCTGCTCGAGCAAGGCCTGGCTCTGGTCCAATCGCCGGTCATCGTCGAGTAGTGCGGCGCGGGTTTCGGTGCTGCGCTGCTCGGCGTGCTCGCAGCTGGCCTGCTGAGTGCTGAGCTGCGCTTCCAGCGTGTCGGCGTCGGGTGGGTTCGGCTGCCCCGCCTGATGTGCCTTCAATCGCTGCTCGCAGCCGTCCAGCCGCTCGCGGCCGCGGGCGAGCTGTTCGGTGTTGGCGCGCAGGCGCTCGCGGGCTTCGGCAAGCAGTGTGTCGTCCAGCTGCAGCAATTGCTCGAGAGTCGTATCGTCCAGATCAGGGTGCGAGGCACGCCACGCCGCGAGTTCTTCTGCCAGGACGCTGCGTTCGGCTAGCAGTTCGTCGCGGCGCTGGCTGCAGTTGTGCTGTTCCCCGGCAAGCCGGGTCAGCTCGACCCTTGCCTCGTTCAGCTGCTGGTCGGCCTCGGCTTGTCTCTGTCTCGCAGTCTGGATCGCACTGTCGAGCGATTGTTGCCAGGCCGGGGTGCTGGCTTGCTCGCCAAGGCTGCCGTGCAGCGCCAGCTGGCAGGCCTGCTCGCGGTTCTGCAGTTCGGTGAGCCGGTCGGTGCAGGCCTTGTGCTGCTCCAGGCGATGCTGGTGTTGCAGCTGCTCGCGCTCCAGCGCGCTCCGGCGCTGCTGCTGCTCGTCAGCCAATGCCGTTTGCTGCTCGAGCTGCTGGCACCGCGCTTCGACCATGCCGTCCAGCTGCATGAAGGTCTCGGCCGGTTTTTCGCGCCAGGGCGCGAGCATGGCTGCAGGTAGTAGCTTGGAAAACTCGGCCAGCTCTTGCTCGAGCCGCGCGTCATCGCGAGCGATGGCGTCGCACTGTGCGGCGAGCGCCTGTGTGGCTTGAGCACAGGTGTCACGGGCGCTTTGCCAGCGCGTCTGCAGCGCCTCGGTCTGCTGTTGCAGCCCCAGCAGTTCGCGCTGCCGGCTGTTGGCGCGGGCGATATCGGCCTTGAGCGAGGCCAGGCGGCTGTCGAGCCAGCCTTGTCGTTCGGCTTCCGCCTGGCTTTGCAGTTCTATGTAGACGGGCAGTTCCGCCAGCTGAACGTCGAGCTTCGCTAGGTCGACGTCGATTTCCGCATGCCGTTGCCCGTTCTGCTTGATGCTGGTGGTGATCGCGACGTGCTGATCGCGCAGGGCTTGCAGCTTGTCGTCCTGGGCTTTGAGCTGCAGTTGCGCTTGCTCGACTTCGTGCTCGTCCTGTTGATCGAGCGCGGCGAGCAATGCGTCGCGATCGTGCCAGGGATGCTCGGCGCTGCCGCATACGCTACATGGCTCGCCCGGTACCAGTGCCGCGCGCAAGGCCTCGACATTGGCACTACGGGCGAGGCGTTGGCGATCCAGCAGCGCCTGCACCACCTTCAGCGCTTTTTCCGCGTCGTCACGCTCGCCACGGACGAGCTTGCCGGCTTCAGTCAGCTGCTCTAGCTCATCCTGCTGACGGCTCCTTTCGCTGTGCAGCGTGCGTTGCTGCGCGACCAGTTGCTGCTGGCGGGACCAGAGGCCATGCAAGCTGTCGAACGCACGCTCGGCTTCACGGAGCGCTTCGAGCTTGGTTGTCAGTTGTGCCAGCTGGTCGCCAAGGCTGGTCTCCCCACCGATCTGCTTCTGCAACTCATCCAGAGCCTCTCTCGCTTTGGTCTGCGCCGTTTCGGCAGTTTTAGAGGCCGCTTCTAAACCGGGCAATTCCTGCCGGCCTTGCTGTAGGCGGGCGGCGATCTGTACGGCCTGTTGCAGGCGCGGGCGGTAGCCGCTCCAGGCCGCGCACAGCGGTTGCAGTTCGGCACTGGTAGCGAGTTGGTCAGTCAGCGTGGCGAGTTGCTGGGCTGCGTGTTGCTGGTGCTGGCGTAACTGGGCAAGGGTGCGCTCGCCGATAGTGCTGGCAGTTTCGGCCTGTTCGGCCTGGCTCTGGGCATCGCGCAGATCGTTGCGCAGGTGGCCGAGACGCTCCTCCTCACGTCGCGCTGCAGCCAGTCGCGGTTCGGCTGCTTGCAAGCCGCGCTCGGCGGCGTTCAATGCCTCGGTAGCGGCCCGGCAGGTCTGTTCCAGTGTTTCGAGACGTCGCTGTACAGCGGCGTGCTCGTGTACGTGACGGGCGAGCGCTGCCTCGAGCTTGGCGACCATGGGCGTCAGGTCGCGTTCACGGATGAATCGATGACGCTGTGGTGCCAGCTGCTCGAACAGGCCGAGGATCCGGCGGGCCTCCGCCAGGTCTGCCTGGTCTTCCTCGGCCTTGGCGAGTTGCTGCCGGGCGGTGTCACGCTCTGCCTGCAGGCGCGCGAGATCCTGCAACCACTGGCGCTGCTGCCTGAGCGCTTCGAGTCCTTGTTGCAACACCTTCAGCTCGGCTTGTTGCTCGAGCAGCTGTGCGTCGAGCGCCTGGCGCGCCTCGGCATCCATCGGCTGCACGCCACCTGCCTGTTGCTGCAAGGAGGCGAGTGCGTCGCGGGCGCGCTTGGCCGCCTCGAAGGCCGCCTGGCCGATGCGGCTGTAGAGCCCGGTGTCGGTGAGCTTTTCCAGCAGGGTGCCGCGGTCGTTGTCGTCGGCTTTGAGAAAGGCGGAAAACTCGCTCTGGGCCAGCAGCACGGCGCGGGTGAACTGCGCCAGGGTGAGGCCGAGCCGGGCTTCGAGCAGCTCTTTGAATTCACGTTTCTTGCCGCTGGCCAGGAGCTGGTCGCGGTCCAGGTCGAGCAGGCTCTGGTTGCTGGCCTGCAGCTTGCCGTCGATCTTTTCCCGGGCGCGCTTGACCTCCCAGCGGGAGCGGTAGCGGTGGCCGTCGACGCCGACAAAATCCACCTCGGCATAACCGCTGGCGCAGCCGCGGCGCAGCAGGTTGCGCTCGTCGCCGCTGCCGATCTCGTCCTTGCCGTCCGGCACCTTGCTCAACAGCGAAGCGCCGTCGAGCCGTGGCGTACTGCCGAACAGCGCCAGGCACAGGGCATCGAGGATGGTGCTCTTGCCGGCACCTGTAGGCCCGGTGATGGCGAACAGGCCGGCGCTGGCCAGCGGTTCGGCGGTGAAGTCGATGACCTGCTCACCGGCTAGCGAGGCGAGGTTCTTCAGGCGGATGGCGAGGATCTTCATGGCGTGTCTCCCTCGCCGGCGAACTCGACGCGTTGCAGCAAGGTCGCGAAATCCTCCAGCGCGCCGTCGTCGGGCGGATTGCCGAACTGGGCCTCCCAGGCCCGGGCGAAGAGCTCCTGCGGACTGATCTGGTCGAGGCCGAGCAGCACTTCGGAGTCCGCTTCACCGCGCCGGCCGGCGTATTCGCTGGCAATGCGCACCAGTCGGCAGGCCTTTCCGGCGAGCGTGGTCTCGATGCGCTGGCGCAGGTCTGGCAGCGGCTCGTCGAGCTGCACGCGCACTTCCAGCCAGGGCAGGTTCTCGGCGAACAGGCCCAGCGGGGGCAACGCTTCGAGCTGGCTGATCACCTCGACCAGCGGGGCACGGCCAATGCGGATCATCTCCACGGCGCGCGGCACCGGCAGCGCCTCGACATCAGCGAGCTGATCGCCGTCGAAACGCACCAGCAGCACCTGATGCGGATAATTGATCTCGCCAAAGGACAGCGGCAGCGGCGAGCCGCTGTAACGAATGCGTGCCTGCCCGGCGACCTGTTGCGGCTTGTGCAGGTGGCCGAGGGCAACGTAGGCGATGGGCTCCGGGAACAGACTGGCCGGCAGCGCCTCGGCATTGCCGATGACGATGTTTCGCTCCGAATCTTCCGACACCGCGCCGCCGGCCATATGCGCGTGGCTCATGGCGATAAGCGCCTGGCCGGGCTGGCGCTGGGCCTCGGCAGCGGCAATCAGGTGTTGGTGCACGTGCCGGATACCGAGCAGGTAGTCATCCCCAGCGTCACCCCCGGTGACTTCGGCGGGGCGCAGGAAGGGAAGGGCGAGGCACCATCCCGCGACGTGGCCCTTGGCGTCGTGCAACGGCACCAAGAGGCGGTCATGGTCGAGCTGGTTCTCGGCGATCCAGCTGATGCGGCCGATCGCGTGGGCATTGAGGCGCTTCATCAGCGGCCCAGGCAGCTCAATGCGCCCGCCGGAATCGTGGTTGCCAGCGATCATCACGATGTCCAGCTGCGGCAGCTGTTCATGGGCCCGGACGATGAAGTCGTAGAGCCGCTCCTGGGCTTTCAGGGGCGGGTTGACCGTGTCGAAGATGTCGCCGGCGATCAGTAGGGCGTCGGGCTGGTGCTGGACGAGCTGGTCAAGCAGCCAGGTGAGGAACTGGGCGTGTTCGTAGTCGCGGTCCTGGCCGTGGAGGGTCTGGCCGAGGTGCCAGTCGGAGGTGTGGATCAGGCGCATACGAGGGGTCTTTTTTCGTTGGAGTGGCGGTGGGGTGCGACTGAGTGCAGAAGTGTTGGCGCAAAGCCCAGGCGAAGACTTTCTAGGGGCGAGGGGGACGCCGAGTCCATGCTTGCGAAGCTTTTGGGCTTCGGGGTTCGTGGGATATGGCCTATTGGCCGGGTTGGTCTGGGCATTGGTTTCGCCCTGCTGGGCGACTCACTTTTTTCAGTCGCGAAAAAAGTAAGCAAAAACGCTTGCCCCTGCATCCGGCCCCGGCTGCGCCGGGGTTCCCTCGCTCCGGCGACGTTCCAGGGGCCCGCGGCGACGGGCCATCCATGGCCCAACGCCGCTCGCGCGGCATCCATGCCGCTCAACCCCTTCCACGTCACCTGTGCTCGGCCTCCTGAGCGGTGCGGTTCGGTGACGTCTGTCAGGCCGTGCAATGACGCGTTTGCAGAAGCCCTCTGTAGGGTGGGTAACGCGAAGCTTACCCACCGATTTTCGTTGGCAAAGTTCGGTACCAAACGTTGCGTCGATTGCGGTGGAAAATGCTTCGCAGTTTTCAACCCTACGGAGTTTTCAAGTCCGTTGGTTAAGCGGCCCGGAGTTGATACAGCTTTCTGGTTTTCCATCGCACGACCTAACAGACGCCTCCGAACGCCCCTTCCAGAAGGCCGAATGGAATCCGCGCGGAGGGGAGCGAGCGGCATGGATGCCGCGAGAGGACTAGGCGTCCCCGCGATAAAGGGCCATGGATGGCCCTTGTACGCCAGCCCCCGGAGCGCGGATGGAATGAGGGAAGTCGAGCGAAGCGAGACCCGGATGCAGGGGCAAGCGTTTTTGGTTACTTTTTCGGCGTTTGGAAAAAGTGACTCGCCTAGCAGGGCGAAACCAGCGCTTCCGCCAGCCGGGCCAATCGAGTGTGAGTACGGAGCGAAAGCCAGCGCGGCGCCATGCAAGGCGCAACCTGCCGCCCGGGCCGAGAAAAGCGCGGCGTCATACGCACAGGTCGCCTGCACCTGATCGCGAGCAAGCTCGCTTCTAAAAATGGCCAAGTTACGCCTAACCCTCACGAGTACAACCACCCCTTCAACCCCTGCAGATTCCTCACCTGAATCTGCTGCGCCGCCGCATTGGCCAACACAGTATTCGGATCGATCTGGTACCGCTGCAACACGTACTGCACCAAGGCGCCGCGCGTGGCGATACGCAGCTCGCCGTCCTGCATCCCGTAGTCGGTCGCGATGATCGCCTTCTGCTCCGGGCTCAGTCGCACGTCCGGCTCGATGACCACCTCCACCGGCGTGTTCCAGGCTTCGTCCTGCTCGACGCGGATGTCGCTCTCGTTCATCAGGTCCGGCTCGCCGCGAAAACGGCTGAGGACGAAATCGCGAAAGCCCCGGTTCTTCTCGCAATAGGCACGCACATGCCAGCGGGTGCCGGTGAAGACCAAGGTATGCGGCGCCATCACACGGATCTCTACCTCCGGGTGGGCGAGGGAGACGTATTCGGTTTCCAGCCGCAACCCTTCGCGGCAGGCGCGCAGAATCGGCCGCAGCACCTCGGGGTGGATGCTGCGGTCGGGCATGTGCAGCACTTCGGTGTGGGCGTAGGCCAGTGCCAAGCCCTCGATGTGCGGCGCGCGGTCGCGGTTCTGGTCGAGCAGGTGCAGGTAGGCGCTGGCGCTGCCGTCGATGAACAGGGGCTCGAAGCCCTTGCTTGGCTTGTAGCCTTTCAGGTGACGGTCATATGTAAGGTTTTTCGGCGCATGTTCGTTGAGGTAGGTGTTGATGTCCTTTGACGCCTGCTGCCGGCTGATGCCGAAACTCTGCATCAGATGGCCGGTGGTCAGGCGGCCTTCCCACCAAGCAACCGTCTCGATCAGGCGGTAGCGCAAGGCGAGGTCCCAGCGAATCTGACTGATCGATTGTTTACGTTTCATGCGCGCCTCATCAGCTGAAAAAGTTGACACACGACTATCGGGTGGGTCGACGTGTCGTGCGACGCTACATATATTCGGGGAGTACTTCAAGCAAGCCTGACATGAGGATCGCACCATGAGCCTGCTTCTCAACGCGTTGCTTCTCTCCGCCACCGCCCTGGTCGGCGCCAGCCTGCTGGCGTGGCTCGCCTACGGGCCGAGTGGCGGCCGTTGACCGTGCCGATGTGACGGATTAACGGTCGCTGGGCAGTCATCCGATGAGTGGTCGGAATCTCCGAGTGCCGGACCGGGTCTTTGTTTCAGACCCAACGCACGAGGCGTTCATGAAAACCTTGTCCCGCCATCTGGCCGACAACTTCCCGGCTGACTACCAGACCCGGGTGGAACCGCAGGAGGACGGCTACCTGGTCGTCCGAGTCGGCTACCCGATCAACGGCACCGAAGCCACGCGCATGGTTGCTTCACGCCAGGTTCAGAACGGGCTGCTGGTCGAGACCATTCTTGAAGACATGCGCAACGAGCTGTCCCGCACCTCCTAGCGACTCTCCCACCTAGTTTCATGCCTGCCGTTCGCCCAGCCGCTCCAGCGGTAGCGTAGCGCGCGCGAGCAGCCCACCCCATTCGCTGCGCTCCAGCGTCAGTTCGCCGTGCCAGGCGGCCAGAATGTCACGCACGATGCCCAGCCCCAGGCCGTGGCCCTCGGCACGCTCATCCAGGCGCACACCGCGTTCCAGCACCGCGTCGCGTCGGTCATCCGGGATGCCCGGACCATCATCTTCCACCTCGATCTGGTAATGACCGGGCGTCCGCTCGATGCGCAGGCGCACCCGGGAACGAGCGAACTTGCAGGCGTTGTCCAGCAGGTTGCCGAGCAGTTCAAGCATGTCTTCACGGTCCCAGGGCAGACGGCAGTTGTCCGGCGCGCTCCAGCTCAGGTCGAGGTCGCGGCGGTGGATCATCGCCAGCGTCTCGAACAGCGGCGGCAATTCCTCGGCGCAGATGAAGTGGCTGCCCGGCAGCACGTTGCCGGCCAGCCGCGCCCGGCCGAGTTCCCGCGATACCCGCTGCTGGATCTGCCCGACCTGTTCGCCCAGGCTGGCCCGCAGCTCGGGCTGCGCGGCCAGTTCGTCGCGCTGCAGCAGGCTGCCCAGCACGGCCAGCGGCGTTTTCAGCGCGTGGTTGAGGTTGCCCAGCGCGTGCCGTGATCGCTTGAGGGTGTCGTCGGTGTGGCGCAGCAGGTGGTTGATCTGCTCCACCAGCGGCTGCAGCTCCACCGGTGCCTCGATGTCGAGCCGCTGGCGCTGGCCTCGTTGCAATTGCGCCAATTGCTGTCGCGCCTGCTCCAGGGGGCGCATCGCACGGGCGACAACGACGCGCTGCACCAGCAACAGCACCAGCAGTGACAGACCAACCAGGGCCAGGCCGCCGATACGCACCTGGGCGAAGCTGCGCAGGATCGGGGTGTAGTCGCGGGCAACGTGGATGACCAGGCGCTGGCCGTCCCGCCGGTAGGTGGCGCGATAGCTCAACAGCCGCTGTTCCTGCGGGCCGTCGAGCAATTCGGTAGCCAGACCGTTGACGGCGGGCCAGTCCGGTTCGGCGTCCCACAGCGAACGTGATCGCCAGTCCTCGCCTGGCAGCTCGATCCGGAAGTACTGGCCGGAAAAAGGCCTCAGGTAACGTGGGTTGAGGTGCGCCGGTTCCAGCCTGAAACCCTGGGCGTCGCGCACCACGGCGCTCAACAGGCCCTCGGTTTCGGCGCGCAGGTCGCTGGCCAGGTTGCGCCGCAGGCCGGCTTCGAACAGCCACAGGCTGGTCTGCACCAGCAGCAGCCCGGCGAGTAGCAGGCCAGCGACGAGGCCGAGGCTGAGGCTGCGCTGGATCGATTTCACAGGGCGCCGCCAAAGCGATAGCCCTGGCCGCGGCGGGTCTGGATCAGGTCGCGGCCAAGCTTGCCGCGCAGGCGGTTGACGTGGACCTCGATGACGTTGGAGTCGCGCTCCGTTTCGCCGTCATAGAGGTGCTCGGTCAGTTGCGTCTTTGACAGCAGCTGACCGGGATGCAGCATGAAGTAGCGCAACAGGCGAAATTCGCCGGCGGTCAGCTCGATCTCGCGGCCATCCTTGCGGCAGCGCTGGCACGCCTCGTCGAGCGACAGGCCGCCAGCCTCGAGCAGCGGCTGATTGGCGATGCCGCGGGCGCGGCGCAGTAGCGCCTGGATCCGCAGTGACAGCTCCTCGGGATGGAACGGCTTGGTGAGGTAGTCGTCGGCGCCGGCCTTCAGGCCTTCGATGCGCTCGGCCCAGGAGTCGCGCGCGGTTAGGATCAGCACCGGGGTCGCGACCCCGCGCCCGCGCCAGGCGCGCAATACCTCCAGCCCCGGTTTGCCGGGCAAGCCGAGGTCCAGGACGATCAAGTCATAGGGTTCGCTACCGCCCTGGTAATCGGCGTCGCGGCCGTCGGCCAGCCAGTCGACCGCGTAGCCCTGGCGCGTGAGGCCGGCAAGCAGTTCGTCGGCCAGCGGGACGTTGTCTTCGACCAGGAGCAGGCGCATCAGTCTTCTTCGTCCTTGAGCAGGCGGCCGTCGCGCGCGTCCAGTTCCAGTTCGCGCGCGACGCCATCGGCGGTGAGCAATTCGATTTCGTACACGTAGCGGTCATCCTCTTGCTCGAGCTCCGCCTCCAGCAACCGGGCGCCGGGGTAGCGCGCCAGGGCCGGCTGCAGCAGGTTCTCCAGCGGCAGGATCAGGCCCTCGCGGCGCAGCCGCAGGGCCTCGTCCTGGTCCAGGTCACGGCTCACCGCCGGGGTGGCGGCGAGCAGCAAAGCCAATGGTGCGGTGAAGAGGAGGGCGCGATTCATTAGTCGTCCTGATGATCCTTGAGCACTTCGCCGGTCTTGGCGTCGAGTTCCAGGTCCCATTGCACACCCTTGTCGTCGCGCAATTCAACCTGATAGACGTGGCGACCGTATTCCTCTTCCAGTTCGGTTTCCTCGACCTTGGCACCAGGGTGCTTGGCCAGCGCCGCTTCGTTGAGCTTTTCGAACGACTGAATGGTACCGGCGTCGCGCAGTTTCAAGGCTTCATCCGGGCCCAGGTCGCGGGCCATGGCGAGGTTGGCGCCCAGGGCGAGGGTGGCGGCAGTGATCAGGGTAGTCAGTGTTTTCATCGTTGATTTCCTCAGTGGGTTTCGATGATTCACAGGCTACCGACGCTGGCTTACCCGAAACTGAATCGGCCGGGCCATGAGCGCTGCAGCAAAGCCGGTGGCGCGGCGGTCCAATGCGCGTACGTCCACCTGTTGCAGGAGGTCTTTCATGAAAGCGCTTCCCATCCTCGCGCTCAGCCTGTCGCTGCTTGCACCGGTCGCGCCCGCGCAGGACCTGCTAAAGCCTGGCGAACCGGCCTCGGCACCGGAAATCGACGCGGGCCCCGCCACCGACATGGTGTCCGAGCCGGTCATGCGCGCCGAGGGCACCATCGAGTCCATGGACCCGGCTGGCGGCACGGTGACCATTGCCCACGGCCCGATCCCGACCCTGAAATGGCCGGCGGCGACGATGGAGTTCCAGGCCCGTCGCGAACAGCTCGAAGGTCTCAAGACCGGTGACAGGGTCAGGTTCAGCTTCCAGAGCGAGGGCGACGAGGCCGCGCTGGTGTCGATCGACAGGCGCTGAGGGCCACGCCTAGAGTTCGCCGCGGGCCGCCAGCGTGCGGATGCGATCGGCGGTGCGGCAGGCGATGGCCTGGATGGTCAGCGACGGGTTGACCCCGCCCGACGTTGGGAACACCGAGCCGTCGCAGATCCACAGGTTGGGCACGTCCCAGCTGCGACAATCGGCATCGACCACGCTGGTCGCCGGGTCCCTGCCCATGCGCGCCGTGCCCATCAGGTGCGCGGTGCCGTCGGTTTCGTTCCAGATATTGCGCGCGCCCATGCCGTCCAGGCCGCGGCGCATGAAGTCGACGGCATGATCGACCAGCCGCCGGTCGTTGTCGCTCATCGACCAGGTGACGCGGGCGATGGGCAGGCCGTATCGATCCGTCTCCTCAGCCAGGGTGACGCGGTTGCCGGGCTGCGGCTGGGTCTCGCCAACGATCTTCAGGCCCACCTGATGGTTGTATTTCTGCATCTCGTCCACCAGCGCCTGACCCCAGAGACCGCGATTGCCGGTCTGTGTCGCAGCCCAGGCGGCCGGCAGCGGGCCCTGGCTCATGAAGGCGTAGCCGCCATGGAAATCCTTGCCGCGGTCCTCGTAGTTCCAGTGCTCGCACACCGCCAGCGACGGCGGGCCCTTGTACCAGCGGATCTCCTCGTCGACCTCGCCCCAGACCGCCTGATTGGTGTGCGCCATCAGGTGCGTGCCGACCAGCCCGGAGCTGTTGGCGAGCCCGTCCGGGTAGCGGGCGCTGGCCGAATTGAGCAACAAGCGCGGTGTTTCGATGGCATAGCCGGCCACCACCACATGGCGTGCGCGCTGAAAATGCCACCCGCCGTCGCGGTGAAAGTGCACCCCGGTGGCGAGGCCGTCGTGGCCCGTTTCGATGCGGCCGACCATGGCCAGGTCGCGCACCTCGGCGCCGGCAGCCAGCGCCCGTGGAATCCAGGTGTTGAGCACGCTCTGCTTGGCATTGGTCGAGCAGCCGGTGACGCAAAAGCCGCGGTACACGCAGGGCGGGGCGTTATCGCGCGGCGCCGAGAGGGTGGCCAGCGGCGTTGGCGCCCAGGCTACGCCCATGGCTTCGCAGGCTTTGGCCAGCGCCAGCCCGGAGGCGTTCACCTCGTGCTGTCGGTAGGGGTAGCGCGGGCGTTTCGGCCCCCAGGGGTAGCGCACCGGGCCGGCAATCTTCAGCGCCTGCTCGACTTCCTCGTAGTAGCGCCACATCTCCTGCCAGTCGAGCGGCCAGTCGAAGCCGTAACCCAGCAGCGAGCGCGCCTTGAACCACTCGGGGCGCATGCGCAGCGAGACCATGGCGAAGTGCACCGTGCTGCCACCAACCGCCTTGCCGCTGTTGTTGGTGCCGAGCTTGAGCGGGTTGTCGCCGTCGCACAGGCGCTCGTCGGTCCAGAAGAGCTTTTCCTGGTGCGCTTCGTCCGAGGCGAACTCTTCCAGCGGTCGCCACCAGGCCCCGGCGTCGAAGGCGACCACCGAGAAGCCGGCCTCGGCCAGCTTGCAGGCCAGCGTCCCGCCGCCGGCCCCGGTGCCGACGATGGCGAAGTCCACCGGCTGGTTTTCCGGGTACTCGCGCATCGGCACCCAGCCGCCGCGGCGGAATACGTCCGGCGCGCGACCGCCGCTGCCGCGTGGGTGGTGGAGGGCATCGAGCAGCGGATCAACGGACATGGCGGTTCAGCTCCCGGGCGCGGGCTTCGTCGCCGGGATGGGCTTCGGCGGCTTCCCAGCTGTCGCGGCGGTCTTCGGCCAGGCGCACATAGCCGCGCGGGCTGGCCGGGCCGCCGAAGCCAAGTTCGTTCCAGGCGGTTGGATGGCTGTAGTAGGCGGCGCTGATCTCATGCACCAGGCGGTGGCTGAAGAAGGCCGCCGCCGACATGCCCTGCCAGGCGTCGCCCTTCAATTCGTCGCGCTGCATGGCGGCAAGCAGGTCGTCCTGCTGCGCCGCAGGCAGCGCGGCGAATGGCTGCTGATGATGAGCCCGGGCCGCCTGGTCCAGCGCATCGAGGCCGAGGATCCAGGCCTGCTGCAACGGCGGCAGACGGGCATCGCGGTAGCCATCACCACGGTTTTCGCCGACTTTGATCTGCACCAGCGCGGCGACCGGGATCGGCGGGCGGTCGCTCGGTTGTGGCACGATGCGTGCGCAGATCGCTTGCAGCGTGCGCCACTGCGTCGGGCTGAAAAACAGGTCGTCGCGCGGCACCGCAAGGCGCCGGTCGACCACCTGTCGGCTTGGCTCGTTCCACGACGGCCCCAGGCGTTTGCGCAGCACGTCGTAGCCGGGATAGCGAGTGTTCATCGTGTCCACCATCGGTATTGGGCCAGCTCCTTTTCCTCATCGAGCAGCGAATGCGCCGCCAGCCCGGCCAGCGCCAGGCCGGTAAAACTCGGCGGCGCGGGCAATGGCGGACCGGCCTGCAGATTCTGTCGCCAATTTCGCCAGCCACCGTTGTTGCGGGCGATACCCAAGGCGTGGAAGCCCGCGCCGGCAAACCCCATGAAGGCGGTGAAGCGCAGCACCAGGCGCGACAGCCAGCGCAGCCGCTGGCGCCGCGGGCTGGTCAGCGCGCTGGCCGCCAGCAGGCCAGCGGCCAGCGGCGGTGCGGTGACCGGCAGATACATCGACGGGTTTTGAAACGAGCCGCGAAAGTGCAGCAGCCCGGCCTCGGCAGCGGTACCGAGCAGGCCGCCCGCGGCCATCAGCGCGACCGACCGGCCAGCGGGCAGGCCGAATACATGGGGTGTGGCATCGCCACTGGTGTCGCGCAAACGCTCGGCGTAGTAACCCAGCAGGCCGGACAAGGCCAGCGCCGAAGGCGCGCCGAGCGGGGCGGCGTAGAACAGGTTGCTCCAGCCCAGGCCGCCGGGACGTTTGGTCACGTTGTAGAGGTGAAAGCCGGTGCCCACCACACCGGTCAGCCCGGCGATCAGGTAGACCGGGTCGCGCACCTTGTGAGCCGTTGCCCTGCGGTCCTGCTGGCCGTGCCCGCTGGCGAGCAGGGACAGGGTCGAGACGAGCAACGGCGTGTACATCGCACGGTTCTGAAAGTCGCCCCGGTAATGTTCGAGTGCGCTGTCGAGGGCCACCGATGTAGCCAGCAGGCCGGCGCCGCGGTTCAGCGTGCGCGCGGCATCGACCAGGGTGCCGCGGCTGGGGCTGAACAGCAGTCCGCGGCCGCGCTTCTCATGTTTTTGCCAGGTCAGCGCGGCGAGTCCTAGCGCAGTGGTCGCGCCGGCAGCCAGCAACCTGAGTTGGGTGCGTGAAACCATGGCGCCTCCGTTAGATGGCGTAGCGACGGGCATCGGCCTCGCGCAGCCGCAGGCCGTGGCCGGGGCACGACAGGTCCGGCTTGACGTCGCCGTTCTGCAGGTGCGGCGCGCCATCGAACAGCATCGCTTCCAGCCGCACATGGTCATGGAACCACTCCTGATGGCGAAAACGCGGCGCGGCGCAGCAGGCATGCAGGTGCAAGGCCGGCGCGCAGTGCGCCGAGAGGTCGAGATGAAAGGCATCGCACAGGGCGGCGGCCTGCAGAAAGCCGCTCACGCCGCCGCAGCGGGTGAGGTCGGCCTGCAGCACGTCCACCGCGCCGTGCTCGACCAGGCGGCGGAAGCCGTCCGGGGTGTAGGCGTACTCGCCAGCGGCTACGTCCATAGCCTGGCCACTGGCCCCGAGCGCGTCACGCACCTGACGCAGCCCAGGCAAGTCATCGGAGCTGACCGGCTCCTCGAACCAACCGACTCGCTGCTCGGCGATGCGATGGGCAAAGGCGATGGCGCTGGCGCTGCGCGGGGTGTGGGCGCCGTTGGCGTCGATGAACAGCCCGGGCGCCTCGCCGATGGCCTCGCGCGCGGCGCGGACCCGTTCGCTATCGCGATCTGCATCGGCACCGACCTTCATCTTCACCCAGCGGCAGCCGTCCTCGTGCGCCCAACGGCCTAGCTGTTTGCGCAGTCGCGCATCGTCATAGCTGGTAAAGCCGCCGCTGCCGTAGACGGCGATATGTGTGCGGCGCATGCCGAGCAGCTGCGCCAACGGCAGGTCGAGCAGCCGCGCCTTGAGGTCCCAGAGGGCGCAGTCGACCGCCGAGATGGCGCAGGCCGCCAGCCCCGAGCGACCGAGGTTGCGCACGCTGGCCCAGAGCCGTTCGTTGATGGCCCCAATGCCGAGCGCATCGGCATTGACGAGCAGATCACGAAAATGCCCGTCGATCAGCCGCACCAGCGAGGCGTCGGCGTAGGTATAGCCGAGCCCGGTCTGGCCGCCGGCGTCCAGTTCGACCAGCACCAGCGTGGTGGCGTCCCAGGCGAAGGTGCCGTCGGCCTCGGGCGCGTCGGTCGGGATCCGGTAGGCCGCCACCCGCAGCGCGCGAATGGCGGCGTCAGGCCGCGCCGTCATTGCTTGTCTTTGCTCTTATCAGCGTGGTGCCCCGGCAAAACCTTGCTCAGCACCTGCTTGGCCGACTGCCGGATGATGCCGGCCTGGTCAGGATCGCCATGCAGCAATGCCGAGGCGTAGGCCTTGGCCTGTTCCAGCTTGATATGCGGTGGCAGCGGCGGCACGTCCGGGTCGGTCTTGAATTCGAGCACCACCGGCCGGTCCGCGGCGAAGGCCTGCTCCCAGGCGGCGGCGACGCCGTCCTCGCGGTCGCAGAAGATGCCCTTGAGGCCAATCGACTCGGCGAAGCGGTGATAGGGCACGTCCGGAATATCCTGCGAGGCCGCGAATTTCGGGTCGCCCTCCATCACCCGCTGCTCCCAGGTGACCTGGTTGAGGTCCTCGTTGTTGAACACGCAGCAGATCCACTGCGGGTTCTGCCATTCCTTCCAGTACTTGGCGACGGTGATCAGCTCGGCCATGTTGTTCATCTGCATGGCCCCGTCACCGACCATGGCCACCACCGGCCGGTCCGGATAGGCGAACTTGGCGGCGATGGCATAGGGCACGGCGGCGCCCATCGAGGCCAGGCCGCCGGACAGCGAGCCCATCATGCCGCGACGCATCTTCACGTCGCGGGCATACCAATTGGCACAGGAGCCCGAGTCACTGGTGACGATTGAATGGTCCGGCAGGCGCGGTGACAGCTCGAACGCCACGCGCTGCGGATTGATCGGGTTGGCCTCGACCAAGGCGCGCTTTTCCAGCAGCTCTTCCCAATCCATGCGCCACTTCTCGATGTGCTGGCGCCACTTGCGTTCGGACTTTTCCTCCAGCAGCGGCAGCAGTGCACGCAGGGTCTCCGCCGAGTCGCCCTGCAGGTTCACTTCCATTGGGTAACGGATGCTCAGCATGTCGGCCTTGAGATCGATCTGCACGCCACGCGCCTGGCCCTCTTCGGGCAGGAATTCGGAGTAGGGGAAGCCCGAGCCGATCATCAGCAGCGTGTCGCACTCGGTCATCAGCTTGTAGCTCGGCTCGGTGCCGAGCAGGCCGATGGAGCCGGTGACCCAGGGCAGGTCGTCGGGCACCGCGGCCTTGCCGAGCAGCGCCTTGGCGACGCCCGCGCCGAGTTTTTCGGCCACGGCGATGACCTCGTCGGTGGCATTCAGCGCGCCGGCACCGACCAGGATCGCCACCTTCTTGCCGGCATTGAGCACCTCGGCGGCGCGCTGCAGGTCGGCCTCGTAGGGCACCACCTTTGGCCGTGTATAGCCGATGCCGGAATGCACCGCGCCGTGGGAGCGGGGCGGTTCGCTGTATTCGGCTTCCTGAATATCGCTGGGCAGGATGAGCGTCGCCACCTTGCGTTCGCCCACCGCGGTGCGAATCGCCCGGTCGATCAGGTGACGGACCTGCGCCGGCGCGCTGGCCTGTTCGACAAAGGCGCCGGACACGTCCTTGTACAGGGCAGGCAGGTCGATCTCCTGCTGATAATGGCTGCCCAGCGCGGTGCGTGATTTCTGTCCGGTGATGGCGAGCACCGGCATGTGGTCCAGACGAGCATCGTAGAGACCGGTGATCAGGTGCGCCGCACCGGGGCCGGAGGTGGCGATGCAGACGCCGAGGCCGCCATTGAACTTGGCATCGGCCGAGGCCATGAAGGCGGCCATCTCCTCGTGTCGCGCCTGGATGAAACGGATCTTCCCGTCTGCGCGATTGAGCGCGCCGAAGACCCCGTTGATCCCATCGCCGGGATAGCCGTAGATGCGGCGTACGCCCCATTGGTAGAGACGTTCGATTACGTAGTCGCCGACTGTCATTGCCATGGAAACCTCGCTTGGCCTGATGGACCTGTCAGACAAAGGGAGGGCTGGTATGCCGGAGGCTTTCGCACGCAACGCTGACTTCACGCGCAATGGAAGCGGCCTTCGCAGCCCCGGATGCCTGCTGTTCTTTTCTGGACCGGGCGAGGGCGCGAGGGTTTCTCAAGTTATTTCAAAAAGTGACGAGCGATCACGCAGCATGGCCTTCGCCTACCTCCCAGCGGGGCGAGTCCGGCTGCGCGCTCGGGTATCATCGGCAGCCCCTATGCGCTTGCGATGTTCCGATGAGTCTTCCCGATGCCCGCAGCACGCTGCACCTGCCCCAGGGCGATTGGCCGACCGTGCTTGACTGCCTTTGCGCACGCTTCCCGGCCATCGACCGCGCCACCTGGCTAGACCGCTTCGCCCGGGGCCGCGTACTGAACGCCGAGGGCTTGCCGCTTGCGGCCGATCACCCTTACCAGACCGGATTGAAGGTGCACTACTTTCGCGAAGTCCCGGCCGAGAAGCCGATCCCGTTCGACGCGCAGGTGCTGCACCTCGACGAGCATCTGCTGGTGGCGGACAAGCCGCATTTCCTGCCGGTGATGCCGGCCGGGGAATACGTCAACGAAACCCTGCTGGCGCGGCTGAGCAAGCAGCTCGGCAACCCCGATCTGGTGCCGATCCACCGCATCGACCGGCTCACCGCCGGGCTGGTGCTGTTCTCCACCACGCCCGAGAGCCGCGGCCGTTATCAGGCGCTGTTCCGTGAGCGCAGGATCAGCAAGGTCTACGAGGCGATCTGCCCGGCGCTGCCGGATCTGGACTTCCCGCGCACCGAGCGGCTGCACATGGTCGACGGCGAACCGTTCTTCCTGATGAAGCAGGGCGAAGGCGCACCCAACAGCGAGACGCGCATCGAGGTGCTCGAACGCCGTGGCGAGCTGTGGCGCTATGCGCTCTATCCGGTCACCGGGCGCAAGCATCAGCTGCGCCTGCAAATGGCCGCGCTGGGCGCGGGCATCTGCAACGACCCCTTCTACCCCGAGCTGATCGAACGGGCGCGGCGTGACCAGGACGACTACGACCGGCCTCTCAAGCTGCTGGCGCGCGGGCTGCAGTTCGACGACCCGCTGACCGGCGAGCGGCGGTGTTTCGAGAGTCGGCTGCAGCTGGATTGGTGATACCGCTGTGGCTAGCTTCCGGTTAGCGCGAGTTCGCGAATCGGGTGACACGACGTTGCATGCCGCCCACACGCCCTCTGTAGGCGCGAGCTTGCTCGCGAACCAGTGATACGACGGGCACAGAAGCTTCGCCAGCAAGCTGGCTCCTACGTCAACTAGCGCGGCCCGGCCCACCGGCGCTGTCACCTGCACGGTGCATACGACGTTACGTGCCACCCACACGCACCCTGTAGGCGCGAGTTTGCTCGCGAACCCAGTGATACGACGGGCGCAGAAGCTTCGCTAGCAAGCTGGCTCCTACGTCAACTAGCGCGGCCCGGCCCACCGGCGCTTTCACCTGCACGGTGCATACGACGTTACGTGCCACCCACACGCACCCTGTAGGCGC
>DAMBNU010000008.1:0-14512 GCA_032064305.1 Pseudomonas sp. | reverse complement strand
GAGTTTGCTCGCGAACCCAGTGATACGACGGGCGCAGAAGCTTCGCAGGCAAGCTGGCTCCTACAAGACTGGCCGAACGCCGGGCTTTGAATACCGGGCCGGCACCTTCGCGGCGGGCCTCAGTCGATATCCATAACGCCCCTGCCGAAGCGATATCGCCATGCCCGAAGGTCCGTCCATCGTCATCCTGCGCGAGGAAGCCGCCGGTTTCCGCGGCGAACGAATCGAGCGCGCCGAGGGCAGTGCGGGGCTCGACAAGGCGCGGCTGGTAGGCCAGACGGTGCGGTCCCTGCGCAGTTGGGGCAAGCACTTCCTCATCGAATTGGACAACGTCTCCCTGCGCATCCATCTGTTGTTGTTCGGCAGTTATCGGATCAACGAGCGCAAGGAATCCGCGCCGCGCCTGAGCCTCGGATTCGCCAACGGCGAGCTGAATTTCTATGGGTGCTCGGTGCAGCCTATCGAAGGCCCGCTGGACGAGGCATACGACTGGCGCGCGGACGTCATGGGCGATGCCTGGGACAACCGGGCGACCTTGAAAAAGCTGCGCGCCCGGCCACGCCTGCCGGCCTGCGATGCGCTGCTCGACCAGACGCTGTTCGCCGGCTCGGGGAACATCATCAAGAACGAGGTGCTGTTTCGCACGCGCATCCATCCGCTGTCGCTGATCGGCGATCTGCCGGCGCCCAAGTTGCGTGAGCTGGCGCGCGAGGTGCGCACCTACAGCTTCGAATTCCTCCAGTGGAAGCGCGAAGGCACCCTCAAGGCGCACTGGCTGGCGCACACCAAAACCACCTGCCCGCGCTGCAAGATTCCCTTGGTCAAAGCCAAGTCACTGGGGCGCAGCAAACGCCGTAGCTTTTATTGCGAGCGCTGCCAGAAGCGTTATGGAGACAGCGAAAACGTCACGCCGGAGGTGCCCGTGGAGGAGGCGTAGCTGCCGGTCCTTGCTATGCTGCTTCACCGTCATCCTTGCGAGCCTGCCCATGCGTACCGCGTTGCTGCTGTCTCTCGCCGGCCTCAGTGGCCTGACCCTTGCCAGTGGACCTGCGCTGCTCGACCTGCGCGTCGGCGAGATTTCGCTGCGTGCGGAATACGCCCGCTCACCAGCCGAGCGCGAACGTGGCCTGATGGAACGCACCGAGCTGGCCGCCGATCACGGCATGCTGTTTCGCTTCGACGAGTTCCGCCGCCACTGCTTGTGGATGAAGGACACCCCGCTGCCCTTGTCGGCGGCATTCATGGACGAAACCGGCCGCATCGTCGACCTGATCGACCTGCAGCCGCAGGACCGGAGCATTCGCTGTTCGAGCGAGCCTGCGCGCTATGCGCTGGAAGTTAATCAGGGCTGGTTTCAGCAGCATGCGCTTAAACCAGGCGACCGGGTCACCGGCATTCCGGGGCTTCAATGAGCGATGCCTGTGCGGTAACGAGCCCACCTGATCCAAGAGCGGGAGCGACGCGATGACGGGCCGCCTGTTCTATCTGATGGGTCCCTCCGGTGCCGGCAAGGACAGTCTGTTGGAGGCCGCCCGCGTACGGCTGCAGGCGCGCCGCTGCCGAATCGCCCGGCGTGTCATCACCCGCTCCGCCGAGGCTGCCGGCGAAGATGCCGAGGCCGTGAGCGTGGAGGCGTTCGAGCTGCTGCGCCGCAGTGGCGCCTTTGCCCTGGACTGGCAGGCCAACGGGTTGCGTTACGGCATCCCACAGCAGATCGATGACTGGCTGGCGGCGGGGGATGACGTGCTGGTCAACGGTTCGCGGGGATATCTGAGCGAGGCGCGCAGGCGCTATCCACAGCTGCGTCCGCTGCTGCTCAGCGTGTCGCTTGCGGTGTTGCGTCAGCGGCTGTTGGCACGGGCGCGCGAGCCGTTGGCCGAGATCGAAGCGCGTCTGGCGCGCAACCAGCAGTTCGAGGCGGCGGTCGTGCAGGACGAGGCGCAGCTGCTGGACAATTCCGGTCCACTGGACGAGACGGTCGAGCGCCTGTTGCAGCTCATCGACGAGGCGCCGGCCAGTCCCTGAGCCGGTCTTCGTTCCGGCCGGCCTAATCCAGCGGCAGCTCCGTGGTCCGCTTCACCTCACTCATGGCGATATGCGAGTGCGCCTCCTGCACGTGGGGGCGTTGCAAGAGCTGGTCGCGCAGGAAACGCTCGTAGCTGTCGATGTCCTTGGCCACCACCTTGAGCAGGTAGTCCGACTCGCCGGCCATGGTGTGGCATTCCAGCACCTCGGGATAACCCACCACGGCGCGCTCGAATTCGTCGAGGTTGCTGCGCCCGTGAGCGGACAGCTTGATGTTGACGAACACCGTCATGTTCAGCCCGAGCTTCTTCGGGTTGAGCAGGGCGACCTTGCGTTCGATCAGCCCGTCTTCCTGCATGCGATGGATGCGCCGCCAGCACGGCGACTGTGACAGCTCGACCTTCTCGGCGATCTCCGCCGCGGACAGATCGGCATTGTGTTGCAGCAGCAGCAGGATCTTGCGGTCGATGCTGCTCAGCGGGGTCTGCATGGTTGTGCCTGTCTTGTTGTTGTTAGTGGATGGATCATGCACGCGAACGCGCATACACCGCAAAAGTAGGAAGAAAATCTCTCTTCGTCACGGCCAGACTCTTATCCAACGCGCAACGGTGGGGTGATCCCCTGCCGATTGCCGACGTGGGACGGCTTCCGTGCGGCTGCCCACGTCTTGATTAGGCGGGACTTGTAAACAGGTCCCCGACTCCGATAACAACAAACAGGAGCGCCACATGTCACTGGCCGAGATCCGCCTGGATGACAAGTACCGGCTCGCAACCGGGCATCTGTACCTCACCGGCACCCAGGCGCTGACCCGCCTGCCCATGCTGCAGCATCAGCGTGACCAGGCTCAGAACCTGAACACCGGTTGCTTCATCTCCGGCTACCGCGGCTCGCCGCTGGGCATGCTGGACAAGAGCCTCTGGGACGCGCGCGATTTCCTCAAGCAGCACGCCATCCATTTCCAGCCGGGCCTCAACGAGGAGCTGGCGGCGACGGCGGTGTGGGGCAGCCAGCAGACCAACCTGTTTCCCGGCGCCAAATACGACGGCGTGTTTGCCATGTGGTACGGCAAGGGCCCAGGCGTCGACCGCTCCGGCGACGTCTTCAAACACGGCAACGCGGCGGGCGTTTCGCCCCATGGCGGTGTGCTGCTGCTGGCCGGCGACGACCACGGCTGCAAATCCTCGACGCTGCCGCACCAGAGCGAGCACGCCTTCATTGCGGCATCGATCCCGGTGCTGAACCCTTCCAACGTTCAGGAAATTCTCGACTACGGCATCATCGGCTGGGAGCTGTCGCGCTATTCCGGCTGCTGGGTGGCGCTCAAGACCATTGCCGAGAACGTCGATTCCTCCGCCGTGGTGGAAGTCGATCCGCTGCGGGTCAAGACGCGCATCCCCGATGATTTCGAACTGCCCGAAGACGGCGTGCACATTCGCTGGCCGGACCCGCCGCTGGCGCAGGAAAAACGCCTAAATCTGTACAAAATCTACGCTGCGCGCGCATTCGCACGGGCGAACAATCTCAACCAGGTGATGCTCGACTCACCGAACCCGCGTTTGGGCATTATCACCACCGGCAAGTCCTACCTCGACGTGCGTCAGGCGCTGGACGATCTCGGCCTCGACGAAGCGCTGTGCGCCTCGGTCGGCCTGCGGGTGCTCAAGGTCGGCATGAGCTGGCCGCTTGAGCCGGTCTCGGTGCATGAATTCGCCCAGGGTCTGGACGAGATCCTGGTGGTCGAGGAAAAGCGCAGCATCCTCGAGGACCAGCTCACCGGGCAGCTCTACAACTGGCCGCTGAGCAAGCGCCCACGGGTTGTCGGTGAGTTCGACGAGCATGGCAATTCGCTGCTGCCGAACCTTTCCGAGCTGACCCCGGCGATGATCGCCCGGGTGATCGCCAAGCGCCTCGCGCCGATCTACACCAGCGACAGCATCCAGGCGCGGCTGGCCTTTCTCGCCGCGAAGGAAAAGGCCCTGGCGGCACGCAGTTACGACACCGTGCGCACGCCGCATTACTGCTCCGGTTGCCCGCACAACACTTCGACCAAAGTGCCGGAAGGCAGCCGCGCCTCGGCCGGCATTGGCTGTCACTACATGGTGCAGTGGATGGACCGGCGCACCGAGACCTTTACCCAGATGGGCGGGGAGGGCGTCAACTGGATCGGCCAGGCGCCATTCACCGACACCCCGCACATGTTCCAGAACCTCGGTGATGGCACCTACTTCCATTCCGGCAGCCTGGCGGTACGCGCCGCGGTGGCAGCAGGGGTGAATATCACCTTCAAGATCCTCTACAACGATGCGGTGGCCATGACCGGTGGCCAGCCCATCGATGGCGAGCTGCGGGTCGACCAGCTCAGCCGGCAGGTCGCCGACGAAGGCGTCAAGCGCATCGCCCTGGTCAGCGACGAGCCGGACAAGTACCCGACCCGCGATACCTTCGCGTCGATCACCAGCTTCCACCATCGCCGCGACCTGGACGCCGTGCAGCGTGAGCTGCGCGAATTCAAGGGCGTGTCGGTGATCATCTACGACCAGACCTGCGCCACCGAGAAGCGCCGTCGGCGCAAGCGCGGCAAGCTGGAAGATCCGGCCAAGCGCGCCTTCATCAACCCGGCGGTGTGCGAGGGCTGTGGCGACTGCGGCGAGAAATCCAACTGCCTGGCCGTGATGCCGCTGGAAACCGAGCTGGGGCGCAAGCGCGAGATCGACCAGAACGCCTGCAACAAGGACTTTTCCTGCGTCGAAGGCTTCTGCCCAAGCTTTGTCACCGTGCACGGCGGCGGGCTGCGCAAGCCCGAGGCGGTGGCGGGTGGTATCGAGGCGGCTACATTGCCCGAGCCGCAGCGCCCGGCGCTGGATCGTCCGTGGAACGTGCTGGTGCCCGGCGTCGGCGGCAGTGGCGTAACCACCCTTGGTGCGCTGCTGGGCATGGCCGCGCACCTCGAAGGCAAGGGTTGCACCGTGCTCGATCAGGCCGGGTTGGCGCAGAAGTTCGGCCCGGTGGTGACACATATCCGCATCGCCGCCAAGCAGGACGATATCTACGCCGTGCGCATCGCTGCCGGTGAAACCGATCTGCTGCTCGGCTGCGATCTGGTGGTGGCGGCGGGCGACGACTCGCTGACCCGCCTCAACGACCAGATCAGCCATGCGGTGGTCAACAGCCACGAATCGGCAACTGCCGAGTTCACCCGCAACCCGGATGCCCAGGTGCCGGGCAAGGCCATGCGCGAAGCGCTGATCGATGCGGTAGGTGCCGAGAAGACCCATTTCATCGACGCCACACGGCTGGCGACCCGCCTGCTGGGCGACAGCATCGCCACCAATCTCTTCTTGCTGGGCTTTGCCTACCAACAGGGGCTGCTGCCGCTGTCCGCCGAAGCCATCGAAAAGGCCATCAGCATCAATGGCGTGGCCACCGAGCTGAATCTGCAGGCCTTCCGCTGGGGTCGCCGCGCGGTGCTCGAGCGTGAAGCGGTGGAGAAGCTGGCGCGCCCGGCCGAGATGGCCGAGCCCATCTGTCAGACCCTGGAAGAAATCGTCGAGTGGCGCGTGGACTTCCTTACCAAGTACCAGAACGCGGCCTATGCCAAGCGCTACCGCGCCATGGTTGAGCGAGTGCGCGAGGTGGATACCGCCGATGACCTGGCACTGTCCAAAGCCGTGGCGCGTTACTACTTCAAGCTGCTCGCCTACAAGGACGAGTACGAAGTGGCGCGGCTGTACAGCGAGCCGGAGTTTCGCCAGCAGCTCGAAGCGCAGTTCGAAGGCGACTACAAGCTGCAGTTCCATCTGGCGCCGGCCTGGTTGGCCAAGCGTGACAGCACCACCGGCGAGCCACGCAAGCGCGAACTCGGCCCCTGGGTGCTGAACGCCTTCAACGTGCTGGCGAAGCTGAAGTTCCTACGTGGCACGCCGCTGGACGTGTTCGGTTACGGCCATGACCGCCGTGTCGAGCGCGAACTGATCAGCGAGTACGAGCGCAATCTCGATCAGCTCCTGGCGCAACTCAAGCCGAGCAACTACCGCACGGCGGTCGCCATCGCCGCGCTGCCGGAGCTGATCCGCGGTTATGGCCCGGTTAAGGAGCGCTCCATCGCCAAGGCTCGGCAACAGGAAAAGCTGCTCAAGGAACAGCTGAGTCGTGGCGACGAAGTGCAGACAGTGCGGCTCTTCGAGCCGGCGGCCTAGGGTCAGCTCGAGCTAGGTAGGAGCAGGCTCTGCCTGCGACCAGGGTGATTGGGCTGACGCGGTCGCGGGCAGAGCCCGCTCCTACAGCGCCTCATGATGGGCCGGGCGGCGTTCCGCTTTAGCCCATCTGCGAAGTACCAGGGTTTCGGTGGGCTAAAGCCCACCCTACAGAACCGCCCGCGGCGATGACGACGCATTCGTAGGGTGGGCTTCAGCCCACCAATCGCCGATGGCATACGCCTCGGAGGCCCGGCCTACAAACGCGACCGGATACGCCGCACCGAACATTTGAAGGGGCCTGAATACAGGCTCGCACAGAACAACAAAGAGGAATCCGCAATGTCCGTTTTCACCCATCCCGATTTCGATCACCACGAACAGGTCGTCTTTTGCCACGACAAGGCCTCGGGGCTGCGCGCGATCATCGCCATCCACGACACTACCCTCGGCCCGGCGCTGGGCGGTTGCCGGATGTTCCCATACGCCAGCGACGACGATGCTGTGCGTGACGTGCTGCGTTTGTCGCGCGGCATGACGCTGAAATCCTCGCTGGCCGGGCTCAAGCTCGGTGGCGGCAAGGCGGTGATCATCGGCGATCCGCATACCGGCAAGAGCCAGGCACTGCTGCACGCCATGGGCGATTTCGTCGACAGCCTGGGCGGGCGCTACATCACGGCGGCGGATTCGGGCACCGGCGAGCCGGAAATGCAGGCCTTCGCCCAGCGTACGCGCCATGTCATCGGCGCCACGCCACGCACCACCCTGGATGGCAGCATCGCCAGCGGTGACCCGTCGCCATCCACCGCGCTCGGCGTCTTCGTCGGTTTGCGCGAAGCCGTGCGCCAGCGCCTCGGTCGGGACGATCTGAACGGCCTGAAGGTCGCCATCCAGGGCGTCGGGCATGTCGGCATGGGGCTGGCCCGCCACCTCAAGGCGGCCGGTGCCGAGCTGTGGGTCTGCGATATCTTCGATGCCAATGTGCAGCAAGCGGTGACTGAACTCGGTGCCCACGCCGTGCGCCCGCATGACATCGTCGGCCTGGACGTGGACGTTTTCGCCCCCTGCGCCATGGGCGGCATTCTCAATGCCGAGAGCCTGCAAACCTTGCGCGCACCGGTGATCGCCGGCGCGGCGAACAACCAGCTGGCGAGTCCGGAGATCGGCGCCGAACTGCAGCGTCGCAACCATCTCTATGCGCCGGACTACGCGATCAATGCCGGGGGCATCATCGATGTCTACTACCAGCGCATCGGTGGCAGCGCGGCGCAGATCGACGCCCATGTCAATGGCATCGGCCAGACCCTGCACGAGATCTTTACCCGGGCCGCCGCCAGCGGCGAGCCGACCTCGGTGGTCGCCGATCGGCTGGCACGCGAGCGGCTGGGCAGCAAGCCCGCCGCGCAGCCCGAGGCGCAACGGCTGCAGGCCTGACGACCGGGCAGGGCAGTGAAGGCGTCCCTTGGCCGGCTCCACCGTCCGTTGGCCACGCCACCGCGCCACATGCGCATCCACGGCCTGGATGCCAGCAGGCGGCGAATCACCGGAGAGCCGCCCGGATTCACCTCGGCAGGGCCCGCGCGATTGCCGAGGCCGGAGGACCGGATCCAGCGGGCGACGCGTGGCCGATCGGCCGCCGGCAGTGCGTCGCGGCCGCTGTAGCCGCAGTACACCCTCGATGAAAACAGCCTGACAACAACAACAAGCAGGAATCCGCAATGACTGACAAAAGCAGCCTGGCCGCCGGCACGCTCGGTGGCGCCTCCGTTCGAACTCAGCACAGCGCCGCGCGCGGCCTCTGGTCCTCGCGCTGGGCGTTCTTCCTCGCCGCCACCGGTTCGGCGGTCGGCTTGGGCAATATCTGGAAATTCCCCTACATCACCGGGCAGAACGGCGGCGGCGCCTTTGTGCTGGTCTACCTTGGCTGCATCCTGCTGATCGGTATTCCCCTGCTGATGGCCGAGGTAATGATCGGCCGCCGCGGCCGGCAGAACCCGGACGGCGCCGTCGCCCGCTTGGCCCGTGAGGCCGGTGCCAGCAGCCGCTGGCGCGTGGCGGGATGGCTCGGCGGGCTGACCGGTTTTCTGATCCTGAGCTTCTATCTGGTGGTCGCCGGCTGGGCCCTGGCCTACGTACCGGCCAGCTTCAGCGGCAGCTTCAACGGCGTCAGCGGCGATGGCAGTGGGGCGATGTTCAACGCGCTCCTGGCCGATCCGCTGCGGCTGGTGCTCTGCGGCAGCCTGGTGCTGGCGGCGACCCTGCTGATCGTCGGGTTTGGCGTGAGCGGCGGACTGGAGCGCTCGCTGCGCTTCCTGATGCCCGGTCTGTTCGTGCTGCTGTTATTGCTGGTCGGCTACGCCGCGGTGAACGGCGAATTTGCCCGCGGCGTCGAGTTTCTCTTCGTCCCCGACTTCTCCAAGCTGACCGCCACCAGCGTGCTGATCGCCCTGGGCCACGCCTTCTTCACGCTCAGCCTCGGCTGCGGCGCGATGATGGTCTACGGCTCCTACCTGCCCGAGGGCACCTCGATCGCCAAGACCTCCATCCTGGTCGCCCTGGCCGACACCGCCGTGGCGCTACTGGCGGGCCTGGCGATCTTCCCGCTGGTGTTCGGCAACGGGCTGGAGCCGGGTGCAGGGCCGGGCCTGATCTTCGTCACCTTGCCGATCGCCTTTGGCCAGATGCCCCTGGGCCAGCTGGTCGGCGGGCTGTTCTTCATCATGCTGGTGATCGCGGCCCTGACCTCGGCGATCTCCCTCAGCGAGCCGAGCATCGCCTGGATGACCGAACGCTTCGGCATGACCCGGCGCAAGGCCGTGCTGGTCAGCGCCGTGGTGCTCTGGTTGCTGAGCCTGGGCAGCGTGTTCTCGTTCAATCATTGGGCGGACTACCAGCTGTTCGGCAAGACCTTCTTTGACAGCCTCGACTACCTGACCACCAACTGGCTGATGCCGCTGGGCGGACTGGCGACGGTGCTGTTCACCGGCTGGGTGATGAAGGCGCATACCGTGCGCGAGGCGATCGGGATCGGCCATCCCGGCTTGTTCCGCGCCTGGTGGCTGCTGCTGCGCTTCGGTACGCCGCTGGCCATCGTGCTGGTGTTTCTCAACCTGAGCGGACTGATCTAGCCAGCCGCCGGGCCGAAGCCCATCCTGCAGTGAACCGACACGACACCCAGGGCAACCGCAGGTGGGCCTCAGCCCACCCGCTCGCCAGGCGCCATGATGGCGAACCCAACGCGACACAGGAGCCAGCGATTCGTCAGCTTTTCGTTACAGGCGGTCGCCTACGGCGCCGCCATCCGGGCCGCTGCGGTAGCTGTAACGAAAACCTTCCGGCTGCGGCGCATTGTCGCGGCGAATGCGCTCGGATGCGGGCTTGTGCGGGCTCGCCGGCTGGTTTGTGATGCGCCCGGCCATTGCCGTGTCCTCACAAGAGGACTGCACATGAGGTACGCCATGTCCCGCGCTGGACCGCTCGCCGAACAGGCCGCAGGCCATGCTGTCGGTGTCGATGATGATCAGGTCGCGCTCCCCTCGGCGCGCGGTCTTCGCTTTCGAAACGCCGCACGGCCCACGCCATAACCCAGGGATTGCCATGAACGACGTCCAGACATCCGCAACAACCGGACCCGCCCCCCTCAAGCTCTACGGCTACTGGCGCTCCAGTGCCGCCTACCGGGTACGCATCGCGCTGAACCTCAAGGGCCTGGCCTTCGAGAACCTGCCGGTGCACCTGGTCAAGGATGGTGGTCAGCAGCACTCGGCTGACTACAAGGCACTCAATCCGCAGGAGCTGGTGCCCCTGCTGGTCGACGGCGACGAGCGCATCAGCCAGTCGCTGGCGATCCTCGAGTACCTGGAAGAGGTGTTCCCGCTGCCGGCGCTGTTGCCGGACGACCCGGCCGATCGTGCCCGGGTGCGTGCCCTGGCGATGCACATTGCCTGCGACCTGCATCCGCTGAACAACCTGCGCGTGCTGCAGTACCTCAGCGGTCCGCTGGGTATTGCCGACGCGGCGAAACAGCAGTGGGTCCAGCACTGGATCCACACCGGTCTAACCAGCGTCGAACAGGGCCTGGCGGCCTTCGATGGCAAGTTGTCGCTGGGCAAACGGCCGGGTTATCTGGAGGCGTGCCTGGTGCCGCAGGTATACAATGCGCGCCGTTTTGCCTGTGACCTCAGCGTGTACCCACGCATCCTGCAGATGACCGAGCAATGCGCCTCCCTGGACGCTTTCATCCAAGCCGCTCCGGAGGTGCAGCCCGACGCTCAATGAAACAACGGTCGATCCGCCTTGCCACTCCGTCGCGTCACGAGCGCGACGGGTTCGATTTCCGTCACAGATAACAAAAACAGGTGACGCATGACCCGTGAAGCACCCAAGAACCTCTGGCTCTCCCGCTGGGGTTTCATCCTCGCCGCCACCGGCTCCGCCGTGGGCCTGGGCAACATCTGGAAATTCCCCTACATCACCGGCCAGTACGGCGGCGGCGCCTTCGTGCTGATGTACTTGGCCTGCATCCTGGCCATCGGCATTCCAGTGATGATGACCGAGATCGCCATCGGCCGTCGCGGCCGTGGCAGCCCCATCGACGCCATCGGCCGCGCCGTGCGTGAAAACGGCAGCAGTCCGATCTGGAAGGGCGTCGGCGGCATGGCCATGGCAGCCGGCTTCCTGATCCTCTGCTTTTACGTGGTGGTGGCCGGCTGGGCGTTCGCCTATACGTTGAAGATGCTCGACGGCTCGCTTGCCGCCGGCTCGGTGGACGACCTGGCGAAGGTCTTCGAGGCGCACAACGCCAACCCCTGGCAACTCGGCGGCTGGAGCGTGCTGGTGGCGCTGCTGACCCTGTGGATCGTCGCCAAAGGCGTGCAGCAGGGCATCGAGAGTGCGGTGCGCTGGATGATGCCGGGCCTTGCGGTGATGCTGCTGATCCTGGTCGGCTACGCCTTCACCAGCGGCGGTTTCGATGCGGGCTTCGCCTTCCTGTTCAGCTTCGATACCTCCAAGTTGACCGGCGAGGCGCTGTTGGCCGCCCTGGGCCACGCCTTCTTCACCCTCAGCCTGGCCTCCGGCGCGATCCTCACCTACGGCTCCTATATCCCCGACGGCCAGTCCATCGCCCGGACCACCTTCATGGTCGCGATTGCCGACACCGCGGTGGCGTTGCTTGCCGGCCTGGCAATCTTCCCGATCATCTTTGCCAACGGCATGGACCCGACCGCCGGGCCGGGTCTGATCTTCATGAGCCTGCCGCTGGCCTTCCAGCAGATGCCGTTCGGCACCCTGTTCGGCGTGCTGTTTTTCGCCATGGTCTCGATCGCCGCGCTGACCTCGGCCATCTCGATGATCGAGGCGACCGTTGCCTACCTCAACGAGAAGCACGGCATCAGCCGGCTGAAGGCCGCCATGGGCGCCGGCGCGGTGCTGCTGGTGATCAGCCTGCTGGCAATGCTCTCGTTTAACCTGATGGCCGGCTGGACGCCGCTGGGCAAGAACTTCTTCGACTGGCTGGACTACCTGACCTCGCGCTGGATGATGCCGCTGGGCGGGATCTTCCTCGTGGTCTTTGCCGGCTACGTGCTGCGCAGCGAGATCATGCGCGACGAGCTGGACCTGCCCCCGATGGGCTACGCGCTGTGGCTGTTCATGGTCCGTTATGTCTGCCCGGTGCTGATCACCATGGTGTTCCTGCACGCCCTCGGCTGGCTGGGCTTCGACCCGCTGGTGCGCTGGTACTGGATTGCCGGTGCCATCGGTGCGCTGACCGTCCTCGGCGAAGGCCTGCGGCCGCGCGTCTGGCCCGCATTGGCCGGGCGCAGCGCCTGACCTGAAAAACAGCCCCCTCAGCGCCTGACAGAGCGGCATTCCCAGCGATGGGAATGCCGTTTTCGTATCGGCAGCCCCCCGGCGAGCCGACCGGCGGCGATCTCAAGGTCTGCCCCGGCGAGCCGATAGAACGACTAGCACAAGGATGCCCAGCCAGGAAAAGGACCTCCGAGTTGACCCAGATCAATACGGACACGCCCATGCCCAGCCGCCTCAAGTTCAGCCACAAGATCCTGCTGGCCGCATCACTCGTCGTGATCGCGACCTTCGCCCTGTTCACCCTCTACAACGATTACCTGCAGCGCAACGCCATCCAGGCCAAGCTGGAAAGCTACCTGGACGAGATGGGCAAGGTCACCGCGCACAACATCCAGAACTGGCTGTCGGGCCGCCTGGTGCTGCTGGAAAACACCGCCCAGACCATCGCCCGCGACAGTTCCGGCGAGGCGGTCGAGGCGCTGGTCAAGCAGCCGGCGCTCAGCTCGACCTTTGCCTTCACCTACCTGGGGCGCAGCGACGGCGAATTCATCGTGCATCCGCGCTTCGAACTGCCGGCCGGCTACGACCCGCGCCAGCGGCCCTGGTACAAGGACGCCGTCAACGCCGGCAAGACCACCCTGACCGAGCCCTACCAGGACGCGGCCACCAACGAGCTGATCATCACCGCCGCGACCCCGGCCAAGGTCGGCAGCGAGAACCTCGGCGTGGTCGGCGGCGATCTCAGCCTCAAGGTGCTGGTGGACATCATCAACGCCCTGAACTTCGACGGCATGGGCTACGCCTTCCTCGTCAGCGGTGACGGCAAGGTGCTGGTCCATCCGGACGCAAGCAAGGTGATGAAGACCCTGGCCGAGCTCTATCCGGACAACACGCCTTCGCTGACCAGCGGCTTCACCGAGGCCGAGCTCGACGGCCAGCCGCGCATCCTCAGTTTCAGCCCGGTGTCGGGACTGCCGTCGGTGACCTGGTACGTGGGCATCTCGGTGGACAAGGCCAAGGCCTACGCGGCGCTGTCCAGCTTCCGTACCTCGGCCCTGGTCGCTGCGGTGATTGCCGTGGTGTTCATCCTCGTCCTGCTGGGCATGCTGATCCGCGTGCTGATGCGTCCGTTGACCGACATGGGCCGCGCGATGAGCAATATCGCCGAAGGCGAGGGCGACCTGACCCGCCGCCTGACGGTGCAGTCGCAGGACGAATTCGGCAGCCTGGCGCTGGCCTTCAACCGCTTCGTCGAGCGTATTCACGGCTCGATCCGCGACGTGGCCTCGGCGACCCAGCAGGTCAACGAAGTGGCGCAGCGTGTGCTCGCGGCCTCCAACTCCTCGATGCTCAATTCCGACGAGCAGGCCAGCCGCACCAACAGCGTTGCCGCCGCGATCAATGAGCTCGGCGCGGCTGCGCAGGAAATCGCCCGCAACGCCGCCGATGCCTCGCAGCAAGCCAGCGGTGCCAGCCATCAGGCCGAAGACGGGCGCAAGGTGGTCGAGCAGAACATCCAGGCGATGAAGCAGCTGTCGAACAACATCAGCGCCTCCTGCCAGCAGATCGAGGCCCTCAATAGTCAGACCGTTGGCATCGGGCAGATCCTTGATGTGATCAAGGGCATCTCCGAGCAGACCAACCTGCTGGCGCTCAACGCCGCCATCGAGGCGGCCCGCGCCGGTGAAGCCGGACGTGGTTTCGCGGTGGTGGCCGACGAGGTGCGCAGCCTGGCGCATCGCACCCAGACCTCGGCGCAGGAGATTCACGGCATGATCGAGAAGCTGCAGGTCGGCGCCCGTGACTCGGTGAGCACCATGACCGAGAGCCAGCGCCAGAGCGAGGCCAGCGTCGGCATCGCCAACCAGGCGGGCGAACGCCTGGGCAGCGTGACCCAGAGCATCGGCGAGATCGACGCGATGAACCAGTCGGTGGCCACCGCCACGGAAGAGCAGACCTCGGTGATCGAGTCGCTGCACATGGACATCACCGAGATCAACACGCTGAACCAGGAGGGCGTCGAGAACCTGCAGTCCACGTTGCGGGCGTGTGGCGACCTGGAGCAGCAGGCGGCGCGGTTGAAGCAGCTGGTGGGGAGTTTCCGGATCTGATCCGGGGTTGATGACAAGGGCGCTTCGGCGCCCTTTTTTTGCAGGAGTTAAATCATCGTTTTCCGTAGGAGCGAGCTTGCTCGCGAAGCTTTTGGGCTTTGAGTTAGCAGTGGTCCCGTTCCGCGAGTTGGCTGAAGCACTGGTTTCGCCCTGCTGGGCGAGTCACTTTTTCCAAACGCGGAAAAAGTAACCAAAAACGCTTGCCCCTGCATACGGCCCCGGCTACGCCGGGGTTCCCTCGCTCCGGTGACGCTCCAGGGGCCCGCCGCGAAGGGCCATCCTTGGCCCATCGCGGCTCTCGCGGCATCCATGCCGCTCAACCCCTTCCACGCCACCTGCGCTCGGCCTCCTGAAAGGGGCGATTCGGTG
>DAMBNU010000007.1:0-210910 GCA_032064305.1 Pseudomonas sp. | reverse complement strand
TCGGGGATGAATATCGGTTTCCCAGGAGAGAACATCATGCGCAACTCCATCTTCATGGCTTCCTTCACCGCGTTGGCGCTGGCCATCGGCGGCTGTACCTCCAATCTCACGGGCGATTCCTATTCCCGTGACGAGGCGCGGACCGTGCAGACGGTGCGCTATGGCACCATCGAGTCGCTGCGACCGGTCAAGCTGGAAGGAACCAAGACGCCTATCGGTACAGGTGCTGGTGCCGTGGTTGGCGGCATCGCCGGCAGCGGCATCGGCGGTGGCCGCGGTAGTGCGGTGGCGGCCGTGATTGGCGCGGTCGCCGGCGGCCTGCTGGGCGCCGCTACCGAAGAGGGCATCACCCGGGCGCAGGGCGTCGAGATCACCGTGCGCGAGGACGACGGCAACATGCGCGCCTATGTCCAGGAAGTCGAGCCCAACCAGGTGTTTCGCGTGGGCCAGCGTGTTCGCATCATGACCGTCAACGGTACCAGCCGCATCGCCCCCTGATCGCCTCGCCGCCCGTCCCGCCTGCGTCATGCGCCGCGAGGCGTTGACGGCTCTCTCGGTGGCGGCTCGACAGGGTTGCCGCGACAGGCAGGGGCGCTGCTGGTCGGCGCGCCGCAAAGCCTCTGGCGCAGGCCTGTTCGTGTTTCGAAATACTTGAATTCATGACGCTGCGCTGACCGATATGGATAATCCCCGCACATCGCATTGCCGTCGGGCTTTAGCCCGGCTGATCGAAAGGGATAACTGCCGCGTGCGTGCGCGACACAAGGGGTTCTGTTCATGGCGCTTGCGCTGATCATCGCTTTGCCATTTCTCGGCATCTGTCTGCCGTTGCTGTTCGAGCGTTTCGGGCGCTCGGCCTGTGCCTTCGGTGCGGGGCTGGCGCCGCTGCTGGCACTGGTGCTGTTGCTGTCCCAGCGGGCAACCGTTTTTGCGGGCGAGACGCAGGTACTGACCCTGCCATGGCTTCCGGAGCTGGGGTTGAACCTGAGCTTGCGCCTGGACGGCCTGGGCTTCCTGTTTGCCCTGTTGATCCTCGGCATCGGCCTGCTGGTGATCCTCTACGCGCGCTATTACCTATCGAAAAGCGAGCCGATGGGACGCTTCTTCAGCTTCTTCCTGCTCTTCATGGGCGCCATGCTTGGCGTGGTGCTGGCCGAGAACCTGCTTCTGATGCTGATGTTCTGGGAGCTGACCAGCCTCTCCTCGTTCCTGCTCATCGGTTTCTGGAACCACCGCTCCGACGCCCGCCAGGGCGCGCGCATGGCGCTGGCGGTGACGGGCGGGGGAGGGCTCGCACTGCTTGCCGGTATTCTGCTAATCGGCCATATCGTTGGCAGCTTCGAACTCAGCACTGTGCTGGCGTCAGGCGACCTGATCCGCGGCAGCGCGTTGTATCCCGTGACGCTGATCCTCATCCTTCTGGGCGTATTCACCAAGTCGGCGCAGTTCCCCTTTCACTTCTGGTTGCCGCAGGCCATGGCGGCGCCGACCCCGGTGTCGGCCTTCCTGCACTCGGCAACCATGGTCAAGGCCGGCGTTTTCCTGCTGGCTCGCCTCTATCCGGCCCTGTCGGACTCGGAATGGTGGTTCTACCTGGTCAGCCTCACCGGTCTGGCAACGCTGTTGATCGGCGCGGTGCTGGCCCTATTCCAGCATGACCTCAAAGGTCTGCTGGCCTATTCGACGATCAGTCACCTCGGTCTTATCACCTTGCTGTTCGGCCTGGATTCGCGCCTGGGACCGGTCGCAGCGATCTTTCACATCATCAACCATGCGACCTTCAAGGCCTCGCTGTTCATGGCTGCCGGCATCATCGACCACGAGACCGGGACGCGCGACATGCGGCGCATCAACGGGATGCTCAAGTACATGCCGCACACGGCGGCCCTGGCGATGGTGGCGAGCCTGGCGATGGCGGGCGTGCCTCTGCTAAACGGCTTCCTTAGCAAGGAAATGTTCTTCGCCGAAACCCTGGATCAGCACCTGCTCGGCAGCTTCTACTGGACGATTCCAGCCCTGGCGACGTTGGCCAGCGCCTTCTCGGTCGCCTATTCGCTGCGCTTCGTGCACGACGTGTTCTTCAATGGCGAACCCATCGACCTGCCGAAGTACCCACCGCACGAGCCGGCCCGCTACATGAAGATTCCGGTGGAGATCCTTGTATTGCTGTGCCTGCTGGTCGGCATGCTGCCGGCCTATACCGTTGCCCCGCTGCTGGCTGCGGCGGTCGCCGGGAGCCTCGGGGGGGATGTGCCGGAATACAGTCTGGCGATCTGGCATGGGTTCAACCTGCCGCTGGCGATGAGTTTCGTCGCGCTGGGCGGCGGGCTGCTGATCTATTCCATGCGCAAGTGGGTGTTTCGCTGGTACGAGGGATTGCCGCGGGTCGACTCGCTGCAGGTGTTCGCGCGAGTGGTCAACGACATCGCCGCGACCGCACGCTGGATCACTTCGCGCATGGAAAACGGCTCGCTGCAACGCTACCTGGCGCTGGTGCTGCTTAGTGCGCTGCTACTGGTGATCTATGCGCTGACCCCGCTGCAGTCCTTGCGCGGGGCGGTGCCGATGACGCCGCTCGATGGCATCACCGTGCTCGGACTGGTGTTGCTGGGGCTGGCGTCGGTTACGACGGTGGTACTTCATCGGCGCCGGCTCACGGCGCTGATGGTGCTGAGTGTGGTCGGCCTGCTGGTTGCGCTGGTGTTCGCCCGGTATTCGGCGCCGGATCTGGCGCTGACGCAGATCTCGGTGGAGATGGTGACCATCATCCTGCTGATCCTTGCGCTGTTCTTCATGCCGGACCGCACGCCGGTGGAATCAAGCAGCCTGCGCAGCTTTCGCGACCTGATCCTGGCCGGCTCCGTCGGCACGCTGCTGGCGCTGCTCGCCTATGCGGTGCTGACCCGGCCGTACGACAGCATCGCGTCGTTCTTTCTCGACAACAGCGTGCCGGGCGGCGGTGGGCGCAACGTGGTGAACGTCATCCTGGTGGACTTCCGCGGCTTCGACACGCTCGGCGAAATCTCGGTGCTGGCGATTGCCGCGGTCGGCATCTACGGGTTGCTCCACGGGTTGCGCCTGCCGCATCCCGTGCGCGACTACGTCGGCCGGCTGTGGTCCACCGACCGTCACCCCATGGTGCTCGACACCTTGTCACGCGTACTGCTGCCGATGGCCTTGCTGGTCTCCGCGTTCATCTTCCTGCGCGGCCACAACCTGCCCGGTGGCGGCTTCATTGCCGGCCTGATCACCGCGGTCGCGCTGATCCTGCAATACATCTCCCACGGGGTGGTCTGGGCGCAACGCCGCCAGCCGTTCAGCTACCACAGCGTGGCGGGGCTGGGCGTGCTGGTGGCCGGGCTCACCGGGCTTGGCAGCTGGTTCTTCGGCCGGCCGTTCCTGACGTCCGCATTCGGCCATTTCGAGCTTCCGCTGGTGGGCGAGTTCGAGCTGGCTACCGCCATGTTGTTCGACCTGGGGGTCTATTTGACGGTGGTGGGCGCGACCTTGTTGATCCTGTCCAACCTGGCCCACGTCAGCCAGGACGAGTCGTGCAAGGAGGTGCTCTGATGGAAGCGGTCTATGCGATCACGCTCGGTGTGATGATGGCCAGCGGCGTGTATCTGCTGCTTCGCGCCCGGATTTTTCCGGTGGTCATGGGGCTGACGCTGATTTCCTATGCGGTGAATCTGTTTATCTTCGCGATGGGCCGACTGGCGACCGGTATCCCGGCCATCGTCGGGGCGAGCGCGGAGTACGGTGACCCGCTTCCGCAGGCGCTGGTGCTGACCGCGATTGTGATCGGGTTCGCCATGACCGCGTTTGTCGTGGTGCTGTCGCTGCGCGGCCTCGGCGAGCTGCGTACCGATCATGTCGATGGCCGGGAGCCGCGCGAATGAGCCACGCGTTGATCCTGCCGTTCCTGCTGCCGCTGCTTGCCGGCTGTGTATTGCTGCTGGCGCATCGGCAAGGCCTGGCGCTCAAGCGCGGATTGTCCCTGGGCGCGACCTGGGCCTTGTTGCCGTTGGCGATCGTGTTGCTGGTGCAGGCCGATTCCGGCGTGCTGTCGGTCTATCGGCTGGGCGACTGGCAGCCGCCATTTGGCATCGTGCTGGTCCTCGACCGCCTGAGTGCGCTGATGGTCACGGTTACGGCCGTGCTGGCCGGTTTCGCGCTGCTCTATGCTGTGCGCGGCGACGACGAGCGGGGGCCGAACTTCCATGCGCTGTTTCAGTTCCAGTTGGCCGGTATCAATGGCGCCTTCCTCACCGGCGATCTGTTCAACCTCTTCGTGTTCTTCGAGATCCTGCTGATCGCATCCTATGCCCTATTGCTGCATGGGCAGGGACCCAAGCGTGTCCAGGCTGGCATTCATTACGTGGTGCTGAACCTGCTCGGCTCGTCGCTGTTCCTGATCGGTGTCAGCATGCTGTATGGCCTGACGGGCACCCTGAACATGGCCGATCTCGCCGTGCGGGTCAGTGTCGCGGACCCGGCCGAGGCGCCGTTGCTGGCCGCGGCCGGCTTCCTCTTGCTGGTGGTGTTCGGGCTCAAGGCGGCGATTCTGCCGCTGTACTTCTGGTTGCCGCGCGCTTACGCCTCGGCCACCGCGCCGGTGGCAGCGCTTTTCGCGATCATGACCAAGCTCGGCCTCTATGCGATCGTCCGGGTGTTCGTCCTGGTGTTCGGCAGCGAGGCCGGGGTGCTCAGCAACATGGTGCTCGACTGGCTGTGGCCGCTGGCGATGCTCACCCTGGCGGGCGGTGTTTTCGGCGCGCTGGCTGCGCGCAACCTGCAAATCCTGCTCGCCTACCTGGTGGTGGTTTCGGTCGGAACGCTACTTGCTGGCGTCGCGCTGGGCAGCGCGGCGGGCCTGGCGGCAGCGCTCTATTACCTGCTGCACAGCACCCTGGTATCCGGTGGCCTGTTCCTGCTCGCCGATATCATCGCCCGTCAGCGTGGCGACACCGCCTCGGAGCTGATCTCGGCGCCTGCGCTGAAGCAGCCGCTGCTGCTCGGGACGCTGTTTTTCGCCGCAGCGATCTCGATCGCCGGGCTTCCGCCGTTCTCGGGCTTTCTTGGCAAGGTCATGTTGCTGCGCGCGGTGCCGAACGGCATGGACGCCGCGATCCTCTGGCCTGTGGTGCTGATCGGCGGCCTGGGCATGCTGATCGCGCTAAGTCGTGCGGGCAGCATGCTGTTCTGGCGCCCGAGCGAGGCCGTCAGCGTTGGTCGGCCCGCCGACCGCATGCGCGTCGTGGCGGCGCTGGGGCTGCTGCTTGGCAGCGTGGTGCTGGTGGTCGCGGCGCAGCCGATCCAGGCGTATGCCCAGGCCACCGCGACGCAGTTGCTCGACCTGGCGCCCTATCTGCAGATTGTCAGGGGGCAAGGCCTATGAGCTCGCGTCTTTTACCCAACCCGGGGCTGACTCTGCTGCTGGCGCTGCTCTGGCTGATGCTCAATAACGCCTGGAGCGTCGGTCATGCCCTGCTCGGACTGTTTCTCGGCTGGGCCATCCCGTTGCTGGTCCAGGGGTTCCTGATCGACCTGCCCAAGGTTCGCCAGCCGCTCAGGCTCTGCGGGTTCTGCCTCAAGGTCTTCTATGACATTGGGGTCGCCAACCTGCACGTGGCCAAGCTGGTGATGGGCCCGACCGCGCGGCTGCAGCCGGCGTTCGTCGAGGTGCCGATGGAGATCGAACACCCGTTCGTGCTGGCGGTGCTGACCAGCATCATCTCGCTCACCCCGGGTACGGTGTCCGCGGCCTTGCGTCCTGACCACCGCGTGCTGCTGATCCATGCACTCGATGCGCCGGATGCCCAGGCCCTGGTGGCCGAGGTGAAGACCCGTTACGAAAAGCCGCTGCTGGAGATGTTCGAATGCTCGCGTACGTGATTCCGCTGTGCATGATGCTGATCGGGCTGGGCGCGGTGCTGAACGTCATCCGCCTGGTCAAGGGGCCAGACATGCCGGACCGCGTGCTGGCGCTGGACACTCTGTACATCAATGCCCTGGCGATGATTATCCTGTTCGGCATCTGGCTGGCCTCGGACCTGTTCTTCGAGGCGGCGCTGCTGATTGCCGTGATGGGCTTCGTCGGGACCGTCGCCGTGGCCAAGCACCTGCTGCACGGCGAAATCATCGACTGAGGGAAGAGCATGTCGTTCTGGATCGAATTGCTGGTATGCGCGTTTCTGCTGGTGGGCAGCGTGTTCGCACTGGTTGGCGCTGTCGGGCTTTACCGCCTGCCGGATTTCTTCACCCGCCTGCACGGGCCGACGAAGGCTTCTACCATGGGCGTGGGTGGCATCGTGCTCGGATCGATGATCTTCTTTTCCAGCCAGGGCAATGGCCTCAGCCTTCATGAAGTGTTGATCACCCTGTTCCTGTTTCTGACCGCGCCGGTCAGTGCCCATGTCCTGGCCAAGGCAGCGATGCAGCAGAAGCTGCCCTATACCGAGCGCACCCGCGGCAAGCCCTGGGACTGAACCGCCGCCTGGCTTCAGATCGCGAAACTGCTCGGCGAAGGCTGGTGCTCGTTTTCCTGGGATAGCTGCTGGATCATCGCCTGCTGCAGCTGCATGCACAGTTGCGGGTCGGACAGGGGCTGGTTGTCCGCGTTGGTCACGAAGAACACGTCTTCGACTCGCTCGCCAAGGGTCGCGATCTTGGCGTTCTGCACCGAAAGGTCGAAATCGAGAAACAGCTGGCCGATCCGCGCCAGAAGGCCCGGACGGTCGGGGGCCACCACTTCGATGATTGTCTGAGGTCGCTGCATGTCGTTGTGGATAGTGACCTGCGGTGGAAAGGCGAAGTGCTTGAGTTGCCGGGGCACGCGCTTCTGGATGATGGTCAGGTAGTCGTCCGGGTTGCGCAGCGCAGTGATCAGGCCCTGGCGGATTTCCTCGGTGCGCTCCGGGTCGTTGCCGATGGGCGTGCCGTCGGCATCCAGCACGATGTAGGTGTCCAGGGTGAACTGGCTGCTGGAAGTAATGATGCGGGCGTCATGGATGTTCAGGTTGAGCTGGTCCATTGCCGCTACCGTCACCGCGAAGAAATCGTGTTGGTCGGGCGCGTAGATAAAGATCTGCGTGCCACCCTCGAACTCGCGCTGGGTGGTTTCCTTGATCAGTACCAGCGGGCCGCCGTCGCTGGGGTGTTCGATGATGGCTTCGGTATGCCAGGCAACATCGGTGGAGCTGTGGCGCATGAAATAGTCGTCGCCCAGTTGCGACCAGAGCTGTTCGGCATCGTCCGGGTCGGTGCCGTTGCGCACCAGGCTGTCGAGCGCGGCGCGCTGTGTCTGGCGGATCTGCTCCTCGCGGTCGAGCGGGTTTTCCAGACCGCGCCGCAGGGCCCGCTTGGTCTCGGTGTAGAGCTGTCGCAGCAGGCTGGCCCGCCAGGAATTCCAGAGGGTCGGATTGGTCGCGTTGATGTCTGCGACGGTTAGCACGTAGAGGTAGTCCAGGTGGGTTTCGTCACCCACCAACTGGGCGAAGTCGTTGATCACCTGCGGGTCGGAGAGGTCCTTGCGTTGGGCTGTGGTTGACATCACCAGGTGATGTTGCACCAGCCAGACCACCAGGCGGGTGTCCCAGGCCGGCAGCTTGTGGCGCACGCAGAAGCCTTCGGCGTCGGCGGCCCCCAGTTCCGAGTGATCGCCGCCGCGGCCCTTGGCGATGTCGTGATACAGCCCGGCGATGTAGATCAGCTCCGGTTTCGGCAAGCGCTCCACCAGCTTGCTGGCCAGCGGGTACTTTTCCGCCACGCCCGGCTTGCTCAGCTTGCGAAGGTACTTGATGACGTTGAGCGTATGCGCGTCGACCGTATAGATGTGGAAGAGGTCGTGCTGCATCTGCCCGACGATGTGGCCGAACTCCGGCAGGTAGCGCCCGAGTATCCCGTAGCGGTTCATCCGTCGCAGGTTGCGGTGAATGCCTTCCTTGCACTTGAACAGCTCGACGAACAGGCTGGTGTTACGGATATCGCTGCGAAAGTCGTCGTCGATGAGATGCCGGTGGTCACGCAGCAGCCGGATGGTCTCGGCACGCACGCCCTGGATCTCGGGATGTTGCGCCAGCAGCACGAATATCTCGAGGATCGCGAAGGGCCTGCGCTTGAACACGCGGTCGTCGGCGACCTCGAGGTAACCGTCGCGCACCAGGAATCGGCTGTTGAGCGGCACGGCCTTGCCGCTGTCGCCTTCCCAGAGAATCACCTCGGCGAAGTGCTGCCCCACCAGGTCGCTGAGTTCGGAAATGCTCATCACGACGCGGTAGTACTTCTGCATGAAGCGTTCGATGGCCAGCTTGGCGTCGCTGTCTTCATAGCCGAGTAGTGCCGCCAAGCTGCGCTGATGGTCAAACAGCAGGCGATCCTCGGCGCGGCCGGCGAGCATGTGCAGCCCGTAGCGCACGCGCCAGATGAATTCCTGCCCGGACACGAGCAGCGAATACTCGCCTTCTGTCAGGAAGCCCTGATCGAGAATCGCCCCCAGGTTGAGGCTGCCGAACTGCCGGCGGGCAATCCAGAGGATAGTCTGGATGTCGCGCAGCCCGCCCGGGGAGCCCTTGACGTTCGGCTCCAGGTTGTACTCGGTGTTGTTGTATTTGGAGTGACGAGCGGCCTGCTCGTTGCGCTTGGCGAGAAAAAACTCCTTGCTCGGCCACATCTCGGCAGGGCTGGTGACCTGCAGCATCCGCTGCCGCAGGTGCTCGGGTCCGGCGATGGTGCGGCTCTCCATCAGGTTGGTGATTACGGTCAGGTCGGCGCGCGCTTCCTCGGCGCATTCATCGACCGAGCGCACGCTTTGCCCGACCTCCAGTCCGATGTCCCAGAGCAGGGTGAGAAAGCCCTCGATCGCGTCGCGCTGGCCTTCCTTGTCGGCATTGTCCAGCAGGATCAGCAAGTCGATGTCCGAGTAGGGGTGCAGCTCGCCGCGGCCGTAGCCGCCCACCGCCACCAGCGCGATCTCGGCGTCGTCGCGCCAGTCGAAGCGTTCCCAGGCGGCCCTGAGGATCTGGTCGACGAACCAGGCGCGGCCCTCGATCAGGCGGCGGATGTCGTGGCCGGCCAGGTAGCGTGCGTCGAGCACCTCGCGGGCCTGGCGGATGACCTTCTTGAACGCGGCGATGGGGCTGGCCTTGAGGGCCAGTTCGGCCTGGAACTGGCTGCGGTCGAACAGTTCTGAATCGGTCTGGGTCATGCCACGCCCTCGGTCAAAGCGTCAGGGTCGCTCGCCGCTCATGGCGACGTGCGGGGGATGCTGTCGTCGCTGCGCAGCGTGAGGATTTCATAGCCGTCGGCCGTGACGGCGATGGTGTGCTCCCACTGTGCGGACAGCTTGCGGTCCTTAGTGATAGCGGTCCAGCCGTCGCCGAGGGTGCGGGTTTCCGCACGGCCCTGGTTGATCATCGGCTCGATGGTAAAGGTCATGCCTTCCTTCAGTTCGAGGCCGGTGCCGGCGCGGCCGTAGTGCAGGACCTGCGGCTCCTCGTGAAAGACCTTGCCGATGCCGTGGCCGCAATACTCGCGGACCACGGAAAAACCGTTCTTTTCGGCGTGCTTCTGGATTACCTCGCCAATGTCGCCGAGGCGTGTGCCCGGGCGAACGATCTCGATACCTTTATAAAGGCACTCCTGCGTGACCTTGCAGAGTCGCTCGGCCCACTCGGCGCCTTTGCCAACGACGAACATCTTGCTGGTGTCGCCGTGGTAGCCGTCCTTGATGACGGTGATGTCAATGTTGAGGATGTCGCCGTCCTTGAGCGGCTTGTCGTTGGGAATGCCATGGCACACGACGTGGTTGATCGACGTGCAGATCGACTTCGGAAATCCCTTGTAGTTGAGCGGTGCGGGAATCGCCTGCTGGACGTCGACGATGTAGTCGTGGCACAGCTTGTCGAGCGCCTCGGTGGTAATGCCCGGCTTGACGTGCTCGCCGATCATTTCCAGCACCTCGGCGGCTAGGCGGCCGGCGATGCGCATTTTCTCGATGTCTTCAGGCGTCTTGATGGAAACGGTCATGCAATCCTCTTGGCGCCAAGAGGCGCAGGCGGAAAAACGAAAGGACAGATGATAAACCAAAGCGCAGGGCGCCTGCAGGCCATGCCCGGGGGCAGCCAGGCAGCGGCAGCACGCCGGTGGTCCGCGGCAGGTGCATCCCGAGCTAGCTTGCGGTCTGCCTTTATGCTATAAAACGCGCCGCTCTGCGGGACTGACCGCTGAGCCTGACCCCACACACGTGTCGGCACGGTATCCTGGGTGCTCGCAAGAGTTGGATATCGGGACACGTGGAGGCCTAACCCGACTTATTCCGAGGAAGTCCCATGTCTCAAGTCACCATGCGCGATATGCTGAAGGCCGGTGTGCACTTCGGCCACCAGACCCGTTACTGGAACCCGAAAATGAACAAGTACATTTTCGGCGCGCGCAACAAGATCCATATCGTCAACCTTGAAAAGACCCTGCCGATGTTCAACGACGCGCTGCGTTTCGTTGAAAAGCTGGCCGCCGGCAAGAACAAGATACTGTTCGTGGGCACCAAGCGCTCGGCTGGCAAGATCGTGCGTGAAGAGGCCGCTCGTTGCGGTTCGCCGTACGTCGACCATCGCTGGTTGGGCGGCATGCTGACCAACTACAAGACCATTCGCGCCTCGATCAAGCGCCTGCGCGAGCTGGAAACCCAGTCCCAGGACGGTACCTTCGAGAAGCTGACCAAGAAAGAAGCCCTGATGCGCACCCGTGATCTGGAAAAACTGGATCGCAGCCTGGGTGGCATCAAGGATATGGGCGGCCTGCCGGACGCCATGTTCGTGATCGACGTCGATCATGAGCGCATCGCGATTTCCGAAGCGAACAAGCTGGGCATCCCGGTTATCGGCGTTGTCGATACCAACAGCAGCCCGGAAGGCGTCGACTACATCATTCCCGGTAACGATGATGCCATCCGCGCCGTGCAACTGTATCTGGGCTCCATGGCTGACGCCGTGATCCGCGGTCGTCAGAACACTGCGGGCGGCAACGACGAGTTCGTCGAAGAAGCAGCTCCCGAGGCGGCCCAAGGCTGAGCGTAGACAGACGCCTGGCTGATACCCGTTGAACAAAAAGGGGGCTATGCCCCCTTTTTGCCACTTCCGAATTGATCGTCCGATTGCTGGGCGATGATCGAAAATCGAATCGAGAGGATTTGCGAACATGGCAGAGATTACTGCAGCCCTGGTTAAAGAACTGCGCGAGCGTACTGGCCAAGGCATGATGGATTGCAAAAAGGCGCTCACCGCTGCCGGTGGCGACATCGAAAAAGCCATTGACGACATGCGTGCCGCGGGCGCCATCAAGGCTGCGAAGAAGGCCGGCAACATCGCCGCCGAAGGTTCCATCGCAGTCAAGGTCGCCGACGACAACAAGCGTGCCGTGATCATCGAAGTCAATTCGCAGACCGACTTCCTGGCCCTGCAGGACGACTTCAAGAACTTCGTCAGCAACAGCGTCGAGAAGGCTTTCGCCGAGAACATGACCGACGCCGCTCCGCTGATCGCCGCTCAGGAAAGCGATCGTGAAGCGCTGGTCGCCAAGTGTGGCGAAAACGTCAATATCCGGCGTCTGACCGCGGTCGAGGGCGAGCTGATCGGCTCCTATCTGCACGGGCATCGCATCGGTGTGCTCGTTGCCCTGAAAGGCGGCAGTGTCGAACTGGCGCGCGAAATCGCCATGCACGTCGCGGCGAGCAACCCCCAGTTCCTGGAGCCTTCGCAGGTATCCGAGGAAGCAGTCGCCAAGGAGAAGGAAATCTTCATGGCGCTGAACGAAGACAAGATCAAGGGCAAGCCTGCCGAGATCGTCGAGAAGATGGTCGCCGGTCGCATCAGCAAGTTCCTTGCTGAAGCCAGCCTGGTCGAGCAGCCCTTCGTCAAGGATCCCGATGTCAAGGTTGGCGAGCTGGCGAAGAAAGCTGGTGCCGAAATCGTTTCCTTCGTTCGTTATGAAGTGGGCGAAGGCATCGAGCGTGCTGAGGTCGACTTCGCTGCCGAAGTGGCCGCCCAGGTCGCCGCGACCAAGCAGTAAGACGCTCCTGTTGTCCTCGAAGAGGCTGCCCGCTCACGCGCGCGGCCTCTTTGTCGAACTGCAGGGCAGAAAAATTCGTTGTCACGCTATAGTCGTCGCTTGGCACCAAGTTGCAGCTTCGCTGTCATAGCGCAGATATTTTCGGGCTGGACCGGCTGTCCAGTCATCAAACGCCGCAGGAGACACAACGCCAATGGCTCAGCAGATGAGTGCACGCAATCCCCGCTATAAACGCATCCTGCTCAAATTAAGCGGCGAAGCCCTGATGGGTTCGGAAGATTTCGGCATCGACCCGAAGGTGCTGGACCGCATGGCGCTGGAAGTCGGTCAGCTGGTCGGTATCGGGGTAGAGGTGGGGCTGGTCATCGGCGGTGGCAATCTGTTTCGTGGCGCCGCGCTGTCTGCTGCCGGCATGGACCGGGTCACCGGCGACCACATGGGCATGCTCGCCACGGTGATGAACTCTCTGGCCATGCGCGATGCGCTGGAGCGGTCCAATATCCCGGCGCTGGTCATGTCGGCCATCTCCATGGTCGGCGTGACCGACCACTACGATCGGCGCAAGGCGATGCGTCACCTCAAGAGTGGCGAAGTCGTGATTTTTTCCGCCGGTACCGGCAATCCGTTCTTTACCACCGACTCGGCTGCGTGCCTGCGGGCCATCGAGATTCACGCCGATGTCGTGCTCAAGGCGACCAAGGTCGATGGCGTCTACACGGCGGATCCGTTCAAGGACCCTAATGCCGAAAAGTTCGAGCAGCTGACCTATGATGACGTGCTCGACCGCAAGCTCGGCGTGATGGACCTGACGGCCATCTGCCTGTGCCGCGACCACGCCATGCCGCTGCGCGTTTTCAACATGAACAAGCCAGGTGCCCTGCTGAACATCGTGCTCGGCGGCGCTGAAGGCACCCTGATCGAGGAAGCGAATCAATGATCAACGAGATCAAGCAAGACGCGCAGGAGCGCATGAAGAAGACTCTGGAATCGCTGGGGCATGCGTTCGCCAAGATCCGTACAGGGCGCGCGCATCCGAGCATCCTTGATGGCGTCATGGTGTCCTACTACGGCAGCGATACCCCGTTGCGCCAGATTGCCAACGTCACGGCCGAAGACTCGCGCACCCTGGCGCTGACGGTGTTCGACCGCGGCATGATCCAGGCGGTCGAGAAAGCCATCATGACCTCCGACCTGGGGCTCAATCCGGCCACCGCCGGGACCACCATTCGCGTGCCGATGCCTGCCCTGACCGAGGAGACCCGCAAGGGCTACACCAAGCAGGCGCGTGCAGAGGCCGAGAACGCCCGTGTGGCGGTGCGCAACATCCGCCGTGACGCGATTGCCCAGCTGAAGGATCTGGTCAAGGAAAAGGAAATCAGCGAGGACGAGGAACGTCGTGGCCAGGATGACGTTCAAAAGCTGACCGACAAGTTCGTGGCGGAAATCGACAAGGCGCTGGACGGTAAAGAAAGCGACCTGATGGCCGTCTGATCTTTTGCTGGCGAGCCATCTTGCATGGCGCACGTCGGAGCGGGCCAGCTCGCCGTGAGCGGGCTCGCGAGGGGCTATCGAGTCGTATCCCCGGGAACTGCCGCCGGCAGTTGCTCCTATTGTTCGCAGCGTGATTGAGCGCAGGTAGAGTCGTTACATGGAAAAGGTCAGGCCGATTGCCGGGCGGAATGTACCCCGTCATGTCGCAGTCATCATGGATGGCAACAACCGCTGGGCCAAAAGACGCCTGCTGCCCGGTGTCGCCGGCCACAAGGCTGGCGTCGATGCGGTCAGGGCAGTCATCGAGGTCTGCGCCGAGGCCGGGGTTGAGGTGTTGACCCTGTTCGCCTTTTCAAGCGAGAACTGGCAGCGCCCGGCAGATGAAGTCGGTGCGCTGATGGAGCTGTTTCTCACGGCGCTGCGGCGCGAGGCGCGCAAGCTGAACGACAACGGCATCAGTCTGCGAATCATTGGCGATCGTTCGCGCTTTCATCCTGAGCTGCAGGCCGCCATGCTCGAAGCAGAGCGGCTGACCGCCGGCCCCGGTCGATTCGTCCTGCAGGTCGCTGCCAACTATGGCGGCCAATGGGACATCCTGCAGGCCACCCAGCGGCTGGCGCGCGAGGCCCAGGAGGGGCGGCTCAACCCGGACGAGGTGACGCCGGCGCTGTTCCAGCGCTACCTGGCGACCGGGGACATGCCGGCGCCCGATCTGTGTATCCGTACCGGAGGCGAGCGCCGCATCAGCAACTTTCTGTTATGGCAGCTGGCCTACGCCGAATTGTATTTCTCCGATCTGTTCTGGCCGGACTTCAAACACGACGCCATGCGTAGCGCGCTGGCGGATTATGCCAGGCGCCAGCGGCGGTTCGGTAAGACCGGCGAGCAGGTCGAACAAGAGGTCCGCGCAGAATGCTGAAGCAGCGCATTATTACGGCCGCGATTCTGCTGCCCATCGCCCTGATCGGTTTCTTTCTTCTCGAGGGGCTGGCGTTCGCCCTGTTCATTGGTGCGGTGGTCGTGCTCGGTGGTTGGGAATGGGCACGCATGGCGGGCTTCGGCGGCCAGCCGGCGCGGGTGGCTTTCGCCATGCTGGTCGCGCTGCTGCTGGCAACGCTCTACCGGTGGCCTGCCCTCACGCCCTGGCTGCTGCCGCTTAGCGTGCTCTGGTGGCTGTTCGCGACGGCACTGGTGCTTGGCTATCCGCAAAGCCGGCGTCACTGGGGCGGGCGCTTCGGTAGTCTGCTGATCGGGCTGCTTGTGCTGCTACCGGCCTGGCAGGCACTGGTGCTGCTCAAGCGCTGGCCTGAGGGCAACTGGCTGATTGTGGCCGTGATGGTGCTGGTCTGGGCGGCGGACATCGGCGCCTATTTTTCCGGCAAGAACTTCGGTCGCCGCAAGCTGGCGCCCCAGGTGAGCCCGGGCAAGAGCTGGGAAGGGATGGTAGGAGGGTTGGTCACCAGTCTGGTGATCACCCTGGGCGTCGGGCTCTATCATCACTGGACGCCCCGTGCGCTGGTGCTGGCTTTGCTTGCCGCGGCACTCGTCGTGGTCATTTCGGTGGTAGGCGATCTGACCGAGAGCATGTTCAAGCGCAGTGCCGGCATCAAGGACTCCAGCCAGTTGCTGCCGGGGCATGGCGGGGTGATGGATCGGATCGACAGCCTGACCGCCGCCATTCCGGTGTTCACCGTTCTGCTCTGGCTGGCCGGCTGGGGTGAATGGTGAGTGCGCCCCTGAAGGTTACCGTTCTGGGCGCGACCGGCTCGATCGGGTTGAGCACACTGGATGTCCTGGCACGTCATCCGGACCGCTACCAGGCGTTCGCATTGACTGCTTTCAGCCGGATCGCCGAGCTGCGCGCCTTGTGTCAGCGCCACCGGCCGAGGTACGCCGTAGTGGCTGACAGCGCCCAGGCGCGCCAGCTGCAGGGCGAGCTCGAAAGCGATGGCCTCGCGACCCGCGTGCTGGTGGGCGATGGCGGCCTGAGCGAGGTCGCGGCGCACCCCGAGGTCGACGTGGTCATGGCGGCCATCGTCGGTGCCGCCGGCCTGCGACCGACCTTGTCGGCCGTGCAGGCCGGCAAGCGGGTACTGTTGGCCAACAAGGAAGCACTGGTCATGTCCGGTGCGCTTTTCATGCAGGCGCTGCGCGACAGCCAGGCGGTACTGCTACCGATCGACAGCGAGCACAACGCGATCTTCCAGTGCTTGCCAGGCGACTACGCGCGGGGCCTGGGGTCTGTCGGCGTTCGCCGCATCCTGCTCACCGCGTCGGGCGGCCCGTTCCGCCAGTTGTCTGGCGAACATCTGCATGCGGTCACGGCGGAGCAGGCCTGTGCCCATCCGAACTGGGCGATGGGTCGCAAAATCTCGGTGGACTCGGCAAGCATGATGAACAAGGGGCTCGAGCTCATCGAGGCCTGCTGGCTGTTCGATGCGCGCCCCGATCAGGTCGAGGTGGTGATCCATCCGCAAAGCGTCATCCACTCCATGGTCGACTACGTCGATGGGTCGGTCCTGGCGCAGCTGGGCAACCCCGACATGCGCACCCCTATTGCTCATGCGCTGGCCTGGCCAGCGCGTATCGACTCAGGCGTGTCCGCGCTGGATCTGCTGCGGATCGGCCGGCTGGATTTCGAGGCGCCGGACGAGCAGCGCTTCCCTTGTCTGCGCATTGCCCGGCAGGCCGCCGAAGAAGGCGGAACGGCGCCAGCGACCCTGAACGCGGCCAACGAGGTGGCGGTGGAGGCGTTCCTCAATGGTCGCATTCGCTTTACCGAAATCGCGAGTATCATCCAAGAGGTGCTCGCCCGGCAGGCGTCCGTTGCGGTCAGGTGCCTGGCGGACGTACTGGCGGCCGATACGCAGGCGCGTGAGCTGGCCGCGCGGTGGTTGAACGATCACGGTCGCTAATGGCTGCGGCAAGCCTTTCGGGGCAGAGGAAATTATGAGCGCGCTGTACATGATCATCGGCACCCTCGTGGCGCTCGGTGTGCTGGTCACCTTTCATGAGTTCGGGCATTTCTGGGTCGCGCGTCGTTGTGGCGTGAAGGTCTTGCGGTTTTCGGTAGGCTTCGGTCATCCGCTGCTGCGCTGGCACGACCGCAGGGGAACCGAGTTCGTCATCGCAGCGATTCCCCTGGGCGGCTACGTAAAGATGCTCGACGAGCGTGAGGGCGATGTGCCGCCTGCGTTGCTCGAACAGGCCTTCAACCGCAAGTCCGTCCGGCAGCGGTTTGCGATCGTTTCCGCAGGCCCGGTCGCCAACTTTCTTCTGGCCCTGGTGTTCTTCTGGGTACTGGCGATGCTCGGCTCCGAGCAGGTGCGTCCGGTGATCGGCGCCGTCGAGGCGAGCAGTCTGGCCGAACAGGCCGGGCTGGCCGCTGGGCAGGAAATCGTCGAGGTCAATGGCAAGCCCACCACGGGCTGGGCCGATGTCAATCTGCAGCTGATTCGGCGGCTCGGCGAGAGTGGGACGCTGGAGTTGCTCGTGCGTCCGGCCGGCAGCGATTCGCCACAGCGGTTGCAACTCGAGCTGAACGACTGGCTCAAGGGGGTGGAGGAGCCCGATCCGATCGGCTCGCTGGGTATCCGGCCGTGGCGGCCGCAGATTGCGCCGGTAGTTGCGCAGCTGGATCCGGAAGGTCCGGCGCAGGCCGCAGGCGTGCGGCTGGGTGATCGTCTGGTCGCGCTCGACGACGTCGACCTGGCTGAGTGGCAGGATGTGATCGAGCGCGTGAGACCGCTCGGCGGGCGCACCGTTCGCCTGCAGGTCGAGCGCGATGGCCAGTTGGTCGAACTGCCGGTGACCCTGGCTGAGCGTGGCGAGGGCGACAAGCGTCGCGGTTACCTCGGGGCCGGTGTGGCAGGCGGCGAATGGCCGCCGGAAATGCTGCGTACGGTCAGTCACGGGCCGCTCGAAGCGGTCGGCGAGGGGCTTCGCCGAACCTGGACAATGAGCGCTTTGACGCTCGATTCGTTGCGAAAAATGCTGTTCGGAGAGCTCTCGGTAAAAAACTTGAGCGGTCCGATAACCATTGCTAAAGTGGCGGGCGCTTCTGCACAGTCCGGCGTGGGCGACTTCCTCAACTTCCTCGCCTACCTGAGCATTAGCCTTGGAGTACTCAATCTATTGCCCATCCCGGTCCTGGATGGTGGGCATCTGCTCTTCTATCTGGTCGAGTGGGTTCGTGGACGTCCCTTGTCGGACAGGGTCCAGGGCTGGGGAGTACAGATCGGTATCAGCCTGGTTGTTGGGGTGATGCTGCTTGCGTTGGTCAACGACCTTGGCCGCCTTTAACTGCCATATACCTTGATGTCGCCGCGCCACGCGCAGGTCAAATGATCAGGTTTGAAAAGAAAGGACTTCATGAAACGTCTGCTGCTACCTGCGGTAATTTCCGCGCTGATGATTGCCGAAGTTCACGCCGAGTCCTTCACCATCTCCGATATACGTGTCAACGGCCTGCAGCGAGTTTCCGCCGGTAGCGTATTTGGCGCGCTGCCGCTGAACGTGGGCCAGGCTGCCGACGACAGTCGCCTGGTAGACGCCACCCGCGCCCTGTTTCGCACCGGTTTTTTCGAAGACATCCAGTTAGGTCGCGAAGGCGACGTGCTGGTGATCAACGTGGTCGAGCGCCCTTCGATTTCCGGCATCGAGATCGACGGTAACAAGGCCATCAAGACCGAAGACCTGCTCTCCGGGCTGCAGCAGTCCGGCCTCGCTGAAGGCGAAATCTTTCAGCGCGCCACCCTCGAAGGCGTGCGAAACGAGTTGCAGCGCCAGTACGTGGCGCAGGGGCGTTATTCCGCCACCATCGAAACCGAAGTCGTACCTCAGCCGCGCAATCGTGTCGCTCTGAAGATCAACATAAACGAAGGCTCCGTCGCCTCGATCAAGCACATCAACGTGGTCGGTAACTCGGTCTTTCCCGAGGAGGACCTCACCGACCTGTTCGAACTGAAAACCAGCAACTGGTTGTCATTCTTCCGCAACGACGACAAGTATGCCCGCGAGAAGCTGTCTGGGGATCTGGAGCGCCTGCGTTCCTACTACCTGGATCGCGGCTACATCAACATGGACATCACCTCGACCCAGGTGTCCATCACGCCGGACAAGAAGGACGTCTACATCACGGTCAATATCGCCGAAGGCGACCGCTATACCGTCAGTGACGTCAAGCTCAGCGGCGATCTGAAGGTTCCGCAGGAAGAACTGCAGTCGTTGCTGCTCGCCAAGAAGGGCCAGGTCTTCTCGCGCAAAGTCATGACCACTACCTCCGAGCTGATCACTCGCCGGCTGGGTAACGAGGGCTATACCTTCGCTAACGTCAATGGCGTGCCGGAGACCAACGACGAAGACAACACCGTCGCGATCACCTTCGTGGTCGATCCCGGCAAGCGTGCCTATGTCAATCGCATCAACTTTCGTGGCAACACCAAGACCGAAGATGAGGTGCTGCGCCGCGAAATGCGCCAGATGGAAGGCGGCTGGGCCTCGACCTACCTGATCGACCAGTCCAAGACGCGCCTGGAACGCCTCGGTTTCTTCAAAGAGGTCAACGTCGAAACCCCGCAGGTGCCGGGCACCGACGACCAGATCGACGTGAACTACAGTGTCGAGGAGCAGCCCTCCGGCTCGATCATGGCCAGCATCGGTTTCGCACAGAACGCCGGCCTTATCCTGGGTGGCTCCATCAGTCAGAACAACTTCCTCGGCACCGGCAACCGCGTCAGCCTCGGTCTGACGCGCAGTGAATACCAGTCGCGTTACAACTTTGGCTTTGTCGATCCCTACTGGACCGAGGATGGCGTCAGCCTTGGCTACAACGCGTTCTACCGGACCACCGACTACGACGAGCTGGATTACGACGTATCCAGTTACTCGGTCGACAGCCTGGGCGCTGGCATCAATGTCGGCTATCCGATCAGCGAGACGTCGCGCCTGTCCTTCGGCCTGTCCGCCCAGCAGGACACCATCGACAGCGGCCGCTACACCGTCGACGAGATATTCGACTTCATGGAGGAGGAAGGTGACAGTTACCTGAACTTCAAAGCCTCGGTGGGCTGGTCGGAATCCACGCTGAACCGTGGCGTGCTCGCGACGCGCGGCCATTCGCAGAGCCTGTCGCTGGAAAGCACCATCCCGGGCAGCGACCTGTCGTTCTACAAGCTCGACTACAACGCGCAGCTGTTCCTGCCGCTGACCAAGACCTATACCATGCGCTTGCATACCCAGCTCGGGTATGGGGACGCGTATGGTTCGACCTCGCGCTTGCCGTTCTACGAGCATTACTACGCTGGTGGTTTCAATTCAGTGCGTGGTTTCGAGGACAGCAGCCTGGGTCCGCGCAGCACGCCGAGCGATGGCAGCAGACCCGGCACGCTCGCCGACCCGGATCAGGATCCGCTGCCGTTTGGTGGCAACGTCCTGGTTCAGGGCGGCGCCGAGGTGCTGTTTCCGATGCCTTTCGTCAAGGACCAGCGCTCACTGCGGACCTCGGTGTTCTGGGATATCGGTAACGTCTACGATACCAATTGCCCGTCCGGATCTGACAATTGCAGCGACATCGACTTCGGCAACATGGCCAGTTCCGTAGGGGTCGGCCTGACCTGGATCACTGCGATGGGGCCCCTGAGTTTCAGCCTGGCGATGCCGGTGATGAAGCCCGACGACGCTGATACCCAGGTCTTCCAGTTCTCGCTGGGGCAAACCTTTTAATCCTCTGGAGCCATGCTCCGGCGCATTCATGAAGAGTGATATATACCGTGCGTAAGTTGACCCGATTGCTAGTCGTTGCCGCCGCTCTCGTAGCGACCCCCGCGTTCGCCGAGATGAAGATCGCGGTGATGAATTACCAGATGGCGTTGCTCGAGTCCGACGCCGCCAAACGCTACTCAGTGGATGCCGAGAAGAAATTTGGTCCACAGCTGACCAAGCTCAAGGGCCTGGAGAGCGAAGCCAAGCGCATTCAAGATCGCCTCAACAAAGATGGCGACAAGATGCAACAGGCCGAGCGCGAGCGTCTCGAGCTGGAATTCAAGCAGAAGGCGCGTGACTTTCAGTTCCTGTCCAAGGAATTGAACGAGTCCAAGGCGTCCGCGGACCGCGACATGCTCAAGCAGCTCAAGCCGAAGCTGGACAAGGCGGTCGAGGAAGTGATCAAGAAGGGTGACTATGACCTGGTACTCGAGCGCGGCGCGGTCGTCGATGTCAAGCCTCAGTACGACATCACCCGCCAGGTCATCGAGCGCATGAATCAGCTGCGCTGATGAGTACGGTGGTAATCACGCTCGGCGACCTCGCCGATCAGCTGGGCGCCGAGCTTCGGGGTGACCCCTCCCTGCAGCTCCGCGGCCTGGCCACGTTGCAGGACGCAGGTCCCGAACAGCTGAGCTTCCTGGCCAACGCGCAGTATCGCAAGTTTCTTGCCGCGACCCGGGCGGGTGCCGTTCTGCTGACCGCCAGGGACGCCGACGGCTACCCGGGTGCCACCCTTGTGGTCGACAACCCGTACCTCGCTTACGCACGGGTTTCCCATCTATTCGAACGACGCCCACTGGCGCCGGTGGGCATCCATCCCAGCGCCATCGTGGACCCGAGTGCCAGCATTGATCCGTCGGCACGTATCGCCGCCCAGGTCGTCATCGAAGCCGATGCGTGGATCGGGCCGGATGTGGAGATAGGCGCGCAATCGGTCGTCGGGGCCCGCAGTCGGATCGGCGCTGGCGGCCGCCTGGCTGCGCGGGTCACCCTTTGCCATGACGTTATCGTCGGCGAGCGGGTGGTGATCCAGCCCGGCGCGGTGATCGGCGGTGAGGGCTTCGGCTTCGCCAATGCGCGTGGCAGCTGGGAGAAGATCGCGCAGCTCGGCGGCGTGACGATCGGCGATGATGTGGAAATCGGCGCCAACACGACCATTGACCGCGGTGCGCTGTCGGACACCCTGATCGGCAACGGCGTCAAGCTCGACAACCAGATCATGATCGCCCACAACGTGCAGATCGGCGACAACACCGCCATGGCCGGTTGCAGTGGCGTATCTGGCAGTACCCGCATCGGCCGCAACTGCATGATCGCCGGCGGTGTTGGCCTGGTCGGCCATATCGATATCTGCGACAACGTATTCATTACCGGCATGACCATGGTGACCAAGTCGATCACCGAGCCAGGCAGCTATTCGTCCGGCACGGCGATGCAGCCTGCGGCCGAGTGGCGCAAGAGCGTCGCCCGCATCCGGCACCTCGATGACATGGCCCGCCGCCTGCAAAACGTGGAAAAAAGCCTGGCCGCAGTGACCCGGGGCGGCGATGGGGCTTCTGATGCCTGACCGTTCCGTCTGTTCGTCCCGCTAGGTCCGTCCGCCAGTCGATGGCACTGCCTGCGCCGCGGTGCCGTCCCCTCCATTCAGTACAGGCTCTTTTTTCCATGATGGATATCAACGAGATTCGCGAATACCTGCCTCACCGCTACCCGTTTCTGCTGGTTGATCGCGTGGTGGAGCTGGACACCGAAGCCAAGCGTGTTCGTGCCTACAAGAACGTCACCATCAACGAGCCGTTTTTCAACGGGCACTTTCCGCAGCACCCGATCATGCCGGGCGTGCTGATCATAGAGGCGATGGCTCAAGCGGCCGGTCTGCTTGGTTTCAAGATGATGGGTGTCAGGCCGGCCGAGGGGACACTCTATTATTTCGTCGGCTCGGACAAGTTGCGCTTTCGCCAGCCGGTGGTGCCCGGCGATCAGCTGATCCTCGAGGCATCCTTCATCAGCGCCAAGCGAGGCATCTGGAAGTTCGATTGCCGCGCCAGTGTCGATGGCAAGCCGGTATGCTCGGCGGAAATCATTTGTGCGGAACAGAAGATATGAGCTTGATCGACCCGCGCGCCATCGTCGATCCGGCGGCCCGGCTGGCGGATGACGTCCAGGTCGGACCCTGGTCGATCGTAGGGCCGGACGTCGAGATAGGCGAAGGGACAGTGATCGCGTCCCATGTGGTCATCAAGGGGCCGACGCGCATAGGTCGGCACAACCGTATCTTTCAGTTTTCCTCAGTGGGCGAGGATACGCCCGACCTGAAGTACAAGGGCGAGCCGACCCGGCTGGTCATTGGTGATTACAACGTGATCCGCGAAGGTGTGACCATCCATCGCGGCACTGTTCAGGACCGCAGTGAAACCACCCTCGGCGACCATAACCTGATCATGGCCTATGCGCATATCGGCCACGACAGCGTCATCGGCAACCACTGCATCCTGGTGAACAACACGGCACTCGCCGGTCATGTCCATGTCGGCGACTGGGCCATCCTTTCCGGCTACACGCTCGTCCATCAGTATTGCCACATCGGCGCCTACAGTTTTTCTGGCATGGGCACCGCTATCGGCAAGGACGTACCAGCGTTCGTCACGGTATTCGGCAACCCGGCCGAGGCGCGCAGCATGAACTTCGAGGGCATGCGCCGCCGCGGTTTCACTGCCGAAGCCATCACCGCCCTGCGTAACGCCTACAAGGTGGTGTACCGCCGGGGGCTGACGGTCGAAGCCGCGCTCGCCGCGCTGGAAGCAGACGCGCAAGCATTCCCCGAGGTGGCGCTGTTCCGCGACTCGGTACAGGCGTCCAACCGCGGCATCACCCGCTGACATGGTCAGGCCGCTGACAGTCGCTCTGGTCGCTGGTGAAGCCTCCGGCGATATCCTTGGCGCCGGGCTGATGCAGGCATTACAGTCGCAGCGCCCGGACGTTCGCTTCATTGGGGTCGGTGGGCCGCGGATGGAAGCGCTTGGGCTGGACTCCTATTTTCCCCAGGAGCGCCTCGCGGTGATGGGCCTGGTGGAGGTGCTGGGCCGGTTGCCGGAATTGCTGGCACGCCGCAAGCGCCTGCTCGCCAGCCTGCTGGCGGCGCGGCCCGATGTGTTCATCGGCATCGACGCGCCGGATTTCAATCTTGATCTTGCCCTCAAGCTCCGGCGGGGCGGGATCAAGACCGTTCACTACGTCAGCCCCTCGGTATGGGCCTGGCGGCAAAAGCGCGTGCTGAAGATTCGCAGCGCCTGTGATCTGATGCTGACGCTGTTTCCCTTCGAAGCGAGTTTCTATGAAACGCACCAGGTCCCCGTGCGTTTCGTCGGTCACCCGCTAGCCGATACCATTCCGCTGGACGCCGACCGTGCCACGGCTCGCGTTGCCTTGAGCCTGCCCGCCGATGGTCAGGTGGTGGCGCTGATGCCGGGCAGCCGGGGAGGAGAGGTGGCGCGGCTCGGTGAGCGCTTCCTGGACGCTGCCGATCGGCTGCGGGCGCTGCGGCCCGGGATCCGTTTCGTGGTGCCTTGCGCAAGCGCCGAGCGACGGGCGCAGCTGGAGCATATGCTGGCAGGGCGTGACCTGCCCCTGACTCTGGTCGATGGGCGCTCCCATGAAGCGCTGGCGGCCTGCAATGCCGTGCTCATTGCTTCCGGCACGGCGACGCTCGAGGCGCTGCTGTTCAAGCGACCGATGGTCGTGGCCTACTGCGTGGCGCCCCTGACGTTCCGTATCCTCAAGCGCATGGTGAGCAGCCCCTATGTTGCGTTGCCCAACCTGCTTGCCCAGCGCCCGCTGGTGCCAGAGCTGCTCCAGGATGCGGCGACGCCCGAGGCCATGGCGCAACTGCTATCGGCCCTTCTGGATAATGGCGACGTCCAGACCGAGGGTTTCGACGCGATCCATCGGACGCTGCGTTGCGATGCCTCGCGCCAGGCTGCCGACGCAGTACTTCAGCTGGTGGGAAGGCACTGATGCAGATCGGTCTCGACTTCAACCTGGTGGAGGACCTGGTCGCCGGCGTCGACGAGGTGGGTCGCGGTCCGCTGTGCGGGCCGGTGGTCACCGCGGCGGTGATCTTGGATCCACGTCGCCCCATCGAAGGGCTTAATGACTCGAAGAAGCTCACCGAGGCCCGGCGCGAGGCACTGTTCGAGGAAATCTGCGTTAAGGCCCTGGCCTGGTGTGTGGCCCGCGCCGAGGTCGAGGAAATCGACCGGTTGAATATCCTGCACGCCACGATGCTGGCCATGCAGCGTGCAGTCGAAGGGCTGAGCGTTACGCCGCGGCTGGCGCTGATCGACGGTAATCGCTGCCCTCAGCTCGCGGTGCCCAGTGCCGCGGTGGTGCAGGGCGATGCGCAGGTACCAGCGATTGCAGCGGCCTCGATCCTGGCAAAGGTCAGTCGAGACCGCGAAATGTGCGCCCTGGAACTGTGCTACCCGGGCTATGGCCTCGCATCGCACAAGGGCTATCCGACGCCCCACCACCTGGAGGCGCTGCAGCGGCTCGGTCCGACGGCGATCCATCGGCGCTCCTTCGCGCCGGTGCGGTTGTCACTCGAGCGCGCGGCGCTGGCCAGCGAGCAGACGGCGCACGCGCTGGAGTCGGCTCTGCTCGTCTAGCCTGGCGCGCGAAGCGTCCAGGGACGTAGCGCGCAGGGCCGTCAGTCCAGGCCGGCTCCGGCTGCTTGTCATCCTTCGGGTTCTCCGCCAGCCGGCAAGCGTGGCGAGAGCCCGCGGCCGGTTTTCCGGTACAATCTCCGGCTCTTCGTTTCACCCGCCCCAAGGTCTGTCCATGCCCGTTTCCTTCGTCCATCTTCGTCTGCATACCGAGTATTCCCTGGTCGACGGACTGGTGCGCGTCAAGCCGCTGATCAAGGCGGTGGCGGGCGCCGGCATGCCGGCAGTGGCGGTGACCGACCAGAGCAACATGTGCTCGCTCGTCAAGTTCTACAAGGCCGCTCAGGGCGCCGGCATCAAGCCGATCTGCGGCGCCGACATCTGGCTTGCCAGTCGCGAGGAAGATGGCCCGCTGAGCCGGCTGACACTGCTGGCGATGAATGCCCAGGGTTACCGCAACCTGACCGAGCTGGTCTCGCGCGGCTGGACCGAGGGCCAGCGCAATGACCAGATCATCATCGAGCGTGACTGGGTCAAGGCTGCCGCGGACGGGCTGATCGCCCTGTCGGGCGCCAAGGAGGGCGAAATCGGTCATGCCCTGCTGGACGGTGAGGAGGCCTCCGCCGAGGCATTGCTGGCCGAGTGGCAGGCTGTCTTTCCCGATCGCTTCTACCTGGAAGTGCAGCGCACCAGTCGGGTCAACGACGAGGAACATCTGCATGCCGCCGTCGCGCTTGCGCAGCGTTGTTCGGTCCCGCTGGTGGCGTCAAACGACGTACGCTTCCTCAAGCAGGAAGATTTCGAAGCGCACGAGACGCGGGTCTGCATCGGCGAGAGCCGCACGCTCGACGACCCGCGCCGTCCGCGCAACTTTTCCGACCAGCAATACCTGAAGACGCCCGAGGAAATGTGGGCGCTGTTCAGTGATCTGCCCGAGGCGCTGGAGAACACCGTCGAGATCGCCCGGCGCTGCAACATCGAAGTGCAGCTGGGCACGTACTTCCTGCCTGATTTCCCGGTGCCTGCGGGCATGACCATGGACGAGTATTTCCGCAAGGTCTCGTTTGACGGGCTGGAAGAGCGCCTCGAGGTGCTGCTGCCCAAGAATACGTCCGACTATGAGGCGAAAAAGCAGGTCTATATCGACCGGCTGAATTTCGAGCTCGACATCATTATCCAGATGGGCTTCCCGGGCTATTTCCTGATCGTCATGGACTTCATCCAGTGGGCGAAGAATAACGGCGTGCCGGTGGGCCCCGGGCGGGGATCGGGTGCCGGCTCGCTGGTCGCGTACGTGCAGAAGATCACCGACCTCGATCCGCTGGCGTACGACCTGCTGTTCGAACGGTTCCTCAACCCCGAGCGGGTTTCCATGCCCGACTTCGACGTCGACTTCTGCATGGACGGTCGCGACCGCGTGATCGATTACGTGGCCGAGAAGTACGGTCGCAACGCGGTCAGCCAGATCATCACCTTCGGCACCATGGCGGCCAAGGCGGTAGTGCGCGACGTGGCGCGGGTGCAGGGCAAGTCCTACGGTCTGGCGGATCGTCTGTCGAAGATGATTCCCTTCGAAGTCGGCATGACCCTGGAGAAAGCCTACGAGATGGAAGAGCCGCTCCGGGACTTCCTCGCCGTCGACGAAGACGCACGTGAAATCTGGGACATGGCGCTCAAGCTCGAGGGCATCACCCGTGGCACCGGCAAACACGCCGGCGGGGTGGTGATCGCTCCGACCAAACTCACCGATTTCGCCCCCATCGCCTGTGACGACGAAGGCGGTAGCCTGGTAACCCAGTTCGACAAGGACGACGTCGAGCAGGCCGGTCTGGTGAAGTTCGACTTCCTCGGCCTGCGCACCCTGACGATCATCAAATGGGCACTGGAAACGATCAACCGCGACCAGGCCCGCAAGGGGCTCGAGCCGGTCAACATCGACTTCATTCCCCTGGACGACAAGCCCACCTATTCGCTGCTGCAGAAAGCCGAAACCACGGCGGTGTTCCAGCTCGAATCGCGCGGCATGAAGGAACTGATCAAGAAGCTCAAACCGGACTGCCTCGAAGACCTCATCGCACTCGTGGCGCTGTTCCGTCCAGGCCCGCTGCAGTCGGGCATGGTGGACGACTTCATCAACCGTAAGCATGGTCGCGCGGAAATTTCCTATCCGCATTCGGACTACCAGTACGAAGGCCTCAAGCCGGTGCTGGCGCCCACCTACGGTATCATCCTGTATCAGGAGCAGGTGATGCAGATCGCGCAGGTCATGGGCGGTTATACCCTCGGTCAGGCGGACATGCTGCGACGCGCCATGGGCAAGAAGAAGCCCGAGGAGATGGCCAAGCAGCGCGGCGGCTTCATCGAGGGCTGCGCCAACAATGGCATCGATGCCGACCTCGCGGGCAACATCTTCGATCTGGTAGAAAAGTTCGCGGGTTACGGTTTCAACAAATCCCACTCGGCGGCCTATGGCCTGGTCTCGTATCAGACTGCCTGGCTCAAGGCGCATCACCCTTCGCCGTTCATGGCGGCGGTGCTCTCGGCGGACATGCACAACACCGACAAGGTGGTCACGCTGATCGAGGAGTGCCGCAGCATGAAGCTGCGCATCGACGCGCCGGACGTGAACAACTCCGAGTTCAAGTTCACCGTCAGCGAGGATGGCCGGATCATCTACGGCCTGGGGGCGATCAAGGGTGTCGGTGAGGGGCCGGTGGAAGCCATCTGCGAATGCCGCAACGAGGGCGGGCCCTTCAAGGATCTGTTCGATTTCTGCAGCCGCGTCGACCTCAAGCGGATCAACAAGCGCACCCTGGAAGCCCTAATCCGCGGCGGCGCGCTGGACCGTCTCGGTCCTTATTTTTCCGACGAGCCCAAGGCCTATCAGGCCAATATCGACCGCAACCGAGCGGTTCTGCTGTCAGCCATGGAGGAAGCCATCCAGGCGGCCGAGCAGACAGCCCGCAGTCTCGACAGCGGTCACATGGACCTGTTCGGCGGGCTATTTGCCGAGCCAGAGGCGGATGTCTATGCCAACCACCGCAAGGCGCGGGAGCTGTCGCTCAAAGAGCGGCTCAAGGGCGAGAAGGATACGCTGGGGCTCTATCTGACCGGTCATCCGATCGACGAATACGAAGGCGAAGTTCGTCGCTTTGCCCGCCAGCGCATCATCGACCTGCGGCCTGCGCGTGGCGAACAGACCATCGCCGGGCTGATCGTCAACCTACGGGTAATGAAGAACAAGAAGGGCGACAAGATGGGCTTCATCACCCTGGACGACCGTTCCGGGCGCATCGAGGCCTCGCTATTCGCCGAAGCCTTCAACAGTGCCCAGGCGCTCCTGCAGACCGACGCGTTGGTTGTGGTGGAGGGTGAGGTCAGCAACGACGATTTCTCCGGCGGCCTGCGCCTGCGTGCCAAGCGCGTGATGAGCCTGGAGGAGGCGCGCACCGGTCTGGCCGAAAGCCTGCGGGTCAAGGTGGCCGCCGACGCGCTAAAGGGCGACCGGGTACGCTGGCTGGCCGATGTCTGCGGGCGCCACCGCGGCGCCTGCCCGATTACGCTGGAGTACACCAGCCAGGATGCGCGCGCGCTGCTGCAGTTCGGGGAGGGCTGGCGAATCGACCCGGCCGACAACTTGATTCAAGCGTTGCGTGACCAGTTCGGACGCGACAACGTCTTTCTGCAATACCGATAGCGGGGGGCTGCACGGGCGTCCATTGCGACGGCCACCCGCGACCGCCGAGCGGCCCGATCCCGGATCGGGCCTGATGCGAACATTTTGTTCGACCTGAATGCGTCCGTCCCGTAAGGTAGGGCGCAAAAAACAGCCTCCCGGCCGCCTGGCCGTCGACGCATGACGGATGACTATGAACCCGAATTTTCTCGATTTCGAACAGCCGATCGCCGACCTGCAAGCCAAGATCGAAGAATTGCGCCTGGTCGGCAATGACAACTCCCTGAACATCAGCGATGAAATCGCGCGCCTCCAGGACAAGAGCGAATCGCTCACCGAGAGCATCTTCGGTAACCTGACCAGCTGGCAGATCGCCCGCCTGGCGCGTCATCCGCAGCGCCCCTACACGCTCGACTACATCGGCCACCTGTTCACCGAATTCGAGGAGCTGCACGGCGACCGGCATTTCTCCGACGATGCAGCTATCGTTGGCGGTACCGCCCGTCTCAACGGCGAGCCGGTGATGATCATCGGCCACCAGAAGGGTCGCGAGGTGCGCGAAAAGGTGCGCCGCAACTTCGGAATGCCGCGTCCGGAAGGCTATCGTAAGGCCTGCCGGCTGATGGAAATGGCCGAGCGCTTCAAGATGCCTGTCCTGACCTTCATCGACACGCCGGGTGCCTACCCGGGCATCGATGCCGAAGAGCGCAACCAGAGCGAGGCGATCGCCTGGAACCTGCGAGTGATGGCCCGCCTGAAGACACCGATTATCGCGACCGTGATCGGCGAGGGTGGCTCCGGTGGTGCGCTGGCAATTGGCGTGTGCGACCAGTTGAACATGTTGCAGTACTCGACCTATGCGGTGATCTCGCCGGAAGGTTGCGCGTCGATCCTGTGGCGTACGGCCGACAAAGCGCCCGAGGCCGCCGAGGCGATGGGCGTCACTGCAGAGCGCCTGAAGGACCTGGGCATCGTCGACAAGGTGATTTCCGAGCCGCTGGGCGGCGCTCATCGCAACCCGGCAGTCACTGCCGCGTCCATGCGCGAAGAGCTGACCGCTCAGCTTGAAATGCTCAAGGGGCTGGATACCGAGGCCCTGCTCAAGCGGCGCTACGACCGCCTGATGAGCTACGGCATCATCTGAGGCGGCTCGACGATCATCGCAACGGCGGGCTTGTCCCGCCGTTTTTCGTGGGGCCGGCTGCCTCGTCCCGGTCGGCTCGCCCGTCTGCATGACACTGATTCGGTGAGGAGCGGAGTATGACCCTGTCCGTCCAGGCCCGTTTGTATGGCGCGCTGCAGCCGTGGTTGTCCGCCCCTCAGTGGCAAGTCGCGTTTTCCGGAGGGCTCGATTCGACAGTCCTGCTGCACCTGTTGGTCGAGCTCGGTCGATCGGTGCAGTTGCCACCGGTCGTTGCCATCCATATCGACCACGGTTTGCAGCCTGCGGCGGCGTCCTGGCCGGCGCATTGCGAACGCTTTTGCGCGCAGCTGGGAATCCCGTTCGAACAGGTCCGGGTACAGGTCAGCGTCGGTGCCAGTCTCGAAAACCACGCGCGGGAGGCCCGCTACGGCGCCCTGGGGGCCCGGCTAACCGAAGGTGCCGTGCTGCTCACCGCGCAGCACCGCGACGATCAGGCTGAAACCCTGCTGTTTCGCCTGTTGCGTGGCGCCGGAGTGCTCGGCCTGGTTGGCATGCGCGGCGAGCGTCCGTTCGGGGCCGGATGGCTGGTCAGGCCACTGCTGGATTGCGGGCGAGGCGAACTCGAGCGCTACGCACACGAAAGGCAACTGCAGTGGATCGAGGATCCGAGCAACCAGAGCCTGGCGCATGCGCGTAACTACCTCAGGCACCAGGTGCTGCCATCGCTGCAAGCGCGCTGGCCGCAGGCCTCGGGGCGTATCGCCAGGACTGCGCGGCATTGCCAGGAGGCCCAGTATCTGCTCGACGAGCTGGCCGACCTCGACCTTGCGACAGCCTCGACCACGTCGCGGCATGCCTGGCTGCCTCTGCCCAGCCTGGACCTGCAGGTGATTCGAGCCCTCAGCCCGGCTCGTCAGCGCAATCTGCTGCGCCGCTGGCTGGGCCGTTTCACCGCGCTGCCGGATAGCGAACACTGGGCTGGCTGGGATGCGCTGCGCGATGCCGCGGTTGACGCCGCGCCGGTCTGGCGCTTAGGCAGCGGCGAGCTCAGGCGCGGCGACGGTCGCCTCTGGTGGCTCGCCGGTCCCTGGCTCGTCGGCTCCGCTGGCGGTTGCCACAGGCTGTCGCCGAATGTCGGGTTGAGCCTGCCGGGCAACGGCGAGGTCTGTGTGGCGGGGCCGCAGGATACAGGGGTGCTACAGGTGCGTTACCGTGAAGGCGGCGAGCGCCTCAAACTACCGGTGCGTGGCGGGCGAGACCTCAAGCGACTGCTCAACGAAGCGGGTGTGCCGAGTTTCGTTCGGCCGCGCTTGCCGCTGCTGTACCGCGACGGGCAACTGATCGCCGTGGCGAACCTGCCGCAGTACGACGTGGGTCACCTGTCGTTGGCGTGGGCGCCGCCGCTGATCCCAGGTTTGAGCTGACGGGTTTTTCCAGTAGACTACGCTCCCGTCCCAATACAGCTTCTGCGGTTTTCTTCGAAAGCCGTGGCAGTTCTGCTATTGCCGCCTCAGGCGCAGTGGCACCTTCGCTTTCCCCCGGCGGCGCTGGCCGCTTAACGCAGACTTCTAGGGTTTTTCATGACGCGCTACATCTTCGTCACGGGTGGTGTTGTTTCTTCATTGGGGAAAGGCATCGCCTCGGCTTCATTGGCGGCCATCCTGGAGGCGCGGGGCCTGAAGGTCACGATGCTCAAGCTGGACCCTTACATCAACGTCGATCCGGGCACCATGAGCCCGTTCCAGCACGGTGAGGTGTTCGTCACCCACGACGGCGCCGAGACCGACCTAGACCTGGGCCACTACGAGCGGTTCATCCGCACGACCATGACCCAGAACAACAACTTCACCACCGGCCGCGTCTACGAAGACGTGCTGCGTCGTGAGCGCCGCGGTGACTACCTAGGCGCGACCATCCAGGTGATCCCGCACATCACCGACGAGATCAAGCGCCGCATCATCAAGGGCGCTGGCGATGCGGATGTCGCGCTGGTTGAGGTCGGCGGTACGGTGGGCGACATCGAATCGCAACCCTTCCTCGAGGCGATCCGCCAGCTACGCGTCGAAGTCGGCGCCAAGCGTGCCATGCTGATGCACTTGACGCTGGTCCCCTATATCGCCACTGCCGGAGAGACCAAGACCAAGCCGACCCAGCACTCGGTCAAGGAGCTGCGCTCCATCGGCCTGCAACCTGACGTGCTGGTGTGTCGCTCCGACCATCCGATCGATGTCTCTTCGCGGCGCAAGATCGCGCTGTTCACCAACGTCGAAGAGCGCGCGGTGATCAGCCTGGAAGACGTCGACACGATCTACAAGATTCCGGGCGTGCTGCATGCGCAGGGCCTGGATGATTTCGTCGTCGAGCGCTTCGGTCTGGAGTGCGGCGGCGCCGACCTGTCCGAGTGGGACCGCGTGGTGGACGCCAAGCTGAACCCCGAAAAGGAAGTCACCATTGCCATGGTCGGCAAGTACATGGAACTTCTGGATGCCTACAAATCTCTGATCGAGGCAATGAGCCACGCTGGCATCCAGAGCCGTACCAAAGTGAACCTCCGCTATATCGACTCCGAAGACATCGAAAACCAGGGCACTGGCCTGCTGGAAGGCATGGACGCGATCCTGGTGCCAGGTGGCTTCGGGCTGCGCGGCGTGGAAGGCAAGATCGCTACCGTCAAATACGCCCGCGAAAACAAGATCCCTTACCTGGGTATCTGCCTCGGCATGCAGGTCGCGGTGATCGAGTTCGCCCGCGACGTGCTGGGCTGGACCGACGCCAACTCCACCGAGTTCGACAAGGATACCGGCCACCCCGTGGTGGGGTTGATCACGGAGTGGGAAGATGCCGCCGGCACCGTCGAGACCCGCAGCGATGCGTCGGATCTGGGCGGCACCATGCGCCTCGGTGCCCAGGAATGCGGGCTCGAGGCTGGCTCCAACGTCTATGCCTGCTACGGCAAGGAGCGGATCGTGGAGCGTCACCGCCATCGCTACGAAGTGAATAACAACCTGCTGCCCCAGCTGCAGGCGGCCGGTCTGAAGATCACTGGTCGCTCCGGCGACGGTGCGCTGGTCGAAGTGGTCGAGGCGCCGGATCATCCGTGGTTCGTGGCGTGTCAGTTCCACCCCGAATTCACCTCCACGCCCCGCGACGGCCATCCGCTGTTCAGCGGCTTCGTCAAGGCAGCGCTGGACTACAAGGCGAGCAAGGCATGAGCCAGAAGACCATTCGCGTTGGCAATATCGAAGTCGCCAACGACAAGCCCTTCGTGCTCTTCGGTGGGATGAATGTGCTGGAGTCGCGTGATCTGGCCCTGCAGATCTGCGAAGCCTACGTCAAGGTCACCGAGAAGCTCGGCATTCCCTATGTGTTCAAGGCCAGTTTCGACAAGGCCAACCGCTCCTCGATCAATTCCTTCCGCGGCCCGGGCCTGGAAGAGGGCATGCGCATCTTCGAGGAGGTGAAGCAGACCTTTGGCGTGCCGGTGATCACCGACGTTCACGAGCCGCACCAGGCGCAGCCGGTGGCGGAAGTCTGCGACATCATCCAGCTACCGGCTTTCCTGTCGCGCCAGACGGACCTGGTGGTCGCCATGGCCAGGACCGGCGCGGTCATCAATATCAAGAAGGCCCAATTCCTCGCGCCGCAGGAAATGAAGCACATCCTCAACAAGTGCGAGGAAGCGGGCAACGACCAGCTGATCCTCTGCGAGCGCGGCTCTTCGTTCGGCTACAACAATCTGGTGGTCGACATGCTCGGCTTCGGCATCATGAAGCAGATGCAGTACCCGGTGATTTTCGACGTAACCCACGCCCTCCAGATGCCCGGCGGCCGTGCCGACTCGGCCGGTGGGCGCCGCGCACAGGTCACCGACCTGGCCAAGGCCGGCCTCAGCCAGGGCCTGGCCGGACTCTTCCTTGAAGCCCATCCGGATCCGGACAGCGCCAAGTGCGACGGTCCCTGTGCCCTGCGCCTGGACAAACTCGAACCCTTCCTCAGCCAGCTTAAGCAGCTGGATGATCTGATCAAGAATTTTTCGCCAATCGAAACGGCTTGAAGCTCGAAGCTATCTACGGAGTGTTAATAAAAATGGCAAAGATCGTCGACATCAAAGGGCGCGAAGTTCTCGACTCCCGGGGCAACCCGACCGTGGAAGCGGACGTTATCCTGGATAACGGTATCGTCGGCAGCGCCTGTGCGCCGTCCGGTGCGTCCACCGGTTCCCGCGAGGCGCTGGAACTGCGTGATGGCGACAAGAGCCGTTACCTGGGCAAGGGTGTGCTGAAGGCCGTCAGCAACATCAATGGCCCCATCCGTGACCTGCTGCTGGGCAAGGATCCGCTGGACCAGAAGGCGCTGGACCGCGCAATGATCGAACTCGATGGCACCGAGAACAAGGGCAAGCTGGGCGCCAACGCGATTCTTGCCGTGTCGCTGGCCAATGCCAAGGCGGCCGCCCAGGACCAGGACCTGCCGCTGTACGCGCACATCGCCAACCTCAACGGCACACCCGGCCAGTACTCCATGCCGGTGCCGATGATGAATATCATCAACGGCGGCGAGCACGCCGATAACAACGTCGACATCCAGGAATTCATGGTGCAGCCGGTCGGGGCCAAGACCTTTGCCGACGCGCTGCGCATGGGCGCCGAGATCTTCCATCACCTCAAGGCGGTGCTCAAAGCCCGCGGCCTGAGCACCTCGGTTGGTGACGAAGGCGGCTTCGCGCCGAACCTGGCCTCCAACGAAGATGCTCTGGCCGCCATTGCCGAAGCGGTCGCCAATGCCGGCTACACGCTCGGTGACGACGTCACCCTGGCGCTGGACTGCGCGTCCAGCGAGTTCTTCGAGAATGGCCAGTACGACCTCGCCGGCGAAGGCAAGGTGTTCGACGCGGCCGGTTTTGCCGACTACCTGGCGGGCCTGTCCGAGCGCTACCCGATTATCTCCATCGAAGACGGCATGGATGAATCGGACTGGGCGGGTTGGAAGGTGCTGACCGACAGGATCGGCAACAAGGTCCAGCTGGTCGGCGACGATCTCTTCGTGACGAACACCAAAATTCTCAAGGAAGGCATCGAGAAGGGCATCGGTAACTCGATCCTGATCAAGTTCAACCAGATCGGTTCGCTGACCGAGACGCTTGAGGCGATTCAGATGGCCAAGGCAGCCGGTTATACCGCGGTGATCTCGCACCGTTCGGGCGAAACCGAAGACCACACCATCGCCGACCTGGCCGTGGGCACGGCCGCCGGCCAGATCAAGACCGGCTCGCTGTGCCGTTCGGATCGGGTGTCCAAGTACAACCAACTGCTGCGCATCGAAGAGCAGCTCGGCGGAAAGGCCCCCTACAAGGGACGTGCCGAGTTTCGCGGCTGATCCCGGGCGTGATAGAAAGGGGCGGCGCTAGTCGCCCTTTTTTTGTGCGCCACGGTCGCCTGCCGGCGCGGGCGATTCCGGGTCCGGTAACTGCCAGGGAATCGCCGGCCACAGTCAAGGATGTCGGGCCATGTCGCTGAATACCGTCTATACACCGTTACTGGAAATCAACCGAATCCGTTCCATGCCCTCCATGCGCAGTCACTACTGGTTGTTCGTCGTTCTCATCCTGCTACTTGGCGGGTTGCAGTATCGTCTCTGGGTGGGCGAGGGCAGCCTCGCCCAGGTCAGCGGGCTGAACAAGCAGATTGCCGAGCAACAGGGTGAAAACCAGCGGCTGCTCGAGCGCAACCGCATCCTCGAGGCCGAGGTGAAGGAGCTCAAGCAGGGCATGGAAACCGTGGAAGAGCGTGCACGCCACGAGCTCGGCATGGTCAAGGAAGGCGAGACCCTCTACCAGTTGGCCGAATGAGCGCAGGCAGCCTTCCCCCGTTCTGGGTGGTCATCCCGGCAGCCGGTGTCGGCAGCCGCATGCAGGCCGACCGTCCCAAGCAATACCTGGCCCTGGCCGGGCGAGCAATCATCGAGCACACCCTGGACTGCTTTCTGAACCACCCGGCACTGCTCAGCGTGGTCGTGGTCCTGGCGCCTGCTGACCCCTACTGGCCGACGCTTGCATGCGCGCAGGATGCGCGGGTCGCCCGGGCCGATGGCGGCAGCGAGCGCGCCGACTCGGTACTGGCCGGGTTGCAGCGGCTGCAGGCGCTGGGTGCGCGGCAGCAGGACTGGGTGCTGGTACACGACGCCGCCCGGCCCAACTTGGCGGCCAGCGATCTCGACCGCCTGCTCGCCGAGCTGGCGGACGACCCGGTCGGCGGGCTGCTCGGTGTGCCTGCGCGTGACACGCTCAAGCGGGTCGGTGGCGATGGGCGCGTCGTCGAGACCGTCGATCGAAGCGTGATCTGGCAGGCCTATACGCCGCAGATGTTTCGCCTGGGCCCGTTGCATGAGGCATTGTCCGCCTCGCTGCAGGCGGGCGCGGCGATCACCGACGAAGCGTCGGCGGTGGAGTGGGCGGGTCGTAGCCCACGGCTGGTAGAGGGACGGGCGGACAACCTGAAGATTACCCGCCCCGAAGACCTGCAGTGGCTGGCGCAACGCTGGACGCCCTGAACTGTTTCGCTTGAGCGCGCAGCCCGGTGGGGCGGGACGCGGACCGGCGGTGGCCCGCGTCCCGCCTGGCCGCTAGTAGCGGTAGATCGCCGCGGCGCCGCTTTCGGTGGGCATGCGTTCGGTGGGCACTGAAATCACTTCCCCGCCCTGTTCCAGGGTCCAGATAGTCAGCTCATCGAGCAGGTCTGGCGTGGTCGCGCTGTCGCCTTCAGCGGCCATCGCCTTGCCCTCGGCCTTGTTGGCGACGCCCGGGATCTGCCGGTCGGCTTCCACCAGGAGCGTCGCCACACGGCCCTCGACGCTGGCATGGCCGATCTCGTCGAGCCGGTCGGTCGCCAACCCCCGGCCGCGGGATTCGCCGTACTGGTCGATGAACCCTTCCAACCGCCGGATGTAGCGCGGCTGCATGACCATCCAGCTCTTTTCCCGCAGCTGCGCGGCGCTGAGCAGCGACGCATCGTGCTCGATGCCTTCGGGCAACAAAAACTCGTTGTGGCTGAGCTTGCGGAAGTGGAACTGGTGTTCGGGCAGGGCGGCGAGAATCAGCGGCAGCCGTGACGGGCGACTGTGGTGCTCGAGAATGGCGCGGTCCACTTCGCGGAAGAAGCGCTCGCGGTCGCGGTCGATCTCCTGCTGTTTGCCGGCGCCGCCGCTTTCCACCTGCATCGGGTCGCCGCGTTCACCGGCCCGGCCGAAGCCCTGGGGAAATCCGCTCTGACCCTTTTCGGTCAGCTCACGGCCCAGGGCTTCTTCCAGGGTCCTGGGCACGCCTTCGGCGAGCGGCACTTCGTCGACACCGTCTCGGTTGCCGACGAACAGGCGGGCCGAATCAAGGGTGATGGCCAGTATCTGGTAGCGGTCGGCAGACTGGGCAATGCGCAGCAGCGGCTTGAGGTGCATGCGGTCGTTGGCCACGGCGAGTTCCGGCACGCTGCGTTGCAGGCGGAACACTTCGAAGTAATCGTCGGCGGCGAAGACGGCCAGGCCGTCACGGTTGGCGTTCCAAAACTCGTGATCGTCGATCAGTTCGTGGAAGGGGCGCAGCAGCACCTTCGCCTGCTCGGCACGGCCTTGCTGTTTGAGGGCGTCCTCCAGCTGGCGGACCAGGTGCTTGAAGCGGATGGGGTCCTGCTGGCGCTCCGGAAAGCTGCGGTGGGTTGGCTGGTAGAGTGACAGGCAGGGTGCCTCGCGTTTGGCCAGCAGTTGGGACAGGGTTTCACGGTCGAGCAATCTGTTCATGAACGGCCTCTCTCGTGGTGGATGGTTCGCTCCCTGGGATCATCGAAGGTCTTTGGTGGCAGGACTGCCGACGACCGTCAATGGTGGTTCTGCTTCTTGTCCAGCGCATGCGCGAGGGCGTGGCTGAGCTTTTCCGCCGCGCCGTCGATGGCCAGGCTCAGCGAGTCCGCCTTGTGGCTCGCCGAGATCGGCTCATGGCCCTTGACGCGGGCTTCCATCTGGCAACGCTTGTCCTGCGGGCCGCTCTTGCCGCTGTTCTCGTCGTTGAGATGCACTTCGACCCGGGTCAGCTGATCGTCGAAACGCTCGAGCTCGCCCTCGACGGTCGCTTTCACCTGGTCTTCGAGCTGGCGGGATACGTCGACGCTGTGATTGCTGTTCACCAGAATCTGCATGATGGTCCTCCTCGTGGGTCGCCGGGCCGTTCAGGCAGGGGGCCGGAGGGCCGGCTACAGGCATATCGACGGGGCGGGTCGGAGTGGGTTCCCGTGCCGGGCGGGCGGTCAGACGCGCGGCGCTGGGCGCGCGTGGGCGAGGTATTCCGGCCGTTTCGCCAGGCCTTCCCTGAGCGCCTGGATCAGCAGGCGCACCTTGGGGAGTGAGTAGCGTCGCTGCGGGTAGACGGCCCAGACCGCGGTGTCCGGCGGCTGGTGGCTCTCCAGCAGCGAGACCAGGCTGCCGCGGCGCAGCGGCTCCTGCACGTAGTAGTCCGGCAGCTGGCAGAGCCCGAAGCCCCGCAGTGCGGCGTCCAGTACCGCCTGGCCGCTATTGCAGCGCCAGTTGCCGGTTGGGCGGAACGGGTGCTCGCGGCCGTCGACCTGCAGCATCCAGGTGTCGCTCGTGCCCACCAGGCAGTTGTGCCGGGCCAGTTCCGACAGCGTATGCGGACGCCCGTAGCGCTCCAGATAGCTCGGCGCTGCGCAGAGGAACATGGCGCGCGGGGCGATGCGTGTCGCCACGAGTCGCGAATCGCCCAGCCGGCCCAGGCGGATCGCCAGGTCATAGCCCTCCTGCACCAGGTCCAGGGTGCGGTTGGACAGCTCGATTTCCACCCGCAGCTTTGGGTGCTGCGCCATGAAGGCGTTCACCAGCGGCACGATGAAGCGCTCGCCATAGGCGACGGCGGCGGTCATGCGCAGCAGGCCGGTGGGGGCCGCGTGCAGGTCGCTGATGACGTGAAAGGCCTCGTCGCGCTCCTCGATGAGGCGCTGGCAACGCGCCAGAAACGTATGCCCCGCCTCGGTCAGCGAGACGCGCCGGGTCGTGCGATACAGCAGCCGCGCCTGCAGTCGCTCCTCGAGCCGCGCGACCTGCCGGCTGACGTGCGAAGAGGACACCCGCAGCTGTTCCGCCGCGCGCATGAAGCTGCCGCACTCGGCGACAGCGACGAACTCGTCCAGCCCTTCCCAGCGATTCATGCAAACCTCGGTCTTGATGGGCCGGTGGATTATCCCTGTGCAGCAACAATGTTTCCACGGATACCCGATTAACCCCGTCGGCCGATGAACCTACACTGCGCTCACCCTTTCTTCCCTGAGGCCTTATCCATGACTATCAAGTCCCGCGCCGCGGTCGCCTTCGCGCCCAACCAGCCCCTGCAGATCGTCGAGGTGGATGTCGAGCCACCGAAGGCCGGTGAGGTGCTGGTGCGCATCGTCGCCACCGGGGTCTGCCACACCGATGCCTATACCCTGTCCGGCGAGGACTCCGAGGGCGTGTTTCCCTGCATCCTCGGCCACGAGGGTGGCGGCATCGTCGAAGCGGTCGGTGAAGGCGTGACCTCGGTGGCCGTGGGCGACCATGTGATCCCGCTGTACACCGCCGAATGTCGCCAGTGCAAATTCTGCACATCGGGCAAGACCAACCTCTGCAGCGCCGTACGTGCCACACAGGGCAAAGGCCTGATGCCGGATGGCACCACTCGGTTCTCCTACAATGGCGAGCCGGTCTACCACTACATGGGCACCTCGACCTTCTCCGAATACACCGTGCTGCCGGAAGTGTCGGTGGCGAAGATTCCGAAGGAGGCGCCACTGGACAAGGTCTGCCTGCTGGGTTGCGGCGTGACCACCGGTATCGGTGCGGTGATCAACACCGCCAAGGTGGAGGAGGGCGCCACCGTGGCGATCTTCGGCCTGGGCGGGATCGGCCTGGCGGCCATCATCGGCGCGAAGATGGCCAAGGCGAGCAGGATCATTGCCATTGACATCAATCCGGCGAAGTTCGCCATCGCCGAAGAGCTGGGTGCCACCGACTTTGTCAATCCAAAGGACCACGACAAGCCGATCCAGGAGGTCATCGTGGAAATGACCGACGGCGGCGTGGACTACTCCTTCGAGTGCGTCGGCAACGTGCAGCTGATGCGCGCCGCGCTGGAGTGCGCGCACAAGGGCTGGGGCGAGTCGGTGATCATTGGCGTGGCCGGCGCCGGTCAGGAGATCAGCACCCGTCCGTTCCAGCTGGTGACCGGTCGCGTCTGGCGCGGCAGCGCCTTTGGCGGGGTCAAGGGCCGCACCGAGCTGCCGGGGTACGTGGAAAAGGCGCAAAACGGCGAGATTCCGCTGGATACCTTCATCACCCACAACATGGGCCTGGACGAAATCAACCAGGCGTTCGACCTGATGCACGAAGGCAAGAGCATCCGCACCGTCATTCATTTTTGAACGGCCGATTGGAAGCGCCCTAGGCTGATGGCTGGACGATTCGCTGCTTCGTTCAGCCGCCTGCCTCCTGCGCTTTGCCCGGTTTTTACGGAGGGTTCATGGAAAACATTTCCTGCCAGAAAAGCTTCGGCGGCTGGCACAAGCGCTATCGCCATCACTCGACTACGTTGAACTGCAACATGGCGTTCGCCGTGTACCTGCCGCCCCAGGCCGAGCAGGGGGAGAAGCTGCCGGTGCTCTACTGGCTGTCCGGCCTGACCTGCACCGACGAGAATTTCATGCAGAAGGCTGGCGCACACCGCCTGGCCGCCGAGCTGGGGCTGATCATCGTCGCGCCGGATACCAGCCCGCGCGGGGAAGACGTACCGGATGATCCGGATGCCGCCTATGACTTCGGCCTCGGTGCGGGCTTCTACCTGAACGCCACGCGCGAACCCTGGGCCCGCCACTACCGCATGTACGACTACGTGACCGCAGAGCTGCCGGCGTTGATCGAGGCGAACTTCCCGGTGTCCGAGCGGCGTGGCATCAGCGGACACTCGATGGGCGGGCACGGTGCGCTGGTTTGCGCGCTGAGGAATCCGGGGCGCTACCAGTCGCTCTCGGCATTTGCGCCGATCGCCAATCCGGCCGATTGCCCTTGGGGCGAAAAGGCCTTCTCCGGCTATCTCGGTGATGATCGCTCACGCTGGCGCGAGTGGGACGCCTGTGCGCTGATCGCCCAGGCTGAAGAGAAATTGCCGATCCTGGTGGACCAGGGCGACCGCGACGACTTCATGGCCAGCCAGCTCAAGCCCGAGGCGCTCGAAGCAGCCGCCAAGGCGGCGCAGCATCCACTGACCCTGCGCATCCAGCCCGGCTACGACCACAGCTACTACTTCATTGCCAGCTTCATCGACGACCACCTGCGCCATCATGCGAAGGCATTGAAGAGCTGAGCCGGCGGGACAGCGGCGCGGGCTTGTGATCGGGTGAGCCTGTGCTGCGGCTCTGCTTTGCGCAGGAGCGCGCTAACTCGCGAAGCCGCGTCCCTATGTGAAACGGCCTGGCCGTCAGCACCGAGTGATCTTGCTCCCAGCCAAACAGTCGTGCATAAAAAAGCCCGACCGGTTACCCGGTCGGGCTTTCCATCGCAAGGAGCTAGAGCGACGGATAATCGGTATAGCCCTCGGCGCCCTTGGCGTAGAACAGCTCGGGGCGTGGCTCGTTGAGCGGCGCATCCTGGCGCAGGCGCCCGACCAGGTCCGGGTTGGCGATGTACGGAATGCCAAAGGCGACGGCATCGGCCTTGCCTTCGCCGAGCCAGGCGTTGGCCTGCTCCTTGGTAAAGCGTTCGTTGGCGATGTAGACACCCCCGAAGATTTGCTTCAGCTGCGGGCCGAGGCTGTCCTCTCCAGCCTTTTCCCGGGTGCAGATAAAGGCGATGCCGCGCTTGCCCAGTTCGCGGGCAACATGGCCGAAGGTATCGGCGCGGTTGGAGTCGCCCATGTCGTGCGAGTCGGCACGCGGCGCCAGGTGCACGCCCACGCGGCCCGGGCCCCAGACGCTAATGGCCGCGTCGGTGACTTCCAGCAGCAGGCGCGCGCGGTTTTCCAGCGAGCCGCCATACTGGTCGGTGCGCCGGTTGGTGCTGTCCTGCAGGAACTGGTCGAGCAGGTAGCCGTTGGCACCGTGGATCTCGACGCCATCGAAGCCGGCCTCGCGGGCATTCTCGGCGCCCTTGCGGTACGCCTCAACGATGCTGGCGATCTCGCCGGTTTCCAGGGCACGCGGCGTTTCGTAATCCTTCATCGGGCGGACCAGGCTGACGTGGCCAGCCGGCTTGATGGCGCTCGGCGCGACCGGGAGCTGACCGTCGAGGTAGATCGGGTCGGAGATGCGGCCGACGTGCCAGAGTTGCAGAACGATCTTGCCGCCTTTGGCGTGCACCGCATCGGTGACCTTTTTCCAGCCCTGAACCTGTTCGGCAGACCAGATACCGGGTGTGTCGGGGTAGCCGACGCCCATCGGGGTGACCGACGTGGCCTCGCTGATGATCAGGCCCGCGTCGGCCCGCTGGGCATAATATTCGGCGATGAGATCACCGGGTACGCGGCCGGGCTCGGCGCGACAACGGGTCAGCGGGGCCATGATGACGCGGTTGGCCAATTCCAGGTCGCCGATCTTGATCGGGTCGAAAAGCGTGGTCATTGCGATGCTGCTCCTGTTTGGGGCGTTGGAACGCTCAGAGCTGTTCGGTCAGGCGTGCCAGGAAGGCGGCGATGGCCGGCTCGTTGCGCTTGAAGAAATGCCATTGGCCAACCTTTCGGTTGGTGATCAGCCCGGCTCTCTGCAAGGTGGCCAGATGAGCCGAGACGGTGGATTGCGACAGCCCGGCGCGCTGGTCGATCTGCCCGGCGCACACCCCGTTTTCCAGCGAGTGGTGCTGCGCGGGGAAGTACCGCTGCGGCTCCTTCAGCCAGTGCAGGATCTCCCGTCGCAGGGGATGGGCGATTGCCTTGAGGATGTCGTCGAGGTCGTCGGGCATTGTCGGGGTCCGGTTCGGTGTATCGCGATGGGGCGAACTATATATCGTTGAAAAACGATACCGAATCGATTCGGTTGATGGTGCATATCGTCTGCGTCGATCCGCATCCGTTGCGGTGCCTTCATCGGCCGGCCGGGTCCTGTAGAATCCCGGGCTGTTTTTCCAAGGGGTAACGACGATGCGTATCGGTCACGGCTATGACGTACACCGCTTCGGCGAGGGCGAATTCGTCACCCTCGGCGGCGTGCAGATCCCTCACCGGTTCGGGCTGCTGGCGCACTCGGACGGTGACGTGCTGCTGCACGCCCTTTGCGATGCGCTCCTCGGCGCCGCCGCGCTGGGCGACATCGGCAAGCACTTTCCCGACACCGACCCGGCGTTCAAGGGCGCCGACAGCCGCGTGCTGCTGCGCCATGTGCGCGAGCAAGTGCAGGCGAAGGGCTGGCAGGTCGGCAACGTGGACGCCACCATCGTCGCCCAGGCGCCGAAGATGGCGCCGCATATCGAGGTCATGCGCCGGCTGATTGCCGATGATCTGCAGGTCGAGCTGGACCAGGTCAACGTCAAGGCGACCACCACCGAGAAGCTTGGCTTCACCGGGCGCGAAGAGGGCATCGCCGTTCACGCCGTCGCGCTGCTGGTCCGCGCATGACCGACGACCAGTTACTCGGCCCCAAGGCGCACGGTGGTGCCTGCGGCTCGGCGGTGCTCAAAGCGGTGGCCGAGGACTTTCAGGTTGACGAGGTGCTGGACATCCCGCTGTCCGGCAGCGGCGAACATCTCTGGCTATGGGTCGAGAAGCGCGACCTCAACACCGAAGAAGCCGCCAGGCGTCTGGCCCGGGCCGCCGGAGTGCCAGCGCGCAATATCAGCTATGCCGGGTTGAAGGACCGCCAGGCGCTGACCCGTCAGTGGTTCAGCCTGCACCTGCCCGGCAAGGCCGATCCCGATCTGGCGCGGGCCGAGGACGACACGCTGAGGATCCTCAAGGCCGGCCGTCACCAGCGCAAGCTGCAGCGCGGCGCCCATTCGGCGAACGGATTCACCCTGCGTCTGACCGAGTTGCAGGCCGACCGTGTCGCGCTCGACGCGCGCCTGGAACGGATCCGACAGCTCGGCGTACCCAATTATTTCGGCTCGCAGCGGTTCGGTTTCGAGGGCGGCAATGTGCTGGGCGCCCGCGAGTATGCCGAGCGCCAGGAACTTCCGGCGCAACGCAACCTGCGCTCGCGTCTGCTCTCGGCCGGCCGCAGCTACCTGTTCAACCGCGTACTCGCCGCGCGGGTCGCTGCCGGCACCTGGGACCGCGCCTGCGTCGGCGACCTGCTGGCGTTCACCGACAGTCGCAGCTTCTTTCCGGCGGGCGAAGCCGAGTGCAACGACCCGCGTCTCGCAGTGATGGATCTGCATCCGACAGGTCCGTTATGGGGCGCGGGCGACTCGCCGGCCAGCGGCGAAATCCAGGCTGGCGAGCAGGCGGTGGCGGACGCCGAACCGGCAATCGCCAAGTGGCTCGCAGAAGCTGGAATGAAGCATGAGCGGCGCATTCTTCGCCTCCCCATTGGCGGCTTGTCGTGGCATTATCCCGGGCCTGACATTCTGCAACTTGAATTCGTCCTGCCGACCGGATGCTTCGCCACAGCCGTGGTTCGCGAACTGGTCAGCCTGGCAGGGCAGACGGACATCTGATGCGTATTCTTATCGCCAACGACGACGGGGTGTATGCGCCTGGGCTCGCCGCGCTCTATGACGCGCTGGCGGATTTCGCCGAGTGCAGCGTAGTGGCGCCCATCCAGGACATGAGCGGCGCCAGCAGTGCGCTGACGCTGGACCGCCCGCTGCATCCCACGACCATGCCGAACGGTTTCATCGGCGTGAACGGCACGCCCACCGACTGCGTTCACCTGGGTCTGAACGGCTTGCTCGCCGAGGCACCCGACATGGTGGTCTCCGGCATCAATCTGGGGGCCAACCTGGGCGACGACGTGCTCTATTCCGGCACCGTCGCCGCAGCGATCGAGGGCCGCTTCACCGGCAAGCCGGCCTTTGCCTTCTCCCTGGTGTCGCGCCTGACCGACCATTTGCCAACCGCTGCCTACATCGCGCGCAAGCTGGTCGAGCAGCAGCAGAGTCTCGCGCTGCCGCCGCGCACGGTGCTCAGCGTCAATATTCCCAACCTTCCGCTCGACCATATCCGCGGCATCCAGTTGACCCGCCTTGGGCATCGCCGTCGCGCCAAGCCGCCGGTCAAGCAGGCCAACCCGCGCGGCAAGGATGGCTACTGGATCTCGGTTGCCGGCGACGTCGAGGACGGCGGCCCGGGCACCGATTTCCACGCCGTGATGCAGGGCTACGTCTCCATCACGCCGTTGCAGCTCGATCGCACCTTTCACGAGGCCTTTGACGGCCTCGACAGTTGGCTGGAGGGGGTGTTGTGAACCACCGCGGACCCGATGACCTGTTGCGCCACGGCACCGGCATGACCTCGCAGCGCACCCGCGACCGGCTGATCCAGCGTCTGTACGAGGAAGGCCTGTCCGATCCCCGCGTGCTGGAGGTGATTCGCCGCACGCCGCGCCATCTGTTCGTCGACGAGGCGCTGGCCCACCGGGCCTACGAGGACACCGCGCTGCCCATCGGGCACAACCAGACCATTTCCCAGCCGTTCATGGTGGCGCGCATGAGCGAGCTGCTGCTCGCCGACGGCCCGCTGGACAAGGTGCTGGAGATCGGTACCGGGTCTGGCTACCAGACGGCGGTACTGGCGCAGCTGGTCGAACGGGTGTTCTCCGTCGAGCGCATCCAGGCGCTGCAGGACCGCGCCAAGGAGCGGCTGGTCGAACTGAAACTGCGCAACGTGGTCTTTCGCTGGGGTGATGGATGGGAGGGGTGGCCTGCACTGGCGCCCTACAACGGCATCATCGTCACAGCGGCTGCAGCCGACGTACCCCAGGCCCTGCTCGACCAGCTCGCGCCTGGCGGCCGGCTGGTGATCCCGGTCGGGGTCGGTGAAGTCCAGCAACTGATGTTGATCATTCGAGAGGAGGACGGCTTTTCCCGTCACCTTCTGGATACCGTTCGCTTCGTGCCGCTGCTCAATGGACCTGTGATTTGATCTCAGCGGAAGGAAGCATGAAAAACGCGTTGTTGTTGTACGCCAAGGGCGTCGCCATGGGTGCTGCGGATGTGGTGCCGGGCGTGTCGGGCGGGACAGTCGCCTTCATTACTGGCATCTACGATGAACTGCTGCGCTCCATCGGTGCAGTGCCGAATGCCGCAGGCCCCCTGTTGCGCGGCCGGCTGGCGGAGGCCTGGCGGGTCGCCAACGGCGGCTTCCTGCTGGTTCTCTTCGCCGGGATCATCACCAGCGTGCTGACCCTGGCCAGGCTCATCAGCTACTTGCTCGAGCAACACCCCATTCCGATCTGGTCGTTTTTCTTCGGGCTGATCCTGGTATCGGTTCACCTGGTCGGCAAGGACATCCAGCGGCGCAGCCTGTCGCGGCTGCTGAGTCTGGGGCTGGGCATCGCGTTCGCCTACTGGATCACCGTCGCCGCGCCCATGCAGTGGAGCGCCAGCGGCGGCAGCCTGTTCCTCGCCGGTGCGATCGCGATCTGCGCGATGATCCTCCCAGGCATCTCCGGTAGCTTCATCCTCGTGCTGCTCGGGCTCTACCCGGTGGTGCTCGGCGCTGTGAAGAGCCTGGAACTGGGCGTCATGCTGGTCTTCGCCAGCGGCTGCCTGGTCGGCCTGTTGAGTTTCGCGCGGGTGCTGAGCTGGGTGCTGCGCCGCTGGCGCGATTTGACCCTGGCCTTCCTCACCGGGTTGATGGTCGGTTCGCTGAACAAGGTCTGGCCCTGGAAGGAAACCCTGACCTGGCGCACCGATTCCCATGGCGAGCAGGTCCCGCTGTTGCAGCACAACCTCTTGCCCGGGGCCTACGGCCACCTGACCGGGCAGGACCCGCAGCTGTTGATCGCCATCGTGCTGGCAGTCGCGGGCATCGTCCTCGTGCTGGGCCTCGAGTGGGTCGCCGGTCGACGCCAACCCGTCGTCCAGAGCGCCTGAACCGTCTTGTCGATTCATAGGGAGCGGGCATTGAAGCTCATAGGCAGCATTCGCTGGATCGGCAGTTCGTCGGTGCGTTGCGCGCTGGTGGCGCTGCTGGCCGCCGGCGTATTGGCAGGGTGCGCGAGTTCGCCGTCGGGCGGCGTGAGCGTGGTGGATCGCAACAAGCGCGACCGTGTGACCAGCGGGCAGTACATCGTTCAGCGGGGCGACACGCTGTGGGCAATCGCGTTTCGCTTCGGCTGGGACTGGCGCGACCTGGCGCGGGTCAACAATATCCGCCCGCCGCACGTCATCTATCCCGGGCAGACTATCCGCTTCGGCGGCAGCCGAGCACTCCAGCGTGTCGCCACCCGTCCGGCCGCCACACCACCGCCTGCCGCGCCAACGGGCGCCACCATCGTGACCACCCCCGTGCCTATTCCACCGCCGCTGACGCAGCCCGTCCCGGCACCAGCCAAGCCGCCCGCGGCCACCACGCCGACCCGGCCCGTAGCACGCTCGGCGAGCGGCTGGGCCTGGCCCGCAGGCGGCACTGTAATCGGTCGTTTTTCCTCAAACGGCAGTTTGAATAAAGGCATTGATATCGCCGGGGAATTAGGACAGCCTGTTTTAGCTGCTTCTGATGGAGCTGTTGTGTACGCCGGCAGTGGTTTACGGGGTTACGGCGAACTTGTGATCATCAAGCACAGCGATACCTATGTAAGTGCCTACGGCCACAACCGCAGGCTGCTGGTTCAGGAGGGTCAACAAGTCAAAGCTGGGCAGACCATTGCCGAGATGGGATCGACTGGAACCGACCGGGTGAAGCTGCATTTCGAGATTCGCCGCCAAGGCAAACCGGTCGACCCCCTGCAATACCTGCCAAAGCGATGATTTGCGATTGCCTGTTCCGGCCTTAGGAGGGGCTTGAGCGATACCAGGGAACGCGTGCCGCCCGAGCCTGTTGTCGAACTCAGAACAGGAAAACAATAATGGCTCTCAAAAAAGAAGTGCCGGAGTTTGACGTAGACGATGCCGTTCTACTCATGGAACCAACCGCGGATGTAGCTCCGGTGAGCGAGTTCTCCCGCGCAGGTTCAGTTGGCACCAAATCCAAGACCGCAACGGTCAAGCAACACAAATTCATCGACTACACCCGCGCGCTCGACGCCACCCAGCTCTACCTCAACGAAATCGGTTTCTCCCCCTTGCTGACTCCTGAACAGGAAGTGCATTTCGCACGGCTTGCGCAAAAGGGCGACCCGGCAGGGCGCAAGCGGATGATCGAAAGCAACCTGCGTCTGGTAGTCAAGATCGCGCGGCGTTATGTCAATCGCGGGCTGTCTTTGCTCGATCTGGTGGAGGAGGGCAATCTCGGCCTCATTCGCGCGGTCGAGAAGTTCGACCCCGAACGCGGCTTCCGCTTCTCGACCTATGCCACCTGGTGGATCCGGCAGACCATCGAGCGGGCGATCATGAACCAAACCCGCACCATTCGCCTGCCGATCCACGTGGTCAAGGAGCTGAACGTCTACCTGCGCGCCGCACGGGAGCTGACCCAGAAGCTGGATCATGAGCCGAGCCCCGAAGAGATTGCCAACCTGCTGGAAAAGCCGGTGGCAGAAGTCAAGCGGATGCTCGGGCTGAATGAGCGGGTGACATCGGTGGACGTGTCGCTAGGCCCGGACACGGACAAGACGCTGCTCGACACCCTGACCGATGATCGGCCGAGCGATCCGTGCGAGCTGCTGCTCGATGACGATCTCTCGGAAAGCATCGACCAGTGGCTGTCGGACCTTACCGAAAAGCAGCGTGAAGTCGTGATAAGGCGCTTCGGCCTGCGCGGCCACGAGAGCTGCACGCTGGAGGAGGTTGGCCAGGAGATCGGCCTTACCCGGGAACGGGTGCGGCAGATCCAGGTGGAGGCGTTGAAGCGGTTGCGTGAGATTCTGGAGCGTAACGGCCTATCCAGCGAATCACTGTTTCGCTAGCAAACGATCTGCCGCGCGCACGCCGAGGTTCTCTCGGCGTGCGCCAAGCGCGTTTCGCACCGTTGCGTGCGGGTAGCGCCATCCACCTTTGGACTTAACTATTTTCGTGTATGCGCCTGGCTAGCAGCCGTTCTCTTAAGCGCAAGCGCATGGAAAGCATGCTCACGCGCCGAATCGTGCCTTCTCGGTTAACTCGTCCGCATGTACGCATTTGCTTACACGGCGTGTAAGCCTGGCTCACTAATCCCGCTGGACGATTGGCGACAATGACAGAAAATAATATTTATCTGTTTGATATATAAGGTTTTTATTATTTTGTCAGAGTTATGGCGAGATGCCATTGGGCATTTCTTCGAGTTGCCGTTGTCGTGCAAAGCCTTAACATCAGCCCCGTGCTCAGGGACTGGCACAGCCGGCAGGGACGTCGGTCAGGAACAGCCGCCGGATGCGGTTCATCAGGATGATGAGCAGGACACCAAGGAGCAGGGAAGGAGGCGGGCGGGGTTAATCACCCCGCCCCTTTTTTTGCCCTGCTTTTGGGCCAGGCAGGTCTGGCTTGGCATCAGGGCCTTGTACTGCTGTCAGCGGTTGCGCTGGCACCAGTCCCGAAGCGCCGGCAGTACCTGCTCGCGTAGTAGGGGTGCAAGGTTGTCACGGTCAGGGAATCCGCCTTCCAACCAGTCCAGTTCTTCGATTTCCGCCCGCACCACTGGCGTGCCCCGCAGATGACCAACGGATACGGCTGCTTCGACCCGATGATCGGGCTCGTTGGCTGCGCGTGCCTGGAAATTGCCCAGTAGTTCGAGTCCTGTCGTGCCAAGGTCAGGGCCGAGTTCCTCGTTTAGTTCGCGCATGAGTGCCTCTCGGAGTGATTCACTCGGCTCGAGCTTGCCGCCGGGCAATATGAAGGTTCGCGTAGCGCGCTTGCGGACCAGCAGCAGGCGGCCGGCCTCGTCCAGCAGGCAGGCTGTTGCAATCGTCAGGTGTCGTTCGGGCATGGGCAGGTTCCGGGGAAGTTGCAGAACGCCAGAAGCGTCTTGTGTCGGTTGTATGCCTTGAGTCGGGCAGCCAGGGCCGGCGGCAGCGCCTGGCACTCCGTGAATCCAAGTCGCTGGTAGAACGGGCCCAGGGCTGGTTCGCAGAACAGCCAGATGGACCGCTCGCAAGCGCCTGCCACCTGCGTGACCAGCTGTTGCGCCAGTTGCTGGCGGCGTCGGTTGGGCGCCACCAGTAATCCGGTCAGCCAATGGCCTTGGTCCAGATCACGCAGGCAGAGCCCGGCAACTATCTCGCGATCCCAGAGTACCCAGCAACGAGCGCCGGCAGGCACCCGCATGTGGCTGCGGTGTGCGCGGTAAAACCTGGCGAGCAGAGGGCGACATTCGTCGGGGAGCTGGCGCAGTTGAAGGTCGATCACGCGTCGTTTCCGATAGGTCGGCGTGCATGTTAACCGATGCGGTCCGGGCCGGCAGCGAAGTCTGGCGCGCGGCGGTGCGCCAGACTGTTCCGTCTATCCGGGCCATGCATTTTTTGCGCGCGTCCCCGCTCTCAAGCTCAGACAGTCTCCAACCAGGACATAACAAGATGTTGGACCGCTGGTCGTGTTCGCTTTCGTGCTACGGGCTGGCCTCGGGTATCCGGGAGCGGGACAAGGCTTCGCAGAGCCTGGATGAGTAATTCCTGGCTGGCCGGACGATCAAGGGTTGGAAGGCCGGCTTCTCCATGGGCGCGACCTGGTTTGCCGCCGACACGCCGTTGCTCATCACCGGTCGGGTCGCCACTGCCGGCGTCTTCGCCTTATGGCGGCTGTGGGTCTACGGGCCGGCATTTCTGCTCCCACGTGCTCAAGCGCAAGGCGAGCGGCCGTGAGCTGGTCCTAGTGGCACGGCGGTCCAATGTGCTGATTCTGGTACTGGCGATGATCGTCATGGCCAACCTCGGCTCGATCCAGACGGCGTGCTTCATTCCCCTGCTGTTCGGTACGGGAATGGGGTCGGTGCTGGTGCTGCGTTGGCTGTGGGAACGGATCAATCTGTATTCGGAGCTGACCGCCATGGCGGTATCGATGATTACCGCGCCCCTGTTGCTGTATCACCTCGGGACCGACCCGGACACCGAATATGCGGCTCGGGATCATGGCGCTGGCGACCACCACGGCGGCGATCCTGGTCACTTTCATTAGGCCAGCGACAGATGACGCCACGCTCAAGCGCTTCTACCGCCGGGTTCGCCCGTTCGGTTTCTGGCGGCACGCTGCGGGCCTCAATGGCGTGGCCGCCTCGACGCCGCTCAGGGCACTGGGCATCCGCCTCGGTGCAATGGCGGTCACGGCAGTTTCGTTGTTCTGTTTGCTGGTCGGGGTTGGTCGCTGGCTTTTCGCGGCGCCTTCGGGCAACGCCTCGGTGGGTTGGGGCTGTCTTGCCCTGGGCCTGCTGCTGATACCGGTGTGGTTGCGTATCGCGATCGGTCGCCACTTCGACGACAATCCGGTGGACGAGCCACTGACGCAGGAGACTCCCGCGGGGCAGCGTGGCGTAGTCTGAGATCGGCTCGGCCGTCTCTGTAGACGGCTGCCACAGTGGTAAGCGCCCTGCGCTTGGGTGTGCAGCGCAACGGAACTCTATCGAGTCTCCAGTATCGCTGCATTACAACGAGTCTATTACCGGCCCGGTCTCCTTTATATCTGTTTGGACGTGTTGCGTTGCAGTTTCCTCTTACGGCGATGCTGGCCAAATATCGTTAGAGCTGTTTCTGTACCGCCTCGTTTGATGGCATTTAAAGATCAATACTAGCGTTTGGCTTGTTTGTTCGATTGCCGTTGCGCTTGTTATTCGGGTGGCTGAAGTTTCCGCTGACACTCATTTTTCAAAATGGCATGTCTTTTGGGTCAAAAAGCCGTTTCTTTTTAAAGGGTTGGCTGGCATACCTAAAATAAAATGAACAGTTGAGGCAGGCTTGTGTCACTAACTATGCGCACCGCGAGAGCGTCACTGCGTATTCCGCCACAACTTATAAAGAACAAGAGGTGTTGTCATGAACCGACTCTTTAAAACTTCCCTCCTGGTTGCCGCCATGCTTCCAGCGATTGCAGTAGCCGCTCCGGTGGCCGGGGACCGTGAAATTACCTTGAGTGGTGCGGGCAGTAGCGACAAGGATTTCAACGACACGATATTTTCCGTCCAGGGTAGTTGGGGTACTTACCTGGACGAGTCATCGATGTGGGGTGTCCGGCAGACGGTCAATGCTCGCGATTCGGAAGGTGAAAGCGTGCAGTTCGACGGTTCGACCCGGGTGTTCTACGACTATCACTTCGGCGACGGGCGGGCCCGTCCGTTCGTCGGTGTGAGCCTTGGCGGCCTCTACGGCGAGGAAGTGGACGAAACCTTCATGGGCGGTCCTGAACTCGGCGTCAAGTACTGGGTGCAGGACAAGACGTTCATCACCGCGATGGCCGAATATCAGTTCCTGTTCAAGAGTGGTAGCGATGCGCGTGACCGTTACGATGATGGCGCCTTCTTCTACAGCGTCGGTATCGGCTACAACTACTGAGTCGGTATGAAGTACCAGTCAGTGCGATGCCTATGGGCATCGCACGCTCTTTTAATGGCTCTTGTTGCGTCGTGTGAGAGAGCGAAGCCGGTCGTTCAGTCCTCGACCAGCGACTTGAGAAAGTTGCGCAGCGCCAGGCCGGGTTCGTCATCGTCCGACGTGATCATACGGATGCCCCATTGGCTGAGTATTTCTTCCTGCACCGGGTTGGGTTTGTGCGAGAAGACATAGGAAATGGGCCGGACACCCATGGTTTCATGCTCGTTCCACATCTTCGCCAGCTTGTAGAACAACAACCGGATGTTGGTATCGGACAGGCTGTAGCCAATGAACAGCACGGCGCGGCTGAGTGTGTCCGCCCGCAGCTTTATATCCAGCGGTGTTTCGAACTGCAGGCGTTCGTAATAGCTCGTTTCATCCAGCACGATCGAATCATCGTCGTCGAAGTCGCCATGGAACTTGACGATCTGGCGTATGCCGTCGCGTGCCTTCACCAGGTCGCTGGCATTGGCGATTTTCAGGTAATGCACGCCGTGGGCGTCATGGGCATTTTCCAGCCAGCGGTCGTAGTTGGTGGTGTAGATCGCGGGGAAGCGCCCCTGCACGATCAGCCGGTGGATCTCCGACTCGCGGATATCGATGTTCTTGTGCCATTCGCGGTCCATCCAGCTGCGCAGCGGGCCGATGTTGCCCTTCTTGATTCGGTAGTACTCGGCCAGCGACAGGAAGTTGCCGTAGGTGTCGAACACGTCCGGGTCGTAATCGAGCTGCGCGGCGATTTCGTCGATCAGTTCGCGCCAGGGCGGCAGGCCGATGTTGGCCGAAACCCCCGAGCCGACGAACAGGATCAGGCGATTGTCGCGATAGGCTTCCAGTAGCTTCTGCATGCCCGTTCAGACTCCGCGCAGGTGGGTGATGAATGCCTCCAGCGCGCGGCGGCGCATGGACAGGTCGCTGTGAACGCCGCCGAGTTCGGCGAAGGTGCAGCTGTAGCCGTCGGGAATGAACACGTTGTCCCATTCGAAGCCCTTGTCGCCTGCCGGCGTGCGGGAGATCCGCCCGGATACCTCGCCGGTGAAGAAATGCCGCTTGCGTCCGTCGCAATAGCCGATCAGCGTCCGGGCCACGGCGGATGGGTCCTCCAGGCTGCCGATGAGTTCGGAGAAGCGCACCGCGTGGAGTCGGTCCCAGAACGCCTGCGTCAATCCGCCGGGAAAGCCGTTGAGCCGATTGATGAACAGCCCGGAATGTTCGACGAAGACCGGTTTGCCGATCAGCTTGAAGGCGTCGAGCAGCTTGTCGCTGACCAGCTGGTGCAGATCTTCAGTCTGGGTTTCGACGATGCGCACCGGAAAGCTGACGATCTCGATGCCGCTCTGCTGCAGGAAGGTCCGCGCGTCGCGGATCTTCTGCTCGTTGACCGAGGCAAAGCGGATCTTCATAGCGGCTCCCGTGGCACGGCGCGACCTGCCGAATGCAGGGCGTCACAGCTATGACGCAGGGCAGCGCCGGGGGTTCGCCGGAAGCGGCAGCGGGCCGGCGGTGTCAGGCCGGCTGATGCGGGTGGGCCGGGCAGCCGCTCCGCCCGGCCTGCAGGATCCGCTCGGCGGGAACCCGCAGTTGGGCGAGCAGATAATCAGCAAATGCCGGCGCGTAGTTTTGACAGGCGATCGCCTGCGCCATGCAGTCGAGCCAGGCGTCGCGCTCCGCTTCGCCAACCGGCCAGCGCCGATGGAACTGCGGGATGCTGATGCTGCCGTAGCGCTCAGCGTAGCGGCGCGGCCCGCCCAGCCAGCCGCAGAGAAACGCAGCCAGGCGCGTCCGTGACTCGCTCAGGTCCTCTGGGTACAGGCGGCGTACGCAGGCCGCGGCGGCTTGCGTATCCATGATCCGGTAGAAATCAGCGACCAGTTGGTCCAGCCCGGGCTCGCCGCCGGCTGCCTGAAAGGAGGCGTCAGCGACCCCGAAGGGTCGGTCCGTGGGGTGGTTCATGAGAGGCCTCGGGGCGGATGGTCCGCCTGGATTGATCCAGAGCAAGGGAAGCCGAACTGGCGGCCAGGCGGTGCAGGGGATGGACTATGCTGGGAGCTCCAACCGGTGGAGACTCGCTATGCGTAATATTCTTCTCGCTTTTGATGGCTCGGACAACGCCAAGCGGGCGCTGCAGTACATCATCGACTTCGCGGCCGACCTCGCCAAACCCCTGCAGGTGCATGTCCTGAACGTTCAACAGGAGCCGGTGCTCTATGGTGAGTTCGTCACGGCCGATACGGTCGAAGATCTCAACCAGAGCTTTCTCGATCGCTCGCGACGGACGCTGGCCGAGGCGGCCGCCGCTCTCGAGGCGGCCGGCATTCCTCACGAGACCCACGCCATACTCGGCAACGTCGCCGAACAGGTCGGCGACGCGGTTAAGCGACTGGGCTGCGACACCGTAGTCATGGGCACCCGTGGCTTGGGCAGTTTCAGCGGCATGCTGCTGGGCTCGGTGGCAAACCGCGTGGTCCATGATGTCTCGGTGCCGGTACTGCTGGTCAAGTAGCGACGGGCAGGCCTGGCTCAGTCCGGCTTGCCCTTGAGCAGGTCGGCCAGGTTGGCGAACGCCTTGAAGGTCTCCTTCGGCCCCAGGTCGCTGCCTGGCCGGGCTTCGGCCTGGTATTGGTTATCGGTGTAGCGCGAGTGCTCGTTGTCGTGGCAGTACAGGCAGAGCAGTTCCCAGTTCGATCCGTCTTCCGGGTTGTTGTCGTGGTTGTGGTCCTTGTGATGGACCGTCAGTTCGCTCAGGCGCTTGCCGGAAAACTCCCGGGCGCAGCGGCCGCAGACCCAGGGGTACATCTTCAGCGCTTTCTCGCGATAGCCCTGCTCGCGCTGGGCGTAGGGCGTGGTTGGTTTGCCGCTCATCGATTCGTTCCTCGTGGTGCGTAGCGCATTCAGCCGGCCAGGCCGACGTAGACGTTCTGCACGTCGTCGTGCGCGTCGATGGCGCTGAGGAAGGCCTCGACCTCTTCGAGTTGCGCATCGCTCAGGTTGGCGACCGGGTTCTTCGGCCGATAACCCAGGTGTGCCGACTGCACCGTGAAGCCCTGCTCGGGCAGTGCACGGCACACCACATCCATATCGGTGGCATCGCTGATGAACAGGGTTGCGCCGTCGTCGGCGGCTTCGAAATCCTGTGCACCGGCCTCGATCGCGGCCAGTTCCGGGTCGGCGTCCGCGGTCGCGGGTGCGGCTTCGATAAGCCCGCAATGCTCGAAGTCCCAGGCCACCGAGCCCGACGCGCCGAGCTGGCCCTTGCGGAACAGCACACGGATCTCGGCCACGGTGCGGTTGACGTTGTCGGTCAGGCACTCGACGATCACCGGCACCTGGTGCGGGGCGAAGCCCTCGTAGGTGGTGCGTTCGTAGTGGACGCTCTCGCCCAGCAGGCCGGCGCCTTTCTTGATCGCCCGTTCCAGGGTTTCGCGCGGCATCGAGGCCTTCTTCGCCTGTTCCACTACCAGCCGCAGGCGGGGGTTCATGTCCGGGTCGGCACCGCTGCGGGCGGCAATCATGATTTCCTTCGACAGCTTGCCGAATGTGCGGCCCTTGGCGTTGGCCGCGGCTTCCTTATGTTTCGCTTTCCACTGTGCGCCCATGGTCGGTCTCGTGAGTCTGCTGGGGAATGAGTTTTGGTCCGGCGTCGATTCTAGCCGTTGCTGCGCTGGCAGGCACGGTCTTGGCGCGGCGCAGGGACCAGGCGCGACTGTATCGGGCATTTGCCGGCTGGCTGTATGTGTGCCGGCGCGGCCGGACCGGGCTTTAATGAGGTCTTTGCCTGGGGAGAAATGCCATGGCGCCGAAAGACCTGTTGCTGGCCTTGGTCGTGATCCTCGTCTGGGGCATGAATTTCGTGGTGATCCGCATTGGCCTGGACGGCATACCGCCGATGCTGCTCGGCGGCCTGCGGTTCGCCCTGGCGGCCTTTCCGGCGGTGCTCTTCGTCAAGCGCCCGCAGATGCCGCTGCGCTGGCTGCTGGCCTATGGCGCGACCATTTCCCTGGGGCAGTTCGCCTTTCTGTTCTCTGCGATGAAGGTCGGCATGCCGGCCGGGCTGGCATCGCTGGTGCTGCAGTCGCAGGCCTTCTTCACCCTGTTTTTCGCGGTACTGTTCCTCGGAGAGCGCCTGCGGGCGAGCAACCTGATGGGGCTGGTCATCGCCGCCGGGGGCTTGCTGCTGATCGGCCTGCAGGGCGACCACAGCATGACCCTGGCCGGCTTCGTGCTGACCCTGTGCGCAGCGTCCATGTGGGCGCTGGGCAATGTGGTGACGCGCAAGGTAGGGAAAGTGAACCTGGTCGGCCTGGTGGTCTGGGGCAGCCTGGTCCCGCCCGTCCCGTTCTTCCTGCTGTCCGCATGGCTGGAGGGGCCCCGGGAGGTCGAGCAGGCGCTGCGCGGAATCGGCCTCGACTCGGTACTGGTGCTGGTCTACCTCGCCTTTGGCGCGACGATTCTCGGCTATGGCCTGTGGAGCCGGCTGTTATCGCGCTACCCAGCCAATACCGTGGCGCCGTTTTCACTGCTGGTGCCGGTGGTCGGGCTGACCTCTGCGGCGCTGCTGCTGGACGAGCACCTCGGCCCCCTGCAGGCGGTCGGCGCGCTGCTGGTCATGCTCGGGTTGCTGGTCAACGTCGGCGGCGGCTGGCTGGTCGGCCGCCTGCGCATGGCGTTTGGTGGCGCGTCGGCCTGACAGCACAACGCCCCGCACCGGGACCCGGGCGGGGCGTTGCGGGCGGCCTGTCAGCGGGCGGCGTGGCTGCCCAGCAGCGGCGTGGCGCCGTTGGCTTTATCACGTTTGGCCGCGCGTTTCTCCTGCGCGGTCTTGAGCGGCTTCTTCTTGGCGTTCTTTTTTGTGTCCATACCCTTGCTCATGGTGTCGCCTCGCGTATCTGGATGGCTGGTCGGTGCATCCTTGCGTGGGTCTGCTCTGTGGCCTGGGCACCTCGGCGGTGAGCGTCGAAAAGACGGGCTGATCAATGTGAGACTACGCCTGATCGCATGGGCTGGATAGCGGCGCGTCGCCCCGCGCCGCCGCCATGACGGTCAGACCCGAAATCGTCCGATCATCGTCTGCAGCTCGCCGCCCAGCCGGGCCAGTTCCGCCGTTGATGCCGCGGTTTCCCGCGCCGCTTCGGCAGACTGGTCGGCCACGTCGCGCACGCTCAACACGCTGCGGTTGATTTCCTCGGCCACCGAACTCTGCTGCTCGGCGGCGGTGGCGATCTGCTGGTTCATCGCCTGGATCACCGAGACCGTCTCGGTGATCGCCTGCAGTTCCTGGCCGACGTCGCGCGCCAGTGCCACGGTCTCGACCGCCAGGCCGCTGCTGCTGTCCATCATCCCGGATGCGGTGCGGGCGCCTTTTTGCAGCGTGCCGATCAAGGCTTCGATCTGTGCCGTCGATTGTTGGGTGCGCTGGGCCAGCCCGCGTACCTCGTCGGCGACCACGGCGAAGCCTCGTCCCGCATCCCCGGCGCGTGCGGCCTCGATGGCGGCGTTCAGGGCCAGCAGGTTGGTCTGCTCGGCGATCCCGTTGATCACGGTCAGCACCGTGCTGATGTTGTCGGTCTCCTGGTTCAGCTGGCTCATGGCCTGGGCCGACAGGGTAACCTCGCTGGACAGCCGGTCGATCTGCGCCAGGGCGCGCTGGACCACGGCGTTGCCTTTCGCCGCCTGGGCGTCGGCGCGCTGGGCGGCACTGGAGGCCTCCTCCGCACTTCGCGCCACCTCCTGAACGGTCGCGGTCATCTGGTGCATGGCGGTAGCGACCTGGTCGGTTTCCTGGCGCTGACTGTTGACCCCGGCACTGGTCTGCTCGGTGACGGCCGACAGCTCCTCGGAGGCGGTGGCCAGCTGCGTGGTGATCGCACCGATGCGCCCGATCAGTGCGTGCAGGTTGCCGCGGGTCTTGCCTAGCGCCTGCAGCAACTGGCCGAACTCGTCGCGGCGTTCGTTCAGGTCCTGGCCGGTCATGTCACCGGCGCCGATGCGCTCGGCCATCCGTACCGCCTGGTTCAGCGGCTGAACGATCTGGCGGACGATCAGCACGCTGACCAGCATGCCCAGCAGGATCGCCAGCAGGGTCACACCCATGACTTGCAACTTCTTGTTGCGCGCCTCCGCGGTGCGCTTCTCTGTCTGGCTGGCGATGATGCCCTGGGCCTGCTCGTAGAGCGTGGCGAAGATCGTTTCCATCTCCTGGCGCGCCTGTTGCTGCTCAGCCACCAGCGGCGGCAGCTTCTTGACCAGCTCGACGTATTCGGTAGCGCTGGCCTTGAGCACCTTCAGGCTGGCGGCCTGCGGGCCGATAAGCTCTTCTTCCAGCGGGGCGATGGCCGCATTCAATGCATCGAACTGAGCGTTGAGCGCCTGCAGCGCCGGCTCGGATTCCTCCATGAGGTAGCCGCGCACGGTGAACCGCAACAGGCGGTTCTGCTTGGACAGGGCCGTGGTGAGCAGGGCGATGCCGGCGATGTCGCTGGTCGGATGCAGCACCGGATTGCCTGGCACCCCGTGCCAGCGCCGCTCCAGGTCGGCGATCAGCTTGTCGGTGGTGTTGCCGGCATCCACCCAGTTGGCCCGGGTCTGCTGCTTCAGTTCACGCAGCGCGGCCAGTCTGTCGAACGCGCTCTGGTAGCGGCGCGCCTGCTCGGCGATGGACTGGAGGTACTGGCGGCTCTGGACTTCAACGAAGCCGTCCTGCTCGCGGTCGACGGTGGTGACGATGTCCTTGACCGCATCGGCCACTCGGCTGACGTAGCGGGTGTCGCCGCGCTCTTCGAAGCGCACCTGCGCGTAGCGGATCTCGTTGGCGTTGTTGAGCAGGCGCTGGGCGGTTTCAGCCTTGTCGCTGCGCGACACCAGCGCGTCCATGCTGAACACGCCGATCACGGCCACCAGGACGGTCAGAAACAGCACGGCGACAAAGCCGAGCGCCAGCTTGTGGCTGACCTTGAGATTTTTCATTGTTGTGTCCTCAAGCGGGCAGAAAGACGATAAGTGGTACTACCACATCGGCTGATTCTGCCCGATCTTGAGGATGTTGTCTGATGACGGTGCGTGGCCATACGGCCCGCCTGCTAGCGCTTGTGGCGTTGCGCCTGTATCTCCGGCAGGTCCCGCCGGCGTAGGTAGACCAGCAGTGGCTCGCTGATGCCGAGGCGGTCGTTGACGTTCTGCGCGAGCAGCAGTGCCAGCCGTTCACGGCGCAGGCTCATCAGATCATCGTCGACCGCTGTCCAGACGAATTCGCTGGCGGGGGTGATGCTGGCCCCGACGACATCCATTCCGAACGCGTCCTCGCTGAAGCGCACGATGTGCCGGGCGGCCTTGCCGTGGTAGCCGACGAAGCCCCGCAGTTGCTCGGCGGCGTTGCAGATGTCGCTGGAAGTGATGCTCATGTAGACCCTCGCGTCGGATGGCGGATGCTGGACACGCAGGGCAGGGGCCACTTGGCCGGCGGGCCCTTCTGCGAGGGCGCTCGATGCGGCGGCATTGTGCGCAGTGGCGGCAGGCTTGAACAGCGACAGGTCGCCGCCGCCAGCCGCTAGAACAGGCTGCCCTGGTCGCGCTGGCGCCGTCTGGCGTCGAGACGTGCGCGCAGCCGTGTGCGGTATTCGGTCGCCAGGGACGGCAGCGCCTGGAGCCAGTCGAGGGTCGCCGCATCGGCCGCCTCGTCGAGGACGATTCGCCAGACTCGCAGCACGCTGGCGTCCGGCCAGGGGCGCTCGAGTAACTGCAAGGTCGCACCCGGGGCGACGCGGCCGGGCTCCAGGGTGCGATACAGCCAGCCGGTGCGGCCACTGTGCGCCATTTGCCGCGCCAGGCCGCGAGCGCCATGGCGGCGGTCGAGGTTGGCGCAGGGTGAGCGCGGCTGGCTGAGTTCGATGAGCGCATCGCCCAGCCGGTAGCGGTCGCCGATGCACGCCTGAGCCTCGCTCAGGCCGGTCGTCGACAGGTTCTCGCCGAAAGCGCCGGGCCCCAGCCGTTGCAAATGCGAGTAGAGGCGATGCCAGTGGCGGTAGTGCTCGGCGGGATAATGGCAGAGGCTGCGGTCGGGCCCGCCATGGAAGCGATGGTCCGCGACCCGGTCGCCGTGCAGGCCATCCCGGTCGAGCCAGACTGTTTCTTCGGCGCGCTGCTTGTCCATCGCCGAAGACTTGCCGGTGAGGGGCAGGGCCAGCAGCGCGTCGCGCCGAAAGGGGCCGTCGATCGGCCAGCTGGCGTCCGGCGGCGTCAGGCTCATGGGGCGTCCAGGTCGGCTAGTGCACGGCGCACCATGGCGGCGTATTCGGGTGGGCTTAGCTGGTACAGCTCGGTGGCAACCCAGGCTAGCCAGCGTGGGCCGAGCGCCGTTTTGCGCTCGAGCAGGCGCCGCGCCTCGGCGGTGGCCCGTTCAGCGTTGTGTTGGTGGAAATCGGCTCGGGACATCGGGGGGCTCTTTCGACGGGGCAGCCGATTCTAAAGGATGTCGAGGCGGTTCGGCCGGCCGCGCTTGGTAATGGAGGGCGGCCGCGCTAGGCTCGCGGTTCAGTCGACGAGTGAGTGCGCAGCATGCCGGGGCCGGTGAATTTCATGAACAAGCTTTCTTCCCGGCGACCACACGGTCGCCAGGAATTCGAGACGTTGGCGAGCGCGGCGGATCTGGCCCGCCTGGTGGACCAGCTGGAGAGCGACCGCGGCCGCATCATCCACTCCGCGGCAGTGCGCCGGTTACAGCAGAAGACCCAGGTGTTCCCGCTCGAGCGCAATGCGGCCGTGCGCAGCCGGCTCACTCACTCACTGGAGGTGCAGCAGACCGGCCGGTTCATTGTCCGCACGCTGTACAAGCAGCTTGGTGAGCGCGCTGGGGACTACGGTCTCGACGGCCTGGAAGCAGCGCTGGAAAGCCTGGTGGAAATGGCCTGCCTGATGCACGACATCGGCAACCCGCCGTTCGGGCACTTTGGTGAGTTCGCCATCGGCCAGTGGTTCGGGGGCCGGCTGCCTGCGCTTTTCGAACAGGCCGTCCCCGCCGGGCAGGGCGATGCCGCGCTGCGCGAGCGCATGCTGGCCGACCTGTCGCGTTTTGAGGGCAATGCCCAGGCGATTCGCGTGGTGGTCAGCCTGTCGCGGCTGAACCTGACCTACACCCAGACCGCCTGCCTGCTCAAGTATGTCCGGGTCGCCTATGCAGCGAAGCCGGCTGCGGGAGCGCCCGGCGCCTACCTGCAGCGCAAGCCCGGTTTCTACCTGTCCGAGGAGGCCTTCGTCGCCGAGTTGCGTGAGGCGCTGGGGTTGCAGCCCGGCACGCGGCACCCGCTGGCCTACATCATGGAGGCGGCGGACGACATCGCCTATTGCCTGGCCGACATCGAGGACTCGGTGGAGAAGGGCATCTTCAGCATCGAGCAACTCACCCAACTGCTGCTCACCCGGTTCGCCAGCCACGGCTCGCCCGACGAGCCGATCGCCGGCACCGGCCGCAGCTTTCGCGACATGGTGGCCTATGCCGAAGCGCGCGCGAACCGGGAACCGATCAACCGGGTCGGCGAGTTCTTCATCTGGTTGCGCGTCAATCTGGTGCACCCGTTGGTGCAGCATGCTGCCGGGCAATTCATTGAGCACATCGAAGCGGTCTACCGGGGCACCCTCGACCGTGCCCTGCTGGAGGACGCGAGCCTGCCGAACGCCATCGTCCAGACTTTCAAGGACGTCGCGATGGAGCATGTCTTCTGCCATCGCGAGGTGGAAACGCTGCAGCTACAGGGTTATCGCATTCTGCAGGGCCTGCTGGATTTCTACGCGCCGCTGCTGCGGGTCGCGCCGGATACCTTCCAGGCGTTGACCGAAGGCAACTGCCGCACCGAGCCGCACCTGCAGATGCTCGCCCGGCGCCTGCCCAGCCAGCTGGTCAGGGCCTACCGCGAGGCGCTGGTCGCGCGCCCACTGGCATCACCGGATGGCCAGATCTGGGAGTTCTATTACCGCTGCCGGTTGCTGCAGGACGTCGTCAGCGGCATGACCGACCAGCTGGCGCAGGACGAATTCCGCACCCTGTCGGCGCTGTAACGGCCGCCCCGATTGGTTCACCGGTCGGTTTGCTGGCATAAAGCTTGCTTTGTTTTGGTGCGCCCGACTGGTCGCTGCCCTCAAACGGCGCGGACGGCCGGCGCGATATCCGCTCGCGGCTGCGCCAGCGCGCCGGTTTGACGGGGTCCGCCCGGGCCGGTCGATCATCACCAGCAGCCCGGCGGCCACAGGCGACGGCAGACGAGCACCGGCGCGTGACACATGATGGTGCGCGAGCCAACCCTAATCGACCGTTTTGGTGCGTTTAGCCGCAGGAATGCAGTAATGGAAAACCCGAGTAGTGCGGTGGAGGTGCTGGTTCATGGTGCCAACACCCTGTTCATCCTCATGGGCGCTGTCATGGTGCTGGCCATGCACGCCGGATTCGCCTTTCTTGAGGTCGGAACCGTGCGGCTGAAGAACCAGGTCAACGCACTGTCGAAGATCATCGCCGATTTCGCCGTCTCGACCCTGGCCTATTTCTTCATCGGCTACTGGGTCGCCTACGGCGTGACCTTCCTGCACCCGGCCGACCAGATGGTGGCCGAGAACGGCTACCCGCTGGTGAAGTTCTTCTTCCTGCTGACCTTTGCCGCCGCGATACCGGCGATCATCTCCGGGGGGATCGCCGAGCGGGCCAAGTTCGGGCCGCAGCTGTGCGCCACCTTGCTCATCGTTGCCTTCGTCTATCCGTTTTTCGAAGGAATGATGTGGAACGGCAACTACGGTCTGCAGGCGTGGCTGGAGGCGCAGTTCGGTGCGCCCTTCCATGATTTCGCCGGCTCGGTGGTGGTTCACGCGATGGGCGGCTGGCTGGCGCTGGGCGCCGTCACGCTGCTGGGCCGCCGCAACGGGCGCTATCGCGACGGGCGGCTGGTGGCGTTCGCGCCTTCAAGCATTCCCTTCCTGGCGCTGGGCTCCTGGATCCTCATCGTCGGCTGGTTCGGCTTCAACGTCATGAGCGCGCAATCGCTCGAGGGCGTCAGCGGCCTGGTGGCGCTGAACTCGCTGATGGCCATGGTAGGCGGCACCGCGGCGGCCTGGGCCGTCGGGCGCAACGACCCGGGCTTCCTGCACAACGGGCCGCTGGCCGGGCTGGTGGCAGTCTGCGCCGGCTCCGACCTGATGCACCCGATCGGTGCGCTGGCCACCGGCGTGATCGCCGGCGCCCTGTTCGTCTGGGCCTTCACTGCTGCCCAGGCCAACTGGAAAATCGACGACGTGCTCGGAGTCTGGCCGTTGCACGGGCTGTGCGGAATCTGGGGCGGCCTGGCCTGCGGCATCTTCGGCCAGCACGCGCTAGGCGGGCTGGGCGGCGTCAGCTTTGTCAGCCAGTTGCTCGGCTCGCTGCTGGGCATCTTAGTGGCGCTGGCCGGCGGCTTCGTGGTGTACGGGCTACTCAAGCGCGTGGTCGGTATCCGCCTCAGCCAGGAGGAGGAGTACAACGGCGCCGACCTGTCGATCCATCGCATCGGTGCCCTGAGCCACGACTAGCGCGGCGATGCACACCGGGCTCAACCGCCCGCCGGCCCGCCGTAGCCGCGCAGGAACAGCTCGACGCACTCGACGACGTGCTCCTGCGCCTCGGCGTGCGTCGGCGCCGAGGCGCAGCCGATCAGCAGGCGGAAGTGCTGCGCGCCCTTGATCAGCGAACAGAAATGCTCGGCGGCGTGACCGGGCGCCTCCAGGCGCAACAGGCCGCGCCGGTCGGCCTGCACGAACAGCTGCTGTAGGTCGTCCAGCAGCCGCTGCGGTCCGACATCGAAGAACATGCGCGATAGCGCCGGATTCTGCGTGCCCATGGCTACCATGACGCGGTGCAGCCCAATCGACTCCGGGCTGTTGACCAGCGCCTGGAACGCGTGGCCGATGTCCAGTAGCACCTGCCGGATAGAGCAGCCCTCGGTCAGTACGAACAGGCTGCGCGGCAGGCGGGTCTCGCAGGTGGTTTTCACCGCTTCGGCGAACAGCGCTTCCTTGTCCCTGAAATGGCTGTAGAGCGTCAGCTTCGACACGCCGGCTTCGGCGGCGATGGCGTCCATGCTGCTGCCCTCGTAGCCCTTGGCGAGAAACAGCACCTGGGCCGCCGCAAGGATCGCCTCGCGCTTGGCAAGATCCTTCGGACGACCCGGTCCAGAGGGTGTGGCATGAATTCGTGGCATGGCTTCACTAAAAACTAGACTGGTGAGTTCGGTATTTTTACTATACCGGCCAGTATAAGTATTAGAACCCGCCTTGCGACAAAGAGAGCCTCTCCGTGTTTCGACATGCCCCACGTTTTCTCGCTGCCTTCGGTCTCGCACTGCTTGCCGCCTGTGGTGAGAGCGAGCCGCCAGCGCCTTCCTTGCGTCCGGTGATGGTCGTGCAGCCGCAACCGGCGGGTGAGGCCTTCGACAGTTACCCGGGCGAGGTACATGCGCGCTACGAGCCGGAGCTGGCGTTTCGCATCGGTGGCAAGGTCACGGAGCGGCTGGTAGAGGCCGGTGACCGGGTGCGCAAGGCGCAGCCGCTTGCCCGGCTCGATCCGGTCGATGTGCGGCTCCAGCTGGACGGGGTGCGCGCCGAAGTTGCCGCCGCCGAGGCCAACCTGCGCGCCGCGCGCGCCGAATACGACCGCTACAAGACGCTCATGAAGCGCCAGCTGGTCAGCCGCTCCCAGTTCGATGCTGCCGAGAATGCCTACCGCTCGGCCCAGGCTCGGCTTCAGCAGAGCCAGGCGCAGTCGGATGTGGCCAGCAACCAGCTCGATTACGCCGTACTGCATGCGAGCCAGGCCGGCGTGATTGCGCAGCGCAGGGTCGAAGCGGGGCAGGTTGTTGCCGCCGGCCAGACGGTCTTCGTTCTGGCGGCGGACGGCGAGCGTGAGGTCGCGATCAACCTGCCCGAGCAGGCATTGGCGCGATACCGCGTCGGTCAGCCGGTCTCCGTCGAACTGTGGTCGCGGCCAGGCGAACGCTTTGCCGGCCGTATCCGGGAGCTGTCGGCTGCGGCTGACACGCAGTCGCGTACCTACCCGGCGCGCGTTGCCTTCGACTCGAATGCCGTGCCGGCCGAGCTCGGACAGAGCGCGCTGGTTTCGATTCAGCGTAACGGCGAGGTCCCGCTGGCTTTGCCGCTGTCAGCGGTAACGGCAGAGCAGGACCGTGCCTACGTGTGGCGAGTCAAGGCCGATGCCACGCTGGAGCGCGTCGCCGTCCGTCTCGGCGCTTTTGGTGATCGGCAGGTGCCGGTCTTGTCCGGTCTGGACGCGGATGACTGGGTAGTACTCGCTGGCGTCCAGCTGTTGCATGACGGCCAATCGGTCAAACCGGTCGACCGCGAAAACCGGCCGGTCAACCTGGCGACTCAGGAGTAAGGCTGATGCGTTTCAACCTTTCCGCCTGGGCGTTGGGCAACCGACAGATCGTCGTCTACCTCATGCTGCTGCTGGCCGTGGTCGGCGCGCTGTCCTACAGCAAGCTGGGCCAGAGCGAGGATCCGCCGTTCACCTTCAAGGCAATGATCATCCAGACGCAGTGGCCGGGCGCCACGGCCGACGAAGTCTCACGCCAGGTCACCGAGCGTATCGAGAAAAAGTTGATGGAGACCGGCGAATACGAGCGCATCGTCTCCTTCTCCCGACCGGGCGAGTCAAACGTGACCTTCATGGCGCGTGACGCCCTGCGTTCCGAGCAGATACCCGATCTCTGGTACCAGATACGCAAGAAGGTCGGTGATATCCGCCACACCCTGCCCGCCGGGGTGCAGGGCCCGTTCTTCAACGACGAATTCGGCACGACCTTCGGCAACATCTACGCCCTGACCGGCGAAGGCTTCGACTATGCGGTCCTCAAGGACTATGCAGACCGCATCCAGCTGCAGCTGCAGCGGGTCAGAAATGTTGGCAAGGTGGATCTGATCGGCCTGCAGGACGAGAAGATCTGGATCGAACTGTCCAACGTCAAGCTGGCGACGCTCGGCGTTCCGCTGGAGGCGGTAAGGGAGGCGCTCCAGGCGCAGAACGCGGTCGCAGCGGCCGGCTTCGTTGAGACCCCAAGTGATCGGGTGCGCCTGCGGGTGACCGGACAATTCGAGACGGTCGAACAGATTCGTGCGTTTCCCATACGCGTCGCCGGCAATACCTTCCGTATTGGCGACGTGGCGGAGGTGCATCGTGGCTTCAGCGACCCGCCCGCGCCGCGCATGCGCTTCATGGGCGAACCGGCGATCGGCCTGGCCGTATCGATGAAGGCGGGCGGCGACATCCTCGTTCTCGGTGAGGCGTTGCAGGCCGAATTTGCACGCCTGCAAACCGAGCTGCCGGCCGGCATGGCACTGCGCAAGGTGTCCGACCAGCCGGCTGCGGTAAAGGCGGGCGTCGGCGAGTTCGTCCGGGTGCTGATCGAGGCGCTCGTGATCGTGCTGCTGGTGAGCTTCTTCTCGCTCGGGGCACGGACCGGCCTGGTCGTCGCCCTGTCGATTCCGCTGGTGCTGGCGATGACCTTCGCCGCCATGCATTACCTGGGCATCGGCCTGCACAAGATCTCGCTGGGCGCGCTGGTGCTGGCACTCGGCCTGCTGGTGGACGACGCGATCATCGCGGTGGAGATGATGGCGATCAAGATGGAGCAGGGCTACGACCGGCTCAAGGCGGCGAGCTATGCCTGGACCAGTACGGCCTTTCCCATGCTCACCGGTACGCTGATTACCGCCGCTGGCTTTTTGCCGATTGCCACCGCGCAGTCGAGCACCGGCGAGTACACCCGCTCGATTTTCCAAGTGGTGACCATCGCACTGGTGGCGTCCTGGATTGCGGCGGTGATGTTCGTCCCGCTGCTGGGAGAGAAACTGCTGCCGGACCTGGCCCGGCGCCACGCGGCGAAGCACGGCGGCGGGGACGCGGCGCACGATCCCTATGCGACGCCGCTCTACCGGCGGGTACGGCAAGTCATCCAGTGGTGTGTGCGCCACCGCAAGACTGTGATCGTCATGACCCTGGTGCTGTTCGTCGGGGCGATCGGCCTGTTCCGGTTGGTGCCGCAGCAGTTCTTCCCGGCCTCGGGGCGGCTGGAACTGATGGTCGATCTCAAGCTCGCCGAGGGCGCCTCGCTGAAGGCCACCGAGGCCGAAGCGCACCGTCTCGAACGCTTGCTTGAAGATCATCCCGGTATCGACAACTACGTCGCCTACGTGGGCAACGGCTCGCCGCGTTTCTACCTGCCGCTGGACCAGCAATTGCCGGCGGCCAGCTTTGCCCAGATTGTGGTGCTGGCCAAGAGCATTGAGGACCGCGAGGCGCTGCGCAGCTGGCTGATCGAGCGGCTGCGTGACGATTTCCCGACCTTGCGCGGGCGCGTCAGCCGCTTGGAGAACGGGCCGCCGGTCGGCTACCCGGTGCAGTTTCGGGTCAGTGGTGAACACATCGACGTGGCACGCAAGTTGGCGCGGCAGGTGGCCGCCAAGGTGCGCGAGAACCCCTACGTAGCCAATGTGCACCTGGACTGGCAGGAACCGAGCAAGGTGGTCTGGCTGACGGTCGACCAGGACCGGGCTCGTGCGCTGGGCGTGAGCACAGCGGAACTGTCGGCGTTCCTGCAGCGTACGTTCACGGGTGCCACCGCCGGGCAATTCCGCGAAGACGACGAGCTGATCGAGATTCTCCTGCGCGGCACCGAGCAGGAGCGCGAGCAACTCTCGATGCTGCCCAGCCTGGCGGTTCCCACGGCCAGCGGACGTAGCGTGCCCCTGTCCCAGATCGCCACGCTGGACTATGGCTTCGAGGAAGGCGTGATCTGGCATCGCAACCGACTGCCGACCGTGACCGTGCGCGCCGACATTTACGGCGAGCAGCAGCCGGCGACCCTGGTGCGGCAGATCGAGCCGACGCTGAGCGAGATCCGCGCCGCCTTGCCGAGCGGCTACCTGCTGGAAGTGGGCGGTACCGTCGAGGACTCCACCCGCGGACAGGCCTCGGTAAACGCCGGGCTGCCGCTGTTCATCCTGGTGGTGATCAGCCTGCTGATGGTGCAGCTGCGCAGCTTCTCGCGCACCGCGATGGTGTTTCTCACCGCTCCGCTCGGGCTGATCGGCGTCGCGCTGTTCCTGCTGCTGTTCGGCAAGCCGTTCGGCTTCGTCGCCATGCTCGGGACCATCGCGCTGTCGGGCATGATCATGCGTAACTCGGTGATCCTGGTCGACCAGATCGAGCAGGACATCGGCGCCGGGCACGATCGTTTCAATGCGATTATCGACGCCACGGTGCGCCGGTTCCGGCCCATCGTATTGACTGCGCTGGCCTCGGTCCTGGCAATGATTCCGCTGTCGCGCAGCGTGTTCTTCGGACCCATGGCCGTGGCGATCATGGGGGGGCTGATCGTTGCGACCGCGTTGACGCTGCTGTTTCTGCCAGCGCTCTACGCGGCCTGGTTCAGGGTCAGGGAAGCGCCGGCCCGCTAACCGCCCTCGTCGAGCTGGACACCGGCGGCCTGCAGCAGTTGTTCGGCGGCCGCGCGTGCCAGCCGGGCCTGCTCCGCCGGACCTTCGATATGCGCCATGCTCAGGGCGCCCTCTATCAGATACTGCAGCTGCCGCGCCAGCGGCTCGGGTTGCGGTGCCTGCAACGTCTCCAGCAGCTCGCGCAGGTAGGCCTGAAACTCCGCCTTGTACGCTGCCGCGCGCTGGTGGATTGGATGCTCCCGGTCCTGATATTCGGCCGCGGCATTGATGAACAGGCAGCCGCAGAAGGCGTTCGGGTTGTGAATCATGTTGTGCAAACCGTCGAACACGCTCAGCAGCGCCTTGCGCGGCGACAGGGCGGCGCGCGCTTCGCGCAGGCGCCCGAGCATCGGCAGCTGGCGCGCGTCGAGCACCGCCAAGATCAGCTCGTCCTTGGACTTGAAGTGCTTGTAGAGGGTCATCTTCGCCACGCCCGACTCGCTGAGAATCCGGTCAATGCCGGTGGCGTGGTAGCCCTCGGTGTAGAACAGCCGCTCGGCGGTGGCGAGCAGCAGGTCGCGCTTGTTCGTAGCCATGTGGGTCTCCTCGGGCCGCCATTATGCGGGAGCGTTCGCCGTCCGACCAATTGACGGGGAGGGCATCGATCTCGCTTGAATATACAGACAGGTCTGTCTACTATCCAGTCGTGCCTCGAATCTCATCCCCTGCACGGAGCGACACGATGAAAATCTACGACCTGACCCTGTCCGGCAATTGCTACAAGGTGCGCCTGTTTCTCGGGCTGATCGGCCAAACGGCCGAGCTCGTGCCGGTCGACCTGCTCAAGGGTGAACAGCGGCAGGCACCGTTCCTGGCGCTGAATCCGCGTGGTCAGGTGCCGGTGCTCGAAGACGGCGAGGTACGGCTGGCCGACTCGCAGGCGATCCTCGTCTACCTTGCGCAGCGCTACGCTCCGGCCTGGTTTGCCGAAGGCCCGCTGGGCCAGGCGCGCATCGTCAGTTGGCTGAGCTTTGCCGCCAACGAGATGCAGCACGGGCCAGCTACCGCGCGGGTGGCGCGGCTGTTCAAGCGGCCGATCGACGAGGCGCTGACCGCCAGCCGCGCACAGGCGGCGATGCAGCAGCTCGAGCGACAGTTGACCGAACACCGGTGGCTGGCCGAAACCGCGACCCCGACTATTGCCGACGTGGCCGTCTATCCCTATGTGGCGCTGGCTGGCGAAGGCGGCATTGACCTGGCGGTGTATCCGGCGGTCCGCGCCTGGTGCGGCCGCATCCGCGAGCTGCCGGGCTTCGTCGGCATGCCCGGCCTGGTATAGCGGAGGTCGTCATGGGCTGCCCCTTCATGTCGGTGAACGCTGGGGCCAGCGCAGGCTGGCGCTGGTGCCGGGACGCTGGCGCTTGCGCCGCGCGTGGTTGCCGCTGGCTTTCTCGGCGCCCCGGCCGTCTCCCTTTCTTCCAGCCAGCGGAGCCTGAACCATGCGCATCCTGAGCCTCATCGGCCTGTCGCTGCTCCTGCTGACGAGCAGCGTGCAGGCCGCGCCCCTGCGCTTCAGCCTGGTGCGAACCGGCGAAAGTCTCGACGGCGGCGAATATGTTTGGCGTGACGGAGGGTTTGCCGAGCCGGCGCGCATCACTCACGTCGCGGTATTGATCGAGCATCGCGGCAGCCGTCTGTTGTTCGGCACCGGTCTGGGACGCCAACTGGACCGTCAGGTCGACAGCCTGTTGCCGTGGCGGGCGAAACGTTACCGTGGCGTCACTCCGGTCCGCGACCAGCTCGAACGCGACGGTCTGGCAATCGACCGCATCGTGCTGGGCTGCGCACGCTGGACCCATGCGTCCGGGCTGGCGGATTTCCCCGGGCTGCCGGTGCTCGCCAGCGCCGAGGGCATGGCCTATGCGCGCGAAGGCGCGGCGCCGGCGGTGCTGGCACCGCAGTTCGTGCCCCCGCCGGACTGGCAGCCGCTGGCCTTCGAGTCCATCGCCCGGGCGGGATTCGCCGAGAGCCTGGATCTGTTCGGCGATGGCCAGGTGGTGCTGGTCAAGCTGCCCGGCCACGGCGCGCTGGGCCTGTTGCTCACGCTGGATGGTGGCCATCGCTACTTTCTGCGCGGCGACAGCGACGTCGGGGAGGCGGTCGCGCCAGCCAGCGTCGAGGGTGCGGACACGCTCGCGGACCTGCAGCGCCAGGGGCGCCTGGCGTTCTACCCGTACCGTTACCGGTAGCCGCTGCCGTGAGCGGTTCCGGCGGTGTTTGGCATGGTGCGTAATGCCGCTCCGTTCGTCTGCTTGAACACGCTGGACGATGCGTCAACAGCTAAGCTTAAGCCTGTGAATTCACTAGAAAGCCAGGCCGTAAACGATGGGCGCAGTATGGCGGAACGACACATCCGGGAAGGGTGGCAGCATGCGAGCCGCCGTAGATGAACCCTCCGGCAGGAAACCTCCACAGGGCCGCCGACTGGCGCGCCGCATGGGCGTCGTGCTGGGCGTTTCCCTGCTCGCTGGGGGCGGCTATGCGGCCTGGTACGAGATGCACACCTCGAAGCTGCAGGCGCTATGGCTGAGCCGTTACGCCGGAGAGCTGGATTATGAAGTCCAGACTGGCAGCAGCACGGCGATCCGCTATCCCGACGCGGGCCCTTTCGATCGGCGACTGGGCTACGCCGCGCTGCCCACGTTCCTTGAGCGTTTGACCTCGCGTGGTTTCGACGTCGAGCAGCAGGTCCGCTTCTCGCCGGCGCTGATGCGCTACGTCGACCAGGGCTTCTTCGTGCCCTACACGGAAAAGCCGCAGGCCGGCCTCAGCATCGCCGATTGCCGCGGCGAGCCGCTCTACCAGAACAGCTATCCGCACCAGTACTACGAGACGTTCGAGGACGTGCCGCCGCTGGTGGCGATGAGCCTGATGTTCATCGAGGACCGCGGCCTGCTCAATGCGCAGCGGCCGCGGGCGAACCCGGCGGTGGACTGGCCGCGGTTCACCATGGCCGCGGTCAGCCAGGTCGAGAAGAAACTCGGCTTGCCGGTGCAGGCGGCCGGCGGCAGCACCCTGGCGACCCAGGTGGAAAAGTACCGGCATTCGCCGGAAGGGCGCACCGGCAACGCCGAAGAAAAGCTCCGGCAGATGGTGTCGGCCAGCGTCCGCGCTTACCGCCAGGGCCCGCTGACACTGGCCACGCGCAAGCGCATCGTGCGCGACTACCTCAACAGCGTGCCGCTGTCGGCGGCCTATGGCCACGGCGAAGTCCACGGGATTGCCGACGGCCTGCGCCTGTGGTTCGGCGCCGACTTCGCCGAGGTCAACCGCGTGCTCGACTCCCGGCGCAACGCCGACGTCCCTTACGAGGCGCAGGGCTTGGCGCTGCGCCAGGTGCTGTCCTTGCTGATCGCCCAGCGCCGGCCTTCTTACTACCTCGGCGCCGGCCGCGAGGACATGGCGCAACTGACCGACAGCCATATTCGCCTGCTGGCCAACGGCGGCGTGATCGGCACGCGGCTGCGCAATGCGGCCCTGCAGCAGACAGTGTCCTTTCGTGACCTGCGCAGCGATCCGGGCATACGCGAGGTGCCTGCAAGCAAAGGCATCACCGCGGCGCGCATGCGCCTGAGCAGCCTGCTGGGCGTGTCCCTGTATCAGCTCGACCGGCTCGACCTCCAGGCCACCACGCCCCTGCACGGCGAACTCCAGGCCAAGGTCAGCGACTACCTGCATCGCCTGGCTGACCCGGCATTTGCCGGCCAGGTCGGGCTGTTCGGCGAGCGCATGCTGTCACCCGAGCGCACCGCCGACGTGCGCTACAGCTTTACCCTGTTCGAGCGCGGCGAGCAGGGCTTTCGGGTGCGCGTACAGACCGACAACACCGATCAGCCGTTGGACATCAACGAGGGCAGCAAGCTGGAGCTGGGCTCGACCGCCAAGCTGCGGGTCCTGACCACCTATCTCGAGATCATCGCCGAGCTGCACGACCGCTACGCGCAGAGCGACGTACCGAGCCTACGCAAGGCCGAGGTCAACGACCCGCTGACCCGCTGGGCGCTGGCGTACCTGATCGACCACCGCGACCGCAACCTGTCAGCGATGCTCGACGCCGCCCTCGACCGCCACTATTCGGCCAACCCCAACGAGCGGTTCTTCACCGGTGCCGGCATGCACCATTTCGGCAACTTCCGGCACCAGGACGACGGCCGCTTGCCGACCATGCGCGAGGCGCTGCAGGAGTCTATCAACCTGCCGTTCGTGCGCCTGATGCGCGATGTGGTGAGCTACAGCACCTACCAGACCACCAACGGAGCGGAGCTGCTCAAGCGCGACGACAACCCGCAACGCCTCGATTACCTGCGCCGTTTCGCCGATCGCGAGGGGTCGGTGTTCATCCAGCGGTTCTGGAAGAAATACCGCGACAAGAGCGCCGACGAGCGCATCGAGGTGCTGCTCGACGGCATGCGACCCACGCCGTCGCGGCTGGCCGCGGTGCACCGCTACCTGATGCCGGAGGCCGATCGCGCCACTTTCGATCGCTTCCTGACCAGCCGGCTGGGCAGCAGCGATCTCGACGACAAACACCTCGAGGCGCTCTACACGCGCTACGCTCCGGGCAGTTACAGCCTGCCCGACCAGGGCTACATTGCCCGTGTCCATCCGCTGGATCTCTGGTTGCTGGGCTACCTGATTAGGCACCCGGACGCCGGCCTGTCCGACGCGATCGCCGCGAGCACCGCCGAGCGCCAGGAGGTTTATGGCTGGCTGTTCCGCAGCCGCTACAAGCGTGCCCGTGACAGCCGCATCCGCATCATGCTGGAGGTCGAGGCCTTCACCGATATCCATCGCCGCTGGCAACGACTGGGCTACCCGTTCGACCACCTGGTGCCGTCGCTGGCCACGGCGCTGGGCAGTTCCGGTGACCGCCCGGCGGCACTGGCCGAGCTGATGGGGATCATCGTCAACGACGGCGTGCGCCTGCCGAGCGTGCGCATCGACAGCCTGCATTTCGCCGAGGACACGCCTTACGAAACGCAAGTGGGAATCCGCCCTGACCGCGGCGTGCGGGTACTGCACGCAGAGGTGGCGGCGGCCCTGCGTTCGGCGCTGGCCACGGTGGTCGAAGGCGGCACGGCGCGGCGCCTGCATGGTAGTTTCCTGCAGGCCGATGGCGAGCCGTTGAAAGTCGGTGGCAAGACCGGCACCGGCGACAACCGGATCCAGACGATGGGGACGGGCGGGCGACTGATCAGCTCGCTGGCGCTCAATCGCACCGCCACCTTCGTGTTCTACCTCGGGCCGAACCATTTCGGCACCCTGACGGCTTACGTGCCTGGCCGCGGGGCCGACAGCTTCCGCTTCACTTCAGCCCTGCCGGTTCAGGTGCTCAAGGGCATGGCGCCGCTGCTGCAACCCTACCTGCTGGACGGCGCGCAAACCCTCTGCCAGCCACCGGGCGACGCGGGCCAGGCCAGGCTGACCGCCGCGGCGAGGCCCTGAACGCCTGATCGGGGCTTGGCCGGTCTTGCCGGGCAGTGGGCGCTCGGCGAGACTGCCGGCTCCAGGCGCCTGTCACCGGCGCCATAACGGAGAGGCACAGCGGCATGCAGTTGGCTATCTATCAGATCGATGCGTTCACCCGGGAGCGCTTCAAGGGGAATCCGGCGGCGGTGGTGCCCTTGCAGCAATGGCTGGATGAGGCCCGCATGCAGGCCATCGCCATGGAGAACAACCTCTCCGAAACCGCATTCCTGGTGCGTGAGGCGGACGGCGCCTATCGGATCCGCTGGTTTTCACCGCTCAGCGAGATCGACTTCTGCGGTCACGCCACGCTCGCCAGCGCGCATGTCCTGCTTGAAGAAGGCCTGGCCAGCGCGCCGCTGACCTTTCGCGCGGCGGCGGTGGGCGACATCCGCGTCGTCGCCCTGGACGATGGACGACTCGAGATGGATTTCCCCAACCGCGCGCCGGAGCCGGTGGCTCAGCCGCCGGCTGCCTTGCTGAACGGCCTCGGCGCCGCGCCGTGCCAGGTGCTGAAGAGCCCGCAGGCCTGGTTTGCCGTGTTCGAGGATGAGGCGCAGGTCCGCGAACTGACCCCCGATCTGGCGTTGCTCAAGACCCTTGCACCACTGGACGTGGTGGTTACCGCTCCCGGCCGCGAGCACGATTTTGTGTCGCGCTACTTCTGGCCCGCCAACGGCGGCGACGAGGACCCGGTAACCGGGTCGATTCATGCCGGGCTCGCTCCGTACTGGGCTGGACGCCTGGGGCGGTCGTCGCTGGTCGCGCTGCAGGCGTCGTGCCGCAGCGGCGAGCTCTACTGCCGAGTCGAGGGGGCGCGTGTCTTTGTCTCAGGCCATGCAGTGCGCTACCTGCAAGGGACGCTCGAGTGTTAGCACCGACCGGTTCAACCTCGGCCGCCTAACGCCTAACGCCTACGCCTGCGCTTCGCCGCCGCCATCGTGCGGCGTTCGTCCCTTGCCCTCGTCTTCATCTGCCGCCGTACCCGGCGCTGGCGCGCCGCGCAGCATGAACCAGCCGATGCAGCCGGCCAGCACCGAGGCGACTATGGCGCTGGCCTTGGCCAGGGCCAGGTCGCCCTCGTCGCTGAAGGCCGCGGTTGCCACGAAGATCGACATGGTAAAGCCGATACCGCAGAGGGCGGCGCCGCCGGCCAGCTGGCGCCAGCTGAATCCCCTCGGCTCGCTGGCGAGCCGGACCTTGACCGCCAGCCAGGCGCCCAGGGTAATGCCCAGCGGCTTGCCGACAACCAGGCCGAGAATGATGCCGAGCCCCAGCGGGTGGTAGATGCGCAGCGCCTCGCCAGACAGCTCGACCCCGGCATTGGCCAGGGCAAACAGGGGCAGGATCAGGTAGGAACTCCAGGGCTGCATGCCGCGCTCCAGCCGCTGAGCCGGAGAGAGCAGCCGTTCGAGGACGGTTTCCAGCGTACTCACGGTGCGCTCGTAGCGCTGGCTGCCGGCCTCATTGCCGGCGGCGGGTGCTTCCAGGTTGGAGAAGGCGCTCACGGTCTGTCCGAACAGGCCTGAGGTGCTCGGCGATGGCCGAGACGGGATCGCCAGGGCCAGCAGCACGCCGGCGGTAGTCGTATGCAGACCGGATATCAGGATCGCCACCCACATCGCCACGCCCACCAGCGCATAGGGCAGCGGGCGATAGATGCGTACCCGGTTGAATACCAGTAGCAGGGCGAACAGGCCGGCTGCCACGGCCATCGCCGGTGGCGAAATGTGCTCGGTATAGAACAGCGCGAGCACCAGGATGGCGCCAATGTCGTCGGCGATGGCCAGCGCGGCGACGAACACCGTCAGGGCGATGGGCGCCTTGCGGCCGAGCATCGTCAGCAGCGCCAGCGCAAAGGCGGTATCGGTCGCCACTGGAACACCCCAGCCGTCGCTCGCCGATCCCGACGCGTTGAGCGCAAAGTAGATCGCCGCCGGCACCGCCATGCCGCCTATCGCCGCAGCCACAGGCAGGGCAGCGCGGCGTGGCTCGGCCAGGTCGCCGAACAGCACCTCGCGCTTGATCTCCAAGCCCACCACGAAAAAAAACAGCACGATCAGGCCGTCGTTGATCCATTCGTGCAAGCTCAGGGCAAAGCGTCGCTCGCCCAGGTTGAAGCCCAGTTCAGTCCCCCAGAAAGCCTCGTAACCGCCGAACAGATTGGCCCAGAGCATCGCCACGACCACCGCGACCAGCATCAGCAGCCCTGTCGAGATCGACAGACCGGCAAAGGCGCGCGCCAGCAGATGCAGTTTGAGTCCCAGCGGACGGTCCACCGCTTCCATCACCGAGTCGGCATCCCACGGCCCGTCGTAGCGATGCCCGTTGACATAGAACGTCGGGGTGGCCTCGGCGGTGCTGTCGCGGGCGGACTGGATGTCGGCTTCGACCCGGTCGCGGACGTAAGGGCTGTCAAGGTCGCGCTCGAACCGGTCGCGGTCGAGCTCCAGCGCCTCGGCGGCGGCCAGCAATCCCGCGCGGTCGAGCCGGTCCTGGTGCGCGAAGAGGTAGTTGTGCATCGGCCAGAACGCACCCTGCAGCGCCGCAGATTCTGCGGCCTGGGCCGCGAGACGGGCATCCGGATGCAGCTTGGGATTGGGAAAGTGACGAAACACGTAGCGCAGTTGGCTGCCGAGTCGCTCGTCGCGCATGCGTCGGATGCCGTCATGGGCGCGACGGCAGTAGCGGCACTGGTAGTCGCCGTACTCCAGCAGTGTCACGCTGGCGCCTGGAGGACCGTCGATATGGTCGCGCTGCAGATCGACCGATGGCTGCAGCGTCTCGCCGCTCACCGCCATGCGCGCGTGACCGGTGAGCAGAGAATGGGCGATACGGGACCGCTATCATGGGCGTGTGAAAGCCTGAGCATCCTGGCGCCTCCTGGAAGGTTGATCGACGGGGCACGCGCAACCGGGCCGGGCGCGGGCCATTGCTAAATGCTGACCGTCAGGCGGCGCCGAGCGTTCCAACCGCTGCAAGGCGCCCGATCGAGGCGAGTGCCTCAGAAGGACCGAAGCATGCGGCCCAGCAGGGCCATTGCCGCTTCGCTGCGCGCGTCCCAGGGGTAGCCATGGTTGAGCCGCGCACAGTTGCGGAAGCGGCGGGTGGCCGAGAAGATCGGGCCGGGCGCCAGGCTGATGCCTTGGGCAAGCGCCAGTTGCAGCAATTGCAGCGAGTCGACTGCCTCGGGAAATTCGAACCAGAGAAAGTAGCCTCCGCCTGGCCGGGTCACCCGCGTGCTGGTGGGAAAGTGCCGGGCAGCGCTGGCAAGCATGTCACCCTGCTGGCGCTCCAGGGCGTGACGCAATTTGCGCAGATGGCGGTCGTAGCCACCGTGCTGCAGGTAATCGGCGATGGCCGCCTGCGCCGGCAGCGAGGGGGAAAGGGTCGTCATCAATTTGAGCCGGCTGATTCGCTCGGCGAAGCGCCCGCCAGCGACCCAGCCGATGCGATAGCCTGGCGCCAGGCTCTTGGAAAAGGAGCCGCAGTGCATCACCAGCCCGTCGCGATCGTGGCTTTTCACCGGCCGCGGCGGTTCGCGCGTGAAATACAGTTCGGCGTACACATCGTCCTCGATCAACGGTACCTGATGGCGCTGCAACAGTGCGTACAGGCGCTGTTTCTGCGCCTCGCCCATGCTCGCGCCGAGCGGGTTCTGCAGGCTGCTCATGAACCAGCAAGCCTTGATCGGCAGGTGTTCCAGGCTGCCGGCGAGGATGTTCAGATCGATGCCGTCGCGTGGATGGACGGGAATTTCCACGGCCTTGAGCTTGAGCCGTTCGAGTACTTGCAAGGTGGCGTAGAAGGCCGGTGCCTCGATGGCGACCAGATCGCCCGGCTCGGTAACCACCTGCAGGCAGAGGTTCAGGGCCTCCATCGCGCCGGTGGTGATCACCAGTTCATCCATGGGCAGCGTCACCCCGCCAAGCATGTAGCGCAGAGCGATCTGCCGGCGCAGCGCGGGGTTGCCGCTGGTCATCTCGGCAACCACATCGCTCGCCGGCATCTCGCGCACCGTCTGCGCCATCGAGCGTGCCAGGCGCGGCAATGGAAACAGTTCGGGGCTAGGAAAGGCCGAACCGAATGGCACGGTGCCGGGATCGCGCAGCGAGGCGAGCACGGAAAACACCAGCTCACTGACCGCGACATCGGTGGTCTCGCTCAGCCTCGGGCTGATCTCCGGCTCGGGCAATGCCCGCTGGGCGTGCTCGCGGACGAAATAGCCGGAGCGGGGCCGTGCCTGGATCAGGCCGCGATCTTCCAGCAGATAGTAGGCCTGAAAAACAGTTGCAGGGCTGACTCCGTAGGTCCGACTGGCGTGGCGCACCGACGGCACGCGCGCTCCCGGCGCTAGCACCCCGTTGCGGATCAGTTCGGCGATTTCGTCGGCAAGTTTCTCGTAGCGCTTCATGGTGTCCGATCGCATCCTGTCGGGCCGGCCAAGGTATGCCGTAGCGGCCATCCTATCGAACCCCGGGGGCGATGAAAGTGCTCGACGTGGCTACCCGGCTCGCCGGGTCATGATGGTCGGTCACTGTAAAGCGCGGCGCGCGAGGCGGCTCCCGGCGGTCGACCCAGGCCACGCTCACCGGCAGGTTGGCGATTTCACCAGGCGCCAGGCTGATCGCGTCTGGACCCTGCAGCGCGAACGGCCCGTCCGCCAGGCCGATGCGGTAATCGCGGCGCTGCTGCGTCTTGTTGATAACCTTGAGGCTGTACATGTTCTCGATCTGCCCCTGCATGTTCTCGCGGTAGAGCGTACGGTCGCGGGTCACGTCCAGCGACAGCAGCGGCCGCTCGATCAGCGCCCAGGTGAAGCCACCGAGCATCAGCAGCAGCGCGGCGGCATAGCCGACCAGGCGCGGTCGCAGGAGCCGCGTGCGCCCGCCTTGCAGGGCGCGCTCGGAACTGTAGCGCACCAGCCCTCTGGCATAGCCCATCTTGTCCATCACGCTGTCGCAGGCATCGATGCAGGCCCCGCAGCCAATGCAGTCGAGCTGCAAGCCGTCGCGGATATCGATGCCGGTGGGGCAGACCTGCACGCACAGGGTGCAGTCGACGCAGTCGCCCAGGGCCTGCGCCCGCGGATCGGCTTCCCGGCGACGGGCGCCGCGCGGCTCGCCACGCACCGCGTCGTAGGCGACGGTGAGCGTATCGGCATCAAACATCACGCTCTGGAAGCGCGAATAGGGGCACATGTGCAGACAGACCTGCTCGCGCAGCCAGCCGGCGTTGAGGTAGGTCGCGGCGGTGAAACAGAACACCCAGAACGCGGTGCCGGGATCGACCTGCATGTGCGCCAGGTCGACTACCAGTTTGCGCACCGGGGTGAAGTAGCCAACAAAGGCGATCGCCGTCGCCAGGCTGATAGCCAGCCAGAGCGTGTGTTTGGCGGTGCGGCGCAGCAGCTTGCCGAGCCGCCAGGGAGCGGCGTCCAGCCGGATGCGCTGGCTGCGGTCGCCTTCGGTGATGCGCTCCGCCCACATGAACACCCAGGTCCAGGTGCTCTGCGGGCAGGCGTAACCGCACCAGACCCGGCCGGCCAGCACGGTGATGAAGAACAGTCCGAAGGCAGCGATGATCAACAGCGCCGACAGAAGGATGAAATCCTGCGGCCAGAACGTCGTGCCGAACACGTGGAACTGCTGTTTACCGAGGTCCCACAGCACGGCCTGGCGGCCTTCCCAATTCAGCCACTGGGTGCCGAAGTAGAGCAGCAGCAGAAAACCGGCGCCGAACAGGCGCAGGGTGCGGAACAGTCCGGCCATGTGTCGCGTGTGGATCGCACCGCCCGCTTGCGCGGGCGTCAGGCGGACGGCTTGGTGCGGATCGAGGGTGTCGAGAAGTGTGGCCGGGATGCGGTCGGTCATGGGTATCGCCCCTATCAGGCTGAATCAGGCGGCGCCGATGATCGGGGCAACGGGCCTGGTATGACAGGCTCAGGTCTTTCGGAAAAATACGGATCAGATGGCGCGTCAGCTAGCTTGGCATGGCTCCGGCGTGAGGATCGAGCTGCACGCGGCAGCTGCTCTGCGCTTTGGCAGCGACCGCGTTGAGCGAGGGTAGACACCAGGCTACTGTCTGCGACGCCAGGCCACAGGGTGAACAGCGGCTGATACGGTTTTTTTGCATTCATCTGCACCTGTTTCGTGACAGGCCGGGCAGGCGATAGTCGCCCGGGTGCCGCCGGTGCGTGCCGTCGGGGCCCTTTCCCTGCATGATTGCCGGTTCCGTCGTACCGCTTAATAGGACCCCTGATGATTCTCAAAGGCCTGACCTGGCTGGTCGTACTGCAGCTGCTTGGCAGCGTCATCCATCTGTCGTTGGTGCCGGCGCTGCCGGGCCCGATCATCGGCATGCTGCTGCTGTTCGGCCTGATGCTGCTGCGCCGCGGCATTCCCGAGCCGGTGGAAAAGACTGCCGCGCTGCTTTTGCAATACCTGCCGCTGCTGCTGATCGTCCCCGCTGCGGGGATCATGACCAGCAGCGAGGCGCTGCTCGCGGACCTGCCAGCCATCGCGGCCGGGCTGGTGTTGTCGCTGATCGTGACCGTGCCGTTCTGCGGCTGGCTGATGCAACGGTTGATTCGCCGTCTCGAGCGCCGTCAGGCGGACCAGCCATGAGCGGGGTCGACTGGCAGGGCGTCTGGACGCTCACGCGCGAGCATCCACTGTTTTCCGTGGCCCTGACATTGATCGCCTTCCAGCTGGCGCTGACGCTGTATCGGCGCAGCGGCTGGCTGGTGTTGCAGCCGGTGATGGTGGGCATGCTGCTGGTCGTTGGCACGCTGAGCCTGTGCGGCATCGACTACGCGAGCTACCGCGCCGATGCGTCGATGATCGCCGTACTGGTCGGCCCGGCGACGGTGGCGCTGGCGGTGCCGCTGTACCGCCACGTCAGGCGCATCCAGGAGCTGTTCTGGCCGATCCTCATCACCCTGGTCAGCGGCGGCGTGCTGGGCGTGGTCCTGACGTTGGCCATCGCCGGCGCGCTGGGCGCGGACCTGAGTGTGTTGATGAGCCTGTCGCCCAAGGCCGCGACCATGCCCATCGCGATGCTGGTGGCCGAACAGCTGGGTGGCCTGGCGTCGCTGGCGGCGGTGTTTGTGATGCTGACCGGGGTGATCGGTACGGCCCTGGGTCCATTGCTACTTGGCTGGGCCGGGGTCGAACATCCGGCTGCCCGTGGCCTGAGCTACGGCATCAACGCCCATGCCATCGGCACGGCGCGGGCCCTGGAGGAGGGCGATGAGTGCGGCGCCTTCGCTGCGCTGGGCATGAGCCTGCTGGGCATACTCATCGCCCTGTTCCTGCCGTTGGCATTGGGCTGATTGGCGACGTCGGCGCTGTTGCGCCCCGCGGATCTACGCCTAGGCTTAGGACTCGTCCTCCAGGAGCGGTCCCATGTTCGAGCAGTTCCAGCGTAGCGAGTGCCAGGTCAATGGCGTGCGGATCCATTATCGAAAGGGTGGCAGTGGGCCGCCCCTGCTCCTGCTGCATGGCTATCCACAGACCCATGTGATCTGGCACCGGATCGCCGACCAGCTGGCCGAGCGATTCACTGTGGTCGCGGCGGACCTGCGCGGCTACGGCGACAGCAGCAAGCCCGAAGGCGGCGCCGATCACCAGGCCTACAGCAAGCGCGAGATGGCGCGCGATCAGGTCGAGCTGATGCGCAGCCTGGGTTTCGAGCGCTTCGACGTCCTCGCCCATGACCGCGGTGCGCGGGTCAGCCACCGGCTGGCGATGGATCATCCTCAGGCCGTGCGGCGGCTTATCCTGCTGGACATCGCGCCGACCCTGGCGATGTACAGCCAGACCGACGAGACCTTCGCGCGCGCCTACTGGCATTGGTTCTTTCTGATCCGCCCGGCACCGCTGCCGGAAACCCTGCTCGAGGCCGATCCGGAGCTGGTCCTGCGCACCGCCGTGGCCACGCGTGCCGACCATGTGCATCCCTTCAGCGAGCGGGCCTACGCCGAATACCTGCGCTGCATGAAGCTGCCCGGCACTGTGCATGCGTTCTGTGAGGACTACCGTGCCAGTGCCGGGATCGATCTCGAGCACGATCGCCAGGACCGCGCCGCCGGGCGACTGATCGACGCGCCGTTGCTGGTGCTCTGGGGCGCCCATGGTGTAGTGCAGCGCTGCTTCGACCCTCTGCGTGAGTGGCGCGCAGTCGCCAGGGACGTGCGAGGCGAGGCGCTGCCAGCGGGGCACTACCTGCCCGAGGAGGTGCCCGAGGCGGTGCTGGAGCAGACCCTGGCCTTTCTGGCCTGACCGATTCTCGTATCGATCGGATCGATTGGTTTGTGCGGAAATATCTAACCATCTAGCAGGGAAACGGATGGAAGATCATGTCATCCGCAGCCAGCGCATCGGCGCTGCGCCGCCAACCCAATAGAGGGCTGCAACATGATCGAGATTCGTCCCCGCGCCGACCTGGGCGCTGCCCAGCACGGGTGGCTGAATGCCCGCCATCACTTTTCGTTCGCCGACTACCATGATCCGGCGCGCATGCACTGGGGGCATCTGCGGGTCTGGAACGATGACCGCATCGCCCCGCACTCGGGGTTCCCGACGCACCCGCACCGCGACATGGAAATCATCACCTACGTGCGCAAGGGGGCGATTACCCATGAGGACAGCCTCGGCAATCGAGGCAGAACGGTGGCCGGCGACGTTCAGGTGATGAGCGCGGGTACTGGTATCGCGCACAGTGAATACAACCTGGAAGACGAGCACAGCGAACTTTTTCAGATCTGGATCTACCCGGACCAGACCGGCCTGCCACCCGCCTGGGGTACCCGTCCATTCCCGGCGCGTGACCGCGCGGGGCGCTTCGTCGCGTTGGCCAGCGGCATGCCCGGCGACGGTGATGCGCTACCGATTCGGGCTGATGCACGGCTCTGCGCGGCGACACTTTCTGCCGGCCAGGTTGCCGAATACGAGATCGCCGCGGGCCGCCGGGTCTACCTGGTTCCCGCCAGTGGGCTGCTCGAGATTGACGGCCAGCGTGCCGCCGCCGGTGACGGAGTGGCCGTGCGCGACGAGACACGACTGCGCGTCACCGCGCTGCAAGACACCGAGATCGTGCTGGTGGATGTGCGCTGAGGGCGCCTGCATCGACCAGGCTAAAACTGCACCATCACCCGAAAGAGGAATGAACCAAATGGCGAAGATTCTTGTGCTCTATCACTCGATGTACGGCCACATCGAAACCATGGCCAATGCGGTTGCCGAAGGCGCGCGCCGTGTCGACGGCGCTGACGTCACGATCAAACGCGTGCCGGAAACCATGCCGGCGGACGCGTTCAGGAATGCCGGCGGCAAGGTCGATCAGCAGGCGCCCGAAGCCAGTCCGGCGGAGCTGGCCGACTACGACGCGATCATCGTCGGCACGCCGACGCGCTTCGGCAACATGTCCAGCCAGATGCGGACCTTCTTCGATCAGACTGGCGGTCTCTGGGCCAAGGGCGCGCTGCATGGCAAGGCGGCGAGCGTGTTCACCTCCACCGGCACCGGCGGTGGCCAGGAGACGACCATCACCTCCACCTGGACCACCCTGGCGCACCACGGCATGGTCATCGTGCCGACCGGCTATGGCATCGGCGAGTTTTTCGACATTTCGGCAGTCAACGGCGGCACGCCCTACGGTGCCTCGACCATTGCCGGTGGCGACGGCTCGCGCCAGCCGTCGAACAAGGAGCTGACCATCGCCCGTTACCAGGGCGAGCTGGTGGCCAAGCTGGCAAACAAGCTGTTCGGCTGACGGCGGCGAGGCACCGGGGCGTGTTTGGCGCTGCCCCGGGCTCAAGGCGTTCAGGATGCCTGGAGCAGCAGCGCGTACATCAGCTCATCGACATAGCCGTCATCCGCCGCGCGCTTGTAGGCAGCGCGCTGGCGGCCTTCGTATTCGAAACCAAGGCGCTGGTAGAACGCGATGGCGCGCGGGTTGTCAGCCTCGACGATCAGTTCGATCCGGCGAATGCCGGCCCGCCGCAGCCGCTCGATCGCGTCCCTCAGCATGGCACCGGCCACGCCGCGCCCGTGCATCGACGGCGCGACCGCCAGGGTGCCGAGGTAGGCGACGTGGGCCGTTCGGCCAACGTGGCGGCGTAGCTGGTAGAAACCCTGCACCTGTCCGGCGACTTCGTAGACGTAGAAGCCACCGCTCTCGAACAGCGGATCGAACACCCGGGCGAAGGCGTCCCGGGGCATCGGGTCGTGGCCGAGAAAGGGCACCACCTGGGGGGCCATGTAGATGGCGTAGACGCGCTCGATGTCGCTTGGAATCGCCAGGCGGCGCATGGCAAGTCTCCCTCCGGCTATGAGTTCAGGGCAGCGGGGCGAACAGCGCCTCGATGTCGTCCGGCTCCAGCTGCCAACCGCCGTGCGGCTCCGCATCGAGCAGGCCCGAGGCCAGCGCGGCCTTGCGTTGTTGCAGCTGCTGAATCTTTTCTTCGACTGTGTCGCGTGCGATCAGCTTGTAGACGAACACCGGCTTGTCTTGGCCGATGCGGTGCGCACGGTCGGTCGCCTGGTTTTCTGCGGCCGGGTTCCACCAGGGGTCATAATGGATCACGGTGTCGGCGGCGGTCAGGTTGAGGCCGGTGCCGCCGGCTTTCAGGCTGATCAGAAACAGCGGCACCTCGCCGTTCTGGTAGCGCTGTACCGGGGTGCGGCGGTCGCCGGTGTCGCCGGTGATCCGGACATAGTCGATGGCGCGGGCCTTTAGCTCGTCCTCGATCAGCGCCAGCATCGAGGTGAACTGGGAAAACAGCAGGATGCGGCGGCCTTCGGCGAGCTGTTCGGTGAGCATTTCCATCAAGCTGTCGAGCTTGCCGGACGGGCTACCGCACAGCGCGCGCTCGCCCTTGACCAAGCGCAGGTCGCAGCACACCTGGCGCAGCTTGAGCAGCGCATCGAGGATTACGATCTGGCTGCGCGCCAAGCCCTTGCGGTCGATTTCCGCACGGATCTTGCCGTCCATTGCCAGGCGCACTGTTTCATACAGGTCGCGCTGTGCCGGGCTCAGCTCTACCCAGTGCACCATTTCCGTTTTCGCCGGCAGTTCATGTGCGACCTGCTCCTTGCGCCGGCGCAGCAGGAAGGGCCTGATCCGCGCAACGAGGTGCTGCAACCGGTCGCGGTCGCCGTGTTTTTCGATGGGCGTTCGGTATTCACGGGTAAAGCCCTTGGCATCACCCAGCCAGCCCGGCATCAGAAAATGGAACAGCGACCAGAGCTCGCCCAGGTGGTTTTCCAGCGGTGTGCCGGTCAGGCACAGGCGCTGACGCGCGTTCAGGCGTCTGGCGGCTTGGGCGGCCTTGCTGGTGGCGTTCTTGATGTGCTGTGCTTCATCGAGCACCACCAGGTGCAGCGGCGTGGCGGCGAGCCGCTCGATATCCCGTGGCAGGAGGGCATAGGTGGTCAGCAGCAGATCGAACCGATCAAGCTGGCTGAAATGCTGTTGGCGTGCGGCGCCGTGCAGCGTGGCGATTTTGAGGTTTGGAACGAAACGCGCCGCCTCGTCCTGCCAGTTGGGAATCAGACTGGTCGGCATCACCACCAGCGAGGGACGGTCCATGCGGCCCGATTGCTTTTCCAGCAGCAGGTGAGCAAGCGTCTGCAGCGTCTTGCCCAGCCCCATGTCATCGCCCAGCACGCCGCCGATGCCCAGGTCGCGCAGCGTCTGCATCCAGCGCAATCCGTCCAGCTGATAGGGCCGCAGGTCGGCCAGTAGCCCGTCCGGCGCGGTGACCGCCTGCTGGCGATAATCACGCAGCCGTTGTGCGAAATCACGCAGCTGTTCGCCTCCTTGCCATTGCAGCGGCAAACCCTCGAGCTGCGCCAGCCGCGCGGCATCGGCGCGTCCGAGGCGAAGATGTTCCTCGCCGGCCGGCGTATCGCGCAGATAGAGTTCGGATAGCGTCGAAAGAATCGGCTTCAGCCGTCCGAACGGAAGTACCACCTGCACCGCTGGGCCGTCGTCGCCATGGCGCTTGTCGAGCTGCACGCGCAAGGTTTCCTCGTCGTCACGCTGGGCCAGTGCCTGCGCCGACAGCAGGGCCGGGTTGCGCCGGATCAAACCGAGCAGAACCGGCAGCAGGCTGATCCGTTCGCCTTCGACGACAATGCCCAGCTCGAGGTCGAACCAGCTGTGTTCGGGTGCATCATCCACCGCGACATACCAGCCTTCCACCGGCGTGAGGTCGTAGGCAAAACCAGGGTGCATCTGGATCTGCCAGCCCTGTTTATGTAACGCCGGTAGCTGCGTCTGGGCGAACCGCAGCCAGGCAGCCTCGCTGGGCAGCTCGAACATTTCCGCCGAGTCCTTTGGCAGTGCCTGGCTCTGGCGCAGCGCCGGCTGAAAACCCAGCGCCCTGAGTTGTTGACGCAGGGCTTGCTCGGCGTCGGGCTGGCGCAGGATGCCAAGCACGCGCCCGCCCTCGAGATGACGTATGCGCTGGCCGGACCGCGCCTTGCCATGTACGGCCGTCGTGCCATAGACGAAACTCAGCCCGGCGCGGTGCTGGTGCTCGCTGGCCATACGCCCGCTGGCCGGCTGGTAGTTGACTGCGTGATGGCTGCCAAGGCTGAGCCGTGGGACCGGCGTGACGTCGTCAACCGGCTCTTCCACCGTGCGTGCCGGGGCCGGCAGCTGCGGGGCGATCTCGTTGAGCGTGAGGCTGAACAGCGCCGCCTGGGCGGACGGCACCGAGGGGGCTTCGAGCAGGTGGCGAGCCAGCGGCGCCGGAAGGCTGTGATCGATTACACCGACTTCATTCTCCTGAAGGTCGAGGTAATACAACGGGTCGACTGCGGTCAGCAATGTGCCAAGGCCTTCGGCCATGATCAGCTCGGGCTGATAGCTGCCGTCGGGCTGCAGGCTCCAGTTGAAACGCGCCGGGCGCGCACAGCCCGCCGGCAGTGCCGGGCGGTCGGCAGCGAGGTGGGCGCGGCCGGTCTCGAGGATCAGGCGCAGGGTCTCGCCGCCGTTCTCGCCGGCCAGCTGGAAACCATGGCCATGCAGCCGGTTCAGCGAAGCCAGCGCGGCGATCCGCAGATCCAGCGGCTGCATGAAGCCAGGCTGCCGGAAGCTGGCTTCGCGCATGCCATGGTAGGGGTGCCATTCGCCGGGACTGCCGTCGTCGCGCAGGCGCACCTTGTAGGCCTGTACGTTGACGTCACCCTGCAACAGGTAATGCAGGCGCCAGCCCTGGCCGGGATTCGGGTCGCTGCCCAGGGCGTTGGGCAGTTGCGACAGCCACTGCTCCAGGGCCAGCGCCTCGTCGCGAGGTTGGGTCGCGTCATTGCCGCCTGGTGCGGCCTGTTGTTCCAGCGACAGGATCAGCGCCACGCAGTGCTTGCAGTTGAGGCCCACCGGGCAGCTGCACAGGCAGCTGAGGCGGCCATCCCGCGCCAGCTGCAGCGATTGGCGATACGAAGCTCCGCCCGTTCCGACGCAGCTGGCCTCGACGAATTGTTCCGTCTGCCGCAGAACGCGCACGCGCCCTTCGGCCGCGTAGCGCTGGCCTCTGGCGAGCGCGTTCTCGGAAAAGGGCAGGCGCCATGCGGCGGGCAGCGACGGCAGGAACCTAGCGGGCATTTGCGGATTCCGGACAGGCTGCTTGGCGCATGCAGCGCATCAGGCGGAGCCCGATGCCAGGCGCTCCAGCAGGGCTTCGAGGGTGTTGAAGCGTTCCTCTGGCCGCTCCATCGGTACTTGGAATTTGAACACCGTGGCGCCCTCGAACCTGTAGCGTTTGGGCTGGCTCTGGATCAGCTTGATCAGCACCATCGGGTCGACGCTGGTATCGGCGGCGAACTCGATGCGGCCGCCCTGCGGGCCGGCATCGATCTTGGTGATGCCGAGTTTCTCGGCGTGCAGTTTCAGCAGCGTCAGGCGGACCAGGTTCTTGGTCGGCTCAGGCAGCAGGCCGAAGCGGTCAATCATCTCGACCTGCAGCTCCTTGAGGCCGTCCTCGTCGGTGGCGTTGGCGATGCGCTTGTAGAGGATCAGCCGCGCATGCACGTCCGGCAGGTAGTTCTCGGGGATCAGGGCTGGTAGCCGCAGGTTGATCTCCGGTCCACCGCCTAGCGGCTGGTCGAGGTTCGGCTGTTCGCCTTTCTGGATCGCCTTGACCGCGCGCTCGAGCATTTCCATGTACAGCGTGAAGCCGACCGCCTGGATCTGGCCGCTCTGGCCGTCGCCCAGCAGCTCACCCGCGCCGCGGATTTCCAGATCGTGGGTGGCCAGGACGAAGCCCGCGCCCAGATCCTGTGCATTGGCAATGGCTTCCAGACGCTTCTGTGCGTCGTCAGTCATGGCCTTGCGCGGCGGCGTCAGCAGGTAGGCATAGGCCTGGTGGTGACTGCGTCCAACCCGGCCGCGCAGCTGGTGCAGCTGCGCGAGACCGAACTTGTCGGCCCGTTCGATGATGATGGTGTTGGCGCTGGGCACGTCGATGCCGGTCTCGATGATGGTCGAGGCGATCAGCACGTTGAAACGCTTGTGGTAGAAGTCGCCCATCACCTGTTCGAGTTCGCGTTCGCGCATCTGTCCGTGGCCAACGCCGATGCGCGCCTCCGGCACCAACGCGGCGATGTCGGCGGCGCATTTCTCGATGGTCTTGACGTCGTTGTGCAGGTAGTAGACCTGGCCGCCGCGCAGTAGCTCGCGCAGCAGCGCTTCTTTTATTACCGCGTCCTGTTGTTCCATCACGAAGGTGCGCACCGACAACCGGCGCGCCGGTGGGGTGGCGATGATCGACAGGTCACGCATCCCGGCGACGGCCATGTTCAGCGTGCGCGGGATCGGCGTAGCGGTGAGCGTGAGGATGTCCACCTCGCTGCGCAGTGCCTTGAGCTGTTCCTTCTGGCGCACGCCGAAGCGGTGCTCTTCGTCGATGATCACCAGGCCGAGGTTGGTGAACTTGACGTCGTCCTGCAGCAGCTTGTGGGTACCGATGAGAATGTCGACCTTGCCCTCGGCCAGCTCCTGGACCGCGGCCTGGATTTCCTTGGCCGACTTGAAGCGGCTCATCACCTCGACGCGTACCGGCCAATCGGCGAAGCGGTCACGGAAACTGTTGTAGTGCTGCTGGGCGAGCAGGGTGGTGGGCACTAGCACTGCGACTTGCTTGCCGCTGTGTACGGCGATAAAGGCGGCGCGCATGGCCACTTCGGTCTTGCCGAAGCCGACGTCGCCGCAGATCAGGCGATCCATCGGCTTGGGCGCCAGCATGTCGCTGCGCACGGCCTCGATCGCCGCCTGCTGATCCGGCGTTTCCTCGAACGGAAAGCCCGCGCTGAAGGTTTCGTAATCGACCTGCGGATCGGCGAAGGCATGGCCTTCACGCGCGGCGCGGCGGGCATAGATGTCCAGCAGTTCGGCAGCCACGTCGCGGACCTGCTCGGCAGCCTTGCGCTTGGCCTTCTGCCAGGTTTCCGATCCCAGGCGGTGCAGCGGGGCCAGGGCATCGTCACTGCCGGTGTAGCGGGCAATCAGGTGCAGGCTGGAAACCGGCACGTAGAGCTTGGCTTCCTCCGCGTATTGCAGCATGAGGAATTCGGCAGCCTGGCCGTCGATTTCCAGCGTGACCAAACCCTGATAGCGGCCTACGCCGTGGTCGATGTGCACCACCGGCGCGCCTTCGCGCAGCTCGGTGAGGTTCTTGATGACGTTCTCGCCGGCGTCACGGCCTTTTTCGCGCCGCCGACGCTGCATGATGCGCTGGCCGAACAGCGGGCTCTCCGCGATCAGCGCCACGTCTTGCAACAGCAAGCCGTCGTCGAGCGGTGCGATGGTGATCGCCAGTCGCTCCCGGCTGTCGACGAAGTCCCGCCAGCCGCCGACTTCCTGAGGCCGCAACTTCAAGCGCGCCAGTAACTCCAGCAACACTTCGCGACGGCCTGCCGATTCTGCCGTGAACAGGACGCGACCAGGGAAGTCATCCAGAAAGCGTCGCAACGCGCCCAAGGGCTCACTCGCTTTGGCGTCTATCGCGAGTTCCGGGAAACGGCTGGCCGGGAATCGCTCGCGGCCGATTCCGGTCTCGACGTCGTCCTGGCTGACTACCACACGCGGCCAGCTTTTCAGGCGTGCAAAGCAGTCCTCGACCGGAATGAACAGCTCGGCCGGCGGCAGCAGCGGCCGCTCGGGGTCCACGCGGCGATCCTCGTAGCGGTTGCGTACGTCCTTCCAGAAATGCTCGGCCGCCTGCTCGATGCCGGGCAGGGAGAACACCTGGGTGTCCTCTGGTAGGTAATCGAAGAGTGTCGAGGTCTCGTCGAAGAACAGCGGCAGGTAGTACTCGATGCCGGCCGGCGTGATGCCAGTCGAGAGGTCCTGGTAGATCGGGCAGCGACGGAAATCCACATCGAAACGCTCGCGGAACCGCGCCCGGAACCCGGTGACCGACTCCTTTCTTACCGGGAATTCGCGGGCCGGCAGTAGTCGGATCGATTCGACCTTGTCGATCGATCGCTGGGTCTCCGGATCGAAGGTACGCAGCGTTTCGATCTCGTCATCGAACAGGTCGATACGATAGGGCAGGGCGCTGCCCATCGGGAACAGATCGATCAGCGCGCCGCGCACGGCGAACTCGCCGTGCTCATAGACAGTGTCGACACAGCGATAGCCGGCCGCCTCCAGGCGCGCGCGCATCTGCTCCACATCCAGCGTCTGGCCAACGTCGAGCACCAGGCTCGAGCCGAGCAGGAAGCGCTTCGGCGCCAGTCTGTGTAGCGCCGTTGTGATGGGTACTACCAGGATCCCGTGCGTCAGCTCCGGCAACCGGTAAAGCGCAGCGATCCGCTGGGAAATGATGTCCTGATGCGGGGAAAACACATCGTAGGGCAGGGTCTCCCAGTCCGGGAAGTGCAGTACCGGCAGGCCCGGCGCGAAAAACGCGAGCTCGTCCTGCAAGCGCTCCGCGCTCTGGCTGTCGGCTGTGAGGAGAAGGGTGAATCGCTCGGCGTGGCTGGCTGCTTCGGCAATCGCCAGGCTCAGCGCGGCTCCGGGTAGGTTGCCCCAGGTTTGCTTGCCGCTTGCGGCAGGCATGGGCGGAAGGCGCAATAGGGACACGGGTGGGCGTGACTCCGGTCTAAAAAATGGACCGCCGGGATTGTAACTATCCGCGCGGGACGCTGTCAGTGTTTCCGCTGCACAGATTGCCGGCGCTAGGGTGCCCCGGCATAATGTAGCCCTTTTTCTCAGCCCCTACATGTTGGAAGGAACTGCCCGTGACTCAGAAGCCCGACCAGTGTCTTGGTGAATGGATTGATCGAGAAGCCCTCGCCGAAGCGATGATTCCGCTGATCGGTCAACTGTATCGTAACAACAACGTAGTGACTTCCATCTATGGCCGCGGGCTGATCAATCGCTCGGTCATCGCTCTGCTCAAGGCGCATCGTTTCGCTCGCCATCGCCAGGCTGACGAAGCCGAGCTCAGCGTCCACGAGACCCACCAGATCCTCACTACCATGGCCGACATGAACCTGGGCGCCGCCTCGGTGGACCTGGGCAAGGTCGTGGCCAAGTTCAAGGCTGAAGGCAACGGCCGCACCCTTGATCAGTTCGTCCGCGACGAGCTGGCCGAGGTCGCCGACAAGCGCAATACGTCGGGCGTGCACAGGGGTACCGACGTGGTGCTCTACGGCTTCGGCCGCATTGGCCGCCTGCTGGCGCGCATCCTGATCGAGAAGACCGGCGCCGGCGACGGTCTGCGCCTGCGCGCCATCGTCGTGCGCAAGGGGGCGGAGAACGATCTGGTCAAGCGCGCCAGCCTGCTGCGCCGTGACTCGGTGCATGGTCCGTTCGACGGCACCATTCATATCGATGCCGAGAACAACACCATCACCGCCAACGGCAACCTGATCCAGGTGATCTACTCCAATGATCCGGCCTCCGTGGACTACACGAAGTACGGCATCGAGAACGCGCTGCTGGTGGACAACACCGGCAAGTGGCGTGACGCTGAGGGCCTCGGTCAGCACCTCAAGTGCCCGGGTGTTGGGCGTGTCGTGCTGACCGCGCCGGGCAAGGGCGAGCTGAAGAACATCGTGCATGGCATCAACCATGGCGAGATCACTGCGGACGACAAGATCGTCTCGGCCGCGTCATGCACCACCAACGCCATCGTGCCGGTGCTCAAGGCGGTCAACGACCAGTACGGCATCGTCAATGGCCACGTTGAGACCGTGCACTCCTACACCAACGACCAGAACCTGATCGACAACTTCCACAAAGGCAGTCGTCGTGGTCGCAGTGCAGCACTGAACATGGTCATCACCGAAACAGGTGCCGCCACCGCGGCCGCCAAGGCGCTGCCGGTGCTCAAAGGCAAGTTGACCGGCAACGCGATTCGCGTGCCGACGCCGAACGTATCGATGGCCATCCTGAACCTGAATCTGGAAAAGGCCACGACTCGCGAAGAGATCAACGAGTACCTGCGCCAGATGGCCATGCACTCCGACCTGCAGAAGCAAATCGACTTCGTCAATTCGCAGGAAGTGGTGTCGAGCGACTTCGTCGGCTCGCGTCACGCCGGTGTGGTGGACGCTGAGGCGACGATCTGCAGCGACAATCGCGTCGTACTGTACGTCTGGTACGACAACGAGTTTGGATACAGCTGCCAGGTCGTTCGGGTGATGGAAGACATGGCCGGGGTCAACCCGCCAGCGTTCCCGCGCTGATCCGCTTTTCTGCGCTTTCATCGCGCTGGAACTGAAACGGGAGCTTCGGCTCCCGTTTCGCATTTTCGGGCCGGTCGATTATTCCGCGCCCGCCGGCGCCGAGCGGCGCCCGCCAATAGACTGCCGATTCGGGCCGCTTGTCCACAGTCAAAAATTTGGAAGCCCTTGGGTGGTCAGTCGCGGGTCGTGACCTCTATAATCGGGCGGATTTCTACCTGGGCCCGCGGCATAGCGTCGCGCTGATAACGCATCAGTGCGCGTCGTGCAATTCGACTTTGCGCTACCGCGAGGCCCGTAAAAAAGCATTCAAAATCAGTGGTTAGGCGAACCGATGATCAATATAAAACGTGGGCTAGATCTGCCCATTGCAGGTGCGCCGGCGCAGCGCGTCGAGGCCGGACGGCCCGTGCGAAGCGTCGCCGTCATAGGGTTTGATTACCCAGGTATGAAGCCGACCATGGAGGTCCAGGTCGGTGACCGGGTCAAGTTGGGGCAGGTGCTGTTCTCCGACAAGAAGACGCCCGGCGTGGCCTTCACGTCGCCGGGTGCCGGCGTTGTCAGCGCCATCCACCGCGGTGAGAAGCGCGTCCTGCAATCGGTCGTCATCGACCTAGAGGGTGCCGACGAGCTCACCTTCAATCAGTACGACAGCGGGGCGCTGGCCAGTCTCAGCGATACTCAGGTTCGCGAAAATTTGCAGCAGTCCGGCCTCTGGACCGCATTGCGTACGCGTCCTTACAGCAAGGTGCCGGCAATCGACGCGGTGCCCAGCTCGATCTTCGTTACGGCGATCGACACTCATCCGCTGGCGGCTGATCCGGCCGTCATCATTGCCGAGCGTGGCGCCGAATTCGAAGCGGGACTGACCGTTCTGGCCCGTATTGGCAAGCTGTTCCTGTGCAAGGCCGAGGGTGTCTCGCTACCCGGCGAGCAACTGGCCAATGTACGGACCGAAGGTTTCGCCGGCCCGCATCCGGCCGGCCTGGCGGGCACGCACATCCATTTCCTCGACCCGGTGAGTGCCACCAAGAGCGTCTGGACCATCGGTTATCAGGACGTGATCGCCATCGGTGCGTTGTTCGCCACTGGCCGCCTGTCGGTTGAACGTATCGTGTCGCTGGCCGGGCCTGTGGTGGAAAAGCCGCGGCTGGTGCGGGCCCGTCTGGGAGCCAACCTCGACGAACTGACCGCAGGCGAACTGCAGCCCGGCGCCAACCGGGTGATTTCCGGTTCGGTGCTCGGCGGCCGGACGGCCCACGGTGCCTTTGCCTTCCTCGGGCGTTACCACCAGCAGGTGTCCTGCCTGCGTGAGGGGAAGGAGCGCGAGATGCTGCATTACCTGCGCGCGGGCAGCGACAAGCACTCGATCCTCAACATTTATATCTCCAAATTGATGGGCGGCAAGAAGTTCGCCTTCTCGACCTCGACCAACGGCAGCCCACGGGCAATGGTCCCGGTCGGCAACTACGAGGAAGTGATGCCGCTGGACATGCTGCCGACGCAACTGCTGCGGTCACTGATCGTCGGCGACACCGAAGTGGCGCAGAAGCTGGGCTGCCTCGAGCTGGACGAAGAGGACCTGGCGCTGTGCACCTATGTTTGTGCTGGCAAATACGAATACGGCCCGATCCTGCGGGACAATCTGACCCGCATCGAGAAGGAGGGGTAAGGCATGGGCATTCGCGAATTCCTCGACAAGATCGAGCACAACTTCGAAAAGGGCGGCAAGTACGAGAAGTGGTACGCACTCTACGAGGCGGCCGATACCTTCCTCTACCGGCCCGGCAGCGTGACCAAGACCACCGCGCACGTGCGCGACGGCATCGACCTCAAGCGGATGATGATCACGGTCTGGCTGTGCACCTTCCCGGCGATGTTCTTCGGCATGTGGAACACCGGCTACCAGGCCAACCTGATCTACGCGCAGAGCCCGGACCTGCTTGCGGCGCAGGAAGGTTGGCGCATGGCGCTGATCAGTGCGATGGCGGGCTTCGACCCGAACAGCCTGTGGGACAACTTCATCCAGGGCGCGGCCTACTTCATCCCGGTCTACGCGGTGACGTTCATCGTCGGTGGCTTCTGGGAAGTGCTGTTCGCCTCGGTCCGCAAGCATGAGGTCAACGAAGGTTTCTTCGTTACCTCCGTGCTGTTCGCGCTGACCCTGCCCCCGAGCATTCCGCTGTGGCAGGTGGCGCTGGGCATCAGCTTCGGGATTGTCATCGGCAAGGAAATCTTCGGCGGTACCGGCAAGAACTTCCTCAATCCGGCGCTGACCGGTCGTGCGTTCCTGTTCTTCGCCTACCCGGCGCAGATGTCCGGCGACGCCGTGTGGACAGCTGTGGACGGTTTCGCAGGTGCGACCGCCCTGAGCCTGAGCTTCGCCGGCGGCATGGACAATGTGATCGCCAACGGCATCACCTGGATGGACGCCTTCGTCGGCACCATTCACGGTTCGATCGGTGAGACCAGTACGCTGGCCATCTTCATCGGTGGCGCCGTGTTGCTGACTACCAAGATCGCCTCCTGGCGCATCGTCTCCGGCGTGATGATCGGCATGATCGCGCTGAGCTCGCTGTTCAACCTGCTCGGCTCGGACTCGAACGCGATGTTCGCCATGCCCTGGTACTGGCACATGGTGGTGGGCGGTTTCGCCTTTGGCCTGATCTTCATGGCCACCGATCCGGTCTCGGCGTCGATGACGAACACCGGTAAGTGGGCGTTCGGCATCGTCATTGGTGTGATGGTGGTGTTGATCCGGGTGGTCAACCCGGCGTTTCCGGAAGGCATGATGCTGGCGATCCTGTTTGCCAACCTGTGCGCACCGTTGATCGACCACTTTGTCATCCAGGCCAATATCAAGCGGAGGCTGGCACGCAATGTCTAGTCAAAAAGAATCCACCGTCCGCACCCTGGTCGTGGCCTTGCTGGTCTGCCTGGTGTGCTCGGTGTTCGTGGCGGGGGCGGCGGTGGCGCTGCGTCCGACCCAGCTGGAAAACCGCCAGCTGGACAAGCAGCGCAGCATCCTGGCGATCGCCGGGTTGGGCGAACCCGGCATGTCGGCCAAGCAGGTCAAGACGCTGTTCAACGAGCGCATCGTCGCCAAGCTTGTCGATCTGAAAACCGGCACCTTCAGCGACGCCTTTGACCCGAGCGGTTTCGATCCGCTGGTCGCGGCCAAGGATCCGGAATTGTCCAAGCCGCTGACCGGCGAAGAGGACATCGCATCGATCAAACGCCGCGAGCGGTACAGCGTCGTCTACATCGTCGAGGAAAATAATGAAATCGACACGTTGATCATGCCTATCCGCGGATACGGCCTGTGGTCGACGCTGTATGGCTTCATGGCGGTCAAGGGTGACCTGAACACGGTCGCCGGCCTGGGCTTCTACCAGCATGGCGAGACGCCTGGCCTGGGTGGCGAGGTAGACAATCCGAAATGGCGCAACCAGTGGCACGGCAAGGAGCTGTTCGACGAGAACGGCAAACTGGCGGTGCAGGTCGTCAAGGGCGGGGTAGACCCCCAGAGCCCCAAGGCCGACCATCAGGTCGACGCCCTGGCCGGTGCCACTTTGACCAGCAACGGGGTCAATAACCTGTTGCACTTCTGGCTCGGTGAAAACGGCTTTGGCCCATTTATCGCTAACCTGCGCGCTGGGGAGGCTTGATCATGTCGCAACCTACCATCAAAGAAGTCCTGTTCAATCCGGTCTTCAGCAACAACCCGATCGGCCTGCAGATCCTCGGGATCTGCTCGGCCCTGGCGGTCACCTCCAACCTCAAGACGGCGCTGGTGATGTCCGTCGCGCTGACGCTGGTGGTGGCGTTTTCCAACCTGTTCATCTCAATGATCCGCACCCAGATTCCCGGCTCTATCCGGATGATCGTGCAGATGGTAATCATCGCCTCACTGGTGATCGTGGTGGATCAGATCCTCAAGGCTTATGCCTATTCGCTGTCCAAGCAGCTGTCGGTGTTCGTCGGATTGATCATCACCAATTGCATCGTGATGGGGCGCGCCGAGGCCTTCGCCATGCAGAACCCGCCGCTGCTGTCATTCTTCGACGGCATCGGCAACGGCCTGGGCTACAGCGCAATGCTGATCGTGCTGGGCATCGTCCGCGAGCTGTTCGGTGCTGGCAAGCTGATGGGCTACACCATCCTCCCGGTGGTCAACGACGGTGGTTGGTACCAGCCCAACGGGCTGCTGCTGCTGCCGCCGTCGGCGTTCTTCCTGATCGGCCTCATCATCTGGGGTATCCGTACCTGGAAGCGTGAACAGGTCGAGAAACCGTCGTTCAAGATGGCGCCGCAGGTCTCGAACAAGGAGGCTTACTAATGGAGCATTACATCAGCCTGTTCGTCCGATCCGTGTTCATCGAGAACATGGCCCTGGCGTTCTTCCTCGGCATGTGCACCTTTATTGCGATCTCGAAAAAGGTCGAGACCGCCATCGGCCTCGGTATCGCGGTCATCGTGGTGCAGGCTATCACGGTGCCGGCTAACAACCTGATCTACACCTACCTGCTCAAGGCCGGGGCCTTGTCCTGGGCTGGCCTGCCGGACGTGGACCTGAGTTTTCTCGGGCTGCTCAGCTACATCGGTGTGATCGCGGCGATCGTCCAGATCCTCGAGATGCTGTTGGACAAGTACGTCCCCAGTCTCTACAACGCCCTCGGCGTGTTCCTGCCGCTGATCACGGTGAACTGCGCCATCATGGGCGGCACCCTGTTCATGGTCGAGCGTGACTACAACCTGGCCGAGAGCACGGTCTACGGCTTCGGTTCCGGCGCGTCCTGGGCACTGGCGATCATGCTATTGGCGGGCATCCGCGAGAAACTCAAGTACAGCGATGTTCCGGAAGGCCTGCAGGGCCTGGGCATCACCTTCATCACCATCGGCCTGATGTCGCTAGGCTTCATGTCATTCTCTGGCGTACAGCTGTAAGGACGGGATGAACTGATGAGTTACGAAATTTTCCTTGCCATCGGCATGTTCACCGCCATTGTCCTGGCGCTGGTGGTGATCATTCTCGCGGCGCGCGCCAAACTGGTCTCCAGTGGCGACGTCAACATCGAGATCAACGGCGAGCGCACGATCACCGTCCCGGCGGGCGGCAAGCTGCTCCAGACTCTCGCGTCCAACAACATCTTCCTCTCGTCGGCATGCGGCGGCGGCGGTACCTGCGCCCAGTGCAAGTGCGTCGTCGAAAGCGGTGGCGGCGAGATGCTGCCCACCGAGGAATCCCACTTCACCCGCCGCGAGGCTGGCGAAGGCTGGCGCCTGTCCTGCCAGACCCCGGTCAAGGCCGACATGAAGATCGAGGTGCCGGAAGAGGTGTTCGGCGTGAAAAAGTGGGAGTGCACCGTACTCTCCAATCCGAACGTCGCGACCTTCATCAAGGAGTTGACGCTGAAGTTGCCGGAAGGCGAAAACGTAGACTTTCGCGCCGGTGGCTACGTGCAGCTCGAGTGCCCGCCCCATGAGGTGCGCTACAAGGACTTCGATATCCAGGAGGAGTATCGCGGCGACTGGGACAAGTTCAATCAGTGGAAATATGTCTCGAAGGTCGACGAAACCGTGATTCGGGCCTATTCGATGGCGAACTACCCGGAAGAGGTCGGTCTGGTGAAGTTCAATATCCGCATCGCCTCGCCGCCGCCCGGCAAGGACCACCTGCCGCCGGGCAAGATGTCCTCCTGGGTATTCAGCCTGAAGCCGGGCGACAAGGTCACGGTGTACGGGCCCTTCGGCGAGTTCTTCGCCAAGGACACCGACGCGGAGATGGTCTTCATCGGCGGTGGCGCCGGGATGGCGCCGATGCGCTCGCATATCTTCGATCAGCTCAAGCGGCTGAAATCCACGCGCAAGATGAGCTTCTGGTACGGCGCGCGTTCCATGCGCGAGGCGTTCTACGTCGAGGAATACGACCAGCTGCAGGCCGAGAACGAGAACTTCGAGTGGCACCTGGCCCTGTCCGATCCGCAACCTGAAGACAACTGGGACGGCCCGACCGGCTTCATCCACAACGTGCTGTATGAGAACTATCTGAAGGACCATCCGACGCCGGAGGACTGCGAGTTCTACATGTGCGGCCCGCCGATGATGAACGCTTCGGTGATCAAGATGCTGACGGATCTGGGTGTCGAACCGGAGAACATCCTGCTCGACGACTTCGGCGGCTAGCATGATCCCGAAGTCCTTTCGGCCCGTCTTTGCCGTCGCCCTGGCGACGGCAATGACGGGCTGTCTGTTTCAGGAGCAGATCGAGAGTTTCAGCGGCCCGACCATGGGCAGCACCTATACCGTGAAATACGTGGCCGGGCGCGGCACGCCTGATGCGGACACGTTGCGCCAGGACACCGAGTCGATCCTCGCCGAGATCGACCGGCAGGTGTCGACCTATCGCTCCGATTCGGCCATCGAGTTGTTCAACGAGCTGCCCTCCGGCCGCTGCATGGCGATGCCTGAAGGCGTGCGTGCGCTGTTCCAGGCTGGCGAGCGGCTGTCCGACGAGAGCGGCGGGGCGCTTGACCTGACCATCGAGCCGCTTCTCAATCTCTGGGGGTTCGGTCCGCGGGGACAGGGGGAGCGGGTCCCTTCGGCCGACGAGATTGCCAGGACCCGGAAGAACGTCGGTCAACATCACCTGCGGCTCGATGGCGAGCAGCTGTGCAAGGATGCCGAGGTCCAGGTGGACTTCAACAGCATCGCGGCGGGCTACGCCGTCGATCAGGTGGCGGCACGCCTCGAAGCCTCAGGCATCCGCAGCTATCTGGTGGAAATCACCGGTGAGCTCAAGGCGCAGGGACACAAACCTGACGGATCGCCGTGGCGCATCGCAATCGAGGCGCCCCGCGACAACGAGCGGGTGGTGCAGCGTGTCATCGAGCTCGACGGGCGCGGCGTGTCCACTTCCGGGGACTACCGCAACTATTTCGAGCGTGACGGCCGGCGCTATTCGCATACGCTGGACCCGACCACCGGCGCGCCTATCACCCATCGCCTTGCCGCGGTGACGGTGGTCGATCCGTCGACCTTGCGCGCAGACGGGTTGTCCACCGTACTCATGGTGCTCGGTCCGGAGCGTGGCCTGGCCTACGCCGCCGAGCACAAGATCGCAGCGTTCTTCGTGGTACGCGAAGGGCAGGGATTCGTCAGCAAGAGCACCGAGGCTTTCGACAAGCTGTTCGGGGCGGGAGCAGAGCAATGACCTGGTTGATCGTTTTTCTAGTCATGGTGTTGGTGGTACTGGGCATGTCGGTGGGCGTGATCATGGGCCGCAAGCCCATTGCCGGTTCCTGCGGCGGTATCGCCAACCTCGGTATCGAAAAGGAATGTTCCATATGCGGCGGTAGCCGCGAGAAATGCGAAGAGGTCAACGCCCAGCCTGAACAAGGCGCCCGGGCCGACCTGGCCTACGACGCGAGTCGTCGCTAGCGCCGCCACGCCGGTTCGGGCGCAGGCCCGTGCGGCGCCGCGCCAGTCCTCGCTAGATGGGCGCAAGGATTCCGGGCAGTGGTGCGTAGGCAATGACACCGCTCCCGTTCGACCGATTTGTTTACAGCAGCGGGGCGTCCTGCTGCGTGTTCAGGGGTGACTATGGCTGTCTATAACTACGATGTGGTGATTCTAGGGTCGGGGCCTGCCGGGGAAGGGGCGGCGATGAACGCGGTCAAGGCGGGGCGCAAGGTCGCCGTGGTCGACAGCAGGCCGCACGTCGGCGGCAATTCCACGCACCTCGGGACCATTCCGTCGAAGGCGCTGCGCCACTCGGTGCGCCAGATCATGCAGTACAACACCAACCCGCTGTTTCGCCAGATTGGCGAACCCCGCTGGTTTTCCTTTCCGGATGTGCTAAAGAGCGCCGAGAGCGTGATCGCCAAGCAGGTCACCTCGCGCACCGGCTACTACGCGCGCAACCGCATCGACATCTTCTTCGGTACTGCCAGTTTTGCCGACGAGCAGACGGTCGAGGTGGTCAGTGCCAATGGAATGGTGGAAACCCTGGTCGCCAACCAGTTCATCATCGCGACGGGTTCGCGCCCCTACCGGCCCACGGATGTCGATTTCAGCCATCCGCGCGTCTACGACAGCGACACCATCCTGACCCTGAGCCACACGCCGCGGCGGCTGATCATCTACGGCGCCGGCGTGATCGGCTCTGAGTACGCCTCGATCTTCAGCGGCCTTGGCGTGCTGGTCGACCTGATCGACAACCGCGACCAGCTGCTCAGCTTTCTCGATGACGAGATCTCCGACGCGCTGAGCTATCACCTGCGAAACAACAACGTGCTTATTCGCCACAACGAGGAGTACGAGCGCGTCGAGGGGCTCGACAACGGGGTTATCCTGCACCTCAAATCCGGCAAGAAGATCAAGGCCGATGCCTTTCTCTGGTGCAACGGCCGGACCGGCAACACCGACAAACTGGCGTTGGAGAACATTGGCCTCAAGGTCAACAGCCGAGGCCAGATCAAGGTCGACGAGCACTACCGCACCGAAGTCGGCAACATCTACGCAGCCGGCGACGTCATCGGTTGGCCCTCACTCGCCAGCGCCGCATACGACCAGGGCCGTTCGGCGGCCGGCAGTATCGTCGACAACAACAGCTGGCGCTTCGTCGACGACGTGCCGACCGGCATCTACACCATTCCGGAAATCAGCTCAATCGGCAAGAACGAGCGCGAGCTGACCGAAGCGAAGATCCCTTACGAGGTCGGCAAAGCCTTTTTCAAGGGCATGGCGCGGGCGCAGATATCGGGCGAGCCGGTGGGCATGCTGAAGATCCTCTTTCACCGCGAGACACTGGCCGTGCTCGGCGTGCATTGCTTCGGCTACCAGGCATCGGAGATCGTGCATATCGGGCAGGCGATCATGAACCAGCCGGGAGAGGCGAATACGCTCAAATACTTCATCAACACAACCTTCAACTACCCGACCATGGCCGAAGCTTATCGCGTCGCGGCATTCGACGGGCTCAACCGGCTTTTTTGAGCGGCTCCGACCGGTGGCCTGAGCCGGTCGGAGAGGATACCCGGAGCTGGCGTTGGCCCAATCGGGAAAGCTTCTGAAGGCAAATGGGTCGGGGCGCTACAGGCGCGCCTGGCTCAGTTGTTTCGCAGTGTCTCGACCGCGCGGCCCGGATAGTCGGTAATCAGGCTGTCTACCCCGAAGTCGGCCAGCCGGCGCATGAGTGCTGGCTCGTTGACCGTCCAGACCGACACATGCAAGCCCTGCTGACGCGCCTTGGCGATGCGTTCGGGCGTGCACAGGGTCCACTTCAGGGCCAGCAAGGTGCAGTCGTATTGCCTAGCTACCTTCAGCGGGTCGAGCCAGCCATGTTCCGCCACCAGGCCGCAGGAAATTTCCGGCGTCAGGCGCTTCAACGCTCTTAGGACTTCCCGGGAGCCCGACGTTACGGTGATCCGGTCGAGCAGGCCATGCGCTTCGGCCAGCGTTTTGATCGCCAGTACTGTCCGCGCGGCCCGTACCCGGGACGCGCTCTTCACTTCGAGCTGCCAATGCTCGAAGTCGCATTTTTCGAACAGCTCCGCCAGGCGTGGGATCGGGCAGGGTTGTTTCCAGCCGGGTCCTCCGCTGCGGGCGTCGTATCGAACCAGCTCGTCGGCATCGCGTTCGACGACCTTGCCGCGCCGTCCGGTGGTGCGCTTGAGGGTTGGGTCATGGATGACCATCAGTTCCCCGTCGCGGGACAGGTGAAGGTCGAGTTCGCAGCGGCGCACGCCGTGGGCGAGGCATTGCTGGAAGCTGGTGAGGGTGTTCTCCGGGGCTTCGCCCTTTGCGCCACGGTGGCCGTAGATCTGGGTCACGGTTCGATGTCGTCCTGTTGAGGGGTGGAGCGTCGATGATGCAGCACGCTGTCGATGACCCGATCGTTTTCGAAGTACACCGAGAAATACCGGTAGTCCCAGCGTTTGATTGGCGGCGTGCCCACGGCGGGGTACTCCTCGTCGGCGAGGCCGAACTGCTCGAGCACCCGACCGGTCGAATCGCCGCGGCCCGGCAGCGGCAGTTCGCTCTGGCCCTGGTGGCCGACCGGAATACGGAGGGTTTCGGCGGCCAGCGGGGCGGCGAGGGCGAGGGCCGAGAGCAGCAGTATGGTTCGGAGCATGGTCAGGTTTCCTGCAGGCTTTCACGGGCCAGGCGACGCTCTGTCGCCTGTTTTTGCAGGATATGCCGCGCCAACAGTTGCCGTTGTGCATCAGTCAACGCTTCGAATGAGGTGCCGATGGCAAACCGGCCGTCATCCTGCAGCTGGCAACTGGCGATCCGGGCGTTGAGCAGCAGGCCAAGCCCCTGCGGCATGAGCACCAGTTTCAGCGCCCAGCTGGAGCCCTCTTCCAGCGGCCGATCATTGACGAAACTGACCCCGCCTTCGGAGAGGATGACTTCGCGTGTTGGGCCGATTTCCCGCAACAGACCACGTGCCAGCGCCTGGCCGATCAGGTCGATGCGCCTGTTCTGCACCTTCAGGTAGTTGGCCAGCGTGCGGTTGCTTTCGGCGATCTGCCGCAGCAGAAGCTGCGCCTCGAAATCCAGCTGGTGCAGCTCGCCCAGCAGGTCGAACAGGCCCGACGTGCCATTGCGCGAAGGTGTTTCGGCATCTTCCAGGGGCAGGATTTCCAGTGCGATCAGGTCCTCGATACGGTAGTATTCGCGGCGATCTTCGGTGTCTTCTGTGGGCATGTCGATCCCTGGGCTGCAGTGATGGCTTGAGTGTATCAGGCCGCCTGGCAACGTCATTCAGCTTGTTTTTTCCGCCAGCGAAAGCGAACCCATCGAGTTATGTTCAGACCGCTGTCCGTGTATATCGGGGCACGCTACACGCGCGCCAGACGTCGCAGCCTGTTCGTCTCCTTCATTTCCTTCACGTCCATGATCGGCCTGGCACTTGGTGTGCTGGTGATGATCGTCGTGCTCTCGGTTATGAACGGCTTCGACCACGAGATGCGTACGCGCGTGCTGGGCATGGTCCCTCACGCCACCCTCGAACGCGCCACGCCGATCGATGACTGGCAAGCGCTGGGCCAGCGTCTGCTGAAGGATCCGCAGGTAGCCGCCGTGGCGCCGTTCGTGCAGATGCAAGGCCTGCTGACCCACCGTGGCGAGGTTACCAAGACGCTGATCAATGCCGTCGACCCGGCGCGCGAACCGGACGTGTCGATCATCGGCCAGTTCTTTCTGCAGGGCTCGCTGAGCGAACTGGTGGCCGGCGAGTTCGGCATCGTCATCGGCGACAAGGCTGCTGAAAAGCTCGGCGTGGCCATTGGTGACAAGGTCACCTTCGTTGCGCCGGAGGTGGCGGTGACGCCTGCCGGTGTATTCCCACGCATGAAGCGATTCACCGTACGCGGGATCTTTCACGTGGGCGCCGGGGAGATCGACGGCTACGTGGCGATGGCCAACATCTCAGACGTGGCCCGCCTGCACCGCTTGAAACCCGACCAGGTGCAGGGCGTGCGCCTGCGTTTCGTCGATCTGTTTCAGGCGCCGCGGACCGCCTGGAAGCTTGCCGGTGAGCTGGGCGACGACTTCTACTCACGGGACTGGACCCGCACGCACGGCAATCTCTACCAGGCGATCCGCATGGAAAAGGCGATGATCGGGTTGCTGTTGCTGCTGATCGTTGCGGTGGCGGCGTTCAATATCATTTCAACGCTGGTCATGGTGGTCACCGACAAGCGGGGCGATATCGCCATCCTGCGCACGCTGGGTGCGACGCCGGCGCAGATCATGGCGATCTTCATGGTGCAGGGCACGGTGATTGGCGTCGTCGGCACGCTGGTCGGTGCCTTGCTCGGCATGTTCGCGGCACTCAACGTAAGCAGCTGGGTGGCGGCTCTTGAGCGGTTAATCGGTCACAAGTTCCTCAGCGCCGACGTCTACTTCATTGACTACCTGCCGTCCCAGCTGATGGCCGCCGATGTGATTCAGGTCTGTGTCGCGGCCCTGGTACTGAGTTTCCTGGCCACCCTCTACCCCGCGTGGCGTGCCGCCCGTACCCAGCCGGCCGACGCGCTACGCTACGAGTGAACTGGATATGAAAGAACACGCTTCGAACGAACAGGCAGTGCTCAGTTGCCGGAACCTGGGCAAACGCTACGAGCAGGGGCCGGAATCGGTGAACGTGCTCTCGGGGCTGCAGCTCGAGTTGTACCCTGGCCAGCGGGTGGCCATCGTCGGCAGCTCGGGATCCGGGAAAAGTACGCTGCTCAACCTGCTGGGCGGCCTGGATACGCCCAGCGAGGGCAGCGTCTGGCTGGCTGGAGAAGAGCTGTCGGCGCTGAGTGAGAAAGACCGTGGTCTGCTGCGTAACCGTGCGCTTGGCTTCGTCTATCAGTTTCATCATCTGCTGCCGGAATTCACTGCGCTGGAAAACGTTTGCATGCCGTTGCTGATCGGTCGGGCACCAATTCCGGACGCCCGCGCCAGAGCCAGTGAATTGCTCCAGCGGGTCGGATTGGGGCATCGTCTCGCGCACAAGCCTTCGGAGCTCTCCGGCGGCGAGCGGCAGCGCGTCGCCATTGCCCGGGCGCTGGCTAATCGACCGGCACTGGTGCTGCTCGACGAGCCGACCGGCAACCTCGATCACCATACCGCGCAGGGCATTCAGGATCTGATGCTCGAATTGAGTAGTTCGCTGCGCACCGCCTTTCTGGTGGTCACCCATGATCCGCAGCTGGCCGGCCAGATGGATCAGATCTTGCGCCTGGAAGATGGCCGTCTGGTGGTCGGCTAATGTTCAGACCGCTTAGCCTCTTCATCGGCAGCCGCTACACGCGCGCCAAGCGTCGCAATCACTTCATTTCGTTCATTTCGCTCACCTCGATGATCGGGTTGGCGCTGGGTGTGCTGGCGATGATCATCGTGCTGTCGGTGATGAACGGCTTTCAGCGCGAGATGAGCAACCGTGTGCTGGGCATGGTCCCGCATGCGGTGATCGCCGGCGACGGCCGGCCGCTGGACGACTGGAAATCGCTGGCTGAGCGGCTCCGGACGGACCCGCAGGTGCTCGGCGCCGCGCCGATCATCCAGCTCGAGGGCATGCTGTCCTACAAGGGCGTGATGCAGCCGATCGAGGTCAAGGGTATCGATCCGCAGGCCGAGGCCGATGTCTCGATTCTGGGGTCGCGGATGGTCGCGGGGCGGCTTGATGACCTCAAGCCCGGTGAGTCCGGCGTGATCGTCGGACTCATGACTGCCCGCCGGTTCGGCCTGAAACTGGGCGACCGCCTTACGCTGATCGTTCCCGAGCCCAGCGATACGCCCGGTGGCATCTCGCCACGCATGCAGCGCCTGAATGTGGTCGGGGTGTTCAAGGTGGGTGCCGAGCTCGATGGCAGCCTGGCCATGATTCACCGCAGCGACGCGGCGACCATGCTGCGCTGGCAGCCTGATCAGGTCGAGGGCGTGCGGGTGCGCCTGGCCGACCTGTACCAGGCCCCGAAGGTCACGGCCCGGTTGTTGGCGAGTCTGGGCGACGACTATCGGGGCGAGGATTGGTCGCGAACCCAGGGCAGCCTGTTTAGCGCGATGAAGATGGAAAAGACCATGATCGGCCTGCTGCTGTTACTGATCGTCGCGGTCGCTGCGTTCAACATCATTGCCACCTTGATCATGGTGGTCGCCGACAAGCGTGCCGACATTGCGATCTTGCGAACACTCGGAGCAACGCCACGGCAGATCATGGCGATCTTCATGGTGCAGGGCTCCATCATCGGCCTGATCGGAACCCTCATCGGTACGGTGCTGGGCGTGCTTGGCGCGCTCAATGTCAGTGCCCTGGTCGGCTGGCTGGAGCGTGTGACGGGGCAGCATATCTTCAGTTCGGACGTCTACTTCATCAACACCTTGCCGTCCGAGTTGCGTGCCGAGGATGTCCTGTTGGTCACCCTGGCGGCGCTCGTGCTCAGCTTTCTCGCTACCGTCTTCCCCGCTTGGCGCGCCGCCCAGACCCAGCCGGCCGAAGCGCTGCGCTACCAGTGACGCCGGTTCAGCGCCGCCCGAGCTGGCGCCTGCGCCAGCTGCGGCCGACCCACCAGCGCCAGTACACCTGGGTGCCGACGTAGCCCATTACGGCGGCCACCACGGCGACGACGAAGGATCCCAGGAACAGCGGTTGCCAGTGACTGTCGAGCATCTGCCGGACCCAGGCCAGGCTCAGTTCCATGGGCATTGGCGAGACCGGCGTGTCCATCAGCCAGGCGCCAAGCTTGTAGTTGCAGTAGAAGACGGGCGGCATCGTCAATGGATTGGTCAGCCAGACAAGCCCGACCGCGATCGGCAGGTTGGCACGAGCGGGCACGGCACAAAGCGCTGCCGCCAGCATCTGCATGGGCATCGGGATCATTGCCCAGAACAGGCCGATCGCCATGGCCCTCGAGACCGAATGCCGATTCAGGTGAAGGAGGTTCGGGTCGTGGGTCAGGGTGCCAAGAAATCGCAGCGACTTGTGCGTCTTGATGCGATCTGGGTGCGGCATGTAGCGTTTGAAAAAACGACGCGGCATGAAGATTCTCTGGCGGGGCGATAGCGCGCCCGATTATGCCTGAAACGAGACCCGGCGCTGAGCGAAGGATGTGGCGCCGATTCTACACTGTCGGTGCCGATGCCACCCTGGCAAGGCGACCGCGATCTGTGGTCAGGGTGTCGCAGATATCCGCCACTGGAATGGAATCCAGGAGACAAGATGCGCGCAGCCTTGCTGGCGCTGGCAGCAGGCGTCCTGCTGCTGCGCCTTGTGCCACTACTTCCGCCGTTCGCGCTGCTGCCCTGGTTGCTGGTCGGCGGACTCCTCCTGCTGGCTTCCCGGCTGCGCCTCCTTGGCTGTCTGCTGTGTGGCTTCGCCTGGGCATGCCTGTGCGGGCACTGGGCGCTGGAGGACCGCCTGCCCGAAGCGCTCGATGGGGGTACCTACTGGCTGGAAGGGACCGTAACCGGCTTGCCCGAGGCGAACAACGGCATCGTACGCTTCGAACTGGACCACATCCGCTCCCGGCACGCCGGCCTGCCATCGCGCGTGCGCCTGGCCTGGTATGACGGACCTTCCGTGCGAAGCGGTGAACGCTGGCGCCTGGCAGCCAAACTGAAACGACCGCGCGGCCTGGTCAATCCTGGCGCATTCGACTACGAGGCCTGGTTACTGGCGCATCGCATCGGGGCCACCGGAACGGTCAAGGCCGGCGAGCGGACAGCGTCGGCACAGGGCCTCCAGACCTGGCGCGATCAGCTGCGCCAACGGCTCGTCGGCCTTGATGCTCAAGGGCGGTCGGGGACCATTGCGGCGCTGGTGGTGGGCGACGCCAGCGGCCTGTCGTCGCCGGACTGGCGCATCCTGCAGGCGACCGGCACCGTGCACCTGATGGTGATATCCGGCCAGCACGTCGGCATTCTTGCAGGCCTTCTCTACGCACTGGTGGCCCAGTTGGCGCGTTGGGGTGCCTGGCCTCGACGTGTGCCATGGTTGCCGGCCGCGTGTGGGCTCGCCTTTACCGGCGCGCTCGGCTATGGCCTGCTGGCAGGTTTCGACGTGCCGGTTCAGCGAGCTGTCGTGATGGTCGCTCTGGTGTTGCTGTGGCGCCTGCGGTTTCGGCATCTCGGCGTGGCGTTGCCGCTGCTGTTGGCGCTCGATGCTGTTCTGTTGATCGATCCGCTTGTCGTGCTGCGGTCCGGCTTCTGGTTGTCGTTTCTGGCGGTCGCGGTATTGGCCTTGACCTTCCGTGGGCGCCTCGGGCGGTGGCGCTGGTGGCAAACCCTGCCGCGGGCGCAGTGGAGCATGACGCTTGGCCTGTTGCCGGCCCTGCTCGCACTGGGTTTGCCGCTGAGTATCAGTGGACCGATCGCCAACCTGATCGCAGTACCGCTGGTGGGAGCGATAGTCGTCCCGCTTTCGCTCCTGGGCACGTCGTTGCTGTGGTTCCCGACGCTGGGCGAGTCGCTGTTGTGGTTGGCAGGTGGCTTGCTCGCGCTTCTGTTCGACGCACTGCAGTGGATCGCCGCTTGGCAGCCGTCCTGGTTGCCGGCCGCCTTGCCGATCTGGGGCTGGGCTTCGGTGGCCATTGGCGTGTTGCTGCTGTTGCTGCCAGCGGGTGTGCCGGTCCGTCTGCTTGGTCTGGTGCTGCTGTTGCCGCTCGGTTTTCCATTGCCGGCGCGGATTGCATCGGGCGAGGCGGACGTCTGGGTGCTGGACGTTGGGCAGGGTCTGGCGGTTCTGGTGCGTACCGAAGGGCACACACTGCTGTATGACGCCGGGCCGCGCTACGGTGACTTCGATATGGGAGAGCGGGTGGTGTATCCGGCCCTGCGTACCCTTGGGCTTTCGAGCCTGGACCTGATGATTCTCAGCCATGCTGACACCGATCATGCAGGCGGTGCGCCGGCTATCCAGCAACGCATGCCGGTCCGGCGCGTGCTCAGCGGTGAGCCTGATGCCCTGCCAGCCTCGCTTGGTGCCGAGGCCTGTCGTTCAGGGCGGCACTGGGAGTGGGAGGGCGTCGGCTTTACCCTGTGGCGATGGCCGCAAGCGCAAACCGGTAACCAGTCCTCCTGCGTGTTGCTGGTCGAAGCGAAGGGCGAGCGCCTACTGCTGACCGGCGATATCGATGTAGCGGCCGAGCAGGCGCTGGTGGCCACCGGATTGCCGAGGCAGCTGCGTTGGCTGCTGGTACCGCATCATGGCAGCCGCAGTTCGTCCTCGGAGGCGCTGATCGCGGCGGCCGATCCCTACGCGGCGCTGGTGTCACGCGGTCTGCATAACGCTTTCGGCCACCCTCATCCGGACGTCGTGGCGCGGTTGCAGGCACAGGGCACGCGCATCCACGACACGGCCGAGGAGGGCGCGCTGCGCATCGCGCTTGGCCGTTTCGAGCCGGCGCGAGGGCTGCGTGAAGAACCGCGCTTCTGGCGGGAAAAATGAGAACCGGGGCCGTCGGCGGCCCAGCGCCCCTATGCTAGAGTGGCGCGACTTTTTCGAGGGGGATACGTCTCGTGTGGGAGCTGGTTAAAGCGGGCGGCTGGATCATGCTGCCGATCATCCTGTGTTCCGTCGCTGCCGCGGGCATTATCGCCGAGCGGCTGTGGACGCTTCGGCCCAGTCGCGTGACGCCACCCCACCTGCTCGGTCAGGTCTGGAAGTGGATCAAGGACAAGAAGCTCAGCAACCAGAAGCTCAAGGAGTTGCGGGCCGACTCGCCGCTGGGCGAAATTCTGGCGGCCGGCCTGGCCAACTCCAAGCATGGTCGGGAGATCATGAAGGAGTGCATCGAGGAGGCGGCCGCGCGGGTCGTCCACGACCTGGAGCGCTACCTCAATGCGTTGGGCACCATTGCCGGCATTGCGCCGCTGCTGGGTCTGCTCGGCACGGTATTGGGCATGATCGAAATCTTCGGCGCCTTCATGGGCTCGGGCATGGCCAACGCGCCGCTGCTCGCGTCCGGCATTTCGAAGGCGCTGATCACCACGGCGGCCGGGCTGATGGTCGGCATTCCCGCGCTGTTCTTTCACCGCTTCCTGCTGCGTCGCGTCGAGGAGCTGGTGGTGGGCATGGAGCAGGAAGCGATCAAGCTTGTGGAAGTGGTGCAGGGCGATCGTGACGTCGATCTGGGCGAGGGCAAGGCGTGAAGTTTCGACGCAAGGCGCGGGAGAATGTCGACATCGGGCTGGCCCCCTTGATCGACGTCGTCTTTATCCTGTTGCTGTTCTTCGTGGTCACGACCACGTTTACCCGCGAAACGCAGCTCAAGGTGGATCTCCCGGAAGCGGCCAGCGGCACGCCGCCCGAGGAAGCTGATCGCAAGCAACTCGAGGTGGTGATCGACGCCGAGGGTACCTTTTCCCTGAACGGCAAGGCGCTGATCAAGCACGACCTCGCCACGCTGATGGCGGCGCTGGCCAAGGAATCAGGCGGTGACACCAGCCTGCCGATGATCATCAGCGCCGACGGCAAGACGCCTCACCAGGCCGTGATCACGGCCATGGATGCTGCCGGAAAACTTGGTTTTGCGCATTTGCGCATCACCACCGTCGAGGCACAGCCGGAGCCCTGATGTCCTTTGCCGATCGTCTGCAGCGGGCCTGGTATCAGGACCATCGCGCCCTGGTCCTGCTGCGTCCTCTGGAGGCCGTCTATCGCCGCGTCGTGCAGGCCCGACGTGCACGTTTCGTCAATGGCGAAACGCCTGGCTACCGGGCGCCGGTGCCGGTCATCGTGGTGGGCAATATCACGGTGGGGGGAACCGGCAAGACCCCGATGATCCTCTGGTTGATCGAGCATTGCCGGCGCCGCGGGTTGCGCGTCGGCGTGGTCAGTCGCGGCTATGGTGCGAGCCCTCCGTCACTGCCCTGGCGCGTGCGGGCCGAACATTCGGCCGAGCATGCGGGTGACGAGCCGCTGCTGCTGGTTCGCCGAACCGGCGTGGCGATGATGATCGACCCCGACCGGGGGCGGGCAGCACGCAAGCTGCTCGAGGCCGAGCCGCTGGATCTTATTCTGTCCGACGATGGCCTGCAGCATTACGGCCTCGCCCGTGATCTCGAGCTGCTCCTGGTCGACGCCGCTCGTGGGCTCGGCAACGAACGTTGCCTGCCGGCAGGCCCGCTGCGCGAGCCGATCGAACGGCTGCAGTCGGTGGATGCGGTGCTGTTAAACGGTGCTTCGGCCGACTCCGACAAGGGCTACGCGTTTACGCTGCAGCCGCAGCAGCTGGTCGACGTGCGCTCGGCGCAGCCTTTTCCCCTCGATCATTTCCCGCCCGGCCAGACGCTGCATGCCGTTGCCGGGATCGGTAACCCGCAGCGTTTCTTCGCTACGCTCGAGGCGCTACACTGGCGGCCGATTCCGCATCCATTCGCTGACCATGCCAGCTACAGCCTGGAGCAGCTGAGCTTTAGTCCTGAACTGCCGCTGGTGATGACAGAAAAGGATGCGGTGAAATGCCGGGCATTCGCGCCCTCCGGCTGGTGCTATCTGCAGGTCCAGGCCAGGCCTTCGTCGGCCTTCATCGCCTGGTTCGACAGCAAGCTGGAACGGCTGCTTCCCCACCACCCATAGCCGCTTGCTGCCCCGCAGTCAGCTGCTCCAAGGACTGTGCATGGACACCAAATTGCTCGATATTCTCGCCTGCCCCCTTTGCAAGGGGCCGCTGAAGCTGGCCGACGACAAGTCCGAACTGATCTGCCGTGCCGACGGCATGGCATTTCCTGTGCGGGACGGCATTCCCGTCATGCTCGAGAGCGAAGCCCGTACGCTTGACGTGGACGAGCGGCTCGACAAATGACAGTCGGCTATACCGTGGTGATTCCCGCCCGCTATGCCTCCAGTAGGCTGCCGGGCAAGCCGCTGCTGGACATCGCCGGCAAGCCGATGATTCGTCATGTCTGGGAACAGGCATGCCGCAGTAGCGCGCAACGGGTCGTGATCGCAACCGATGACAGTCGTATCGAGGCCGCCTGCAAGGCGTTCGGTGGCGAAGTGCTGCGTACCCGCAGCGACCACAACTCCGGCACCGATCGGCTTGCCGAAGTCGCCGAGGCGCTGCAGCTCGCCAATGACGCCATTGTCGTCAATGTCCAGGGTGACGAACCCTTGATCCCTCCTGTGTTGATCGATCAGGTGGCGCGGAACCTGGCCGAGCACCCCGAGGCGTCCATCGCCACTCTCGCCGAGCCGATCGCAGATGCGCAGACGCTGTTCAATCCGAACGTGGTAAAGGTGCTGTGCGACGTCAACGGCCTGGCACTGACATTCAGCCGGGCTCCGCTGCCCTGGGCTCGCGATGCGTTCGCCCGGGATCGGGACGCGCTCCCTGCCGATACGCCTTATCGCCGGCACATCGGTATCTATGCCTATCGCGCCGGATTTCTCGCCGACTTCGTTGCCTGGGGCCCCTGTTGGCTCGAAGACACCGAATGCCTCGAGCAGCTGCGTGCCCTCTGGCACGGTCGCCGCATCCATGTCGCCGACGCCATGGAGGCGCCTCCTGCCGGCGTCGACACCGCTGAGGATCTTGAGCGCGTTCGCCAACTGCTGGGAAGCTGAGCGTGAAGATCTTGTTCGTTTGCATGGGCAATATCTGCCGCTCTCCCACCGCGGAGGCGGTTTGCCGCATGCGCGTGGAAAAAGCCGGGCTCGCCAGTCGGGTCAGCCTGGACTCGGCGGGCACCGGCGACTGGCACGTCGGCAAATCGCCCGATCGACGCGCGTCGCAGGCGGCGGCAAGACGCGGCTATGACCTGGCGCTGCAGACCGCCCGGCAAGTGCAAGACGCCGATTTCCACCGTTTCGATCTGATCCTGGCCATGGACCATGACAATCTGGCGCGGCTCCAGGCCATGCGGCCAGCGGGCTCGCGCGCGGAGGTCGACCTCTTTCTGCGCCGCTACGCGGTTGGGGTCGACGCGGTGCCGGACCCTTACTACGGCGGCGATGAAGGATTCGAGCAGGTGCTTGACCTGGTCGAGCAGGGGGCTGACGCGCTTGTGCGTGAAATCGGGGAACGCCTGTGACCTTGCGCATCGAGCGGCGGCGCTCGCTCAAACCGTTCAACACCTTGGCGCTCGAGGCCCGCGCCGCACTGTTCGCCGAGGCTCACGATGAGCAGGATGTCCGTCAGGCGCTAGCCGAGGCGATGCGCCTTGGTGTTCCCCTGCAGGTTCTGGGAGGCGGCAGCAATCTGGTCCTCACGTCGGATGTCGACGCGCTGGTCTTGCGCATGGCCAGTCGCGGCATCCGCCTGCTCGACGACGACGGCGAAACGGTAGAGATCGAGGCCGAAGCGGGCGAGCCGTGGCACCCGTTCGTGCAGCACTGCCTTGCGCTCGGCTTGTCTGGCCTGGAAAACCTCAGCCTGATTCCGGGCACGGTCGGTGCGGCGCCGATCCAGAACATCGGCGCCTATGGCGTCGAGATCAAGGACGTGTTCGCCGGTCTTTCTGCCCTGGACCGCGACACCGGGGAACTGGTCCACGTCGACCTTCAGGCCTGCGAATTCGGCTACCGGGACAGCCTGTTCAAGCGCTCTGCAGGACGTTTCATCATCCTGCGGGTGCGATTCCGCCTGCGGCGTACGCCACGGCTGGTCCTCGACTACGGTCCCGTGCGCCATTGGTTGCACGAGCATGGGATCGAGGCACCGACAGCGACTGACGTAAGCCGTGCGATCTGCGCCATTCGTCGCGAAAAGCTCCCGGATCCGAGCGTTCTCGGCAATGCGGGCAGCTTTTTCAAGAACCCGGTGGTGACGCAGCCTACCCTGAACGCCTTGCGTGCGCGCTACCCCGATCTGGTTGCGTTCGTGCAGCCGGATGGCCAGGCCAAGCTCGCGGCCGGCTGGTTGATCGAGCGTGCCGGTTGGAAGGGCTACCGCGACGGCGACGCCGGCGTGCATCGGCTGCAGGCGCTGGTGCTGGTCAACTACGGGCAGGCGACAGGGCCGCAGATCCTTGCGCTGGCCCGGCGCATCCAGGCCGACATCCACGAGCGATTCGGCGTGACCCTCGAAATCGAACCCAACATCCTCTAGCCTCGGGTCCAAGTGGGTAAGCGGATCGCCTGATGCCGTGGCTGAGGTAGTCGCGGTTTGTGGCGCCACCTGTCCGACTGCAACGCTGCATCAGGCGGCCCGCGCAAGCCCGATGAAGCCGGGCGACTATTCGATGCGTGTTTTCGTCGCGCACAAAAAAGGGATGCCGAGGCATCCCTTTTTCGTTAGCGCCGACCGGTTAGCGCTGAGGCTTTTCGGCCTCGTCCTGTGTGGTGGAGGACGCCTCGGTTCCGTCCGTCTCGGCCTGCGCCTGGCGATCTCCTGGCGCTGGGTCGGTGGCGGCTTCGCCGGAGGTGGCTTCGCTGTTGCTGTCCGGCGTCTCGTCGATTGCCTGTGTCGATGCCTCGTTGGCGTCCGACGATTCTTCGGCGCTCAGTGGCGCGGCGGGTCTTTCATCGGCAGGCGCGCTGACGACAATTTCGGGAGCGGCCGCTTCACTTGCGGCGGGCGCTTCGGACGCAGCCTTGGCTTGGGCTTCGGCGGCTTCCTTTGCGCGCCGCTCCTGCTCCAGACGACGGCGCCGCACTTCGCGCGGGTCGTTCGGCGCGCGACCGGACGCTGCAGGGGCAGCGGACTGCGGCTCGCTCGCCGGCGCAGCAGTCGTTACCTCGACGGGTTCGCTAGCGGCGACCTCGACGACCTCCGGTTGGGCGACCGTTGCGTCAGCCGGCACGCTGGCTTGTACGGGTGCCTCGGGTACAGGCTCGGCTTCGGCTTCGGCTGGCGCGGCGGCAGAGGTTTCTGCCTGGGCGACCATTGCTTCGCTGCTGTCCTGCTTCGGCGTTTCGGTTGCAGCGGGCTCGGTGGTTGCTGCTTCCGGCTCGATGGCGCTCGGCGGCGTGGCTTGGGTCTGTGCGGACATCTCGCCGGGTACGCTGTCAGTGTCGGCCGTATTGGCGGCGAGTGCGGCCGCCGTTGCCGCGATCGCGACCTGCTCGGATTTCACCGGTGCGTTGCTTTCGCTGACCTCGACAGCAGCACTTTCGCCCTCGGAGTCGATTTCGTTGCCGTTGGCATCGCGCTGGCGATCACGACGGTTGCTGCGGCGACGCTGGCCGCGCGAGCGGCGACGCGGGCGGTCGTTTCCGTCGGTCGCCTCCTGATCGTCCTGACCGGCTTCGGCTGTTTCATTCTGCTGCAGCTCTTCCGTTTCGGCCGCCGGCTCGACACGTGGTTTGCGCTCTTCGCGCGGTGCGCGCGGCTTGCGCTCGATGACGGCTTCCTCATCGGCCGTTACGGCCGGACCCTGTGGGGCCTCGTCGAGCGGTGCGCGCAGTTCGCGCTTGCGCTCTTCACGTGGCTGGCGGTCTTCACGGGGGGTGCGCTCACGGCGAGGCTGCGGGGCTGCAGCCGTATCGCTGGCTTCTACCGTTTCGCGTGGCTCGCGTGGCTTGCGCTCTTCGCGCGGCGGGCGAGGCTGACGCTCCTCTCGGGCCGGCCGGTCTTCACGCGATGCACGTTCTTCGCGCGGCTTGCGCTCTTCATCGCGGCCGTTGCGCGAGTCGCGACGACGGTTCTGCTGGCGGCCGTTGCGGCGTTCGTCGTTGCGCTGCGGGCGACTGCTGGAGGCGGGCTTCTTCTCGACTTCGGCGGGCTGCGGGGCTTCAGGCTTGCCGGCGAAAAGGCCGACCAGGGATTTTACCAGGCCCTTGAACAGGCTCGGCTCCGGGCTGGCTGGCGCCGCTACGGGAGCGGGGGCAGGGGCGGCGGCTGGTGTCGGGGCAGGAGCAGTGCGCTGCGGGGCGGTCTTTACCGCCGCTTCCTGGCGGACCAGTGTGCGGGTCGAGCTGACCGGCTGGACTTCCTCGACTTCGGTCGGGTTCATTTCATAGCTGGCGTGCCCGGCAAGGATCTCCGGGCTGTCGTCACGCAGCCGCTGGACTTCAAAGTGCGGCGTTTCCAGGTGGTCGTCCGGCAGGATGAAGATGCGCGCGCGGGTGCGCAGCTCGATCTTAGTGATTGCGTTGCGCTTTTCATTGAGCAGGAACGCCGCAACCTGGAAGGGCACGCGGGCACGTACTTCGGCGGTGCGATCCTTGAGCGCTTCTTCCTCGATCAAGCGCAGGATCGCCAGCGACAGGGATTCGACGTCGCGGATAATGCCCTGGCCGTTGCAGCGCGGACAGACGATGCCACTGGTCTCGCCGAGCGAGGGCCGCAGGCGCTGACGGGACATTTCCAGCAAACCGAAGCGCGATATGCGACCGACCTGGATGCGCGCCCGATCGGCCTCGAGGGCTTCACGCACCTTTTCTTCCACGGCGCGCTGGTTCTTGGCCGGCGTCATGTCGATGAAGTCGATCACGATGAGGCCGCCGATGTCGCGCAGACGCAGCTGGCGGGCGATTTCCTCGGCCGCTTCCAGGTTGGTCTGCAGGGCGGTTTCCTCGATGTCGCCGCCCTTGGTGGCGCGCGCCGAGTTGATGTCGATGGACACCAGGGCCTCGGTCGGGTCGATGACGATGGAGCCGCCGGACGGCAGCTTCACTTCACGCTGGAACGCCGTTTCGATCTGGCTTTCGATCTGGAAGCGGTTGAACAGCGGCACGCTGTCTTCGTACAGCTTGATCTTGCTGGCGTACTGCGGCATGACCTGCTGGATGAAGGACAGGGCTTCGTCCTGGGCTTCGACGCTGTCGATCAGCACCTCGCCGATGTCCTGGCGCAGGTAGTCGCGAATGGCGCGGATGATGACGTTGGATTCCTGATAGATCAGGAAGGGCGCGGCGCGGCCCTGGGAGGCTTCCTTGACGGCGGACCAGAGCTGCAGCAGGTAATCGAGGTCCCACTGCATCTCTTCGCTGGACCGCCCGAGCCCGGCGGTGCGCACGATCAGGCCCATGTCGGACGGGATGTTCAGGCCGTTCAGTGCTTCGCGCAGTTCGTTGCGCTCCTCACCCTCGATGCGGCGCGAAATGCCGCCTGCGCGGGGATTGTTGGGCATCAGGACGAGGTAGCGACCGGCGAGGCTGATGAAAGTGGTCAGTGCTGCGCCCTTGTTGCCGCGCTCTTCCTTCTCGACCTGGACGATGACTTCCTGGCCTTCGCTGAGTACTTCCTTGATGTTGACGCGGCCTTCAGGTGCCTTCTTGAAATACTCGCGGGAAATTTCCTTGAGCGGAAGGAAGCCGTGACGGTCGGCGCCGAAGTCGACGAATGCGGCTTCCAGGCTGGGTTCTACGCGGGTGATCTTGCCCTTGTAGATGTTTGCTTTCTTCTGTTCACGGGCGCCGGACTCGATGTCCAGGTCGAACAGGCGTTGGCCGTCGACCAGTGCGACGCGCAACTCTTCAGGCTGAGTTGCGTTAATGAGCATTCTTTTCATGTAGTACCGTCGGTTTCCATGGCGGCGGAAACGGCGTTCGGCACACACGACTCTCGCGGTCGGTGTCAGGTGAGTCAGGAATGGTTGTAAGGCACTCCAGTGTCCAGCGATGTGAGGCCAGTTGGGCCGGCGTCGCGACGACGTCTCCTGCTTGCTGTCGGAACAGAAGCATTGGTTCGGGAGGAGGAATCAGCAATCGGTAGCGGACGGAATGAAGCGTCTATGAAAGCCTTTGCTACGCAATCCGATGACTGTACATCTCCACCCAACACTCATACTTTGAAAATCGGGTGCCGCTCGCAGAATCCGGGAGCGGGTTGTCGATTATCGCGATTCCCCTTCGGGGCACGCATCATGTCTTCAAGGCTTGTTTCGCTGCTTCCGCGAGGGAGGCACCGTCGGACGGCCTCACGTCCTGGAACACTGCTGGGTCGGGAATGGCGGTTTCGCCTGCATCCTGCGACCTGTCCGCTTTTGGCGGCGCCTGGACTATAACAGTAATGTTTAAGTGCTTCAAATAAGGGAAAATTGATATCATCGGCCGATGACCAATACCCCCTCCCAGACCTCCGGCGTGCAGCTGCTCGAGGTGTCGCCGGAACTGGCCGGCCAGCGTATCGACAATTTCCTGCGTACCCAGCTCAAGGGCGTGCCCAAGACCCTGATCTACCGCATCCTGCGCAAGGGTGAGGTGCGGGTGAACAAGGGGCGGATCAAGCCCGAGTACAAACTGCAGGCAGGAGACCTGGTACGGGTCCCACCGCTCCGTTTGCCCGAGCGTGACGAAGTGGCGCCTGTCGCCCAGGGGCTGCTCGATCGCCTGGAGGCGGCAATCGTGCACGAGGACAAGGCGCTCATCGTGCTAAACAAGCCGGCCGGCATTGCGGTGCATGGCGGCAGCGGGCTGAGCTTCGGCGTCATCGAAGCGCTGCGCCAGCTCCGTCCGGAGTGCAAGGAGCTCGAGCTCGTGCATCGGCTGGACCGCGATACGTCCGGCCTGCTGATGGTCGCCAAGAAGCGCAGCATGCTGCGCCATTTGCATCAGGCGCTACGCGGCGATGGTGTCGACAAGCGCTACATGGCTCTGGTTCGAGGGCGCTGGGAGACGAGCAAGAAGCAGGTCAACGCCCCGCTGTTGAAAAACACGCTGCGTTCCGGCGAACGCATGGTCGAAGTCACGGAGGAGGGGAAGGAAGCCCTGACCCTGTTTCGGGTGCTGCGTCGCTTCGGCGATTTCGCGACATTGGTCGAGGCAAAACCGGTGACCGGACGGACCCATCAGATCCGCGTGCATGCGCGTCATGCGGGCCACAGTATCGCCGGGGACAGCAAATACGGCGACGAGGAGTTCACCGGTGTCATCCGTGATCTCGGCGGCAAGCGGTTGTTCCTGCATGCCTATGCCCTGAAGGTGCCGCTGCCTGACGGCGGCGAACTCGCGCTGGAGGCGCCTGTCGATGAGCTCTGGGCACAGACGCTGGAGAAGCTGGGTGAATAGATACGACCTGTTGATATTCGATTGGGACGGCACGCTGGTGGATTCCATCGAGCGCATCGTCGAATCCATTTCCGCCGCTGCCTTGCGTTGCGAGTTGCCCGCGCTGGAGGAGCGCGCTATCAGGGGTATCATCGGGCTCGGCTTGCCGGAAGCGATCGCCGTGTTGTATCCCCATATCAATGAGGCAAAGACGGCCGAGGCATTCCGTCGCGCGTACGCCGATCATTACCTGGCGCTGGAAACCGAGCCGTCTCCGCTGTATCCCGGGGTCGCGGCTGCGTTGCAGCGATTCCGTGACCAAGGGCACCTGCTGGCGGTGGCGACCGGCAAGGGCCGGCGCGGCCTGGACAGGGTGCTTGCCGGCCAGGGGTGGACGGACTATTTCGATGTGACCCGGTGTGCGGACGAGACGGCCAGCAAGCCGGATCCGCTGATGCTTGAGGAAATTCTGGCGCACTGCGGGGTCGCGCCCGAGCGCGCCCTGATGATCGGTGACTCGGTGTTCGATCTCGAGATGGCGCGTCGGGCGGGTATCGACAGCGTTGCGGTCACCTACGGTGCGCAGCCTGTCGAGGCGCTGCTGGCCTGTTCGCCGTGCCTGGCCATCCATCGTTTCTCGGAGCTCGCCGACTGGCTGTGCTCCGCTGGTACAACAGAGGTAGCTGTAAATGTCGGATGAATGGAAGGCGCCCATTGATGAGCGCAAGGAAGAGCGCAGCAGCTGGCAGTTGCTGGAGAAGACGTTGCTCGCCAGTGTTCAGGAGCAGCGCCGGGCACGGCGCTGGGGGATCTTCTTCAAGCTGCTGACCTTCGTCTATCTTTTCGGTGCGCTGCTGATGTTCTCGCCGCTGCTCCCGATCGGAGACAGTCATGAAACCAGCGGTAGCCATACGGCGGTGATCAACGTGCGCGGAATGATCGCCGACGAAGAGGCTGCCAGTGCGGACAATATCGTCGGCGCGCTGCGGGATGCCTTCGAGGACGCCAATACCAAGGGCATCGTGCTGCGGATCAACAGCCCGGGCGGCAGTCCGGTGCAGTCGGGCTATATCTATGACGAGATTCGTCGGCTACGCGGCGAGCACCAGGCGGTGAAGGTCTATGCGGTCATCACCGATCTCGGTGCGTCGGGTGCTTATTACATCGCCAGTGCAGCGGATGAGATCTACGCCGACAAGTCCAGTCTGGTCGGCTCCATTGGCGTGACCGCGGCGACCTTCGGATTCGTCGGGACCATGGACAAGCTGGGCGTGGAGCGCCGCGTCTACACCTCTGGCGAGCACAAGGCGTTCCTTGATCCGTTCCAGCCCGAAAAGCCGGAGGAAACGGCGTTCTGGCGGGAGGTGCTGACGACCACGCATCGGCAGTTCATCGACAGCGTCAAGCAGGGGCGTGGAGACCGCTTGCAGGTGGCCGGCCACCCGGAATTGTTCTCGGGGTTGATCTGGTCGGGAGAGCAGGCGCTCGAGCTCGGGTTGATCGACGGGCTCGGCAGCACACGCTTCGTGGCGCGGGAGGTGATAGGTGCCGAGGAGCTAGTGGACTATACGGTCAAGGATTCGGCATTGGATCGTTTTACCAAGAAACTCGGTGCCAGCGTCGCTTCGCAGCTGGCCTTGTGGATGGGGTTCCAGGGGGCTCAGCTACGCTAGCGCTGTTCAGGGGACTTGGGTGCCTGCCTCGTTGAGCATTGTCACCAGTCGGATCAGTGGCAGGCCGATCAGGCTGGTGGCGTCCTCGCCCTGCGTGGCGCTGAACAGGCTAACGCCCAAGCCTTCTGCCTTGAAGCTTCCGGCGCAATCGAAGGGCTGTTCGGCATTCAGGTAGCGCTCGATCTGCTGATCACTGAGCGGTCTGAAATGCACGGTGAATGCTACGCAGTCGACCTGGACGGCGCTGCTTTGGCTGTCTAGCAGTGCCAGGCCGGTCAGAAACGTTACGGCTTTACCACTGCAGTCGTGCAGTTGCCGCCTCGCGCGCTCGAATGTGTGGGGCTTGCCCAGGATGCGCTGGTCCAGCACAGCGACCTGGTCGGATCCGATGATCAGGTGGTCCCGGTACCTTGGCGCCAGTGCCTGGGCTTTTTCCCTGGCGAGCCGGCGCACGAGCTGCTCCGGCGCTTCATCCGGTCGTGGGGTTTCGTCGATTTCCGGTGATGCGCAATCGAAGGGCAATTGCAGTCGTGAAAGCAGTTCGCGGCGATAGGGAGAGCTGGACGCAAGGAGCAGGTGGCGCATCTTTCTTCCTTTATATAAGGCGTAAGCGGGCAGGTCGTCAGGTGCCTGATTGTGCGGCTGAATTCCTTTGACAGTCGAGGGGCGCATCCCTAGAATGCCGCGCTTATGTTGAAAGGACCGATACCTCCGCACGTCGACCCGCGCAAGCTCGCTGACCGAGCGGCTACCCTCGAGGGTGAGCTGCCCTTGTCTGAGCTGAAGCGCCTTGTCGATCCTCTCGAGGATGACAAGGGTGCGGTGCGCGCCCGTCTTGAATTTGGGCGCGACGAGCAGCGCACCGTGGTCATTCACAGTGCGCTGGATGTTGAGGTCACGATGATTTGCCAGCGCTGTCTGGAGCCGGTTGTTCTCCCCATTCATAGCGAGTGCGTCTACGCCGTCGTGAATGAAGGTGCGAGCAGCCAGCACCTGCCCAAGGGCTATGACGTGCTGGAAGTGGGAGAGGATCCTCTGGATCTGCTGGCGCTGGTTGAAGAGGAGCTGTTGCTCGCTCTTCCGATTGTTCCACTCCATGACCAAGAAATTTGCCAGCCGCCGGCCGGGCCCGATGAGCCTGAGCCGAGTGAGGACGAGGTATCGCGGTCCAACCCGTTCAGCGTACTGGCGCAGTTAAAGCGTGACCCAAACGTTTAGGAGTTGATCCCAATGGCTGTTCAGCAGAACAAAAAATCCCGTTCCGCCCGTGACATGCGTCGTTCGCACGACGCGCTCGAGCCGAATGCCCTGTCCGTGGAAAAGAGCACCGGTGAGGTTCACCTGCGTCACCACGTATCCCCGGACGGTTTCTACCGTGGTCGCAAGGTGATCGACAAGGGCGCTGACGAGTAAATCTTGTCTGCCCCGATCATAGCGATCGATGCAATGGGTGGGGACTTCGGTCCCCACTGCGTTGTTCCGGCCAGTCTTCTCTGTCTGGCTGAAGTCCCCTCGCTGCACCTGGCCCTCGTTGGCCAAGCCTCCGTTCTCGAACAGATCGTTGCCGCCCATTCGGGTGTCGATCGCGCACGTCTGACGATCGTCGAGGCTGACGAGGTGATTGGCATGGACGAGCGTCCGACCCAGGCCCTGCGGACCAAGCCGCGCTCTTCCATGCGCGTGGCGCTCGAGCTGGTGCGCGACGGCTGTGCCCATGCCTGTGTCAGCGCCGGGAACACCGGTGCACTGATGGCCCTTGCCCGTCATCTGCTGAAAACCCTCCCAGGCGTCGATCGGCCGGCGATGATGACGGCAGTGCCTACGCTTGGTGGTCCCTGCCTGCTGCTTGACCTCGGTGCGAACGTAGACTGCACTGCTGAACAGCTTTACCAGTTCGCGGTGATGGGCTCGGTGGCGGCCGAGAGCCTGGGCATCGAGCGCCCACGCGTCTCGCTGCTCAATATTGGTACCGAAGCGATCAAGGGTAACCAGCAGGTCAAGGCGGCCGCCGAACTGTTGCAGCAGGCCGAGGCGATCAATTATCAGGGATTTGTCGAGGGGGATGCGCTGTTCCGTGGTGAAACCGATGTGGCCGTCTGTGATGGGTTCGTCGGTAACGTGTTGCTGAAGTCCAGCGAGGGCGTGGCGCAGATGGTGGCGGTACGTGTCGAGGCGCTGTTCGCACGGTCATGGATGGCCCGGCTCGTGGGTGCGTTCGCGCTGCCGCTGCTGCGCCAGCTGCGTGCCGATTTGCGCCCGGCCCGATACAACGGGGCGAGTTTCCTCGGGCTGCAGGGTATCGTGGTCAAGAGCCATGGTAGTGCCGGCGCCGAAGGCTTCCGATCGGCGATCCTGCGCGCGGCCGAGGATCTGGAGCGCAACATGCCAGAGCGATTGCACAGTCGACTGGAGCATTTGCTCGTGACCAGTCGGTCGCCAAGCGACGATCCTGTGTGACCCCCGCTGCCGGATCGCCATCCAACTGAAATCGTGCTGCGTCTTTGCGGCGCCATTTGTTTGAACGTACAACCACAAGAGAGCCGTTTCATGTCCGCATCACTTGCATTCGTGTTCCCGGGTCAGGGCTCCCAAGCCCTTGGCATGCTTGCCGAGCATGGCGCCGGGCAGCCCGCGATTCGCGACACCTTCGCCGAAGCTTCCGCGGTGCTGGGTTACGACCTGTGGGCGTTGTGCCAGGAAGGACCCGAGGCGCAGCTGAACCAGACAGACAAGACGCAGCCGGCGATCCTCTGCGCATCGATTGCGCTGTGGCGGCTCTGGCTTGCCGATGGTGGCGTGCGTCCCGCATTCGTCGCCGGCCACAGCCTGGGCGAATACTCTGCGCTGGTCGCAGCAGGTAGCTTGCCCTTTACCGATGCTGTGAAGCTGGTCGAGTTGCGTGGCCAACTGATGCAGCAGGCTGTTCCGGCCGGTACGGGCGGCATGGCCGCCATCCTTGGCCTGGACGATGCCGATGTCCTGGCCGCCTGCGACGAGGCGGCCCAGGGGGAGGTGGTCAGTGCCGTCAACTTCAACGCGCCTGGTCAGGTAGTGATTGCCGGCAGCGCCGCCGCGGTCGAACGCGCTATCGAAGCGTGCAAAACGCGTGGGGCCAAGCGCGCCATGCCATTGCCGGTCAGCGTGCCGTCGCATTGCGAATTGATGCGTCCGGCGGCCGAGCGCTTCGCGGGCGCCATCACCGCCGTCGACTGGCGCGCTCCTGAAATCGCGCTGGTGCAAAACGTCAGCGCGGCGGTGGTCGCGGATCTGGACACGCTCAAGCGTGACCTGCTGGCGCAGCTATACAGCCCGGTCCGCTGGGTCGAAACCATCGTCGCCCTGAGCGAGCGCGGCGTGACCGAGCTGGTCGAGTGCGGCCCGGGCAAGGTGCTGTCCGGTCTCAACAAGCGCTGTGTCAAAGGTATCAATACTTTCAACCTGGATACCCCTGAAGCATTCGCTGCCACTCGCGGCGCGCTGCTGTGAACAAGGAGAACGCTATGAATCTGCAAGGCAAGGTCGCGTTGGTGACCGGCGCAAGCCGTGGCATCGGCCAGGCAATCGCGCTCGAGCTCGGTCGCCAAGGGGCCATCGTGATCGGTACGGCGACGTCCTCTTCGGGGGCCGAGCGCATCGCCGAGACGCTCAAGGAAAACGGCATCGAGGGTGCTGGGCTGGTGCTTGATGTAACCAGCGACGAGTCGGTCGCGACCACGCTGGAGCATATCCAGCAACACCTCGGGCAACCGGCGATCCTGGTCAACAATGCAGGCATTACCCGCGACAACTTGATGCTGCGGATGAAGGACGACGAGTGGAATGACGTCATCAACACCAACCTGAACAGTCTCTACCGGCTGACCAAAGGTGTACTGCGTGGCATGACCAAGGCGCGCTGGGGGCGGATCATCAGTATCGGCTCGGTAGTGGGTGCCATGGGCAATGCCGGGCAGGTAAACTACGCCGCCGCCAAGGCCGGTCTGGAAGGATTCAGTCGCGCCCTGGCGCGTGAAGTCGGTTCGCGTGGGATCACGGTGAACGCCGTGGCGCCGGGCTTCATCGATACAGACATGACGCGTGAGCTGCCGGAGGCTCAGCGTGACGCTTTGCTGGGGCAGATCCCGCTGGGTCGTCTCGGACAGGCCGAAGAGATTGCCAAGGTTGTCGCGTTCCTGGCGTCCGATGGCGCAGCCTATGTCACCGGAGCCACGGTTCCGGTGAACGGCGGCATGTACATGAGCTGATGTAAACGTTTGAGCCAGTATCCGGCTCTGAAGGCTGAATATTTTCGTTATAAAACCCTGGCTGGTTTATAGACAGATGGTAGAAGGCGAGGGCATGCTTGCCTGCTTTCAGCTTGAAAAGCGGAAAACGCTTTCTATACACTACCGCGCAGACCAGCTGCCTGCTTTTTCCATAGGAGTGAAAACAAGGTATGAGCACCATCGAAGAACGCGTCAAGAAAATTGTTGCCGAGCAACTTGGCGTCAAAGAAGAGGAAGTTACCAACAGCGCTTCCTTCGTCGAAGACCTGGGTGCCGACTCCCTTGACACCGTTGAGCTGGTGATGGCTCTGGAAGAGGAATTCGAGACCGAAATCCCGGACGAGCAAGCCGAGAAGATCACCACTGTTCAAGAAGCCATCGACTACATCAACGCGCACGCGCAGTAAGTTGTAATCCCGCTTCGAACCAGTAAGCCGCACTGCCTTCATCGGGGCAGTGCGGCTTTTGTTTGAGTCAGTCGAATTGAGCGGGTCGTGCCCTGCAGCACGCCCCGATAGGCGATTTCTGGTCCGCCGCTGATGGCGCAGCCAGGCGAGTCGAATACTGTAAGGAGAATTGCTGTGTCGCGTAGACGCGTCGTCATCACCGGGATGGGCATGCTATCGCCGCTGGGTAACGATGTGCCAAGCAGCTGGCAGGGGATTCTCGCCGGCCGCAGTGGCATCGGCCTGATAGAGCACATGGACCTGTCCGCCTACTCCACGCGCTTCGGCGGATCGGTCCGGCACTTCGATGTCGAGCAGTACCTGCCGGCCAAGGAGGCCCGCAAGCTCGACCTGTTCATCCAGTACGGGCTGGCCGCGAGTTTCCAGGCAGTGCGCGACTCGGGCCTGGAAATCAACGATCAGAACCGTGAGCGCATCGGTGTCGCGATGGGCTCGGGCATTGGTGGGTTGACCAATATCGAGAACAGCTGCAAGGCCCTGATCGAGCAGGGGCCGCGACGCATTTCTCCATTTTTCGTTCCTGGTTCGATCATCAACATGGTGTCGGGATTCCTGTCGATCCACCTGGGGTTGCAGGGGCCGAACTACGCCATCGCGACGGCTTGCACGACCGGCACCCATTGCATTGGCATGGCTGCCCGCAACATCGCCTACGGCGAGGCCGATGTGATGGTTGCCGGTGGCTCGGAAATGGCGGCCAGCGGGCTGGGTATCGGCGGCTTTGCCGCAGCACGGGCCCTGTCCACGCGTAATGATGATCCGGCTGCGGCTAGCCGGCCCTGGGACAAGGGGCGTGACGGGTTCGTCCTGTCCGATGGTGCGGGTGCGCTGGTGCTGGAAGAACTCGAACACGCCAAGGCGCGCGGCGCACACATCTATGCCGAACTGATCGGCTTTGGGATGAGCGCCGATGCATTCCACATGACTTCGCCTCCGGATGACGGCGCCGGTGCGGCCCGCTGCATTCGCAATGCCGTTGTCGATGCCAAAATCGATTTCGGCCAGGTCGACTACATCAACGCGCATGGCACGTCGACGCCGGCCGGTGATGCCGCCGAGGCCGCTGCCATCAAGACGGTGTTCGGCAGCCACGCCTACGCGCTGTCGGTCAGCTCGACCAAGTCGATGGTCGGACACCTGTTGGGTGCGGCTGGCGCGGTGGAGGCGATCTTCAGCGTGCTCGCGATTCGCGATCAGGTGGCGCCGCCCACGATCAACCTTGATGAGCCGGACGACGGATGCGACCTGGACTTCGTGCCGCATGAAGCGAAGCCGCGGAAGATAGATGTCGCTGTTTCCAACTCCTTCGGTTTTGGCGGTACCAACGGCTCGCTGGTTTTCCGTCGGTTCGCCGAGTGACCTTGAGCTGGGTGGACGGGCGGCCGGCTGACGGCGTGCCCGTCCACGATCGGGGTCTGGCATACGGCGACGGGCTGTTCGAGACCATCAAGGTCGGGCAGGGACGCGCCGAATTGCTCGATCGGCACCTGCATCGTCTGGCGCTTGGCTGCCAGCGGTTGGGCATCGAGGCCGATCCGGCCGCGGTGCGCGCTCAGCTCACCGCCTTCTGCGCTGCCCTGGGCGACGGCGTGGCGAAACTGATCGTTAGCCGGGGCGACGGCCAGCGCGGTTATGCCCCGCCGGTGCCGGGCCAGCCGCGGGTCATGTTGCTGGGCGGTCCTGCCCCCTGTTATCCACCTAGTCATGCCGACCAGGGCATACGCCTGTATCCCTGCACGACACGGCTCGCCGAGCAGCCCTTGCTGGCTGGCCTGAAGCACCTCAACCGGCTCGAGCAGGTTCTGGCACGTGCAGAATGGCGGGATCCGCAGTATGCCGAAGGCCTGATGCGCGACACGCAAGGGCGGGTGGTCGAGGGGGTGTACAGCAATCTGTTCATGGTTCGCGGCGGAACGCTGTGTACGCCTTCCCTCGAGCGCTGCGGCGTGGCTGGGGTCATGCGCGAGGAGATTCTTGCCCGTGCGCCGTCGGCCGCGCTTTTGACGCGTATCGGCGATCTCTCCCTCGCCCAGCTTGGCGAGGCCGACGAGGTTTTCATGTGTAACAGCCTGTACGGCATCTGGCCGGTGCGGCAGTTCGAGCAGCACGTCTGGCCGGTCGGGCCGCTGACCCGTAAACTTCAACACCTGCTCGCTGATCTCTTGGGTACCCCGTGATTCGAAAACTGTCATTCGCGATCCTGGCGCTCCTGGTGGTCGCGGCGATTTCGTTCGGTCTGATTGCTTGGAAATTCCACAGCGCGCTGGAGCAGCCGCTGCAGCTCGAGGCCGCCCGCACCCTCGACGTGCAGCCTGGTGACACGCCCAGCGGGCTATTCCAGCAGATGGAGCGCGAAGGCTTGCTGGACGACTCGTTCTGGCTGCGTGCACATTGGCGCCTCAACCTGTCGGCGCACACCCTGCACAGTGGTGAGTACCCACTACGACCCGGCATGACCGCGGCCGACCTGATCGGACTCTGGCAGCGAGGCGAGGTGGTGCAGCATACGCTGACCATTGTCGAAGGCTGGAACTTCCGTCAGGTCCGCGCCGCCTTGGCTGCTCTGCCGGCGGTGGAACAGACCCTTGGCGCTTCTTCCGACGAGGAGGTGATGGCGCGGCTGGGGCATGCTGGGCAGCACCCCGAGGGTCGGTTTTTCCCGGATACCTACAGCTTCACGCGTGGCGTCAGCGACCTCGAACTGCTGCAGCGTGCCTATTCGCGCCTTGAGGCCGTGCTCGCCGAAGAATGGGAGCAGCGCAGCGAGGGCCTGCCGTACGGCGATGCCTACCAGGCGCTGGTCATGGCGTCGATCATTGAGAAGGAAACCGGTGTACCCGCCGAGCGCGGCGAGATTGCCGGCGTCTTCGTGCGCCGGCTCGCCCGCGGCATGCTGCTACAGACCGATCCGACGGTGATCTATGGCATGGGCGAGCGCTATACCGGGCGCATCACCCGTCGCGACCTTCGCAGGCCCACGCCCTACAACACCTATACCAACGCCGGCCTTCCGCCGACCCCGATTGCCATGGTCGGTCGCGAAGCCATCCATGCCGCACTGCATCCGGTGGAGGGCAACAGCCTCTACTTCGTTGCCCGCGGCGATGGCAGCCACGTCTTCAGCGGTACGCTGAACGAGCACAATCAGGCCGTGCGTGAGTATCAGCTCAAGCGGCGCGCCGATTACCGCTCGAGCCCCGCTCCCCAATCCCCCTCTTCCAGTGAGAAAAGCCAGTGACCGGATGCTTCATCACCCTCGAAGGGCCCGAAGGCGCCGGCAAGAGCACCAACCGCGAATACCTTGCGCAGCGCCTGCGCGAGCAGGGCCTCGACGTGGTGTTGACCCGTGAGCCTGGCGGCACGCCGCTGGCCGAGCGTGTCCGGGAACTGTTGCTCGCGCCCGCCGACGAACCCATGGCCAGCGACACCGAGCTGCTGCTGGTGTTCGCGGCGCGTGCTCAGCATCTGGCCCAGGTAATCAGACCTGCGCTGGCGCGCCAGGCAGTGGTGCTTTGCGACCGCTTTACCGATGCGACTTACGCCTACCAGGGCGGCGGGCGCGGTCTGTCGGCGCAGCGCATCGGACAGCTTGAAACCTTCGTACAGGGCGAGATGCGCCCAGACCTCACGCTCATCTTCGATCTGCCGGTGGAGATCGGGCTCAGTCGTGCGGCGGAGCGCGGCCGGCTCGATCGGTTCGAGCAGGAGGGGCTGCCCTTCTTCGAAGCGGTGCGCAGCACCTACCTGAACAGGGCTCGTCAGGCCCCGGCGCGGTACCGGGTGATCGATGCGAGCCAGCCACTGCGCGCGGTGCAGCATGACCTGGACGGGCTGCTGCCGGATATCCTGGAGCGCGCGCGTGGCTGACCTGCTGCCCTGGCAGGGCGAGCTATGGCGGCTGCTGGCCAGTCGTCAACAGCATGCGCATGCCTATCTGCTGCATGGCCCGGCAGGCATCGGCAAACGGGCTCTGGCCGAACGGCTGATGGCGTTGCTGCTCTGCCAGCAGCCGGTCGCGGACGGCGCCTGCGGCCGCTGCAAGGGGTGTCTGTTGCTGAGCGCCGGTACGCACCCGGACCATCAGGTGCTCGAGCCGGAAGAAGCCGACAAGGCGATACGCGTCGATCAGGTGCGGCAGTTGGTGGGGTTCGTCAACCAGACTGCACAGCTTGGTGGCCGCAAGGTCGTACTGCTGGAGCCGGCCGAGGCAATGAACCTGAACGCGGCCAATGCCCTGCTCAAAAGCCTCGAGGAGCCTGCCGGCGACACGGTGCTGCTGCTGATCAGCCACCAGCCCAGCCGGCTGCTGCCCACGATCAAGAGTCGTTGCGTGCAGCAGCGTTGCCCGCTGCCGAATCGCGATCAGAGCCTGCACTGGCTGGCTCAGCAACTGCCCGATTTGGCCGTTGCGCAGCGGCAGGAGCTGCTCGCCCTGGCGTCCGACTCACCGCTGGGAGCGCTCAAGCTGCACGGGCAGGGCGTGCTGGAGATGCGCGCCCAAGTGGTGGACGGCATCAAGAAGCTGCTCAAGCGACAGCAGACCGCCAGTCAGCTCGCCGAAGCCTGGAATCCGTTGCCGTTGCTGCTGTTGTTCGACTGGTTTTGCGAATGGGCGCACCTGATCCTGCGGTTCCAGATGTCCGGCGATGAAGCGGGGCTCGGCGCCGCAGATATGCAGAAGGTGATCCCGTATCTGGCGCAGAAAGCCGCGCCTGCCGACCTGCTGGTCCTGCAGGACTGGCTGCTCGCCCACCGCCAGAAAGTATTGGGCAAGGCCAACCTCAATCGTGTCTTGCTTCTCGAAGCGCTGTTGGCGCAGTGGGCAAGCCTGCCCGGGCCAAGCTAGAATCCTTGCAATCGTCGTTAGGAATACCGCATGAGCCTGCCTGCAAACCTTGGTCCGCGTAACGGCATCCTGTCCCTGACCATCAAGGACAAGTCGGTGCTCTATGCGGCGTTCATGCCCTTCATCAAGCACGGTGGGTTGTTCATTCCCACTAACAAGAACTACAAGCTGGGTGATGAGGTGTTCATGCTGCTCAGCCTCATGGACGAACCGGAGAAGATTCCAGTGGCCGGCAAGGTCGTCTGGATCACTCCCAAGGGCGCCCAGGGCAACCGCGCCGCCGGGGTGGGTGTTCAGTTCAACGAGGGCGACTCCACCGCCCGTAACAAGATCGAGACCTACCTGGCCGGTGCGATGAAGTCGGACCGGCCGACCCATACCATGTAGCCGCAGCCGGCTACCGCCCTGTCTCGCCGCATGGCCGAGACCCTGCGACCACTTTGTTCTACAATCGCCGCTTTGTTTCCTGGTGACTGTTCATGTTGGTCGACTCGCATTGCCACCTCGATCGTCTCGATCTCACCGCCCACGGCGGCTGCCTGGATACGGCACTGGATGCCGCCCGTGCACGGGGTGTAGGGCATTTCCTCTGCATTGGCGTCAGCGCCGAGAACGCCGCGGCGGTCAAGGCGTTGGCGCGCCAGCATGCCGATGTCGACTGCTCCGTTGGCGTGCATCCGCTGGACCTCGCGCCGGGCGGCGAGCCCGCGCTGGACTGGCTGCTGCGCGAGCTGGACGAGCCACAGGTCGTGGCGATCGGCGAGACGGGGCTCGATTATCACTACGAACCCGACGCCGCCGAACTGCAGCAAAGGTCCTTCCGGCTGCACCTCGATGCCGCCCGCGTCTGCGGCAAGCCGGTCATCGTTCACACCCGCGCGGCACGCGCCGATACGCTTGCGCTGCTGGCCGATGCGGACTTGCCGCAGGCCGGCGTCCTGCATTGTTTCACCGAAGATTGGGCCATGGCACGTGCCGCCCTGGATATGGGCTACTACATCTCGCTGTCTGGCATCGTCACCTTTCGCAATGCCGACGCCCTGCGCGAAGTCGCCCGGCAGGTCCCGTCGGACCGGCTGCTGGTGGAGACGGACTCGCCTTACCTGGCGCCCGTGCCCTATCGCGGTAAGCCCAACCTGCCGCAGTACGTGCACGAGGTCGCGGCATACATCGCCGAGCTGCGCGGCGTGTCGTTCGACACCCTGGCCGAACAGACCACCGCCAACTTCAAGCGTCTGTTTCCCCTTGCCCGGGTCAGGGCCTGATCGCGACCCAGCGTCGCGGGGCAGGGCTGGCCGATCCGCCATGGGCGATGCCGTGTACAATCGCCGCCGCTTCGATGCCCGGGCGGCATCGTGCATTCATTCATCCGGTTCGATCCTTTCATCTGGCTGCTTCCTGCGCCCGTGACCTGTGATCGCGCCGGTCACCGACCTGACAGGGTGATGGCATGTCCCGCGAAACGCTGCATACCGGGCCGCTTGAACGCGGCCTGAAAAACCGCCATATACAGCTGATTGCGCTGGGTGGCGCCATCGGCACCGGGTTGTTCCTCGGCTCGGCAGGCGTGTTGCGCAGCGCGGGCCCGTCGATGATCCTCGGCTACGCCATCGGCGGCCTGATCGCCTTCCTGATCATGCGGCAGCTCGGCGAAATGATCGTAGAGGAGCCAGTAGCCGGTTCCTTCAGCCACTTCGCCCATCGCTATTGGACGCCATTCGCCGGCTTTCTTTCCGGGTGGAATTACTGGGTACTGTACGTGCTGGTGGGCATGGCCGAGCTCACCGCTGTGGGCAAATACGTGCAGTTCTGGTGGCCGGATGTGCCTACCTGGGCCACCGCCGCGGCGTTCTTCGTGCTGATCAACCTGATCAATCTGGTCAACGTGCGGGCGTTCGGGGAAACCGAGTTCTGGTTTGCCATCATCAAGGTCGGTGCCATCGTCGGCATGATCGTGCTGGGGCTTTACCTGTTGTTCAGCGGACGCGGTGGCGAGCAGGCGAGCTTCAGCAACCTCTGGAGCCACGGCGGCTTCTTTCCCAACGGCGTCAGCGGGATGGTGATGGCGCTGGCCATCATCATGTTCTCCTTTGGCGGGCTCGAACTGGTGGGCATCACAGCAGCCGAGGCGTCCGATCCGAAAACCGTGATTCCCAAGGCGATCAACCAGGTCGTCTACCGCATCCTGATCTTCTACATCGGCGCGCTGAGCGTGCTGCTGGCGCTGTACCCCTGGGATACGCTGTTGCAGACCCTGGGCTCGGCCAGTGATCCTTACAGCGGTAGTCCCTTCGTGCAGATATTCTCGCTGATCGGGAGCGACACGGCGGCGCATATCCTCAACTTCGTGGTGCTGACCGCTGCGCTGTCGGTCTATAACAGCGGTGTCTATTGCAACAGCCGCATGCTCTATGGCCTGGCCGAGCAGGGCGACGCGCCGAGGATGATGATGCGGGTGAATCGCCGCGGTGTGCCGGTGCTGGCCATTGCCTTCTCGGCGTTGATCACGCTGCTCTGCGTACTGGTCAATTACCTCCTGCCACAGTCCGCACTGGAATTGCTCATGTCGCTGGTGGTAGCCGCACTGCTGATCAACTGGGCAATGATCAGTCTGGCGCACCTGAAATTCCGCAAGGCGATGACGGCGCAAGGCATCGAGCCGTCCTTCAAGGCCTTCTGGTCGCCCCTGAGCAACTACCTCTGCCTGGCGTTCGTGCTGCTGATCGCGGCGATCATGCTGTCCATGCCCGGCCTGCGGACCTCGATCATCGCCATCCCATTCTGGGTGCTGTTCATCTGGGGCTGCTTTCGCATTCGGCGCGCCCGGCACCCGGTAGGCGCCATCGGCTGAACCTCCGGGAAGCGCCAAAAAAAACCCGGCCTCCAGAGGAGCCGGGCCAAGACCATTAGGAGTAAATGAGGTCACGTTCCTCGCTTCCTCAACTGGCCGGGCATTGGGGGAGTTGCACGGCCAGTGACTGAAGTATTGGTCCGTAACGCGAAGTCTGCTGTCAGATTGCCGACATTACTTAAACGGATTTGGAATAGTCGCCCGCAGGCTGATCGCTCAGCCTTTCGCCAGAGCATGAATGCTGGCCAGCGTCTGTTCGATGACCTCCGCCCGGGTGTAGAAATGCGGAGACAGACGCACGCCACCCCCGCGCATGGCACAGACGATCTGCTGTGCCTTGAGCTGTTCGAACAGGTTCGGATTGTCCATGCCCTCGACCCTGAAGGTCAGGATGCCCGCCCGCCGCTCAGGGGCGGCCGGGCTGAGCAGTTCGACCCTGGGCATGACCGCCAGCGCCTGGTACAGCTGGCCGACGTTCTGCTCAAGCCGTTGGCCGACCTCCTGCATGCCCACTTGCTCGAGCAGCGAGAGGCTTGCGTCCAGCGCCATGGCCCCGAGCATGTTGGGGCTGCCGCACTCGAAGCGTCGGGCACTGCGTGCCGGTTGCCAGTCGGCGCGATCGTAGTCGCCGGCCTGTTCGAGCATGTGCCAGCCGAATTCGTGGAGCTGCAGGCGCTCGCGCCAGTCGCTGCGGCAGTAGAACACCCCGAGCCCTTCCGGGCCGAGCATCCATTTGTGCCCATCGGCCATGGCGAAGGCGCAGCGGTAGCGCTGCACATCGAACGGCAGCGCGCCGAGCTGCTGGATGGCATCGATGCAGAACAGCACGCCACGCTGCTCGCAGCCTTCACCAAGCCTGGCCAGGTCGAGCCGCAGCCCGCTGGCATACTGCACGGCGCTGATGGACATCAGGCGGACCTTGGGACCACAGGCGGCGAGCAGGGCGGCTTCGGGATCGTCGCCCTTGAGGCCAACCTGAATGACGTCGACGCCGCGAGGCTTGAGCGCCTCCCAGACGACCCGATTGGACGGAAACTCCTCGTCGCTGATCACCACCTGATCGCCGGCGTTCCAGTCCAGGCCAAAGGCCACGAACGACAAGGCTTCCGAGGTGTTCTTCACCAGTGCGAGATCATCTGTTCCGGAAGCGTTGAGCAGCCGTGCGAGGCGTTGGCGCAGGCGGGTTTCCACCAGCAGCCACTGCGGATAGTCACGCGCACCCAGCGTGGCGTTCTGTTCAGCAAAGGCGCTGACGGCCGAGACCGCTCGTTGAGGCCAGGGCGCGACGGCAGCGTGGTTCAGGTAGCGCAACCCGTCGATTTGGGGAAATTCGTCATCTAATGGACTCATGGGCAATGTTCCGTGCTTTTTCTGACTAAATAGGCATAATCTTCCGCTTCTACTTCAACTGCAGCCGCTTATGCAAAACGAATCCCGCAAGGTCCGCGAATTCCGTCGCCGCGAACAAGAGATCCTCGATACGGCTCTCCAGCTGTTCCTCGAACAGGGGGAAGACAGCGTGACCGTCGAGATGATCGCCGACAGGGTCGGTATCGGCAAAGGCACCATCTACAAGCACTTCAAGTCGAAGGCGGAGATCTACCTCCGGCTGATGCTCGATTACGAGCGCGACCTCAACGAACTGCTGCACTCGCCAAGCCTGGATCAGGACAAGGAGGCATTGTCGCGCGCCTACTTCGAGTTCCGCATGCGTGACCCGCAACGCTACCGGCTGTTCGACCGGCTCGAGGAGAAGGTGGTCAAGGGCAATCAGGTCCCGGACATGGTGGAGGAGCTGCACCGGATTCGCGCCTCGAACTTCGAGCACCTGACACAGCTGATCAAAGGTCGCATCGACGAAGGCAAGCTCGAAGACGTGCCACCGTATTTCCACTATTGCGCGGCCTGGGCACTGGTGCATGGCGCGGTGGCGCTCTATCACTCGCCGTTCTGGAGCAACGTGCTCGAGGATCAGGAAGGCTTCTTCCAGTTCCTGATGGACATTGGCGTGCGCATGGGCAACAAGCGCAAGCGCGACTGACCGACCGCCGGCGTCGCTGGCGGTTGCGGTAGAGGGCGCAAGGTTGCCGTCGCGCGGGATGCGCGCCGAGCGCGATAACTGCCCGGCCAAGGCTGTCGTTTTGGATTACACCTCGCCCGTGCTCGGGTGTCGGCTGCTGGGGCGACACCCGAGCAGGCCTTCCTGATCCGCCAGCATCTCGCCGATGTGCAGGCCGTCGTCGATGCGATACTGGCGCAACTCTTGGGCGCTGGCCCGTACCTTGATCACCGCCATGATGCGCAGCAAGCGGCTCTCCACCTCGATGTAGCGCTGGACGATGATGGCGTCAGTGAGAAAGGCCGTTCCGTAAGGGCTGAAGCGCAAATTGGTGTAGCGGTCTTCCAGCTCCGACGTCACCAGCACGCTGACCCCGGCCGAGGTCAGTGCGGTGACCATCCGCGAAAGCGACTCACGGCAGTCTTGGCGGCGCCTGGCGATACGAAACCTATGCGGGTCTGGCGGCGTCGGCTGGGGGCGCACCTTCCTGTTTCTCCATCGTGTGACCATGGACTTGCGCTGGCCGCTCTGGGGTAGCCAGATCAGCCGTCACCCACGGGTTGGTATCGGTTTCGGTGAATTATTCGCCAACTAGGAAGGTCGTAGCGTGCCGGGAGGTCATCAACATCCCCAGCTGCTGGACGAACTGCGGCAGGTTGTTGTTCGGGTTGTTCCGTGTCTGGCTTGCCAGCACCATAAAGCGGAACGACTCGATGAACACCGGCGCGGTGAGTGCGTATACGAATCCGCAATGCGGTTCGGCATCGGCCGGGCGGCCACACCGACGCAGCGCTTCCGGCCAGAACTGGCGTGGTTAGTGCATTGCCTCGCCCGATTCGTCGGTTTTCCGTCAGCAGCAGGAGCGGTCAATGAAAGTGGTGAGCCTTATCGTGGCTGTGCTCGCGTTGAGCGGCTGCATGAACGTCAGTGACCTGGCCGAGGGTGCGCGATACCAGCTCAGCGACGTGGGTGTGCTTGACCACAGCGACACGGTGCGGTCGGCTTCCTGGCGGCTGCAGCCGGACTCGTTCATCTACATTGCCCAGGGTCACTTCGTCCCGCCCGGCAATGCCTATCCGCGGCCGAACGTGGTAGGCGAGGAGGCGTTCAAGGGCTTCGTCGAATATTTTCCCTTGGTCAGGCGCGCGGCCGAGCCGGCCGGGCTCGAAGAAGCATTGAACCAAGCGAGGGCGGTCGGTGCCCATTACTTGCTGTACACGCGATTCGCCGCGGCGGATGACCGTATCGGCAGTTTCGACGAGCTCGACGATCAGCGCGCGTTGGATCGCCTGGGTGTCGATACGAGCGTGATCCAGTTGATGCTGATCGAGACCGGTAATCGCTACCTGGTCGATACGGCGCGGATCCGCAGTCGCGGGGGGCTGCTGAATATTTACGATGCGACGCCACAGGTCTTACTGGGCCCGCCCTTGCGCGATTACGCCCGGCGCCTGACTGGCCTGAGTCGCTAAGGAGCGCACATGAGCGAAGCTGGAAAGGCCGCGAATCTGCTCGAGCAGATCAGCCGGACGCAGAGCAAGGGCCTGCCGCCGGTGCATCTGTGGAACCCACCATTCTGCGGCGACCTGGACATGCGCATCGCGCGTGACGGGCGCTGGTACTACATGGGCACACCGATCGGGCGTCCGGCCATGGTCCGGCTGTTTTCGACGGTGATCCGGCGTGACGGCGACGACTATTTCCTGGTAACGCCGGTGGAGAAGGTGGGCATTACCGTGGAAGACGCGCCCTTCGTGGCTACCGAGCTGCTGGTCGAGGGCAGCGGGGAGGCGCAGGTCCTGCGCTTCGTTACCAATGTCGGTGACGAGGCGGAGGCCGGGGCGGACCATCCGATACGGGTCGAGCTGAATTCGGAGACCCAAGAGCCAGCGCCTTATGTGCTGGTGCGGTCTAACCTGGAAGCGCTGATCCATCGCAATGTGTTCTACCAGTTGGTCGAACTGGCGGTGCCGCATGAGATCGAGGGTGACAGCTGGCTGGGCGTCTGGAGCCAGGGACGCTTCTTTCCCATCGGGCGCGCCGAGTGAACGACACCTGAGACGGTTGGGTTAGGCCAAGGGAGGCTGGCGTTGCGCCAGCCGATGCAAGGGCTCAGTCCGTGCGCCAGAGGATTTCCGCTTCGCCGCGTTCGCTGATGCTGATCCAGCGGTCGGCGTCTTCCACCGCTTCCTCTTCCTGCCACCCGCCGGGCGCGCAGCGGATTTCCACCCCCAGCGCCTGGTGGGCAGCGCGGGCACAGGCGACATCGTCAGCCCATGGCGTCGCGTCGCTTTCCAACAACAGCCCGTGCCACTTGCCGACGGCCTTTGGCAGCCAAATCACAGGAATGTCGCCGGCCTTGCACTTGAATGTGTTGCCTTTGGGCTGCCACGGCGAGCAAGGCGCGATCGCCTGGCTGAGCCATTCGGTAACGGCGTCCTGGCTGGCGTCCCTGAGGTAGATCTCGATATCCGGTTGACGCATGGGCGGGTGACCTTGTGTGTGAGAGCAAGCCTGTGAGTTTTGGGGCGACGCAGTTGGTTGCGTCCTGAAGAGTGCTAACGGTCTCGCTCGATCCAATCGTAGCGTATCGCAACCCGAACCTTGAGCGGCGCCTCGATCACCCTCGTCCGGCGTTCGGCGCTCGCGCGCCAGCCATGAGGGGTCATGGCCAACAGGTCGGCGCGGGCTTGCGGATCGTCGAGCTGAAGCAGGTAGGTCAGTGTTTCGCTATGGGCCAGATGCATGCCGTCGGGAATCAGTGAGAGGTGCTTTTGGTCATCGTAGGCGCGAACTTCGTCATAGAGCAGCTCGCGCAGTTCCCACAGATGTTCGCGGGTCGGGCCCATGCGCAACAGCCCGCCGCCGGGAGTGAGCAGACGACGGGCTTCGTTCCAGTCTAGCGGGCTGAAGATGCTGGCCAGTAGGTCGCAACTGGCATCGGCCAGTGGCACCCGGGCCATGCTCGCTACCAGCCACTCGAGCTGCGGGGAACGTCTGCAGGCGCGCTTGACGGCCTCGCGGGAGATGTCCAGCGCGTAGCCATCGGCGCCAGGTAATGCCTGGGCAATCTGCGCCGTGTAGTAGCCCTCGCCGCAGCCGATATCCAGCCAGCGACTCGGCGAGCGCTCGGCGGCCAGGTGGGCCAGCCGCGCGGCCAGCGGCGCATAGTGGCCGCCGTCGAGGAAGCGCCGGCGGGCTTCGACCATGGCCTGGTTGTCGCCGGGGTCGCGGCTGTTCTTGTGCTGCACCGGCAGCAAATTGAGATAACCCTGACGGGCCCGATCGAAACGGTGGTTGGCCGGGCAGGCGACGCCGTTGTCGATGGCGGCGAGCGCGCCCTGGCAGAGCGGGCAGATCAGCATGCGAGCAGGTTGACCAGGGTCTGGTAATAGATTTCGGTCAGCAGGTCGAGGTCGCTGGCGAGGATGTGCTCGTCGACCTGATGAATCGTCGCGTTGACCGGACCGAGTTCGACCACCTGGGTGCCGAGTGTGGCGATGAAGCGGCCGTCGGAGGTGCCCCCGCTGGTCGAGGCGGTGGTTTCGCGACCGGTGACGCTACGGACGGCCGCGGCCACGCCGTCGAGCAGTTCACCTGGTTCGGTGAGGAAGGGCAGGCCGGACAGCGCCCAGTCCAGGTGCCAGTCCAGGCCGTGCTTGTCGAGGATGGCCGCGGTGCGTTGCTGCAGACCTTCAACGGTGGACTCGGTGGAAAAGCGGAAGTTGAACACCGCTTCCAGGGTGCCAGGAATCACATTCGTCGCGCCGGTACCTGAATTCAGGTTGGAAATCTGGAAGCTGGTCGGCGGGAAGAAGGCGTTTCCGTCGTCCCAGTGCTCGGCAGCCAGTTCCGCGAGTGCCGGCGCGGCGAGGTGGATGGGGTTTTTCGCCAGATGCGGGTAGGCCACGTGGCCCTGCTGGCCGCGCACGGTCAGGGTGCCGCCGAGCGAGCCACGCCGACCGTTCTTGACCACGTCACCGACCAGCTTGGTACTCGACGGCTCGCCGACGATGCACCAGTCCAGCCGTTGACCGCGTTCGCGCAACCGTTCTACCACCGCCTTGGTGCCATGGTGGGCCGGGCCTTCTTCGTCGCTGGTGATGAGAAAGGCAATCTGGCCCTTGTGCGCGGGATAGTCGGCGGAAAAGCGTTCCACGGCGATGATCATCGACGCCAGGCTGCCCTTCATGTCGGCTGCGCCACGGCCGTGGAGCATGCCGTGCTCGTCGATACGCGCCAAGAATGGCGGGTTCTGCCAGGCCTGCAATGGGCCGGTGGGAACCACATCTGTGTGGCCGGCGAAGCACAGCACCGGCCCTTCGTTGCCGCGGATCGCCCAGAAGTTCTCCACGTCCTCGATATGCATCGGCTCGATGGCGAAACCGCAGGCAGCCAGGCGCTCGCTCATCAGCTGTTGGCAGCCCTCGTCCAACGGCGTGACCGACGGTCGATTGATCAGCTCACAGGCCAGTTCGAGGGTCGGGGAGAGGGCGGCGGCAGTCATCACGGCTCCGGGGCAAGGCGGGAAAGGGGCGTCATATTAAAGCAAACCGGCCGCACCCGGGCGCGTTCGGGAAGGCATTCAGCGACCGCGGTCATCCGGCTGCCATGCGTCGCGATGGCGCTGTGCAAAGGCGGCCTAGGCTGTGTCGGCTCTGGCGAAGCGCCTATAATCGCGCGGTATTTTTCGGGGAACGACATGGCCATCGACGATCAACGGTTCGGCGGGATCGCCCGCCTGTACGGCACCGAGGGGCTCAAGCGCCTAAGGGCTGCCCATGTGGCGGTGGTCGGCATCGGCGGGGTCGGTTCCTGGGCAGCGGAGGCGCTGGCGCGCAGCGGTGTCGGCGAGATCAGCCTGTTCGATCTGGACGATGTCTGCATCACCAATACCAATCGCCAGGTGCATGCGCTGGAAGGGGCCGTTGGCAAGCCCAAGGTCGACGAGATGGCGATGCGGATCAGGGCCATCAATCCTGCATGTTTGGTGCATGCGATCGCCGACTTCGTCACCCGCGAGACCATGGCCGAGTACATCACCGAGCAGCTCGATTGCGTCATCGACTGCATCGACAGCGTGCCGGCCAAGGCCGCGCTGATCGCCTGGTGCAAGCGTCGCAAGATCCAGATCATCGCCACGGGCGGTGCCGGTGGACAAGTGGATCCGACACAGATCCAGGTCACCGATCTGAACAAGACCTTCAATGACCCCCTGGCGGCAAAGGTGCGCTCGCTGCTGCGCCGCGAGTACAACTTCTCGCGCACTCCCGGGCGCACCTACAGCGTGCCCTGTGTGTTTTCCACCGAACAGCTGCGCTACCCCAAACCGGACGGTGGCGTGTGCCAGAGCAAGCAGTTCGTAGGGGAGGGCGTGAAGCTCGACTGCGCCGGCGGTTTCGGCGCAGCGATGATGGTTACCGCCAGCTTTGGCCTGGCGGCAGCGGCGCGGGCGGTAGACAAGCTGGTCGCCGGGGCGCGGCGGCCATCGGAACGCACGCCCGGCGCTGCCGGTAGCTGAAGGCCGGTTCGTTCAGTCCGCAGTTGCCAGCGCGCGCATTCGCGCCAGCACGGCGTTCATCCCGTTGGCCCGGGACGGGCTGAGCTGCCGGGAAAGCCCCAGCTGATCGAACCACTCCGTCACGTCGAGTCGCTGCAGTTCGCCTGCGGCCAGCCCATCGACCCGGACCAGCAGCACCGCGAGCAGGCCGCGCAACAGCCGTGCCTCGCTGGTGCCGCGAAAGTGCCAGCCGTCACCGCGGTGTTCGCCAACCAGCCAGACCTTGCTGTCGCAGCCGGTCACCAGGTTGCCATCGCTGCGCTCGGCATCAGCGAGCGGCTCGAGCCGGTCGCCCCATTGCATCAACAGGCGCGCGCGCTGTTCCCAGCCGGCGGCCTGCTGAAAGGACGCCAGGGCGTCGGCCGCCGGCCCCGGCAGGCCGGTCATCGAAGTATCTCCAGCGCCCTGTCCAGCGCGCCGAAGAAGCGTTCCAGGTCGTCACCATTGTTGTACAGTCCGAGGGATACGCGGGTCGCCCCGTCCACGCCCAGCGTCTTCAACAGCGGCTGCGCGCAATGGGTGCCGCTGCGCACGGCGATGCCCTGTTCTGTGAGCAGATGGGCCAGGTCGCCATGATGGATACCGGCTACGGTGAAGCTCGCCAGGGCGACCTGCGGCTCGCCGAGCAGCTTGACCCCGTCGCGTACCGTCAGCCCGGCGAGCAATTTCATGTGCAGCGTCTGTTCGTGGCCTGTGACCGCGGCCGCGTCGAGTTTCGACAGGTAGTCAAGTGTCGCGCCCAGGCCGATTACCCCGCCGATGGGCGGCGTGCCGGCTTCGAAGCCCAACGGCGCCGCGTGGAATTCAGCGTGCTGATAGTCGGCGATGCGGACCATTTCGCCACCGAACTGCCAGTGCTTGAGCTTGAGCAGCGACTCGCCACGCCCATAGAGCGCGCCGACACCTTCCGGTCCGTAGAGCTTGTGGCTGGACAGTACATAGAAATCGCAGGCCAGTGCCTGCATGTCGTGGCGACCGTGGACCACGCCCTGCGCACCATCGACCACAGTCAGCGCGTTCTGCGCCTTGGCCAGGGGCAGCAGCTCGGCCAGTGGCTGCCAGGTCCCGGTCACATTGGACAGCTGGCTGACCGCCAGCAGCCGGGTGCGCGGGCCGATGAGCGATGTCGCCGTGTCCATGTCGACGCACCCGCGGGCATCCAGCGGCAGCACGACCAGCCTGGCCTCGCGGCGCCTGGCCAGCTGCTGCCAGGGCAGCAGGTTGGCGTGGTGCTCGACGGCGCTGACGACGATCTCGTCGCCTGCTTCGACCAGGTGTTCCAGCCCGTAGGCAAGTAGATTCAGCGCCTCGGTGGCGCCGCGGGTGAAGACGATCTCGGTGGGACAGGCCGCATTCAGCCAGCGCGCGACCTTGATCCGCGCGTCCTCGAACGCGCGGGTGGCGCGCTCGGCGGGCTGGTGCTGGGCGCGATGCACGTTGGCGGTGCCACAGGTGTAATAGCCGGTGAGGGCGTCGATCAGCGCCTGCGGTTTCTGCGCGGTCGCGGCACTGTCGAGGTAGGTCTGACCCTGCGATTCAAGGATGGCCAGGGCAGGAAAGTCGGCACGCCAGGGAGATAGAAGCGGCATCGTTTTCGTCCTATGGCCTGTGCCTGAAGCGGCTGGAGGCTGGAGTGGAACGCGGGGCTGCCCATCGTCCGGCCTTCAGCCTTTAGCGCTTCGATCGGCTTTTTGGCTCAGTTATGCGCGTGCAGCGCTTCGTTCAGCTCGATCGCGGATTTGTGCGTCTTGCATTCGACCGCGCCGGTCAGCGAATTGCGGCGGAACAGCAGGTCGGTCTGGCCGGCCAGTTCGCGGGCCTTGACCACCTTGACGAGTTCGCCTTGCTCATCGAGCAGGTTCACCTTGGTGCCGGCGGTGATGTACAGGCCTGATTCTACGGTGTTGCGGTCACCCAGCGGGATGCCGATGCCGGCGTTGGCCCCGATCAGGCAGCCTTCACCCACCGAGATGACGATGTTGCCGCCGCCGGACAGGGTGCCCATGGTCGAGCAGCCGCCGCCGAGGTCCGAGCCCTTGCCGACGAATACCCCAGCCGAGACGCGACCTTCGATCATGCCCGGGCCTTCGGTGCCGGCGTTGAAGTTGATGAAGCCCTCGTGCATCACCGTAGTGCCTTCGCCGACATAGGCGCCAAGGCGGATCCGCGCGCTGTCGGCGATGCGCACACCGGCCGGCACCACGTAGTCGGTCATCTTCGGAAACTTGTCCACCGAGACCACTTCCAGCAGATAACCCTTGAGGCGTGCCTCGAGTTGGCGCTCGGCCAGCTCGGCCAGGTCCACCGCGCCCTGGTTGGTCCAGGCGACGTTGGGCAGCAGCGGGAAGATGCCGGTGAGGTTCAAGCCGTGCGGCTTGACCAGTCGATGGGAGATCAGGTGCAGCTTGAGGTAGGCCTCGGGCGTTGAAGTCAGCGCGGAATCGTCGGCCAGAAGGGTGACTACCAGCGGACGCTGGCTCTCGGCCAGGCGCGTCAGCAGAGCGTGCTGGACGCTGTCGATCGGCTTGATGGCATCGGCCAGTTGGGCAGCCTGAGTGGTGGTGATGGCGATGGCCTGGTTGCCACCGGCGTAGCCCAGCAGCGGGGCAATGGCATCGACCAGCTCGCCGGCCGGCCGCAGCAGCGGCTGTGCGTAGAAGACTTCGAGCCAGCTGCCCTGGCGATTCTGAGTGCCGACGCCAAACGCCAGGCTGAAAAGCGATGTGCTCATGGGGGGTCCTTTTTTATCAGTCGCGCTCGTTTACGGCGAGCGGTCTCAGTTCTGGGCTGCCAGTTTTTGGGCAGCGTAGGTATCCGGCTTGAAGCCGATCAGGGTCCGGTCGCCCAGATCCAGTACCGGACGTTTGATCATCGATGGCTGGGCCAGCATCAGCTCGATGGCCTTCTGCTGATCAAGGTCAGCTTTCTGCGCATCGTCCAGCTTGCGGAAGGTGGTGCCCGCGCGGTTCAGGACGGTCTGCCAGCCGTGCTCGTCGCACCAGGCCTGCAGGTGGGCGCGGTCGATGCCGGCGCTCTTGTAGTCGTGAAAGCGGTACGTCAGCCCGTGCTGGTCAAGCCAGGTCCGGGCTTTCTTCATGGTGTCGCACGCCTTGATGCCGTAGAGGCAAAGTCCTTCGTTTCGATCGGGCATTGTCAGGCTCCGCGGTCTCCTGGCTGGGCCGCGGATTATGCCACGATGCGCACAAAGCTGCCCCGCAGCGAACGTCTCCGGTGGCAGCGTTGATCCGCCAATGCGTGTCGATTCAGGCGGTGTCGCCCTCAGTCAGGTCGAGCAGTTCGTCGATGGCCGCTGCCTGGGTAGGCCGTACCACGCGCCCCAGCTCGATGCCCTGGCGCATCAGGATCAGTGTCGGCCACAGCTTGACGCGGAACGAACGGCCCAGCGGCCGGCCGGGGCCGTCCTCGATTTTCAGGTGACGCAGATTGCGCGCTTGCAGGGCGTTCGCCAGCAGCGGTTGCGCCGCGCGGCAATGGCCGCACCAGCCGGTGCCGAATTCGAGCAGGGTGCAGCCATCGAGCGCATCGACCGCAGCGCGTGATGGCGCGTCCGGGGAATAGTGTTCGGTAAAAGGCATGGCAGGACTCCTGAAAACTGGGTGCATTGCTCTGTGGAGTCGCGGTCGCGGCGACGGTTCAGCCCAGTCTGTTCGGCGTACGACCTTTTCAGCGGTTGGCGTTGTCCATTGATCACACCCATAACGATGAGGTCAGGTATGGCACGCAAGCATTTCGAGCACCACGAGGCGATTTCGTCCGCCGTTCCCGCCGATGATGGCTTCGAGGCCGTGATCGCGGTCAAGCGGCGCGGCACCGATGACACCGCACGCGTGTTCACGGTCGCCAACGGCCAGCGCTACGACCTGGCGTCCGAGGCGGACGTGGCGGCCGAAGCGGCGTTGACCAAGGTGCGGGAAGTCGACGACGACGGTGAACTGATCTGGGAAGAGCACGCGATCTAGACCCAAGGGGGATTCAATATGAACCAGCCACAGCAGCGTGATGGTCACGAACTCGAGCGCGAACGCCGCGACGAACCCGGCAAGGCGGATATTCCCGAGCACATGAAACCGGAGAATCTCGAAAAGCTCCGTGACTACGGCAAGGACAAGATCCCGCCGGGCGTCGCCTGACCCGGTTCGCCGGCAGTACGCGGCCGGCTCGCCGGCCTTGACCAGTACTAAAGTGTGCCGATGAAAGTACGGATTCGCTGCGCGGCCTCGATGCATTCAGCGAGCGGCGCGACCAGTGCCATGCGCACCCGGCCGGCCCCGGGGTTGAAGCCCTCTACTTCGCGCGACAGATAGGAGCCGGGTACCACGGTGACGTGCTCCCGGGCAAACAGTTCGCGGGTGAACAGGGGGTCGCTGACAGGCGTCCTGGGCCACAGGTAGAAGCCGCCATCGGGCCGCTCGACGTCCATGACCGGTGCAAGAATTTCCAGCACGGCGTCGAATTTTTCCCGGTACAGGTGGCGGTTGGCCTCGACGTGGGCCTCGTCGTCCCACGCGGCGATGCTGGCCAGTTGGGTCTGCACCGGCATGGCGCAGCCGTGATACGTGCGGTAGAGCAAAAATGCCTTGAGAATGTCCGCATCGCCGGCAACGAATCCTGATCGCAGGCCCGGCAGGTTCGAGCGTTTGGACAGGCTATGGAAGACCACGCAGCGCTTGAAATCATTGCGTCCGAGTTTCGCGCAAGCCGACAGCAGCCCGGCAGGGGGATGCTGCTCGTCAAAATATAGCTCGCTGTAGCATTCGTCCGCGGCAATCACGAAGTCGTGTTCGTCGGCCAGCGCAATCAGTTTTTCCAGCACGTCGATCGGCACCAGTGCCCCGGTGGGGTTGCCCGGCGAGCAGAGAAACAGGATCTGGGTGCGTTGCCAGGTCTCGGGCGAGACGGCATCGAAGTCCGGATTGAAGCCGTTTTCCGCCGTGCACGGCAGGTAGTGCGGAGTCGCACCTGCCAGCAGCGCGGCGCCTTCGTAGATCTGATAGAACGGGTTCGGGCTGACTACCAGCGCGCCGGGGCTACGGTTGACCACGGCCTGGGTAAAGGCGAACAGCGCTTCGCGCGTGCCGTTGACCGGTAGCACATGCCGCGCCGGGTCGAGGCTGGCGGCTTGAAGCGCGAAGCGGCGCTCGCACCAGCTGGCGATGGCCTGGCGAAGCGCTGGAATGCCCAGGGTGGTCGGGTAGACCGACAGCTGGTCGAGATTGTCGGCCAGCGCCTGGGCGACGAAGTTGGGCGACGGGTGTTTCGGCTCGCCGATAGACAGCGCGATCGGGCGCTTGGCCGCCGGCGGCTGTGCGTCGGCCAGCAGGGCGCGAAGTTTCTCGAAGGGGTAGGGCTGCAGCAGGGTCAGGTCGTGGTTCATGATCCGGTTCTTCGAAGCATCGGGGCGCGTTGAGTCGCGCGCCGAAAGGGTCATTGGTCGCGGGCGCCGCCTGCATAGGCGCAGCCGCGCAGGGTCTGCTCATCGAGCCGAAGCTCGGCGGTCAGGTGGCTGACGGCGCCGGTGGCGCGATCGACGCAACGTTGCGGGGCGACCCACAGGTCAATGCGCTGCCCATTGGCTTCGCTGCTGAAGCTGCTTTGCCCGGCAGGCAGTTGTTCTTCCAGGTAGGGCACGGCCAGCGGCTCGTGGCTGGGGCGTTCGAGCAGCAGGCCCTCGGGGTTGATCTGTACGCGCCAGTCCGGCGCATGGCCTGAGGCGTGCACAACCAGCGTGTCGAAGTCGCCGGCGCCGCAGCCGTTTCGTGCCGGCTCCAGGCGATATACCTGGCTTACCCGCAACTGCTGGCGACCTCGGGACGGCGAGTGGAGCTGGCCGCGAAGGTCAGCGAACAGTGGCAGGGCGCTGCCACCCAGCAATGCCAGCGCATCGTCGGGCACGCCCGTGCCGCCGACATCGAGCAATTCGACGGCCCGGGCGCCTTCGCAGGTGTGCAGCAGCAATGCGCCCTCGCTGCGAGTCACTTCGCCCTGCAGTCGCTCGGTCGGCGGCGCGCTGGGCGCCTGGCTCCAGGGCAGCGATTGGCAGCCGGCGAAGACCGGCAGCAGAACGAGCAGCGAGACGGCGCGCAAGGCAGGCATGGGGGCACTCGACGGTGGGCAAGAGAGGGGCGGGCCGGCTGACCGGCCCGATGCGGGTCAGTCACCTTTGACGCGTTTGCCGTCCACGGTGCCTTCTTCGAGCATGATCTGGTATTCCTTGCCGTCCTTTTCGATCTGATGCAGGCGGACCAGCAGGTAATCCCAATCCTTGGCGAACCAGAGGATGGTCTGGCGCTTGCTCTGCGTCGGATCGCGAACCCGCTCGACCTTAATTGCGTCGACTTGACCGGCTTTGGTGCTGACTTCCTCTTCACCCAGCACGCGGAAGTCGTAGGTCTCCACCTCATCGCCGTCGACCACCTGGTAGCTCATGCTCTGCTCGCCGGCCGCCACCGCCTGCTGGAGCGCGATCTGGTAGGTGGACTTGTCCAGCAGCCCGGTGTTGAGCGGCAGTTTGACCGGGTCGCCGCGGTCCTCGCCAACGACCTGCTTGGCCGTCCAGTCGAAGTCGTACTTGATCGTCTTGCCCTTGCCCAGGCCGCTGCGCTTGAGGCGATAGCTCTGCGGCACGAAACGATCGCCCTCGACCTTGAAGGTGCTGCGTTCATTGAAGCTGGCGACCAGCATCGAGGCCTCGAAGTCCAGTCGCCAGGCGCCGGCGTCCAGCTTCTCCAGGCTGCGCTGGGCGGTGCCACTGACCGGAACCTGCTTCCAGTCAGCCGTGTAGCTGGCGGAAAAAGGCTTGAGCTCCAGAGCCTGGACCGGCAGGGCCAGCACGGCGAGGGCGAGCAGCAAGGCGCGACGCATAAGTTCTCCTAGGTTCTGAGCGAATGGCCGGTGGCCGGCAGTAGGACGCCGTCCAGCATCGCGCCTTGTTCGGCGAGGCGCAAGCGGCCTTCGGCGAACCAGCGCACGGCAAGTGGGTAGATGACATGTTCGGCCGCATGCACGCGGTCGGTCAGCTGGACAACCGTATCCCCGGCAGCGATGGGGAACCTGGCCTGGACTGCCACGGGGCCGCCGTCCAGCTCCTCGGTGACGAAGTGCACGCTGCAGCCATGCGCGCCATCACCCGCCTCGAGGGCACGGCGATGGGTGTCCAGGCCCTTGTGTTTCGGCAGCAGCGACGGGTGGATATTCAGCAGACGCCCGTGATAATGCCGGACGAAGCCGGGCGTCAGGATGCGCATGAAGCCCGCCAGCACCACCAGCTGTGGCTGATGCCTATCGATGACTTCGCGCAGCGCGGCGTCGAAGGCTTCTCGGTCAGCGTATTCCCGGTGCTGGACCACGTGGGTGGGAATCCCCGCCGCCTGGGCACGCTGCAAGCCGAACGCGTCCTCCCGGTTGGACACGACGGCAGCGATGCGCACCGGGTTGTCCGTGCCGAGGCTGTCGATCAGCGCCTGCAGGTTGCTGCCGCTGCCCGAAATCAGCACGACCACTGCGCAGGTGGCCGACATTAATGGGCTTTCAGGTTGTTCAGCACGACCCGGTCGCTGCCGGCGGCGGTGCCGATTTCCCCGATCACCCAGGGCTGCTCGCCGCCAGCGCGCAGGTTCGCCAGGACCGTGTCGACCTGAGCCTGGGCAACGCAGATGACCATGCCCACACCGCAGTTCAGCACGCGGTGCATCTCATGCTCCTCGACGTTGCCCTGCTGCTGCAGCCAGTCGAAGACCGCCGGACGCTGCCAGCTGGCGACGTCGATGACCGCCTGGCTGCCTTCGGGCAGTACCCGTGGAATGTTGTCCAGCAGGCCGCCGCCGGTGATGTGCGCCATTGCCTTGACCGCCCCGGTGTCCTTGATCAGCTTGAGCAGCGGTTTGACGTAGATGCGGGTCGGCGCCATCAACAGCTCGGTCAGCGGCTTGCCGTCGAGCTTGATGTGTTCGATGTCGGCGCCGGCGACTTCGATGATCTTGCGAATCAGCGAATAGCCGTTGGAATGAGGGCCGGAGGAGGGCAGGGCGATCAGTGCATCGCCGGCCGCCACGGTCGATCCGTCGATGATTTCGCTCTTTTCCACCACACCGACGCAGAAGCCGGCCAGGTCGTAATCTTCGCCCTCGTACATGCCGGGCATCTCGGCCGTCTCGCCGCCGACCAGGGAGCAGCCGGCCAGTTCGCAGCCGGCACCGATGCCGGTGACCACGGTGGCGGCGATGTCGACGTTGAGCTTGCCGGTGGCGTAGTAGTCGAGGAAGAACAGCGGCTCGGCGCCGCAGACGACCAGATCGTTGACGCACATGGCGACCAGATCCTGGCCGATGCTGTCGTGTTTGTTCAGGTTCAGAGCCAGGCGCAGCTTGGTGCCGACGCCGTCCGTGCCGGACACCAGTACGGGCTGCTTGTAGCCCGCCGGGATTTCGCAGAGGGCGCCGAAGCCGCCCAGCCCGCCCATGACTTCAGGACGCGCGGTGCGCTTGGCCACGCCTTTGATGCGTTCGACCAGCGCTTCGCCTGCATCGATGTCGACGCCGGCGTCCTTGTAGCTGATGGAGGGTTGCTTGCTCATAATCCGGACCTGTGAGGAATGTGCGAGGCGACCGGTCGACAAGCGGATTGTCTCGACACGGCGAACTCGCCGGACCGGTCTGCGGAAAGCGCGCGATTTTATCAGGCTTGCCGGACAGCGGCCATCCCGCGCGACCGACGTCGGACATCGGTCGCGTACCGGCTTGCCAGCGGTTGCCCCGATTCGGGTGCCTGTTTAAGGTATAACGCCTGAACCACCTAGCCGAAGCCTATCGTCTCCTGCGATCGGCGCTTTCCATGACTGGCCTGCCAGCGAGTATCTCCATGCGCCTGATCCCTCCTTTCCTGGCCCTGTGCTGTGCGTTTCTGTCCCCGCAAGGCATGGCGACTCCCTTGCGGGACCTTTACCAGGTGCGCGAGCCGGTGGCCAGCCAGCAACCGGCCGAGCGTGACGAGGCGTTGCGCCGGGCGTTCGATACCCTAGTGCTGCGCCTGACTGGCAATGCCGAGTCCGACCGGCCGGCGCTGGGCGAGCTTCGCAAGGATCCGCAGCAGCTGGTCAGCCGCTATGCCTACGAGGGCAACGCCGTCGTGGTGAGCTTCGACCCGACGACCACCGAACGGGCGCTGCGCTCCGCGGGGTTGTCGTTGTGGGGCGCCGATCGGCCCAGCCTGCTGACCTGGTGGCTGAGTGAATCTCCCGAGGGCACGCAGCTCATCGGCGATGCCCAGCCGGGCGCGTCCGAGCTGCGGGTGGCAGCGCAGCATCGCGGGCTGCCCCTGCTTCTGCCACTGGCTGACCTTAGTGAACAGCTTGCTGCCACTGCCGATGCGCTCACGGCACAGGAGCCACAGGCCTTGCGCGAGGCCTCCGATCGCTACGATGCCGACGGCCTGCTGGCCGTGCTGGCAGAGCACTCCGGTGAGGCCTGGGCGGCAGAATGGCGGCTCTGGCTCGGTGACAAGCAGACCCAGGGCAAGGCCAGCGCAGCGAGCCGAGCGGCGCTGGCGGACGATATCCTGCTGGCCGTGAGTCGCTACCTGGCACCGCAATACCGCGTGGCGCCCGGTGCGACCACCGAGCTGACCCTGGAGGTGCGCGGCGCTGACGTCGGGCGGTTTGCCGAACTGGACCGGCTGCTCGAGCCGTTCGCGGCGCGGTTGCAGCGGGTAGAAGGCGACCGGTTGTTCTATCGACTCAACGCCAGCCCCGACCAGCTGCGCGCACAGCTGCAACTGGCGAGGCTGCAGGAAATTCCGCCTGGGGAACTCCAGGCGCCGCCCGCTGAGGCTGGCGCGACGGCCGGTGCCGACGACACCGCACCGATCGACGCCGAGGCGACCCCCGAGGCCCCGGCGTCGGCTTCTGTCGTTCCAGCAGCCGATCCATCCGAGCAGGGCGAAGTGTTGCACTACCGTTGGTAGCCGGCCACAGCGCGCACCCAGTCGATGACCAAGCGGCGAAGGCCGGGGCGCGCTCGCCATTCCCATAGTGTCCAGCCTGCGGCCGTCCGGCCTCCAGGCAAGCGAAGCAAGGCATTCCGAGCATGAGCATTCCTGACACCAACCGCTGGCTGTGGCTGGCGGCGCTGTTGCTGCTTGGCTGGTTGATCTACCAGCTTTCGCCGATCCTGTCGCCGTTCCTGGTCGGCATCCTGCTGGCGTATCTAGGCGATCCGCTGGTGGACCGGCTCGAGCGCTGGAAATTGTCGCGCACCTGGGGGGTGATCCTGGTCTTCGCGCTGTTCAGCCTGTTGTGCCTGCTGTTGTTGTTGGTGCTGGTGCCGATGCTCGGCAAGCAGCTGATGCACCTCTATCAGATCGCTCCGCAGGGGCTCGACTGGCTGCAGGTCACGGCGCTGCCCTGGGTCCAGCTGCAGTTTGGCCTGGACGAGGACTTCTGGCGGCTCGATCAGCTCAAGAGCGCGTTTTCCGCCAACCTCGGCAGCACGCGCGACGTGGTGGCGGTGATTGTCAGCCAGGCCACGGCATCCAGCGTGGCACTGCTGGCCTGGCTGGCCAACCTGTTGCTGGTGCCGGTCGTCTGCTTCTACCTGCTACGCGACTGGGACCTGATCATGGCCAAGCTGCGCGCGCTGTTGCCGCGGCGACGCGAGCAGACGGTGATGACCCTGATGCGCGAATGCCACGAGGTGATCGGCGCCTTTCTACGTGGGCAGCTTCTGGTGATGCTGGCGCTGGCCGTTGTCTATTCCGCGGGGCTGATGCTCGTTGGCGTCGAGCTCGGGCTGTTGATCGGGGTGCTCGCCGGGCTCGCCAGCATCGTCCCGTACATGGGTTTCGTGGTGGGCATCGGCGCCGCGCTGGTGGCCGTGCTGTTCCAGTCGGGGCTGGATCCCTATCCCTTGCTCGGCGTGGTGGCTGTGTTCAGCGCCGGCCAGATGCTCGAGGGGATGCTGCTGACGCCGCTACTGGTCGGTGACCGAATCGGCCTGCATCCGGTCGCGGTGATCTTCGCCGTACTCGCCGGAGGCCAACTGTTCGGCTTTACCGGCGTGCTGCTGGCGTTGCCGGTGGCAGCCGTGATCATGGTTCTGCTGCGCCACGTGCATGATCTCTATAAACTCTCGGACCTCTACGCAGAGCCACCGGTCGACCCCACCCGCCAGCCATGAAACCCATCCAGCTCCCCCTGGGCATCCGCCTGCGCGACGATGCCACCTTCGCCAACTTCTACCCCGGCGCCAATGCCGCGGCGCTGGGATATGTCGAGCGTGTCTGCTCGCCGGAGGCCGGTTGGTCGGATGAGCTGGTCTACCTCTGGGGGCATGCGGGTGTCGGCCGCAGCCACCTGCTGCAGGCCGCCTGCCTGCGGGTCGAGCAACGCGGCGAGCGGGCGGTGTACCTGCCCTTGGCCGAGGTCGCCGAGTACGGTCCGGCGCTGCTCGATAACCTGGAGCGCAGCGAGCTGGTTTGCCTGGATGACCTGGAAGCGGTGGCTGGCGATCCCGTTTGGGAGGAAGCGCTCTTCCATCTGTTCAACCGCCTGCGTGACAGCGGTCGACGGCTGCTGATTGCAGCGAGCGCCTCGCCGCGCGAAATCCCGGTGCAGCTGGCCGACCTCAAGTCCCGGCTGAGCCTGTCGTTGGTGTTTCAGCTGCAGCCACTTTCCGACGAGGACAAGCTGCGCGCCCTGCAACTGCGGGCGTCGCGTCGCGGCCTGAACCTGCCCGACGATGTCGGTCGTTTCATCCTGACCCGGGGCGCGCGAAGCATGAGTGCGCTGTTCGAGCTACTCGACCGCCTTGACCAGGCGTCGCTGCAGGCGCAGCGCAAGCTGACCATCCCGTTTCTCAAGGAAACTCTGGGCTGGTAGTGATCGAGCGGAAAGCGGCTCCGTCGACCGGCCCGGATTGTTGCCTGGTGGGCGCAAGCCCACGCTACGGGAGCGAGTGCTCGGTTCATCCGGAAGAAGGCTGCCGAGATTGGGCTTTGGCCCACCGATCTCGGCGCCGCCACGCCCCTCGGCCCGCTACCCTTCGAAGCCGAGTGGCGCAGCGCTCCCGTACTGCATGGCGGATCGGCCTCAGCTTTCGCCCGCTGCCTTGCGTTCGTACTGATAAGCCCAGCGGGTGTAGAGCAGCGCGCTGGTAAAGAGCGTCAGGCTGATGATCGCTTCCAGCCAGCCGTACAGCATCCGTCCCGGATCGATGGCCGCCAGGACGCCCTGGATGAAGTACAGGTTGACGATGAAGCAGGTCCAGGCATGGGCGCGTGGGCTGCCGGACAGCATGCCGGGAGCGACGAGCAGCAGCGGGATCAGCTGAATGCTGACGACCACCCACATGCGGGCGCCATGCAGGTCAGCGAACGCCAGGTTCCACACGATAAGCAGTACCGCCAGACCAATGAAACTGGCAAGGCTCACCGCCCGGCTGGCTTTCACCCGTGGCGTCAGCCATTGGATGGACGGCAGGGGTTTCGGTTTTTTAGCCACGGGCGTGCTCCAGGCGTTTGGCAGTGTCCGCGAGGCGTTGGCCAAGGGCGCGACAGAGGCTGATTTCGTGTTCGTCGAGGGCTCGCTTGCTGTCCGCGCCGGCATGGTGGCTGGCGCCATAGGGCGTGCCGCCGCCTTGGGTCTCGAGCAGTGCCGCCTCACTGTAGGGCAGGCCAAGCACCAACATGCCGTGGTGCAGCAGGGGCAGCAGCATCGACAGCAGGGTCGATTCCTGGCCACCGTGCAGGCTGGAGGTCGAAGTGAACACGCCGGCCGGTTTTCCGACCAGCTCCCCGGTGAGCCAGAGCCCGCTGGTACCATCGAGAAAGTACTTCAGCGGGGCGGCCATGTTGCCGAAGCGGGTCGGGCTACCCAACGCCAGTGCCGCGCAGTGCTTGAGGTCGTCCAGCGTGGCGTAGACCGCTCCCTGCTCCGGGATCGCTGGCGCCACCGCTTCACATTCGGCCGATACGGCCGGGACCGTGCGCAAGCGTGCCTGCAGACCAGACAGCTCGACACCGCGAGCAATCTGGCGTGCCATCTCTGCGGTCGCGCCGTGACGGCTGTAGTACAGCACCAGTACGTAGGGCTCGCTCATGGCAGGATCTCCAGCATCCGTTCCGCCGGCCGGCCGATCACCGCCGCATCGCCCACTACCAGGATCGGGCGTTCGATCAGCTTCGGATGGGCGGCCATCGCCTCGATCAGTTCGGCGTCCGTGCGTGCCGGATCGGCAAGCTCCAGCTCCCTGTATTCCGCTTCTCCCGTGCGCAGCAGCTGCCGCGGGCCGATGCCCAGCCGCGCCAGCAGCCGGCGCAATTCATCGGTGGATGGCGGTGTCTCGAGGTAGCGGATGACGGTGGGCGCCAGGCCCCGCTGTTCGAGCAGCTCCAGGGCCGCGCGTGATTTCGAGCAGCGTGGATTGTGGTAGAGGATCAGGTCGGTCATTTAGGGTTGCTTCGCGCCAGAATAGGCGGCCATTCTACCCTTCAATGCAGCGAGGCCTGAAACGCCGGTCGCGGCGCGCGGTCTGCCAAGGTAGGCTTGCGCGCGGCCCGGACGGCTGCGTACCCGCGCTTTTGGGCGCTGCGCGAGGCATCGAGGGGATTGAATGCAGCAACGGATCAAGGATTTCGCAGAGTTCGGCCGCTTTCTGGTGCAACGTTTCCTGGCGGACCGCGGCCCGAACAGTGCTGCCGCGCTGACCTATACCACACTGTTCGCGGTGGTGCCGATGATGACGGTGACCTTCGCCATGCTGTCAGCGATCCCGGCGTTCCAGGGCATCGGTGAACAGATCCAGGTCTATATCTTCAGCAACTTCATCCCGTCCACCGGGGCGACCATCCAGGATTACCTGGTCGCCTTCACCGACCAGGCGCGCCAGCTGACCTGGTTCGGCGTCGGCTTCCTGATGGCGACGGCGCTGATGATGCTGCTGACCATCGAGAAGGCGTTCAACCTGATCTGGCGCGTGCGCCAGCCGCGCCGGGGCATTTCCAGTTTCCTCCTGTACTGGGCGATCCTCAGCCTGGGTCCGCTGTTGCTTGGCGCCGGGTTCGCCATGAGCACCTACATCACCTCGCTGTCGCTGATCTCCGGCCCCCATGCGGTGATCGGCGCGGGCACGGTGCTCAAGGCTATGCCATTGGTGCTCAGCGTCGTGGCCTTTACCCTGATCTATGCGGCGGTGCCCAACACCCGGGTGCCGTTGCGCCACGCAGTCGTCGGCGGTGTGTTCACGGCGGTGCTTTTCGAGGCCGCCAAGCAGCTGTTTGGCCTCTACGTCAGCTACTTCCCCAGCTATCAGCTGATCTACGGTGCGTTCGCTGCGGTGCCGCTGTTCCTGCTGTGGGTCTACCTGTCCTGGATGATCGTGCTGTTCGGTGCCGAACTGGTCTGCGGGATGTCGTCCTCGCAGCGCTGGCGGCGCCGATCGGTGCCGCGGCTGTTGGTGATGCTCGGCCTGTTGCGCGTGCTCTACGAAAACCAGCAGGACGGGCGGGAGGTGCGGTTGCGCGACGCGCACCGCAGCGGCTGGCAACTGCCGGAGGACGAGTGGGACGAGATCCTCGAATTCTTCGAGCGGGAGCAACTGGTCTGTCGAACCGGGTCCTCCGGATGGGTGCTTTGTCGCGACCTTAACCACTACAGCTTCGATCAGTTGCTGCGCTGCAATCCCTGGCCGCTCTCGGGCAAACAGGCGCTGCCCGACCAGCTCGATGAGCCCTGGTACCCGACCTTGCGTCAGTCGTTGGAGCTGCTGCGGCAGGAGCAGGCCAACCTGTTCGGCGGCAGCGTCGCCGACTGGTTGCAGGCGCGGCGGGTTTGACCACGTCGACCATCAGCTTTGAAAAGGAACCCCATCGATGATCACGCAAACACTGGGCAGGTTCGGCTTGCTTGTCTGCCTGCTACTGGCCGGCTGCAGCGAGGACTGGGGCCCGGACCAACATGGCGAGGCGATAACGGCGCAACAGCTCGACGGCCGCTGGTTGGTCATCAACTATTGGGCGCAATGGTGCGGCCCGTGCCGTACTGAAGTGCCCGAGCTCAACACGCTCGACCGTTCGCTGGATGACGTCACGGTGCTCGGGGTAAATTTCGACGGGATCGAGGGCGACGAACTGGTGGCGGCTGCCGACGAGCTGGGTATCACGTTCAGGGTGTTGGCGGTGGATCCGGCCGAGCGCCTGTCATTGCCGCCCAGTGCCGTGCTGCCGGTCACCTATATTCTCGATCCCGACCGGGAAGTGCGCGCCCGGCTGGTCGGTGAACAGACGGCGGAGGGGTTGCGGACCCGGCTGGCCGGCCTGCGCGCTGCGACCGACTAGGATTCAGGGGCGCACGTACCAGATGTCCTGCCACAACCCGATGACCTTCGAGGGGTATCGGGTCTTGCCCAGGCTGCCGTTGTAGCGAGCCAGCGCACGCGTGAGGTCGCCACGTTCCTTTTTCAGGTAGTAGCTGAGGATGGTGCAGCCGTAGCGCAGGTTGGTGGCGTTGTCGGTGAGGTTGTCCTGGGGGCGCCCCAGTTCGGCCTTCCAGAATGGCATCACCTGCATCATGCCCTGGGCGCCAACGCTGGAGATGGCGAAGCGGTCGAAGCGGCTCTCGGCATGGATCAGTGCCATCACCATGTCCGGCTTGAGCCCCGCCTTGCTGGCTTCCTGATGCACCAGCCGCAGCAGCGACAGGCGTTCCTCGGCGTCCGGCAGGTAGCGTTTGAGCCGCGTGGACATGTCCAGTAGCCAGACTTCTGCGTCGAAGCGGTCCTCGAAACTCTCTGCTTCGGCCACGGTGCGTTGCATCAGGGCGCGCAGTTCAGGTTCCGGCGCCTGGCGGATGGCGGCGAAGGCCGGCGAGGCGGCGAGCAGCAGCGACAGTACCAGGCAGGCGAGCGGCTTCACGGCTGGAACTCAGTCGTCTTCGCCCGGATCGCTGGCTTGCCGGCCGGCGTCCTGCAACAACCGGCGCAGGAATTCCTGCTGCAGGTCCGGGTCGTTGCGCGTCAGCTCGATCAGGCTCTGCTCAAGTTCGCTGGCTTCTTCCTCTAGGCCGAGCTCGGACAGGCGCTTGACCCGGTGCACCCACTGGCTGACGTCGTCGCCCTCCAGGTCGTCGAAGATCAGGTCATGGGCCTCGAGCAGCTTGGCGCGCAGGTTACGGCTGACCAGCAGGGTGGCGTCCGCGCGTGTCTGGTCCTGAGGATCCTCGACCTGGAGTTGCAGCTTGCCGACCGGGCTGATGTCCTGATCGGCAAAGGGGCCGTCGAGCAGGTTCAGGCGCAGCACGCCGTTGCGGTCGGTGGTCAGCTCGTGCGTCTCGCCTGCCGCGGTCACCATCACGGGGCGCTCGGCCCAGGGCAGGCTGGAATACTCGAGTCGAGCGTCGCCCTGCCGTTCATCCAGGCTGGCCAGGTTCTGCTGCGAACGACCGTTGGACTCGACGTTGACGAAGGGGTTGAGGCCGGCGAAGCCATAGCTGATCCAGCCGCGGGTCGCGCTTTCCGGCAGGCTGCCCAGCATGACCACGTTGAGCACGTTGGCGCCGACGCCAGCGACCACCGCCACGGCGCCCAGCGGAATCTCGTACAGTTCGCGCCACGCCTGGTAGGGGGTGTAGCGGTCATAGCGCCGGGTCACCTCGAACTCGGTGACCTCGAAGGTCTTCTGGTCAAGGATGCGGACCCGCCGTTGTGGCAGTTCCAGCACCGGCTCGCCCACTTCGATGCGCAGGCTGTGATCGAGCAGCTTGCGTTCGGTGCGTGCTTCGTTTTCGCTGCGCTGGGGCAGTTGATTGGCACAGCCACTTAAGAGAAGCGCCATGCAGAGCATGGCGCAGCTTGAAGCCTGGACACTTCGGTTGAGCATGATTTCCGTCAGCGTTCGATGCGCGATTTGATGAACTCTAGGATGTCGGCGGAAGGAACTGACTGGGCCTGGGCGTCACGGCGGTGCTTGTATTCCAGCGTGCCGTCGGCCAGTCCGCGCTCTCCCACCACGATGCGATGCGGGATTCCCACCAGCTCCATGTCGGCGAATTTGACGCCGGGACTGGTCTTTTTGTCACGGTCGTCCAGGAGCACTTCATAGCCGGCTTCGCAAAGCGCCGCGTACAGGGCGTCGGTCGCTTCACGCACCGCTTCGTTCTCATACTTCATGGGCACCAGCGCGATCTGGAACGGCGCCAGCGCGTCGGGCCAGAGAATCCCTCGGTCGTCATAGTTCTGCTCGATGGCGGCCGCCACCACGCGTGACACGCCGATGCCGTAGCAGCCCATCGTCAGGGTAACCGGCTTGCCATTTTCGCCCATGACGCTGCAGTTCATCGCCTGGCTGTACTTGGTGCCCAGCTGGAAGATATGCCCGACTTCGATGCCGCGCTTGATCACCAGCGTGCCGTTGCCATCGGGGCTCGGATCGCCGGCGACCACGTTGCGAAGGTCGGCCACTTCGGGTAGCGGCAGGTCGCGTTCCCAGTTGATACCGAAATAGTGCTTGTCGTCCTGGTTGGCGCCGGCTGCGAAGTCGCTCATCAGCGCCACCGAGCGGTCGATGACGCAGCCGATCGGCAGGTTCAGCGGCCCAAGCGAGCCAGGGCCTGCACCGAGGGCCGCCCGGATCTCGGTGTCCGACGCGAACACCAACGGAGTTTCGACCTGGGCGAGGTTGGCGGCCTTGATTTCATTGAGCTCATGGTCACCGCGGACGATCAGCGCAATCAGTTCGCCCTTCACGGCGCCGCGGACGATCAGCGTCTTGATGGTCTTGTCGATCGGCAGCTTGAACTGCTCGACCAGTGCTGCGATGGTCTTGCAGTTCGGGGTGTCGACCAGACGGAGTTCTTCGTTGGGCGCGCCACGTTCGGACTCCCGCGGAATTGCTTCGGCTTTCTCGATATTCGCGGCGTAGTCGGAGCTGTCGCTGAAGGCGATATCGTCTTCGCCGGAGTCGGCCAGTACATGGAATTCGTGCGAGCCGGTGCCGCCGATCGAGCCGGTATCGGCCTGCACCGGCCGATAGTCGAGGCCCAGGCGCGAGAATATGTTGCAGTAGGCCTGATGCATGCGGTCGTAGGTTTGCTGCAGCGACGCCTGGTCCAGATGGAAGGAGTAGGCGTCCTTCATCAGGAATTCGCGCCCGCGCATCAGGCCGAAGCGGGGGCGGATCTCGTCGCGGAATTTGGTCTGGATCTGGTAGAAGTTGATCGGCAACTGCTTGTAGCTGTTCAGTTCGTTGCGCGCCAGGTCAGTGATCACCTCCTCGTGCGTCGGGCCGACGCAGAATTCGCGATCGTGGCGGTCTTTCAGGCGCAGCAGCTCGGGCCCGTACTGGACCCAGCGGCCCGACTCCTGCCAGAGTTCGGCAGGCTGGATCGCCGGCATCAGCACTTCCAGCGCGCCGGCCTTGTTCATCTCGTCGCGGACGATGGCTTCGGCCTTGCGCAACGCGCGCAGCCCCATGGGCATCCAGGTGTAGAGTCCCGACGCCAGTTTGCGAATCATCCCGGCGCGCAGCATCAGCTGATGGCTGATCACCACGGCATCGGAGGGGGTTTCTTTCAGGGTCGAGAGCAGGAACTGACTGGTGCGCATCTGGCCGTTGTGTCCTTGCAAAGCTGAGAAATAAGCCCGGCATTGTACGGCTGCCGCACAGTCGCGTACAGAATCGGTGACAGGACGTTCCGGCTCGTGAAAAAAAAGAAGCCCGGCATAAGCCGGGCTTCCTGTCTGTCGCAACTACCTGCTGTCAGGCCTGTATTACAGGATGCTCAGCGGGTACTCGACGATCAGGCGGGTGTCGCTCAGGTCGTTATCCAGATTATTGGTGGCGTTATAGAACGCCTGGCGAACGCGCAGGGACAGATCCTTGGCGGGACCGTCCTGGAACACGTACTTGGCTTCCATATCCCATTCGCGTTCTTCCGCGTCCGAGTTGCCGGCGCCCATGTCGATATTGCTACCGCTTACGTAGCGGGTCATGAAGCTCAGGCCGGAAACGCCGTAAGAAGCCATGTCCAGGTCGTAACGGACCTGCCAGGACTGCTCGTCCTTATAGTAGAAGTCCGAGTATTGAACGGAGTTGCCTAGCCAGATGGTGCCGCCGCCATCTAAGCCATAGTCATAGCCAACCGGAGTTCCTTTGGCGTTGATGTAGCCACCATGGGATTTCTGATAAGCGGCGGTGAATTTATGGGCTCCAACGCCGTAAGTGGCTGCCAGGCTCCAGATTGTGTTGTCTTCGTCGCTGCCGGTCGATGTGTACTCTGACTCGTAGTCGGTCTGGTAAATATTGAAGTCAAAAGCCAGCGATTGGTCTGCGTCGAGCGCCATGTTGTAATTAACGTTGCCGTAAATCTTCTCGAACGCGTCCTGCACATCCGAGTAGTACAGCGAGGAGCTCAGGCTTTCGCTGAACGCGTAGGTGCCGCCGACGAGGTTGATCTCATCCAGGCCAACGGAATCATGGTCCGCTTCAGATTTTGCGCTCAGGGCTGTAAAGCGACCGACGTTCAATTCGAGCCCGTCGATCTCGCTGCTGGTGATCAGGCCGCCGCGGGCGGTTTCCGGCAGAAGACGCGCATCGTCGGTGGAGAAAACAGGCAGAGCGACGAACTGGGTGCCGTATTTCAGAACGGTGTTGGACAGGCGGAACTTAACTGCAGCGCCGGCTTCCGAGTAGTCATCCTGCGGGCGGCCTTCGCTGTCCTTCGGGAAGATGTCCGGCCAGGCGCGACCCTTGCCGCTGTCGAGTTTGACGCCCAGCAGGCCGATTGCGTCAACGCCCACTCCGATGGTGCCTTGGGTAAAGCCGGACTCGAAGGTGCCGATGAAACCGTGACCCCAGGCTTCGCGATAGCTCTGGTCAGCGTTTCCGCGGAAATCGCGGTTCATATACAGGTTACGGTTCAGGATGGTCAGGCTGCTGCCTTCGACAAAGCCTTCCGATTCGGACTGGCTGGATGCCAGGGCCATTTGCGACGTGCCGGCCGCAACGGCCATGGCGATAACGCTCCACTTCATCACTTTCATTCGTGATTGCTCCTTTGGTTTCAAATTGGTGCTTGCTTTCCTGCGTGGGCCGGAAAGAGGCATCTTTATTTTTCAGTACACAAGCTCAATTGAGTCCTTGCTTCCCTAGCTGGTCGGAACCGACAGCATGGCCTGAAATTAGGCTTTCCAAGCACTACTGTGTAGCTGGGTAAACTAGCGCCGGCAAGCTTACCGCAGCTATTTCGGTTTTTCTCCCCCCGGCGATGCCGCTTTTTTGAACCAAAGCAAGAACCGTGCACAACTGCCCAGCCGCCGTTTGAGCGGTGCCGCGGGCGCTCGTTCGTCGTCCGGTCGCTCTAAACCGGTGCTCCTTCGCGAGGTGCATGCGCCGGTCTGGTGCGCTGGCGCTGGCTGATGATCGTCCGGTGTTGGAGTATTCTGTCGCACACGCTTGCAGGCTGCTTTTGCCGGCTTTAAACAAGAAGAGGGCTGATATGTTCGTACTCGATTCGCGTCTGGCGCAGGACGCGCTGGAGCTGGGTGACTTTCCGTTGTGCCGGTTGTTGTTGATGAACGACGCCAACTATCCGTGGTTCATCCTAGTGCCGCGTCGTGAGGAGGTCAGTGAGTTGTTCCAACTCGACGGTCCGGATCAGGCCGCGCTCTGGCAAGAAGCCGTTGCCCTGGCCGAAACCCTGAAGGACACCTTTGGTGCGGACAAGATGAATGTGGCGACCCTGGGCAATGTGGTCAGTCAGCTCCATGTGCATGTCATCGCACGGCGCCGGACGGACCCTGCCTGGCCTGCGCCGATATGGGGACACCAGCCTGCGCAACCCTACAGCGACGCGCAGATCGAGGCGATCAAGCAAAAGTTGAAGTTGGTCCTGACGGCCAATTTCCGGTTTGCGGGGTAAACCTATGGAAATCGAGCAACGCATCACTGACCTCGAGGCGCGGCTGGCGTTTCAGGACGATACGATCCAGACCCTGAGCGACGTGCTGGTCTCGCAGCAGCGGATGGTTGAACGGTTGCAGGCGCAGGTGGCACTGCTGGCCAGGCGGCAGGAAGACCTGCAGAGCCGGGTAGGCGGTGAGGAAGACGAAGCGCCGCCACCGCACTACTGATCGCGGTGGCGGCAGGCGCTTGCCGCCGGACTGGGGGTCAGTGGTCCTCGGTCGTCACGACATCTTCGGCCTGCAGGCCCTTGTCGCGCATCATGATGCTGAATTCGACGCGCTGACCTTCCACCAGGACCCGGTGGCCCTCGCCACGTATGGCGCGGAAATGGACGAACACATCGTCACCGCTGTCGCGGGAAATGAAGCCGAAGCCTTTCGAGGTATTGAACCACTTGACCGTGCCCATCTCGCGCACCGCGCCCGGTGCGCTGGTGCGGGGCGCCTGCTTTTTGCGCGCTGCCGCGGGCTTGCGCTCGGTTCGTTGGGGCTCGCTGGCGTGCCCGGTGGCCAGTTGCAGCACGACGGCGATGAACACGAGTGCCAGGCTGGCAAGGGTGGCAGGCTGTCCGGCAATGGCGAAGACCGGGATCAGGACGATCACCGCCTGCAACACGACGGCCGCAATCAGCAGAAGGGAGGCGCCCAGCAGCACGGGATGCCGCTGACCGGCGTTGCGCTGCAGGGAGGAGGCGAGCTGCACGTTCATCAGGCCGAGGAACAGCAGACACAGGGCGTCGGGTTGGACCAGCAGGGGCAGAGCGCCGGTCAGGCTGGGGACAAACGACAGGACAAGGGCAGCTACGCCCGTAAGTACATGGACGATTTTCAGCATTCTTTATGGCTCACAGTTAAATAGCACGACAGAATCGCGGCAGGCATCGGGGGATGGAAAGCCGAGCGCGGAAACGGCGCTCATCATGGAAGTGCCCGCCTGCGGCGCGCGCGAATTTAACAGTAAAGGAGGGTGGCACTCAAACTGCGTGCCAGTTGCCTGGTGGCCGAGTGCGGCGGTTGTCGCGAATGGGTGCGATGGTCGCCGGCGCGACCATCGTTATTCCGGGGTCAGGCTGCCAACAGGCTGCGCAGCATCCAGGCGGTTTTTTCATGGATCTGCATGCGCTGGGTCAGCAGGTCCGCGGTGGGTTCGTCGCTGACTTTTTCCAGCAATGGAAAGATGCCGCGTGCCGTGCGGACCACGGCCTCCTGGCCTTCTACCAACAGCTTGATCATCTCGTCTGCCGACGGGACGCCTTCCTGCTCCTTGATCGAGGACAGTCGGGCGTAGGCGGCATAGGTCCCGGGGGCGGGAAAGCCCAGTGCACGGATGCGCTCGGCGATGTCGTCCACGGCGACGGCCAGTTCGGTGTACTGGGTTTCGAACATGGTGTGCAGCGTGTTGAACATCGGGCCGGTGACGTTCCAGTGGAAGTTGTGGGTCTTGAGATACAGGGTGTAGGTATCGGCCAGCAGGCGAGACAGCCCCTCCGCAATGGCGGCGCGATCCTGTTCGGCAATACCGATGTCGATATCCATGGTGTTCTCCCGTTTGGTGAATGTTCCGACAGTTATGCCAGAAAACGATGTTGAAAGGGGAGCGGTTCACATTCCGCGTTATCAGTTCGAGCGGTTCGGGCCCGCGCCGTTCGATGGATCACGGCTATCGGACTCATCGGCTTGTCCTATCGGCCCCGGCTGCGCCCTCGACATTATCCGGATATAATCCCGCGCTTGCATCGGGCGGCTCGGTGGTCGAATGGATCGCGCCGGGCCTGCCGTAGGTTGGGCGCTCGCCGGGCGCCTGCCACGCCGTCGCCGGATGGGCGACCCCAACGAATTTCCCAGTTAGAGAAGCGAACCCCCACATGATGCGCAGCCACTATTGCGGCCAGTTGAACGAAAGCCTGGACGGCCAGGAAATCACTCTTTGCGGCTGGGTTCACCGTCGCCGCGACCACGGCGGGGTCATCTTCCTCGACGTTCGCGATCGCGAGGGCCTGGCGCAGGTCGTGTTCGATCCGGATCGCGCCGAGACTTTCGCCGCTGCCGACAAGGTTCGCAGCGAGTACGTCATCAAGGTGACCGGCAAGGTGCGCCTGCGTCCGGCCGGTGCGGTCAATCCGAACATGGCCTCCGGCGCGATCGAGGTGCTGGGCTACGACCTGCAGGTGCTGAATGATGCCGAGACGCCACCGTTCCCGTTGAACGAATACAGCGACGTCGGCGAGGAAACCCGGTTGCGTTATCGCTTCGTCGACCTGCGCCGCCCGGAGATGGCCGAAAAGCTGAAGCTGCGCTCGCGTATCACTGCCAGCATCCGCCGCTACCTGGACGAGAACGGCTTCCTGGATGTCGAAACGCCGATCCTGGGGCGCCCGACGCCCGAGGGCGCGCGCGACTACTTGGTGCCGAGCCGCACCCACGCCGGTCATTTCTTCGCGTTGCCGCAATCGCCGCAATTGTTCAAGCAGTTGCTGATGGTGGCCGGCTTCGATCGCTACTACCAGATCGCCAAATGCTTCCGCGATGAGGACCTGCGGGCCGACCGCCAGCCGGAATTCACCCAGATCGATATCGAGACCAGCTTCCTCGATGAAACCGACATCATCGGCATCACCGAGGGAATGATCCGCAAGCTGTTCAAGGAAGTCCTCGGCGTCGAGTTCGGCGAGTTTCCGCACATGCCGTTCGAAGAAGCCATGCGGCGCTACGGCTCGGACAAGCCGGACCTGCGTATTCCACTGGAACTGGTCGATGTGGCCGATCAGCTGCAACAGGTTGAGTTCAAGGTCTTCAGCGGTCCGGCGAACGATCCCAAGTGCCGCGTCGCCGCGTTGCGCGTCCCGGGCGGGGCGAGCATGCCGCGCAAGCAGATCGACGATTACACCAAATTCGTCGGCATCTATGGCGCCAAGGGTCTGGCCTACATCAAGGTCAACGAGCGCGCCAAGGGCGTTGAAGGGCTGCAGTCGCCGATCGTCAAGAACATTCCGGAGGACAAGCTCAATGTGATCCTCGATCGTGTCGGTGCGGTCGATGGGGATATCGTCTTCTTCGGCGCTGACAAGGCCAAGATCGTCTCCGAGGCCCTGGGTGCGTTGCGTATCAAGCTCGGTCACGACCTCAAGCTGCTTACCTGCGAATGGGCACCGATGTGGGTCGTCGATTTCCCGATGTTCGAAGAGAACGACGACGGCTCGCTGAGTGCCCTGCATCATCCGTTCACGGCACCCAAGTGCACGCCGCAGGAACTCGAGGCCAACCCGGCCGGTGCGCTGTCGCGCGCCTATGACATGGTCCTGAACGGCACCGAGCTCGGCGGCGGCTCGATTCGTATTCACCGCAAGGACATGCAGCAAACGGTGTTCCGCATCCTCGGCATCGACGAGGCCGAGCAGGACGAGAAGTTCGGCTTCCTGCTCGATGCGCTCAAGTACGGCGCACCGCCACACGGTGGCCTCGCCTTTGGTTTGGATCGCCTGGTGATGCTGATGACCGGCGCTCAGTCGATTCGCGAAGTCATTGCCTTCCCGAAAACCCAGAGCGCCGCGGACGTGATGACCCAGGCACCGGGCACGGTAGACGGCAAGGCCTTGCGCGAACTCCATATTCGCCTGCGTGAGCAACCGAAGGCCGAGTGATGGCGGCGCCGGAGCCCAGGGAAACCTGGGCTCTTGGTTTCAGCACGATGACTAAGTTGATCAGAAAGGGAGGCAGTTAATGGCTGGTCATTCCAAATGGGCCAACATCAAGCACCGCAAGGGGCGCCAGGACGCCAAGCGCGGCAAGATTTTCACCAAGCTCATTCGTGAGCTGACCGTTGCGGCGAAGAGCGGGGGTATTCCTGCCGACAACCCACGCCTGCGTTTGGCGGTGGACAAGGCGCTGGTCGCCAACATGACGCGTGAGACCATCGACCGCGCCATCGCCCGGGGCGCCGGCACCAACGAAGCCGACAACATGGCCGAGCTGACCTACGAAGGCTACGCGCCCAGCGGCGTGGCCATTATCGTCGAGGCGATGACCGACAACCGTAACCGCACCGCGGCGGAAGTCCGTCATGCGTTCAGCAAGCACGGCGGCAACCTCGGCACGGACGGTTCGGTCGCCTACATGTTCGATCGCAAGGGTCAGATCAGCTTCGCCGCTGGTGTGGACGAGGACGCGCTGATGGAAGCGGCGCTGGAGGCCGGCGCCGACGATGTGGAAATGGGCGACGACGGTTCGGCGCTCGTGTCCACCGGTTTCGCCGACTTCCACGCGGTGAACGAGGCGTTGAGCGAGGCCGGCTTCAAGGCCGATGAGGCAGACATTGCGATGATTCCTTCGATCTCCGCACCGCTCGTCGACCTGGAAACGGCGCAAAAGGTGCTTCGCCTGATCGACGCTCTGGAAGACCTAGACGACGTTCAAAACGTCTACCACAACGCGGAAATCCCAGACGAACTCATGGAACAGTTGGACTGATCGTTCGTGTCATCCGAGCCGGGAGCGACTTCGGTGCTCCCGGCTTTTTGTTGGGTGCGACCTGGCGGGACGTCGCCGCCTCGTTATCCGCTGGTCGCCCTGCTTTGCGCTCCTTATACTGGCGGCTGGATAAATAGACAGTATGGCGGCGGCATGACGCTTATTCTGGGGATCGACCCCGGTTCACGAATTACCGGCTACGGCGTGGTACGCGATACGGGCCGCACGTGCGAATACGTGGCCTCGGGCTGCATCCGCACCGGCAGTGGCGAGCTGGCGGCGCGCTTGCAGGCGGTATTCGTCGGCGTCAGCGAGGTGATTCGCCTGCATGGGCCGGTGACCATGGGCATCGAGCAGGTGTTCATGGCGCGCAATGCGGATTCAGCGCTCAAGCTGGGACAGGCCCGCGGCGCCGCCATCGTCGCCGCAGCCGAGCAGGGGCTGCAGATTGCCGAATACACCGCCACCCAGGTCAAGCAGGCCATCGCTGGCACCGGTGGGGCGGACAAGCAGCAGGTGCAGCTGATGGTCATGCACCTGCTGAAATTGACTCAGAAGCCGCAGATCGATGCGTCCGATGCCCTCGCCATCGCGCTGTGTCACGCCCATCACCGCCAGAGCCTGATCCCCCACGGCCTGGCGGCGGCCAAGCGAAGGGGCGGGCGCCTGCGGCTGTAACTCAATGGGTGCCGGACTCGATCCCAGCTTGGGGCGGAGCCGGCCATCGCTCAGCTCGACAGAGGATGCAAGTGAAGTGATCGGACGTTTGCGCGGCACTCTGGCTGAAAAACAGCCACCGCACCTGGTTCTCGACGTCAATGGCGTCGGCTATGAACTTGAGGTGCCCATGACCACCCTGTATCGCCTGCCGGCGGTCGGCGAGCCGACCACGCTGCACACCCACCTGGTGGTGCGGGAGGACGCGCACCTGCTCTACGGGTTCGCCGACAAGCGCGACCGTGAGCTGTTTCGCGAGCTGATACGGCTCAACGGAGTTGGGCCGAAGCTGGCGCTGGCGCTGATGTCCGGTCTCGAGGTCGATGAGCTGGTTCGCTGCGTGCAAGCCCAGGATACGTCGGTCCTGCTGAAAATCCCCGGCGTTGGCAAGAAGACCGCCGAGCGCCTGCTGGTCGAACTGAAGGATCGCTTCAAGGCCTGGGAGACCATGCCGTCGATCGCTACCCTTGTGGTGGAACCGCGCACGAATGTGGCAGTCTCAACCGCCGAGACAGACGCCGTCAGTGCGCTGATTTCCCTCGGCTTCAAGCCGCAAGAGGCCAGCCGGGCCGTAGCCGCCGTCCAGGCCGCCGTACAGGAAGAACACTTGAGCAGTGAAGACCTGATTCGCCGCGCACTCAAAGGAATGGTCTGACGTGGCCGCCCTTGACCTCCTTGCAATCGCCCAGCCTGACGGTGCCGGCCTGTCCGGAGGCGCCGGATCATGATCGAGGCCGATCGCCTGGTGACCGCAACCGGTCGTGACCGCGAGGAACAGTTCGACCGCGCCATCCGGCCGTTGAGCCTGGCCGATTACGTCGGGCAGCCGGTCGTGCGCGAACAGATGGACCTGTTCATCCGGGCTGCCCGCGGCCGCCGCGAAGCCCTCGACCACACGCTCATCTTCGGCCCGCCGGGGCTGGGGAAGACCACCCTGGCGAACATCATCGCGCAGGAAATGGGGGTGTCGATCAAGAGCACATCCGGCCCTGTGTTGGAGCGTCCGGGCGACCTTGCCGCGCTGCTGACCAATCTTGAGGAAGGTGACGTCCTGTTCGTCGATGAGATCCACCGGCTGTCGCCGATCGTTGAGGAAGTCCTGTACCCGGCGATGGAAGACTTCCAGCTGGACATCATGATTGGCGAAGGCCCGGCGGCGCGGTCGATCAAGCTGGACCTGCCGGCCTTCACCCTGGTGGGCGCCACCACCCGCGCCGGCATGCTGACCAATCCGCTGCGGGATCGCTTCGGCATCGTTCAGCGCCTGGAGTTCTACTCCACAGAGGACCTCGCAAGCATCGTGCGGCGCTCGGCCGGCATCCTCGGGCTGCCGATCGAGGCTGACGGCGCTTTCGAAATTGCCCGCCGCGCCCGTGGCACGCCGCGCATCGCCAACCGCCTGCTGCGACGGGTGCGCGATTTTGCCGAAGTGCGCAGCAATGGCGAGATCACCCGGGCCACCGCCGACCTGGCCTTGAACATGCTCGACGTCGACGAGCGCGGCCTCGATCATCAGGACCGTCGCCTGCTGTTGACGCTGATCGAGAAGTTCGATGGCGGCCCGGTGGGAATCGACAGCCTCGCCGCGGCGATCAGCGAGGAGCGGCACACCATCGAGGATGTGCTCGAGCCCTACCTGATCCAGCAGGGCTACATCATGCGCACGCCGCGCGGGCGCGTGGTCACCCGACATGCCTATCTGCATTTCGGGCTCAACCTGCCAAAAAGCATGGGCGAATCGCCAGTAGCCGACCTCTTCGACGGCGACCGGACGTGACGAAAATATTGTTCTGCCACCTGATTGGCATTTGCAGAGCCTGGCACTAGTATGCGCGCGGAATCACAAGCTCAAGCGTTTACCCATCGCTGTCGCGTCTATTACGAGGACACCGATGCGGGCGGCATCGTCTATTACGTCAACTACCTCAAATTCATGGAGCGGGCCCGTACCGAACGGTTGCGCAGTCTGGGTTTTGCCCAGTCGCAGCTGGTTGGTGAAGACCTGCTGTTCGTCGTGCATTCCAGCGAGGCGCGCTATCACGCGCCGGCTCGCCTGGACGACGAACTGCTGGTGACCGCCGAGGTGGTCGAGGTCAAGCGCGCCAGCCTGCGCTTCAGGCAGCAGGTGCGGCGTGTCAGTGATGAGCGGCTGCTCTGCGAAGGGCATTTCGTAGTCGCCTGTGTACGCACCGAGAGTTTGAAACCCCGTCCCATTCCCGAGGCGCTGCGCGCAGCCTTCGCCGGATCGGGTCTATCCCCTGCAGGAGAGTAAGCGTGGAAGCCAACGTCGATCATATGTCCATGTGGAGCCTGGTCAGCAATGCCAGCTTTGTGGTCCAGCTGGTCATGCTGATCCTGGTGGGCGCCTCGGTCACCTCGTGGATCCTGATTTTCCAGCGCGGCAACATGCTGCGGGCTGCCAAGCGCGCGCTGGATGGCTTCGAGGAACGGTTCTGGTCGGGCATCGACCTGTCGAAACTCTACCGCCAGGCCGGCAGCAATCCGGATCCGGACTCGGGTGTCGAGCAGATCTTCCGCGCCGGCTTCAAGGAATTCTCCCGTTTGCGCCAGCAGCAGGGCGTCGATCCGGATGCGGTGATGGACGGTGTCAACCGCGCAATGCGCGTGGCGATCTCCCGCGAGGAAGAAAAGCTCGACCAGAGCCTGCCGTTCCTCGCCACCGTCGGTTCTACCAGCCCCTATATCGGCCTGTTCGGTACGGTGTGGGGAATCATGAACTCCTTCCGCGGCCTGGCACAGGTCCAGCAGGCGACGCTGGCCACCGTGGCTCCGGGTATTGCCGAAGCGCTCATCGCCACGGCCATCGGCCTGTTTGCGGCGATTCCGGCCGTGATTGCCTATAACCGATTCGCGGCTCGTGGCGAGATGCTCATTGGTCGTTACTACACCTTTGCCGATGAGTTCCAGGCGATCCTGCACCGCAAAGTTCACACCACCGAAGATTGAGGCCGCTGGCCATGGCAAGAATTCGCAACAGGCGCAAACCCGTCGCCGAGATGAACGTGGTGCCTTACATCGACGTGATGCTGGTGCTGCTGGTGATCTTTATGGTGACAGCCCCGATGCTTAACCAGGGGGTGAAGGTCGACCTGCCGAAGGTCAGCAGCGAAGTGCTGCCGCAGGATAACGATGCGCGCGTGCTGACGATTTCCATCAAGGCCGACAAGACCTACTACTGGAACATCGGCAGCGAAGTCGATACCGACACCGTACAAGACAAGGCGCTGACGCTGGCCGAGATGACCAAGGCGGTGACGGCGATCATGAACCAGAACCGCAGCCAGGGTAAGCAGGTGCAGGTCTTCGTACGCGGTGACAAGGCCGTCGACTACGGCTCGGTCATGTCCGCTATGGGTGGGCTGCAAGAAGCGGGCGTGGGCAATGTCGGCCTGATCACCGAGGCGCCGTGATGTCACGTCCGGAACCCTCGCGCTCGGAAAGCCTGTACTGGCCGACGATTCTGGCCGTCGGGCTGCACATCATCATCTTCGGAATGCTCTTCGTCAGTTTCGCGATGACGCCCGAGCTGCCGCCGTCAAAGCCCATTGTCCAGGCCACGCTCTACCAACTGAAATCGCAGAGCCAGGCGAAGACCCAGACCAACCAGAAAATCGCCGGCGAGGCGAAGAAGACCGCGGCCAAGCAGTACGAAGCCGAGCAGCTGGAACAGCGTAAGGTCGAGCAGCAGAAGCAGGCCGCGGCCAAAGCTGCGGAACAAAGAAAGGCCGACGAGGCTCGAAAGGCCGACAACGCCAAGGCTGAGGCGGCGAAAAAGGCCGCCGAAGCCAAACAGGCCGAGGAAGCGAAGGCTGCCGAGCAGAAAAAACAGGCCGATATTGCCAAGAAGAAGGCGGCGGACGAGGCTGCGAAGAAAAAGGCTGCCGAAGAGGCGGAAAAGAAAAAGGCGGCCGAGGAGGCCAAAAAGAAGGCCGCGGCCGAGCAGGCAAAGAAAAAGGCAGCGGAGGACGCCAAGAAAAAGGCAGCCGCCGAAGCCGCCAAAAAGAAGGCTGCCGAGGAGGCCACGAAGAAGGCTGCGGCAGAGGCTGCGCGCAAGGCCGCCGAGGACAAGAAAGCGCAGGCGCTTGCCGAGCTGCTGTCCGACGACACCGAACGCCAGCAGGCCATGGCCGATACCCAGGGTGACCAGGTGGCCGGCAACTTCGACGACCTGATTCGCATGCGTGCCGCTGAAGGCTGGAGCCGGCCGCCGTCGGCGCGCAACAACATGTCGGTGACCCTGCGGGTCAACATGTTGCCCGATGGAACTGTGGCGGCGGTGACCGTGTCGCGCTCCAGTGGCGACGCACCGTTCGACAACTCCGCCGTTGCGGCGGTCAAGAACATTGGTCGGCTGACCGAAATGCAGGGGCTATCTGCCCAGGAGTTTCAGCCGTATCGCTCGTTCACGATGACATTCACGCCTGAGGATCTAGCGTTGTGATCAATTACTTCCGAGGTTTCATGGTGCTTCTGCTGGTCGTGTGCGGCCAGGCCGGAGCGCAGGAGAAGAACATTGTCGTTACCAGTGGCGCCGATCGTGCGATTCCGGTCGCCGTTGTGCCGTTCGGCTGGCAGGGCGGCAGTGTGCTGCCCGAGGATATGGCTGAGATCGTCGGCAACGACCTGCGCAACTCCGGGATCTTCCAGCCGATACCCAAGCAGAACATGATCAGCCTGCCGACCCGCGGCAGCGAGATCATCTTTCGCGACTGGAAGGCATTGGGTGCGCAGTACGTGATGGTCGGCAACATCGAGCCGTCTGGCGGCAAGCTGCAGATCCGCTACGAGGTGTTCAACGTGAGCACCGAGCAGCAGGTCATGACCGGCACCGTGGGTGGCGCGCCGAATCAATTGCGCGACATGGCGCACTTCGCTGCCGACCAGGCATTTGAAAAGCTCACCGGCATCAAGGGCGCGTTCTCCACGCGGCTGCTGTATGTCACTGTCGAACGTCTTGGGGCGGCGAACACCCGTTACACGCTACAACGTTCTGATTATGACGGTGCACGTGCAGTCACCCTGCTGCAGTCGCGCGAGCCGATCCTGTCGCCACGCTACTCGCCGGACGGTCGGCGCATTGCCTATGTCTCATTCGAACAGAAGCGCCCACGCATCTTCATGCAGCACATCGACACGGGGCGGCGTGAGCAGATCACCAACTTCGAAGGGCTGAACGGGGCACCGGCGTTTTCGCCGGACGGCAATCGGCTGGCCTTCGTGCTGTCCAAGGATGGCAACCCGGAAATCTATGTGATGGACCTCGGTTCGCGGCAGCTGCAGCGGCTGACCAATCATTACGCGATCGATACGGAGCCTTTCTGGGGTGCCGATGGTAAAACCATCTACTTCACCTCGGACCGCGCCGGGAAGCCTCAGATCTACAAGCAGCGGCTGGGTGGCAATAATGCCGAGCGCGTCACGTTTGTCGGTAACTACAATGCCAACCCAAAGCTGTCCGCGGACGAGAAAACCCTGGTCATGATCCATCGCCAGGAGGGGTACACCAACTTCAAGGTTGCCGCCCAGGACCTTCAGCGCGGCAACCTGCGGATCCTGTCGGAGACGAGTTTAGATGAGTCGCCCACTGTTGCGCCTAATGGCACCATGCTAATCTACGCGACCCGCCAGCAGGGCCGGGGAGTCTTGATGCTCGTATCCATCAATGGGCGAGTTAGGCTCCCGCTTCCTACTGCTCAAGGCGAAGTCCGTGAGCCATCGTGGTCCCCTTACCTGAACTGATGCGGTATCAACGCTTTACCTAACCAAAAACACACCTGGGGTTGTTACACATGGAAATGCTGAAATTCGGTAAGTTCGCTGCGCTGGCGCTGGCTATGGCCGTAGCTGTTGGTTGTTCGTCCAAGGGCGGCGACGACTCTGGCGAAGGCTCTTCCGCCATTGATCCGAACGCTGGCTACGGCGCCAACAGCGGTGACGTCGATGGCAGCATGAACGGCGAAGAAGCCGCTCTGCGCGCGATCACCACCTTCTACTTCGAATACGACAGCTCGGACCTGAAGCCGGAAGCCATGCGCGCTCTCGATGTTCACGCCAAGGACCTGAAGTCCGCCGGCAACCGTGTCGTGCTGGAAGGCCACACTGACGAGCGCGGCACCCGCGAATACAACATGGCGCTGGGTGAGCGTCGTGCCAAGGCGGTTCAGCGCTACTTGGTCCTGCAGGGTGTGTCTCCTGCGCAGCTGGAACTGGTTTCCTACGGCGAAGAGCGTCCGGTTGCCATGGGCAACGACGAGCAGTCCTGGGCCCAGAACCGTCGCGTTGAACTGCGTAAGTAACAAGCCATGCTCAAGCACCGCTACGCTTTGACCCTTATCGCGCTTGGCCTGCCGCTCGTCGCGGCTGCCCAGGTGCCTGTGGTGGAATACGACTCGCAACCGCAAGGTGATACGCAGTCAGGTTATTCCTCCGGGGCGGACAGCGGCGGTGCCTACGCGGGGGGCGGGGCGGTTGCCCCGCCTTCGGCGCAGGGCATGCTCTTCGTGCAACTGCAGCAGATGCAGGAAGAGATCGCGCAATTGCGCGGCATGCTCGAGGTCCAGCAGAACGAGATCCAGCGCCTGAAACAGGAAGGGCTGGAGCGCTATCAGGACCTGGATCGTCGTCTGGCGAACGCCCCTGTTGGCGGTTCGGCCAGTCAGAATTCATCCGCGAGCGACAGTCAGGGCGGCGGTTTGTCCTCATCTGCGAATGGCTCCGCTGCGGATAGTGGTGGTGCGGCATCGGCCGACCCCGAGAAAGAAAAGCTGTACTACGACGCCGCCTTCGATCTGATCAAGGCGAAGGACTTCGACAAGGCCAGCCAGGCTTTCGCGGCATTCCTGCGCAAGTATCCAAACAGCCCGTACGCCGGCAACGCCCAGTATTGGTTGGGCGAAGTCAATCTTGCCAAGGGTGACCTTCAGGGGGCCGGACAGGCCTTTGCCAAGGTGAGCCAGGCTTACCCGCAGCATAACAAGGTGCCGGATTCCCTATACAAACTGGCCGATGTCGAGATTCGCCTGGGTAATCGTGATAAGGCCAATGCCATTCTTCGGCAGGTCGTCGCCGACTACCCGAACAGCTCTGCAGCACAGTTGGCGCAGCGCCAGCTCAATCGCTGACCGTTACTTGCCGTCTCCAAAACCCGCCGCTGGCGGGTTTTTTCGTTAGACTGCGCGGCTTATTCCAAGAACGGAGGCGGATGGCCTGTTTCGCCGTCGCGCCCGTGGTGCTCATGCAAGATAACCTGCGAATCAGCGAGATTTTCTTCTCGTTGCAGGGCGAGGCCCGCACCAGCGGCCTGCCCACGGTATTCATACGGCTGACAGGATGTCCGTTGCGCTGCCAGTACTGCGACACGGCGTACGCGTTCAGCGGCGGAGAGCTCATGGCATTCTCCGACGTCCTGGCTCGCGTGGCTGCTTTCCGGCCACGCTACGTTTGCGTGACGGGTGGGGAACCCCTGGCGCAGCCGAACTGTGGCGAGCTCTTGGTGCGGCTGTGTGATACCGGCTACGAAGTCTCCTTGGAAACTAGCGGTGCGCTGGATATCCGAGGCATTGACGCGCGGGTCAGCCGGGTGGTCGATCTGAAAACACCCGGTTCCGGTGAGTCGCTGCGCAACTTCTATCCGAACATCGGCGCCCTGACGCGCAATGACCAGGTCAAATTCGTCATCTGCTCCCGTGCGGACTATGACTGGGCGGTTTCGAAGCTGATCGAGTTCCAACTGGATGCTCGGGCAGGGGAGGTGCTGTTTTCGCCGAGTCACGGTCAGGTCGAGGCGCGTGCGCTGGCGGATTGGATCGTCAGTGACAATCTTCCGGTGCGCCTGCAGCTGCAGCTGCACAAGATTCTCTGGAACGACGCGCCCGGTCACTGACCCGGTCGGTGGTTCCGCATGTTTCATTCCCAACAGGTGGGCGCTGATGGCTGAGAAGAAGGCGGTGATTCTACTTTCCGGCGGGCTTGACTCCGCAACAGTGGCCGCTATGGCGCTTGCGCAGGGGTATGCCTGCTACACGCTGAGTTTCGATTACGGCCAGCGACATCGGGCCGAGCTGGCCGCAGCAGCAGGTGTTGCGCAGCGCCTGTCGGTGGTCGAGCATCGGGTGATCAGCATGGACTTCGGCGGGATCGGCGGCTCGGCGCTGACCGATCCTGCGCTGGCGGTGCCCGAGCAGCCCGGCGAAGGGATCCCGCTGACCTACGTGCCGGCACGCAACACGGTATTCCTTTCGCTCGCCCTGGGCTGGGCGGAAGTGCTGGGTGCGCAGGATATTTTCATCGGGGTGAACGCCGTGGACTATTCCGGTTATCCGGATTGCCGTCCGGCTTTCGTCGCTGCATTTGAGCGCCTGGCCAATCTCGCAACGAAGGCTGGGGTTGAGGGCCGTGGCTTCACCATCCATGCGCCGCTGCAGCATATGAGCAAGGCCGAGATTGTGCAGGCGGGAGCGCAGCTGGGCGTCGACTATTCGATGACGGTGTCGTGCTACCAGGCCGATGAGAAGGGTCGTGCCTGCGGTCGCTGCGACAGTTGCCGGCTGCGCTCGGCGGGCTTTGCCGATGCAGGTCTGGCGGATCCGACCCCCTATCGATGATATTTTTTACGATTTGCCGTTGATTTACTCAATCAAATCAGTATTATGCGCACCGCAACGGGTCGTTAGCTCAGTTGGTAGAGCAGTTGGCTTTTAACCAATTGGTCGTAGGTTCGAATCCTACACGACCCACCAGATTGTCCCGCAAGGGAGCGAAAAGCCGGATGCCGAGAGGTCATCCGGCTTTTTTATGTTCATACATTTGGTTCTTCTGGGGCCATATGGATCGTTTGGCTATAACCGGTGTTTTTCACTACGACCTTGGTATGTGACCCGGGCCAGATCAAACGTAATAGACTGCTGCCTTCCGATTGTCCCGTTGGTTTGAGGCTCACATGTATTCCGATCGCATTCGCCTGTCCGCCCTGCAGAGCAAGGTCATGAGCGCCCAAGAGGCCGCTACCTTTATCCACGACGGCATGACCGTCGGCATGAGCGGCTTCACCCGCGCGGGTGAAGCGAAGGCCGTGCCGCTGGCACTGGTCGATCGCGCAAAAGAAGAAAAGCTGAAAATCAGCCTCATCACCGGCGCCAGCCTGGGTAACGACCTCGACGGCAAGATGGCTGCCGCCGGTCTGTTGGCGCGTCGCGTCCCGTTCCAGGCCGATGCGACTCTGCGCAAGGCGATCAACCAGGGCGAGGTCATGTTCATCGACCAGCATCTGTCGCACACGGTCGAGCAGATGCGCAACCACCAGATCAAGCGTCCCGACGTCACCATCATCGAGGCCGTCAGCATTACCGAGCAGGGTCACATCGTGCCGACCACCTCGGTGGGCAACTCGGCTAACCTGGCCGTGTTCGCCGACAAGATCATCGTCGAGCTGAACCTGGCTCACAACCTGAACCTGGAAGGCCTGCACGACATCTATTTCCCGGGCGAGCGTCCCAATCGCGGTCCGATCCCGCTGACCAAGGTCGACGATCGCATCGGCACCACCGCGATTCCGGTCGATCCGGCGAAAATTGCCGCGATTGTCATCACCGAGCAGCCTGATTCCTACTCGACCGTCACTCCGCCGGACGAGGAAACCCAGGCCATCGCCAACCATCTCGTCGAATTCTTCAAGAAAGAAGTCGAAGCGGGACGTCTGCCGAAGAACCTCGGTCCGATGCAGGTCGGCATCGGTAACATCGCCAACGCCGTGGTCTGCGGCCTGATCGACTCGCCTTTCGAAGACCTGGTGATGTATTCCGAAGTGCTGCAGGACTGCACCTTCGAACTGATTGACGCCGGCAAGATGAAATTCGCATCGGGCTGCTCGATCACCCTGTCCGAGCGTTGCAATAACCGCGTCTTCGGTAACCTGGAGAAGTACAAGGACAAGCTGATCCTGCGCCCGCAGGAAATCTCCAACCATCCCGAGCTGGTGCGTCGCCTCGGTATCGTCGGTATCAACACCGCGCTGGAATTCGACATCTATGGCAACGTCAATTCGACGCATGTCGGCGGCACCAAGATGATGAATGGCATCGGCGGCTCCGGCGACTTCGCCCGCAACGCGAACATGGCGATCTTCGTCACCAAGTCCATCGCCAAGGGCGGTAACATTTCCAGCGTCGTGCCGATGGTGGCGCATGTCGACCACACCGAGCATGACGTCGAGATCCTCGTCACCGAGCAGGGTTTGGCTGACCTGCGTGGCCTGGCACCGCGCGAGCGGGCACGGGTGATTATCGACAACTGCGTCCATCCGTCCTACCGCGATGCGCTGAACCAGTATTTCGCAGGCGCCTGCGACAAGGGTGGCCAGACGCCGCATCTGCTGCGCGAAGCGATGAACTGGCACATCAACCTCGAAGAGCGCGGTCACATGCTCAAGGGTGAGTGATCGCTGCAAACAGACCGCCGGCCGACGCCGGCGGTTTTTTTTGCCTGCCAGAAACCAGGTAACCCCTCGCTTTCCCTTTTGCCGGGGCTTCGGCTAGTATTCCTCGCCCTTGGCGGGTGAGGTTTGGCGCGCGGTTGCGCAGTGGGCTGGCCCACCCCGTCGAGCCGGTCCGGTCGTCCGGGCCGTGCTCGCGCTTGAACAATGATGTGCCGTGCAGGACCGTTAACATGACGCAGATACCCGAACGCATACTGGTGCAGGCGCACCTCGCGGCAAAGCAGCCCAACCCTCTGACCCCTGAGCAAGAAGCGCAGCTGTGCAGCGAGATCGCCGTTGAGCTCAAGCGGCAGAACGCGGTCCTCGTCGCCCACTACTACACCGATCCGGTGATCCAGGCGCTCGCCGAGGAGACCGGGGGCTGTGTCTCCGATTCGCTCGAGATGGCTCGCTTCGGAAACGAACACCAGGCGCAGACGGTGATCGTCGCCGGGGTGAAGTTCATGGGCGAGACCGCGAAGATCCTCAATCCGGAAAAGCGTGTGCTGATGCCGACGCTGGAGGCGACCTGTTCGCTGGATCTCGGCTGTCCGGTCGAGGAGTTCGCGGCGTTCTGTGATCAGCACCCGGAGCGGACAGTGGTGGTCTACGCCAATACGTCCGCGGCCGTGAAAGCCCGTGCCGACTGGGTGGTGACCTCCAGTTGCGCGCTGGAAATCGTCGAAAGCCTGATGGATAACGGCGAAAAGATCATCTGGGCACCGGACAAGCACCTCGGCCACTACGTGCAGCGTGAGACCGGCGCCGATATGCTCCTCTGGGACGGTGCCTGCATCGTGCACGAAGAGTTCAAGGCCAGCCAGTTGCAGGACATGAAAGCGCTGTATCCCGAGGCAGCCGTGCTGGTGCATCCCGAGTCGCCGGAGGCGGTCATTGCGCTTGCCGATGCGGTGGGGTCGACCAGCCAGTTGATCAAGGCGGCGCAGACGCTGCCACATCCGACATTCATCGTGGCCACTGATCGCGGCATCTTTTACAAGATGCAGCAGCTGTGCCCCGACAAGCAATTCATCGAGGCGCCGACCGCCGGCAATGGCGCCAGTTGCCGCAGCTGCGCTCACTGTCCGTGGATGGCGATGAATACGCTGGAGCGGACACTGGATTGCCTGCGCACCGGCAGCAACGAAATTGTCGTCGACTCGGCGCTGATCCCCCGGGCGGTCAAGCCGTTGAAGCGCATGCTCGAATTCACCCAGGCCGCGCGCCTGCGGCAGGCCGGCAACGCCTGAAACCGACCGATCAGGTAGGCGACGCGCTCGATGCCTGGTGCGTTGCAGGTTTCAGCGCAGCATTTCCTCGACCATCCGCTTTTCTTCCATGAGTGCCTGTTGCCGCGCGTCGATGCGGGCTGCCATCTGGAAGTTGTTCGAGCGGCGCTTGGCGAAATCCAGTTGTTCGATCGCCTGTTCGTAATCACCAATAAGCGCAAAGTATTCTGCCCGGGCTTCGTGCAGGCCGATGATATTGCCGGTCAGTCCGCGGATCTCTGATACCTGGTACCAGATGTCCGGATCTTTGGGGCGCGCATCGACCAGCGCATCGAGCTGTTGCTCGGCCTCCTGCAGCTTGTTCTCCTTGATCAGTAGATCGATGTTTGTCTGGCGCACCGGGTAGCTGCCCGGATAAAGCTGGAGCAGGTTCTGGGTGCGCGTCCGTGCGGCACTAAGGCGATTGGCGGTGATATCCAGTTCGATCTGGGCCAGGTTGTAGGTCGCGTCGTCCGGTTCCTTGGCCAGCAGCGGTTGCAGGTTGCCGGCTGCCTCGTCGAGCTGGCCGCTCTTGATCTGTGCCAAGGCCAGGCCATAGCGCGCGGCGTCCTGCTTCGGATCGTCGTGTAGCAGCGCCCGGAAGCGCTTGGCGCTCACTCCCGGCGTACTCTCGAATTTCAGGTCGACGCGGGCGCGCATCAGCTGATAGCGCAGGCTGTCCTCCACCCCCCCGGCAGGGTACTGCTCGGCGCGGTTCTTGGTGTCGGCGATGCGAGACTCGGTGACCGGGTGGGTCAGGAGGAACTCGGGCGGCTTTTGGTCGTAGCGATACTGGCGCATCAGGCGGCCGAACATTTCCGGCATGGCTCGAGGGTCGTAGCCCGCGCGCTCCAGGTTGACGATGCCGATGCGGTCGGCCTCCTGTTCGTTTTGCCGGGAGAAGCGCCGCTGTGCCTGGATGGCCGCGGCCTGAGTCGAGACAATTGCCGCGATGCCGGCATCACCGGCGCCAGCGGCCGCGGCGACGACACCGGCGAGCATGGCGGCCATCAGCGGCAGCTGCATGCGTTTCTGCTCCTCCAGCCCGCGGGCGAAATGCCGCTGGGACAGGTGCGCCAGTTCGTGGGCGAGCACGGAGGCGTATTCGGCCTCGGTCCGGGCATGCAGGAACAGGCCACCGTTGACCCCGATGATGCCGCCGGGAGCGGCGAAGGCGTTGAGTTGCGGGCTGTCGAGCAGCACGAACTCCAGGCGCCGATCCTGCAACTGGCTGCTCTCGGCAAGCTTGTAGACGCTACGCTCGAGGTAATCCTTGAGCAGGGGGTCGGACAATTGCGGAACCTGGCCGCGCAGCAGGCTCAGCCAGGCGCGGCCGAGCTGGTATTCCTGTTCCGGCGAGACGATGCCCGAGCTGGCGTCGCCCAGCGAGGGCAGGTCGTCGGCCATGGCCGGTTGTGCGATCAGGCACGCCAGTGTCAGCAGGGTTGGGCGCAGCAATTTCATCCAGACTGGCTCTTCGAGGCGGGAGCGATACTGTAGCCTTGCCTCAGGGTCACTGGCCAGCGGCGGTCGCAGGTCGGTATCCTGCGTGCCTTTCGAGGAGACCGACATGAGTCATGAGGCTGAGCCAGACATTCATTGCGATGCCGAGCTGGACGCTGCCGGCCTTGCCTGCCCGATGCCGTTGTTGAAGGCCAAGCTCGAGCTCAACCGGCTCGCCAGCGGTCAGGTGCTCAAGGTGTTGGCGACCGATCCCGGATCGCAGCGCGATTTTCGCAGCTTTGCCCGCCTGGCCGGCCATGCGCTGTTGCGCGAGGAGGCGCAGGCCGGTGTGTTTCGCTATTGGTTGCGCAAGGCCTGAGAGGCGCTAGGGACGGATATGCTCAACGTGCTACGCGGCTGGATACATCGCTACTTTTCCGATGAGGAGGCGGTGGTTCTCGCCGTCCTGCTAATCGTGGCGTTCGCCGCGGTGCTGACGCTGGGTCAAATGCTGGCTCCAGTGCTGGCAGGGCTGGTGCTGGCCTTTCTGATGCAGGGCCTGGTCGCCGCGCTGGAGCGTGCGAGGGTGCCGCACCTGATCGCAGTCTGGCTGGTGTTCCTGATGTTCGTCGGCGCGCTGACCGTGTGCCTGCTGTTCTTCGTCCCGCTGATCTGGCAGCAGTTGCTGACGCTGTTCAACGAGTTCCCGCGAATGCTGGTGGAGTGGCAGTCACTCCTCATGTTGCTGCCGGAGCGCTATCCCCAATTGCTCACCGAGGAACAGGTGCTGCGCGGCATAGATTTCATGCGCGGCGAGATCGGCCGATATGGCCAGATCGTGCTCACCACCTCGCTGTCCAGCCTACCGCTGCTGCTGGGGCTGATGATCTACCTGATCCTGGTGCCGATACTGGTGTTCTTCTTTCTCAAGGATCGGCAGCAGATCAGCGAATGGTTCTGCGCCTGCCTGCCGCGCGAACGCGGGCTGATCACCCTGGTAGCGCAGGAAATGAACGTCCAGATCGCCAATTACATCCGAGGAAAGGCGATCGAGATAGTGATCTGCGGGGCGGTTTCATACGCCGTCTTTGTGGTGCTGGAGCTGAACTACGCCGCGTTGTTGGCGCTGCTGGTCGGGGTCTCGGTGGTGGTGCCCTACATCGGTGCTACGGTGGTGACCATTCCCATCGCCCTGATCGGCTTGTTCCAGTGGGGCCTGGGCGACCAGTTCATCTATCTGATGGTGGCCTACGCCATCGTGCAGGCGCTGGACGGCAACGTGCTGGTGCCGCTGTTGTTCTCCGAAGCTGTAAACCTGCACCCGGTGGCGATCATCTGTTCGGTGCTGCTGTTCGGAGGCCTGTGGGGCTTCTGGGGGGTGTTTTTCGCAATCCCCCTGGCCACCTTGTTCAAGGCGGTGCTATATGCCTGGCCGCGGCGGGCACCCGCAGTGCCTGTGATCGAGCAGGTCGGCTAGCCTCGGTGCGGTAGGCGCTGGTCTGGCGGGTTGCTGTCTAACCTGCGTGCAGCCGCTGGACAGCCTCCAGTACGGCCTCGACGTGACCGGGTACTTTCACGCCGCGCCAGGCTTGGCGCAGCACGCCGGTTCGGTCGATCAGGAAGGTGCTGCGGTCGACCCCCAGATACTCCTTGCCGTAGAGCTTTTTCAGCTTGATCACGTCGAACAGCTGGCACAGCGCCTCGTCCTTGTCGCTGATGAGTTCGAAAGGGAAGCCCTGCTTGGCCTTGAAATTCTCGTGGGTCTTCAGGCTGTCGCGGGACACGCCGAAAACTAGCGTGTTGGCAGCGAGAAACGCGTCGTGCGCGTCGCGAAATCCCTGGCCTTCAGTGGTGCAACCTGGCGTGTTGTCCTTCGGGTAGAAGTAGAGCACGACCTGCCGGCCGGCCAGGGTTGGGAGTTCGACCAGCGTGTCGCCGGTGGCTTGGGCCTGGAACGGCGGGACGGGTTGATCAATGGCGACGGACATCATGCTTCCTCGTTCAAGGGTTCTGTGGGCGCCAGGGTTCGATCAGCGCGTCGAGGTTCAGCGCATCGGCGAAATCCAGGAACTGGTCCCGCAACCAGCTGATCTGAGTGCCGGCCGGCAATGTGACGGTCAGTGTCGCATTGAGCATGGTGCCGCCGGTCTGGGGCGCCTGGTAGGTGTCGCAGGTCAGGCTCTCCAGCTCCACCCGGTGATCGAGGAAGAACTGGCACAGCTCGTTGAGGATGTCCGGGCGATAGACGGAGCTGACGTAGGCGACATAGGGCAGTGCCTGCGGACGGCTCTCGGCGGCTTCGCTGCGCACTACATGGGTGGTGAATTCGTGCTTTTTCGCGAGTGCCGGCAGCGCCGTTTCCATGCGGGCAAGCGCATCCCAGGTACCGGTGATCTCCAGGACCAGTGCGCAGCATTCGCCATGACGGGTCAGGCGCGAGTTGACCACGGCGCAGCGGTTCTCGTTGCTGGCTCGGCACAGCACATTGGTGAGCGCCATCGGGCTTTTGCCCATGGCGCTGATGACGAGAAATTGTTCGCGAGGTACGGGAGGGGTGGACATGCAGGTTCCTGGCAGTGATGAATCGGGCGGCCAGCCAAGCCGAAACAGCTAAGGGTAGCGAAATCTGCGGCCGGATGGAATGCGCGGGCAGACCAGGCTGAAGCCTCCGCGCCGGCGCAGCGCCCGCGCCCGATGCGTGCGCGTGCTCGCAAAGCGTTCAGGAGCCTTGTACCATTACGCCTCTCTTTTTCCGGCAGGAGTGGGTTGCATGATTGCGGGCAGTATGGTGGCGCTGGTCACTCCCATGGACGCGCAGGGTGGTATCGATTGGGCCAGCCTGAGCAAGCTGGTGGACTTCCATCTGCAGGAAGGCACCAACGCAATCGTCGCGGTCGGTACCACGGGCGAATCCGCCACGCTTGAAGTTCCAGAACACATCGAGGTGATCCGCCGTGTGGTCGATCAGGTGAGCGGCCGTATCCCGGTCATCGCCGGAACCGGCGCCAACTCCACCCGCGAGGCGGTCGAGCTGACCGAGACCGCCAAGGAAGCGGGCGCCGATGCCTGCCTGCTGGTCACCCCGTACTACAACAAGCCGACCCAGGAAGGGCTTTATCTGCACTTCCGTCATGTGGCCGAGGCCGTCGCGATCCCGCAGATCCTCTACAACGTCCCGGGGCGCACCGCCTGCGACATGCTGCCGGAAACCGTCGAGCGCCTGTCGAAGGTGGCGAACATCATTGGCATCAAGGAAGCCACTGGCGACCTCAAGCGCGGCCAGGAAGTGCTTGATCGCGTCGGCAAGGAATTTCTCGTCTATTCCGGCGACGATGCCACTGCGGTCGAGCTCATGCTGATGGGCGGCAAGGGTAATATCTCGGTCACCGCCAACGTGGCACCGCGCGCCATGAGTGAGCTCTGCGCCGCAGCGATGGCGGGCGATGCGGAAAAGGCGCGTGCCATCAATGCCCTACTGATGCCCTTGCACCAGACCCTGTTCCTCGAGGCCAACCCGATTCCGGTGAAATGGGCGCTGCACGAGATGGGCCTGATTCCCGATGGCATTCGCCTGCCGATGACCTGGCTCAGCCAGCGTTGCCAGGAACCGCTGCGTGACGCCATGCGTCAATCCGGCGTGCTCGCCTGAAACCGATCTCGCTGTACCTGGTTTAACAGTTAAGGAACATGCATGAAGCGTTTGGCCGGCCTTTCGACCCTAGCCTTGATCATCTCTGGAACCAGCGGTTGTGGCTGGTTGTGGGGCGAAGACGGGTATTTCCGCGACCGTGGCAGCGACTATCTTGGCGCACGGCAGGTGCCACCGATGCAGGTTCCGGCCGGCGCCAACCTGCGCCCGATCGAACCGCTGCTGCCGATTCCTCAGCAGGTGGCCGACACGCGGGCGTCCGGCGATTACGAGGTGCCGCGTCCGCAGCGGCTGGTGATCGCCGAAGAGGCCAGCGACTTCACCCTGCAGACTTCCGATGACGCGCGCTGGCTGGTTGCGATGCGCGCACCGTCGCAGGTCTGGACACCGGCCCGGCAGTTCTTCACCGACAACGGATTCCAGATCGCCGACGAGCGGCCGCAGACCGGTGAGTTCGTTACCGCCTGGCAGACGCGCGGTCAGCTGGCTCCGGGTCTGGTCCGTAACCTTGGGCTGGGCGATGCCGAAACCCGCGTACGCGTGCGTATCGAGCCGGGCGTCCAGCGCGACACCAGCGAGATCTCGGTCCTTAGTGTCCAGCGTCCGGCCGGTAGCACTGCCGCTGTGGCCTGGCCCGAGGTTACCGAGCACGCCGAACTGGATCGCGTTCTGCTCGACGAGCTGCAGACGTCGCTGAACCAGAGCAGCGCCGAAGGCGGTTCGGCTTCGCTGCTGGCCGAGCGCGCCTACGATGCGCCCAGCCGCGTCACGCTCAGCGAGGCGGGCAGTGGCGCCCCGGTGCTGAAGCTGGACACTGATTTCAACCGCGCCTGGTCCAGCGTCGGGCGTGCCCTGGCAGCGAGCGACATCCTTGTTGAAGATCTCGACAGAAGCCTCGGTGTCTACTACATCAACCTGTCCGAAGGCGCGGCCAAGCCGGACGAGAAGCCCGGCTTCTTTGCCCGCTTGTTCGGCGGTGCGCCGGACCGGGAGGAGATCGAAGCACGCGCCGAGCGCTATCAGCTTCGCGTAACCGACGCGGCGAACGGCGTGCAGGTCACGCTCGATAAGGATCTCGATACCGTCGCCCCGGCTGACGTGGCACGCCGCGTATTGAAGATGCTCAAGGACAGTCTCGACTGATCCGGCCCGAGCAGCCTGCTGACCTGTTCAGGCGAAACCTCGCGGTTTCGCCTGTTTCGTTTGATGACAGACCCCGTCACCACGGCAGTCGATTCGCTGCGCCGGGAGACGGCTCGGTAAGCGAGAACAATCCATGACCACTTCCAACGCCCTCAGCCTGAAGAAGATCTACTCCGGCAAGGTCCGCGACCTGTACGAAATCGATGAACAGCGCATGCTGATGGTGGCCACCGATAGGCTGTCGGCCTTCGATGTGATCCTCGCCGAGCCAATCCCGGAGAAGGGCAAGATCCTCACCGCCATCTCCAACTTCTGGTTCGACAAGCTCGCCCACCTGGTGCCCAACCATTTCACCGGCGACAAGGTCGAGGACGTGGTCCGCGCCGAGGAGCTGCCGCTAGTCGAGGGGCGTGCCGTCGTCGCCAAGCGCCTGAAGCCCGTCGCGGTCGAGGCGATCGTGCGGGGCTATATCGTCGGCTCCGGCTGGAAGGAATACCAGAAGAACGGCACCGTCTGCGGTATCTGCCTGCCGGCGGGGCTGAAAGAGGCGGCCAAGCTTCCCGCGCCGATTTTCACCCCATCGACAAAGGCTGCCGTTGGTGATCACGACGAGAACATCTCATTCGAGAAGTGCGAAGCGATCATCGGCAAGGAGCTGGCGGCCCAGGTGCGCGACACCGCGATCGCCCTCTATACCGCCGCTGTCGACTACGCGGCGACACGCGGCATCATCATCGCCGATACCAAGTTCGAGTTCGGCCTGGACGAGCAGGGCACTCTGACCCTGATGGACGAGGTGCTGACGCCGGATTCGAGCCGCTTCTGGCCAGCTGACAGCTACCGGGAAGGCAGCAATCCGCCGAGCTTCGACAAGCAGTTCGTGCGCGATTGGCTGGAATCCACCGGCTGGAACAAGGAGCCACCGGCGCCACCGGTGCCGGCCGAGGTCGCGCAAAAGACAGCCGACAAGTACCGTGAAGCCCTGACCCGCCTCACCAGCTGAAACCGGCCCGGTCCGTGCCGCTTCGCCGCGGCTGTCGTCGAAGCGATGCAACGCCCTGAAAGTTGAGAAAAAAGCCTGCTTTTGGGGTTCGACAATCGCTCGCGAACTGCTATGATGCGCGCCGCTGGAGAGATGCCGGAGTGGCCGAACGGGACGGATTCGAAATCCGTTGTACCCTCGCGGGTACCTAGGGTTCAAATCCCTATCTCTCCGCCACTATTGAAAGACCTGAAAGCCCCGCCGCACTGAGCGTGTAGCGGGGCTTTCTCGTTTCCGCGTCTGGTAAAGCGCCTGCGCGCCCATGGATGGCATCTGATGCCGGCCGCGGGGCGTCGGGATTGGGCACGTCGCCGACGATGTGCTGTCCTAGCAGCGAGCAATCCTGCGAGGCGTCCTATGATCGAATGGCTCAAAGACAATCAGGTGCTGGTTTCGTTGGCGATCTCGGCCAGCACGCTGCTGGTGTGGGTGTTCTATGCCCAGCTGTTGTTGCTCAACTTCAGGCGGCAGCGCAAGCCGAGCCTGATCATCAACCGCGGCGCGGGCAAGGGGTTGAGTTCGCTGTGCCTGATCTCCAACATGAGCGCCGAGCCGATGTTCATCAACCAGCTGGTGGTGCGCATCGAGAGTTCGAGGGGCCCGCTGGAGGTGGACGTGACCGACATCCGCCACAGCATCGACGATGAGACCGGTTCCTCCCCTGACTTGGCCATCCACCAGACGACGCACCAGGGGCCGCTGCGCAGCGGCGACTTCATCCATATCGGCACCTTTCAGGGCATGCTGCGGCGGGTTGCCGAGCGGCACGACATCGAGTTGGACGGCCACAAGCCGGTTGGCGACTGGACGTTCCAGGCGCTGGAGGTCCGTGCCGTGGCGTTCTACGGTCCGGAGCGGCATCCGATCGGAGTACTGCGCCGATTCCGCCTGTACGAGCGCGGCGATCCGGACTGCGCTCTGATTCCTGAAAGTCCCTTCACCGAGCAACTTCTGTCGCGTCGTGGGCGGCGGCGGGCACGCCGTTGGCTCACCGAATCGCCCGATTGACCGTTTCCCGCCTCGGAGGACCGGGCGCCGCCGAAGCCTTGTCGCCTGGGTCTGCTAGCCTTGTCCAGCAACCGCCCACCGCGGAGGATCCTCGTCATGCACATTGCGGTATTTAGCAGCAAACCCTACGACCGGCACTTTCTTGACCAGGCCAACCTCGGACACGGCCACGACCTGTTGTACCTCGACCCGCAGCTGACCGCTGAAACCGCGTCGCTGGCTGCTGGGTTCGGCTGTGTCTGTGCCTTCGTCAACGACCGGTTGGACGCGGCCGTGCTGCGGCAGCTGAAGGCCGGCGGCACCGAGCTGATCGCGTTGCGCTCGGCGGGCTTCAACAATGTCGATCTGGGTGAGGCCAGGCGGCTGGGGCTGGAGGTCGTCCGGGTGCCGGCCTACTCGCCGCACGCGGTAGCCGAGCATGCCGTCGCGCTGCTGCTTGGCCTCAACCGCATGACCCATCGTGCCTACAACAGGGTGCGCGAAGGAAATTTCGCGCTGGACGGGCTGCTGGGCTTCGACCTGTACGGCAAGACGGTCGGAGTGGTGGGCACAGGCCGCATCGGCCAGGTGTTCGCCGACATCATGCATGGCTTCGGCTGCCAGATACTGGCCTTCGATCCCTTTCCCGACCCCGCCGCGAGGGCTTTCGTGGAATACGTGGCGCTGGACAGGCTGCTGGCGGAGGCCGACATCGTCTCGCTGCACTGTCCGCTGACTCCCGAGACGCACCACTTGATCAATGCCGCGGCGATTGGGCGGATGAAGCGTGGCGTGGTGCTGATCAATACCGGGCGTGGCCGTGTGGTTGACACCAAGGCGGTAATCGACGGGCTCAAGTCCGGGCAAATTGGCCGGCTGGGCCTGGACGTCTACGAAGAGGAGGAGCAGTTGTTCTTTCAGGACCGCTCGCAGAGCCCGATTGGCGATGATGTCTTCATGCGCCTGACAACCTTTCCGAACGTGCTCATTACCGGGCACCAGGCGTTTTTCACCGCCGAAGCATTGACCAATATCGCCGAGGTGACGCTGGCCAACGTCAGCGCATTCGAGCGGGGGGACGAGACGTCGAACCGCGTTGTGGCTGACCGCTAGACGCGCACCAGGCGACCCGCGCCTGGATCGCTGGCCTGGATGCTCGGTTAGCCCGTCGGCAGCTCGCTGATCAGCATGCCGCAGGAGACGCGATAGAGGCGGTCGCCGCGCCTGATCGTGAGCGGTGTCCTGCGGGCGATGACCGCGCCGCGGTCGAGCATCTGGTCGATGTGGTTGCGCAACTGGTGGTATTGCCGCGTGTAAGACTGTGGCATGGCGCCCCTCATGGCCTGGAGTCGGTCGATGGTCCTGAGGATACGACCTGCGGCACGGCGATTTGTCGCGCAGCTTTTGCGGTCACCCGTCGTTTTCTTGCCGGATGGCCGGCAATTCGCGCATTGCCTTGGCGATCACTCGCCTGAAACGGTAATATCAAAAAGCTATCGCGCTCGCGAAGCGTTCATCGACAAGAGGCAAGGCGCAATGAACCCACAGGCCGTTCCGGTGCTGATCGCATTTCTGACCGTGGCCGGCGTCGCCGTATGGCTGTTGCGCCGTGCCTTCGCCACCCTCACGCAACGACCCGCCACGCGCGACGCCAATGCCGCGCACACGCCAGCGGCGACCCGCCCGCAGCGCTGACCGCCGCCGTCCGGTTAGTCGAATAGCCGGCGCAGCCCGCTCGGTGCCAGGCCGGTCCAGCGTTTGAAGGCGCGACGGAAATTGGTGGTGTCGTTGAAGCGCAGGTAGTTCGCCACATCCTCGTTGCTGTAGCCCTTCATTCGATACAGGTACAGCGCCACGTGCTTGCGGACCTGATCGAGCTGTTCCTGAAACCCCGTCCCCTGTTTGTGAAGCCGCCGTTTTAGCGAGGCCGGGCTCATCACGAACGCCTGGGCGGCACGCTCCAGGTTCAGGGGGTCGCGAATGCGCTCCTGCAAATGGTCGTAGAGCTGGTCAACGAAGCTGCTGGTCCAGCCGAGGGCCTCGAGCTGCGCGCAGCTGGCCTGATAGGCGGCCCGTCCGGCAGTGGCGACCGGCAGCGCCTTGCAGGGTTGGATGGCGCCGGACATCACCGACAACGCGCACACCGGCCTCGGTCGTTGGAGCGAAGACGAGATCGTCCGCTATCTGAAGACTGGCGCCAACCGCTTCGACATGGCGTCCGGCCCGATGGCCGAGGCGGTCGAACACTCGACCCAGCACTGGAAAGACGCCGACCTCGAGGCCGTTGCGACCTACCTCAAGAGCCTCGGCGATCCCGAGCAGGCCGCGCCCGAACCGCTGGCCGAGAACGATAAGCGCCTGCGCACCGGCGCGCTGATCTACGAGGATCAATGCTCGGCATGCCATACGCCGAATGGGGAGGGCATCTCCAACCTGTTCCCGAAGCTCGCCGACGCGCCGCTGGTCAACAGCCGCGATGCAACCTCTCTGATTCGCGTGGTGCTGGCCGGCAGTCGGGCGGTGGCCACTGACGCAGCGCCCACCGCACCGGCGATGCCGTCTTTCGCCTGGGCCATGTCCGATGAATACATCGCGGACGTGCTGACTTACGTGCGTAACAGCTGGGGCAACGCGGCCGAGCCTGTTTCAGCGCAAGAGGTGAAAGCCGTGAGGGAGGAGATGAAGCCTTGATTGAACCGCAGGAACGGCAGCGCCGTTCCTGCTGTCGGGGTTACTTCTTCACCCAGCTGCCGTTGAGCTGGATGATCTGGCCGGGCGGCGTCTTTTCGAGTGCTTTCTTGCCGGCGATGGCTTCGACGTCGCCGACGCTGATGCCGTTCTTCTGCGCCAGGCGATGGTATTCGGCACGGCGGGCCTGGTTGATCTGGCTGGCAATCTCTTGCGCTTCGCCGCCGCCCTGGACCACGCCCAGGTAGCCGTCAGGTTTTTCGCCCAGCTGGCCGCTGGCTTTGGCCTGGCCAAGCGCGGACATGGCTTCGTTGAGGGACATGGCTGCGGCTGGCAGGGCCAGGCTCAGCGCCATCAGCACGGTGCCGAGTTTCAGGTAGCGTTTCATGGGCGTCCTCAGAACAGACCACTGTCTTCGTTGATGATCGAATCGAGCTGCTTGTCGACCTTGATGTAGATCTCGTGCTCGATCTTGACGTTGAGGTTGATGTTGATCGGCTCGTTGGGCACGGCCAGCTCCACGCGAGGCGTGCAGGCGCTGGCGAGCATGGCCAGGGCCAGCAGGCTGATGGGTTGACGCAACCGCATGGCAGGTCTCCTGTTCGGGGTCGGCACTACAGTGCCTTAAGCGGGCCTGGAAAAACCAGCACGGCTTCGCGTGGGACGACACCTCATCGGTCCTTGCGCAGCTGTTCCTGCACCCGGCGCTGAATGGTCTCGCTGACCCGGTCGGACAGTTGCAGGCTGGTCAGCAGTGCCGGGATATTTTCCTCAAGATTGATCGAGAAGTTGATTGGCCGGCCGCCTTCCAGCGCGGGATTGCGGCCCTGCAACCGCAGGCCGAGGTCCAGCTTGCCGTCCGCCGCGTAATGCACGTCGCTGGCCAGCAGGTCGTAGTGAAAGTCGTCGAGCGCCTCGGTCACCAGGCGCATCGCCGGGTTGGACTGGCCGAGTGCCTGGATCTTGGCCGAGCGAAACTGCAGTGCACCCCCGGGCTCGCGCGCCTTCAGCGATCCCTGCTCGATGCTGATCCCGGCCGCGCTGCGCTGCAGCTGCAGCTCTCCGTCGATTACGCCGGTGCCGGACAGTCCTTCGGTGGGGTAGGCCTCGAGCAGCCGGGGCAGCTGCAGGCCCCGCAGGTGTGCGTTCAGCTGTTGCGAGGGCGCGGCCAGGTCCGCGCTGCCGGGGTCCAGCCAGAGCCGGCCGCCCAGCAGGCGTGCCTCGGCCGTCTCCCAGCTCAGCCGGCCCTGCGCCAGGTTGTCCAGCGGCGCGGCGAAGCGACCGGCGAAGCGCAGCGGGCCAAAGGTGAAGCCGGGATTGACCTCGCGCACGCTCAGTTCGGTCAGCTCGAGTTGCAGGTGGTCGCGCTGCAACCTGAGCGACAGGGCGGCGTCCAGCCCGCCGAATTCGGTGCGGTCGTAGATGCCACCAACGCCGTTGGAACTGAGCGAGGCGGTTGCGCTGAAAGTTCCTTTAGCTGGTGCCTCGAGGTGCGCCTGGCCCTGTAGCCGGCCGTTGTTCAGCTCCAGCAGGGTGGGCCAGTCGGCCAGCGTGGCGGCAAGAGGATTGCCGGCGCGCAGGAACAGCTCGGGAAGGCGCGCATCCACCCGGGTAGCGCCATCGACGAGGCTGTGCCGCAGGGCGAGGGGCAGGCTGAGCCCGCCGGAATTGTCGAGTGGGCCATCGAGCGCGAGCTGCGTCGCATCGGCTGTCAGGTTGCCGTTCCAGCGCCAGCCCTGCGGGCGCAGCAGGGGGTGTTTCAGGTTGCCGACCGTCAGGTCGGGGTGACCCTTGACGGCCAGGCGTTCGAGGCGGCCTTCGGCGAGCGCCAGTTCGATCGTCGTCCCGGTCAGTTCGGCCAGAAGTTGGCTGGCGCTCAACCCATCCTCGGCAGTCAGCTGCCGGGCTGAGAGTCGCGAGCCTTTATCGAAGCGAAGGCTGGCGGCCTGTTGCGACAGGGTCCCGGCCAGGCGCAGGTTGGCATCGGCGTCTGTCACCTTGAAGGACGCGGTGGTAAACGCGGGGCTGCGCAGATTCAGCCGGGCGTCGTTGAAGGTCACGGCGTAGGGCGACTGGGTCTGGAGCAAAACCTGACCGGACAGGCTCAGCGGCGACGGCCCGCTGGCGGCAAGCTGCAGCTTCAGCGGCAGCGCCGTGCGGTCATCCGGTGCTGCCTCGGGTGTGATGACCAGGCGCACGGCACTCGGTCGCAGCGCGGCGGGCAGCGCCGCAACCCGCTCGGCCCCGGGCCGCAGGCTGAGGTCCGCAGCCAGGTCGGTGGCGATCCACTGCCCGTCAGCGGCTTGTGCGCCCAGCTCCAGCTGACCCTGCAGCTGACCGAGGCCAATGACCGGCCAGGGCGCGGGCAGGTTCGCCGAGATGCGCACTTCGCCGGCCTGCACATGGGTGCCGTCGAGCGTGACCGCCCAGCCTGCGCCGAAGTGCATCTGTCCGGGCAGCTCGGGCAGCGCAGTCGGGGTATCGGCCACCCAGTCGCCCAGCCACTCCAGCAACCAGGGCGCCTCGGGCAGTTCGCTCATGCTCAGTGATCCGCGCCAGTCTGTCAGGTCGGCGTCCCGCGCGAGCTGGTTCTGCATGCTGAGGCGGGGCCTGTCATCGAGTCGCAGCTGCAGGTCGAGGAGCGTTTTCGCGGCCTGCTGACGCGCCGCTGCGCTCAGGTCCACACGATGCGAGCCGTGCCGCAGGCCAAGATCCAACGTGGCCGGAAGCAAGGCTTCACCGCCATGCCGCCAACGCAGCGAGCCGGTTTCGCGACAGGTGCCGCGCACGCAGGGCATGCTGATCGTCAGCTCGTCGATGCGCCCCTGGCGGGGAATCCAGGCGGCCCAGCGCTGTAGCTCCTGCCGATCGGGCAGGGACGTCGCTTGGGCGGGCCCGGCGGCCGCGGTGCCCGCCGGGCGCCAGGCGAGGTCGAGCTGCGCGATGCGCAGCGCCTGGAGCGGCAGCGGCGACCAGCCGCGGGCGAATTGCAGCTGTAAGCGGTCGATGGCGAGCACCCACTGGGCACCGGAGGGGTGCGCCTGGGTCAGGACAAATTGTCGCAGGGCTATGCCGTTGGTCGAGACGCGCAGGCCATGAACATCGAGCGAGACGATGCCCGCTTCGCGCTTGAATTGTTCCCAGCGCATCGCCCCCCAGACGGCGCTCAGCAACAGCGCCAGGAGCACGCCAAGCGCCGTATACAGCAGGGTACGCCGCAGCCGCGTCATGCTCGGATCCGTGTGGTCGGGCCCACCAGCATAAGCCGCGACGGCCTCCTGACCAAACCGGAATGGGTGATGCGCCTTGGGGACCGGTCGTCGTGCGAAAGGTTCCCGCGAGGCCCGATAAATCGGGGCTCCGGCGGGCTTAACCGAGCTCTGCACGCACTGCGCCCCAGACTTGTGCACATTCGTCGAGCTGCCTTGTCAAGCGCTTATGACAAAGTGTCGCAAACCTCGGATGGTCATAGATCGATAATAACTCATTGAAAAATAACGAGTTTTTCAACTGGCGAAAAAACCGCCAGTTTGACTGAAGCCCACTAACCATAGGCGTTCGGGGCAGTTGTCAGCCCTTTGTCCACCGAGTTATCCACAGCTTCTGTGGATTAAAAAATCCTGTGATGCGGATCGCGTTTCGCGCGGTTTTGCAAGACTTTAACTCTGTGAAAAAAGGAGTAGAGTGCGCGCCCTTGTCCCCCCGAATCCTTCGGTGACCATGAGAACGCGCCCCTTTGCTTCGACCCCGGTCGACAGCACGACATCTTCTCCACGCCTGCCGCTGCGCATGGCGTTGTGGCTGCTGGACAGCCAGCGTCTAGGACAGACCAAGAGCGTCAAACGTATCGCCGGCCGGATGCTCAAGCAGCCGGCGCTGGAAGGCGTGGTCGAAGCGCAGAGTCGCCTGGGACGGTTGCTCTGCCATGACTGCGACAGCCAGCGCGACCGCCGCATCGGCCTGGAACTGTTGCGCCAGGCCGCCCGTGCCGGCGACCGCCAGGCGCAGCTGGAACTCGGCCAGCTCTACTGCCACGGGCAGTACCGCGAACTGTCCAAGGCCCGCCACTGGCTGGAGCAGGCTGCGTCGCAGGGTTCGGCTGAAGCCTCGCGGATGCTGCAGCAACTGCCGCTCTCGCGCTCGGTCGGCAGCCTGGACTGACCCCCAGGGGCACGCTGGCTATACTGCGCGGCAATTCAGCCGGAGTTGCCCATGCCCCTCGATCCCTTCCTTCTATCTGCCGGGCTCGGTGCCCTCTGCCTGTTGCTGGTAGCGGTAGCGACGCTGTTGCAGCGTCGCCTGAGCCGCCGCGAGGCGGAGCTGTCGTTGCTCGATGAACGCCTCAGCCAGGCGCTGATGGCGCAGGAAGGCCTCACGGCTCAGCTGGAAACCAGCCGCCAGGATCATGCCGAGCTGCAGGCCTCGCGCGCCGCGCTGCAAGCCGAGGCGGCGGTGCTGCGGCGCGAGACCGAGTGGTTGCAGGCGCAGCGCCTGGAAACCCGCGACACCCTTGACGACCTGCAGGCCGAACGCGACGCCCAGCAAGCCGAGTTGCGCACATTGAGCGCCGCTCATGCCGCGGTCAGCGCCGAACTCAATGAACAGCAGAAAACCCACGAGCAGCGCCTGGAGGACCTCCAGCGAGCCCGTGACGAGTTGCGTGCGCAGTTCGCCGAACTGGCCGGGAAGATCTTCGAGGAGCGCGAACAGCGTTTTGCCGAGACCAGCCATGAGCGCCTCGGCCAGCTGCTCGACCCGTTGAAGGAACGCATCCAGTCCTTCGAAAAGCGTGTCGAGGAGAGCTACCAGCACGAGGCGCGCGAGCGGTTCTCGCTGGCCAGGGAGCTCGAGCGGCTGCAGCAGCTCAACCAGCGCCTCGGCGACGAGGCCACCAACCTGACCCGCGCCTTGCAGGGCCAGAAGACCCAGGGCAACTGGGGCGAATTGATCCTGGAGCGGGTACTCGAGCACGCCGGGCTGGAAAAGGGCCGCGAGTACCACACCCAGGTCAGCCTGCGCAGCGCCGACGGCGAGCGCTTCCAGCCTGACGTGCTGATCCAGCTGCCCGGTGACAAGCAGGTGGTGGTCGATGCCAAGGTCAGCCTCACCGCCTATCAGGCCATGACCTGTGCGCAGGACGACGCCAGCCGCGAGACTGCGCTCAAGCAGCACGTCCAGTCGCTGCGTAGTCACCTCAAGGGACTCTCGCTGAAGGACTATCAGCGCCTGGAGGGCCTGCAGAGCCTGGACTTCGTGCTGCTCTTCGTGCCGATCGAAGGCGCCTTCGCCGCGGCGTTGCAGGGCGATCCTGGGCTGTTTCAGGAGGCCTACGGCAAACATGTGGTGATCGTCAGCCCGACCACCTTGCTTGCCACGCTGCGGGTGATCGACAGTCTCTGGCGCCAGGAGCGGCAGAGCCAGAATGCGCGCGAGATCGCCGAGCGGGCCGGGGCGCTGTACGACAAGTTCGCGGCTTTTATCCAGGACCTGGACGAGATCGGCAGCCGCCTGCAGCAACTGGACAAGGCCTACGTCGGCGCGCGCAACAAGCTCACCGACGGGCGCGGCAACCTGGTCGGCCGTGCCGAACAACTCAAACTGCTCGGCGCCCGGGCCAGCAAGCGGCTTCCGGCCGACTGGCTGGAGCGTGCCGGTGCAGACCCGACCGACGCTGGCGCAGCGCTCGAGGCGGCGCCGGGCGACTGACCGGTAGCCGCCCTAGAATAACCAGAGCACCGCCAGCCCGGCGAGCAGCCCGGTGAGCATCACCGGCACCGTCAGCAGCGCCAGGGCGCGGCCGCCAATGAACAGCACCAGGCCGGCCTTGACCAGGCTGTTGCTCAGGGCGGCGAGAAAGATGCCGCGCACTGCCACGACTTCGCTCAGATCGGCCTGCGCGCTGTTGGACAGCGACAGGGTGATCGCGTCGACGTCGGTCAATCCCGACAGCGACGCCACCAGGTAGACGCCGGTGTCGCCCAGCAGCCGCCGACCGCCCTCGACGAGGAACAGGATCAGCACCAGCAGGCCGGCGAAGCGCAGCGCCGGGCCCAGCTCGAAGGGGTTCTTCAAGGGCGGATCGGCCGGGTTCTCCGGCTGCTGTGCAGCGCGCAGGAAGTAGAACAGCGCACCGCCGGCGTAGATCAGGCAGGCGCCGAGCATCGGTGCGAGCAGCGCGGGCAGCAGCGCACGGTTGATCAAACCGACTTCCAGCAGGATTCGCGGAAACATCAGCGCCGAGGTCGCCAGCACCCCGGCGGCCAGCGCCGTGCGCAGCTTGTCCGAATCCAGCCGGGCCAGGGTGATGGTCATTGCGGTGGACGACACGATGCCGCCCAGCAGCGCGGTGGCCAGCAGGCCGTGGCGGGTGCCGAACAGGCGGATGGCGACATAGGCGGCAAAGCCGATCCCGGCGATCAGCACCACCATCCACCAGGTCGTGTAGGGGTTGAACGCCTGCCAGGGGCCGAAGCCTTCGTTGGGCAGCGCCGGCAGCAGCACCACCGAAATGAACAGCAGCTTCAGTACGCCGCTCAGCTCGGCCTCGCTGAGGCGGTTCAGCGCCCCGTGCAGGCGCGCCTTCAGGCTCAGCAGCAGGGCCACGACGATGGCGACCGAGGCCGCCAGCAGCCGGCTCTCGGTCATTGCCAGGCTGCCCAGGAGGAATGCCAGCAGCATCGCGATCTCGGTGGTCATACCGTGGTCGGCGCGCCGACGGGTTTCGACCCGGTAGCCGGCTACCACCAGTACCACCAGCCCGAGGAACAGGGCGATCCAGGCGGGTGCGCCGAAATGCTCGGCGCTCAATGCGGCCAGGCCGCCGAACAGGCCGCACAGGCCAAGGGTGCGGATCCCGGCGAGCGCCTCGTCGTCGCGGCTGCTCCAGCTGCGCTCGGTGCCTATCAGCAGGCCGACACCGAGCGCCGTCGCGAGGTTGAGGAGAATATCGAGGGTCATCAGGACGCGCCGGTTGCCAGAGGGTGCCTTGAGTTTAGCCGCCGCGCCTGATCCCGGGCTTGCGCTGGGGCAAGCCCGACGGGATCAGTGCAGCGGTACGTGCCGGCTGACCAGCGCACGCAGCGCCGCCGGCTTGACCGGTTTGGTCAGGAAATCCAGCCCCGCGGCATGGACGGCGGCGATCAGCTCGGGGCGGCCGTCAGCGCTGATGACCACGCCGGGCACCGGTTCCCCGAGCCGTGTACGCAGCCAGGCCATGAGGCCGGCGCCGGTCTCGCCATGGTCCAGGTGGTAGTCCACCAGCACCAGCTGCGGGCGCACGTCCTCGCGCAGCAGGGCTTCGCATTCGGCGCGGTTGCTGGCGGTCCAGACCTGGCAGCCCCAGCGCGACAGCAGGCTGTTCATGCCCACCAGGATGCTGTCCTCGTTGTCCACGCACAGCACCTGGATGCCGGTCAGCGCGGTTTGCTGCGCTTCACCGTTGAGCTTGACCTGCTTCGTGGGGGTGCTGGCGATTGGCACCGTGACGCTGAACACGCTGCCCTTGCCCGGCCAGGAGCGCACCGACAGCGGGTGGTCGAGCACCTGGCAGAAGCCGTCGGCGATCGCCAGGCCGAGGCCCAGCCCTTTCTCGGCGCGGGTCTGGTGGCTGTCCAGGCGCTTGAACTCCTCGAAGATCACCCGCAGCTTGTCCTCTGCGATACCGGGCCCGCGGTCCCAGACCTCCAGGCGCAGCGAGGCACCCTGGCGACGTACGCCCAGCACCACGCGCCCCTTGGCATAGCGGAAGGCATTGGTCAGAAAGTTCTGCAGCACCCGGCGCAGCAGGCGGATGTCGCTGTCGACCCGCAGGCGGCTGCCGTGCACGCGGAAGTCGACACCCTGTTCGACGGCGAGCATGCCGAACTCGGTCTGCAGGGTGTCGAGCAGCGTCGCCAGCGGGAAGGGGTTGCGGTCCGGGGTGATGCGGCCGTTCTCCAGCCGGGAGATGTCCAGCAGATCGGAAATCAGGTCCTCGGCCGATCGCAGCGAGCTGTCCAGGTGGCGGACCAGATCCCGCGCCTCGGCGGGCAGGGCGTCGTGCTGGTGCGACAACGCCGCGGAGAACAGCCGTGCGGCGTTCAGTGGCTGCATCAGGTCATGGCTGACGGCGGCGAGGAAACGGGTCTTTGATTGGTTGGCCGTTTCGGCAGTGCTCTTGGCAGCGGTCAGCGCCTTGTTCAGCTCGGACAGTTCCTGGGTGCGCTCGCTGACCCGCTGCTCGAGGCCTTCGTTGGCGTCCTTCAGGGCGCGCTCGGCCTCGCGGTAGGCGGTGATGTCGCTGAAGCTCATGACGAATCCGCCGCCGGGCATCGGGTTGCCGATCAGCTCCACCACGCGGCCGTTGGGGAAGGTGCGCTCGGATGTGTGCGCGCGACCCTGACGCATCCAGTACAGCCGCTTGGCGACGTGGGTGTCCGGGTCGCCGGGACCGCAGAGACCGCGCTCGGCGTTGTAGCGAATGATGTCGGCGATCGGCCGGCCGATGTAGACCAGCCCGTCCGGGTACTCGAACATTTCAAGGTAGCGGTGGTTCCAGGCCACCAGGCGCAGCGACTGATCGACCACGCTGATGCCCTGGGTAATGTTCTCGATGGCGCCTTGCAGCAGCGCGCGGTTGAACTGCAGCACCTCGGAGGCTTCGCCAACGATGCGCACCACGTCGTCGACCTGCATGTCGCGGCCTTCGAGGGCGGCCTTGACCACCGCGCGGGTGGAGGAGGCGCCCAGCACGCCGGCCAGCAGGCGTTCGGTGTGAGCGATCCACTGGCCGTCGGCCTGCTGCCTGGGCGAGTAGTCATGGCCGTGACGGCGGGCGAAACGCTGGAAGCTCAGCTCGGCGCGTTCGGCGCCGACAAAGCGCGAGGCGAGCACCAGCAGGTCCTCGACCTGCACCGCCAGCAACCGGCGCGCACCCGGGGTGGGATGGATTTCCTGACCGATGAAGCGGCTGGCTTGCCAATGCTCGGCGACGCGGGTCTGGGTCAGGATCGACACCCAGAAGAACAGCGTGGCGTTGCCCACCAGCGACAGGGTCACGCCGAGGGTCAGCGCGCTGGTGTTGAACGGCAGATCGGCCGTGTACATCCACTGCAGGCCGGGGAACATTTCCAGCGGCCAGCCGAGCAGCGGCAGGATCAGCGTGTAGACCCAGATCAGCGCGCCGGCGGTCAGGCCGGCGAACACGCCGCGGCGGTTGGCCTGCTTCCAGTACAGCGCGCCGACCATTGCCGGGGCCAGCTGGGTGAGGGCGGCAAAAGCGATCTGGCCGATGGTTGCCAGGCTGGCACTTGGGCCGAGTAGCCGGTAGCTGACATAAGCTAGCAGGAGGATCGCGACGATACTGATGCGACGCACCGACAGCATCCAGTGGCGGAACACCTCGAAGGGCTGTTCGGCTTCCTTGCGGCGTAGCAGCCAGGGCAACAGCATGTCGTTGGAGACCATGGTCGACAGCGCGACGCTGGCCACGATGACCATGCCGGTGGCTGCCGACGCGCCGCCGATGAAGGCCAGCAACGCCAGCGCCGGGTGGGATTCGGCAAGCGGCAGGCTGATCACGAAGGAGTCCGGACTGATCCCGCCGGGCAATAGCATCTGCCCGGCCAGGGCGATCGGAATCACGAACACCGCCGCCAGTACCAGGTACAAAGGAAACACCCAGCGCGCCAGACGGAAGTCGCGCGGCTCGATGTTCTCCACCACCGTGACGTGGAACTGGCGCGGCAGGCAGACGATGGCCATCAATGCGACCGTGGTCTGCACCATCATTGCCGGCCAGTTCACCGTTTCTTCCCAGAACGACTTCAGCGCCGGCGCCTCGTAGGCGCGGTTGAACAGGTCGCCGAAACCGTCGAACAGGCCGAAGGTGATGAAGGCGCCCACCGCCAGAAAGGCGAACAGCTTGACCAGCGACTCGAAGGCAATGGCCAGCACCATGCCTCGGTGATGCTCGGTCACGTCCAGGTTGCGGGTGCCGAACAGCACGGTGAACAGGGCCAGCACCATGGACACGATCAAGGCCGTGTCCTGCGCCCCCGAGCCCGCTTCGGCTTCGCTGTGGTTGCCGACCAGCAGGTTCACACCGAGCACGATGCCCTTGAGCTGCAGGGCGATGTAGGGCAGCACCCCGACCAGGCAGATCAGCGTGACCACCACTGCCAGCGGCTGCGACTTGCCGTAGCGGGCCGCGATGAAGTCGGCGATGGAGGTGATGTTCTCCTGCTTGCTGATCATGATCATCTTCTGGATGACCTGCGGGCCCAGCAGCATTAGCAGGATCGGGCCCAGGTAGATCGGCAGGAACGCCCAGAGCTGCTCGGCGGCCTGGCCCACCGCGCCGAAGAAGGTCCAGCTGGTGCAGTACACCGCCAGCGACAGGCTATAGACCCAGGCCCGCATGCGGGGAGACATCGGCGTCTGGTTGCGATCGCCATAGAAGGCGATGGCAAACAGCACCGCCATGTATGCAAGGGCGACCAGTGCGATCAGCCCACCGGACAACGACATTCGAACTCCAGACCTGCGCAAGGCGCGGTCAGCTGCTTCCCTGTCCTAAAAGAGGACCTGCGACCGGTCGGGCCGCGCCACCAGATGCCGTGTCGAACCGGGCATGTGCTGCGCTGGACGGCTCTGCGGCCAGCGGACGATCGGTCTGCTACGGACACCGGCGCGCGATGCGGCCCGGCGGGTACGGAATGAGGGAAGGCTGCCGCTCGTTGAAAAATGAGTAGGCAGAGTTTCGCAGCAAACGCAGGCGGCGTGTTGCGGCTGCGACCATGGTCGCATGTGCGCCGCGGGGCCGGGCGGTAGCGACGAAAGCGCCGCGCTAGAGGCGCTCGCGCCGACCGACGCGGGACGGCGGGGCTGCGCCGCTGGTCCGAGTCCCGCTACCTGGGGGCACCGGCCGCGGCGCAGGCGGGCCGAACTGCGTTAAGCGGTCGCAGTGGCGTCGGTACATGGGGTAATGTTGGCGGCTTCGCGGTCGCCCACCAGCGGCCACCGCGGTGGTCCCGATGCAGCGGTCCAGACGGGCCGCGGGGCCGGTCTCGTCTTTTTTGCGGTGCATACCTAAGGAGCCTCGATGTCCCGCTTGCAGGAGTTCTTGCACGGCTGTCGCGACATTCTCCCGCTGATCGTCGGTGCGGTGCCGTTCGGGATCATTTTCGGCACCCTGTCGATCGGTGCTGGCCTGACCACCTGGCAGACCATCGGCATGTCGGCACTGGTGTTTGCCGGTTCGGCGCAGTTCATCGCCATCACCCTGATCACCGGCGGCGTTGGCGCCGCGGTGGTGCTGCTGACCACCTTCGTGGTCAACCTGCGCCATGCGCTCTACAGCGCCGCCATGCAACCCTTCGTCCGCCACCTGCCCGGGCGCTGGCGCGTGCCGCTGGCGTTCTGGCTGACCGACGAGGCCTTTGCGGTCATTCAGCACCGCTACGCACGGGACGACGGCGCGCCCCACAAGCACTGGTTCTTCCTCGGCGCGGCGTTGACCATGTACCTTTCCTGGCAGCTCGCGACCCTGGCAGGCATCGCCTTTGGCCAAGCGGTGCCCGATGTCGCCAGCTGGGGACTGGATTTCGCCATGATCGCCACCTTTATCGGCATCGCCGTACCGATGATGCGCACCCGGCCGCAGGTGGCCTCGGCTCTGGTCGCCGCAGTCGTCGCAGTGCTCACCTGGTCGCTGCCCTACAAGCTCGGGCTGATCGCGGCTGCTCTGGCGGGTATCGTCGTCGGCGTCTGGCTGGAACGGCGCGCGGAGCGCCGGCTGCGCGGGGAGGCTGGCTGATGCAGACCTGGTTGCTGATCTTCGGCATGCTGGCGATCACCTTTGTGATCCGCTACAGCTTCTTCGCCTGGCCCGAGCTGCGCTTCCCCCGCGTGGTCGAACAGGGCCTGCATTACGTGCCGGTGGCCGTACTGACCGCCATCGTGGTGCCGGGAATGCTGCGACCGGCGGGCGAGTGGGCGCTCGACTGGCACAACGCCTACCTGCTCGGCGGCCTGCTGGCGATCCTTATCGCGGCCGTGACGCGTAACCTGCTGGCGACTATCGCCGGCGGGCTGCTGGGGTTCTTCCTGCTGCGCTGGGCGTTCGGGCAATTGCCGGTGTGACGCGCTGCTCAGCTCGGACGCCGGCGCCGGGCGGCCGGTGTCTTGCGGCGATCGGACCTGCTCCAATATTCGTTGCCTTCTCCACGGAACCGGATCGATGACCACTCCGCATTCGCAGTTCACCCTGCTCGGGAAGCGGCGCTTCCTGCCCTTCTTCCTGACCCAGCTGTCGGGCGCCTTCAATGACAACCTGTTCAAGCAGTCGCTGATCCTGGCGATCCTCTACAAGATCGGGACGGGCGCCGACACCAGCGTGTTGATCAACCTCTGTGCACTGTTGTTCATCCTGCCGTTCTTCCTGTTTTCCGCCCTTGGTGGCCAGCTCGGCGAGAAGTACCCCAAGGAGCGGCTGATTCGCGCGATCAAGGCGGGCGAGATCTTCATCATGCTGGCCGGGGCCGCCGGCCTGCTGCTGGGCAACCTGCCGTTGCTGCTGGCGGTACTGTTCTGCATGGGCACCCAGTCGGCGCTGTTCGGGCCGGTGAAGTATTCGGTGCTGCCCAAGCTGCTCGAGAACCACGAACTGGTCGGCGGCAACGCCCTGGTGGAAATGGGCACCTTTCTGGCGATTCTCGCCGGAACCATCGCGGCCGGGCTGATGATGGCCAGTGCCGACTATGCCCGGCTGGTCGCCAGCGGCGTGGTGCTGGTGGCTGTCCTCGGCTACCTCGCCAGTCGTGGCGTGCCGGCGACCGGTGCTTCGCTGCCGTCGCTGCAGATGGACTGGAACCTGTTCCGCCAGACCGGCGCAATCCTGCGCATGGGCCTGCGCCAGCGCCTCTCGGTGTCCCGGTCGCTGATTGGCAATTCCTGGTTCTGGTTTCTCGGCGCCACCTACCTGACGCAGATCCCGGCTTTTTCCAGGGATCTGCTGCACGGTGACGAGACCGTGGTCACGTTGATCCTGACAGTATTCTCGGTCGGCATTGCGCTCGGTTCGCTGCTCTGCGAGCGGCTTTCCGGGCACAAGGTGGAAATCGGACTGGTGCCGTTTGGCTCCTTCGGCCTGACCCTGTTCGGCCTGCTGCTGTGGTGGCAATCGGGCGGTTTCCCCGCGGCCGCGGTGCCCCACGACTGGCTGGCCCTGCTAGGCATCGGCCAGGCCTGGTGGGTTCTTGGTGCGGTGCTCGGCATCGGGGTCTTCGGCGGCTTCTACATCGTGCCGCTGTATGCCTTGATCCAGTCGCGTACCGCCGAGCACGAACGGGCGCGGGTGGTGGCGGCGAACAACGTGCTCAATGCGCTGTTCATGGTGGTCTCGGCGCTGGTGGCGATCCTCCTGCTGAGCGTTGCCGGGCTGTCGATCCCGCAGCTGTTCCTGGTGGTGTCGCTGATGAACGTGGCGGTCAGCCTGTACATCTTCAGCATCGTGCCGGAGTTCGGCATGCGCTTTCTGGTCTGGCTGCTCGGTCACTCCATGTACCGGGTGAACCAGCAGGGGCTCGAGGCGATTCCGGACGAAGGTCCGGTGCTGCTGGTGTGCAACCATGTGTCCTTTGTCGATGCCCTGCTGATCGCCGGAGCGGTGCGCCGGCCGGTGCGCTTCGTCATGTACTACCGGATCTTTCGTATCCCGGTGCTGAACTTCATCTTCCGTACCGCTGGTGCGGTGCCCATTGCCGCGCGCCATGAAGACGAGGCGATCTACACCCGGGCGTTCGAACGCATTGGCGCTTACCTGGACGATGGCGAAGTGGTGTGCATCTTCCCGGAAGGCAAGCTCACCACCGATGGCCGGATCAACGAATTCAAGGCCGGCGTGGAGCGCATTCTCGAGGCGAACCCGGTGCCGGTCATACCCATGGCGCTGCGCGGGCTCTGGGGCAGCTTTTTCAGCCGTTACCCGCACAAGGGATTGTTCCGTCGGGTCTGGTCGCGGGTGGACCTGGTCGTCGGCTCGCCCATGCCACCTGGCGACGCCAGCCGACAGCGGCTCCAGGCGCAGGTCAGTCTGTTGCGAGGTGACAGGCCCTAGCCGTGCTACGGGGGCCAGCGTCAAGGTTGTTGTTGCGAGCATGGGTGATTTCCGCTGTCAGAGACGGGGTGTCCTCGTCCTGCTGGGAGCTCTGCCATGCCGATGTCCGAAAAACAGAAGATGCTCGCCGGTGAGCTTTACCGGCCGGGCGACCCAGAGCTGCAGGCCGACCAGGCCGAGGCCAAGGCCTGGATGGTGCGCTACAACGCCGCTCTCGCCGAGGCGCCGGCGGTGCGCCGGAGCCTGTTGCGCGAGTTGCTCGGCAGCGTGGGCAGCGGTGCCGTCATCCGTCCGCCATTTCATTGCGATTACGGCTACAACATCCACCTCGGCGACGAAGTGTTCCTTAACTTCAACTGCGTGATCCTCGACGTGGTTGAGGTGCGCATCGGCAACGGCACGCAGATCGGGCCGGCGGTCCAGATCTATGCCGCGGACCATCCGCGGGAGGCCGAGGCGCGTCGCCGCGGTGTGGAGTTCGGTCGGCCGGTGACGATCGGCGAGCACGTCTGGATCGGAGGGGGTGCGATCATCCTGCCGGGCGTGACCATTGGCGATGGCGCCGTGATCGGGGCGGGGAGCGTGGTGACGCGAGACGTACCGGCGGGTGCAACGGTCGTGGGCAACCCTGCGCGTCGTCGCTGACCATCTGGAAGGGCAGGTGACGGCCGGCGCGGAGCCGGCCGCCGAGCGCATTTACTGCTGCGTCACGAGGGCCGTGTTGCCGGCGCCCATCTGCGACACCACGGCTGCGTTGCCCATGCCGCTCTGGTCGAGCGTCGCCAGGTTGCCGGTGCCGCCTTGCAGCACTTGCGCCAGGTGGCCTTCGCCGGCCTGGGCCAGGCTGACCTCGTTGTTCGAGCCGTACAGCTGCTGGATATCGGCGACGTTCAGGTCACCGTCCTGGAGGACGTCCACGCGGTTGTCGTCGCCGTAGCTCGATCCGCTCAGCTCGTTGCCGTTGCCGCTCTGGTTGACGGTGAGCAGGTTGTCGTTGCCGTCCTGGGCGAAGTCAATCCGGTGATCGGTGCCCTGCTGCACGAGGTAGGCCTGGTTGTAGTCACCGGACTGCTGCAGCGAGGCGGTCTCGAAACTGCCATCGAGCTGGTCGAGGGTGAGGTAGTTGTTGTTGCCGGTCTGCTCGGTGCGCGCCGTGTTGCCTTCACCGTCCTGGAACACGTCCGCGCTGTTGGCGGTGCCGTCCTGGTAGATCGAAGCGGTCTGCAGCGAGCCGTGCTGATCGATGTAGGCGTCGTTCATCATGCCCTTCGATTCGATGCCGGCCGTGTGTCCGGTTCCCTGCTGCGACACCGAGGCGGTCTGCGAGTCGCCCAGTTGCTCGATCGTCGCGCGCGCGTCGAAGGCGTCAGTCTGGTAGACGCTCGCATCGTTGAAGTTGCCTTGCTGGTCGATGCTCGCCTCGTTGCGGGCGCCGCCATCCTGCCAGACCAGGGAGACGTTCTCGTCGCCAGTCTGGCGCTGCTCGGACTGGCTCGATTCGGTGCCGTCCTGGATGCTCTCGACGTAGTTGTCGTTGCCGGCCTGGTCGGTGATCGTGGTACTCAGGTCGGCGGCGCGCTGCTCGGTGAAGGCGGTGTTGAAGGTGCCGTCCTGGTACTGGCGCGCGCTGGCGCTCGTGGAATCGTCCTGGGTGAGGGTCGCGTCGTTGCTGTCGCCGTATTGCGACTGGACCGCTTCGCTCTGGACGGTCGAGCCTTGGGCGATCTTCGCTACGTTGAGGTTGCCCGCCTGGGTCTGAAGAGCGTCGGACAGGGTCGCCTGCGTCTGGGTGACAGTGCCGTCATTGCCCGCGCCGACTTGCGACTGGTAGGACAGGTTGTCCTGGCCGCCGGTCTGGGTGACCTCGGCCAGGTTGTCGTCACCGGACTGGTTCTGTTCCGCGCGGTTGTCGTCGGCGTAGGCCTGGGTCGCCAGGATCGCGAGAATGGCAGCTGCGAGGGGCTTGCACTTGAACATGTGGTCTCTCCATAGGGGTGGGTGCGAGTCGCTTCCGGCTGTCGCGGTGGCGCAGGGATCGGATGTGCGCGGCGTCCGGCGGCACGTTCAGCAGGAAACGCCTCGATCCTAGAGCGGCCGGGTGACAGAAAAGTGTCGGCTCGCTTGCTTCGCGACATTTTGCTGTCGGAAGTGCCGTCTGCTTCGCGCAGCGGACGCGTCCGCCGACCCTCAGTGGCTGAGCTTGAGACCGAGCAAGCCGAGGCAGATCAGCGCAACGCTGGCCGCGCGCAACAGGCTCATGGTTTCGCCGAACAGCAGGACGCCGGCGATCACCGTGCCGACGGCCCCGATGCCGGTCCAGATGGCGTAGGCGGTGCCCAGCGGCAGAGTTCGCATGGCGATGCCCAGTAGGGCGAGGCTGACCAGCATGGCGAGCCCGGTCAGCAGCGAGGGTAGCGGCCGGCTGAAGCCGTCGGTGAATTTGAGCCCGACGGCCCAGGCCACTTCGAACAGACCGGCAAGCAACAGAATGAACCAGGCCATAACACCTCCGCGGGACGGTGATGGGCGGGGCCGTCCCCGGATGCATGGCTGCCGCCGGGGTCGTCCCCGGCGGGGTAAAGGGTGTCACGACCTGAGCAGGCAGGCCGCGACGCAGCGGCATTTTGCGCGGATCAACCCTCGCGCGTAGTGGTATCCCCGTCCTTCATGCGCCGGTAAAGGGTCGCCAGCAGCGCGCCGGAGAGGTTGTGCCAGACGCTGAACAACGCGCTGGGCACGGCTGCCAGTGGCGAGAAGTGCGCGCTGGCCAGGGCTGCGCCAAGTCCCGAGTTCTGCATGCCGACTTCGATCGAAAGCGTCTTGCGTTGCGCCAGCGGCAGGCCGAACAAGCGTCCGACCAGATAGCCGATGCCGAGCCCCAGGCTGTTATGCAGTATCACCACGGCCATGATCAGCAGGCCGGATTCGGCGATCTTCGCCTGGCTCGCGGCAACCACCGCAGCGACGATGATCACGATGCTCACCACCGAAACCAGCGGCAGGACATCGACCACCTGATGCACCCGCTTCCCCAGCAAGTGGCGCGCGATCAGGCCGAGGGCGATCGGCAGCAGCACGATCTGCACGATGGACATGAACAGGGCGCCGAAGTTGACCGGTAGCCAGGCCGAGGCCAGCAGCCAGATCAGCGCGGGTGTGACCAGCGGCGCGAGCAGGGTAGTAACGGCGGTGATTGCTACTGACAGCGCGACGTCGCCGCGGGAGAACCAGGCGATCACGTTCGAAGCGGTACCGCCGGGGCAACAGCCCACCAGGATCACACCAACGGCAATTTCCGCCGGCAAGCCCAGCAGTTGGCAAAGCAACCAAGCGAGGGCTGGCATGATCAGAAATTGCGCCCCGACGCCCAACGCCACCCAGAGCGGACGGCGAGCGACTTCAGCGAAGTCCGCCGCTTTCAGGGTCAGGCCCATGCCGAACATGATCAGGCCGAGCAAGGGGACGATCCAGGCGGTAGCCGGCAGGAACCAGCTGGGCTGGAAGAAAGCGAGGATGGCAAACAGCAGGACCCAGAGGGCAAAGGTGTTGCCGACAAAGCGGCTGAGGGCGGCGAGGGCACGCATCGGGCTTACCTTGTAGTTATGGAGGAGGCGCCGTCAGCCGGGGCTGACGGCCAGGGCAGTTTAGATGCCCTGCGGGATCTCCTCACCACCCAGGGCTTCGAACAGCGCGGGCAGGAATTCCTTGAAAGTCAGCATCATCAGCAGAAAGCTGGCGTCCTGCTGGCCGAGGTCGTCATCGCCGCCGTCCTGTTCGGCCTGGTCCTGCAGCAGCTCTTCGAAACGCAGGCGCTTGATCACCAGCTTGTCGTCGAGCACGAAGGACAGCTTGTCCTGCCAGCCCAGCGACAACTGAGTGACCTGCTTGCCAACTTCCAGGTGCTGCTGGATCTCGTCGCTGGTCAGGTCCTGGCGCTTGCAGCGCACCACGCCGCCGTCTTCGTGGGTGTCGCGCAACTCGCATTCGTCGAGCACGAAGAAGTCGTCAGCGGCCTTCTGCGTCTTGACCCAGTCGGTCATGGTGGCCGAGGGGGCGATCTTGACGGTCAGCGGGCGCACCGGCAGCGAGCCGATGGCTTCACGCAGCGTGGACAGCAGGTCCTCGGCGCGCTTTGGGCTGGAGGCATCCACCAGGATCAAGCCCTGTTCGGGCGCGATGGCGGCAAAGGTGCCCGACTTGCGAATGAAGGCGCGCGGCAAGAAGGCCTGGATGATGTCGTCCTTCAGCTGCTCGCGTTCCTTCTTGTAGACCTTGCGCATCTGCTCGTTTTCGATCTCATCGACTTTTTCCTTTAGCGCGTCCTTGACCACGCTGCCGGGCAGGATGCGCTCTTCCTTGCGGGTGGAAATAAGCAGGAAACCTTGGCTGGCATGAACCAGCGGAGCATCTTCGCCCTTGCCCAGCGGCGCCACGAAACCGTAGGTGCTCAGTTCCTGGCTGGCGCAGGGGCGGGCGGGCTTGGCGGCCAGTGCAGCTTCAAGTGTCTCGACATCGAAAGGGACGTTCTGGGTGAGACGGTAGACGAGCAGGTTGCGAAACCACATGGCGATCTGAAACTCCGGTAAAAGCAAAGCGCGCATTATTCCCGTCCGGCCAACGCAGGCCAACCCTGCACGGCGGCAATGCCGATGGAAACCTCGTTTATTATCGATAAACAAAGGCGTTTCCTAAGTCGTTGTAAGTTCTTCAATTTTTTTTTCAAAAGGGGGTTGCCAAGGTCCAGAAGCCTCTCTAGAATGCGCCCCACTTCGAGAGCAAACGGGTGATTAGCTCAGCTGGGAGAGCATCTGCCTTACAAGCAGAGGGTCGGCGGTTCGATCCCGTCATCACCCACCACTCGAGGTTTAGCGCAGCGGTAGTTCAGTCGGTTAGAATACCGGCCTGTCACGCCGGGGGTCGCGGGTTCGAGTCCCGTCCGCTGCGCCATATTGATTGGCGAGGAACACTGAACGCCTTGCCAGCACGAAGAAAGCGACCTTAGGGTCGCTTTTTTTTCGCCTCCAATTTCTCTCCGCATCTTTCTGCAGGGTGTGCGGCGCATCTGGCGTAGAAGTCGGTCGTTGACGCGTCATGCTGGCTGCCGATGCGTCGCGCGAGCTCCGCGAGGCACTCGTGTGGCCGCGTTGGTGGGCTGGAACCCGCCCTGCAACTGACTTCGGGCCGGGTAGGCCTCAGCCCTCCCTGTTCTCCGGAGACAGCTGTTGCCGAAATTTCAGATAATTTTGGACTTTGCACTGTCTTTACCTATTACCACGATGCCCTCGGTAGCCACCCCTGGAGGTGGCTGTTAAGCTCCGGCAACGTTTTTGGCTACACCTCTTTCGCGTAATTAAAGGAAACAGAATGAGACATCATCGTTTGGCGTCGGCAATTGCCCTGGTTGGCCTGGTCCTGGCGGGCTGTGATTCGGAAACCAGCGCCAAGCTGGAAACTCCTGCACAGAAAGCGTCCTACGGCATCGGCTTGAACATGGGCAAGAGCTTGGCTCAGGAAGGCATGGCTGACCTGGATTCGAAGGCTGTGGCCCAAGGCATCGACGATGCGATGGGCAAGAAGGAGCAAAAGCTCACCGACGAGCAGTTGATGGAAGCCTTCAGCTACCTGCAGAAGCGTGCCGAAGAGCACGTGGCCGAGATGAACAAGGAAGCCGCGGCGGCTGGCAAGAAATTCCTCGAGGAAAACGCCAAGCGTGATGGCGTGAAGACAACCGATTCCGGTCTGCAGTATGAAGTCGTGAAGCAGGCCGACGGCCCCCAGCCGGGTCCGGACGACGTGGTGACCGTTCACTATGAAGGCAAGCTGACCGGCGGAACCGTGTTCGACAGCTCCATCAAGCGCGGCACGCCGATCGATCTGCCGGTTTCCGGTGTGATCCCGGGCTGGGTCGAAGGCCTGCAGCTGATGCACGTGGGCGAGAAGTACAAACTGTACATCCCGAGCGAGCTGGCGTATGGCGAGCAGAGCCCGAGCCCGCTGATCCCGGCCAATTCCGTCCTGGTCTTCGATCTCGAGCTGCTGGGCATCAAGGGTGACGAAAACCAGGCTGCCCCGGCCGCCGAGGAACAGCCCGAAGCAGAGGCTGGCGAATCGGCCGAAGGCGCCGACGCGCAATAAGCTTTATCTGTGACGAAGCGCCCCGCCAAAGCGGGGCGTTTTCATTTTCGGCTCCCGCATGATCGGGTCGCGCCAGTTGCAGGCGAAGCCTGGGTGATTCGATTGTCACGGACGAGCGACCTGGACTCGACTTCGCCGCAGAACGCGCTTCAATGCAGCCTCGAAGGGGTGAGCGAAGCGAATCACCTGGGACAAGGTCCCTGGTGAGCGTCCGGCGGATACAAAAAAGCCCCGGTATGAACCGAGGCTTTGAAGTTGGCTCCGCGACCTGGACTCGACTGCACAGCAGAACGCGCTTCAGCGCGGCCCCGAAGGGGTGAGCGAAGCGAATCACCTGGGACAAGGTCCTTGGTGAGAGTTCCGCAGCTACAAAAAGCCCCGGTATGAACCGAGGCTTTGAATCTGGCTCCGCGTCCTGGACTCGACTGCACAGCAGCACGCGCTTCAGCACGGCCTTGAAGGGGTGAGCGAAGCGAATCACCCGGGGCAAGGTCTTTGGTGCGAGTCCGGCGGATACAAAAAAAGCCCCAGGCTTTTCACCTGAGGCTTTGAATCTGGCTCCGCGGCCTGGACTCGACCGCACAGCAGAACGCGCTTCAGCGCGGCCCCGAAGGGGTGAGCGAAGCGAATCACC
>DAMBNU010000006.1:57097-232388 GCA_032064305.1 Pseudomonas sp. | reverse complement strand
TCCGGTCTCGAGCAGAAGCATGCTTCATTCGGCTTTGTCGCAATGACGGGCGGGCAGGTCGGGACCGGGGCGATCGTTGAGGAGGGCAGGGCGATAGGCCTGGGCGAGGTTCCCGCGAGCGGGCGCCTCGCTTGTTGCGAGCTATTCGGGATCAGAACCGGTAGTTCGCGCTCAGCTCGAGAGTGCGCGGCGCGCCGGGGGTGATCAGGTCGACCGAGCCGTGGGCCGAAGCGTAGTACTTCTTGTCGAAGACGTTGAACAGGCGCAGTGCCTGCGATCGGCCTCCAGGCGCTGCAGCTGACCGGCCTTGTCGAGCCTGAGGCGCAGCAGGTCTTCCGCAAGGATCAGCTGACCGCCGTATGAACGTGCCGCTTCGATGCGGATGTCCTCGATGGAGCCGCCTCGCCCCGAAACGATCTGATAGCGTGCGCTGAAGTGCGTCAACACCAGGTTCGGTAGCCCGGCCTGCGCGGCGAAGGCGCCGACCTGTGCCGCAGTGCTGTGGCCGAACTCGACCTTGTCGGCGGCGATGGCCTCGCTGAAGGTGGCTTCGTGAACCAACACCTGAGCACCCTCGCAGGCGGCGCGGAGCAGTTCTGGCCGGTCGTTGTCGCCGCCGACGACGATGCGCCGGGGCGCGCGGGTCGGCAACAGGTAGTCCTCGCTGCGCAGAATGCGGCCGGCATGCTCGACGTCATTGCCACGCGCCAGCTGGCCCCAGAGCGGCCCGCGCTCGATGCCGTCGCGGTCGAGAAGGTCGGTATCCAGCCGCGGATCCGGGCGGAGTTCGGTGAACCGGTAGCCCCAGCTCGGCACCCGATGCGAGAGGGCGATTGCCTCCACCTGCAGCGTCTCGTTATGCCACCCGGCCAGGGTCTCGAGCGGATGGAACTGCAGCGCATAGGGCAGGCGACTGTGGCTCATGGCCAGCGTTGCGTGGATCCAGCCTTCGATGGCCGCCGGCGCGATGATCGGCAGCGGCGCCAGGCGCCCCGCCATGCCGGCACTGGCGAGCAGTCCGGGCAGCCCGTAGCAGTGATCGCCGTGGACATGGGTGATGCACACCGCGCGCAAGCCATGCAGGCTCAGCGGGGTGCGCAGCAGTTGATGCTGCGTCGCTTCGCCGCAGTCGATCAGATACCAGCCCTTGCCGCTGTCTTCGACGAGGGCCAGTCCACTGACGTTGCGTCTGCGCGTTGGCGTGCCGGATGAAGTGCCGAGAAATAGCAGATCCACGGGGCCTCCCTGTGCGTCTGGAACCAGCGAAGGAGCGTCGCATGGCGCCGTTGAGGTTTGCCAGTCATGGGCTTATTCCATATGGCTACTAACAAAGCACAAACTTATATTAAGAATAGCTAACCGCAGCCGGTATGCTGCGCCCGTCGACCTGCCCACGGGCTCATTCACGGGATCGCATGATGGAAATCGGGGTACTTGGCTTTGTGATCGCCGGCCTGCTGGTCGGGTTCATCGTCGGCATGACCGGCGTTGGCGGCGGCTCGCTGATGACCCCGATTCTGCTCGGGTTCGGGGTCAACCCGGCGGCAGCGGTCGGCACCGATCTGCTCTATGCCGCGATCACCAAGGCCGGTGGCGTCTGGGTGCATCAGAAGCACCGCAACATCGATTGGCGCATCACCGGCTGGCTGGCGCTGGGCAGCGTGCCCGCGGCGGGTGTGATGCTCTGGGTACTCAGCGGTTTGCACGGCAATCAGGATGCCCTCAATGCGGTGATCAAACAGTCGCTGGGCGTCGTGCTGGTGCTCACCGCGCTGGCGGTACTGTTCAAGAAGCGCCTGATGGTGTGGGCGACCCGGTTGTCCGGGCCGACGCCGCGGCTGTCACAACGCGGGCTCGATCTGCTGACCCTGGTGGTGGGCATGGTCCTCGGCGCGACGGTTACCCTGACGTCCATCGGTGCCGGCGCGCTCGGCACCGTGGCGCTGTTCTTTCTCTACCCGCTGCTGTCCACCCGGCGCCTGGTCGGTACCGAAATCGCCCATGCCGTGCCGCTGACGCTGGTCGCCGGGCTTGGCCATGCGGGCATGGGCAACATGGACTGGACCATCCTGGCCTATCTGCTGATGGGCTCGCTGCCGGGCATCTATCTGGGCAGCAACCTCTCCGGGCGGGTGCCAGACGCGGTACTGCGACCCTGCATGGCGGTGATGCTGGCCACCATCGGCTATAAATTGATCTGACCCGCTGCCCATACGGAGGCGCGACGTGTCGCGCCCGGGCTGTCGGCTGGCGCGGCCCTGTCGCCGACACCATGACCACCGCTACTTTTCGCTTTTACGCCAGGCTCAACGCGTTCCTTTCCCGCGAGCGCCGCGGCCAGGCGTTCAGCTGTCCCTGCGCGCAGCGCGCTACCACCAAGCACATGATCGAAGCCCTGGGTGTCCCGCATACCGAGGTGGCGCTGGTCCTGGCCGATGGCAATCCGGTCGGGCTCGACTGGCAGATCGGCGAGGGGGAGCGGATCGCCGTGTACCCGGCGCTCGCCCAGCTCGACGTCGGCAGTCTCGTGCGTCTGCCGCCAATGCCGACGCCGCCGCGTTTCGTCGCCGACGCCCACCTTGGCGGCCTGGCGCGACTGCTGCGGATGGCCGGCTTCGACACCCTGTACGACAACCACTACGGAGACGCCGCGATGGTGGACCTGGCCAACCGCGAGCACCGCGTGTTGCTGACCCGTGATCGCGCCTTGCTGATGCACCGCGCAGTGGTGCACGGCTGTTATGTGCAGGCGTTGAAGCCGGCCGAGCAGTTACGCGAGCTGTACACCAGGCTGCAACTGGCCGCGCATGCGCATCCATTCAGCCTGTGCCTGGGTTGCAATGAGCCGTTGCGCACGCTGGACAGGCAGGACGTGATCGACCGGGTTCCGGAACGGGTGTGGCAACGCCAGTCGCGCTTTCTCGGCTGCGAGCGTTGTCACAAGGTGTTCTGGGAAGGTTCGCACTGGCAGGACATGCGCGCGCTGCTCGAGGCGATGCAGCGCGCCGATGCCTAACTCGCCACGCCGATTCGCATGGCCCTGGCGGGTCGCGTCGGCCAAAGCCGTCGGCGGACAGGACGGCTGCGTCCGGCGCTTTTCGCGCCATCCTGCCGCAGCGGCGCTGACTCGCCCGGCCCGCGTTCCTGGCGCCTAGCGGGCCCGCGCGCGCTGGTTCGACAGGTAGATGTTGTCCGACGCAAGCGCCTGGCCATCGCGCACGGCTTGCAGCCACGCATCGGTGCTCACTACCGCGGCGAAGCCGGTGTTCATCACTACGGTAAAGGCCCGGTGGATCTCCTCGGCGCTGGCCTTACCGGCCGTGTTCTCGTAGGGCAGCGAGCCGCTGGCGTCGTGCAGCAGTTCCACGCTCCAGCCCTCGTGGTGCGCCTGGACGACCGTTGAGACGTCGCAGTTGTGGGTCATGTAGCCCACCACCGCCAGGGTGTCGATCTGGCGGTCGCGCAGCCAGGCGGCCAGGTCGGTTCTGGCCAGGGCGCTGGCTAGCGCCTTTTCCACGCGGAGATCGCAAGGGCGCTCGGCGACGCTCGGGTGTAGCTCGGCCTGCTGGCTGCCGCGGGCGAACAGCGGCGAGTTCGCCGGTGCCACATGCTGCACCACAACGACCGGCACCCCGGCGTCCCGTGCGCCATCCATGGCGCGTGCGATATTGCGCAGCGACAGCTGTACGTCTGGGTACTCGATACGCAGGTTGCCGGTGACGTACTCGTTTTGGACATCGATGACGATCAAGGCGCGCTTCGGGCTCATGGTGGTTCCTCTGGAGTGTGACGGGGCGGGCGCCAGACGGGCGCCGGTGAGCGACGATTGTCTCGCTGACGGGCATGCGTCGACGAGTGGCCCGCCAGCCAGGTTGCGTTAAGATCGGGCCAGTTTTCCTGTTCCGCTGGAGCCGTTCCATGCCGCCTGTGCACCGAATCGCCGTGGTCGCCTTCGATGCGATCAGCCCGTTCCACCTCTCTGTGCCCTGCGTGGTCTTCGGCGATGAGGGCGCACGCGAGCAGGGCTATCTCGTCGAGGTTTGTGCAGTCCAGCCCGGCGCGCTGCGCACCACGGCGGGTTTCGACCTGCAGGTCGAGCATGGTCTTGAAGCCGTGGTGCGCGCCGATACGGTGATCGTGCCGAGCTGGCGAGGCGGTGAAGATCCGCCGCCGCCGGCGCTGCTCGAGGCGTTACGCGCCGCGCACGCCCGCGGCGCCACGCTGGTCGGCCTCTGCCTTGGCGCCTATGTACTGGCGGCCACAGGCCTGCTCGACGGGCGACGCGCCACAACCCACTGGGCCTGCGTGGCGCATTTCAGGGAGCGCCACCCAGCCGTGAGTGTGGATGCCGACGTGCTCTACCTGGACGACGGCAACCTGCTGACCTCGGCAGGGACCGCCGCCGCGCTCGACTGCTGCCTGTATCTGCTGCGCAAGCAATGGGGCGCCGACGTCGCCAACCGGGTCGCGCGCCGGCTGGTGATGTCGCCGCACCGGCAGGGCGGCCAGGCCCAGTACATCGAGCAACCCATGCCACTGCGGCCGCTGGATAGCCGCCTCGGTGAATTACTCGATTGGGCGCGCGGCAGCCTGCAATTGCCGCACTGCCTCGACAGCCTGGCCGAGCGGGCGATGATGAGCCGGCGGACCTTTACCCGGCACTTCCGCCAGCACACCGGGATGACCGTCGGCGGCTGGCTGCTGGCCGAGCGGATCGCGCTGACGCAGCGGCTGCTGGAAACCACCGACCAGCCCGTCGACCGCATTGCCGCGCTGGCTGGTTTCGGCTCGCCGGCCTCGCTGCGCCAGCATTTCGGCAAGGCGCTGGGCGTCTCGCCGCGGCAATACCGCGGTGTGTTCCGCGGCCAGCGTTGAGCCGCCGCGTGGACGACGTGGTCAGGCGTGCTCGCAGTTGATCATCCAGGACACGCCGAAGCGGTCGACCAGCATGCCGAACCGCTCGGCCCAGAAGGTCTTCTCAAGCGGCATCAGCACCTGTCCGCCCTCGGCGAGTGCGGCGAACAGCCGCTCCGCCTCAGTAACGCTGTCCGGGTGCAACGAGAGCGAGCAGCCCTTGATGCCCTCGTAGATGCCGCCGCCGCAGGTGGCGTCGCCGGGCAGGGTGTCGGAGGCCATCAGCTGGTACTCACCGAGATTCAGGCTGACATGCATGATGCGGTCGCGGTGTTCGGCGGCGAACCGCTCGGCCTCGGGCGCCTGGGCAAAGGTCATCATCTCCAGCGTGCCGCCGAGCACGTGTTGATAGTGTGAAAAAGCCTCGCGCGCCTGGCCGTCGAAGGTGAGGTAGGGGGTGATTTTCATGTGCGTGCTCCTGTTCGGGTTATGAGGTGATCCGTGCGCGCAGGCGTTCTTCCTGTTCGCGCAGTTCCGGGGTGAACTCGGCGCCGAAGTCGTCGGCTTCGAAAATCTGGCGGATCTCGATTTCCGCATCACCAACGGCGGATGCCGGGCATCGTTTGACCCAGTCGATGGCTTCCTGCAGCGAGCCAGTCTGGAACAGCCAATACCCGGCGATCAGCTCGCGGGTTTCGGCGAAGGGGCCGTTTACTACCAAGGGTTGCCCCTCGCTGAAACGTACCCGTGCGCCCCGGCTGCTCGGGTGCAGGCCTTCACCGCCGAGCATCACGCCGGCTTCGACCAGCTCCTCGTTGTATCGGCCCATGGCCGCGAGCACGTCCGCGCCCGGCATCACCCCAGCTTCGGTGTCGCGGTTGGCCTTGATCATCACCATGAATCGCATCGTCCGACTCCTTCATCGAATGGGAGAATCAGCCTAGACGGATCTGCATGAGTTTCCGCCGGCTCTGATCACTGGTCGAGCGGGCGAGGCGGGAATCGACACCGGACGCATTTTTTTACAATCAGCGCGCCTGCCACCGGACTCGCCGGCGGCAGGCAGCTCCGCTAACGCATCGGGACGCCGGGTGTTTAGGGCCCTGCAGCAGGCTGCGGACCCGCGAAGTCCAATAGCGCGAAGCTCGCTGGGCAGCGCCGAAGCGGCGCTCAGCCGCGTGGCGGAATGTTCAGGCCCTTTGCCACCGCCGGGCGCGCGACGAAGGTGTCCAGCACCCGCTGCACGTTGACGAAACGCTCGAATTCGACCAGCTCGCGCGCTTCGTAGAAGCCCACCAGGTTGCGCACCCAGGGAAAGGTGGCGATGTCGGCGATGCTGTAGCGCCCGCCCATGAGCCACTCGCGGCCTTCCAGACGCTTGTCCAGCACGCCCAGCAGGCGCTGGGTTTCGGCCAGATAGCGGTCGCGCGGGCGCTTGTCGTCGTAGTCTTTGCCGGCGAATTTGTGGAAGAAGCCCAGCTGGCCGAACATCGGCCCGATGCCGGCCATCTGGAACATCAGCCACTGGATCGTCTCGTAGCGTGCCGCCGGGTCGTCGGGCAGCAGCTGGCCGGTCTTTTCCGCCAGGTACAGCAGGATCGCGCCGGATTCGAATAGCGCCAGCGGCTCGCCGCCCGGCCCGCGGGGGTCGAGGATTGCCGGGATCTTGTTGTTCGGGTTCAGCGAGAGGAATTCCTCGGAGAGCTGGTCGTTGCTTTCGAAGCTGACCAGATGGGCCTCGTAGGGCAGGCCAAGCTCTTCCAGCATGATCGACACCTTCACCCCGTTGGGCGTCGGCAGCGAATACAGCTGCAGTCGGTCCGGGTAGCTGGCAGGCCATTTGTGGGTAATAGGGAAGGTGGATAGATCGTGCATGGGGCGTGCTCTCCAAACGATGAAGGCATGAGGATAGCTCAGCCTCCGGCGCGGTTTTTGCCGAACTTGTAGGCACGGTTGCAGCCGTTGCGCGTGCCGCGCGCAGACCATGGCAATACGGGTTCGATGCGTGGTGCGAATGACAGTGGTCTGGCTGTCGTGGGTGGTGCTGCGACAGTTCTCGATCGGTGAGTGCCGACAGCTAGCGGGGCGGGCGCTCGCCGGACAACGTCTTGATCATTGCCACCGTCAAATACAGGCGCGGCGCGATGCTGGCCAGCTCCAGATACTCTCCATCCGAGTGCAAACCTGCACCGACCACACCCATGGTTTCGAGCACGGCAGGCTTTTTGCTGTCCGGAACGTAGGCATAGCCGGCATCCGTGCCGAAACGCATGGCGATCGGTTCGATGGTTTTATCGATTTTTCCGTAGAGCTTTTGCGCCGTTTCAGCCAGTTGCTCCGAACCGTCATTCTTCGCCAATGGCGGCCGGCCTTTATCGATGCGCAGCTCGACCGTGGTGTCCTCGATCAGTTTGTCTTTGATGATTCGCTGCGCGTCGGCCAGCACGCGGTCGTATTCGCTCAGGTCGGAATAGCGCATATCCGCTTCGGCTGCGGCGCTGTCCGGAATGATGTTGCGCTTCTCACCGCCCTTGATCATCGTCCAGTTCACCGTGGTGCCCTTGTCCGAGTTGCCTAGATCCCTCAGTTGGAGAAGTTGATGTGCAAGCTCCATGACAGCGTTGCGCCCTTCTTCGGGCGCAGATCCGGCGTGTGAGGATTTACCCTTTACGTTGAGCATCACCGCGTTAATGCCGTTGGTAGCAGTTGTCACCGCGTCCTGGTCTGGTGGCTCGTAGGAAAAGACGTAATCGTGCTTGCGAGCAAGGTCTGCGATGAGCTTCTTCGAGCCAGATGAGCCCATCTCCTCGTCGGGATTGAACAGCACGGTAATCGTCCCGAAATCGTCGAAGTTCTGCTCTTTCAGCAACTTGAGCGCATGCAGAATCATCGCGACCCCGCCTTTGGCATCCGCAACGCCGGGCCCGTAGACGCGCCGCTCATCCATGCGGAACGGTCGCTTGGCCGCGGTGCCTTCGGCAAACACCGTGTCGTAGTGAACCATCAGCAGGAAATCCTTCGTGCCCGAGCCTTTAAGCGTGCCGACGATATTGTCGCCCGCCGAAGGCGAGGCGGATGTGGTGGTGACCGTGGCGCCTAACGCCTCGAGGCGCTTGACCAGCATCTGGCTGACCGTAGCGAGTCCTTTTGCCTGGCCTGTACCGGTATCAACGGCAACAAGTTCCTTCACCGTTTCGAGATAAGGCTTTCTTTCGGCTTCTGCCTGCTTGAGTAGCTCGGCAGGTTTCAGGTCGGCGGCGACGGCGCCAAGGGAAAGAAGACACAGGGCCATGGCAGCGGTGAGCGGGGCGGGACGGGCGTGCATTGGGGCAACCTCAGATCACGTGGATGGTGAGGTTGAGAGAGCTTTGCGAAGCGCATCGTTCCGCCGAGTCGGAGCACAAACCAAGCGATCGACAGGCGCAGCAGGACGCCTGGAATAAAGCGGCGGGCGGCGGACGGGCCGTGTGGGTCTAGGTTTGAAAGACCTTGTTTGGGTTGCGGACCCTTACTGTGCCTGTCGTTGCCTTAACGACCGTGGTTTCGAAACCGTTTGGCCGGACCGCTTCGATGTTGCCGGGGTAGCGAGGCGCTACCCCAAACCCGTACGGGCGACGTGAAACAGCTGGTCAGGCCACGAGCCGGTAGGGCGGCTCCGGCTCTTCGGCCGGCTGCACCACGCGCTCGCAGACCAGGCCGGTCTCGCGGGTCAGCTGCCGCGCTGCTTCCGGGTCATCGGCAAACGGCAGCAGGGCGACCTGCTGCGCTTCGTCGGGCGGCAGGTTGCGAAGGCTCAGCACCGCCATGGTCAGGGTAATCATCGTCAGCAGGATCAGAATGGGCATGCCTTACCTCGCCACTGCCAGTTCGCCAATGGGGGCCTCCAGCGCGCGCTCGCCAGCGCGCACGGTACGCCAGGTATTGTAGGCCATGAGCAGCATGCCAGAGGCGAACAGGGCGCCGCCGGTCATGCGCACGATGTAGCCCGGGTGGCTGGCCTGCAGCGCCTCGACGAAGGAGTAGGTGAGCGTGCCGTCTTCGTTGATCGCGCGCCACATCAGGCCCTGGGTGATGCCATTGACCCACATCGAGGCGATGTAGAGCACGGTGCCGATGGTGCTCAGCCAGAAGTGCGCGTTGATCAGACTGACACTGTGCATCTGCTCGCGTCCCCAGAGCTTGGGAATCATGTGGTACAGCGTGCCGATGCTGATCATCGCCACCCACCCGAGGGCGCCAGCATGGACGTGGCCGATGGTCCAGTCGGTGTAATGGGACAGCGCGTTGACCGTCTTGATTGCCATCATCGGGCCCTCGAAGGTCGACATGCCGTAGAACGCCAGCGACACCACCAGGAAGCGCAGGATCGGGTCGGTGCGCAATTTATGCCAGGCGCCCGAAAGTGTCATCATGCCGTTGATCATGCCGCCCCAGCTCGGTGCGAGCAGGATGATCGACATCGCCATGCCCAGGCTTTGCGCCCATTCCGGCAGCGCGGTGTAGTGCAGGTGGTGCGGACCCGCCCAGATGTACAGGCTGATGATCGCCCAGAAGTGCACGATCGACAGTCGGTAGGAATAGATCGGCCGCTCCGCCTGCTTCGGCACGAAGTAATACATCATGCCGAGGAAGCCCACCGAGAGAATGAAACCGACCACGCTGTGGCCATACCACCACTGCACCATGGCATCGGTGGCGCCCGAATAGACCGAGTAGGACTTCATCAGCGACACCGGCACCACGACGTGATTGACGATGTGCACCATCGCCGTGACGATGATGAACGCGCCGTAAAACCAGTTGCCCACGTAGATATGGCTGACCCGGCGTTTGGCGATGGTGCCGAAGAACAGCCACATGTAGGCGATCCATACAAAGGTCACAAGCAGTGCGATCGGCCACTCCATCTCCGCGTATTCCTTGGAGGTGGTGTAGCCCAGCGGATAGCTGATGAGCATGGCCACGATCACCGTCTGCCAGCCCCAGAACACCACGTCGGCGATACGGTCGGAGATCAGCCGCACCCGGCTGGTGCGCTGCACCACATACAGCGAGGTGGCAAACAGCGCGTTGCCGCCAAAGGCGAAGATCACCAGGTTGGTGTGCACCGGCCGGATACGGCCGAAGCTGGTCCAGGGCAGGTCGAAATTGAGCTGGGGCCAGACGAGCTGGGCGGCGATGAACACGCCCATGCCCATGCCGAGGATGCCCCATGCCAGCGTCATCAGGGTAAAGCGCCGGACGACGCCGTAATTGAAGGTTTCGCCGGTCGCGCCGGCAGGAGTCAGGTTCGCCATGAGGGGGTTCCGGTTGCACGCAAGGAGGTGTCGCGTTCACCCGCAGCTACGCAAACGCCCTCTGACCGGGGCTTGGCCTGCGTACTCGCGGCTGCGAAATGAAACGGAGCCAGTCTGATAGGCACTTTTCGTAATCGCAAAGGAATAATAATGTCCGTTGAAATCAATAATTATGATTTAAAAGTCTGCCGACCCGGCCACTTCGAACCGGCCGCTGCCTGCTCGCTGACAACGAGCAAAACCAATGCACTGTCACGCCAACAATTTTCATTGGGGGTGATGGCCCCGTGGCAGCTAGCATCGGTCGCGAACGCGGCGCTCGGCCCTGGCGCTGCCAACGGATGCACGCCATCAGCTCCGGCACTGCCGGCAAGGAGACACGACATGACTACCCACGCCCCGGGTATCGACCGGGAACACCTGATCGAGGCGCTCGACGAACTGCTCAGTGCCGAACGCGCCGGGGCCCAGGTCGCCCAGGCCAGCCTGGCCGAAGCCACCGGCGAGCTGCAGCGCAGCGTGCTGGCGCAGGTCCATCGCGGCGAGGCCGATAGTTGCCGGCGCCTGCGCGACTGCCTGCTGCTGCTTGGTGCCGAGCCAGGCCACACGCGCGGTGCCTTCTACGAAAAATGCATGGCGATTGCAGACCTGGGCGAGCGGCTGGCGTTGGTCGACCGTGGGCAGAAATGGGTGATCCGCCGGCTCGAGGCCCTGCTCGAGAGCGTGACCGACCCCCGGATTCGGGAAGAACTCGAGGCCGTGTTGCGGACCCACGAAATCAACAGCGAGGATTACGCGAGCAAGTCCGAGGCGCTGCGCTGACTGGCGCCCGCCGCCTGGGATGCGGCGGCCGATAACGAGGCGGTCCGGGGCATGGTACCCATGCGGCCCGTCTTGTTGGCACCCCGCGTTGCCGCTATGGTCGCAGGCCCTTGCCTGCCACGGAGCGCATCACGTGTCCCTCACTACCCCCTACGATCCGCAGAACATCTTCGCCCAGATCATTCGCGGCGACGCGCCTTGCTACCGCCTCTACGAAGATGACGACGTGCTCGCCTTCCTCGACCTGTTCCCTCAGTCCTATGGCCATGCCTTGGTGATTCCGAAGCAGTCGGCGGCGTGCAACCTGCTCGATGTGGATACCGAGGCCCTGTGCAAGGTGATGGCGGTGGTGCAGAAGCTGACCCGTGCGATCGTTGACGAGTTGCAGCCCGACGGTGTGCAGGTCGCCCAGTTCAATGGCGCACCGGCGGGCCAGACTGTCTTTCATATCCATGTACACATCGTTCCGCGCTATACCGGCGAGGGGCTTGGCATTCATGCCGCCGGCAAAGCCGAGCCGGCCGCGCTCGAACAGCTGCAGGCTCGGCTGCTGGCGGCCATTGATCGCCAGGAATAACGGGCCCGGGCTGAGCGTTAAGCGCTGTCCGGGCGCGACCATCGCAGCAGCGAAGAGGCACCAAAGTACTATTCGTGCCCATTGAGGCGCTTCGTACCCTGCAGTCATGAAGCTCTTTGCGCGCTGCCTCACCCGCTTGTCCGCCTGCGTCCGTCACCTGGGCTGCGTGGCGCTGATCGCCCTGCTACCGGCGGGCGCCTTTGCCGGCGACCTGCCGGTACTGACCCTCAGCGTGCTGCAGTTCGGCACGCCGCACTGGGAACTCGACCACCTCAAGCGTCGCGGGCTGGATCATGCCAACGGGTTCGACTTGCAGGTGCGGCTGGTGGCCGACCTGCCGGCCTCGCGGCTGGCGCTGACCAGCGGCAGCGTCGACGGCGCGGTGAGCGACCTGCTGTGGGCGCAGTCCCGTTATGCCGCCGGCACCGCCTATCGTTACCTGCCGTTCTCGTCGCAGATCGGCGAAGTGCTGGTCCCCGAAGACAGTGACATTCATGGCCTGGCCGACCTACGCGGCAAGCGCATCGGCGTGGCAGGCGGGCCGGACGGCCTCGGCTGGCAGTTGCTGCAGCGCGTGGCGGCACGCCAGGGCATCGATCTGGCAGGCGAAGCCACCGTGCAGTACGCCGCGCCGCCGTTGCTCGGCCAGGCGCTGCGCCGCGGGCAGATCGATGCGCTGCTGACGTTCTGGCACTTCTCGGCGCGCCTGCGCGGCGAGGGCGGCGTGCGCACGGCCCTGCGGCTGGCCGATCTGGTCGGCACCCTGGCGCTCGACCCCGACCTGCCGGTGCTCGGCTACCTGTTCCCCGCGCACTGGGCTGACGCGCACGAGTCGCTGCTGCAGCACTTCAGCCAGGCCCTGCGCCAGACCAAGCGTGAGCTGGCGAGCGGCGCCGAACCGTGGCAAGCGATCCGTCCGTTGTTGCGCGCCGACAGCGACGCGGTATTTGCCGCCTTGCGCGACAGCTTCGTCGAGGGCATCCCGCAACCGCTGGACGCGGCGCGCATCGCGACCCTGCAGCGACTCCTGACGCTGACCGGCACCGCTCCGGCGGCGCTGATGCCGGCTGCGCTGTTCCAGAGCGAACCATGACCGACACGCGCTGGGCCTGCTGGCTCGCATTGCCGCTGCTGGTGGCGTGCTGGGCACTGGCCGCCTGGCTGATGCACAGCCCCTTATTGCCCTCGCCAGCGGCGGTGCTGGTTACCTTCTGGCAGGCGCTGCAAAGCGGCGAGCTGCCGCACCACCTGCTCATCACCCTGCGTCGGGTGCTGATCAGCTTTTGCCTGGCGATGGCCCTGGGCGCGCTGCTCGGCGTATGGATGGGCCGCTCGCGAACGGCCAACGCCGTGCTCGATCCGCTGCTGGTGCTGTTCCTCAATCTGCCGGCGCTGGTCACTATCATCCTGCTCTACGTCTGGTTCGGGCTGGTGGAAGCGGCCGCCGTGCTCGCCGTGGTGGTCAACAAGGTGCCCAACGTCGCGGTCACCCTGCGCGAAGGGGCGCGCAGCCTGGATCCGAAACTCGAGCAGATGGCCCGGGTGTATGGCTTCAGCCGCCGGCAGCGGGCGCTGGAGGTGTGGCTGCCGCAGCTGTTTCCCTACCTGATGGCGGCGACCCGCGGCGGCTTGGCACTGATCTGGAAGATCGTGCTGGTGGTGGAGCTGCTGGGGCGCTCGGACGGCGTTGGTTTCCAGCTGCACATGGCCTTCCAGGTGTTCGACGTCGCCAGCATCCTGGCTTACAGCCTGGCATTCATCGCCGTGGTACAGCTGATCGAGCTGGCCGCGCTGCAACCCCTCGAGCGGCGGGCATCGGCCTGGCGCGAAGCGGGCGTGCAACATGCTTGAGCTGCATGTCGACGGCGCTGCGGCCGCCCATCCGGTGCTCGGGTCGATCGACCTGCAGGTGGCGGCCGGCGACCGCATCTGCCTGCTCGGCCCCTCGGGTGTCGGCAAGACGACCCTGCTCAACGCCATTGCCGGGCTTGATCCACGGCTGCGGCCGACGCTTCGTGCGGGCACGCCGCCGCGGGTCGGCTACCTGTTCCAGGAGCACCGCCTGCTGCCCTGGCGCAGCGTGCGGCAGAACCTCGCACTGGTCGGCGCTTCGGCTGCCGACATCGAGCGGCTGCTGGACGAAGTGGGGCTGGGCGACGCCGCGGACCGGCTGCCCGAGCAACTGTCGCTGGGGATGGCTCGCCGCGCGGCTCTGGCGCGTAGCCTGGCGATACGGCCGGACCTGCTGCTGCTCGACGAACCCTTCGCCTCGCTGGACCCCGACCGCGCCGCCGAGCTGCGCGCGCTCATTGTCCGCCTGCTCGACGCCCAGCCGCAGATGGCGATGATCTGCGTGACCCACGACGCGCGTGATGCCGACCAGTTGGCCAACCGCCTGTGGTACCTCGGCGGGCGCCCGGCGACCTTGCGCTGGGACCGGCCGTTGACGGGCGATGCCAGCGCCAGCCACATCAGTGAATCCCTGCGTTCGCTCAGCGCCTGAGGTCGGCGTGCCTTGTCGTTCGCCGCTGAGGCCGCCTAACGCATGGCCATCTGAGTCAGCGCGTGCAACACCAGCCCGACCAGTCCGCCCACGAGCGTGCCGTTGATGCGGATGTATTGCAGGTCCTTGCCCACGCTCTGTTCCATCTGCTCGACCAGTTCGCGGCTCTCCCAGTTTTCCACGCGCTGTGCGATGTACTTGCCGATCTGTCCGCGATAGCGCTCGAGCATACCGGGCGCCGCGGCAGCGAGTTGCTCGTTGATCCAGCCCCGCATGGCGGTGTCGGCGGCGAGCGAGTCGCCCAAGCCCTGGGTCAGCGTCACGATGCGCCTGCCGATGCGCGAGTCAGGGCTGTCCAGGTCGGCCTGCAACCACTGGGTCAGTTCCTGCCAGAGCGTCTGCAGGTATTCGGTGGTGGCTGGGTGCTCAAGCAATTGGGCAACGATGCGCTCAACTTCCAGCCGGTAGGCCGGGTCATGCTTGAGACGCTCGATGTACTCGGCCACGTGTTCGTCGAAGCGCTCACGCAGTGGATGGTCCGGGTCGTTGGCCACCTCGGCGATCACCGCCGAGACGCCGTCGACGAACTTGTTCGCCGACCAGCCGCCCACTGCTTTGCCCAGCCCCAGGTAGCGAAGGGTGCGGACTTCAGCGGTGATGGCATCGGCCACCAGCGCGCGGGTGTCGTCATCCTGCAGCAGGGCGTCGAGCTTGATCAGCCCTTCGTCGAGCATGGCCTGATGCTTGCCCTGGCGGGTGAGCATTTCCAGCACCTGGCCGCACACCGGCGCCAGGTCGATCTTGCGCGCGCGGTTGATCAGTTTTCTCCTGACGAACTGCTGCACCCGTTCGTCGTGCAGCGAGTCGACACCAAAGCGCGCCACCCCGGTGAGCTGCCTGCCCACGGCTTCGGCATTGGCCGGATGCTGCAGCCAGCTGGCCAGGCGCCCGCCGATGTCCAGCGCCTCGAGCTTAGCCAGCACCAGGGGCGTGGAGAGGAAGTGCGTGGTGATGAACGTCGAGAGGTTGCGCCCGATGCGCGCCTTGCTGCGCGGAATGATCGCCGTGTGCGGGATCGGCAGGCCGAGCGGGTGGCGGAACAGCGCGGTGACGGCAAACCAGTCGGCAATCGCGCCGACCATGGCCGCTTCGGCAAAGGCGGAGAGATAGCCCCACGCCGGATGGCGCGGCTCCATCGCGGTGGCCACGATATAGAGCAGGGCGGCGATTAACAGAAGGAGGCCGGCCACCAGTTTCATGCGGGTGACGGGCGATTGCCAGTGGCGTTGCAGAGGGCTCATGCGATTCCTCTTGGGCGTGTGGCGAATTGAGGCGGAGGCAGTCGTGAACGAGGACGGGCCTGCCTGTACAGCAGACCCGTCGCAGGCGATGCGGGTTCGATCGCGAGGGGTGGTGCAGGCTCAGTCTTCGGCGTCGTCTTCTTCACGCAGCAGCACATAGGTGCCATCGTCCAGGCGCTCGCAGACGTAGAACATCGCGATGGTGCCGTCCGGCTCGGTAACCGCGGCGTAGTCATCAGCCTCGACGGTGAAGTAACCCTTGGAGTCGGCGCCGGCTTCGCTGGCGAACAGCGCGGTGAAGAAGGCGTCTTCCGGCATGCCGTCGAAATAGTCGGCACGCGCTTTGGCGTCCCATTCCTGCGGCGCTTCGAACTGACCGGTGATGACCACGTGGGCATCGCCCATGTCGCGCTCCTCGCCGTCAGGATCGGTTTCATGGGCGCGGTAGATGGTGCAGTCCAGCACATCGGGGTGGGCAAGGATCGACTCGCGCGAAGCGTGTTCGGTGGCAGGCATAGGGGGCGACTCCGGTACAGGTTGGATGGGCGGCAGTGTGGTGGAGTCCCGTGGCTGCTGCAATCGCAACGTGCAGGTCTCGCCAGTCGGCCGGTCGCGATCGGACCGCCGGCAAGCGAGGCAGCGAACGTCACCGGGCCTGGGTGGTTCCAATCCATGACACCCACTGCCCAGACGAGACCGCCATGACCGCGCCCCTTCACGACCAGCCCACACACGACCTGCCTGACGAGGAGCAGCCGGACGTCACCATGACCGATGGCGGCGAAAAGGAGCCCGGCGAGGACCCGGACTTCGACGACAGCGAGATTGACGGATCTGACGACCGCATTTAAGCCACATCCCCGGCGGCGTGCGCGCCGTGCCAGCACGGTGATCGTCGACCGCTACCGCCTTCTCACAGGAGCGTCACATGGACAAATTCCACGTCAATCCGACCCCGTCGGGCTGGGAACTGACCGATCAGCAATCCGGCGAAACGGTGTTGCGCACCCTGACCAAGGACGAGATGTACACCGGCCTGGACAGCTTCATGGCGGGCAAGACCGCTTCGGTCGAGGTGTACGGCCGTCACGGCAACCTCGAAGAGGAGCGCCCCTATCCGGGCAGTAGTCACCCGGTGTCGACGCGCTAGCGTCTGCCGTGCTGCTCGGCAGGGCAGGCGAACCTGGCCTACCATCAGCGTTTCGCTGATCCTTCCGGAGTTTTCCCATGCGTCCGATGCTTGCCCTCGTGTCCCTGCTGGCCCTGGCGGGCTGTTCGTCCTGGCAGGCAGATCCGGCGGATATCACGCCGGTGCCTGAGGAGCGGCTGCGCGGCTTCCAGACGCCTGTCGCCGGTGGCGGTGAACTGGTGGTCACGCGGGACTTCGGCATCCGCGGCGGGGGATGCTACGTGGCGGTCCTGGTCGACCGTCGGCTTGCCGCGCGCATCCATGTCGGTGAGCAGGTGCACCTTCAAGTGCCGGCCGGCATGCGCATTCTGAGCATCGAGTCCGACCCGGAAGACGACACCCTGTGTGGCAAGGGCAACCTGCTGCGTGAGCGGGCGGTACGGGTAGAAGCCGGCGACAGCCTGCCGTTCCGCATCAGCGCCGACAACCGCATCGGATTCGACATCCAGCCGGTGGAACTCCGCTGATTACATGCGCCAGCGCGCCCTGCGCGATGCAGGGTGCCGCGTTACAGCGGCCACACCCAGAGAATGACCGGCACCGCCACCAAGACCACGAGCAACGACAACGGCAGGCCCAGCCGCCAGTAATCACCGAAGCGATAGCCGCCGGGCGCCATGACCAGGGTATTGGACTGGTGGCCGATAGGGGTTAGGAAGGCGCAGGACGCGCCGATCGCTACCGCCATCAGAAAGGGGTCGGCCGACGCGTCCATGCCGCGCGCCAGGGCGATGGCCACCGGGGCGGCAAGCACCGCCGCCGCGGCGTTATTGACCACATTCGACAGCAGCATCACGCCGGCCATGAGAATCGCCACGGTCGCTGCGGGCGGTACTGACTGGCCGACTGCAAGCAGGGCATTTGCGATCAGCGCAGAGCCGCCGGTGCGCTCCAGTGCCTCGCCGATGGGCAGCATCGCGGCGATCAGCACGATGATCGACAGGTCGATGCTCCTGTAGATTTCCCCGGGCGGCACCAGCCCGACCAGTACCATGGCCAGCGCGCCCGCTACCAGCGCCACCGCCGATGGCACCCATCCGGTGGCGATGAGCAGCAAAGCGGCCAGAAACAGGCTGCTGGCGAGTAACACCTGGCGCGGCGCGGTGATGCGCAAGCCGCGCGAGGCCAGCGGCAGGCAACCGAGACTGCCAAGTGCCGACGGCAGCTGGTTTTCACGCGCCTGCACCAGCAGGATGTCACCGGCAGCGAAGCGGATGCTGCCCAGCCGCTCGCGCAGGCGTTGCCCTTGGCGCGCCACCGCAAGGATATTCACTCCGTAGCGCTCGCGCAGCGCCAAACCTGTGGCGCTGGTGCCGAGCAGCGGCGAGCCGGACGTCACGATGGCTTCGGCCAGGGCCTGTTCGCCTTGATGGCGACGGGCTGTTTCGCTCGCGTCGGCAGGCTTGTCCGTTTCGCTGCGCTTGCCTTCGCGTTTTTCCTGCTCGGCCTGCTCACGCGCCTCGGCCTTGCTGTCCGCCTCGGCGGCCAGGTTCAGGTGGGTCATGTCGAGAAAGCGCTTGAGGCTCTCGGAGTCGGCTTCGACCATGAGAATGTCCTCCTCGCGCAGAACGGCGTAGGTCGAGGGCATGCGTTGGTAGTCCCCGCCGCGCACCAGTGCGGTGACCAATACGTCCACCTCGTCGCCGCCCGCCGCGATCAGATCATGCAGGCTGCGGCCGGCATACTTGCTGCCTGCGGGTACCTGTAGTTCGGTCATGTAGGTGCTGATCTCGAACAGCTCGCCGCCGTCGCCCGGCTCCTCGCGCCGCGGAATCAGGCGCCAGATCAGCACGATCAGCAGCACTCCGGCCAGAGTGATCGCCAGTCCGACCGGGAGAAAATCGAACATGCCGAACGGGCTATCGCCGACCTGGCGACGATAGCCGGCAATGATGATGTTCGGCGGCGTGCCGATCAGCGTGAGGGTGCCCCCCAGCAGCGAGCCGAAGGCCAGTGGCATCAACAGATAGGAGGGTGACCGGCCACTCTGGCGGGACATCCAGATCGCCACCGGCATGAACAGCGCCAGCGCGCCCACATTGTTCATGAAGCCCGAGCACAGCGCGACGATGCCGGTGAGCGTCAGGATCTGCACCGTGGGCCGCGTGCCGACGCGTGTCAGCTGGCGCGCGAGGGTGTCGACCACGCCGCCGTTAAGCAGCCCCCTGCTCAGTACCAGCACCGCGGCTACGGTGACCACCGCAGGATGGCCCAGTCCCATGAAGGCTTCTGCCGGCGGAACGATACCGGCCAGGGTCACCACCAGCAGGGCGGCAAGCGCGACGATGTCGTAGCGCCAGCGATTCCAGATGAACAGCCCGAGGGTGGCGGCCAGGACCGCGAAGACGATCAGCTGATCGCTGTGCATGAAAACTCCGATTACGCTGCGTCGCGCTTGTGACGTCGAGGTTTGCCAGCGCCCGAGGGTCGCCTGCCCGTGCGCGGCTCTGCGACGGGCTTCCGCCGGCTGAGTTTGAGGGCCCGGCAGCTTAGCAAGGCCATGGGGGAGACGACAGCAGGTCTTCATGTACACGTCCTCGCCGCTGATCTGCTTGTCGTGGAGACGGGTGCTGGCCAAACGATGCAGCGAAAGGCATGGTTGGTGAACCTCAGCCATTGCCCGGTGAAACATGCCCACGCCTGTATCGATTGCCTGTCGCGATGGCTTCAAACTGTCGGCTCAGCGCTGGGACCCTGCCGGCGATCCTCGCGGTACGGTGATCATCAGTAGCGCGACCGGTGTGCTGGCGCGTTATTACGCGCGTTACGCCGCGTTCCTCTGTGAGCACGGCTACCGCGTGCTGACTTATGACTACCGCGGCATCGGCGGCTCACGCCCGGCCTCGCTGCGCGGCGCCGGGATTCGCTGGCGCGACTGGGGCGAACTGGATTTCGATGCGGTGGTACGGTGGCTGCGCGAGCATCATCGGCAGGGGCCGCTGGTGGCGGTGGGGCACAGCATTGGTGGCTTTCTGCCCGGCTTCGCCGAAGCGGCAACGCAGGTCGATCGCTTCCTCAGCGTCGGCGCGCAATACGCTTACTGGCGCGACTACGCCGCGGCCGAGCGTTGGCAGATGTTTGCCAGATGGCACCTGTTCATGCCGGCGCTCACGATGCTCTGTGGCTATTTCCCGGGTCGAAGGCTGGGCTGGCTGGAGGATTTGCCAGCCGGCGTCGCCCGCGAGTGGGCGTTCCGTCGTGCGCGGTTGGAGCACAGCTACCCGCTCGACGAGCGCGACGAGGTGCTCCGGCGTTTCGCCGCCGTTCGCGCGCCGATCCTGGCGGTGAGCGTGACGGACGATGCCTACGGGACCTTGCCAGCCATCGCACGCGGGCTGCGTTATTACCACAACAGCCCGCACCAGCATGTTCGCCTCAGGCCTGCCGAGCTGGGCTTCGAGCGGGTCGGCCACTTCGATCTGTTCCATGAGCGCCATCGCCATGGTTTCTGGCTGGCGACCCTGGCCTGGATCGGCGAGGGGCGCAATCCCTGGGCCACCGCCACCGCCACCGCCACCGCCACGTCGCCCGCCGGCGCCGCCGGCTGAACCCTGCACACCGCGCCTGTCGCTTTGTGACGGGCGGGGGTGGTCGCGTAGCATCGGGGCTTTCATGTCTCAAGGAGCAGCATCGTGACCACAGCACGCATCGGTTTGCTACCCGCCGTCCTGATGGCGGTTTCGGTCGCCTTCGCCGGTTGGTCGGTGGGGCAGGGCGTCGAGCGGTTCCGCATGGCGGATCGCTCGGTGACGGTCAAGGGACTGGCCGAACGCGACGTGCAGAGCGATTTCGCCGTCTGGACGTTGGGCTTTCGCCGCGCGGGCAATGACTTCGCCGGCGTGCAGCAGCAGCTGAGCGAGGACCGCCGCGAGGTGGTGGCCTTTTTGCGCGGGCAGGGATTCGGCGACGACGAAATCGAGGTGCGGCCGCTGCAGGTGCAGGACCTGCTCGCCCGCGAATGGGCGCCGCAGGAAATCGCCCTGCGCTTCAACGGCAGCGGTCAGGTGCTGGTCAAGTCGGCACGGGTCGAGGCGGTCGGCCAGGCGGCCAACGGCGTCGACCCGCTGATCCAGGCCGGCATCCAGCTGGACACCGAGCAGAACGGTGTCAGCGGCCCGCGCTATCAGTTGCGTGGCTTCAATGACCTCAAGCCGGCCCTGCTGGAAGACGCCACACGCAATGCTCGCGAACAGGCGAGCCGATTCGCCGAGGATGCCGGCGCGCGCCTGGGTGAGCTCAAAGCGGCCAATCAAGGGGTCATTCGCGTCCTGGATGACGACGGCAGTGACATGGACACCGGGCGCACACCCGGCAAGCGTCTGCGCGTGGTCAGTACTTTCGAGTACGGCCTGGAGTAGCGGTGCCGCGTCGCGCCCCGTTTGCAGCCGGGGTAGGTCTATACCCGAAATGGCCTGCAGTGATCAGTCGCAGGCCGCCGCCATGCGACCGGGTTGCCCGGTCTCATGGCGTGCAGCCCAGGCCCAGGCGAACACCAACAGCCCGATGGCACCGGTCGCTGCCCCGATGAAACCGGTGGAGGTCCAGCCCATTCCGGCACTGATCGCCAGACCGCCGAGCCAGGGCCCGAGTGCATTGGCGACGTTGAACGCCGAATGGTTGGAGGCGGCCGCCAGCGTCTGCGCATCGGCGGCGACGTCCATCAGATGGGTCTGCAGGGCTGGCGACAGCGACACCATGGTGCCCACGGCGAAGGCCGCCGGCAGGATGGTCCACAGTGAATGCGCGGCAAAGGGGAAGATCACCAGCACGGCGATGCTCCACAGCAGCAGCCAGGCGATGGCCTTGAAACGCAGCTTGTCGAACAGCCAGCCGCCGAAGAGGTTGCCGACGATGCCACCCAGGCCGAACGCCGCCAGCCCCACCGGAATCCAGCCTTCGCCCACGCCGGTGACTTCCAGCAGGGTCGGCGCCAGGTAGCTGAACACGCAGAACATTCCGGCAAAGCCGATCGAGCTGATGGCCAGCGCCAGCCATACCGCTTGCGGTTGAAATCGCGCAGTTCGCGCATCGGCTCGGCTCGCGGTTCGCTGCGATCGAGCGGCAGGAAATCGCCACGAGCAGCACGGTCAGCAGGGCGATCAGCCCGACCAGGCCGAACGCCCAGCGCCAGCTCAGCCCCTGGCCGAGCCAGGTCGCCAACGGGTTGCCGATCAGCATGGCAACGGTCAGGCCGGCCAGCACCCGGCTGACCGCCTTGGCGCGTTGATCGGCCGGCACCATCGAGGCGGCCACCAGCATCGCCACGCCGAAATAGGCGCCGTGGGGCAGGCCGGCAATGAAGCGGAACAGCATCAACGTGTGGTAATCCGGCGCCAGCGCGCTGGCAAGGTTGCCGAGGGCGAAGAAGCTCATCAGCAACAGCAGCAGGTGGCGACGGAACAACCGGGAGCCGAGGGTCGCCAGCAACGGCGCGCCGACCACCACGCCCAGGGCGTAGGTACTGATGACATGGCCGACCTGCGGCTCGCTGATGCCCAGCCCCTGGGCGACGTTGGGCATCAGGCCCATGATGGCGAACTCGCCGGTGCCGATGGCGAAGCCGCCCATGGCCAGTGCCAGTTCGATCAGCAGTATGGCGCGCGGCGAAAGCCTCGGCTTGCCTGTGTTCACTTCAGTCATGGGTGCCTCAATGGGTAAGCGGCTCGCGAGCGGCGCGGGGTAGAGCGGTTTGGACGAACAGGTAGGCAGCAGTCAGGTCTCGGAGTTCGTGCCGTTGCGACGTGAAGCCTTCCAACAGGCGGATGGTTGGCGTTAACGGTATTTCGCCAGAATGGCGTCGAACTCGCCGTCACCCTGCATCTGTTGCAGGGCATCGAGGATCTGGCGAGCCGGGACATCGGGCTCGTCGCGCACGATGCAGTGCACGGAAATTTCGCCCATCTCATCGATCACTCGCAGCTTCAGTTCCGGGGGCTGGCTGCGATTGAACCAGTCGAGGGCCGTGCGCGTGCTGAGCGCGTAGCGATAACGCCCCGCCGCCACCTTGCCCAGCACCTGGTTTTCGGTCCGCGCGTCATCGCGGATCAAATGCCCATGATCAAACAGCTCGGCGACGTCCGGATAGTGAAAGCCCAGCACCGTGCCGATGCGCTCGCCCTGCAGCTGGCGCAGGTCGACGGCCGGTGAGCCGATCCGGGCAACCAGCACTGAGCGCTGGTTCATGAAGGGAACGCTCCAGCGATAACTGGGGCGATCCTCGGCCAGCCAGGCGGGGTTCATGTAGCAACTCACGTCGACGTCGCCCTTCGGCCAGCAGCGGCTGGATCCGCGCGCGCGACATCACCGGCTGCTCGGCCTGGCGCCCGACTTTTTCCGCAATGCGCCGGTGCAGGTCGTAGAGGATGCCCTCGGTGGCGACGCCGTGACTGAGCCGGATCATCGGCATGGTCGAGCTGTCACTGACGGAGAACCGCAAGGGATGCTCATCGGCGGATGTTGCAGCGGTAGAGATCAACACAATTGAGGCGAGGGACAATGCAGGCATTGCGGGGGCGATCCTTCGTCGGAGTCAGGCTGTCAGGCCTGCTCGTGGTCACGAAGACGAATTATCCGCATATCGCATCGCTTGTCGATTCATTGCGTGAATAATGCCGGTCAGCCGCCGTGGCCTGGCGTCACAGCGCCAGGCCTGCTTCGATCAGCCTTTGCGCGTGGGCGGTGCCATGAACTCGGGCCCGACCGGATCGGTGATGTGCTCGGCCAGCAGGCTGTCGATGTCCTGCCGGTCCTGCGGTGAAAGGGTCCAGCCGAACGCGTCATCGATGCCGTCGAGCTGATCCGGTCGCCGCGCGCCCCAGAGGGCGATGGTCGGTCCTTGATCGAGCACCCAGCGGATCGCCAGGGCCAGCACCGACTTGCCATGGCGCTCCTGCGCCAAGGCTTTCAACGCCTCCACGGCGGCCAGGTATTGCCCGAAGCGCGGCGCCTTGAACTTGGGGTCCGACTTGCGCAGATCATCGCCGTCGAAGGTGGTGCTGCTGTTCATCCGGCCGGAGAGCAGGCCGCGGCAGAGTGCGCCGTAGCCGAGCACTGTCAGCCCCTTGTCGCGGGCGTAGGGCAGCACGTCGGCCTCGATGGCGCGCTCGAACAGGTTGTAGGGCGGCTGCACGCTGGCCAGCGGCGCGGCCTTGCGAAACGCCTCCATCTGCTCGGTGGAATAGTTGCTGACGCCGATGGCGAGGATCTTGCCTTCCTGGCGCAGCTTTTCCAGCTCGGCAGCGGTTTCTTCGACCGGCACCAGCGGGTCCGGCCAGTGCACCTGATAGAGGTCGATACGGTCGGTCCGCAGGCGCCGCAGCGAGTCTTCGATTTCCTGGCGGATGCGGGCCGGGGTGGCGTTGCGTCGCGGGCCGCCGTCGCTCCAGTCCAGTGCCACCTTGGTGGCGATCACCGCCTGGTCACGCACGCCTTCGAGCGCCTTGCCAACCACCTCTTCGGAGTGGCCGAAACCGTAGACCGGCGCGGTGTCGATCAGGTTGATGCCACGGTCCAGCGCGCTGCGAATGGTGGTGACGGAACGGTCGTCGTCCGCGCCACCCCACATCCAGCCGCCAATGGCCCAGGTGCCCAGGCCGATGCGCGAGACGGGTGTGGCGATGCCCTCGATCTTTAGCGTTTCGATGGTCATGAGTGCTCCTCTGTCTGAACGGTTCGGCCAGTGCAGCGGTTGGCCGGCTCACCCTTAGGGACAGCGATGGCGGTCAGGGGTGCGGTGCGATCGGCGGGGCAGGGCCCGCGCTCAGGCGGCGCGGGGCAAGAGATCAATGGCGCGCGGCGAGGGCGTCGGTCAGCAGCCTGGGGGTGTCCTGGGCGCCCATCGCTTGTGCGGCGGCCAGTGGCGTGACGCCATTCATGTCGGCGCGTGCGGGGTCGGCACCGCGTTCGAGCAACAGCGCGACGATTTCGCTGCGGTTGAACATCGCGGCCATTATCAGCGCAGTCTTGCCATCGGGGGTTGCGCTTTCGACGTCGGCACCGTGATCGAGCAGCAGCCGCGCCATCTCCAGGTAGCCCTTGAAGGCAGCGCCTGCCAGCGGGCTCTGGCCCTTGTCGTTGTGCAACTGAGGGTTGGCGCCGTTTTCCAGCAGCACCCGCGAGGCGTCCAGGCGGCCGTGATAGCTGGCCAGCATCAACAGGCTGTCGCCGTTGTGGTTGCGGATGTTCGCCGGCAGGCCGCGGCGGAGCAGGTCCGCCAGGCGCGCGGCGTCGCCCTTGCGCGTGCTGTCGAAGACCTGCTCGGCGAACGCCAGCGCGGCGTCGTCCAGTTCGGGCGTGGGCATGGGGTGATCGGTCATCTCTGTTCCTCGGCTCTCGGGTGGGGCGAAGTGCCTGGGGGTCGGCAGCGACTACTGCGCGGCGACCACTGTGCTCAATCCGACCCGCCGGCGGCGCCGAGGTGCGACATGGATCGACGATCAGGGCTATGGCAGTATCGGCGGCCTGTCCGCAACCGGTTCGCCGCGATGAAGCCCGAAGACCTCGAACGTCTGGTCACCCAGACCATGCCGTATGGCAAGTACAAGGGCCGGTTGATCGCGGATCTGCCGGGCAACTACCTGAACTGGTTCGCCCGGGTCGGTTTCCCGCCCGGTGAGATCGGCCAGCTGCTGGCGCTGATGCAGGAGATCGACCACAACGGCCTGTCGCCATTGCTCGAGCCGTTGCGCTGCCGCTGATCAGGCCTCGCTTGAGGCCAGCAGCGTCGCCAGCGCGGGCGCGGCGTAGAGGCCGACGTCCACCGCCAGGGCCATGACCCGCTCAAGGTCGCAGCTGTAGACGAGTACGGCCTGCAGCTCATCGTCCAGCGGCTCGCTGAAATCCACCAGCACGTAGCCGCCCTTTTCCGGGTAGAGGCTGCCAAGCTGCGTCTGGATGCGGTTGAGCGCCTTCAGCGGTTCGGTCTTGGCCAGCTGTTTGGGCTTGAGCACGAACTCCACCTGTGGGCCAAAGGAGGCGACGATCTGCTCGAACAGCGCCTGGTGGTCGTCGGCCTGGAACAGCACCGTGTCCGGCAGGCTGCCTACGATCATCCACTCGCCCAGCGGGATCGGAAAATCGTCGTCGTAGATGATGTCCGGGTTGGCCTGCAGGAAGCCCTGCGGATCGGCGTAGGCCTGGGCGGCTTCGTCTGCCAGGCGGTCGATTTCATCGTCGCTCATGCAGCCCGAGCTGATCAGGCGGATCAGTTCGGCAAGGGAGTCTTTCATGAAGGGCAGCCTCTCTGGGGTGCGGGGGCGCGCCAGAATACCCGAAAGCCCGGCGAGGCCGCGCCGGATCGCGCCAGGTGATGGCGGGCCGGGCGTGCTGCACCTGCGGCGGGCTTTGTCCGCTTTTAAGCGCCGCGCTGCAGATTCTGTCCCGTTTTCGTGCACAATAGCCACCATATAACACAGACGCGGCATGAACGATCGCATCGGCACCGGCCGGCTTCGCTCTGTTCCGACGCCGACCCCGATCAGCCCCATTCGAGAGGAACGACAGTGCACAACGTCGTCATCAGCGGTACCGGTCTCTATACCCCTCCCCACAGCATCTCCAACGACGAACTGGTCGAGTCCTTCAACACCTATTCCAGCCGCTTCAACACCGAGCATGCCGCCGCCATCGAAGCCGGTGAAATGGAGCCGGTGCCCGAATCCAGCTCGGCGTTCATCGAAAAGGCGTCCGGCATCAAGAGCCGCTTTGTCACCGACAAGGCCGGTATCCTCGATCCGGACCGCATGGTTCCGCGCATTCCCGAGCGCAGCAACGAGCAGTGGTCGATCCTTTGCGAGATGTCGGTCAAGGCGGCGCAGGAGGCGCTCGAACGAGCCGGCAAGTCGGCCGCCGATATCGATGGCGTGATCGTCGCCTGTTCCAACCTGCAACGCGCCTACCCGGCGATCGCCATCGAGGTGCAGGCGGCGCTGGGCATCAAGGGCTTCGGCTTCGACATGAACGTGGCCTGTTCCTCGGCGACCTTCGGCATCCAGAACGCCGCCAACGCCGTGCAACTGGGCCAGGCGCGCGCGGTGCTGATGGTCAATCCGGAAATCTGCACCGGCCACCTGAACTTCCGCGACCGCGACAGCCACTTCATCTTTGGCGATGCCTGCACCGCGGTGATCGTCGAGCGGGCCGACCTGGCCACCTCGCCCTGTCAGTGGGACGTGGTCAGTACCAAGCTGGCGACCGAGTTCTCCAACAACATCCGCAACAACTTCGGCTTTCTCAACCGCACGGCCGAGGAATCCATGAGCAACCCGGACAAGCTGTTCGTCCAGGAAGGCCGCAAGGTGTTCAAGGAAGTCTGCCCGATGGTGGCCGAGCTGATTGGCGAACACCTGAAGGAAAACGCCCTCGAGGTCAGCGTGGTCAACCGTTTCTGGCTGCACCAGGCCAACCTCAACATGAACCACCTGATCGTGCGCAAGCTGCTCGGCCGCGACGCGACCGCCGAAGAAGCACCGGTCATCCTCGACACCTACGCCAACACCAGCTCGGCCGGCTCGGTGATCGCCTTCCACAAACACCAGGACGACCTGCCCTCGGGCAGCCTCGGCGTGCTCAGCTCGTTCGGCGCGGGCTACTCCATCGGCAGCGTGATCCTGCGCAAGCGCTGATCGAAACGCTCTACCCGTCGCGCCTGTCTTCAGGGGCCGTATTGCACACAAAAAAGCCCCGGCGTGGCCGGGGCAAGAATTGGAGCAATACGAGCGAGGGGGCGATCAGAAGCTGTAGACCATGCCCAGCGAGAAGACGTTGATGTCGTCGCCGACGGCAGCGACCTGGTAGACGTCGGTGTCGTGGCCGCCCTTGATGCGGTAGGACGCGGTGTTGTCGTCGTTCTTCAGCATGTTGTAGATACCGTAGACGGTCAGCTGCTTGGACAGCTTGTGGTCCAGGCCCAGGCTCAGCTGGGTGGCGCCGGAATCGTTGGCGTCGCTCCAGTCGTCGGCCGCCATGTACTGCAGCTTCAGCGTGTTGGCGCCGAACTTGTACGCGCTGTTCAGGCCCCAGGAATCTCGATCGCCGAGCCCCGGTTCTTCGGTTTCGAAACGGTCGAACATCGCGCCCACGCTGACCGGGCCGAAGGCGTAGCTGGCGGCCACGCGGTAGGCATCGCTTTCGTAGGCCTGGACGTCGCCGGCCGGGGTTTGTGCATCGTCACCGTCGGCTTTTTCGTAGCCGGCGCTGAACGCCAGGTCGCCGACGCTGTAGCCCAGCGCGACGCTGGCCAGCGAGTAGTCGTTGTTCTCGATCTTGCCGCGCTCGGTCTCGTAGTCTTCGAACGAGGTGGCGTACATGGCGCTGGCGACCAGGCCGGCCATGCTCGGGCTGACGTACTGGATACTGTTCTTGGCGCGGCGGTTGGCCTCGTCGGCGACGTTGCGGGCGTCGCCCACGGTGTCGCCGAACAGGTCGAAGGCGTTGCGCACGTTCTTGAGCGGGGTGTCCTGGTTGCCGATCAGCACCTGGCCGAAATCGCCTGCCAGGCCGACATAGGTGTTGCGGCCAGCAAAATTGTCACCGCCTTCGTCGATGATGATCTTCGATTCGATCTGGTAGACGGCGTTGAGGTCCGGGTTGATCTCGCTGATACCCTTGAAGCCCAGACGCGACGAGTTGCTGGCGATGGCCAGTTCGCTGTCGGTGTCGTTGTCCACGAAGTCCGCCGACACGTGGGCCTTGCCATAGATCTCCAGCTGCTTGCCGACAATCTCGTAGGCGTTGGCGGTGGTCGGCAACGCGACTGCAGCGGCAATGGCGAGGGTCAGGGGGAGAAGCTTGCGTGGCATGATATGTCCTTTCTGTGCGTTCGCGGATTTGGTAGCTCGCCGCCTCCGGGTCCTAACCCCCCAAGCGGCTGAGGGCAGAATGGAGGGGTACGGTTACAGCTTTCCGAAAGATTGACGACATTTCTATGACAAAACCGTTGTCGATAGCTTTCCTCTACTATCGATCGCCCGCGCGCCGTCGAGCTGTCGGGGCTTCTGTTCCGCTTGTCGAGCAGCGAGACTATGCACATGCCTATCCAGACGCTTTCCCGCCTAGCCGAACTCGATCCCGCACGCTGGGACGCCTTGCTCGGCGCCGACCCGCAACCCTTTTTGCGCCATGCCTTTCTCAGTGCCCTGGAGGACAGCGGCAGCGTTGGCGGGCGCAGCGGATGGCGGGCGCAACACCAGTTGCTCAGTGATCACGAGGGGCGGGCGGTCGCGGCAATGCCGCTGTACCGCAAGACGCATTCCAGTGGCGAGTACGTTTTTGACTGGGCCTGGGCCGACGCCTGCCACCGCGCCGGAATCGAGTACTACCCGAAGCTGCTCGGCGCGGTGCCGTTTTCACCGGTGAGCGGTGCCCGCCTGCTCGGCGACCTCGAGGCGGCGGCGCTGCTGGTCGACGAACTCAGTGCAGGCCTGGCCGAGCGTGGCCTGTCGAGCCTGCATGTCAATTTCACCGAGCCCGATGTCGACGCGGTTTTCACCGGACGCGACGGCTGGCTGGAGCGCATCGGCTGCCAGTTCCACTGGCACAACCGCAGCTACCGCGATTTCCAGGACTTTCTCGACGCCTTCACCTCGCGCAAGCGCAAGCAGGTGCGCAAGGAACGCGAGCAGGTGGCGGGGCAGGGCATCGAATTCGAGCATCGCCAGGGCGATCAGCTCAGCGAGGCCGAATGGGATTTCGTCTACGCCTGTTACGCCAACACCTACCAGGTGCGTGGCCAGGCGCCGTACCTGACGCGGCTATTCTTCAGCCTGCTGGCCGAGCGAATGCCAGCGTCGATCCGCGTGGTGCTGGCGCGCCAGGGCGGCCGGCCGGTCGCCATGGCATTCAGTCTGGTCGATGGCCAGGCGCTTTACGGGCGCTACTGGGGCTGCCTGGCCGAATTCGACCGGCTGCACTTCGAGACCTGTTTCTACCAGGGGATCGACCAGGCGATTGCAGCGGGGCTGAGCCGCTTTGATGCCGGCGCCCAGGGCGAACACAAGCTGATCCGCGGCTTTGAACCGGTGATCACCCGCTCCTGGCATTACCTGGTGCACCCGGGGCTACGCGCGGCGGTGGCCGGGTTTCTCGAGCAGGAACGCGTCGGGGTGTTGCGCTACGCCGAGGCGGCGCGCGAAGCGCTGCCCTATCGGCAGGACAGCTAAGCCGGCGGCTAGCGCGACTTTGGCGCCGCGCTGACGCCTTCGAGGGTGGCGAAGGAGGTGTCCTTGGCCGTCAGCAGAAAGTCGCGCATGAAGGGTGAATCGAGCATATCGGCGCGGATGCCGGCATACAGGGTGGCGAAAAGCCCCTTTTCTCCGAGGCGCTTGGCGGTGACATAGCCGCGGGCGCTGTATTCATGCAGCGCCCAGTTGGGCACGCAGCAGACGCCGCGGCCGGACGCCACCAGCTGCATCATCATTACCGTCAGCTCGGACGTGCGCACCTGCGCAGGTTCGACGTCGGCCGGCTCGAGGAAGCGGGTGAAGATGTCCAGGCGGTCGCGCTCCACGGGATAGGTGATCAGCGTCTCGCGTGCCAGATCTTCGGCGCGCACGTAGGGCCGTGTCGCCAAGGGGTGCTGGTTGGCCACGGCAAGCAGGGCTTCGTAGGTAAACAGCGGGACGTAGGTGATACCGGGCAGCTCGATGGGGTCCGAGGTGACCACAAGGTCCAGATCGCCGCGGGCCAGTGCCGGTAGCGGGGCGAACGAGAACCCCGAAGCCAGGTCCAGCTCGACCTCTGGCCAGGCGTCGCGGAACTGGTCGATGGTTGGCATCAGCCACTGGAAACAGCTGTGGCACTCGATCGCCATGTGCAGGCGGCCTGCCGTGCCGCCGGCCAGACGCGCCAGGTCGCGCTCGGCGCTGCGCAGTTGCGGCAGCAGGCTGTCGGCCAGTTGCAACAGGCGCAAGCCGGCGCTGGTAAAGCGCACCGGCCGGGTCTTGCGGACAAACAGCTGCAGGCCGAGCCGCTCTTCCAGCTCCTTGAACTGGTGCGACAGCGCCGACTGGGTCAGGTGGAGACGTTCAGCGGCTTCCACCAGGCTGTCCGTTTCCCGCAGCGCATGAAGGGTCTTCAGGTGGCGTATTTCCAACATGCGGGGCTTCCTGCAGTAGCGGGCGACGGGCGCGGGTCGGCTGCCTTGTTTCCGGAGGAACGGATACGGCAGTCTTGAATGATGCTCAGGTTGGCAAGTGTCGCGCAGCCACTCGTCGGCTGTCGAGTCCGCAGGGCTGGCTAAGGGCCAGATCACATCGCGACGGCCAGCCTCAGAGCCAGAGCCCGGCCAGCATGCTGCCCAGCACGCCGAGCACGACGATGGCCAGCAGCACCATCACGCCGTCGCGGGCCATCATCCCCAGGCCGGCCAGGGACAGCGCCAGGCCGGCCACGCTGCTGGCGAAGGGAATCAGTTCCAGCGGCGGCATGGTCAGGGCGATCATCAGGCAGAGCAGCGCGTTGAGGCGCACCGCCGGTCCGGCCGTCAGGCAGGTCAGGCGATGCCGGATCAGCCGGTCCACCCACCGGGCGGGGCGCTTGAGGGCGTGCATGGCGCGGTCGTACTTGCTGCGCGGTGCCTGGCGACGCAACAGCCATTGGGGCAACCAGAAGTGATGGCGGCCCACCAGCAGTTGCGCCGCGATCAGGCCGACGAGCACCGCGAGCAAGGTGGGCAGTCCGGGAATACCGGACAGCGGGGAAAACACCAGCAAGCCGGGCACCAGCAACAGGGCGCCGAAGCTGCGCTGGCCGGTGGCGTCGAGCATGGCGCCGATACTGACGTCCTCGCCGGGTTGGCCGGCGTCTTCCAGGCATTCCAGCAGGGTACGCAGGTTTTGTGGGGGCGGGTCGGGTGCCATGTTCGGTTTCTTGTGTGGCCGTTGCAGGTTAGAGGGCGGCGCGTCAGAGAAGGTTGTTGAATGAATGGTTCTCGTGTTTAACCAGAATAATATGAGGTTTGTTCACTGATTGGGCCGGTCCACAATGCGTGCCATTCATGTTCAAGACATAGGAGAGGATCATGGCTGTAGCGCATTCCCTGGGTTTTCCACGCATCGGTGCGGACCGCGAGTTGAAAAAGGCGCTGGAGGCGTACTGGCGAGGTGACCTCGACGAAGCCGCCTTGCGCGAAGCCGGACGTGCCCTTCGCGCCGAGCACTGGCGGGTCCAGGCCGAGGCGGGCATCGACCTGCTGCCGGTGGGGGATTTCGCCTGGTATGACCAGGTGCTGACCCATTCGCTGATGTTCGGCGTGGTGCCCGAGCGCTTTCGGCCCGCGGCAGGGCAGCCAACCCTCGACACCCTCTTCGCCATGGCGCGCGGCGTCACGCAGCATTGCTGTGGCGGCGCCCAGGCGCAGGAGATGACCAAGTGGTTCGACACCAACTACCACTACCTGGTCCCGGAGTTGGCGGCCGATCAGGTCTTCGAGTTGTCCTGGACGCAGCTGTTCGAGGAGGTCGAGGAGGCGAGGGCGCTGGGGCATGCGGTCAAGCCGGTGCTGATCGGGCCGCTGACCTATCTGTGGCTGGCCAAGGTCAAGGGCGAGCCCTTCGACAAGCTGGAACTGCTCGAGCGTTTGCTGCCGGTCTACGGGCAGGTGCTCGACCGGCTGGCCGCGCAGGGCGTCGAATGGGTGCAGCTCGACGAGCCGATCCTGGTCCTTGACCTTCCGCAAGACTGGAAGAACGCGTTCGAGCGCGCCTACAACCTGTTGCAGCGCGCGCCGCTGAAGAAGATGGTCGCCACCTATTTCGGTGGTCTGGAGGACAACCTCGGGCTGGCGGCGGGTCTGCCGGTGGACGGGCTGCACATCGACCTGGTGCGCGCGCCGGAGCAGTACCCGCTGATCCTCGACTGGCTCCCGGCCTACAAGATTCTCTCGCTCGGCCTGGTCAACGGCCGCAACGTCTGGCGTTGCGATCTCGACAAGGCGCTGGCGGTCGTGCGGCATGCCGCTGAGCGGCTGGGTGACCGGCTCTGGCTGGCGCCGTCCTGTTCGTTGCTGCACACGCCGGTCGATCTGACGCGTGAGGACCAGCTGGACGACGAGCTCAAGTCCTGGCTGGCCTTCGCCGTGCAGAAGTGCGGCGAAGTCGCGCTGCTGGCACGGGCCGCCGAGGCCCCCGATGATGCGCAGGTGCAGGCAGCCCTGCAGCGCAGCCGCGAGATCCAGGCCGGTCGCGCGCGGTCGCCGCGCATCCACGATCGCGCGGTGCAGCAGCGCCTCGCCGCGATCACGCCGCGACACAGCCAGCGCTTGTCCCCCTTTGCCCAGCGCATCGCGACGCAACGGGCGCGGCTGGACCTCCCGGCGTTTCCCACGACCACCATCGGCTCTTTTCCGCAGACCCCGGCGATCCGCCTGGCCCGGCACGCGTTCCGGCAGGGCAGGCTGGCGGCGAGTGACTACACCGAAGCGATGCAGGCCGAAATCCGGCACGCTATCGCGGTGCAGGAACAACTGGGGCTCGACGTGCTGGTGCACGGAGAAGCCGAACGCAACGACATGGTCGAGTATTTCGCCGAACAGCTTGACGGCTACGCCTTCACCCGGTTCGGCTGGGTGCAGAGCTACGGGTCGCGCTGTGTGAAGCCGGCCGTCATCGTCGGTGACCTCAGCCGGCCCGCGCCGATGACGGTCGAATGGATCCGCTACGCCCAGCAGCAGACCGGCAAGGTCATGAAGGGCATGCTCACCGGTCCGGTGACGATGCTGATGTGGTCCTTTACCCGCGAGGACATCAGCCGCGAGGAGCAGGCCCGGCAGCTGGCGCTGGCGATCCGCGATGAAGTCTGCGATCACGAGGCGGCGGGCATCCGCATCGTTCAGATCGACGAGGCCGCCTTTCGCGAAGGGCTGCCGCTGCGTCGCGCCCAGTGGGGCCGGTACCTGGACTGGGCGGTCGAGGCGTTCCGCCTGTGCGCCAGCGGCGTGCGCGACGACACGCAGATCCACACCCATATGTGCTACAGCGAGTTCAACGACGTGATCGAGGCGATCGCGGCGATGGACGCGGACGTCATCACTATCGAGACTTCGCGCTCGCAGATGGAGTTGCTGGAGGCGTTCCGCGCGTTCGACTACCCCAACGACATCGGCCCCGGCGTATACGACATCCATTCGCCGCGGGTGCCGGATACCGCTGAGATGGTCGAATTGCTGCAAAAGGCCAGCGAGCGAATCCCGGCCGAGCGGCTCTGGGTGAACCCGGACTGCGGCCTGAAGACCCGCGCCTGGCCAGAGACCGAGGCGGCGCTGGTGAACATGGTCGCCGCTGCTCGCCAATTGCGTGCCACGCTCGTGTGAGACTGTTCCTCGCGACTGGCAGGCTGTGCGGGTCGCGAGGTTTTGGCTAAGGTAGCGCGCTTCGAACCGTGAAACCTGACGCCATGACCCCTGCCATCGATTTGCTGAAAAAGGCCAAGGCCGAGCATCGCACCCACAGCTATGAGCACGATCCGAAATCCGCCTCCTATGGTCTGGAAGCCGCCGAGAAGCTCGGCCTCGAGCCGGCAAGGGTATTCAAGACATTGCTCGCATGCAGCGAGAAGAACGAGCTGCTGGTGGCGGTAGTGCCGGTAGCCGGTACGCTTGATCTCAAGGCGCTTGCACAGGCCGCCAGGGTGAAGAAGGTCGAGATGGCTGATCCGATGGCCGCGCAACGGGCTACCGGTTACCTAATAGGCGGCATCAGCCCGCTGGGCCAGAAGAAGCGCCTGCGCACCTTTATCGACAGTTCGGCGCAGACGCAGCCGAGCATCTACGTCAGCGCCGGGCGGCGAGGGCTGGAAGTGGAGCTGGCGGCAGCGGTGCTGGCCGATCACACCGGCGGGGTATTCGCACCGATCGGCCGGCCCTGATCGACCCGTCCGGATTCAGAGTGGCGGGAGGATTTCGCCGAGATCGGTGGAGTTGATCCCCGGGACGTGGAGCTCGCTATTGACCAGTTGCTGGCCTTCCATCTGCGGCTGGGTAACCCAGGTGAGGATGTCGTAGTAGCGGCGGATGTTGGCGACGAAATGCACCGGCTCGCCGCCGCGGGCATAGCCGTAACGGGTGCGGGTGTACCACTTCTTCTCGGCCAGGCGCGGCAGCATCCGCTTCACGTCCAGCCATTTGTTCGGGTCCAGTCCCTCGCTTTCCGCCAGCTTGCGTGCGTCTTCCAGGTGCCCGCCGCCAATGTTATAGGCGGCGAGGGCGAACCAGGTGCGGTCGGGTTCCTGAATGCTTTCGGGCAGGTTGGCGCGAACCTGAGCGATGTACTTGCCGCCGCCCTGGATGCTCTGCACCGGATCGAGGCGGTTGTCCACGCCCATGGCCTTCGCCGTGCCGAGGGTCAGCATCATCAGCCCGCGCACGCCGGTCTTGGAGGTGGCTTCCGGTTGCCAGTGCGATTCCTGGTAGCCGATTGCCGCCAGTAGCCGCCAGTCGACGCCGTGCGCCTTGGCCGTGCTGCGAAAGACCTTTTCATAGCGCGGCAGCCGCTGCTGCAGGTGCTTGGCGAAGGCGTAGGCGCCGACGTAGCCCAGCACGTCTACATGCCCGTAGTAGCGTTCGCGCAGGCGCTGCAGGGTCCCGTTCTCGCGGGCCTGATCGAGGAAGCGGTTGGCGGCCTCGAGCACGCTGTCGTCCTCGCCCTTGCCGAAGATCCACACCAGGCTGTTCTGATCACCCAGGTCGAACGCCACGCGCGCGTTGGTGAAATAGACCTGGTTGAGCGCCAGCTCGTTGGATTCGACCAGGGTCAGGTCGACCTGGCCTTCATCGACCATGCGCAGCAGGTCGACGACTTCCACCGCGTCGGATTCTTCGTAGCGCAGGTCCGGGAATTGCGCCTGCAGCGCCTTGAGCTTTTCGGCCTGGCTGCTGCCCTTGAGCACAAGGATGCGCTTGCCGACCAGGTCCTCGGGGCGCGTCGGGCGTCGTTGCCCGCGCCGGTAGACCACTTGGGTGGTGACGTCGAGGTAGGGTTTGCTGAAACGGGCCAGCTCCTTGCGACCTTCGCTGGCGACCAGGCCGGCCGCCGCGAGGGTCGGGCCACCGGGGCGATTGAGCCGGGTGAAGAGGTCCTCGATGCTGTCGGCCGTCTCGATCTGCAGCTTGACGCCCAGGTGACTGGCGAAACGCTTGACCAGTTCGTACTCGAAACCTGCTTCGCCGTTGCGGTCCTGGAAATAGGTCGAGGGGCTGTTGCGGGTGATCACGCGCAGGACGCCTTCCTCCTTGATCCGCTCGAGCGCGCTGGGCGGTTCGGCGCAGCTGCTGAGCATGAGGAAGAGTCCGGTCGCCAGCAACCAGGAGGTGCAGCGCTTGCGGAACGCGGTTTGGGCAAACATCGCGACAGTATACGCAAAGGCGAACCGCCACCATATCTCGACAGGATCGACGGACTTTGCTAAGCGAAACGGCGATGCCAGAGGGCGTCGGACCCGCCGGGCTTGCCGTGGCGCGGCGCTCACGGGAAAATCCCGCGTTGCGGCCGCCCCGGTCGTCCCGCCCAATGAGAGATTTAACCGCCGTGGATGTTGCTTGCGCCAAATCCTGGTTCGTCTATCTGGTCCGCGCCGCCAACGGCTCGCTGTACTGCGGCATCAGCGATGACGCGCAGCGCCGATTTCTGGCGCACCAGCGCGGCCGCGGGGCGCGCTTTTTCCGGTCCAGTCCGGCGGTTGCATTGGTTTATGTCGAGCCATGCCCGAGCAAGGGCGATGCGCTTCGGCGCGAACGGGCCATCAAGCAGCTGACGAAACCGGCCAAGGAGGCGCTGATTCTGACGCGTCAGGTCCCGTCCGGTGAATAGGCGGGTAATCAGCTGAGCGGGTAGGCTCGCCCGAACGGGGCGGGTAAGCTGCTGCGGTCACCCCTTCGACTGGCGGAGCCCGCAAATGCACGAAATCATCCTGCACCACTATCCCACCTCGCCCTTTGCCGAAAAGGCGCGCTTGCTGCTCGGCTTCAAGCAATTGTCGTGGCGCTCGGTACAGATCCCGCCGGTCATGCCCAAGCCGGACCTGACCGCACTGACCGGCGGTTATCGGCGCACGCCGGTACTGCAGGTCGGTGCCGATGTGTATTGCGACACCGCGCTGATCGCCCGCCGCCTGGAAGCCGAAAAGGCCGCTCCGGCGCTATTCCCCGAAGGGCAGGAGTTCGTCGCCGCGACTTTGGCGCAGTGGGCCGACTCGGTGCTCTTCCTGCATGCGGTGAGCCTGGTGTTTCAGCCCGAGTCCATGGCGTTGCGTTTCGCCCAGGCGCCGAAGGCGTTCGTCGAGACCTTCAGCAAGGACCGCGCCCAGCTGTTCAGCGGCGGCTCGGTCTCGCGCGTGCCGTTGGAACAGGCACGCAGTCACTGGCCGGTGCTGATGGCGCGCCTGCAGCAGCAGCTCGCGCGGGGCAATGGTGGGTTTCTGCTCGGTGATGCGCCCTGCATCGCCGACTTCTCCGTCGCGCACTGCCTCTGGTTCCTCAAGGCCACACCGGTCACCCTGCCGCTGGTGGAGGATTACCCCGAGGTCGCGGCCTGGCTTGGGCGCGTGCTTGGCGTCGGACACGGCTCGCTGAGCGAGCTGTCTGCCGAGGACGCGTTGCGCATGGCTCACGAGGCTACTCCCGCGGCGCTGCCGGACGAGGCGTTCTTCGAGCCCAATGGTTTCACGGCCGGCCAGCAGGTGAGCGTTGCAGCGGTAGACTACGGCACCGATCCGGTGGAGGGCGAGCTGGTGTTCGCTGGCGTCGAGGAGTTGATCCTGCGTCGCGAAGACGCGCGCGCCGGTGTGGTTCACGTGCATTTCCCGCGGATCGGCTATCGCCTCGAGTCGCGCTGAGTCATCTGTCGCGGCGGTCTGCGCCGCCGCGACTGCACGATCACAGGGCGATGAACAGCAAGGTGACCCCCAACAGCAGGCGGTAGATCACGAACGGCAGCATGCCCAGGGCGTCCAGCGCCTTGAGGAACAGCTTGATGCAGAGGAACGCGGCGACGAACGACAGTGCAGTGCCGATGAAAATGTCGTTCCAGGGTGCGGCTTCGCCGGACTGCACCAGCTCGACGGTTTTCAACCCTCCGGCAGCCAGAATCAGCGGGATCGACAACAGGAAGGAAAAGCGCGCCGCGGTTTGCCGGGTAAAGCCGAGCAGCAGAGCGGCGGTCATGGTGATGCCCGAGCGAGACGTGCCGGGAATCAGTGCCAGCGCCTGGGCGAAGCCGATGATCAGTGCGCTCCGCCACGTGAGCTGATCCAGCTCGGCCACGCGGCGACCTTTGACGTCGGCGTACCAGAGCAACAAGCCGAACAGGATCGTCGTGACCGCGATGACCAGCATCGAACGGGTGTACTGCTCGATATAGTCCTCTAGCGCCAATCCGAGAATTGCCGCGGGCAGGGTGCCGATGATGATCGCCCAGCCGAGCCGGCTTTCGGCGCTGCTCTCACGCTTGAACACGTGCGCGAGCCAGCCGCGGGTGGTGGCGACGACCTCCTGGCGAAAGCAGATCAGTACGGCCAACAGGGTGCCGACGTGCACCGCGACGTCGAAGGCCTGGCCCTGGTCGGGCCAGCCGAAGACCTGGGAGGGCAGAATCAGGTGGGCGGAAGAGGAAATCGGGAGGAATTCGCTGATGCCCTGGACCAGGGACAGAACGATCAGGTGAAGCCAATCCATTGTGAATCCTTAAACAGAGGGGACGTGCGGGTTGCCTTGCCGGAGCGGCTGGCATCTGACTGGCTTTTGCCGGTTTCATTCCGCCGCGCCCCGCTTTTGCTCAGGCAGCCACGCGGGCCGACTGTCGGGGGCTATTGCTTGCGGCGCTTGAGCTGGTCGGTCAGCTGGGTTGGCAGGTTGCGGATGATCAGCATGTCGCGCGCCTCGTCGTACTCGACCTTGGAGCCCAGCAGATGCGACTCGAAGCTGATCGACAGGCCCTCGGCGCGGCCGGTGAATCGCTGGAACTGGTTGAGGGTGCGCTTGTCGGCCGGGATTTCCGGCGATAGCCCATAGTCCTTGTTGCGGATGTGCTCGTAGAAGGCCCGCGGGCGTTCCTCGTCGATCACCCCCGACAGCTCCTCAAGCGACATCGGCTCGCCGATCTTCGCCTGGCTGCTGGCGTATCCGACCAGTGCGCTGGTCTTTTCCCGGGCCTTCTCTTCGGGGAGGTCCTCGCTTTCGACGTAATCGCTGAAGGCCTTGAGCAGGGTCCGCGTCTCGCCGGGACCGTCGACGCCTTCTTGGCAACCGATGAAGTCGCGGAAATACTCCGAGACCTTCTTGCCGTTCTTGCCCTTGATAAAGGAGATGTACTGCCTGGACTGCTTGTTGTTCTGCCACTCGGAGATGTTGATCCGCGTCGCCAGGTGCAGCTGGCCAAGGTCCAGATGCCGCGCTTCGGCGACGTCCAGCGCATCGGTGACCGTCACGCCGTTGCTGTGGTGCAGCAGGGCGATCGCCAGATAGTCGGTCATGCCCTGCTGGTAGTGGGCGAACAGCACGTGCCCGCCGGTCGACAGGTTCGATTCTTCCATCAGCTTCTGCAGATGCTCGACCGCCTGGCGGCTGAACGCGGTGAAGTCTTGATTGCCTTCCATGTACTGTGCGAGCCAGCCGCTGAACGGATAGGCACCGGACTCCTCGTGGAAGTAGCCCCAGGCCTTTCCCTGCTTGGCGTTGTAGCTTTCGTTGAGATCCGCCAGCAGGTTCTCGATGGCCTGGGAATCCTCCAGCTCGGAGTCGCGGGCATGGAGTACGGCCGGCGTGCCGTCCGGTTTCTTCTCGATCAGATGGACAATGCAGTGGCGGATGGGCATGGGGAACTCGCAACGGAAAAGACAAACGGGCCGCAGTTTACCTGAGCGACCGGTTCGACCGCAGGGCCAAAAAAACAGGATGCGGGCGGACCGGGGAGTGCAGGTAATATGGTTGCCCCCTGTCTGGATGAAGTGTGTCGATCATGAACGCGACCTGGCGCAACAGTACCTGGATTCTCCTGGGCGGCTCGCTGATCCTCGCCGTTTCCCTTGGCACGCGCCATGGCTTCGGCCTGTTCCTGCCGCCGATGAGCGCCGAGTTCGGCTGGGGTCGGGAAGTCTTCGCGTTCGCCATCGCCTTGCAGAACTTGATCTGGGGGCTGGCGCAGCCGGTCACCGGGGCGCTGGCCGACCGTTTCGGCGTCGCCCGTGCGGTGTTGATCGGTGGGATGCTCTACGCTGCCGGCCTGCTGTTCATGGCCGCAGCCGATTCGCCGGTCTCGCTGTCGCTGAGCGCCGGGCTGCTGATCGGGCTGGGCCTGTCGGGCACGTCGTTCTCGGTGATTCTCGGGGCGGTCGGACGCGCGGTTCCGGCCGAGAAACGCAGCATGGCCATGGGCATTGCCAGCGCCGCGGGCTCGTTCGGCCAGTTCGCCATGCTGCCCGGTACGCTCGGGTTGATCGGCTGGCTGGGCTGGTCGTCGGCGCTGCTGGCGCTGGGGCTGCTGGTGGCGCTGCTCATGCCGCTGGCGCTGATGTTGCGCAGCGGTCCGCCAGCGGTGGTCAGCGGCCCACAGCAGTCCCTGGGCGAGGCACTGCGCGAGGCGATCGTGCACCCCGGCTTTCGTTTGCTGGCGCTGGGCTTTTTCGTCTGCGGCTTCCAGGTGGTGTTCATCGGTGTGCATCTGCCGGCCTACCTGGTCGACCAGGGCCTGCCAGCGATGGCAGGGACGACGGTGCTGGCGCTGGTCGGGCTGTTCAATGTGGTTGGCACCTATACCGCGGGCTGGCTCGGCGGCTGCTATTCCAAGCCGAAGCTGCTGACGGCGCTCTATCTGCTAAGGGCGGTGGTCATCTCCGCGTTCTTCTTTGTGCCGCTGACGTTATGGACCGCCTATGCATTCGGTATCGCCATGGGCCTGTTGTGGCTGTCCACCGTGCCGCTGACAAACGGCACTGTGGCGACGCTGTTCGGCGTGCGCAACCTGTCGATGCTTGGCGGCATCGTTTTCCTATTCCACCAGATCGGCTCGTTCTTTGGCGGCTGGCTGGGCGGCTGGGTCTATGACCGTACCGGCAGCTACGACTTGGTCTGGCAGATATCCATCGCTCTGAGCCTTCTTGCCGCGGCGTTGAACTGGCCGATCCGCGAACAGCCAGTCGAGCGCGTGCGCCTGGCTGCGGGCGCCGCCTGATGCATCGCCAATGGCTCGTGATCGGCGCCGCCGGACTGGCCGCGCTGCTCCTGGCGGCTGTCTGGTGGGGTTGGCAGCGCGGCGGGCTGGCGCTGCTGCAGCTGGGCGTCGGGGTGTGCTGAGACGCCAGCGGACGCTTTTGTCGGGTGGGAGGGAATCAAATCGCAACCGGTGGCTCCAACAAGCGAGACGAACGGGAACTGTCGCAGAACCGTCATCGAAGCCCTGTAAAAAGCTGCGGCATGCAGTCACCTGGAGCACAGAACCATGTCCACGCTTACCGAACTCGCCCAACAGATCGCCCAACTCTATCCGCTGCAGGACAAGCGCGTCGGCAAACGCTACCGCGTGGTTGGTGAGCTGGCCGGCATGACCGAACTGGAAGAGATCAACGGCGAGCCGCGCTACATCCAGACCCTGGCGCTAAAGAACAAGCAGCTCTGGGACGTGGCCGTCTGAGCCATGGACCGCGTTCGAGCGGCGCGTCGCGACGATGCGCCTGCGCTTGCGAAACTGCTCGATCAGCTGGGTTACCCGGCCGATGAGGCGCTGATCCAGCGCCGCCTGGCCGAGCACCTCGATCACGGCGACGCCCGCCTGTTGGTGGCGGAGGGGGACGACGGCCAGGCGCTCGGGTTCATTTCCCTGCATGTCATTCCGCAACTGGCGCTCGAGGGCGGTTTCTGCCGGATCAGTTACCTCTGCGTCGATGCGTCGGCGCGCGGCAGGGGCATCGGCGAGCGGCTGGTGCAGGCTGCCGAGGTTTACGCGCGGGCGCGCGGCTGCGATCGCATGGAGCTGCATTGCGACTGGCGTCGCGAGGCAGCCCAGCGTTTCTACGCCCGGTTGGGCTACCTTGAGGCGCCACGCTACTGGCGACATCCATTGAAGTGATCAACCCGGCGGGCGCTGCCACCGAGCCGCGCGCCACGCCTCGTGCCGGGGCTCGTCAAGAAAGGTCCAGGCGACGAAACGGCTGCGTTTCTGCCCCTGGGCCATCTCGACGACGCGGACCTGCTCGGCGCCGAGTCGTTTCAGCCGTGCCAGCAGCGGAGCTACGTTCGCCCCCTTCGACACCAACGTGCTGAACCAGCAGACCTGTCGGCCAACCACGCGGCTTTCTTCGGCCAGTCGCGCGACAAAGGCGGCTTCGCCGCCGTCGCACCAGAGCTCGGCCGCCTGACCACCGAAATTCAGAGCTGGCAGCTTGCGGCTCGGGTCCTGCTTGCCGAGGTTTCGCCATTTGCGCTGGCTGCCGCTGCGGGCCTCGGCCTGGGAGGCGTGGAATGGCGGGTTGCACAGGGTGATGTCGAAGCGGTCGTCGGCCTGCAGCAGTCCGTGAAAGATCTGCTGCGGGTTCGGCTGGCGGCGCAGGCCGATGCGCTTGCCCAGCCGGTTGGCCTCGATGATCGCGCCGGCCGACGCCAGCGCGATGCTGTCGATGTCGGAACCAACGAAGCGCCAGCCATATTCACGCTGGCCGATCAGGGGGTAGATGCAGTTGGCGCCAGTGCCGATATCCAGCGCCTGGATCGCCGCGCCACGGGGGATCTCGCCACCGTTGGCCTCGGCCAGCAGGTCCGCCAGCCCGTGCAGGTAGTCGGCGCGCCCCGGAATCGGCGGGCACAGATAGCCCGGCGGGATATCCCAGTGGGCGATGCCATAGCTTTGCTTGAGCAGGGCACGGTTGAACACACGGACCGCGGCGGGATCGGCGAAGTCGATGCTCGGCTTGCCGTACGGATTGACGATGACGTAGTTCGCCAGCTCGGGGCTGGTGGCAATCAATGCGGGGAAGTCGTAGCGGCCGCTGTGCCGGTTGCGCGGATGCAGACCGGGCTTGGCGTTGCCGACAGGCGGCGTGGTTTTCGAGGCTGACATGGTGGGCTGCTGGTGTTGATAGGCCGCCATTGTCCCACAGCTTTCAGCCGCGGCGCGGCACCAGCAGCATCCAGATCAGCCCCCACAGCAACGCGCCCGCGCCCAGCCAGAAGGCGCTGTGCAGCGAGCCGCCCATGCCCAGCCAGATGCCGGTGAGCCACGGCCCGGCCAGTTGGGTCAGGCTGTAGAGCGCGATCAGCGCGGCGGACAGGCGCGGGCCCTGATGCGGGTGCAGCGCTCGCGCGAGGCGCTGGGTCAGCAGCACGGTGCCGAGAAAGGTACCGCCGACCAGCACGGCGCAGAGCAGGATGCCGGTTGCGCCGGGAATCAGCAGTGCGGCAAGGACGCCGACGAGTTGGGTCACGTAGCTCAAGCGCAGCGCGCGGGTGTCGCCGAAACGCGCGCCTAGGCGGTTCCACAGCCAGGGCGAGGGCAGGGTCGCCAGGGCCACCACCAGCCAACTGCTGCCGACCAGGAAGTCGTCGGGCGCGACCTGCAACCGCGCGACCATCGGCAGAAAGGTCATCGGCAGGATGTAGCCCATGCCGGCGCCGGCGTAGGAGAGGAACAGCGGCGTGCTGGCGCGGTCCAGCAGGCGCCCGCTGGGGCGCGCGAGGCCGCTGTCGGACGGCTCGCTTTCGGGGAGGTCGAGCCCGGACAGTTGTCGCCAGCCCCACCAGGCCAGCGGGATCGACAGCAGTGCCGCCGGCCACCAGCGGTCGGCCCCGGCCAGCAGGCCGTTGCTCAGACTGACCATCAAGCTGGAGAGGATCAGCCCCACGCAGACGCCCAGGTACACCAGCCCGCTGGACGAGACGCGGCGATGGCGTGCCAGCCATTCGAGGATCAACGAGGGTGCCTGAACGAAGACCAGGCCGTTGCTGATGCCGTTGAGCAGGCGCAGCAGCGACAGCGAATCGGCGGACTCCGCCTGGGTCTGGGCCAAGCTGCTGAGTACGTGGAGCACCAGCGCCCAGGGCAGGCTGCGGCGGATCTGCGTCACCCGGTGCCAGCGCAGCGCAAGCAACGCGCCGACCAGGTAGCCCAGGTAGTTCCAGCTGGCGATATTGGCGCCCTGCTGCACCGTCAACACCCCGTCTTCGACCAGCCACGGCAGCAATGGCGTGTAGACGAAGCGTCCGAGGCCGTGCACCACGAGCAACAGGGCGGCGCCAGCCAGCAGGACGCGAATCAGGGCGGGGCGTTGGGGCATCGCAGGCAGACCCGTGAGAACAAAAGAGGGACAGCTTAGCGACCGCGGCGGCAAACAACCATGCGACGGAGGGCTGATGGGCACTGCGCCTGCGGCCCGGGCGGACGAAACGCGGCGTCCAGACGAGCTTGTGGCGCCTGGCGGTCAGGGATAACCAAGTGCCGAGCGGATCCGCGCCAGGTTGCGCTCGATCCATCGCCGGTCGATCGCACCCCAGTCATGGATGCGGTAATGGCCGGCGTTGTGCCGTTCGCCGTCCTGCTGGACGAAGCGGCAGTCGATATCCAGTTCGACGAGGGCCGCCAGGGTGTCCTGGGCGGTGCGCCGCGGCATGCCGGTCGCCTCCACCAGAGCCGGGACGCTGGTGGCGGTGCCGCTGTCGACCAGCCAGGCAACATAGAGTCGGCGGTAAAAGCTGCTTTGGGTCTTGCTGATGGTCATGGCCGTTCCGGTCTAGGGCGCCGCGCCAGGCTGCGGCAACGCGGCGCCAGGGGATGGAGGTGCTCCCTAACGCAGGGCGAGCAGGGCGATGTAGGTCACGGCACCGGCGGTATAGCCGAGAAATGCCAGCAGGCTGACCCGCTTGAGGTACCAGGTGAAGCTGATCTTCTCCATGCCCATCGCGGCGACGCCGGCGGCCGACCCGATGATCAGGGTGCTGCCACCGGTGCCGGCGCAGTACGCCAGCATCTCCCAGAAATGCCCGTCGACGACGAAGTGCGACAGCCAGGACGCTTCCTCCCCGGTCGCTGCGGCGAGCATGGCTGGGTCCGCCAGCGGGTACATCTTCATCGCGCCGGCCACCAGCGGCACGTTGTCGACGACCGCCGAGAGCAGGCCGATGCTGTAATTGATCGGGTAGATATGGCCCATCGATTCGCGCAGGGCGACAGCGATCTGGGTCAGGTGACCGGCGGTGGCCAGGGCGGCGACCGCCAGCAGGATGCCGAGGAAGAACAGCACGCTCGGCGTGTCCACCTTGCGCAGCACGCCGACCACCGAAAGTGGGTGGCGGTGTTCGTCTTCCTTGTGCCGATGCAAAAACTCGGTGGCGATCCAGAGTACGCCGAGGCCGAACAGGATGCCCATGTAGGGTGGCAGGTGGGTCACCGTCTTGAACACAGGGACGAACACCAGCGCACCTAGACCGAGCGTAAGCACCATGTTGCGCTCGAAGGCGGTGGTGGGCGGATCGCTCTCGGCCAGGTGGCCGCGCACGACCGGGCGCGGGACCTCGCCGCGCAGACGGAAGCTGAGAATCACCAGCGGTACCAGCAGGCAAATCAGGCTGGGCAGGAACAGCCCGGCGATCACGCCGGAGGCGGTGATCTGGTTGCCGATCCAGAGCATGGTGGTGGTCACGTCGCCGATCGGCGACCAGGCGCCGCCGGCGTTGGCGGCGATCACCACCACGCCGACGAACAGCCAGCGTTCCGGACGCCCGCGGATCAGCTTGCGCAGCAGCGATACCATGACGATGGTCGTCGTCAGGTTGTCCAGGGCCGCCGAGAGAAAGAACGTCAGCAGGCCGATGATCCAAAGCAGGTGCACGCGCCGGCGGGTCTGGATGCGGTCGGTGATGACCTTGAAGCCTTCATGGGAATCGATCAGCTCGACGATGGTCATCGCCCCGAGCAGGAAGAACAGAATCTCCGAGATTTCCCCCAGGTGGTGGCGCAGGGCTTCGACGACCAGCTCGGTGGCTTCGCCGGCGGCATGTTCGCCCGGTGTCGGGGCGACGATCGCGTCGGCGCCCAGCACCAGTGCGGTCCAGCAGAGCACCGCGGTCAGGATCGCGGCCGCGGCCTTGTCGATCTTCAGTGGGTGCTCGAAGGCTATGCACAGGTAGCCGAGGACAAAGACAACAGCCATGAGTACATACATCGGCGGACTTCCTTATTGTTAGATTCGTACCGGCCAGACTCGCGGGCGCAGAGCAAACCGCCGCGTTCGCGCGTTCGGCATGGGCCGGGGTGTTCCTCGTGCGGTATCGGTGCCATGGTCGGTCAGGGCCGGCGCAGTTGACTTGTCAACGATCAAGCGCGCGGCCATGAACGAAAAGGCCAGCACATCGAGTGCTGGCCCCTGGGTTGTCACAGCGTGGCGATGCGCTCGCGCTGTTCGAGCAGTTTCGCCTTGGCCTGTTCGGCCTCGGCCAGTTTGGTGCGCTCCTTGTCGATCACCTCCGCCGGCGCCTTGTCGACAAAGCCGGCGTTGGACAGTTTGCCGCCGACACGCTTGACCTCGCCGTCGAAACGGGCGATTTCCTTGTCGAGGCGAGCCAGTTCGGCGTCCTTGTCGATCAGGCCCGCCATCGGCACCAGCACCTGCAGGTCGCCTACTAGCGCGGTGGCGGAGAGCGGCGCTTCCTCACCATCGGTGAGCACGCGGACGCTTTCCAGCTTGGCCAGTTTGTTCAGCAGCGGCTCGTTGTCGGCCAGGCGACGGCGGTCGGTTTCGCCTGCGTTGCCCAGCACCACGTCGATGCGCTTGGCCATCGAAATGTTCATTTCGCCGCGGATCTGGCGAATGCCGAGCATGAACGCCTTGACCCACTCGATATCGTCCTCGGCGGCCTCGTCCAGGCGCTCCGGGTTGAACTCTGGCCAGGGCTGCAGCATCAGGGTCGGGCCGGACTTGCCAGCCAGCGGCGCGACGCGCTGCCAGATCTCTTCGGTGATGAAGGGCATGAATGGGTGCGCCAGGCGCAGCGCGGTCTCCAGCACGCGCACCAGGGTGCGGCGGGTGCCGCGCTGGCGTTCGGCGCTGGCGTTCTCGTCCCAGAGCACCGGCTTGACCAGTTCCAGGTACCAGGCGCAGTACTCGTCCCAGATGAATTCGTAGAGCGCCTGGGCGGCCAGGTCGAAGCGGAACGCCTCGAGCTGGCGGTTCACTTCGCATTCGGTGCGCTGCAGCGCCGAGATGATCCAGCGGTCCACCGAGGAGAGCTCGACGGGCTCGCCATTGACGCCGGTGTCCTTGCCCTCGGTGTTCTCGAAGACGAAGTTGGCCGCGTTCCAGATCTTGTTGCAGAAGTTGCGGTAGCCCTCGACGCGGCCCATGTCGAACTTGATGTCGCGGCCGGTGGACGCCAGCGAGCAGAAGGTGAAGCGCAGCGCGTCGGTGCCGTAGCTGGCGATGCCGTCGGGGAATTCGTTGCGGGTCTGCTTGGCGATCTTCTCGGCGAGCTTGGGCTGCATCATGCCGCTGGTGCGCTTTTGCAGCAGCTCGTCGAGGGTGATGCCGTCGACGATGTCCAGCGGGTCGAGCACGTTGCCCTTGGACTTGGACATCTTCTGCCCCTGGCCATCGCGGACCAGGCCATGCACGTAGACCGTCTTGAACGGAATCTGCCCGGTCAGGTGAGTCGAGAGCATGATCATCCGGGCGACCCAGAAGAAGATGATGTCGAAACCGGTGACCAGCACGTCGGTCGGGTGGAAGGTCTTGAGAAAGTCGGTCTGCTCGGGCCAGCCAAGCGTGGAGAAAGTCCACAGTCCGGAGCTGAACCAGGTGTCCAGCACGTCCTCGTCCTGGCGCAATTCGACCTCGCTGCCGAGGTTGTAGCGGGTCCGCGCCTGCATCTCGTCGCGGCCGACGTAGACATTGCCGGCCTCGTCGTACCAGGCCGGGATGCGGTGGCCCCACCACAGCTGGCGGCTGATGCACCAGTCTTGAATGTCGCGCATCCAGCTGAAGTACATGTTCTCGTACTGCTTGGGCACGAACTGAATATCGCCATTCTCCACGGCAGCGATGGCCTTTTCCGCCAGTGGCTTGGTGGAGACGTACCACTGGTCGGTCAGCCATGGCTCGATGATGGTGCCCGAGCGATCGCCGCGGGGCACTTTCAACGCGTGGTCGTCGATCTTCTCCAGCAGGCCCATGGCTTCGAACTCGGCGACGATGGCCTTGCGTGCATCGAAGCGGTCCATGTGCGCGTAGCCATCGGGCAGGCTCGCATCGACCTTGTCGTTCGGCGTACCGTCGATGTTGAACACCTGGGCACGGGCCAGCACCGCGGCGTTGCGGTCGAAGATGTTGATCAGCGGCAGGTGATGGCGCTTGCCGACCTCGTAGTCGTTGAAGTCATGCGCCGGGGTGATCTTCACGCAACCGGTGCCGAACTCGAGGTCGACATAATCGTCGGCGATGATCGGGATCAGGCGGTTCACCAGCGGCAGCATGATGTGGCGGCCGATCAGGTTCTTGTAGCGCTCGTCCTCGGGATGCACGGCAACGGCCGCGTCGCCGAGCATGGTTTCCGGGCGCGTGGTGGCGACGACCAGATGATCCTGGCCATCGGCGGTTTTGCAACCATCGGCCAGCGGGTAGCGCAGGTGCCAGAGATGACCCTTCTCGTCGTGGTTCTCCACCTCGAGGTCGGAAATGGCGGTGTGCAGCTTGGTGTCCCAGTTGACCAGGCGCTTGCCACGGTAGATCAGGCCGTCTTCATGTAGGCGGACAAAGGCTTCCTTGACCGCGTTGGACAGGCCGGCGTCCATGGTGAATCGCTCGCGCGACCAGTCGACCGAAGAGCCCAGCCGCCGAATCTGGCGGGTGATGTTGCCGCCGGACTCTTCCTTCCACTGCCAGACCTTGTCGAGGAATTTCTCGCGTCCCAGGTCGTGCCGGCTGACGCCCTGGGCGCCGAGCTGACGCTCGACCACCATCTGCGTGGCGATGCCGGCGTGATCGGTACCGGGCTGCCAAAGGGTGTTGCGCCCCTGCATGCGGCGCCAGCGAATCAGGGCGTCCATGATCGCGTTGTTGAAGCCATGGCCCATGTGCAGGCTGCCGGTGACGTTCGGCGGCGGGATCATGATGGTGTAGGGCTCGCCCGACCCCTGGGGTGCGAAGTAGTTGTTCGATTCCCAGGTCTGGTACCAGGAGGTTTCGATGGCGTGCGGCTGGTAGGTCTTGTCCATGCGGCGGGACCCTTAGAACGGCTGATCGGAAAAGCCGGCAAGTATAAAGGCAAAGTGCAGGCTCGGCAGGCTCGGGATGCGCTTTTGTCCGCGACCCCGTAGCCGTCGTGCTTCGCGCCCGCGGGCTGGCGGCGGTCAGCGGCCAGTTGCGTCGCGCCGGCCGCCGGCCTTCAGGGACGCTGCGACTTGATCAGCTGCTCGGCGCGCGCTTCGAGCCGGCTGCGCAGCTCGGCTTCGATCTGCGGCACGAAGTCGTCGATGACATCCTGCAGGATCAGCTGCGCGGCGGTGCGCAGTTCGTGGTCCAGGTGGCGCTCGGCCAGGGTGCGAAAGGCGGTACGCACCGCGGGTTCGCGCACCGGGGCATCGGTCACCGGCGGGGAGTAGGGAGGTGCGTCGACCACGTCCGACAGCAGCGGGATGCTGTCCGGATCGAATGGCTCGTTCAGCAGCGGCGGGTCCTGGTCGCCGAGCAGGGCGCGGATGGATTCCAGGTCTTCCAGCAGGTGGGCTTTGGGTGGGCGCGATTGGGTCATGTACGAAGGTATCCGGAATTGGCGCGTCCAGGCGATGGTGGGTCCTGACCGGGCGAGGCCCGGGGTGTGTCTGCCTGGCCATTCGCCGGCATGGGTGGCCGCCGCCTGGCTACAGTTCGACCCGTTTCGGATCGTAGCCACGCTGGCGATAGTGGCGAAAGTTGTCCCGGCAGACGGTCAGCAGTTCGGGCTGCTGGTTGACTATTTCGATGACCCGGCTGAAGCGGTCGATGTGCGGCGACAGGGTCGGTGACAGGTTGATCAGCAGGCCCTGTTCGGTGACGGGCGCCTCGTCCAGGCCGATGACCACAGGCGCGCCGGGGTCGACCTGATGCAATTCGTGCGGGATGAAACGCTCGCTACGAAAACCCCAGAGCAGGTCGTCCAGCGCAGTGCACTGCGGGCTGTCCTGGCAGCGGATAAACACCGCCATGCCGTGCTGCCAGCCTTTGCTCGCCAGCTGGCAGGCCGCGCGGGCGCGGCCTGCCGGATCACTGTCGGGCAGCACGTAGAACTCGATCCGTGTCATGCCCGGATTCCGCCCGCCGGCTTCATGCCTGCTCGGCTCGATCCAGCAGGTACTGGGTCAGTAGCGGGACCGGACGGCCGGTTGCGCCCTTTTCCTTGCCGCCGCTGATCCAGGCGGTGCCGGCCACGTCCAGGTGGGCCCACGGGTAGGCCTTGGTGAAGCGCGAAAGGAAACAGGCAGCCGTCACCGTGCCGGCCTTCGGGCCGCCGATGTTGGCGATGTCGGCGAAGGGGCTGTCGAGCTGTTCCTGGTATTCGTCGAACAGCGGCAGTTGCCAGGCCCGGTCGTCGGCCTTCTGGCCGGCACCCAGCACCTGTTGCAGCAGTTGGTCGTCGTTGCCCAGCAGCCCCGAGGTGTGGCTGCCGAGGGCGACGATGCAGGCACCGGTCAGCGTAGCTACGTCGATCACCGCGCGTGGCTTGAAACGCTCGGCGTAGGTGAGGGTGTCGCAGAGCACCAGCCGGCCCTCGGCGTCGGTGTTGAGGATCTCGACGGTCTGGCCGCTCATGGTGGTGACGATGTCGCCGGGGCGGGTGGCGCCGCCGCTGGGCATGTTTTCCGCACACGCCAGCAGGCCGACCAGGTTGATCGGCAGCTGCAGTTCGACGGCGGCGCGGAAGGTGCCGAGCACGCTCGCGGCGCCGCACATGTCGTACTTCATCTCGTCCATGCCCTGGCCGGGCTTGAGGCTGATGCCGCCGGTGTCGAAGGTGATGCCCTTGCCGACCAGTGCGTAGGGTTGGTCACCCTTCTTGCCGCCGTTGTACTGCATGACGACGATGCAGCCGGGCTGCTCGCTGCCCTGGGACACTGCCAGAAAGGCGCCGGCGCCCAGCTCACGCAGCTTCTTCTCGTCCAGCACCTCGACCTTCAGGCCCTTGAAGGCCTTGCCCAGCTGCCTGGCCTGCTCGGCGACGTAGGTGGGGTGGCAGACATTCGGCGGCAGGTTGCCGAGGTCACGGGCCAAGCGCATGCCGGCGGCGATCGCGGATGCGTGGCGGGTGGCCTGCTCGACCTGGGGCAGCTCGGGCTTGTCGGCCATCAGGGTGATCCTGGCGAGCTTGGGGGCGTCGTTCTTCTTGCTCTTGAACTGTTCGAAGCGGTACTCGCCGTCGGCGATTACTTCGACCAGAGCGCGGCTGCGGGCGTAGGTGTCACGGTCCTTGACCTGAACATCCTGCAGCGCAAAGGTCGCATCGCTGCCACCCAAGGCCTTGAGCACGCCCATGGCGGTGCCAGCAACCTTGCGCCACTGGCGGGCGTCGAGTTCGCCGTCCTTGCCGACGCCAACCAGCAGCACTCGCTCGGCCTTGAGTCCGGGCAGGGCGTGCAGCAGCAGGCTCTGCCCCGGCTTGCCAGCCAGGTCGCCGCGCTTCAGGGCTGCGCTGATGGCGCCGCCCGTGGCCTGGTCAACGCTCTGCGCAATGGTGGCCAGGTGCTGGTCTTCACCGACCGGCAGGACCAGCGTGGCGGTTTTGGCCGTGGCGGCTTTGGTGTTTTTTACAACGAATTCCATGGCGTCGAGTCCCCAAGACAAAGAGTCGGGTTTGCAGGATAATGCCGGGCTTATTTTCCGGTGGTTCGTCTATCGGGGTGTTGAACCTGCGGCATGACGGTCCAACACCCTGCTGCGGGCGGGCCGGCTGTTTGGCGGCTAGTTTGAGCGTAGCCGCCGGAGCCTGACAACCCTGGAGTGTCCGGTTTGATCGTCTTTCGTTACCTGTCCCGCGAGCTGCTGGTCACCATGAGTGCGGTGAGTGCCGTGCTGTTGGTCATCATCATGAGTGGCCGCTTCATCAAATACCTGGCGCAGGCCGCCCAAGGCCTCCTCGATCCGGGCGTGTTGCTGATGATCATGGGCTTCCGCCTGCCCGGGTTCCTGCAACTGGTGCTACCTCTGGGGCTGTTCCTCGGCATCTTGCTGGCCTACGGCCGGCTCTATCTCGACAGTGAAATGACCGTGCTCTCGGCCACCGGTATGAGTCAGCGGCGGCTGCTGATGTACAGCCTGGCGCCGGCAGCGCTGATTGCCGGCCTGGTCGGCTGGTTGAGCATGGGCCTGGCCCCCCAGGGGGTGGCCGAGGTTGACCGCATCCTCAACCAGCAGGACTCGCTCACCGAGTTCGACACGCTGGTGCCAGGGCGCTTCCAGACCTTGCGGGACGGGACACGGGTTACCTATACCCGTGAACTGACTGCGGACCGGACCGAGCTGGCCGGGGTGTTCATTTCCGAGACGAATCTATCCAGCGCGACCGGCGAAAAGCGCGGGCTCTCGGTGCTGGTGGCCGAAAGCGGACGGCAGGAGGTCCAGCCGGACGGTAGCCGCTACCTGATTCTGGAGAACGGCTACCGCTACGACGGCAACCCCGGGCAGGCCAATTACCGGGCCATTCAGTACGACACCTACGGTGTGCTGCTGCCCAAGCCCGAGGTCAGTGTCGAAATGAGCGAGCGTGAGGCGATGCCGACCCGTGAGCTCTTCGGCAGCGACAACATCCGGCTGCAGTCCGAGCTGCAGTGGCGTCTCTCGCTGCCGCTGCTGGTGTTCATTGTCACGCTGCTCGCCGTGCCGCTGGCCAAGGTCAATCCGCGGCAGGGCCGTTTCCTCAAGCTGCTACCGGCGATCCTGCTTTATATGGCCTACCTGACGTTGTTGATCGCCGCGCGCGGGGCGCTCGACAAGGGTCGCATCCCGGCGGCGCTGGGGCTGTGGTGGGTGCATGGAATCTTCTTCGCGATAGGGGTGCTAATGCTGTACTGGGAGCCGCTGATGCTGGCCGCCGGACGCCGCCGTGCCATAGCGAGGTCCGCTCATGCGTAAGCTCGACCGCTACATCGGCAGCCACGTGCTGCTGGCGATTCTCACGGTGCTCGGAATCATCGTCGGGCTGGCGCTGCTGTTCGCGTTCATCGACGAGTTGGGCGACGTCAAGGGTAGTTACGGCACGCTCGATGCCGCCGTCTACGTGTTGCTGACCACCCCGTCTCGGGTCCACGAGATGCTGCCGATGGCCGCGCTGATCGGCTGTCTCATTGGCCTGGGTACGTTGGCCAGCAGCAGCGAGCTGACGATCATGCGGGCCGCGGGCGTGTCGCTCGGGCGGATCGTGCTGGCGGTGATGAAGCCAATGCTGGTGCTGATGCTGGTGGGGGTGCTGATCGGCGAATACCTGGCGCCCTGGAGCGAAGACGTCGCCCAGGCCAACCGCTCGGCCGCGCAGGGCGCGGGCGAGGCGCAGAGTAGCAAGCGCGGGCTTTGGCACCGCCAGGGCGACGAGTTCGTGCACATCAACGCGGTGCAGCCCAGTGGCAGCCTGCTGGGCGTGACCCGCTACCGATTCGACGATCAGAGGCGCCTGCTGTCGGCGAGCTTCGCCCGTCGCGCGCGCTATGACGGTGACCACTGGCAGCTCAGCGACATCGCCACCACGCATTTCCGCGGCGATCATACCGAGGTGGTCAAGGCTGCCGAAGAGCGCTGGGATGTCCAGCTGACGCCGCAACTGGTGGGCACGGTGGTCATGGAGCCCGATGCGCTGTCCGTCACCGGTCTGTGGCGCTACATCCATTACCTGGCGGACCAGGGGCTGAACAACGGGCGCTACTGGCTGGCGTTCTGGACAAAGGTGCTGCGGCCAGCGGTGACGGTGGCGCTGGTGCTGCTGGCGATATCGTTCATCTTCGGGCCGCTGCGCTCGGTCACCCTGGGGCAGCGGATCTTCACCGGCGTGATCGTCGGTTTCGTGTTCCGAATCCTTCAGGACCTGCTAGGGCCGGCTAGCCAGGTTTTCGGCTTTTCCCCGTTGCTTGCCGTGGTGGTGCCTGCCGCCATTTGTGCGCTGGCCGGGGTGCTGCTATTGCGGCGGGCAGGCTAGCGCAGCGGTGCTCCTGCCTGCCGGCTGCGTGTCGGCTATTTCTTGTGGATGTGCTTGGGTAGTTGCACGACCTGGCTGTCGGAGTAGATGTCCTGCCAGGTGCGGTGCTGCCGATCCCAGAGCATCCACCAGTAGCCCAGTCCCAGCGCTAGCCACGACATGATGGCGATCAGAAAGCGCAGCAGTGCCTGCCAGAGGTCGATGGCTGTGCCGTCGGCGTTCTGGATGCGAACGCCCCATACCTGCATGCCAAGTGTCTGGCCATTGTGAGTCCAGAACTTGGCGAAAAAAGCGAAAACGGTGAACAGCAGCAGCGTCGACAGGATCGGGTCGATGTCCAGCCCGCCGGCTTCTGCCAGTGCTTTGAGCGCGTCGCCGCCGTACAGGGCGCGCAAGATGACCTGCTGGTAGAACAGCGTGACCACCATCATCAGCGCAATCGAAAGAAACGCGTCGTAGCATATCGCCGCCAAGCGGCGGAGCAGGCCGGCTTCAGGGAACTGGCCCTGCGGGCGGAGCGGATGGTTACGCATGCAAAAGGTCTCGCTGGGATGGGCAGGCGCGCATTCTACGGAATCGCGCGCATGAAAAAGCCCCTGATGTTGCCATCAGGGGCTTTTCGGAGCGGGGCTTATTCCTGGATTTGAACCTGGTCGGCCTGCATGCCCTTTTGACCTTGCACCGCGATGAAGCTGACTTTCTGGCCTTCTTTCAGGCTCTTGAAGCCGTTACCTTCGATCGCGCGGAAGTGCACGAACAGATCCGGACCGCTCTCGGGAGTGATGAAACCAAAACCTTTCTCGTCGTTAAACCACTTGACGGTACCGTTCTGACGATTCGACATAGCGCTGTATCCTTGAAACTCAATAGTAGAAGCGCCCCTGCACGGGCAGGAAGCGGAGACTGGTTGCAAGGAGTAAAGAGTCGAACGGGATGTAGCGGATCTGAAGATCTACTGCACCAGGTCACGATTCAACAGCGACCCATGCAAACACAGTGGGCACACTCTACGATAACTCGCCGGGCGCTGCCAAGCCCCGTAAGTCACGGAGAGGGACGCTGCAGCAATCGCTGTTCCGGCAGGGCGGAGGCGTCTGTTTCGTCGTGTTTGGCGGGCCTGGCCCGTCATGTGTCGTCGCGGCAGGAAGGAAGTCCGGGACCGGACTGCAGCCTGGCTTCGAAGTGCTGGTGAATCCGCTGTGTTTCAGCGACTTCACGAACCTCGGACGACTGGCCATCCGAGGAGGGTGCTGATCATGGTGCCTCGAGAGAGACTCGAACTCTCACGTTGTTACCAACGGCGGATTTTGAATCCGCTGCGTCTACCGATTCCGCCATCGAGGCACAGTGGCGGCGCAGTATAGGGATGCCGTGCGAGCCGGTCAATCGTCTGCCGTGGTCAGCGTGAGGGGTTTCCGCTAAGCTTTGCGCCCCCGATGCCCCGTGCCGATCCTTTTGCAATGCAAGTTTCCGATTTTTCGTTCCAGCTCCCTGATGCCCTGATCGCGCGCCATCCGCTGGCCGAGCGCCGCGCCAGCCGCCTGTTGGTGCTCGATGGCCCCAGCGGCCAACTCGCGCATCGCGGGTTCGCCGACCTGCTCGACTACCTGCGCCCCGGCGATCTCATGGTGTTCAACGACACGCGGGTCATTCCGGCACGGCTGTTTGGCCAGAAGGAAACCGGTGGCCGGGTCGAAGTATTGGTTGAGCGGGTACTCGACGAGCGTCGGGTGCTGGCACATGTCCGCTCGAGCAAGTCGCCGCGGCCTGGTAGTCGTATCCATGTCGAGGGCGGTGGTGAAGCGCTGATGGTGGCTCGCCATGAGGCACTGTTCGAGCTCCAGTTCGGCGAGGAGGTGCTGCCGCTGCTCGAGCGCGTCGGCCATATGCCCTTGCCGCCGTATATAGACCGCCCCGACGACACGGCCGACCGCGAGCGTTACCAGACCGTGTATGCCCAGCGCGCCGGAGCGGTCGCCGCGCCGACAGCGGGGCTGCACTTCGATGCTGCGCTGCTGGCGGCGCTGCAGGACAAGGGCGTCGAGCAGGCATTCGTCACCCTCCACGTGGGTGCAGGGACCTTCCAGCCGGTGCGCGTCGAGCGCATCGAAGAGCATCACATGCACCGTGAATGGCTGGAAGTCGGGCAGGACGTCGTCGATGCAGTCGCGGCCTGCCGGGCAAGGGGTGGACGGGTGATCGCGGTGGGCACGACCAGCGTGCGCTCCCTGGAAAGCGCGGCGCGCAATGGCGTGCTGCGTCCGTTCAGTGGCGATACCGACATCTTTCTCTACCCAGGCAAGCCGTTTCACGTGGTCGATGCGCTGGTCACCAATTTCCACCTCCCCGAGTCAACCCTGCTGATGCTGGTGTCCGCCTTCGCCGGTTATCCGCAGACCATGGCGGCCTATGCCGAGGCGATTGCCCGGGGATATCGCTTCTTCAGTTATGGCGATGCCATGTTCATAACGCGCAATCCGGCCGCTCGCGGCCCCGAGGCTTCCCAATGAGTCGTACCTGTCACATGTCCTTCGAGCTGCTCGCCACCGACGGGAGGGCGCGGCGCGGTCGGCTGACTTTTCCCCGTGGCGTGGTGGAAACCCCAGCGTTCATGCCGGTAGGGACCTATGGCACGGTCAAGGGGATGTTGCCGCGCGACATCGAAGCGATCGGCGCACAAATCATCCTCGGCAATACCTTTCACTTGTGGCTGCGCCCGGGCACAGAGGTGATCAAGGCGCATGGCGACCTGCATGATTTCATGCAGTGGCAGGGACCCATCCTGACCGACTCGGGCGGGTTTCAGGTGTTCAGTCTCGGCGCGATGCGCAAGATCAAGGAAGAGGGTGTGTATTTCGCTTCGCCCGTGGACGGCGCCAAGGTATTCATGGGGCCGGAGGAGTCGATGCAGGTGCAGCGAGACCTCGGCTCGGACATCGTGATGATCTTCGACGAGTGCACGCCGTATCCGGCCGACGAGGACGTGGCGCGGCGCTCGATGGAGCTGTCGTTGCGCTGGGCCCGTCGTTCCAAGGATGCTCATGGCGACAGTCCTGCGGCGCTGTTCGGCATCGTCCAGGGCGGTATGCACGAGGCGCTGCGGATGCGCTCACTGGAAGGGCTTTGCGAGATCGGTTTCGATGGATTGGCCATCGGCGGGCTCTCGGTCGGTGAGCCAAAGGAGGAAATGATCCGCGTGCTGGACTTCCTGCCGCCACGAATGCCGGCCGACAAGCCGCGCTATCTGATGGGGGTCGGCAAGCCAGAAGACCTGGTCGAGGGGGTGCGCCGTGGGGTGGACATGTTCGATTGCGTAATGCCGACCCGCAACGCTCGAAATGGCCACCTGTTCACCGAGAACGGGGTGGTCAAGATCCGTAATGCAGTGCACCGTTTCGACGATGCGCCGCTGGAGGAAGGCTGTGACTGCTACACCTGCCAGCACTTCTCCCGCGGCTACCTCCACCACTTGGACAAGTGCGGGGAAATGCTGGGTAGCATGCTGAATACGATCCACAATTTGCGACATTATCAGCGGCTGATGTCTGGTTTACGCGATGCTATCCAACAGGGTACATTGGCGGCCTTTGTCGACGCCTTCTATGCCAAGCGCGGCCTGCCAACCCCGCCGCTTGCGTGACGAATTCCAACATAACTGATCCCTGCAACAGGAGTGCTACATGAGCTTTCTGATTCCCGCCGCCTACGCCCAAGAGGCTGCCGCCGGTCCCGCTGGTAGTGGCTTCGAGTGGTTGTTCCTGGTCGGTTTCCTGGTCATCTTCTACCTGATGATCTGGCGCCCCCAGGCCAAGCGCGCCAAGGAACACAAGAACCTGATCGGCGGCCTGCAGAAGGGTGACGAAGTGGTCACTTCCGGCGGTATCGCCGGCAAGGTAACCAAGGTCTCGGATGACTTCGTCGTGATCGAAGTGTCCGACTCGGTCGAGCTGAAGTTCCAGAAAGCGGCCATCGCCGCGACGCTGCCCAAAGGCACGTTGAAAGCCATCTGAGCTGACTTCCACTCAACACCAACGACGGGGCGCGCAAGGCGCCCCGCGTCATTACACGGGCTGCGTCATGCTCAATAGATTCCCCCTCTGGAAATACCTGCTGATAGTGGTCGTGCTCGGCATTGCCGTCATCTATTCGGCGCCGAACCTGTATCCGGACGATCCTGCCGTTCAGATCACTGGTGCCTCGACTTCCCATAACGTCACTGACGCTGACCTCGATCGAGCCAGCAAGGCGCTCGCCGACGCCGGCATTGCGATCAAGGCGGCCAGCCTGGATGAGCAGGGTCGCGGCGGTCTGCTGCGTCTTGCCGACCAGGAAGACCAGCTGCCCGCCAAGGACGTGGTTCGGCGTGTATTGGGCGATGCTTATGTGGTGGCGCTGAATCTCGCGCCGACGACGCCCGAGTGGCTACGCAACCTGGGCGCCAATCCGATGAAGCTTGGCCTGGACCTATCGGGCGGCGTGCACTTTTTGCTCGAAGTCGACATGGACAAGGCGATCGAAACCCGCTTGAACGTGTACGAGGGCGAAGTGAAGACGCTGCTGCGCAAGGAACGCGGGCGCTATCGCAGCCTGCCGCAGGCGGACAATGCCGTGCAGCTGGGTTTCGCTGACGAGGCCACGCTGGACGCCGCACAGTCGCTGATCCGCAAGAATTTCAACGATTTCACCTTGACCAGCACCGAACGTAACGGCCAGCAGGTGCTGCGCCTGACGATCACCGAGGCCAAGCTCGCCGAAATCCGCGAATATTCGATCAAGCAGAACCTGACCACGGTGCGCAACCGGGTCAACGAGCTGGGTGTGTCCGAACCGCTGGTACAGCGTCAGGGCGCCAACCGCATCGTCGTCGAACTGCCGGGCGTTCAAGATACTGCCGAAGCCAAGCGGATTCTCGGCAAGACCGCCAATCTCGAGTTCCGTCTCGCCGCCGAGGCGGACGCACCGCGCGCCAGCACCGAAACCTTCGAGTTTCGCGAGGAAGGAAGGCCGTCCGTGCAGCTGGAGCGCAACCTGATCATCACCGGTGACCAGGTCACCGATGCCCAGGCGAGCTTCGACGAGAATGGCCGGCCACAGGTCAACATTCGCCTCGACGGGCATGGCGGCGAATTGATGAATCGTGCCACGCGCAGCAATGTCGGGCGCAGCATGGCCGTGATCTTCATCGAACAGCGCCCGACCACCCGCTACGTCAAGCAGACGGTCGACGGCGTCGAGCAGGAAGTTCGCGTCGAGACCTTCCAGGAAGAAAAGAAGATTATCAGCCTGGCCACCATCCAGTCCGCGCTGGGCAGTCAGTTCCGCATCACTGGCCTGGACGGGCAGGGTGAGTCGTCCGAGCTGGCGCTTCTGCTGCGTGCCGGCGGCCTGGCTGCGCCGATGTATTTCGCTGAAGAGCGCACCATCGGCCCGAGCCTGGGTGCCGAGAACATTGAATTGGGTATCGAGGCGGCCTTGTGGGGCTTCCTTTTCGTCGCCGTATTCATGGTCCTGATCTACAAGTTCTTCGGCATCCTGGCAACGGTTGCCCTGTTGTTCAACATGGTGGTGCTCACCGCCCTGATGTCCATGCTGGGCGCCACCCTGACGCTCCCAGGCATCGCGGGTATCGTCTTGACCATGGGCATGGCGGTGGACGCTAACGTGCTGATTTTCTCGCGGATCCGGGAAGAGATCGCCAATGGCATGTCGGTTCAGCGGGCCATCCACGAAGGCTTCGATCGCGCCTTCTCGGCAATCGTCGACGGCAACCTGACCACGCTGCTGGTTGGCGGCATCCTGTTCGCCATGGGCACCGGCCCAATCAAGGGATTCGCCGTGACCCTGTCGCTCGGGATCATGACGTCCATGTTCACGGCGGTCATCGTGACCCGCGCCATGGTCAACCTGATCTATGGCGGCCGCGATCTCAAGAAGTTGTGGATTTAAGGGGCTAGCACGATGAAACGCGTAATCAACTTCATGGGGTTCCGTCACGTGGCCTTTGCCCTGACGGTGCTGCTGACCCTGGGCTCGCTCGCCAGCCTGGCGGTCAGGGGGCTCAATTTCGGGCTGGATTTCACCGGTGGCACGCTGATCGAGCTGTCCTACGAGCAGCCTGTTGCGCTCGACCAGGTGCGTGCCCAGCTGGCCCGCTCCGAGTTCGGCAATGCAGTGGTACAGAGCTTCGGCGCGACTACCGATGTGCTGGTTCGGATGCCGGGAGATGACCCCTTGCTTGGCGAGAAGATCGCCGAGGCGCTGCGTGGCGACAAGGCTGCCGGTGCGCTGATGGTCAAGCGGGTCGAGTTCGTCGGCCCGGCAGTGGGCGAGGAACTGCGCGATCAGGGCGGGCTGGGGATGTTGCTGGCCCTGGGCGGCATCCTGCTCTACGTCGCCTTTCGCTTCCAGTGGAAGTTCGGGCTGGGGGCCGTGGTCTCGCTGTTCCACGACGTGATACTGGTGCTCGGTGTCTTCTCGCTGTTCCAGCTCTCGTTCGACCTGACTGTGCTGGCCGCGGTGCTCGCCGTGATCGGTTATTCGCTCAACGACACCATCGTGATCTTTGATCGGATCCGCGAAAATTTCCGTATTTTGCGGAAGGCGGAGCTGATCGAGAATATCAACATCTCGACCACGCAGACCCTGCTGCGCACGCTGGCCACGTCGATCTCGACGCTGCTAGCGGTCGGTGCACTGATGCTGTTCGGCGGGGAAAATCTCTGGGGCTTCTCGTTGGCGCTGCTGATCGGTGTCGGTGCGGGGACCTACTCGTCGGTGTATGTGGCTGGCACCTTGCTGGTCTGGTTGAAGCTGACGCGCGACGATCTGATACCGCCGGTGGTCGAAGAGGTGGACGAGCGGCCTTGAGCGCGATCTGAACTTCTGTTGGGCGGCGATGCCTAAGGGCCCGCCGCGGCGATTGCCGCCAGACAGAAGGAAGCGCAATGAACAGGTCGATGCTAATGGGTGGGCTGTTGGGCGTGGCGGTGGCCAGTGCAGGGGGTGCGTTCGCCACCTACGCCTGGGTCGATCGTACCCCGGCGATCGCCGAAGTGCTTTCCGTTCAGCCGGTCAAGGAAACCTTCAGTACGCCGCGCCAGGTCTGCCGTGAGGTGACCGTGACGCGGCAGAAGCCGGTTCAAGATGCGCACCGGATTGCCGGCACCGCGGTTGGTGCGGTCGTCGGTGGGTTGCTCGGCAACCAGGTTGGCGGAGGTAATGGCAAGAAAATCGCCACCGTCGTTGGTGTCGTCGGCGGCGGCTACGCCGGCAATCAGGTGCAGGGGCGGATGCAGGCGGGCGACACCTATGCGAGCACCGAGACCCGCTGCGATACGGTCAAGGATCGGCACGAAAAGGTGGTCGGCTACGACGTGAAGTACCGCATTGACGGCAAGCCCGGACAAGTGCGCATGGACCATGAGCCGGGCGATACCATCCCGCTGCGCGACGGCCAGTTGGTGTTGACCAGCCAATAGAACGCCAGACATAAAAAAACGCCCTTCAGGGCGTTTTTTTATGTCTGGCACATACTGGCTATCAGCGCTTGAGTGCCGGTGTCAGGTGGGGCTGGATGGCGGTCAGCACGGCCTTGAAGCACTTGGTGTTGCCTGCGACGATCTGGCCCTTTTCGAGGAAGGCATGGCTGCCGCTGAAATCGCTGACCAGCCCGCCGGCTTCCTGGATCAGCAGTGCACCGGCCGCCATGTCCCACTCGGACAGGCCGAACTCCCAGAACGCGTCATAGCGTCCGGCGGCCACATAGGCGAGGTCGAGGCTTGCGGCGCCGGCACGGCGCAGGCCTGCGGTCTGCCCGACCAGACTGCGGAACATGTTCAGGTAGCTGTCGAGGTTGTCCATCTGGCCGTCGCGGAACGGGAACCCGGTGCCGAGCAGGGCGCCCTCCAGGCTCTTGCGAGCACTGACGCGCAGGCGCCGTCCATTGAGTGCTGCGCCGCGGCCGCGGCTGGCGGTGAATTCTTCCTGTCGCACCGGATCGAGCACTACTGCATGCTCGAGGCGGCCGCGGTATTTGCAGGCGATGCTGACCGCGTAATGCGGGACGCCACGCAGGAAGTTGGTGGTGCCGTCCAGCGGATCGATCACCCAGAGGTAGTCGGCGCCGTCACCGCTGCCGGCCAGTAGGCCGCCTTCCTCACCGAGGATGCCATGGTTCGGAAAGGCCTTGCGCAGGGCCGCAACGATGAGCTGTTCGGCGCTGCGGTCGATTTCCGAGACGTAATCGCGCGCATCCTTTTCGCTGACCGAGATCACGTCCAGGCGCTCGGTGGAACGGACAATCATTTCGCCGGCGCTACGGGCGGCGCGCAGCGCGATATTCAGCATGGGCTGCATCGGTGGGATACCTGGTCGTTTAAAGAAAGCCGGCAATTCTATCAGAAAGCATGCGGTGATGTAGCGCGATGCTGGGCAGTTGGCGCGGCCATGGCGAACGCGCCGGGCGTTCCTGTAAGCTTTCGATTCGCTTTCTGCTCGAGAACAACCGTGTCGCTTCAGAACATTCGCGTGGTGCTGGTCAATACCAGCCATGCCGGCAACATCGGCGGTGCGGCCAGGGCCATGAAAAACATGGGGCTGTCGCGCCTGGTCCTGGTCGACCCGGAGGATTTTCCCAGTCCGGACGCTGTTGCTCGTGCCTCTGGTGCGACCGACATCCTGGATGCCGCCCTGGTGGTCGGAACGCTGGAAGAGGCGCTGGTCGGCTGCAGCCTGGTTCTGGGCACCAGTGCGCGCGATCGGCGCATCCCCTGGCCGCTGCTGGACCCGAGGGAAGCCGGACAGGTTTGCCTGGAGCAGGTGGAGCAGGGCGGTGAGGTCGCGCTGGTGTTCGGTCGCGAATACGCCGGGCTGACCAACGAAGAGTTGCAACGTTGCCATTATCACGTGCATATCCCGTCGGATCCGGCGTTCAGCTCGCTGAACCTGGCCGCAGCGGTGCAGGTGCTGGCCTACGAAGTGCGGATGGCCTGGCTGGCGCAAAGCGGCCAGCCAACCAAGCAGGAGAAGCTCGAGACGACGTCGATGCTTAATGCCCAACCGGTGACCGCCGACGAGCTGGAGCACTATTACGGACACTTGGAGCAGACGCTGGTCGATATCGGTTTCCTCGACCTTCAGAAGCCCCGGCATTTGATGCCGCGCTTGCGCAGACTTTACGGTCGCAGCGGCATCAGCAAGCTGGAAATGAATATCCTGCGCGGGATTCTCACCGAAACCCAGAAGGCCGTCCGCGGCGAACCCCACAAGCGGAGATTCGACTAGATGTTCGAACGCATGCGCGAAGATATCCAGAGCGTGTTCCATCGAGATCCGGCGGCGCGCAACGCTTTCGAAGTCATCACCTGCTATCCGGGGCTGCACGCCGTGTGGTTTCACCGGGTGTCCCACTGGTTGTGGGCAAACGACTGCAAGTGGCTGGCGCGGATGAATTCCAACCTGGCGCGCTGGCTCACCGGCATCGAGATCCACCCGGGTGCGCAAATCGGGCGTCGGTTCTTCATCGATCACGGGATGGGTATCGTGATCGGCGAGACAGCGCAGATTGGTGACGACGTGACCCTTTATCATGGTGTCACGCTTGGCGGGACCAGCTGGAACAAGGGCAAGCGCCACCCGACCCTCGAGAATGGCGTCATCGTGGGCGCCGGGGCGAAGATCCTTGGTCCCTTCACGGTTGGCGAAGGCGCGAAGATCGGTTCCAATGCGGTGGTCACCCGTGCCGTTCCGGCGGGCGCCACGGCGGTCGGTATACCGGGGCGGGTGATCGCCAAGCCGAATGACGAGCAGGAAGCCAAGCGCAAGGCGATCGCCGAGAAGATCGGGTTCGACGCCTATGGCGTGACCGAGGACATGCCCGATCCGGTGGCACGTGCCATTGGCCAGCTGCTTGATCACGTGCAGGCCGTCGAGGAGCGCATGGACGGCATGTGCCTGGCGTTGACGGCACTGGGCAGCGATTACTGCGCCAAGCAAATGCCGGAGCTGCGCGAAGAGGATTTTGCCGAGGTCAAGGATGGTGGCGACGTGCCGCGACCGTGAGCCTGCCGCCAGCGGCAGCCTGCTGTTATCATGCGGCGGCTTGCTGCGTGCGCTGTCCTGAAGGTTCCTCGTCCCGCTAAAGACCGAGTAGATTGATAGGTCTTATAGTTGATCTAAATGGTCAGGTATTGCATACTGCGCCAAACCATGATGCTTGGTGCGAACCGATGCGATTGACTACCAAAGGCCGCTACGCCGTAACCGCCATGCTTGATCTGGCGCTGCATGCTCAGCACGGGCCGGTCTCCCTTGCGGACATTTCCGAACGACAGGGCATCTCGTTGTCCTACCTCGAGCAGCTTTTCGCCAAGTTGCGCCGTGGAAGCCTGGTGACCAGCGTTCGCGGGCCGGGCGGTGGTTACCAGTTGTCGCGGGAAATGGCCGGAATCCAGGTCGCGCAGGTGATCGACGCGGTAAATGAATCAGTCGATGCGACGCGCTGCCAGGGGTTGGGCGACTGCCACTCCGGCGATACGTGCCTGACTCACCACCTGTGGTGCGACCTGAGCCAGCAGATTCATGAGTTTCTCAGCGGCATCAGCCTGGCCGACCTGGTCATGCGCCGTGAGGTGCAGGAAGTGGCCTTGCGCCAGGACATGCGCCGCGCCAATGGCCAGACTTCCCCGCTGGACAAGATCGAAGCGTCCGCCGTCGAGTGAGCAGGACGACAGCCTGATAGGAGATACCTGATGAAGTTGCCGATTTACCTGGATTACTCCGCTACTACGCCGGTCGACCCCCGTGTCGCCGAGAAGATGATCGAATGCCTCACTGCCGAGGGCAATTTCGGCAATCCGGCGTCACGCTCCCATGCCTTTGGTTGGAAGGCCGAGGAGGCGGTGGAGAACGCCCGCCGTCAGGTTGCCGAGCTGGTCAACGCAGATCCTCGCGAGATTGTCTGGACCTCTGGTGCGACCGAGTCGGACAACCTGGCGATCAAGGGTGTCGCGCACTTTTATGCCTCCAAGGGCAAGCACATCGTGACCAGCAAGATCGAGCACAAGGCCGTGCTGGATACGACCCGCCAGCTCGAGCGCGAGGGTTTCGAAGTTACCTACCTCGAGCCTGGCGAAGACGGTGTAATTAAACCTGCAATGGTGGAGGGCGCCTTGCGTGAGGACACCGTGCTGGTGTCGATCATGCATGTGAACAACGAGATCGGCACCATCAACGATATCGCCGCCATCGGTGAGCTTACCCGCTCACGGGGCGTGCTGTTCCACGTCGATGCTGCGCAGTCGACGGGCAAGGTCGAGATCGACCTGGAGAAGATGAAGGTCGATCTGATGTCCTTCTCCGCGCACAAGACCTACGGCCCGAAAGGCGTCGGCGCGCTGTACGTCCGGCGCAAGCCGCGCGTTCGCCTGGAGGCGCAGATGCACGGTGGCGGTCATGAGCGCGGCATGCGTTCCGGCACGCTGGCGGTGCATCAGTCGGTGGGCATGGGCGAAGCCTTCCGTATCGCCAAGGAGGAAATGGCGGCGGAAAACGAGCGCATCACCCGGCTGCGTGACCGCTTCTACAAGCAGGTCGAGCACCTCGAAGAGCTGTATGTGAACGGCAGCATGACCGAGCGGGTGCCACACAACCTGAACCTGAGTTTCAATTACGTCGAGGGCGAGTCGCTGATCATGGCGCTCAAGGATCTGGCGGTTTCGTCTGGCTCGGCCTGCACCTCCGCATCGCTGGAACCGTCCTACGTGCTCCGCGCGCTGGGCCGCAACGACGAGCTAGCGCACAGCTCGATCCGCTTCACCTTTGGTCGCTTCACCACCGACGAAGAAGTCGACTACGCCGCGCAGAAAGTGAGCGAGGCGGTGACCAAGTTGCGCGAGCTGTCTCCCCTGTGGGACATGTTCAAGGATGGCGTCGATATTTCGCAGGTCGAATGGGCAGCCCATTGATCGTCGAGTTCCGCATAGCCTGATTCAACGAGGAATTGCACCATGGCATACAGTGAAAAGGTCATCGACCATTACGAAAACCCCCGGAACGTCGGCAAGTTCGACGCCGAGGACCCGTCCATCGGTACCGGCATGGTCGGCGCGCCGGCATGCGGCGACGTGATGCGCCTGCAGATCAAGGTAAACGAGCAGGGCATCATCGAAGACGCCAAGTTCAAGACCTATGGCTGTGGTTCGGCGATCGCTTCCAGCTCCCTGGCCACGGAGTGGATGAAGGGCAAGACGCTGGAAGAAGCCGAGACCATCAAGAATACCCAGTTGGCCGAGGAGCTGGCGCTTCCGCCGGTCAAGATCCATTGCTCGGTGCTCGCCGAGGATGCGATCAAGGCCGCCGTGCGCGACTATCGCGAGAAGAAAGGGCTGCCGCAGACCTGAGGAGGTATCGATGGCTATCAGCATGTCAACCGCCGCTGCCGATCACGTGCGCCGCTCCCTAGAAGGGCGCGGCAAGGGGTTGGGCATCCGGCTCGGTGTCCGCACGACCGGCTGTTCCGGTCTGGCCTACGTGCTCGAGTTCGTTGACGAGGCGGCCTCCGAGGATTCGGTCTTCGACAGTCATGGCGTCAAGGTCATCATTGATCCGAAGAGCCTGGTCTATCTCGACGGTACCGAGCTGGACTTCGTACGCGAGGGCCTCAACGAGGGCTTCAAGTTCAACAACCCGAACGTGCGTGGCGAGTGTGGCTGCGGCGAAAGCTTCAATATCTGAGGGCGCCGTGGGAACTCCTTGCCATTTTGCGCTGTTCGATCTGCAGCCGGCTTTCGATATCGACCAGGACCAGCTGTCTGCGCGTTACCGCGAGCTGGCCCGCAAGGTTCATCCGGATCGTTTTGCCGATGCTGGCGAAGCCGAGCAGCGCCATGCGATCGAGCAGTCAGCCAACCTCAACGAGGCGTACCAGACGCTGAAAATGCCGTCGCGGCGAGCGCGCTACCTGCTGACGCTTCAGGGGCGCGAACTGCCGCTGGAAGCGACGGTGCAGGATCCGGCGTTCCTCATGCAGCAGATGCAGTGGCGAGAAGAACTCGAGGCGTTGCAGGAGGAGGCCGATCTGGCTGGAGTCGCCTCATTCAAGGCGCGGCTCAAGCAGGCCCAGCAGACGCTGAACGACCGCTTCGCCAGCCTCTGGCAGGACGACAGCCAGCGCGAGGAGGCTGAGCGCCTGGTGCGACGGATGCAATTCCTCGACAAGCTGACCCAGGAAGTGCGCCAGCTGGAAGAGCGCCTCGACGAATAACCCCGCGCAGCGCCCTGCGTTGCGCCTGATATCAGACAGACATGGCCTTACTTCAGATAGCAGAACCCGGGCAAAGCCCGCAGCCACACCAGCGCCGCCTGGCGGTTGGTATCGATCTGGGCACCACCAATTCCCTCGTGGCGGCGTTGCGCAGCGGCGTCACTGCGCCGTTGGCCGATGCGGACGGGGAGGTGATTTTGCCTTCGGCGGTGCGCTATCTGCCGGAGGGAGTCGATGTCGGCTGGAATGCCAGGGCCTCCGCCGCTGTCGATCCGTTGAATACCATTCTCTCGATCAAGCGCCTCATGGGACGCGGTATCGGTGACGTCAAGCAGCTGGGCGGACAGTTGCCCTATCGCTTCAGCGAAGGCGAATCGCAGATGCCCTTCATCGAGACCGTGCAGGGCGCCAAGAGCCCGGTTGAAGTCTCGGCGGAAATCCTGCGCACACTGCGCGAGCGCGCCGAAGCGGTGCTGGGTGGCGAACTGGTCGGCGCGGTGATCACGGTTCCGGCGTATTTCGACGATGCCCAGCGCCAGGCCACCAAGGATGCCGCGCGGCTGGCCAACCTCAACGTGCTGCGGCTGCTCAACGAGCCCACGGCTGCCGCGGTCGCCTACGGGCTGGATCGCGAGGCCGAAGGTGTGGTGGCGATTTACGATCTGGGCGGCGGTACCTTCGACATCTCCATCCTGCGTCTGAGCAAGGGCGTTTTCGAGGTGTTGGCCACCGGTGGCGATACCGCGCTTGGCGGCGATGACTTCGATCATGCCGTCGCTGGCTGGATCATTGCCCAGGCGGGCGCTTCCGAGGACCTGGCTCCGGGCGCCCAGCGCGACGTGCTGAAGGTTGCCTGCGACGCCAAGGAACAGCTCAGCGCTGCGGAGGCCGTCGAGGTCCGTTATGCCGGTTGGCAGGGTGTCCTGACGCGCGCGATCTTCAACGAGCTGATCGACCCGCTGATCGCCCGAAGCCTCAAGTCATGCCGTCGCGCGTTGCGCGACTCAGCTATCGAGCTCGAGGACGTGCAGGCGGTGGTGATGGTCGGCGGTTCGACCCGCGTGCCGCGTGTGCGCGAGCGGGTCGGCGAGATGTTCGGGCGTGAGCCCTTGACCGATATCGACCCGGATCAGGTTGTTGCCATCGGTGCGGCGATTCAGGCCGAGACCCTGGCGGGCAACAATCGCGACGGCGAGGAATTGTTGTTGCTCGACGTCATCCCGCTGTCGCTGGGGCTGGAAACCATGGGCGGGCTGATGGAGAAGATCATCCCGCGCAACACGACCATCCCGGTGGCGCGCGCCCAGGATTTCACGACCTACAAGGACGGCCAGTCGGCCATGATGATCCATGTCCTGCAGGGCGAGCGCGAACTCATCGCCGATTGCCGCTCGCTGGCCCGGTTCGAACTGCGTGGCATTCCGCCAATGGTTGCCGGCGCGGCCAAGATCCGCGTCACCTTCCAGGTCGATGCCGACGGCCTGCTCAGCGTTTCGGCGCGCGAGCTGGCGTCTGGGGTCGAGTCGAGCATTCAGGTCAAGCCGTCCTACGGCCTGACCGATGGCGAAATCGCACGCATGTTGCAGGACTCGTTCCACAAAGCCAGCGAGGACAAGGCGGCCCGTGCGTTGCGCGAGCAACTGGTCGATGCCGAGCGGCTGCTCGAAGCGGTGGAGGGCGCCCTTGCCGCCGATGGCGAGCGGCTGCTCAGCAGCGAAGAGCGCATCGCCATCGAGTCGCAGATGGAGGTCCTGCGGGCCCTGCTTAGCAGTCAGGATGGCGCCGCCATCGAACGCCAGGTCAAGCGCCTGAGCCAGATTACCGATGCCTTTGCCGCGCGCAGGCTAGATTCCACCGTCAAGGCGGCACTGTCCGGCCGGCGGCTCAACGATATCGAGGAATGACCCAGATGCCGCAGATTGTTTTCCTGCCCCATGCCGAACATTGTCCGGAAGGCGCCGTGGTGGAGGCCCAGCCCGGCGAGACGGTGCTGGACGCGGCGCTGCGCAACGGTATCGATATCGAGCATGCGTGCGAAAAGTCCTGTGCCTGCACCACCTGCCACGTCGTGATCCGTGAAGGGTTCGCCTCGCTGGAAGCATCCGACGAGCTCGAGGACGACATGCTGGACAAGGCCTGGGGCCTCGAGCCGACCTCGCGGTTGTCGTGCCAGGCCCCCGTGGCAGATGCCGACCTCGTGGTCGAGATTCCGAAATACACGATCAACCAGGTATCCGAAGGGCACTGAGGCGAGGTGATTAATGGCGCTCAAATGGGCTGACGTACTGGATATCGCGATAGAGCTGGCCGAGCAGAAGCCGGACGTCGATCCACGCTACGTGAATTTCGTCGAGCTGCACCGCTGGGTGATCGAGCTTCCCGGGTTTGCCGACGACCCGCAGCGGGGTGGTGAAAAAGTTCTCGAGGCGATCCAGACCGCCTGGATCGACGAGGTCTAACGCGAACTACGCGCGTTCCTCGGTGTAGGTGGCCCTGAGCCACCGCGCAGCGGCCCTGTCGCCGGGGCATGAGGCGACTCTTATATTTTCCGTCCTGACCCGCGTATAATCCGCGGGTTTACTCGTTTGCTTTAATCCAAACTTTCTCTGGAGTTTTACATGGCCCTGCAACGCACTTTCTCCATCATCAAGCCTGATGCCGTCGCCAAGAACGTGATCGGTGAAATCACCTCCCGTTTCGAAAAGGCCGGTCTGCGCGTCGTCGCTTCGAAGATGGTCCAGTTGTCCGAGCGCGAAGCCGGTGGTTTCTATGCTGAGCACAGCGAGCGCGGCTTCTTCAAGGATCTGGTTGCCTTCATGGTCTCCGGCCCGGTCATCGTCCAGGTCCTGGAAGGCGAAGACGCCATCGCCAAGAACCGTGAGCTGATGGGTGCCACCAACCCGAAGGAAGCCGCTCCGGGTACCATTCGTGCCGATTTCGCCGTCTCCATCGACGAAAACGCCGTGCACGGCTCCGACTCCGAGGCCTCTGCCGCGCGCGAAATCGCCTACTTCTTCTCTGCCACCGAAGTGTGTGCCCGCATTCGCTGATCAGGCGAAGGTGAATCCAGATGACCGCGACCACCAGTAAAGTGAACCTGCTGGGGCTGACCCAGCCCCAGCTGGAAAGCTTTTTCGACTCTATCGGAGAGAAGCGTTTCCGCGCTGGCCAGGTGATGAAATGGATTCACCACTTTGGCGTCGATGACTTCGAGGCCATGAGCAATATTGGCAAGGCCTTGCGCGAGAAGCTCAAGGCCTGTGCCGAGATTCGCGGACCCGAGATCGTCAGCGAAGATATTTCCAGCGACGGCACCCGCAAATGGGTGGTGCGCGTCGCTTCCGGCAGCTGTGTCGAAACGGTGTACATCCCGCAAGGCGGCCGCGGCACCCTGTGTGTCTCGTCGCAGGCCGGTTGCGCACTGGATTGCAGCTTCTGCTCGACCGGCAAGCAGGGTTTCAACAGCAACCTCACCGCCGCCGAAGTGATCGGCCAGGTGTGGATTGCCAATAAGTCTTTCGGGACTGTTCCGGCCAAGGTCGACCGTGCCATTACCAACGTGGTGATGATGGGCATGGGCGAGCCCCTGCTGAACTTCGACAACGTCGTCGCCGCCATGCAGATCATGATGGACGACCTGGGTTACGGTATCTCCAAGCGCAAGGTGACCCTGTCGACCTCCGGCGTGGTGCCGATGATCGAGGAGCTGTCCAAGGTGATCGACGTGTCGCTGGCGCTGTCGCTGCACGCGCCGAACGACGCGCTGCGCGACCAACTGGTGCCGATCAACAAGAAGTACCCGCTGGCCATGCTGCTCGCAGCCTGCCAGCGTTACATTTCCAACCTGGGCGAGAAGCGCGTTCTCACCATCGAATACACCCTGTTGCAGGGCGTCAACGATCAACCGGAGCACGCCGAGGAACTGGTCGCGCTGCTGGCCAAGATTCCGTGCAAGATCAACCTGATCCCGTTCAACCCCTTCCCGCATTCCGGTTATGAGCGCCCGAGCAACAATGCGATCCGGCGTTTTCAGGACATTCTGCACAAAGCCGGGCACAATGTGACGGTCCGTACCACCCGCGGCGAAGACATCGACGCGGCTTGCGGGCAGCTGGTGGGGCAGGTACTGGACCGGACCCGCCGGAGCGAGCGATACATTGCGGTGCGTGAGCTGCAATCCGAGCCAGTAACGGCGAACATCGCCTCGAACCGTTCCTGAGGAGGATCCCGATGACCCTGCGCAGTGCGCTGCTGTTTCTGCTCATCGGCCTGACGGCCGGGTGCGTGACGTCCGGATCGGGCAACCCGATGCGGACCTCCGAAGGCCGTGACGAAGCGCGTGATGCCTACATTCAGCTGGGCATCGGGTATCTGCAGCAGGGCGAGTCCTCGCGAGCGAAAACGCCGCTGCGCAAGGCGCTGGAACTCGACCCCAACAGCGCGGATGCCCACGCGGCCCTGGCGCTGGTCTTCCAGAACGAAATGGAGAACCAGCTGGCCGACGAGCATTTTCGCAAGGCGCTGTCGAGCCGCAACGACGCTCGCATTCTCAACAACTACGGCGGTTTTCTCTTCGAACAGAAGCGTTACGACGAGGCGATGGAACGTTTCGCCAAGGCCGCGGAAGACAACCTCTACCCGGGTCGCTCACATGTCTTCCAGAACATGGGCATGACGGCGCTGAAGCTGGGCCAGCGCGACCAGGCCGAAGCCTATTTCACCCGCGCACTGCGCCTGGACAGTCGCCAGCCGCTGGCGCTGCTGGAGTTGGCCATGATGGCTTACGAGGACAAGCAGTACGTTCCGGCCAAGCGCTATTACGACAGCTTCAGCAGCCTTTCCGAGCAGACCGCACGCAGTCTGCTGCTGGGCATCCGCCTGGCCAGTATCCATCAGGACCGCGACCAGGCGGCCAGTCTTGGCCTGCAGCTCAAGCGCCTGTATCCCGGCACGCCTGAATACCAACAGTTTCTTTCGGAGCAACGATGACAGCGCCACATCCCGAAGCTGCCCCGACGTCGCTGGGCAACCCTGGCGAAACCCTTCGCGCCGAACGAGAGAGCAAGAACTGGAGCCTCTCGGCCGTCGCCCGGCAGCTCAACCTGTCCGAACGTTCGCTGACCCAGATCGAGGCCGGCGACTTCAGCCAGCTGCCGGGGCACACCTTTGCCCGCGGCTATGTGCGCGCCTACGCCAAGCTGCTGGGTCTGGACCAGAACCGTCTGGTCCAGCAATTCGACCAGCATACCGGCACCGACGCCACTGGCAGTAACGTCAACAGCCTTGGGCACATCGACCAGCCAGTCCGGTTGTCGCGCAGCATGGTGCGTTTTTTCACCTTCGTGCTGACACTGGTGATCGGCGTCGGTGCGTTCCTCTGGTGGCAGGATCGTGCAGCTCGCACCGAGTCGGGGCCGGCACTGACAGCCCTTGAGCGCATCGAAGTCGAGGCGGCCGATGGCACCACCGAGATTCACCTGCTCGACCGGGCCGACGAGACCGTAGACAGCGCCGAACCGATCGAAGCGGATCCGGAGACCGCCGACGCGCCTGCGGCTGCAGCGACAGACGCACCGGAGAGCGACGCAGCAGAGCCAGCCGAGGCACCGGCGGCGCTAGCAGCGGAGGAACCGGTCGAAGAAACGGCCTCGCCCGAAACGCCCGTAGCCACCGCGCCAGCCGACGCTGCGGCAGCGCCTGCCGAAGCCGCGTCCGAGTCGGCTGCCGAGGCCGCGGCCGTTGCGCCAGGCGAAGGACGGGTAACCCTCACCTATACCGCCGACTGCTGGACCCGGGTCACCGCAGCCGATGGCCAGGTCCTCTATAGCGGGCTGGCCAAGGCCGGTAGCAGTCGCACGCTGACCGGCAAGCCGCCGCTGGATCTGCATCTTGGTTTTGCTTCCGGGGTACAGGTCAGCTACAACGGCGAAGCCGTCAGTCTCTCCGGAAAAACCCGCGGTGAAACCGCGCGCCTCAAGCTCGGACAGTAATCATGCATAGCGAGTCTCCCATCAAGCGACGTCCCACCCGGAAAATCTGGGTGGGCAACGTCCCGGTCGGTGGCGATGCGCCCATTGCGGTGCAGAGCATGACCAATACCGAAACCTGCGATGTCGACGCGACCGTCGGGCAAATCCAGCGCCTGCAGGATGCCGGTGCGGACATTGTCCGCGTGTCGGTACCTTCGATGGACGCCGCCGAGGCCTTCGGCAAGATCAAGCAGCGAGTCAGCTTGCCGTTGGTCGCAGACATTCACTTCGATTACCAGATCGCCCTGCGCGTCGCCGAGCTCGGCGTCGACTGCCTGCGCATCAACCCGGGCAACATCGGCCGTGAGGATCGTGTGAAGGCCGTGGTGGAGGCGGCACGCGACCGAGGTATACCGATCCGCATCGGCGTCAATGCCGGCTCGTTGGAAAAAGACCTGCAGAAGAAATACGGAGAGCCGACGCCCGAGGCGCTGGTGGAGTCCGCATTGCGCCATGTCGAGCATCTCGACCGACTGAACTTTCCGGACTTCAAGGTCAGCGTCAAGGCCTCCGACGTGTTCATGGCGGTCGCCGCCTACCGCTTGCTGGCAGACAAGATCGAGCAGCCCCTGCACCTGGGTATCACCGAGGCGGGAGGTTTGCGGTCGGGTACCGTCAAGTCTGCGGTCGGTCTGGGGATGCTGCTGGCTGAGGGCATCGGCGACACCATCCGGATTTCGCTAGCCGCCGATCCGGTCGAGGAGATCAAGGTCGGTTTCGATATTCTGAAGTCGTTGCGCCTGCGCTCGCGCGGTATCAATTTCATCGCCTGCCCAAGCTGCTCGCGGCAGAACTTCGATGTCGTCAAGACGATGAACGAGCTGGAGGGGCGCCTGGACGATTTGCTGGTGCCGCTGGATGTCGCGGTCATCGGTTGCGTCGTCAATGGGCCGGGTGAGGCCAAGGAGGCGCACATCGGACTGACCGGCGGTTCGCCGAACAACCTCGTCTACATCGACGGCAAGCCGGCGCAGAAACTGAATAACGAGAATCTGGTCGACGAGCTGGAGCAGCTGATTCGCCGAAAGGCCAGTGAAAAAGCCGAGACCGACGCCGCGCTGATCCTGCGCAGCTGATTTAAGGAACCGATTTGAGCAAGTCCCTGCAAGCCATCCGTGGCATGAACGACATCCTGCCGGCGCAGACGCCGGTCTGGCGCTACCTGGAGACCACCTTCGCACAGTTACTCGACAGCTACGGCTACAGCGAGATTCGCCTGCCGATCCTTGAATTCACCGACCTGTTCGCCCGCGGCATCGGCGAAGGCACCGACGTCGTGGACAAGGAGATGTACACCTTTCTCGACCGTAATGAGGAGTCGCTGACGTTGCGCCCGGAAGGCACCGCCGGATGCGTACGTGCCGTGCTCGAGCACGGGATGACCGGCGGCGGGCAGGTGCAGAAGCTTTGGTACGCCGGTCCGATGTTTCGCTACGAGAAGCCGCAGAAAGGCCGCTATCGCCAGTTTCACCAGATCGGCGTGGAAGTGTTCAACCAGCCGGGTCCCGACATCGATGCCGAGCTGATCGTGCTGACCGCGCGGCTGTGGAAGCGGCTCGGCTTGTCCGACGCAGTCACGCTGCAGCTCAATAGCCTGGGTTCCAGCGAGGCTCGGGCGACCTACCGCGATGCCCTGGTCGCCTATCTGCAGCAGCATATCGAGCAGCTCGACGAAGACAGTCAGCGCCGACTGGTCAGCAACCCGTTGCGCATCCTCGACAGCAAGAACTCGCAGACCCAGGCGCTGCTGGCCGATGCGCCAACACTGCACGACTACCTCGACGACGCTTCACGTGCGCATTTCGAGGGGCTCAAGGCGCGCCTCGACGCGGCCAGGATCAGCTACCAGATCAACCCAAAGCTGGTACGCGGCCTGGACTATTACGGGCGCACCGTTTTCGAATGGGTGACCGACAAATTGGGTTCGCAGGGCACCGTGTGCGCCGGTGGCCGCTATGACGGACTGGTCAGCCAGTTCGGCGGCAAGCCGACACCTGGTGTCGGATTCGCCATGGGCATCGAACGCCTGGTGCTGCTGCTCGAGACCCTTGAGCTGGTCCCCGAATCATTGAACCAGCCGGCGCATGCCTTCATCTGTGCCTTTGGCGAGGCCGCCGAACTGGCAGCGCTGGGCCTGGCCGAGCGGTTGCGTGATGCCTTGCCGGGCCTTCGTCTGCTGGTCAACGCCGGGGGCGGCAGCTTCAAGAGTCAGTTCAAGAAGGCCGACAAGAGCGGCGCGCGGTTTGCGCTCATTCTGGGTGACGACGAGCTGGCCGCACGCGTGGTAGGTTGCAAGCCGCTGCGCGACGACAGCGAGCAACAAAGCATTGCCTGGGATGCTCTGCCCGAGCGTCTGGCTGCCTGTCTGGCTTGACCGGACCGGTCCGAATTCAGCGAATGTAAGGAGTGAGGGTGTGACCTCGGGTACTGAAGAAGAACAACTGGCGCAAATCAGGGAATGGTGGCAGCGCAACGGCAAGCCGTTGCTGCTTGGGGGCGCGCTTGCCCTGGTGCTGGTGTTCGGCTGGCAGTTTTGGCAACGCCACCAGCTCGCCGAAGCGCAGAACGCCTCTGCCGTCTACCAGCAATTGCTCAATGCCGCGCTGCAGGATGGCGGCGTCGATACCGCCGAGGTATCGCGTCTCGGAAATCTGTTGCAGAAAGAGTTCGCCGGCACGCATTACGCGCAGTATGGCCGTCTCTTCGTCGCCAAGGTGGCGGTCGAGACGGGTCGCCTCGACGAAGCGGCTGCCGAACTGCAGGCGGTGCTCGACAAGCCTGCTGACAAGACGCTCGAAGAACTGGCCCGCCAGCGCCTGGCGCGAGTCCTGGCTGCACAGGACAAGGCCGACGCAGGGCTTGCCTTGCTCGACGGCAAGGCCGTGGACGCCTTCGCCGCGAGCCGTGAGGAGCTGCGCGGGGATTTGCTGGTCAAGCTGGGTCGCTCGGAAGAGGCGCATGCGGCCTATACCAAGGCGAAGGAGCTGCTCTCGCAGGATGCCGCGATCGGTGGCTTGCAGTTGAAACTGGACGATCTGGCTCGTGGAGAGGCGTGAATTGATGCGTTGGAAAACTGCCGCACTGCTGACCCTGGCCGTTCTGGCTGCCGGTTGCAGCAGCAATGACAAGAAAGAACCCGAGCCCGCCGAACTGGTCAAGTTCGATGCTGAGATACAGCTGAACAAGGAATGGAGCCGTTCGATTGGTGAGGGCCAGGGCGACACCTACAACTTGCTGGCCCCCGTCGTGTATGGCAACGAGATTTTTGCCGCCGATGTCGAAGGGAAGGTGGTCGCGATGGATCGCCAGACCGGCAAGGTCAACTGGAAAACCGATCTCGAAGTGCCGATCTCCGGCGCAGTGGGTGCAGGCTATGGCTTGGTTCTGGTCGGCACGCTGCGCGGCGACGTGCTGGCGCTCGACGTGTCGAACGGCGAGGAGCGCTGGCGCAGCCAGGTCGGCAGCGAAGTGCTGGCGGCACCGGCGGTCAACGGCGACGTGGTTGTGGTGCAGACGCAGGATGACCGCGTCGTGGCGTTGGAAATTGATAGTGGCAAGCAGCGCTGGAGCTACGAAGGCTCGCCGGCCGTGCTCACCCTGCGCGGTACCGGTGCGCCGCTGTTGACCAACGAGCTGGCCGTTGCCGGGCTGTCCAGCGGCAAAGTCGTGGCGCTCGATACCCGCCGTGGCCTGCCAATCTGGGAGCAGCGCGTAGCGATTCCGCAGGGGCGTTCCGAGCTGGAGCGGGTGGTCGATATCGATGGCGGGCTGGTGCTGTCAGGCAACACGCTGTATGTCGCCTCTTTCCAGGGTCGCGCCGCGGCGCTGGACCTGGAGAGCGGCCGGATCCTGTGGCAACGAGACGCCTCGACTGCCACCGGCGTCGCGCTCGGCTATGGCAGCGTCTATGTCAGCCAGGCCGATGGCACCGTGCTGGGCATCGATGAGCGTTCGACTACCGTGCTCTGGAGCAACGATTCGCTGCTACGCCGGCAGTTGTCCGCGCCGGCAGTGTTCTCTAGCTACGTAGTGGTCGGTGACAAGGAAGGCTATCTGCATTTCCTCAGCCAGGTCGATGGCCGCTTCGTCGCCCGCACGCGGATCGACAGCGACGGCGTTCGCGCGCGACCGGTAGTCGAGGGCGACTGGCTGTATGCCTATGGCAACGACGGCAAGCTTGTCGCCTTGACCATTCGCCAGGCGGACTGACAGCGGCTTTGGAGCCGCCGTTTCGCCGCGAGGCGGAGCGATTTATATACGGCCGCTGCCTTGCAGCGGCCTTCGTGTTTTCTGAATTATCGCAGTGGAGAGCCGCATGGTTCCCGTAATCGCCCTGGTGGGCCGCCCGAACGTCGGCAAATCCACCCTGTTCAACCGCCTGACCAAGAGCCGTGATGCCATAGTGGCGGAATACGCCGGGCTGACCCGCGACCGCCAGTACGGCGAGGCGAAATGGCAGGGCCGCACCTACATCGTCATCGACACCGGTGGCCTGACCGGCGACGAGGAGGGCATCGACGCGAAGATGGCCGAGCAGTCGCTGCAGGCCATGCAGGAAGCCGATGCGGTGATGTTCATGGTCGATGCCCGTGCCGGCATGACCCCGGGCGACCAGATGATCGCCGAGCATCTGCGCAAAATGAACAAGCGCCACTTCCTGGTGGCGAACAAGGTCGACAGTATCGACCCTGACATCGCGCGAGCGGAGTTCAGCCCGCTGGGGCTTGGCGATGCCCTGCCGATCGCTGCCGCCCACGGTCGCGGCATCAGCCACATGCTGGAGCAGGCGCTCGGTGTCTTTCCCAAGGACAACGCCGAGGTAGTCGAGGGTGAAGGCGAAGAGGGCGAAGCGGTCGCTGAAGGCGAGGAGCTCAAACGCATTCCGGGGCCGAGCGAGAAGGATGGCATCAAGATCGCCATCATCGGCCGGCCCAACGTTGGCAAGTCCACGCTGGTCAACCGCATGCTCGGTGAGGAGCGGGTCATCGTCTATGACCAGGCCGGCACCACGCGCGACAGCATTTACATCCCGTTCGAACGGGGCGATGAGAAATACACCCTGATCGACACTGCTGGTGTGCGTCGCCGCGGCAAGATATTCGAGGCGGTAGAAAAGTTCTCCGTGGTCAAGACACTGCAGGCGATTCAGGACGCCAACGTGGTGATCTTCGTCATGGATGCCCGGGAAGGGGTGGTCGAGCACGACCTCAACCTGCTCGGCTTCGTTCTCGATAGCGGCCGTGCGCTGGTGATCGCGCTGAACAAGTGGGACGGCATGGAGCCGAGCGAGCGGGACTACGTGAAGACCGAGCTGGAGCGCCGTTTGTTCTTCGTCGAGTTCGCCGATATCCACTTCATTTCCGCCAAGCACGGCACCGGCGTCGGCAATCTGTACAAGTCGGTACAGGCCTCGTTCACGTCGGCCGTTACCCGTTGGCCCACCAGCCGCCTGACGCAGATCCTCGAGGATGCCGTGCGCGAACACGCTCCGCCGATGGTGGCGAGTCGTCGCATCAAGCTGCGTTATGCCCACTTGGGTGGTGCCAACCCGCCCCTCATCGTGATCCATGGCAACCAGGTCGACTCGATTCCCAAGTCTTACACGCGTTATCTGGAGAATACCTACCGGCGCGTGCTGAAGCTGGTGGGCACGCCCATCCGCATCGAATACAAGGGCGGTGAAAACCCCTATGAGGGCAAGAAGAACACCCTCACCGACCGCCAGGTCAACAAGAAGCGCCGCCTCATGTCGCACCACAAGAAAGCCGAAAAGAAACGTCGCGACAAACGATAGCCTCAGGTTGCGAGCGGTGGCTGGAAGTGGCGGTGCTTCCGGCTCGCGCTTCCAGCTTCACTCCGAGGGAAGTCATGATCAGCAGCAAACTGCCCAACGTCGGTACTACCATCTTCACGACCATGTCGCAGCTGGCCGCCGAAACCGGCGCGCTGAACCTGTCCCAGGGCTTTCCCGACTTCGACGGGCCTGATGCACTGCGCGAAGCGGTGGCCCGGCATGTCATGGCCGGACATAACCAGTACGCCCCGATGACCGGCTTGCCCGCGCTGCGCGAGCAGGTCGCGAACAAGGTCGCAGCGCTCTATGGCCGTCAGGTCAGTGCCGATGCCGACGTCACCATCACGCCCGGGGCGACCCAGGCGATCTTCTGCGCGATCCACTCGGTCGTCCGGCCGGGCGACGAGGTGATCGTGTTCGATCCATGCTACGACAGCTACGAGCCGGCAGTGGAACTGGCCGGTGGCCGGTGCATTCACCAGCCGCTGAGCCTGCCCGGGTTTAGCATCGACTGGCAGCGGCTGGCGGATTCGTTCACGCCGCGCACCCGCATGATCGTGCTCAACACACCGCACAACCCGAGCGGCGCGCTGATCGACATGGGCGACCTGGATCGCCTGGCCGAGCTGATCCGCGACCGGGACATCTACCTGCTCAGCGACGAGGTTTACGAGCACCTGGTGTTCGACGGTCGCCCACACGCCAGCGTGCTGCGCCACGAAGAGCTGTATCAGCGTGCCTTCGTGGTCAGCTCGTTCGGTAAGACCTATCACGTCACCGGCTGGAAGACCGGTTATGTGGTGGCGCCCGCGGCGTTGAGTCGCGAGCTGCGCAAGGTCCATCAATATGTCAGCTTTACCGGCGTCACGCCGTTGCAGTGGGCGCTTGCCGACTTCATGGCCGCGCATCCGGAGCATCTGACCGAACTTCCCGGCTTCTACCAGGCCAAGCGCGACCTGTTCTGCGATCTGCTGGTCGGCTCGCGCTTCGGCTTCACCCGTGCGGCAGGCACCTATTTTCAGCTGGTCGACTATTCGGCGATCCGCCCGGACCTGGATGACGTCGCGATGGCCGAGTGGCTGACCCGGAAACATGGCGTGGCCAGTATTCCGATATCGGTGTTCTATCAGTCACCGCCAGCCCAGTCGCGGCTGGTCCGTTTCTGCTTCGCCAAACGAGAGGAGACGCTGCGCCAGGCAGCGGAACGACTATGCGCGATCTGAATGAACTTCCCGACCTCTGCCTGGCGCTGATCCAGACGCCGCTGATCTGGCAGGACGCGGCCGCCAATCGGGCGCGTTTCGTCGAGTGGCTGGACGAGGCCCGCGGTGCCGACCTGATCGTGCTGCCGGAGATGTTCACCACCGGCTTTTCGATGAACGCCGCCGAGCTGGCCGAGCCCGAGGAGGGGCCGACCTACGCTTGGCTGCGCGAGCAGTCCGCACGTCTCGACGCGGTGATCACCGGCAGCGTGATCATCGAGGCAGCCGATGGCAGCCACCGCAACCGCTTGCTCTGGGCTCGGCCGAACGGCGAGATCGCCCATTACGACAAGCGCCACCTGTTTCGCATGGCCGGCGAGCACAAGCACTACGCTGCCGGCGAGCAGCAGGCGCTGTTTGAGCTCAACGGCTGGCAGGTGCGCCCGCTGATCTGCTACGACCTGCGCTTCCCGGTCTGGAGTCGCGACCCGCACCACACCGACCTGCTGCTCTATACCGCCAACTGGCCTGCCGCCCGGCGCAACGCCTGGAACCGGTTGTTACCGGCACGTGCTATCGAGAACCTCTGCTATGTCGCGGCGGTGAACCGGGTTGGCGAAGACGGCAAGGGCTATCCCTACAGCGGCGATAGCCAGGTACTGGACTTTCTGGGCGATCCGCTGCTGCAGGTGGGTGATGCCGTGGGCGTCTTTCGCGCCACCCTGCAGGGCCGCGACCTGGCCGCCTTTCGCAGCAAGTTCCCGGCGTACCACGACGGCGACGCCTTCGAGCTGCAGCTCTGACCTGACCGCAGCGGCGCCTTCCAGGCCCCTCGTGCCAGCTAGCGCGGGCGATCTGCTGATGGCGAAGCCGCTGCGGGCGGTTCTTCGCCCCTTTGGGGGGCGGCGCGCTGCCACTGCCGGTCCTGCCAGCGCGCCAGGCCGGTAACCGCGACAAGGGCACCGAGCAGGGCCATCAGCATGTCCGACTGGGTATCCCAGGGATCGCCTTGGGTGCCCAGAAAATCGTCCGCACCCTGGCCGGCCAGCAGCGCCACCCACCATTCGATCAGTTCATAGAACGCACTGAATGCCAGCGCGACGCAGACCGCGAGGAAGCCGAGCATCTTGCCGGGCACGACGAAGCGTCGGCGTAGGAGGATCTCCCGCGCCAGCAATGCAGGCGTCACGCCCTGGATGAGATGCCCGAGCTTGTCGTAGGGATTGCGGCTCAGCTCGAACAGGTCCTGTATCCAGAATCCCGGCGGCACCCGCGCGTAGGTGTAGGCGCCGCCGAGGATCAGCACCAGCGCATGCAGCGCGATGACCACATACAGCAGGCGAGTCAGGGCGAAGCGCTGGTAGGTCCAAAGCAGGAGCGGAAAGGCGATCAGCACCGGCGCGACTTCCAGCAGCCAAGTGGCCCGGTCGTAGGGGGCGATCCCCGAGGCGACGAGCGCCAGCAGGACGACTAGGGCCAGGGTGGAACAGAAGGTCTTGTCCTGCATGGTCGCGCGCCATCGTGTTGAGGGCGACCAGCATGCCGCCTTCCGGCGATCCGCTGCAATCGCGGCAGCGTGCGGCTGCTGCCATCCTGACGATACGCCTCAAGGGCGGCCACGAAACAACGACCGCCCGGAGACTGGGCCGGCCTCACTAGCTGGCTGGCCTAGCTCTTGCCGGCGCGTTTGCCCGATGCACGGGCCAGGTCCCGCCGACAGCGGCCGAGGTCCATCGCCTCCACGAACGGGTTGGCATTGCCCTGCACGCAGGCGACGCTGTGGTTGCGCCAGCGCTCCCACTCGCTGACCGGATACTGGCGATTCCAGATGCCGTACAGGCGCCGGTCCTGCTTCGACAGGCGCAGACCGTAGCGTTCGCTCATGTACAGGTAGGTGCGCGCAATGGCGCCCCGGCTGTAGGCGGCCGGCATAGCGGTGCGTTGCTTGAAGTTCACCACGAAGGGGCAGGCCCCGTACTGGGTTGGCTTCTCGCTGAGCATGCCGAACCCGTAGTTGCTGCGGTCACCGTTGACCTCGCCGACCACCGGGACGAGGTTATGCAGGTCGGCTTCGGCCTTGCTGAACACCGGATCGCTCGCGGTGCAGTGCTTACGTCCGCCTTGCTGCCAGCATTGACGCTGATGGCCAATCACCCAGGCCGGCACGATATGTTCCCATTCCACGCGCGCAGCCCGTTTGGGCTGCTTGCGTGGGACGTAGCCGCAGCTACTCAGGTCGATCCGTTTGCCCTCGAAGCGACAGCCACAATAGAAATCGACAGGCCGCTCGGCATAGATCTGCCAGGCCAGTCGCTTAGCTTCGCGGAAGGTGCGTGGGGCATCGGCATGAACGGTGGAAACGAACAGCAGGACGAACAGCAACAGGCTGGCGCGGCGCATGGGGATCTCGACGACATACTGAGAAAGGCATCCATGCGGGGCGCTGCGATGTTACGATTATCAGGTAGAAAAAACACTTCTAAAACAATGACTTGGGTCGGTATTTCAAGCCGTTCGTCGGCCCAGTCGATTGATCTGTAGAGAGGCGAGAATGATCAGCCCGCCGAAGGTCAGGCGCAGCAGATCGGCATCGGTGCTCCAGAACAGCAGATTGAGGATCAGCCCGACCGGCACCGCCATGTTGTTCATCACCGCGAGGGTCCCGGCATCGACCAGCGTGGCGCCCTTGTTCCAGCAGAACTGCCCCAGCGCTGTAGCCAACACGCCCATCCACACCAGTACCCCCCACTGGGTGGACGTCGTTGGCAGCTTCTCCGGATTGCCGAACAGCAACCAGGCCGGCAACACGATGACCAGCGCGCCGAGGAAGAAGTAGCCGAAGCGGCGATGCAGCGGGATGTCCGACGGGTAGCGCTGCGCCAAGTGCTTGTAGCCGACCTGGCCGGCGGCGAACGTGAAGTTGGCCAGCTGCATCAGCAGGAACCCGCCGAGAAAGTCTTCGGTGACGCCGTCATAGCGAATCAGCCCGGCGCCGAACACCGCGACGGCCGCGGCGACTAGCGCCCAGGGGTTGAAGCGACGATTGAGCGCGTCGTCGATCAGCGTCACGTGCAGCGGCGTCAGCACCGTGAACAGCAGGACCTCGGCCACCGTCAGCACGTTGAAGCTCAGGTAGAGACAGATATAGGTCACGCCGAACTGCAGGGCACCGACCAGCGTGACACCGCCGATGAATCCCGGCGCCACGCCTCGCCAGCGCGTCAGCGGCAGAAACACCAGGCCGGCCAAGACGACCCGGGTCAGCACGGCAAAATAGCTGTCGACCTGGCCGGCGAGATAGGCACCGATCAGGTTGAAGGAATAGGCCCAGAGCAGGGTGACGAAGACCAGGTAGCGCATGCCGGCTCCTCAGCAGAAGGCCGGCGACCATAGCCGCTTGATCGCAAAGAGGGAAGGCCTGCCCGCTACGGAGCGCAGGGGCAGGCAGCCGGGTCAGGCGGACTTGAGCGAGGCCATGTCGATGACGAAACGGTACTTCACGTCGCTCTTGAGCATGCGTTCGTAGGCGTCATTGATGGTCTGGATGTCGATCATCTCGATGTCCGACACGATGTTGTGTTCGGCACAGAAATCGAGCATTTCCTGGGTCTCGGCGATGCCGCCGATCAACGAACCGGCGATGCGCCGACGCTTGAAGATCAGGCCGAACACGCTGGGCGAGGGGTGCGGTGATGCCGGAGCGCCGACCAGGGTCATGGTTGCGTCACGCTTGAGCAGCGCAACGAAGGCGTCGAGGTTATGCGGTGCGGCCACCGTGTTGAGGATGAAATCGAAGCTGTTCACATGCGCGGCCATCTCGTCCCGGTTCTTCGACACCACCACTTCGCTGGCGCCGAGGCGCAGCGCGCCCTCCTTCTTGTCCGGCGAGGTGGTGAACAGCACCACGTGCGCACCCATCGCGTTGGCGATCTTCACCGCCATGTGGCCAAGGCCGCCGAGGCCAACCACGCCGACCTTCTGGCCTGGGCCGACCTTCCACTGGCGCAGCGGCGAATAGGTGGTGATGCCGGCGCACAGCAGCGGCGCAACGGCCGCCAGGTTGGCTTCGTCGTGGGAGATGCGCAGGACGAAATGCTGGTCCACCACGATGTTGTCCGAGTAGCCGCCCAGGGTGTTCTCGCCACCGCCGAACGCCGGACCGTTGTAGGTACCGGTGAAGCCGTTCTCGCAGTATTGCTCCAGCCCTTCTCCGCAGGATGGGCACGTCCGGCAGCTGTCGACCAGGCAGCCGACGCCGGCGATGTCGCCGACCTTGAAGCGGCTGACCGCCTCCCCAACGGCCGTGACCCGTCCGACGATTTCGTGTCCCGGGACTGAAGGATAGAGCGTGTTGTTCCATTCGTTGCGTGCGGTATGCAGGTCGGAATGGCAGACGCCGCAGTAGAGAATGTCGATCTTCACATCGTTCGGTCCGACGTCGCGGCGGGTGAACGAATAGGGTGCGAGCGGCGTGCTCGGATCCTGGGCGGCATAACCGATGGCATTGCTCATGGCGGCTCCTGAGGGCGAAGGGCTGGGGAACACCCATCCTAGTGGCGGAGGCCGTGGAGCGGTTGCACGATTCTGCTGATGAATGATGCGTTACTGCAGAAACGGGGGGAGAGCGGCCATGGGGCGGCCTGTTGTGATGGTGTGCCGATACAGAACCGGTGCGCCCGCGTACGCGTGAAACGCCGGGAGGTGGACGTGACGGCGAGCCCGTTCAAGGCTCGCCGTACTCGGTCAGGCGGCTTTCGTGGTCGCTTCGCGCAGGGCTCGGTTCAGGGCGCTGAACAGCGCGCGGATGCTTGCGGTGGTGATGTTCTCATCGATGCCGATGCCATGCAGGGGGCGCTCGCCGTCCAGGCGCACCTCGATATAGGCCGCGGCGCGCGCATTGCTGCCAGCGCCGATCGAATGCTCGTGGTAGTCCATGATCTCCAGCTTGACCGGCAAGCCGGCAACCAGTGCTTCCAGCGGGCCCTTGCCGATTCCGCGCCAGTGCATGATTTCGCCCTCGCTGGTGACCTCCACGTCTACCGCGCTGGTGCCGTTTTCTTCCTGCAACCGATGGCTCTTCAAGGCGTAAGGGGCGGTGGCTTGCAGGTATTCGCTTTCCAGCAAGGCGTAGATTTGCTTGGCGCTCATTTCCAGGCCGAGGCGATCGGTTTCGCGCTGTACCACCTGGCTGAACTCGATCTGCATGCGCCGTGGCAGGCTGATGCCGTATTCCTGCTCGAGGAGATAGGTGATGCCGCCCTTGCCGGACTGGCTGTTGACGCGGATCACCGCTTCGTAGCTGCGGCCGATGTCGGCCGGGTCGATCGGCAGATATGGGACTTCCCACATGCCGTTCGGATCCTGCTGGCTGAAACCCTTGCGGATCGCGTCCTGGTGCGAGCCCGAGAAGGCGGTATGGACCAGGTCGCCGACATAGGGATGGCGCGGGTGCACCGGCAGCTGGTTGCATTCCTCGACCACCTTGCGCACGGCATCGATATCGGAGAAATCCAGTTGTGGATCGACGCCCTGGGTGTAGAGGTTCAGGGCCACGGTCACCAGGTCGACGTTGCCGGTGCGCTCGCCGTTGCCGAACAGGCAGCCTTCGACGCGATCGGCACCCGCCATCAGGCCCAGCTCGGTGGCGGCCACGCCGGTGCCGCGGTCGTTGTGGGTGTGCAGGCTGATCAGCACGCAGTCGCGTTTGTTCACATGGCGACCGAAATACTCGATCTGGTCGGCGTAGATGTTCGGCGTGGCCGCTTCGATGGTGGCCGGCAGGTTGAGGATCAGTTTCTTCGCCGGCGTTGGTTGGAAGACTTCGATGACCGCGTTACACACCTCGACAGCAAAATCGGTCTCGGTGGAGCTGAAGACCTCTGGTGAGTACTCGAAACGCCAGTCCGTCTCCGGGGCGGCGTCGGCCAGGCGCTTGACGACCTGCGCGGCGTTGACCGCGATACCCACCACGCCGGCCTTGTCCTGGTTGAAGACGATGCGGCGGAAGCTCGGTGCGGTCGCGTTGTAGTAGTGAACGATGGCTTGCTTCGCGCCCTTGAGCGACTCGAAGGTGCGGGTGATCAGATCTTCGCGGGCTTGGGTGAGCACCTGGATGGTCACGCCATCGGGGATGTGGCCACCTTCGATCAATTCACGAACAAAATCGAAGTCGGTCTGCGACGCCGACGGGAAGCCCACCTCGATCTCTTTGACGCCGATCTGCACCAGGGTCTTGAAGAAGCGCATCTTCTTACCCGCGTCCATCGGCTCGATCAGTGACTGGTTGCCATCGCGCAGGTCCGAGCTCAGCCAGATCGGTGCCTGGGTGATGGTCTTCGATGGCCAGGTCCGATCCGGGATGTCGATCGCCGGAAAAGCGCGATATTTCGTCGAGGGATTCTTGAGCATGGTCATGGTGTTTCTCCGTCGGTGGCGTGGGCGAGAGGGGGGCGGCTCTCACCAGCAGCATTCGTTGATGGTACAAAGCTAGTGCGAACGCCAGTCGGATTGCAATAAATGTTTTGAAATTGGCAGAAATGGCTAACTAGCAGTTTTTTTAGCAATAAAACTCGGTTAAACCGTAGGACAGCAGCGTTCGCTTGCTGGCGTGCTTGCGGCCTCATGTCACACCGGTAGCGACGCCTGGCATGCGATGATTCGGCCGCTCCGCTGGGCTTGCCGGCAAAACAGGGACCACCACCGTGACACGCAAAGGGCTATCGACATCGAGCATCTGGCTTGGCTTGTTCGCCATGCTGATGATTCATGTCGGCCCCTTGTATTCAGCCCTGCAGGCTGCCCAAGCGCAGCCTTTGAAGGTCAGCGCTGTGCACATGCACATGGAGAAGCAGGGGCACGCCGCTTCCGCCGCAGCTCAGCATCACGGTGAAAAGGCCGGGGGACCTGTCTGGCTGAACGCGCTGAAATTCTGCGGCTATTGCGAGCTGCTGACGCTCAATCCGCCCCTGACCCTGTCGCTGGTCCTGGCGCTACCGCTGCTGCGCCCCGTCTTTCTCCAGGCGCTGCCTGCCACGCCGCTGCTGCCCATCCGGCACCGTAGCAGCGGGCATCCGCGCGCGCCGCCCCATCTGCCTGGCTGACGCTCCAACGGCCGCCCGCGCGGCCCATCAGACAACGCAGAATTGGAACACCCTCATGTCCAGGCACACCCGTGGTTGCATGGCGCCCTCGCGCCCGTCGTTTAGCTTCTCCCTCCACCCCGCCTGTCGCCGCTGGCGGCTGGCCCACGGCACCCTGCTGGCCTTGCTGGCAGGCACCGCATTGGCGGCCGAACCGGCCGATCCGCAGGATCACGCCGCACATGCCGCTGCCGATGGCTCAGTTGCCTATGAACTGGCGCCCATGGTCATCACTGGCGTCGCGCAGCAATCGCCGCTGACCGTGGTCACCGATCCGAAGATCCCGCGCCAGCCGATGCCGGCCAGCGACGGCGCCGATTACCTGAAGACCATTCCCGGCTTTTCCGCGGTGCGCAACGGCGGGGTCAATGGCGACCCGGTGTTTCGCGGCATGTTCGGCTCGCGCCTGAAACTGCTCAGCAACGGCGGTGAGATGCTCGGCGCCTGCCCCAACCGCATGGATTCGCCCAGCTCGTACATCAGCCCCGACACCTACGACAAACTGACCGTGATCAAAGGGCCGCAGACCGTGCTCTGGGGACCCGGCGCCTCGGCGGCGACTGTGCTGTTCGAGCGCGAACCGGAGCAGTTCAGCGAGCCTGACTACCGCCTCAATGGCAGCCTGCTGGCGGCATCGAACGGCCGTTTCGACCGAAACCTCGATGCTGCTGCCGGCAATGCTCGGGCCTATGTCCGGCTAATGGCCAATAGCTCGCAGGCCGACGACTACGCCGATGGCAACGGTGACACTGTGCCGTCGCGTTATGACAAGTGGAACAGCGATGTGGCGCTGGGCTGGATGCCCGATGACGACACGCTGCTGGAGTTGACGATGGGCCGTGGCGACGGTGAGGCGCGCTATGCCGGACGCGGCATGGACGGCAGCCAGTTCAAGCGTGAAAGCGCTGCCCTGCGGTTCGAGCGGACCAACCTCGGCGAGGTGCTGCAGAAGATCGAGGCGCGCGTCTACTACAACTATGCCGACCATGTGATGGACAACTTCAGCCTGCGCACGCCATCGGGCATGGGGATGATGGCCAATCCCATGGCGGCGAACGTCGACCGTCGCACCCTCGGAGGTCGGGTGGCAGCGACCTGGGAGTGGGGCGGCTACAGCCTGGTGACCGGCGTCGATGCGCAACGCAACGAGCACCGCCAGCGCAGCTCCCGCTACGACATGATGACCGGCACCTACACCGCGCATGACCAGTTCGCCTGGAACAAGGATGCGGACTTCCATAACTACGGCGTGTTCGGCGAGCTCACCCGTACGCTGGGCGATGACAATCGCGTGATTGGCGGCGCACGCCTGGATCACGCGATCGCGCAGGACTACCGCCGCACCGGACCTTCGGCTGGCGACAGCCGCAGCGACAACCTGCCGAGCGGCTTCCTGCGCTACGAACACGACCTGCAATCGCTTCCCGCGACGGCCTACGTGGGCCTCGGCCACGCCGAGCGTTTCCCCGACTACTGGGAACTGTTCTCCGGCGGCGCAGATGCCTTCGCCCACGTAAAACCGGAAAAGACCACCCAGCTCGATGTCGGCCTGCAATACAGCCAGGGCCCGCTCGACGCCTGGGTCTCGGCCTATGTCGGCCAGGTGCGGGATTTCATCCTGTTCAGCTACGGGACCAACATGATGGGCATGTCGACGTCCAGCGCTAGTAACGTCGACGCGCGCATCATGGGCGGCGAACTCGGCGCTACCTACCGCCTGAATGCAAACTGGAAAACCGATGCCAGCCTGGCCTACGCCTGGGGCAAGAACAGCTCCGATGGCGAGGCGCTGCCGCAGATGCCGCCGCTGGAAGGGCGTCTGGGGCTGGGTTACGAGCGCGGCGACTGGAGCGCGGCGGGCCTGTGGCGGCTGGTGGCGGCGCAGACTCGGGTGGCCGAAGGGAAGGGCAACGTGGTCAGCAAGGACTTCGACAAGAGCGCGGGGTTCGGGGTGTTCTCGCTCAACGGCGCCTATCGCCTGAACCGCAATCTGAAGCTGAGTACCGGCATCGACAACCTGCTCGACAAGGCCTACAGCGAGCATCTCAACCTTGCCGGCAACGCCGGGTTTGGCTTGTCAGCCGATGAGCGCATCAACGAGCCGGGCCGCACCTACTGGGCTCGCGTCGATCTGAGCTTCTGAGCAAAGGTCTTGGCAAGCGGAGCAGGGTGCGGCCCCGCTCCGACTTGCCTGCGCCAGACGCTTGGTTCGTTGCGTGACACCGACGGTTGCGGCCGCTACGGCCGGCCGGCGTCGCGCTCCGTAGCGGTCGGCTGCGAGTCCCGGCCGTGCATCGCCGGCTCGCCTCCCTGCCCCAGGGAGGCGCGCCAGTCGCGCATGTCGCCGCCGCTCGGGTGCTGAAACACGCGCAGGCCGAACTCCGGAAGAATCGCCAGCAGGTGGTCGAAGATGTCCGATTGGATCGCCTCGTACTGCGTCCAGGCCACCGTGTTGGTGAAGCAGTAAATCTCCAGCGGCAGGCCGTCGGCAGTCGGGCTGAGCTGGCGTACCATCAGCGTCATGCCCTGATGAATACCGCCGTGACTGCGCAGGTAGCGTTCAACATAGGCGCGAAAGCTGCCGATGTTGGTGATGCGCCGAGTGTTGACCGGCTCCTTGCCGCGTTCTTCGAGCTTGGCATTCCAAGCGTCGATCTCGCGGCGTTTCTCGGTGAGGTAGTCGTCCAGCAGGTTGAAGCGATGCAGGTGCTCGCATTCATCGCTGCTGAGAAAGTGCACGCTCTGCTGATCCAGAAACAGGCTGCGCTTGATCCGCCGCCCACCGCTTTCCTGCATGCCGCGCCAGTTTTTGAACGAGTCGCTGATAAAGCGCTTGGTCGGGATGTTGGTGATGGTCTTGTCCCAGTTCTGCACCTTCACCGTATGCAGTGCGATGTCGATCACGTCGCCGTCTGCGTTGAGCTGCGGCATCTCGATCCAGTCGCCGACGCGGATGATGTCGTTGGAGGAAATCTGCACGCTGGCCACCAGCGAGAGGATGGTGTCCTGGAAGATCAGCAGCAGTACGGCGGCCATGGCACCGAGGCCGGACAGCAGGATCAACGGGGAGCGGTCGATCAGCGTAGCGATGATGAGAATGGTCGCGATCGCATAAATGGCGATCTTGACGACCTGCAAGTAGCCCTTGATGGGATGCACATGGGCATCGGCGCGGCGCTGGTAGAGCATGTTGACGATGTCCAGCAGCGCGCCGAACGCCAGTGCAATGGTCAGCACGATGAAACCGCCACAGACGTTGCGCACGACCGTCACGGCCGCCTCCGGCAGTCCCGGAACCGCATTGACGCCCACCGAAAGCACCAATGCCGGCACAATATTGGACAGCCGTCGGATGATGCCGAAATCCTGTAGTTCAGTCTCGCGCGCGTGACGCAGCACCTGGTACAGGCCGCGCACGAGAATTCGCTTGACCACCCAGTTGGCCAGCCAGGCGGCAAAGACCAGTGCAGCGCTGGCTAACAGGGTCTGCAGCTCTGGGTGTCCGCGCAGCCAGTCCAGCCAGATATTCAGTTCGTCCTGCATGGGGCACTTCCCTCAGCCGTCCAGTGGTCGCTGCCGTTGCTCACCGGATGAACTCGCGGCTGATCGAGCGGAACAGGTCGGTGCCTGCCTGCTCCATCCACTCGAAGGCGACCATTTCGCGCGACACGACGCTGGCACCGGCCTGTTGCATGCGCGCCAGGCCGAGCGCCTTGTCGCTGGCGCGGCGCGAGCCGACGGCGTCTTCCACGACGAACACCTCATTGCCGCGAGTGAGCAAGTCGAGCACCGTCTGCAGTACGCAGATGTGCGTCTCGATGCCGCTGACGACGAACTGCTTGCGCTCGCCGCCAGGACGCTTGAACAGTTCGCCGTCACGTGCGGCGGAAAAATGCAGCTTCTCGATGATTGCCTCGTCAGGCATGCCGTCGCGCAACGAGGCGAGGGTCGGCCCCAGCCCCTTGCTGTACTGCTCAGTAACCAGTACCGGCACACCAACGCGTCGGGCGACCTGGATCAGCCAGGCGTTGTGCTCGGCCAGTGCGGTGTGGCCTTCGATGGCGGGAAACAGCCGTTCCTGGATGTCGATGATGAGAAGCGCGGATTGCTGGGCATTGATGAGCATGTCGGAGTCCCGGTAGGTGATCAGGGTTTGAACGCACCGATGAAGATGGACGGGTCGATGCGCGCATCGTTGAGGCTGACATTCCAGTGCAGGTGCGGCCCCGTGGCGCGGCCGGTCGAGCCGACCTTGCCGAGCACCGCACCGCGGGAAAGCTCGTCGCCGACCTTTACACCTATCTTGGACAGGTGACAGAACATGCTGATCAGCCCCTGGCCATGGTCGACGAAGACGGTGTTGCCATTGAAGAAGTAGTTACCGGTCAGGATGACCTTGCCGGCTGCCGGCGTCTTGATCGGCGTGCCGGCCTTGGCGGCGAAGTCCAGCCCCGAGTGGGGATTGCGCTCTTCGCCGTTGAAGAAGCGCCGCAAGCCGAACGGTGAGGACAACGGCCCGTTGACCGGCTTGTCGAACAGCAGGTTGCTCGGCTGGCGTGCGCTGAACTGTCGGTAGGCGCGAGTCTGCTCGTCCAGTTCCCGCTCGATGCGCTTGAGGTCGGCGGGGTTCGGGTTGACCTGCCGCTGGTTTTTCAACGTGATGTGCTGCTCGCGGTAGTCGCGTGGATCGACACGGAAGCTATGCGTCTGGCCGTCAACGAGCAACGACTGCTGGCCCGCTTTGACGGTCAGCGGAATTCCGACGATGGCGATCCAGCGCTGGCCGTCCTCGCGCACCACCAGCACCGGTTTGCCGTCGTAGCGCGCCTTGGGTGCGCTGCCGGCATTGCCGAGATCAATCACCGCGACGCCTCCGGGAACGGGTTTGTCCAGCAGTCGGGTCAGGAAGCCTTCGGCATGTGCGGGCAGGATAAAGGTCAAGGGCAAGAGCAGGGCGGCGAGGCGTAGCATGGGCGATTCCGCTTGATAGAACGGGCACATCCTCGCGTAAACGCCAGGCGAGGGAAAGAGCCGAAGCCGCTCGATCCCCTGTTGCCCCCGGCCGATGCTCGCCGAGCGGCTCCGCCGGGGCTGGCGATCACTGGGTGAACTCGAGCGGTGCGTATTGGCTGCGCGTCGTGGGAGGCCCGCCCCGGGGGCGATGTGGCTTAAAGGAGCGGCAAGGTCACCGGTTCCAGATGGTTGTCCTCGACCCTGACCTCCAGCTCGCCATCGTCCAGGCGTGCCGTCAGGCGCTGGCCGGGCTGGGTCTGGTCGGCACGGCGAATCGCCTGGCCGCGCTCGTCGAGCAAGATGGCGTAGCCACGCGACAGCGTGGCGAGCGGGCTGACCACGTTCAGCGTCTGCGCGAGCCCCTGCAGTTCCAGACGCTGGTCCTTCAGGTGGTCCTGCATGGCGCGCGGCAGGCGTGTGGACAGGTGGTCGAGACGCTGGCGCAGCAGGTGCAACGTGCGCCCGGGGTGCTGGGCCGTCAGGCGAGTATCGACCCGGGCGAGACGTTCCTGTCCGGCGCAGAGACGCCGGTCGATGCCACGCAGCAGCCGCTGCTCGAGATCGTCGATGCGCTGCGCCTGCTGTTGCAGGCGCTCGCCGGGATGTCGCAGGCGCCGCGTCAGACCGTCAAGGCGCGCGCTGTCGCGGTGCAGCCGATCCTGGATACGCAGCAGCAGGCGCTGTCGCAAGCCTTCCAGGCGCTGGCGCATGTCGGCGCTGCTGGGCGCCAGCAGCTCCGCGGCGGCGGACGGCGTCGGTGCACGCACGTCGGCGACGAAGTCGGCAATGGAGACATCGGTTTCATGCCCGACGGCGCATACGATGGGCGTCTCGCAGGCCGCTACGGCACGTGCCACGGCTTCCTCGTTGAAGCACCACAGATCTTCCAGCGAGCCACCGCCGCGCGCCAGGATCAGTGCGTCGAATCCGCAACGGTCGGCCAGCGCCAACGCACGGACGATCTGTGCCGTCGCGTCGCGACCTTGCACCGGCGTCGGCACCAGCGTGAGCGACACCTGCGGCGCACGTCGGCGGAACACCGAGATGATGTCGCGAATCACCGCGCCCGTTGGCGAACTGACGATGCCGATGCGCTGCGGATGAGCGGGCAGGGCGCGCTTGGCGGAAGCGTCGAACAGACCCTCGGCACTGAGCTTGTCTTTCAGCGCCTCGAAGGCCAGACGCAGCGAGCCATCGCCGGCTGGCTCGACGTTGTCGAGGATCAGCTGGTAGTCGCCACGCCCCTCGAACAGCGACACCCGCCCGCGCACTTTCACCGCCAGTCCGTCGCGCAGCGCCTGGCGCACGCGCAAGGCGTTCTGCCGGAACAGGGCGCAGCGGACCTGCGCACTTTTGTCCTTCAGGGTGAAATAGATGTGGCCGGAGGCGGGCTTGGCCAGGTTGGATATCTCGCCTTCGACCCAGACTTGGGCGAATACGTCCTCGAGCAGCAGCCGCGCACGACCGTTGAGCTGGCTCACGGTGAGCACTTCGCGGTCGAGGTTCAGGCGTTGAAAAGGGTCAGTGAGCATGGCGGCGATGATAAGCCGCGACGGCGCAATCGCGAAACGGCTTCGCGTCCGTCCGCGCAGGCTTGACCGCGTCAGACACGGCGCTAAGCTGCGCGGCTTTCGTCATCGCCGCCCGAGTCCTCATGAGCCACAGCCACGCCATCGTCGTGCCGCGCATCTCCACCTTTCCCGGCCATGAAGCCAAGGCGCGAATGATCCTGCGCTGGTTGGCCGAAAGGCGCATCGTCGAGGCGCTGCCGACGACCTGCGCGCGCGGGGCCGGCGGCATGGGCTACGCGATGGCGCCCCGCGCAGGTGATGTGGTGCTGCATCCCGGGCGCTTGCCGGTCGGCGAGACGCTCAACGGCCTGGAGGTGATCAGCCAGCGCTGCATCTATACGCCGACGCACGGCTTCGCCAGGGAGGCCGGCTGCCCCGAATGCCGCCGTGAGATCGGCGAAGCGCTGTTCGAAGGGCTGGATGAGTGGACGCCGCGGCACACCGACAATTTCACCTGCCCTGAATGCGGCTTCGAAGACGACGTCAACGGCTTCCTGTTCATTCCCGAATGCGGCTTTTCCAACCTCGGTTTCATTTTCAATGGCTGGGGCGAAGCCGGCTTCCAGCGGCGTTTCCTCGACGAGTTCGCGGCCCGGCTTGGGTTCCCGGTGGCACTGGTGCTCGATCAGGGCTGACCGGGCGGTCATTATCCCGCCGAGATGCTGGTCGGCGTCCGGTCGTGCCGCACAACCGCATTGAGCGTGAGGGGCGGCGTGGGTATAATGCCGCGCTTCCTTTTTCCCGCCTGGGAGCCCCCGCCATGCTGCGTATCAGCCAAGAAGCCCTGACATTCGACGATGTTCTCCTGATCCCGGGATATTCCGAGGTCCTGCCGAAGGATGTCAGCCTCAAGACCCGCCTGACTCGCGACATCGAGCTCAACATTCCGCTGGTTTCGGCTGCCATGGATACCGTCACCGAAGCCCGTCTGGCCATCGCCATGGCGCAGGAAGGGGGCATCGGCATCATTCACAAGAACATGAATGTCGAGCAGCAGGCTGCCGAAGTGCGCAAGGTCAAGCGTCACGAGACGGCCATAGTCCACGATCCGGCGACCGTGACGCCTGAAACCAAGATCAGCGAACTGCTGCGCAAGGCACGCGAACTGGGGTTCTCTGGCTTTCCTGTGGTGTCGGGTAAAGAACTGGTGGGTATCGTCACAGGGCGCGACCTGCGCTTCACGCCCAACGTCGGTGATTCGGTTGCCGCCATCATGACGCCGAAGGAAAAGCTGATCACCGTTGAGGAAGGCACCGGCCTCGAGGAAATCAAAGCCAAGCTGCATGAACACCGCATCGAGAAGATGCTGGTAGTCGACAGCAACTTCCACCTGCGCGGCCTGGTCACCTTCCGTGACATTGAAAAAGCCAAGACCTACCCGCTGGCATCCAAGGATGACCAAGGTCGTCTGCGTGTCGGCGCTGCCGTAGGTACCGGCGCCGATACGGCCGAGCGCGTCGAAGCACTGGCAGCAGCCGGCGTTGACGTGATCGTGGTCGACACCGCGCATGGCCACTCGCGCGGCGTGCTCGATCGGGTGCGCTGGGTGAAGGACAACTTCCCGCAGGTGCAGGTCATCGGCGGCAACATTGCTACGGCCGAAGCGGCCCTGGACCTTGTCAAGGCCGGCGCTGACGCGGTCAAGGTTGGTATCGGCCCGGGCTCGATCTGCACCACGCGCATCGTCGCCGGTGTCGGCGTGCCGCAGATATCCGCCATCGCCAACGTCTCCGCCGCGCTGGAAGGCACCGGCGTACCGATGATCGCCGACGGCGGCATCCGCTTCTCCGGTGACCTGTCCAAAGCCATCGTCGCCGGCGCCAACGCCGTGATGATGGGCTCGATGTTCGCCGGTACCGAAGAAGCCCCAGGCGAGATCGAACTGTTCCAGGGCCGCTCCTACAAGGCCTACCGCGGCATGGGCTCGCTGGGTGCCATGTCCCAGGCGCAAGGTTCCTCGGATCGTTACTTCCAGGACTCGTCGGCAGGCGCCGAGAAGCTGGTGCCCGAGGGTATCGAAGGACGTGTGCCGTACAAGGGGTCGCTGGCGGCCATTATCCACCAGCTGATGGGCGGCCTGCGCGCCTCCATGGGCTACACCGGCAGCGCGACCATCGATCACATGCGTACCCATCCGCAGTTCGTGCGTATCACCGGTGCCGGCATGGCCGAGTCCCATGTGCATGACGTACAGATCACCAAGGAAGCGCCGAACTATCGGGTCGGCTGACATTGCACAGATCGATTTTTGAAGTATGAATAACGGGGCTGTTCACTCAGCCCCGTGTCATTTGTGACTACCACGAGAGATGCCCACATGGCTCATCCTGACATTCACGCTCACCGCATCCTGATCCTGGATTTCGGCTCGCAGTACACCCAGTTGATAGCCCGTCGCGTTCGGGAGATCGGCGTCTACTGCGAACTGCATCCGTTCGACATGAGCGACGAGGACATCCGCGCTTTCGCGCCGCGCGGCATTATCCTCGCGGGCGGCCCGGAGTCTGTGCATGCCGAAGGCAGCCCGCGGGCGCCGCAGGCGGTGTTCGATCTCGGCGTGCCGCTGTTCGGCATCTGCTACGGCATGCAGACCATGTCCGAGCAGCTCGGCGGGAAGGTCCAGGGTTCGGATGAGCGCGAGTTCGGCTATGCGCGCGTCGATCTGGTTGGCAAATCCAAACTGTTCGACGGCATCGAAGACCACATGGACGACGACGGCGTGTTCGGCCTCGACGTCTGGATGAGTCACGGCGACAAGGTCACCGATCTGCCGGAAGGCTTCCGGATCCTTGCCAGCACGCCGAGTTGCGCAATCGCCGCGATGGGTGACGATGATCGCCGTTACTACGGCGTGCAGTTCCATCCGGAAGTCACCCACACCCGCCAGGGCGGGCGCATCCTGTCGCGTTTCCTGCTGGAAATCTGCGGCTGCGAAGCGCTATGGACACCGTCCAATATCGTCGAGGATCTGGTCGAGCAGGTCCGCAACCAGGTCGGTTCGGCCAACGTATTGCTGGGCCTGTCGGGCGGTGTCGATTCCTCGGTGGTCGCGGCGCTGCTGCACAAGGCCATCGGCGACCAGCTGACGTGCGTATTCGTCGACAATGGCCTGCTGCGCTTGCACGAAGGCGATCAGGTGATGGCGATGTTCGCCGAGAACATGGGTGTCAAGGTCATACGCGCCGACGCTGAAGCCCAGTTCCTTGAGAACCTGGCCGGCGAAGCCGACCCGGAAAAGAAGCGCAAGATCATCGGCCGCACCTTCATCGACGTCTTCGATGCCCAGGCCAGCAAGCTCGACAACATCCAGTACCTCGCCCAAGGCACCATCTACCCGGACGTCATCGAGTCCGCGGGCGCCAAGAGCGGCAAGGCTCATGTGATCAAATCGCACCACAACGTCGGTGGCCTGCCGGAGGAAATGAACCTCAAGTTGGTCGAGCCGCTGCGTGAGCTGTTCAAGGATGAAGTTCGCAAGATCGGCCTGGAACTTGGCCTGCCGTACGACATGGTCTATCGCCACCCCTTCCCGGGGCCGGGCCTGGGCGTACGCATCCTCGGTGAAGTGAAGAAGGAATATGCCGACCTGCTGCGTCGCGCCGACCACATCTTCATCCAGGAATTGCGCAACTTTGACTGGTACCACAAGACCAGCCAGGCTTTCGTGGTGTTCCAGCCGGTCAAGTCGGTTGGTGTGGTCGGCGACGGCCGCCGCTACGCCTGGGTCGTCGCACTGCGCGCCGTGGAAACCATCGACTTCATGACCGCACGTTGGGCGCACCTGCCTTATGAGCTGCTGGAGAAGGTTTCCAACCGCATCATCAATGAAATCGAAGGCATTTCCCGCGTCACCTATGACGTCTCGAGCAAGCCGCCCGCCACGATCGAGTGGGAATGATTGGACGTCTGAGCTGATGGAGTGGAGCCCGCCTAATGGCGGGCTTCTGCTTTTAGCGCAGCATCGTCATGGTTGGTCTTCGTTCCGGTATCGCAAGCACACGCCAGTCGATTTCGACTGATCCGGCGCAGAAAGCGAGGTAAGGCCCAGGCCTTTCTCCGGCGAGCCGCTGTTTTCTCGAGGGCAGGAGCGGCCAGGCTCGGTTGCTAAACCTCAGCGACTTTCACCCTGTTACGTCCAGCTGCCTTGCACCCATAGAGTGCGTGATCGGCCCGCGCGATTGCTTCGCTGAGCAATTCATCGGCGCGATATTGCGTGATGCCGATGGACAACGTAACCCGCACTAGAGTGCCGTCATTGGGGATATCCAGTGCCTGGACACCCGTGCGTATACGCTCTGCGCTATCGCCCGCATGGCTAAAGTTCGTATCCGGCAGAATGGCCAGAAACTCTTCGCCTCCCCAACGACCGATGAAGTCCTGTTCACGCATTGATTGTTTGAGTAGATCGCTCACCGCTTGGAGAACGCGGTCGCCCATGTCGTGACCGTACCGGTCATTGACCTGCTTGAAATGGTCAATGTCCATCAGCATCAAGGTGAGGTTGGTGGGGTGGCGCTGGTTTCGTGCCAGGACCTTTTCGGTGAGTTCAATCATGTGTCGGCGATTGAATAGGCCGGTCAGTGAGTCGGTCGTTGCCATCGAGGCGAGCTTCTTGTGTGCCCGGGCCACCGTGACCACATAGAACAGCGCGAGGTAGCTGAACATGCAGAACACCACGGTAAGGTTGAACACATGCACGCCTAGCAGTGCACTGGAGGAGATGGGTTGCAGCGGTTCAATGAACCACATCAATACGTCGAGCCCGACGTAGTAAGCCCACAGCCAGCCGGCGTATATCCAGGCGGTGCGCGTGGGCATGCTGACGAACAAGGCGGGAATAAACATCAGCAGGAAATAGTGGAAGCCGCTGTCCCAACCAATCAGCACCGTTCCCAGTCCGGCATGGACAAGCACTTCGATGCGTATCAGCATGACCGCAAGCTGATTTCTTCGCTGCTGGAATGCGCGATAGGCATAGATATACATGGCCACACTGACCACGTTTATCCAGCCCAGAATGGGTGAGCCAAGCACGAGGAATATGAAGAAAAAAGCGATATCGACGCTGCCTGCCAGCTGACAGCAACGCATCGAAAGCTGCCAGAACTCCGGCTGGGAGTCACGCCGGCGCAGGTGTTCCGAGTGTGTCCCTTGCATTGCACCTGCTCCCTGATCCGGTTGTATCGCGCCGGCTTTTAAGTTGTTTACCCGGCAACCCACCAAAACAGGTGTAAGGAAACGGTTCGCAGCGGGGCTGACGCACGTTACGAGGCTGAGCGTTTGCTGTCCAGTGGCCACTGGCTGGTGCCTCTGGTAGTGAGTGCCCCATAGGACGTGCTTATTCATTCCCAGCAGGCACCGTCGAGGTTACTTCCACGACCATGCCTGATCGGCGGGGTTCTCAATGGTTGAGAGAGAAAGTGGAAGTGGACCAATACGGGATCTGAACCCGAGGGAATGCTCTTGGTGATACCCGATGGGTCGGAATGCTCGAGAATTGGAACGCAGGGCGCCGCCGGGAATCGCCGTCAGCGTCGCTTCTGCAAGCGCTGCGCGGCAAGCTCGGAGAGCCTCCGCGACGCTGAGCGATACCGCGTTCACTCGCTCCCATACAGGAGCGTCGTGATTCGGTCGTGTTCCTGCGGGGTCGGTAGGGCTGTCGTGTCGACATTTCCGGCACCGCTCGCAGTCGAATTGTGCGAATCGCTCGCTGGTCGGCAATTGCCGTCCGCGTCGAACGCCACCCAGCCGTACGATTCCCGGACCACCTGGACGGGCTTCCCTGCGTCCATGGCCACATACCAGTCGGCCAACCGGAAACGCTTACCGGCAAGCGTCGCGATAGCGCTTTGTGCTCTGACCAAGGCCAGGTAGAGCGGATGCGGTAGAGGCTCTACGCGGCCGGTGTCGTCGAGCAGAAACGTATAGGAGGCGTGCGGCGATCCCTTTCCGGCTTCAGCGACTTCTTCGTTCGGGTTTAGCGTGAAAACCGGAGCAAAGCCACCCCCTTCCGTACGGAAGTTTGTCGTCTGCCCCTGGTAAAGCCGGGCGGCCATCCACTGCGCCGTCCCAGCATAGGCGTAGGCGCGCAGGTCGAACTTCATCGGGCGTACCAGATGGTCGGCAACCGTTCTGCGCTCGCCGGGAACGACCAGGGCCTGGGCAACGTAATTGGCATCAAGAATGTCGGCCCACACACGCTTGGTGAGTTTCTCGCCGCGGTATGCGCCGCGACTGCCAAACCCGCTCGCCGGCTTGAAGAACAGGTTGCGTCGGTCCTGCCAGAGCTGTTCCGCGTCAGCGGGTGCGACAAGTCGGGTAATCGGGACGTACCGGGCAAGTATTGCTCGGATTTGCGGATCGACGCCCATCTGCTCGAGCAGCGCTGCATTGGTCAAGTCGACCAGCCGGCGCTTGTCCGCATACAGGGCATAGGCTTGGGGATGGGGTGTCACCGTCACGGCATCCGCGAGGTAGGCTTCCCGCAGCGCCTTGCACGCCGCGCCCTCCAGGTAGAAATCGGTGAGCCGGTTGTAGACCACGTCGACTGGCTTGCCAGCCAACAGAAGGCGGCCTTCGGTGAACGTCAGATCGGCTGGGTCAGCGATGGTGCAATCAATGCCGGCCGATTCGAACAGTTGCTGAAACAGCAGAAATTCAGGATAGAGGTACTGGCCTTCTGGGCTTTCGTCGACGATGGCCAGGTGCTTCAACGGCTTCTGTTCACCGCTTGCTGCCAACTCCTGAGCAAACATCTCCAGAATCGCTTGCTCGAACCGGTCAGCGCCTTCGTCGCCAGGCGCCAGCGCTCCTACGCCACTGCAGCAACGCCGTTGCGCACGGGCGAGCAACAGGTTGAGCATCGCGCCGCCAGCGTTTGTATTGATTTCGATAAGGCCGAGCTTTTCTTCATCAAGGTGAAAGTCGTAGCCAAGGAACACGCCGCGGGCGCCTCGAGGTGCATGCTGCGCAACTGCCGGCGCTGAAGCCAATGCATGCGCCTGCCAGGCGGGCAACCTGACGGTCTGTTCGATGGCGTGGATGACCTCCTTGACCTGGCTCAGTCGCTGGGGTGAGACAAAGACCGGCCGTGCGGCAAATACATGAGGGCAGCGTGTGTTCAGCAGTTCCTTAATCTCGGGATTGCCTAGCTGGTCGCTCATCGCGCTGGCGAGCGCGGACTGATCCAGGCTGATGCAAAAACAGGCTTCGTTGAGCGCCGAAACCGTTGAACCGCAACTCTGGGATGAGGATGTGTGCACGGGGCGACTCCTTGACCATACAAAGGCTTCGAAAGCCTTTGCCCCCTTCGGTTCAGCCAGGCAACTCGAGCGGCCGCGACCGCCGCGACTTACCTTTTTTCGATGCGAATGATGGTCGAGGTGACGCCTTTCGACAGAAATTCGAATTCGATCTCATCGCCAACGTCCAGGGCCGCCAGCTGATCGGGCTGCGCCTTGAAACCCATGGTCATGGCGGGCCAACCCAGCGCTTCGACCGGGCCGTGAGCAATGGTCAATACCCCCTTTTCCCTGTCGACCTTCTTGACCGTGCCGATGGCGGAGCCGATCTGCCCCGCAGGCTGTTCCTGCTGCATGCTGGCCTTCGGCTGCTGGTCAGCGGCATAGGCGGTGGGCGCCAGGAACAGTGAGACAACGGCAATGGTTGCGACTTTCATGATGGTTCTCCTACGGGATGAGTGGCTTGTGTCGGGGTGAGGCGAGACTGCTGGCGACGCATCAGCAGATACGCGGCCGGCAGGACGAAGAGGGAAAGCAGGGGCGCGGTGATCATTCCGCCGACCATCGGGGCTGCGATCCGGCTCATGATTTCACTGCCGGTGCCACTGCCCCAGAGAACGGGGAGCAGTCCGGCAATAATGACCGCGACGGTCATCGCTTTGGGGCGTACGCGCTGAACCGCGCCTTCGCGGATTGCATCGAGCAGGGCTGGCTCGCCCCTGTTTCCTGTGTCCTGCCGGTCGCGCCAGGCATTTTTCAGGTACAGCAACATGATCACGCCGAATTCGGCGGATACACCGGCGAGTGCGATAAAACCCACGCCGGTTGCGACGGACAGGTGGTAGTCCAACAGGTACAGGAACCACACCCCCCCGGTGAGCGCAAAGGGCAGGGTCGCCATAATCAATAGCGCCTCGCTAAAGCGGGCAAAGGTGAGGTAAAGCAATACGAAAATGATGACCAGGGTCGCCGGTACCACAAGCTTGAGCTTGGCGTTCGCACGTTCCATGAACTCGAACTGTCCCGAGTAGCTGATGCTCATGCCGGGGTCGAGTTGAACACCGTGCGTTATCGCTGTCCTCAGGTCGTTGACGACCGCCGCCATGTCCCGTCCACGAACGTCGATGTACACCCAGCCGGAGAGCCGCGCATTTTCGCTTTTCAGCATGGGCGGGCCGTCGCTTACCTGAACCTTGGCCACCGTACCCAAGGTGATCTGGCTGCCCTGCGGTGTATAGATGGGCAGGTCGCGCAATCCCGCCAGGGAGTCGCGCCACTCACGACCGTAGCGAAGGTTGATCGGATAGCGGGCCAGCCCTTCGACCGTCTCGCCGATGGTCTGCCCGCCGATGGCGCCAGCCACGATGGCCTGCACGTCGGCGATGTTCAGGCCATAGCGAGCTGCAGCCGTGCGATCGATATCGACGTCGATATAACGCCCCCCCGTCAGCCGCTCCGCCAGGGCCGAGGTAACCCCGGGGACGGTCTTGGCAATCTTCTCGACCGCCTGAGTGGTCTTGTCGATCTGAACCAGTTCGGTGCCGTACACCTTCACGCCGATCGGGCTCTTGATGCCTGTCGCGAGCATGTCGATGCGGTTGCGAATCGGGGGAATCCAGAGGTTCGCCAGGCCAGGCACCTGGACCGCGTGGTCGAGCTCCTCGATCAGCTTGTCGGCCGTCATTCCGGCTCGCCATTGATCCCTTGGCTTGAACTGGATGGTCGTCTCGAACATTTCCAGCGGAGCCGGGTCAGTGGCGCTGTCGGCGCGACCCGCCTTGCCAAACACCCGTGCCACTTCCGGGACCGTCTTGATCAGCCTGTCCGTCTGCTGTAGCAACTCGCCGGCCTTCCGGGCGGAGAGGCCAGGTAGCGCGGTGGGCATGTAAAGCAGATCGCCCTCATCCAGCGGTGGCAGAAACTCCCCACCGAGGCGAGTGACCGGCCACAGTCCGGTCAGAAAAACCAGCACCGCCACCAGCAATGTTGCCTTCGGCCAACGCAGCACGGTGTCCAGGGCAGGTTTGTAGAGCCAGATCAGGCCACGGTTCAGCGGGTTGCGGTGTTCATCCGGTATCTTCCCGCGGATCCAGTACCCCATCAGCACCGGAACCAGGGTGACGGAAAGACCGGCAGCCGCCGCCATGGCATAGGTCTTGGTAAACGCGAGTGGGCCAAACAGCCGGCCCTCCTGGGCTTGCAGGGTAAAAACAGGGATGAACGACAGGGTGATGATCAGCAGGCTGAAGAACAGCGCAGGTCCTACCTCTACGGCCGCTTCGGTAATGACCGCCCAGTGGGCCTCGCCTTTCAGGGCCTGGCCAGGGTGCTTCTTGCCCCACGCCTCGATGTGCTTGTGCGCGTTTTCGATCATCACGATTGCAGCATCCACCATCGCACCGATCGCAATCGCGATGCCGCCCAGTGACATGATGTTGGCGTTGATGCCCTGCCGCTGCATGATGAAAAACGCAACCAGGATACCGATCGGCAACGAGACGATTGCGACCAGGGACGAGCGCAGGTGCCACAGGAATACGCCGCACACCAGCGCAACGACAACGAATTCTTCGATGAGCTTGTGACTGAGGTTTTCGACTGCGCTGTCAATCAGCTTGCTTCGGTCATAGGTCGTGACGACTTCAACCCCTTCCGGAAGGCTCGCCTTGAGCTCCTCTAGCTTGGTCTGAACCGCCGAGATCGTCTCGCGGGCGTTCTTGCCGCTACGCAGTATGACCACGCCGCCAACCACTTCGCCCTCGCCATCGAGCTCGGCAATGCCGCGGCGCATTTCCGGCCCGAGCTGAACATGGGCGACATCACCGAGGGTAACCGGCACTCCACCGCCATCCAGGCGCAGAGGAACGGCGCGAAAGTCCCGGAGTGTCTGCAGGTAGCCGGATGCGCGAACCATGAATTCGGTTTCGGCGAGCTCCAGCACACTGCCACCGGTTTCCCGATTGGCCTCAGCGATTGCCTGAGCGATCTGCTGCTGCGTCACCCTGCGGGCGGCCATGCGCACGGGATCGAGTACGATCTGGTACTGCTTGACCATTCCGCCGATTGGCGCGACTTCCGCCACGTTGGGGAGCGTCTTCAGCTCGTAGCGCAGGAACCAGTCCTGCAGCGAGCGAAGTTGCGAAAGGTCGTGCTGGCCCGTGCGATCGACCAGCGCATATTGATAGATCCAGCCTACGCCCGTGGCATCGGGACCCAGCGCAGGCTTGGCCGCTGCGGGCAGCCGGCTCTGCACCTGGCTCAGGTATTCCAGTACGCGCGAGCGCGCCCAATACAGGTCCGTGCCGTCTTCGAACAGCACATACACATAGCTGTCACCGAAGAACGAGTAGCCACGGACCGTCTTTGCCCCGGGTACCGAGAGCATCGTGGTGGTCAGTGGGTAGGTGACCTGGTTCTCAACGATCTGCGGGGCCTGGCCGGGGTACGGCGTGCGGATGATGACTTGCACGTCGGACAGATCAGGCAGGGCATCCACGGCGGTGTTATTCACCGACCAGACGCCCGCAGCCACGGCAAACAGGGTGGCCATCAGAACGAGAAACCGGTTCGCCACCGACCATCGGATCATGGCTGCGATCATTGCGCGCCTCCGAGCTTTTCGATGCGCGCGATGGAAAAGCCCTCGTCGCTTTGCCGTACACCGACCCGCACCCGGTCGCCGGCCTCAAGCCCGGCCAGCAGCGCGGGGTCCTCGACCGGGTAGGGCATGGTCATCGCAGGCATACCGAGGGTCTCGATCGGCCCGTGAGCCAGACCCACCATGCCGTCTTCCAGGCTGACAATCGTGCCTTGCGCTTCATGTAGAACCGGCGCGCCGGCCGATGCTAGGGGCTCCAGGGTCTGGGCGGTAAGGCCGCGGAGACTGGCCTCGGAGTCGAGCAGGAACTGGCCGGACGCCACGATTTTCTGGCCAGCCTGCAACCCTTCGAGTACTTCGGTCTTCTCGTCGAACTCACGACCCGTCCGAATCACAACGGGCCGGTAACGGCCCTCATCCTCAGCCAGCATGACCAGGGCTCGCTTGCCGGTGCGGATTACGGCTTCGCTCGGGATGACGAGTGCATTTTCCACGTCACGGTTCAAGGTCACGTCGGCGGTCATGCCGGGGCGAAGACGCCCCTGTGGATTGGGAAGTTCGACGCGCACACGAACTGTACGGCTATCCAGGTTGGCCTGGGGTAGCACCGCCTGGATGCTGCCTTCCAGCGTCTCGCCAGCGAACGCGGGCAAGCGCGCGGTCACCGTTTGCCCCTGGGCGAGACTGGAGACCTGCGCTTCAGGGACGGCGACTTCGAGCCAGACATGCTTCAACCCGTTTATCCGGGCCAGCGAGGCGCCGGCCGGTACGGTCATGCCGTCGCGAACATCGAGACTGTTCAAGACGCCTCCGATCGGACTCGTTACGGTCCAGATCGGGCGTGCCTGACCGGTTCGCTCCAGCTGCGCAATGGCGTCCGATGGCATGCCGGCGAGCCGCAACCGCTGGCGGGCCGCTGCGAGCAGTTGCGGCTCGCCGATCGCCCTCAATGCGAGGAATTCTTCCTGGGCGGCTGCCCATTGGGGGATCAACAGATCGGCCAGCGGTGCGCCTTTTTCGATGACGTCCTCCGGTGCGTGGTCGTAGACGCGCTCGACATAACCGCCGGCACGCGCTTGCACCACGGCGACGTCGCGCCCGTCGAACTGCAGTGCCCCTGTCGCCTCGAGCGCCTGGCTCAGCGACTCCCGCGTTGCCGTCACCAGACGCATGCCCAGGTTCTGCGTCACGCTGGGGTCGATGCTCATCGACGCGCCATCGCTTCGCTCGTCGGCATACCGAGGAACGAGGTCCATGTCCATAAAGGGGGACTTCCCAGGCTTGTCGAACTTCTGCTGGGGAACCATGGGGTCATACCAGTAGAGGACTTCCTTGTCGTCGTCCGGCGCTTGAGCAAGGGCTGTGGCTGGTAACACGCCTGTAGCGCTGGCGGCGAATATCAGAGGAAGGCTGAATACGAGGGCCAACCGCTCGAGGGGAGAAATCATGATTGGGTGTCTCCCAAGGCGAAATGCAGGCGGGCATTGCCCAGCGCCAGTTCGCGGGCTGTATCGATGCGACGCAGGCGGGTTTCCACGCGCTGGCGCCGCGCATCGACCACAGCGACCAACGTGCCTGTCCCGGCGCGGTAGTCGGCCATGGCCAGTCGGACCTTGTCGTCCGCCAGCGGCAGCAGGGTTTGATCAAGGCGGGCGAGGGCGCGCTCCAGGCGCTGATACTCAGCCAGGTCGGCGCTCAGTACCTGGTCATGCAGGCGTAACGTCGCCTGGCGCTGGGCCTCGATCTGAGCAAGCCGGGCACGTTGGGCAGCGATTTTCGGGTCCTGTCTCGAGCCGGTGAACAGTGGCAGGTCGAAGGTGACGCTGAGGTTCACCATGTCGCCGTATTCACGGCCACGTCGGAGATAGTCGACGCCCCAACTCCAGTCTGGGGTTTTCTCGGCGACCGCCTGGCGAACCTTCGCCTCGGCTTCGCGCGTCATCGGATCGAAGGCGAGAAGGGTCGGGTGACTATGCAGGTTGCGCTGGTAATGGTTGGCATCGGCGTGCCATCGCGGCCAGTCGCCTGTCAGCGCTTGGTCAGCTGACTCGCCGATCCAGCGGCGGAGTTTGGCCCGTGCAACAAGCTGGTTGCGCAGCAGTACGTCTTCCTGTTCGGCAAGCAAAGCTGCTTCTTGCTTCGGGAGTACGCTGTCTGCCGCTTGTCCGCCACCGCCCGCGATGCGCGCCTGAACGGCCCGGGCGAACAGCCGGTTCTCCCGCTATAAAGCTGTTGAAACAGACTCAGCTTCTGCTGCACCGCGAAGCCGACGATCCATGCCTCCGCAGTCTTCTGGCGCACGCTGAGACGTTCAATGGTTTGCTGGGCGTCTGCGAGCGCGACGCGTGCTTGCGCGGCCTCGACCCGGGCGCGCCTTTTTGCTCGGTTCGGGACGTCCTGCATGACGCCCACCATCTGCATGGTCATGGCCTCCTGCCCTACCTGCCATCGCGCGTCCCCTTCGATGGGGAGGTTCTGCAGCCCGAGCTTGAGTTTGGGGTCCGGAAGCTCGCCAGCGGGTATCGCCGCGCTGCGAGCTGCCTGGACATTAGCGGCTTGCGCCTCCAGTGAGGGCGCGTCTTGCTCAGCCAGGCTCAGGGCCTGGTCCAGGGTGAGCGCTGACGCCATCCCAGGAAGCGAGAGCGCACCCACGATCAGCGCCGCCACGTGAGGGCGCGCCCAGTGAATTCGGGGTTTCATTTGAAAAAGGATTCCTGATCTTCGATGCGTGCCTAAGGCGCGCGGTCGCCGGCCGAACTTTCACTGTCGGGCGGGCCGTGGAGCGGGCAGGAATCAGGCGCGGGGTGGATGCCAGACGGCGTCAAGCAGACGGTAGGGGATTTGGTCGCTGAAGGGGGGCGTCACGGGTTTGGCCGCTGGCAGCGCCTGCGCCCTTGCAGCGGCAATCTGGAGAAGACTGGCGGTTTTGCATTCTTGTCCGGTCTTGCAGACGGTCGTCTTTCCGTGATCATGACCTTCGCAACACTCCGGCTCGACGCCGTTCGTGCCAACCATTGCATGGCTGTACGCCATTGAATCCATCCCATCCATTTCCGACATCACATGCGACACGGTCGTTTTTACCGGCATGAGCACTTGCGCCATCCCGTTGATCGGAAGCGCAAACATCAGCAACAGGACAAGAAAGAATCGCATGGGGGACTTCATGATCTGAGCTTAAGGGGCCATTCAATACTGAGCAATGAGGCGATCCGTCGCCTTGACGAAAGTTCGGTTCGTGAGCTTTTCAGACGACAGCTGGCTGACGGAGGCGAAGTGCGTTGGGCACCTCAGGCGCCGGGCTGTAACTAGAAGCCCCTTGTCCAAGACAGGGTCAGCTCGGTGAGCCACTGCCTGAGACCACCAAGGTGGCAACGTGCAAGGCTCGCTTCTTCTTCGGTACGCCCAGTGTACGGATGCTGCCTTACCTTAAGCTGAGTGCAGCGTTACTTTTCTGTAAGCCAGTAGTCGACTTAGACGCCCCTGGCGCATACGTCGCGAAACCGCTTGCTCGCCTCGCTTTCAATCGTTCATACAAGGTGCTTCAGCCCACTCGCAAGCTGAAGCACATTTCCCTGCGCAGGATTGCCCTCAGTCAAACGCAGCCGGCACATCGATGCGCCGCCAGATGGCTTCGGAGAAGCTGTAGACGGCGAACGCCACCAGGCCGAGGCCGACGAGAGACAGCCAGAAGGTGCCGAACGGCAGGCTTTGCAGAGCGTCCAGGGCATCCTCCAGGCCTGGCGGATCGGTGGGCTCGTAACGGCTGCCGCCGGAAAAGAGCATGCCGGCGACCACGAAAAACGCCACGCCGCGGGCAATCAGGCCGGCGCGTGAAATCGGACGGACCCACCGCATGACGTCTTCGGAGGCATTGAAGTATTTTTCGAACTTGGCCTTCCAGCCCTTGATCACGTGCGCGATACCGACGCCGAGCGGGACCAGGGCGACCAGGTAGATCAGGTAGTTCGAATACTTCCATCCGAGCAGCCCGGCAAGGAAATCCCGGCCGCCGGAGCTGCCGCCGCTGCTGCCCGTATCGCCGAGCGGGCTGCCGAGCAGGCCGAGAGTGAATAGCGCGAGCAGCGTGTACGCAACAGCGCTGCCAACAAGCCCGGCCCGGATGGCGAGGCCCTTGGCATCGGTCCCGTGGCCTTCCGGGTCGGCAACGGCCTGCGTCACTCGCCAGGCGACGTAGGCGACCAGGCCGACGACCATGATCCACAGCAGGGTCTCGCCGAACGGTTGTCCCAGCAGTTGCTGGATTGCGCCCTTGGTGCCCAGCGTTTTGCCGCTGCCCACCCCGGCGAGAAAGGCGAAGGCGCCGATGATCAGGTAGACGACACCGCGTGCGGCGTAGCCGCTGCGGGCAAGCCAGGCCATGCCCTTGCTGATGTTGACCTCGTCCTTCGCCCGGGCTGCGGTGGTGTGCATGGGGCCTCCTCGCGCTGTATGTAAAGGTGTGTCCTTTGTAGAGCGCGATCGGGCTCGAGGGTTCGCCGTGAATGCCGGGCGGTGCGATCGCATTGCGGCAAGGTGCCTAGGCCGGCTGCGGTGTAAGGCGCGACGCGGTAGCATGTGCAAATGCGAGTGATTCCAGATGGCGGCCCCTGCGGCCGGCTGGAGCGGTAGAGCGGTGTCAAGGAGCGCGAATGTCTTTTACCCGGCGGAAAATGCTGGTTGGCCTGACGGGGCTTGCCGTGGTGGGTGCAGTGGGCGGCGGGGCGCGCTACTGGCTGGGGCGTTCGGCCAACCCGGTCACCCATGACTATGAACTGATCGCCGCCCCGGCCGATATCGAACTGATTTCGGGCAGCGTAACGCCGGCCTGGTGCTACGGAGGCCGGGCGCCGGGTGTCGAGCTGAGGGCGCGCCAGGGCGACTGGCTGCGGGTGCGTTTTACCAATCACCTTCCGGAACCAACCACTGTCCACTGGCACGGCATTCGCCTGCCCCTGGAGATGGATGGGGTCCCCTACGTCTCGCAACTGCCGGTTTTGCCGGGCGAGTCGTTCGATTACCGTTTCCGGGTCCTGGATGCCGGCAGCTTCTGGTACCACCCGCATACGTCGAGCGCCGAACAGCTGGGTCGAGGGCTGGTGGGGCCGCTGATCATCGAAGAGCGTGAGCCCAGCGGGTTCCGCCACGAACGGACGTTGAGCCTGAAGAGCTGGCACATCGACGAGCGAGGGGCCTTTACTGCCTTCAGCGTCCCGCGGGAGGCCGCTCGCGGCGGTACCCCGGGGGTGGTGTCCAGCGTCAACGGGGAGCACGCACCGACCCTCGAGCTGCCCGCTGGGCAGGTGGTCCGGCTGCGGATCCTCAACCTCGACAATACCCTGACCTACCGGTTGAACCTCTCGGGCGGCGAAGCGCGGGTCTATGCGATAGACGGCCACCCGGTCGTGCCGCGGCCGCTGGGCAAGCAGTACTGGCTGGGCCCGGGCATGCGCCTCGACCTGGCACTGAAGACTCCGCCGGCGGGCGAGGTGCTGTCGCTGCGCAATGGGCCGTTGCGTCTGGCAAGCCTTGCGTCTGTGGCCGGTGCTGAGGGCGAGGGCTTCTGGCCCGAGGCGCTGCCGGCCAACCCGGTGGCCGAACCGGATCTGCAGCGCGCCGAGACTCTGCGCTTCAACTTCGAATGGGCCGGGACCTTATCGAGCGAGACGGCCCAGGGCAACGCCTTCACCTTCTGGCAGATCAACGGACAAGCATGGGACATCAACGACAAGACCTGTGCAGACCGTCCGATCGCGACGCTGAAGCGGGGCGGCCACTATGTCTTCGAGCTGCGCAACCTGAGCCAGTACCAGCACCCGATTCATCTGCACGGCATGACCTTCAAAGTGATCAGCTCGAATCGCAAACGCATCGATCCCTGGTTTACCGATACCTATCTGCTGGGCAAGAACGAAACGGCCAGGATTGCCCTGGTGGCGGATAATCCCGGCGTCTGGATGTTCCATTGCCACGTCATCGACCACATGGAAACCGGGCTGATGGCGGCAATCGAGGTCGTCTGAAGGCTCCAGGTACGCCGTTACGGCGCGCAGGATTTGTGAGGAGCGACATGAAAAGACCGATGATCATCGATCGTTCGCGGGACGAGTCGTTCATGGCCGAGGCCCTGGCGCTCGCCGCCGAAGGGGCTCGCCTGGGTGAAGTGCCGGTCGGGGCCGTGCTGGTGCAGGACGGCAAGGTGATAGGGCGGGGATACAACTGCCCGATTTCTGCGCATGATCCCAGCGCGCACGCCGAGATGGTGGCGATCCGTGACGCGGCGCTGAGCCTGCAGAATTACCGACTGCCCGGCAGCACGCTGTACGTGACGCTGGAACCCTGCAGCATGTGTGCCGGGTTGATCGTGCATGCGCGGGTCCAGCGGGTCGTGTTCGGCGCCACCGAACCCAAGGCGGGCGTGGCGGTCAGCCGCGGCCAGTTTTTTTCAAGCGTGTTCCTCAACCATCAGGTGCTGGTCGAAGGCGGGGTCATGGCGGACGCCTGTAGCCAGGTTCTCAGCGAGTTCTTTCGCGCGCGGCGCCAGAAGGGGCTGGCCGAAGCGCCCCCGCGTGAACCGTCGGCAGGTTGAAGGCCGCGGTCAGGCGGGGCTGCTGTAGCGGCGGACGCCCGGCTCCGGCAGGGTTTCATGGGCGGCCACGCTACCCTGGGCCGGAAAGACCACCAGGTGGTCGGCGGCAATGGCAATGCCGACGGCCTGCCCGGTCGGATAGTCCGCGTGGCTGGGGAAGATGCCCTCCAGCTGGTTGCCGGTCGGCAATTGCAGGCGGTACAAGGTCGAGGCGCCAAGGAAGGTCTTGCCGACGATGAGCGTCTTCAGGGGGCTGTCCGGGGCGTAGACGATGTCGTCCGGTCGCAGCAGTACGTCCACCGAGCTACCGGGTGGCATGGTGTAAGCGCGATTGCCGCGGATCACGCCGAGTTCGGTCTGCACCGTCTCCGGGTCGATGAGCTGGCCGCGGATGAAGTAGCCCTGACCGATAAAGCTCGCGACGAAAGGCGTGAGCGGTTCGTGGTAGAGGTTGTAGGGCGTGTCCCACTGCTCCAGCCGGCCATCCTTGAACACGCCGACCTGGTCGCTGACCGCAAAGGCTTCCTCCTGGTCGTGGGTGACCAGAATGGCGCTGGTGCCGCGCGCCTTGAGGATCTCGCGCACTTCATGGGACAAGCGTCGGCGCAGATCGCCGTCGAGGTTGGAGAAGGGCTCGTCGAGCAGCAGCAGCTCGGGCTCGGGAGCCAGCGCGCGGGCCAGCGCGACGCGCTGTTGCTGGCCGCCGGAGAGTTCGTGGGGGTAGCGCTTGGCCAGGTGCGCGAGGTGCACCAGTTCGAGCATATCGCGCACGATGCGCTGGCCGTGCGGGTGCTTGCGCACACCGAACTCGACGTTCTCGGCCACGTTCAGGTGGGGAAACAGGGCATAGTCCTGGAACACCATGCCGATGCGGCGCTTCTCAGGTGCCAGGGTGAAACCGCGCCGGGACAGCACCACCTCGCCCAGCTGGATCTCGCCATCGCTGACCGGCTCGAAGCCCGCAATCGCGCGCAGGGTGGTGGTCTTGCCGCAGCCGGATGGCCCGAGCAGGCAGCCGATGTCGCCACGGTTGAGGTGCAGGCTGAGTTGTTGCACCACGGGCTGCTCGCCATAACCGCAATTGAGCTGGCGCAGGTGCAGCAGCGGCTCATGGCTCATGCGTGGTGGTAGGCCGGCTCGACCAGAAACTCAAGCAGGGCCTTTTGCACGTGCAGGCGGTTCTCAGCCTGCTGCCACGCGACGGAGCGAGGGTCGTCGAGGAGGTCTGCGCTGATTTCCTCGCCGCGGTGGGCCGGCAGGCAATGCATGAACAGCACGTCTTCTGCCGCCGCGTCGAGCAGGGCGCGGTCGACCTGATACGGGCGGAAGGTCGCAATACGGGCCGCAACTTCGTCTTCCTGGCCCATGGAGGCCCAGACATCGGTGCTCACCAGGTGCGCACCCCGCACCGCTTCGCGCGGGTCGCGGACGATCTGTACCCGGTCGCCCGCCTGCGCCAGCAGCGCGGCGTCGGGCTCGTAACCGCTCGGGCAGGCGACGCGTAGCTGGAAGTCGAACTGAATGGCCGCTTCCATATAGGAGTTGCACATGTTGTTGCCGTCGCCGACCCAGGCGACCGTCTTGCCGGCGATGCTTCCGCGCAGTTCGTGGAAGGTCTGCATGTCGGCCATCAGCTGGCAGGGATGCAGGTCGTCCGACAGGCCGTTGATGACAGGCACCGCCGAATGCGCGGCGAACTCGGTCAGCGTGGCGTGGGCAAAGGTACGGATCATGATGGCGTCGAGCATGCTCGACATGACGATGGCCGAGTCGCTGATCGGCTCGCCGCGGCCGAGCTGGGTGTCGCGCGGCGAGAGAAAGATCGCCTGACCGCCCAACTGGATCATGCCTGCTTCGAACGACAGGCGCGTGCGGGTCGAGGCCTTCTCGAAGATCATCCCGAGGACGCGGTTCTTCAGCGGCTCGAACAGAATGCCGCGCTCGCGCAGATCCTTCAGCTCGATGCCGCGACGAACCAGGCCAAGCAGCTCCTGGGGCGTGCAATCCATCAGTGAGAGAAAATGCCTTGCGCTCATATCAACTACCTTTGTTGCCGCAGTCGAGGCCGGATACTTTTTGACGAAAAAACAAGGGCCTGCGACAGGGGTCGCCAAGCGGGCGACGAAACGGGAAAGGCGCGATCTTATCCAGAAAGCCTGGACGGGCGCAAATCGGCCTCCGGGCGGCTGCCACGCAGCGTTGCAGGCGGCGGCGGCCCTGGCTCCGGCGATAAAAGCCGAGTTCGTGACTCGGCTTTCGGGCTCGCCTTCCTGTACAATGCGCGGCAACCGAGACTAGCCGAGGTGCCCAATGGATATCATCGAAACCATCAAAGAGCAGATCGAAAAGAACCCGGTCCTGCTGTACATGAAAGGCTCGCCGAACGCGCCGCAGTGCGGCTTCTCTGCGCGCGCGACCCAAGCCGTGATGGGCTGTGGCGAGAAGTTCGCCTACGTCGACATCCTGCAGAATCCGGAAATCCGCGCCAATCTGCCGAAATACGCGAACTGGCCGACCTTCCCGCAACTGTGGGTCGACGGCGAGCTGGTCGGCGGCAGTGACATCATCCTGGAAATGTTCGAGCAGGGTGAGTTGCAGCCGTTGATCAAGCAGGCCGTGCAGAAAGCGGGCGCCTGAGCGACCGCGGTCAATAGCGAGACAGCAAAACGGGAGCCAAGGCTCCCGTTTTTCGTTTTCGCCTGGCGGATAACTCAGTCGTCCATCTGCGACTGCAGGTAGTTTTCCATACCGACCTTGCCGATCAGGCTGAGCTGCGTTTCGAGCCAGTCGATATGCTCTTCTTCGGACTCGAGGATGTCCTCGAGCAGCTCGCGGGTACCATAGTCGCCGACGCTTTCGCAGTAGGCGATCGCCACCTTGAGGTCCTGAATGCCGCCCTGTTCGAGCTTCAGGTCGCACTCGAGCATTTCGCGGGTGTTTTCGCCGATCAGCAGCTTGCCGAGGTCCTGCAGGTTGGGCAGGCCTTCGAGGAACAGGATGCGCTTGATCAGCTTATCGGCATGCTTCATCTCGTCGATCGATTCGTCGTACTCGTGCTTGCCGAGCTTGCCGAGGCCCCAGTCTTCGTACATGCGCGCATGCAGGAAGTACTGGTTGATGGCGACCAGTTCGTTCGCGAGGATCTTGTTGAGGTGCTGAATGACTAGCTTGTCGCCTTTCATCGGGAGGTCCTGGTCTGATTCGGGATGCGTCTGTTGCAGCAGTCTGGACAGGAAGCCCTGGGCTGTCAAACCTAAGCCCTTGAAGCACAAGGGTAAATCCGAATAAGAATGCGTCTGTTCCGCGCTGATCAGCTAAGTGGCTGATTGCAGGCAAGAAAAAGCCGGGCAGGGGCCCGGCTTCGGAAGATCGATGTCAGCGCAGCCTCAGGCAGAAACGAAACCGGCCGGATAGGCGAGGGCGGCTTGGGCGCTCTGCACATCGCTGAGGGTATCGCGCACGACCTGCTTGGCTACGCAGGCGCATTTGCCGCACTGGGTGGCCACCCCGGTGACTTCGCGGACTTCTCGGTAGCTGCAGCAGCCTTCATAGATCGCGTCACGGATCTGGCCGTCTGTAACACCCTGGCAGAGACACACGTACATAGGAACTACCCGTTGGGTCTGTGATGGAAGGATGCTAAACAGAATGAGAATGATTGTCAAAGCTCGTTCGTCGGCTCGCCTCTCTGTCATCGACCCGCGCTCCCCTGGGAAGCGATAGGACAGGACCGCGGCGCGCCCTGACGGATGAGGTAAAATGCCGGCCCCTTTTCTTCCGCCCGGATCGTCCATGGCCCTGCAAGCAACGCCCTACAAGGTCGAGATCAACCTCACTGACCTCGACCGCCACGTCTATCAGGACCTGCGCTTCACCGTCGCTCGTCATCCTTCCGAAACCGAAGAACGCCTTGTCGCGCGGCTGATCGCCTACATTCTCTGGTACAGCGAGCAGCTGGCGTTCGGCCGGGGGCTGTCGGATGTGGATGAACCAGCGTTGTGGGAAAAGAGCCTTGACGATCGCGTGCTGCACTGGATCGAGGTGGGTCAGCCAGATGCCGAACGTATTACCTGGTGCTCGCGGCGCGCCGAGCGCTTCAGCCTTGTTGCTTACGGCAATTTACGCGTCTGGCAGACCAAGGTGCTCGACAGTGTGCGCAGCCTGAAGAAGATCAACGTCGTCGCGGTTGGCCAGGAGGCGCTGGAACAGGTGGCGCGGGACCTGCCGCGAGCGATCGGCTGGAGCGTGATGGTCAGCGAAGGTGCGCTCTATATCACCGATGAGCGGGGCCAGCACGAGGTGCCGCTGGAGTGGCTGATCGGCGAGCGCGGCTGAGGCGCTCGCTGAACGGGCGGACACTGGCGGTCCTCAGGATTGCCAGAACTGCACGAAGGCATTGAACGACATCACCACGCCGACCGCTGTGGCCGCCATCGCCAGCAGGCCGAACACCAGCATCCAGGTGGGATGGCGATAGTCATCGCCGACGATGCTTGGCTTCTTCGTCGCCCAGAGAATGCAGGCCAGTGCCAACGGCAAGATCAGCGCGTTCAGCGTGCCGGCCACGACCAGGACCTTCACCGGCTGGCCGATCAGGCTGTAGATCAGCGTCGAGCAGGCGATGAAGGCGATCACCACGCGTTGGTTATGGCGCTGGATGCTCTCGTGCAGCGAGTACATGAAGGTGACGCTGGTGTAAGCGGCGCCGATCACCGAAGACACCGACGCCGCCAGCAGCACGATGCCGAACATCTTGTAACCGACCGTGCCCATCGAGTGAGAGAACACCGAAGCGGCCGGATTGCCTGCCTCCAGAGCCAGTCCCTGACTGACAACGCCGAGCGCGGCGAGGAACAGGCAGATGCGCACCACGCCTGTGGTGGCGATCCCGGTGACTGCAGCACGTGTCACCACGCCGACGTTCTCGACTCCGGTGATGCCGGCCTCGACCAGGCGATGCCCGCCGGAAAAGGAGATGTAGCCGCCAACGGTGCCGCCGACCAAGGTCACGATCGGCAGCAGTAAGATCAGCGGTTCGTCCGGATTGAAGCTGTGGCTCAGTGCCTCAAGCACTGGCGGGTTCGACTGCAGCATGGCGTAGCCGATCATGCACAACATCACCAAGCCAAGCAGCTGCATGAGCGAGTCCATAACTCCCTTGGCATTGCGCAGCAGGAAGATGCCGATGATCAGCACCGCCGCGACCAGCGAGCCGATTACCGGCGGGATACCGAAGATCACGTTCATCGCCAGGCCGGCGCCGCCGATGTTGCCGATGTTGAAGGCGACGCCGCCCAGCACGATGAAGGCCGAGATCAGATGGCCGACCCCGGGTAATACCCGGTTGGCCACATCCTGACCGCGCAGGTTGGCGACGGTGATGACACGCTAGATATTGAGCTGGGCGCCGATGTCGATCAGCAGCGAAATGACGATGGCGAAGGCGAAGCTCGCCAGGTATTTCTCGGTGAACAGCGAGGTCTGGGTGAGAAAGGCCGGTCCGATTGAAGAAGTCGCCATGATGAACACGGCGCCGCGCAGGACGTTGCGTTGTGATGCGGGGGTGGTGCTGGGGGTGGGGTGCATTGGGGTACCTTTTTTCTTGATGTTGGGACAGGTAGAAATGCAGTCGGTGCAAGGCCGCCTATGTGAATCGCTGCGCTCGGTTGTGCCGTGTCGAACAGGCTCGGATACGGACGCCTGTTTCGGCTCGCTGCGCGCGCCCCTCGGGCCAGCTTTCGGCTGTTGCGCCCAAGGTTGCGCGACTTGCCTAACCATTCGTCGTTACGTCTTCACACGGGCTGATGCCGGGTTTTTGCTCTGTTTTTGTTGTTCTGCGGTGTGTGTGTTCGGGGCGGTGCAGGGCGTCGATTCACCTCGTGTCGTGGTTGGGCCTTCGCCTTCGCCGTGCCCAGCGGGGTGACGGGTCGGGTATCGGCGATGCTGGGCCCGGCGGCCGGGCGTCGCTGTGCTATCGCCATTGAGTCAGCGCTTGCTGGTGCTCACGCTGCGCGGCGGCCAACGCGATCGGCTTGAGCTGGATTCGTGTGCCGGGCAGGCACTGCGCCAGGCGCGCGACAGCCAGTGGGGTCAGGGCGCCGAGCCGCGGGTAGCCGCCGATGGTTTGCCGGTCGTTCATCAGGACGATCGGCTGGCCGTCGGGCGGGACCTGGATCGCGCCCAGGGGCACGCCTTCGGAAATCATCGATCGCCGCGTGCTGTGCAGCACCGGCCCGAGCAGGCGGATGCCCATGCGGTCGGCGCGCTGGTCGAGGGTCCAGGCATGGTTGAAGGCGTCGAACAGGCTTTGCCCGCTAAAATCGCCGATTTGCGCCCCCAGAACCACCGGGAGCGGGCCGCTCGGCAGCAGCGATCCAATGCCTTCGTTCGGCAGGTGGCGAGGCGCTGGCGGGGTGCCGCTCCAGTGCAGCCGGTCACCGGCCGCGAGGGGGCGGCCGTCGCCATGCAAGCCGCCAAGCTGTTCGCGGCGCACCGTGGCGCAACTGCCCAGGACCGGAGTTGCCTCGAAGCCGCCAGGTGCGGCCAGATAGGCGCGCACCCCTTCGCGTGGCTGGTCGAAGGCGAGCCGCTGGCCGGCACGAACGCTGATGCTCTGCCCCGGCGCGACGGGCCGACCGTCCAGCGTCGCGCTGAGGTCGGCACCGCAAAGGGCCAGACAGGTGTCGGTTTCGGCGAGTAGTTTGAACTGGCCGAGGGTAATTTCGATCACCGCGGCGGCGGGCGCGTTGCCCAGCAGCCAGTTGGCCCAGCGGTGCGAGACCCAGTCTGCGGCGCCACCCTGGGTCACGCCTAGATGGCGCACGCCGAACCGGCCACCGTCCTGCAGACTGGCAAATGCACGGCTGCGCTCGATAAGCAGGCTCATGGCGTTACCTCGAACGGGCTGTCGTCGCCGCCGAGGCGGACGAATTCGGCGTGGTCGATGGGCTGGAAACGCACCCGGTCGCCGGGGCGCCAAAGGCTGTAGCCCTCTAGGTTGCGGTTGAATAACTGGGTCGGGCTTCGGCCAATGAGGTTCCAGCCGCCTGGAGACACCAGGGGGTAGATAGCAGTCTGGCGATCGGCGATCCCCAGGCTGCCGGCCGGAACCCGGTGGCGCGGCGTCTGCAGGCGCGGGCTGGCGAGGCTCTCGTCGACCAGGCCCATGAAGGCAAAACCCGGCGCGAAGCCCAGTGCGAAGACCTGATAGACCCGCCCGCTGTGCTGTGCGATCACCCCTGCTACGCCGAGCCCGCTGCGCTGGCCAAGCGCCTCGAGCTCCGGACCGACGCTGGGGTCGTACCAGACCGGGATCTGCAGTTCGCGGGCCTGGCTGCCGGCATCCGGCTGCAGGCCGTGCAGGGCTTCGGCGATGCGCTGTCGCGCCTGGCTGTCGTCCAGCTGTGCCAAGTCGTAGTGGACCAGCAGGGTGGTGTAGGAGGGCACCAGGTCGACCAGCGCCTCGCCGAAGCGCTCGCGCAACTGCTGCGCCGCGGCCAGCAGCCAGGGCATGTGGGCTTCGTCGATCTCGTCGAACAGGCGCAGCATCAGGCAGTCGATGCCGACCACTTCGAGACGTGGCTTCATGCCGGCAGGCCTTCGAGCGCCTGGCGGATGCGCTGCACGGCGGCGACCGAGCCGGCGTTGTCGCCGTGCACGCAGAGGGTGTCGGCATGCAGCAACAGGGCGCTGCCATCGCTGGCCGTCAGCGCTTCGCCCCGCGCCAGGCGCAGGGCCTGCGCGACGACCGTCTCGGCGTCATGGTGGACCGCGCCGGGCAGGGCGCGCGCGACCAGCCTGCCGTCCGGGTCGTAGGCGCGGTCGGCGAACACCTCAAACCACAGGACGACCCCCAGTTCGTCAGCCAGCGCTTGTGCCTCGCTGTTGTCGCGGGTGGACATCAGCATCAGGGGAAGCGAGGGGGAATAGGCGATGACGGCGCGCATCACCGCGCGCAGCAGTTCGGGCTTGCGCATCATGTCGTTGTACAGCGCGCCATGGGGTTTGACGTAGCGCACCTGCGAACCCTCGGCACGGCAGATGCCATCCAGCGCACCGATTTGGTAGAGCAGCATGTTCTCCACTTCGTCCGGGCTGCAGGCCATGGAGCGGCGACCAAAGCCGGCCAGATCGGGATAGGCCGGGTGCGCGCCGATTTGCACCTGATGCCGGGTGGCCAGCGCCACGGTGCGACGCATGACCTGCGGGTCCGAGGCATGGAAGCCGCAGGCCACGTTCGCGCAGTCGATGTGGGGCATCACCTCGGCGTCCAGGCCCATGGTCCAGGCGCCGAAGCTCTCGCCAATGTCGCAGTTGAGCAGCAGGGGTTTCATACCGATCCTCGCTGAAGGCTGGGCCGCCCCGGTAGGGCGGCGCGAGCGAATGGGAATACGATGGTAAATTATCGATAATTTATCAATAAATATTTAAGGTTCGTCTGCGCAAGGGGCGTCCGGGCTGCATTGCTGTATGCTTGCCCACCCGATTCACCCGCGCGCTTCGTGCTGCGCCCCTCAGTCATGGTCCGCAAGATGGTTGATGCGAAATCCCCACGTCCGTTGCGATCACCGATCGTCGCGTCGGCGCACCTCGCCGAGCAGTCGCAGGAACTGTCCGAGCTGGAGTACGGCATCATCGTCGCCAGCGCCGCCCTGATGCGCTGGATGGAGCGCTGCATGAAAGCCTCCGGTGCGGTGGAGATGAATGCGCTGGATGTGATGGTGCTGCACAATCTCGCCAGCCGCGGCCGGGCCAAGCGACAGGCGGACATCTGCCTGCTGCTCAACGTCGAGGACACCCACACCGTGACCTACGCGCTGAAGAAGCTCGCCAAGCTCGGCCTGGTGGAAGGCGAGAAACAGGGCAAGGAAATGTTCTACCGGACCACCGACAAGGGCGGCGAACTTTGTCAGGCCTACGCCGACATCCGCCGCGAGTGCCTGATCGCCTCTTTCGAGAACCTCAACGTCGACCCCGACGAGATCCATCGCCTCGCTGGCCTGCTGCGCGCCATGTCCGGTCTGTACGACCAGGCGGCGCGCGCCGCGACCTCGCTCTAATCGACTCACGCTGCACGTTGGATATCGCTAGATGCGCATCGAACCCCGTCCTCTCCCCGAACAACTCCCCGACCTGGGCGACCTGCCGCCTTTGCTGACGCGGCTCTATGCCGCCCGCGGCGTCCAGTCGATGAGTGAGTTGGACAAGGGTTTGGCACGCCTGATCCCCTATGGCCAGCTCAAGGACATCGACGCCGCCGTGGCGCTGCTGGTCGAGGCAATCGAAACCCGCCAGCGCATCCTCTTCGTCGGCGACTTCGATGCCGACGGCGCCACCGCCAGCACCGTCGGCGTGCTCGGACTGCGCCAGCTCGGCGCCGCCCATGTAGATTACCTGGTGCCCAATCGTTTCGAATACGGCTACGGCCTGACGCCGGAAATCGTCGCCGTAGCCCTGGCGCGTCAGCCCGATCTTCTGGTGACCGTGGACAACGGCATCTCCAGCGTCGACGGGGTGGCGGCGGCCAAGGCGGCAGGGCTCAAGGTGCTGGTCACCGACCATCACCTGCCGGGCCCGGCGTTGCCCGCCGCGGATGCCATCGTCAATCCCAATCAGCCCGAGTGCGCCTTCCCGAGCAAGTGCATCGCCGGTGTCGGAGTGATTTTCTATGTGCTGCTGGCCCTGCGCGCCGCGCTGCGAGACAGGGGCTGGTTCACTCGTCAGGGCTGGGCGGAACCGAACCTGGCCGAGCTGCTGGACCTGGTCGCCCTGGGCAGCGTTGCCGACGTGGTGCCGCTGGATGCCAACAACCGCATCCTGGTGCACCAGGGCCTGGCGCGCATCCGTGCCGGTCGTGCGCGGCCTGGGCTGCGGGCGATTCTCGAAGTGGCCGGACGCGATCATCGGCGGATCACCTCGACCGATCTCGGCTTCATTCTCGGCCCACGGCTGAACGCGGCGGGGCGCCTGGACGACATGGCGCTGGGCATCGAATGCCTGCTCTGCGAGGACGAAGCGCTGGCGCGGGACATGGCCGTCCAGTTGGATCAACTCAACCAGGACCGCAAGGGCATCGAGCAGGGCATGCAGCGCGAGGCGCTGGCACAGCTCAAGGACCTGCCGCTCGAAGACATGCCGTTCGGCCTCTGCCTGTTCGAGCCGGACTGGCACCAGGGCGTCATCGGCATCCTCGCTTCGCGGCTCAAGGAGCGTTATCACCGGCCGACCATCGCTTTTGCCGACGCCGGCGAAGGCGTGCTGAAGGGTTCGGCGCGTTCGGTGCCAGGTTTCCACATCCGCGATGCGCTGGATGCGGTGGCGGCGCGCCATCCGGGCCTGATCAGCAAGTTCGGCGGTCACGCCATGGCGGCCGGGCTGTCGCTGCCGGAGGCGAACTTCGGCGCCTTTGCCGCCGCTTTCGACGCCGAGGTGCGGCGCCAGCTGTGCGAAGACGATCTGACCGGGCGACTGCTCACCGACGGCCAACTGAGCATCGAGGAGTTTCACCTGGAGCTGGCCAAGGCGCTGCGCAACGCCGGGCCCTGGGGTCAGCATTTTCCCGAGCCGGTGTTTCACGGCGTATTCCAGCTGGTGCAGCAGCGCCTGGTGGGCGAGAAGCATCTGAAGCTGGTGCTCAAGAGCGAGTGTGGCTCGCTGACCCTCGACGGCATCGCCTTCAACATCGACCGTGACCTCTGGCCCAATCCGGCTGTGCGCTGGGCCGACCTGGCCTACAAGCTGGACGTCAACGAATTTCGCGGACGGGAAAGCGTGCAGCTGCTGGTGGCGCATATCGCGGCTCGCTGAGCACCGAATCGCCGGCTGACAGCGCCGCCGCGGACGGCCGCTGCAACGCCGGTGTTCGCCCGCCACGCCCGGCCCCGCGTGGCGAAAACAGCGCTTGCATGATCGGTGGTCTGAATCGGTGCCTATTTGCCACGACGTGCTTGATTGGCGCGCGTCCGATGCCGGCCTAGAGTGAGGCGATTAGAAGAACAATCTTCCGGAGCCTGCGATGAGCGAAACGACCCGGCACCACCGTGCCTGCCACCTGTGCGAGGCCATCTGTGGCCTGACCATCGAAACCCGCGATGAGCAGATCGTTTCCATCAAGGGCGACCCAGAGGACAGCTTCAGTCGCGGCCATATCTGCCCCAAGGCGGTTGCGCTGCAGGATATCCAGCACGACCCGGACCGCCTGCGCCATCCGATGCGCCGCGTCGGAAGCGAGTGGCAGGCGATCGAGTGGAACGAGGCCTTCACCCTGGTCGCCGAGCGCCTGGCCGCCATCCGCGAGCGACATGGCAACAATGCCGTGGCCGTCTACCAGGGCAATCCCAGCGTGCACAACTATGGGTTGATGACCCACAGCAACTACTTCCTTGGCCAGTTGAAGACCCGCAACCGCTTCTCCGCGACTTCGGTCGACCAGTTGCCCCACCACTTGACCAGCCTGATGATGTACGGCCATGGCCTGCTGATTCCGATCCCGGACATCGACCACACCGATTTCATGCTGATCCTGGGCGGCAATCCGCTGGCCTCCAATGGCAGCATCATGACCGTCCCGGATGTGGAAAAACGCCTCAAGGCGGTGCAGGCGCGTGGCGGCAAACTGGTGGTGGTCGATCCGCGGCGCAGCGAGACGGCAGCCATCGCCGATCAGCACCTGTTCGTTCGTCCCGGTGAGGACGCGGCGCTGCTCTTCGGCCTACTCCATACGCTGTTCGCCGAAAGCCTGACTCGCCCCAGTCACTTGCCGGTGGACGGCCTGGACGAGTTGCGCGCGGCGGTGGCGCCGTTCTCGGCCGAGGCAGTGAGCCGTCGCTGCGGCGTGCCAGCTGAGCAGATTCGTCAGCTGGCGCGGGACTTCGCCGCGGCGGACAAGGCGGTCTGTTACGGACGTATGGGGGTCTCTACGCAGGCCTTCGGCACGCTTTGCCAGTGGCTGGTGCAGGCGATCAACCTGGTCACCGGCAACCTGGACCGCGTGGGCGGCGTGCTCTGCACCGAACCGGCGGTGGACTTGGTAGCGAACACGTCGGGCGGCCACTTCGATCGCTGGCAGAGCCGCGTCTCGGGCCTGCCGGAGTACGGCGGCGAGTTGCCGGTGTCGGCGCTGGCGGAGGAAATGCTCACCGAAGGGGAAGGGCAAATCCGGGCGCTGGTCACGGTCGCCGGCAATCCGGTGCTGTCGACGCCCAATGGCCGGCAGCTGGAGCAGGCGCTGGACGGCCTGGAGTTCATGGTCTGCGTCGACTTCTACATCAACGAAACCACGCGCTATGCGGACCTGATCCTGCCGCCCACCGCGCCGCTGGAGCATGATCACTACGACACCACCTTCAACGTCTTCGCGGTGCGCAACGTCACGCGCTTCAACGAAGCGGTGCTGCCCAAACCTGCCGGCGCGCTGCATGACTGGGAGATTTTCGTCGGTCTCGCCCGCGCCTTTGCCGCGCGCACTGGTGGCGAGCTCAAGCCCACCGTTGCGCCCGAGCAGATGATCGACCTGGCGCTGCGCGCCGGGCCCTATGGCGACGGGAGCGAGTGGGCGCTGAGCCGCGACCGGCTTCGCGATTTCCCGCATGGGCTCGACCTCGGTGCGCTCAAGCCGAACCTGCAGGGGCGCCTGAAGACCGCCAATCAACGCGTGCAAGCGGCCCCCGCAATGTTTCTCGGCGACCTGCCGCGCTTCGCCTCGGCGGAGGCGCCCGAAGCCGACCAGTTGCTGTTGATCGGTCGCCGCCATGTGCGCAGCAACAATTCCTGGATGCACAACTACCACCGGCTGGTGAAAGGCAAACCGCGCCATCAACTGCTGATGAGCCCGGCGGACCTCGCCCGTCTGGGGCTCGCGGATGGCCAGCGCGTGCGGGTGCGTTCGCGGGTCGGAGCGATCGAGGTGGAGGTTGCCGCGAGCACCGAGATGATGCCGGGCGTCGTCAGCCTGCCCCACGGCTGGGGCCACGGCCGCCCCGGGGTGCAGCTGGACATCGCCAGTCGCCAGCCAGGCGCGAGCGCCAACGACCTGACCGACGACCGCCAGCTGGACGCGCTGTCCGGCAATGCGGCACTCAACGGCGTGCCGGTTCGGGTGGAGGCGGCGTAGCCTTCCCGGGCGCTAGGGGCGGAGACCGCCGTTGGTGGCCGGGTGGGCGGCTGTCCCCTGCAGATGGCGAGTGCGGCGCCGGTTTGGCGCGGTGGTCCATCGGCCGACCGCCATGCGCGGTTGAACTTGAGCGGTTGAATTGGGGCGGGCGAAGGCAAGCCGGGCCTGGCCGCGTCGCCAGCCAAAGCATGGCGTCGGTCGAGGCGCGCCGCGACGGGGGGCGATGAGGCTACATGGCTGGCTCAACTGCCACAGACCCGCCGGTCATGTCTCCGAAGCACCCCACCGACGGCGGCGCCGCCGACCCCTGCGCCCGGTCAGCGATTCGCCTTCCAGCACATCCCGCCCGAGCAAAGTTGAAGAAACAGTCTGTACTCAAGGGTGTCCAATTACGCATCCATGCAGTCGAGGTTTCCATGACACAGCTCTTCCAGCCGCTCACCCTGCGCCAGTTGACCCTGTCCAACCGCATCGCCGTGTCCCCGATGTGCCAGTACTCGGCGAAAGCGGGGATGGCCAACGACTGGCACCTGGTGCACCTGGGCAGCCGCGCCGTCGGTGGTGCGGGGCTGGTGATCGTCGAGGCTACTGCTGTTTCGGCCGACGGCCGTATCTCACCGGAGGACCTGGGCATCTGGTCGGATGAGCATGTCGAGCCGTTGCGCCGCATCACCCGTTTCATCGAAGCCCAGGGCGCGGTCGCCGGCATCCAGCTGGCCCATGCCGGGCGCAAGGCCAGCACCTGGCAACCCTGGCTTGGCCGCCATGGCAGCGTGCCCATCGCGGCGGGTGGCTGGACACCAGTCGGGCCGTCGACCATCGCCTTCGACCCAAACCATGCGGTGCCCACGGCGCTGGACGAGGCGGGAATCGAAGAGGTCATCCAGGCTTTCGTCCGTGCCGCCGAGCGCGCGCTGGCAGCCGGTTTCAAGATTGCCGAGGTCCATGCGGCGCACGGTTACCTGCTGCATCAGTTCCTCTCGCCGCTGTCCAATCAACGCCAGGACGGCTACGGCGGCTCGTTCGACAACCGCATCCGCCTGCTGCTGGAAGTCACCGAGGCGGTGCGTGCCGTTTGGCCGCAGGAGCTGCCGCTGTTTGTCAGGCTGTCGGCTACCGACTGGGTGCAGGACGGCTGGAACCCCGAGGAAACCGTCGCCCTGGCCAAGCAGCTGAAGACCCGGGGTGTCGACCTGATCGACGTCTCCTCGGGCGGCACGGCCGCGAACGCCGAGATTCCTGTCGGCCCCGGCTACCAGACCCAGTTCGCCGAGCAGGTCCGGCGTGAGGCGGGCATTGCCACCGGCACGGTCGGCATGATCACCGAGGCCGTACAGGCCGAGCACATCCTGCGCACCGGTCAGGCGGATCTGATCCTGCTGGCGCGCGAACTGCTGCGCGATCCCTATTGGCCTCTGCACGCCGCCGAGGACCTGGGCGATAGCTCGGTGCCCTGGCCGGCGCAGTACGTGCGTGCTGCCCATCGCAATACGCCGATCCGCCCACTGCCCGACGCCCGGGAATAAGCTGTTGGCCCGCCACCCCGCAGCGGATGACACACCGGCGGTCCCGGGCGGGCTGTCAGCATCGGGGGGCTGCGCTATAATCGCCGGTTTTCGCACCGTCCGATTGAGAGCTGCCTACCTATGGAAATCAACCCGATCCTCAACAGCATCAAGGACCTGTCCGAGCGCACCCAGTCAATTCGGGGGTATCTTTGACTACGATCAGAAGCATGATCGTCTCGTCGAAGTAAACCGCGAACTCGAAGACCCGAACGTCTGGAACAAGCCCGAGTACGCCCAGAACCTGGGCCGTGAGCGTTCCACCCTGGCGCAGATCGTCGAAACCATCGATGACCTCGAAGGCGGTCTTGCCGATTCCCGCGACCTGCTCGACATGGCCGTCGAAGAAAACGACCAGGGCGCCGTGGACGACGTCGCCGCTGAGCTCGACCGCCTGCGCGGCATCCTCGAAGGGCTGGAATTCCGTCGCATGTTCAGCGGCGAGATGGACCCCAACAACGCCTACCTCGACATCCAGGCCGGTTCCGGCGGCACCGAAGCCCAGGACTGGGCCAACATCCTGCTGCGCATGTATCTGCGCTGGGCCGACAAGCGCGGTTTCAGCGCCGAGATCGTCGAGCTGTCCGAGGGCGAAGTCGCCGGTATCAAGGGCGCGACCGTCCATATCAAAGGCGAGTACGCCTTTGGCTGGTTGCGCACCGAGATCGGCGTGCACCGCTTGGTGCGCAAAAGCCCGTTCGACTCTGGCGCGCGCCGCCACACCTCGTTCTCGGCAGTGTTCGTCTCGCCCGAGATCGACGACAGGGTCGAGATCGACATCAATCCGGCCGACCTGCGCATCGACACCTACCGCTCCTCCGGTGCCGGTGGTCAGCACGTCAACACCACCGACTCGGCGGTACGTATCACCCACGTTCCGACCAACACCGTGGTGGCCTGCCAGAACGAGCGTTCCCAGCACGCCAACAAGGACACCGCCATGAAAATGCTGCGGGCCCGGTTGTACGAGCAGGAAATGCAGAAGCGCAACGCGGCCTCCCAGGCGCTGGAAGACACCAAGTCCGATATCGGCTGGGGTCATCAGATTCGCTCCTATGTGCTCGACGACTCGCGCATCAAGGATTTGCGTACCGGCGTGGAACGTAGCGACTGCCAGAAGGTTCTGGATGGCGACATCGACCAGTACCTCGAAGCCAGTTTGAAACAGGGGCTCTAAGCCGCTGTGCTTGGCGAGTGGAGGTGGGCTGCAGCGGAACGTCGCCCGGCCCACCCAGCTCGAGTGCCAAGTATCCAGATGTAGGGTGGGCTTCAGCCCGCCAAAGTAGGGGCAGGCCATGGTGGGCTGAAGTGAAACGCCTTCCAACACACCGTCCCCAAGGTTCATCCAATCGATCCAGGCACTTTGAAACCATGAGCGAACAACCGCTGAACCAGCACGCCATCCAAGAGGAAGAAAACAGCCTGATCCTTCAGCGCAAGGAAAAACTGGCCACCGAGCGCGCCAAAGGCAACGTTTTCCCCAATGACTTCCGTCGCGACAGCTACTGCAACGACCTGCAGCTGAACTACGTCGACAAGACCAAGGAAGAGCTGGCAGAAGCGGCGATCCCGGTGAAAGTGGCCGGGCGCATCATGCTCAATCGCGGCGCCTTCATGGTGCTGCAGGACATGACCGGGCGCATCCAGGTCTACGTCAACCGCAAGACGCTGCCGGCCGAGACGCTGGAAGCCATCAAGCACTGGGACCTGGGCGACATCATCGCCGCCGAAGGCACCCTGGCGCGCTCCGGCAAGGGCGACCTGTATGTCGAAATGACCGACGTACGCCTGCTGACCAAATCGCTACGCCCATTGCCGGACAAGCACCACGGCCTGACCGACACCGAGCAGCGCTACCGTCAGCGCTATGTTGACCTGATCGTCAACGAGGAAACCCGCCACACCTTCCGTGTGCGTTCCCAGGTGATCGGCCACATCCGCAAGTTCCTCAACGAGCGCGACTTCCTCGAAGTCGAAACGCCGATGCTGCAGACCATCCCCGGTGGCGCCGCGGCCAAGCCGTTCGAGACGCATCACAACGCTTTGGACCTGCCGATGTTCCTGCGCATTGCGCCAGAGCTTTACCTCAAGCGCCTGGTGGTCGGTGGCTTCGAGCGCGTCTTCGAGATCAACCGCAACTTCCGTAACGAAGGCGTTTCGACCCGGCACAACCCCGAGTTCACCATGCTCGAGTTCTACCAGGCCTACGCCGACTACGAAGACAACATGGACCTCACCGAAGAACTGTTCCGCGAGCTGGCGCAGCTGGTCCTGGGCAGCACCGATGTGCCGTACGGCGACAAGGTGTTCCACTTCGGCGAGCCCTTCGCGCGGCTATCGGTGTTCGACGCGATTCTGAAATTCAATCCGGAAATCACCGCTACCGACCTGCAGGACGTCGATACCGCTCGCGCCATCGCCAAGAAGGCCGGCGCCAAGGTGCTCGGCTTCGAAGGGCTGGGAAAGTTGCAGGTGATGATTTTCGAGGAGCTGGTCGAGCACAAGCTGGAACAGCCGACCTTCATCACCCGTTACCCCTTCGAAGTTTCGCCGCTGGCGCGTCGCAGCAACGATGACCCAAGCGTCACCGACCGCTTCGAGCTGTTCATTGGCGGCCGCGAGATCGCCAACGCCTATTCCGAGTTGAACGATGCCGAGGATCAGGCCGAGCGTTTCCATGCCCAGGTCCGCGACAAGGATGCCGGCGACGACGAGGCCATGCATTTCGATGCTGACTTCGTCCGTGCGCTGGAATACGGCATGCCGCCGACCGCGGGCGAGGGCATCGGTATCGATCGTCTGGTGATGCTGTTGACCAACTCGCCGTCGATCCGCGACGTGATCCTGTTCCCGCACATGCGTCCCGAGGTCTGACCGTCGGTGCCGCCCCGTTCGCACGTCGGGCGGGCGGCACGCCGGTTCAGTTCCCGGGTCGGCGGCCGACAGCCTGGTCAGGCCCGAGGCGGTTGGCGATTCGGACACGGACCGGGGCGGGCTGCTGGGTATAAGCTCAGGGCTACGGCTCATCACTAACGAGGTTTGGATGAACTCCCGTAACAACCTGGACGAATACCAGCTCACGGTGCGCGGCCTGTCCGACCGCATCGTCGAGGCGCAAACCCCGGTGCGGGTGCTCGATGCGGTGAAGTGGGACGACAGCGTCCGCCAAGCTTTCTTCGCCAGCGGCGGACGAGAGTTGCCGAAGGTCGATCGCGCCTATTACGAAGGCCGTCCGCTGGCCTTCGATTCCAGCGCGAAGAAGGAAGAGTTCCAGAACATCGAGCGTGATATCACTCGCCAGTTGGGGCAGTTCAATCCGGTCGGGCAGATCATGCGGCGTATGTGCAAGGAATACCGCATGGTGATTCGCATGCTCGAAGCGCGCGGCACCGCCGACTTCGGTCTGATTTCCCAGGAGCTCTATGGCGCAGCGTCCGATGCCTTCCATGCCGGCGATCCGACGCTCGCCGATCTCGGGCTGATGTTGTCCGATTACCTGAACAACATTGCCGACCGCGGCGATTTGAAGGACGAAGCCAAAACCCTCAGCGCACCGCAGGCGGTGGACATGCTGCAGCGCCGGCTGGATCTGGTGTTCGGTGAAGGCGAGGGTGTGATCCGCGTGTTCGAGTCCGACGGCATCCTCGCCGACGCCGCGGCCGGCGCCGACTACATCAAGATCCGCAGCGATGCGATGTTCAACGAGCGTGACGTGCGCGCGCTGGAAGTCCACGAGGGGCTGGTGCACGTCGGCACCACACTCAACGGCCAGAACCAGCCGATCTGCACCTTCCTGGCCAAGGGCCCGCCATCCTCGACCGTAACCCAGGAAGGCCTGGCGATCCTCATGGAAGTGATCGCCTTCGCCTCCTACCCGACGCGCCTGCGTAAGCTGACCAACCGTACCCGGGCCATCCACATGGCCGAGGAGGGCGCGGACTTCCTCGATGTTTTCGCCTTCTTCCGCGACGAGGGCTACGCCGAGGACGAGTGCTACAGCAACGCCAGCCGGGTCTTCCGCGGCTCGCTGCCGGGCGGACTGCCCTTCACCAAGGACCTGTCCTACCTGAAGGGCTTCATCATGGTCTACAACTACATCCAGCTGGCCGTACGCAAGGGCAAGCTGGAACAGATCCCGCTGCTGTTCTGCGGCAAGACCACCCTGGAAGACATGCGCACCCTGCGCCAGCTGGTCGAGGAGGGCATGGTCGTCCCGCCCAAGTATTTGCCGCAGCAGTTCCAGGACCTCAACGCACTGTCGGCCTGGATGTGCTTCTCGAACTTCCTCAACCACCTGAGCCTGGATCGCATTGAAGCCGACTACGCCAACATCATCTGATCGTTAGTTAGAAAAAAGCCGGAGTAGGTACTCCGGCTTTTTCGTTGCAGCGCGGCAATCAGAACAGCGTGCGCGGCAGGTAGGTCGCGATGGCGGGGAACAGCATGATGATGCCCATGCCGATGATGTTGACGATCACGAAGGGAATCACCGACCAGTAGATGTCTTTCATGGTGATGCCGGGCGGCACGATGCCTTTCAGATAGAACAGGTTGAACCCGAACGGCGGGGTCATGTAGCCGATTTCCATGTTGATCACGAACAGCACGCCGAACCAGATCGGATCGAAGCCCAGCGAGGCGACGATCGGCAGGAACACCGGCAGGGTGATCAGCATGATGCCCACCGGGTCGAGCAGCATGCCCATGACGAAGACAATGGCCATCATGAAGATGACGATGGCCCAGCGCCCGCCCGGCAGATCCATCATCAAGCCCTCGATCAGCGACTGCGCGCCCATGCCCTGGTAGGCCGAGCTGAACGCGTGGGCGGCGAACAGAATCCAGGCGATCATGCCGGTGAGCTTGAACGTGCGGATGGCGGCTTCCTGCAGGATCGGCCAGTTCAGCTTGCGGTACACCGCCGCTGAGATCAGCGCGCCGAACACGCCCATGGCGGCCGCTTCGGTGGGGGTGGTCAGGCCGCCGATGATCGAGCCGAGAACCATGGCCACGATGCCGATGGGCAGTACCACCGCGCGCACCGCCCGTAGTTTGTCGCCCCAGCTGCCGCGCTCTTCCTTTGGCAGCGCCGGCGCCAGATGGGGCTGCAGGTACGAGCGGACAAGCACGTAGGTCACTGTCAGGGTGACCAGCAGCAACCCCGGGAGCACGCCGGCGGCGAACATCTTGCCGACTGACTGCCCGCTGATCATCGCGTAGAGGATCATCATGATGCTCGGTGGGATGAGGATGCCCCAGCCGCCACCGGTGTTGATGCAACCCAGCACCATGCGCTTGTCATAGCCGCGCTCGAGCATCGCCGGCAACGCGATGGTGCCCATCGCCACCACCGCGGCGCCGCTGATGCCGACCATGGCGCCGAACACCGCGCAGATGCCCAGGGTGCCGATCGCCAGCCCGCCGCGCATGCCGCCGCACCACAGGTGCATCATCCGGTAAAGATCGCGGGCGACCCCCGTGCGCTCGAGCAGCATGGCCATGAACACGAACAGGGGAATGGCCACCAAGGTGAAGCTTTCCATGGTGCCCCACATCTGCGAGGCGACCATGTAGAAGGCGTCCACGCCCCAGGTGAAATAAAGAAACAGCACCGAGACGCCGCCGAGCACGAAGGCCAGGGGCAGCCCGAGGACCAGAAAGAAGACCAGCGTCAGGAAGAACAGCAGTGTGGTGATTTCAATGCTCATGGCGCATCCCCCGCGTGTTCTGGCCCAGGGGCGGCCGGGTCACGACCCAGCGCGATGAGGATGTCCTGCAGCAGCTTGGCGATGCCTTGCAGGAGCAACAGCAGGGTGCCCAGCGGAATCATTGCCTTGATCGGCCAGATCGGCGGGTTCCAGGCGGAATACGAGGTCTCCATGCCCTGAATCGACTCCCAGGCCATGGAGCTGCCGAAGTACAGCAGCGCGGCCATGAACAAAAAGAACATGCTGGAGGTGAAGATATCCAGGCAGGCCCGGGTGCGCGGACCGAAGGAGGCGTACAGCAGGTCCACGTTGACGTGGTCGCGATGGACCATGACGTAGCCGCCGGACAGCACCACGTAGGCGCCGAACAGCATTTGTCCCAGTTCATTGGTCCAGGAGGTCGGGCTCGACAGCAGGTAGCGCATGAATACTTCGAACAGCAGCAGCCCGAAGATAAGGAAGATCAGATAGGCCACCCAGCGGCCGATGAATTCGTTGAGCCGGGTGATGCCATCGATATAGGCATGAATCAGGCGCATGGCGGGCCCCACGGGCAAGGTTGAGCGAATCGACCGCCCGGCGCGGCTGGCGTGCCGGGCCGGTCGAACAGGCGAGGGGGATCAGAGATAGCCGAGCTGGCCGAGGAAGTCCTTGAGCTTCTTGAGGGCTTCGGCGGCCTTGTCGCTACGCTGGCCTTCTTCTTCCCAGGTCTTCAGGGCCACGTCGCGCAGGCGCTTCTCCACGTCTTCAGGCAGGGTATTGACCTGAACGCCCTGCTCCTTGATGGCTTTACGCAATGCCACCTGCTCTTGGTACAGGTACTCGTTGGTGCGGTACCAGAACTGCTCGTCCAGAATCTGTTTGACTGCCTGCTGGTCCTGCTCGGACAGCTTCTCCAGTGCCTTCTGGTTAATGATGATCACATCGGTGCCGGCGATATTGAGTGCCGGGCGGACGTGATATTTCGCGACTTCGTACAGGCTCATGCTGGCCGCGCCCTGCACTGCACCCCAGTGAGCCCCATCGACCACGCCGGTATCGAGGGCGGGGTAGAGTTCGCTGCCTGGCAGGAAGGTCGTCGAGGCGCCGGCTTCATCGAGAAACTTCTGCAGCGCACCGGAGGACCGTATCTTCAGCTTGGTGAAGTCTTCCCACGAGTTGATCGGATTCTTGACCACCAGCTCGGTGGGATACACCTTGTCAGTCGACCAGTAGACGCCGTACTGCGCCGCCTCATCGCGAAGCATGTCTTCGAAGCCCATGTGCTTATGAAAGTAGGCTGCTTCCCAGACGTTCTTGAACGCGAAAGGGAGGCCAGAAGCGATGCCTGCCAAGGTGATCTTGTCCTGCGCGTAGCCGGGCGAGATGGTGCCCATCTGAATGATCCCGCGGCTGACCGCGTTGAAAGTCTCCTGCGGCTTGAAGAGCGCGCCGGATTCGAACAGCTGTAGCTGCAGGCGTCCCTCGGTGCGTCGCTCGATCTCGTTCTTCAACCGCACGAGGCTGTCCTCGTAGGAGCTGCTGGCGCCGGGCCAGTGCGACTGGACGCGCCATTTGGTGACGTCCTGGGCGGCGGCGACCTGAGGCAGCACGGCCGAGACCGCCAGAGCGACCAGGCTGGCCGGGACGAGCAGTTTCTTGAGCATGGATTTCATATCGCGTCCTCTTGTTGTAATTGTCTGGCGGAAGCCATCCGCACGCGCTTGCATCGATTGTGTTTCGCAGAGCAAAACTGTTTTTTGCAAAGCTGGCTGAAAACTAACATAGCGGACGCTATTTTCAACCACTAGCAGAAGGCTATCGCCACGCCGAGTCTGTTTCGCCTTGTGTCGCTCGGCTCGGCGCGAGCCGGTTGCCGGCGCGTGACCCTCAGCGTAGACGGTTCTGTTTGTGGGTCGTCATAATTCTGCCTGATGGAACTGAATTTCGAATTGACGCATCGAGTTGGGCATGCCAGCTTCGAAAAGACGCGCACCCGCCACAACAATAACCGCGAGGGCAAGTCATGCGTCCTATCCTTGGAACAACTGGCATCGAATCCACCGACCGCTGCGCCATCGCCGCGTCCGGCGAGCGTGGGGTGCAGGGATGAAGACTCCCACGACCGAGGCCGATACGAGCGAAGCGTCGAGCACCCCGGCGCGCAGCGGCGGCCTGTCGATCAAGGGTGGCGCAGACCTGCCTGGCTTCCACCAGGTGCTGGGCTACCGCCAGGTGAGCTGGAGCGAAGACGAAGCGGTAATCGAGCTGGACGTGCAGGCCTGTCACCTGAACATGGCCGGCGTGCTCCACGGCGGCGTGATCACGGCGTTGCTCGACGTGGTGCTGGCCGAGGCCGGCACCTATTGCCCGTATCCCGGGCGGGTACGCAAGGCCATCACCCTGGTCCTCAACACCACCTTTACCGGGCAGTGCTCCGGCGGCGTTGTCCGCGCCATCGGCCGGCGACGTGCCGGGGGCAGCCGAATATTCAATAGCTCCGGGGAAGTGCGCGACCAGCATGATCGGCTGTTGGCGATCGGCGAGGCGACCTTCCGTTTGCGTTCCGGCAGTGAGCATGCCGAGGGGGTGCCGCTGGATTTTTTCCTCTCGGATCGCGAGCCGCTGCCCGAGCTCCAACAAAACAAAAAGGAAAACGGCGATGTTTGAATTGAGCGGAAAAGCGCTGGAACTTCAGCAACAGCTGACGGCGTTCATGGATGAGCATATCTATCCCAACGAATCGGTCTTCCACCAGCAGATTGCCGAGGCCAGCAATCGCTGGGCGCCGCCGCCCATTCTCGAGACGCTCAAGAGCAAGGCGCGAGCGCAGGGGCTTTGGAACCTGTTCCTGCCGCAAAGCGAGCACGGCGCCGGGCTGACCAACTTCGAATACGCCCATCTCTGCGAAATCATGGGCCGATCCCATGTCGCCGCCGAAGTGTTCAACTGTTCGGCACCGGATACCGGCAACATGGAAGTGCTGGCGCGCTATGGCACGCCGGAACAGCAGGAACAATGGCTCAGGCCGCTGCTCGCCGGTGAGATTCGCTCCTGCTTTTCCATGACCGAACCCGAGGTCGCGTCGTCAGATGCGACCAATATCGCCTGCGAAATCCGCCGCGAAGGCGACGAATATGTGATCAACGGGCAGAAGTGGTGGTCCTCGGGTGCGATGACCACCACCTGCAAGATCGCCATCGTGATGGGCAAGACGGACCCGGGCGCCGAGCGGCATCGGCAGCAGTCGATGATCCTCGTGCCGCTGGATACGCCCGGCGTGAACATCGTCCGTGCGCTCAATGTCTTCGGCTACGACCACGCACCCCATGGCCATGCCGAGATTCATTACGACAACGTCCGTGTGCCGGCCAGCAACATGCTGCTCGGCGAAGGGCGCGGCTTCGAGATCGCCCAGGGCCGGCTCGGCCCGGGCCGCATTCACCACTGCATGCGCACCATCGGCGTGGCCGAGCGGGCGCTGCAGGCGATGTGCGAGCGCGTCCAGTCCCGAGTTGCCTTTGGCAAGCCGCTGGCCGACTTTGACTCCATCCGCAAGGACATCGCCCGGTCGCGCATTGAGATTGAGCAGACCCGGCTGTTGACTCTGAAAGCGGCGCACATGATGGACACCGTCGGCAACAAGGTGGCGCGCCAGGAGATCGCGATGATCAAGGCGGCCGCGCCGAGCATGGCGCTGCGGGTGCTCGACCGCGCGATTCAGGTGCATGGTGCCAAGGGCGTCAGCCAGGACAGCTTCCTGGCCGCGGCTTGGGCACACCAGCGCACGCTGCGACTGGCCGACGGCCCGGACGAGGTGCACCTGGACAGCATCGCCAAACTGGAGCTGAAGAACTACGCCAGCACGCGCTGAGCGTCACACCAAAACAACAAGAAGGATGCCGTCCGATGAGCAATCCATTATTTGACCTGACCGGCAAGGTCGCGCTGATCACCGGTTCGACCCGTGGCATCGGCCGCTCCATCGCCGAGGAGATGGCCCGCTGCGGCGCGCGCGTGGTGATCTCGAGTCGCAAGGCCGATGCATGCGAAACGGTGGCCGGCGAGCTGAAAGCGGCTGGCCACGAGGCTATCGCCGTGCCCTGTCACGTGGGCCGCAAGGAAGACCTGCAGCGCCTCGTCGATACCACCCTGCAGACCTGGGGACGCATCGACGTGCTGGTCTGCAACGCCGCCACCAACCCGGTCTACGGGCCGACCAGCGAGCTGACCGACGACGCCTGGGACAAGATCATGGACACCAACGTCAAGGGCACCTTCTGGCTGTCGAACATGGTGCTGCCGCAGATGGCTGAACGTGGCGAGGGCGCGGTGATCATGCTGTCCAGTATCGCCGGCCTGCGTGGCAATACCGTGATCGGCACCTATGGCGTATCCAAGGCCGCGGAAGCGGCGTTGGCGCGCAATCTGGCGGCGGAATGGGGGCCCAAGGGCATCCGCGTCAATGCCATAGCGCCAGGGCTGGTGCGGACCGATTTCGCCAAGGCGCTGCTCGATGACCCCGAGCGGGTCCGCCGCGCCGCCGAGAAGACCCCGCTGCGCCGGATTGGCGAACCGGTGGACATTGCCGGGCTGGCTGTGTTTCTCGCGGCACCCGCCAGTGCCTATATCACCGGGCAGGTGATCGTCGCCGACGGCGGTGAAACCGCATGCTGAGGGCACGGCGATGAGCGAACCCGAGCTGATCGACGTGCTGCCGGCGCATCGATTCGATGAGGCGGCGCTGGCTCGCTACCTGCACCAGCACCTGCCACAAATGGGCGACGACCTGCTGATTCGCCAGTTCCAGGGCGGTCAGTCGAACCCCACCTACCTGTTGGAAAGTGCCGGGCGCCGCTACGTCTTGCGCAAGAAGCCGCCGGGCAAGGTGCTGCCGTCCGCGCACATGGTCGAGCGCGAATACCGGGTGATCCGCGCGCTGGCCGAGCACACCGCTGTTCCGGTGCCGCCGGTGCATTTGCTGTGCGAAGACGAAGGCATCATCGGGACCGCCTTCTATGTGATGGATCATGTCGAAGGGCGGATCTTCAATCACCCGGCCCTGGAAGAACTGCCCGCGGCCGAACGCCAGCCGATCCACCTGGCGGCCATCGATACCCTGGCCGGGCTGCATCAGGTCGACGTCGAGGCCGTGGGCCTCGGTGACTTCGGCAAGGCTCAAGGCTATTTCGCTCGCCAGGTGAAGCGCTGGTCCGGCCAATACCAGGCCTCGCGTACCGGCGACATGCCCGCTATGGACCAGCTGATGCAATGGCTGCCGGAGCAGGTGCCGCAGCGCGACGAATGCGCCATCGCCCATGGCGATTACCGCCTCGGCAATCTGATCTTCGCACCGGGCGAGGCGAGGGTCGCGTCGATTCTCGACTGGGAACTGTCCACCCTTGGCCACCCGCTGGCCGATCTGGCCTACTTCTGCCTGCCGTACCACTTGCCGGCCGGCGTCGACGGCCTGCGCGGCCTGGTCGGTACCGATCTGCAAAACCAGGGGATACCGTCCGAGCAAGCTGTACTGGCGCGGTATTGCCAGCAGAGCGGCCGCGAGGGCATCGATGACTGGCATGTCTTCGTGGCCTTTTCGCTGTTCCGCCTCGCCGCGATTCTGCAGGGCGTCTATGCGCGGGCCTTGCAGGGCAATGCCAGCAACGCCGATGCGCTGCAGGTCGGCCAGCGCGCCGGCTTGCTCGCCGAGGCCGGCTGGCGCATCGCACAGACCGGTGGCCGGGGAGAATCGATATGAGTGCGCCCTTGCTGCGCCGCGTCCTGCTGACCAACGACGATGGCATCGCCGCGCCCGGCCTGGCCCTGCTCGAACGGATCGCCGCGCGACTGGCCGAAGAGGTCTGGGTGGTTGCGCCGGAACACGACCAGAGCGGCACGGGGCAGGGCATCTCGGTGCATGCGCCCTTGCGCGTCTATCGCCATGGCGAGCGGCGCTTCGCGGTGTCCGGCACGCCGTCGGACTGCGTGATGTTCGCCATGGCCGAATGGTTGCAGGCCTCGCCACCGGACCTGGTGTTGTCGGGCATCAACAGCGGGGCGAACATCGGCGACTCGGTGCCGTACTCGGGCACGTTGGGGGCGGTGCTCAGTGCCGATCTGCTGGGGCTGCCGGCGATGGGCCTCAGCCAGGCCTTTCACGACCGAGGCCGGATCGACTGGTCCTCGGTCGACACCCATGGCGAGGCCCTGATTCGGGCGCTCTGGGCACGTCGCGATAACGACTCCTGCTGCTGGAATCTGAATTTCCCCGCGTGCGCCGCCGAAGCGGTCAGCCATGTGCGCATGACCCGGCAATCGCGGGGCTCCATCACCCGCCCGCGCCTGCAGGCCGGCCATGACGGCCGCGGGCTGCCGTACTGGTGGCTCGGTTTCGAGCACTCCTCGGCGCATCTGGTCGACCCGCAGCTCGATGTCTGCGCGCTGCGCGAAAAACGCATTGCCATCACCCCCCTGCGCGACACGCGCGGCTGGCTGGCGTGGGGCGAAGAACGGGCCATGGCCGAACTGGCCCCTTAACCGCGATTCAGGAGTTCAGTCATGTTCACTCGTCATCACGCCGTCTGGCCCGAGGATTTGCCCAAGCACCTGACGGTGCCGGAGACCAGCCTGTTCACCAACCTGCAGGTCTCGGCGCAGCGTTTCCCGGACAAGACGGCCATCGTCTACTACGACACCCTTATCACCTACCGCGAGCTGCTACGCGAGGTCGAGGCCATGGCCGGCTACTTGCAGCACCTGGGCGTGGCCAAGGGTGACCGGGTACTGCTGTACATGCAGAACTCGCCGCAATTCACCATTGCCTATTACGCGATCCTGCGCGCCGACGCGGTCGTGGTGCCGGTCAACCCGATGAACCACAGCGCCGAACTCGAGCACTACCTGCACGACACCGGCGCGGCCGTATGCCTCTGCGGACAGGAACTGACCGGCTTCATCGCGCCCCTGGTCGGTACGGCGCAGCTGCGCCAGGTTATCGTCGCGACCTACTCCGAATACCTGCGCCAGCCCACCGACCTGGCACTACCGGCCGAGGTCCAGGCTGCGGTCACCGTGCCCGGCTTTGCCGGCGGCATCGCCTGGGGCGATGCGCTGACGGCCGGCCACGCACCCGGGCCGCACACGGCCGGGCCAGATGACCTGTGCGTCTTCCCGTACAGCTCTGGCACCACCGGCGCGCCGAAGGGCTGCATGCACACTCACCGCTCGGCGATGGCGACCATCATCCATCGGGTGGTCTGGACCAACAGCACCAGCGAATCGGTGATCCTCGCAACCCTGCCGTATTTCCATGTGACCGGCATGCAGGGGGCCATGAGCGGGCCGATCTACAACGGCGGCACTGCCGTGATCATGACCCGCTGGGACCGCAAGGTTGCCGCGCAGCTGATCGAGCGCCACCAGGTGACCGGTTGGGTCAACATCGCCACCATGGCCATCGACTTTCTCTCCGATCCGGATCTGGAACGCTACGACCTGTCCAGTTTGGTAAGCGTCGGTGGCGGTGGCGCGGCGATGCCCAAAGCGGTGGAAGAAAAGCTGCATCGGCTTACCGGCCTGCGCTACATCGAAGGCTATGGGCTTTCCGAGACCATCGCCGCTACCCACATCAACCCGGTGCCGCGACCCAAGGCGCAGTGCCTCGGGATTCCGGTGTTCGACGTCGACAGCCGGGTCATCGACCTGAACACCGGGCAGGAGCTTGGCCCGGATGAAGTGGGCGAAATCGTCAGCCGCGGGCCGCAACTGTTCCAGGGCTACTGGAACCGCCCTGAAGAAACCGAGCGCGCCTTCATCGAGCTGGACGGCCACCGATTTTTTCGCACCGGCGACATGGGGTACTACGATGAAGAGGGTTATTTCTTCCTGGTCGACCGGGTCAAGCGAATGATCAACGCGTCCGGCTTCAAGGTCTGGCCATCGGAAGTGGAAAGCCTGATGTACCGCCACCCGGCGATCCAGGAATGCTGCGTGATCTCCTGTCCCGATCCCAAGCGCGGCGAGACGGTCAAGGCCTGCGTGGTGCTGCGAGACGGCCAGGCCGGGCAAGTCAGCGAGCAGGACATCATCGATTGGTGCAAGGCGGAGATGGCGGCCTACAAGGCGCCGGTCTACGTGGAGTTCGTCGCCTCGTTGCCGCGTTCCTCAACCGGCAAGCTGATGTGGCGCGCCCTGCAGGAAGAAGAAAACCGCAAACACGCCGCCAGGGCCGAACAGGCCTGACGGGCGTAAAGCAAGTTGCAAGGCCCGCGCCGGCTGGGCGCCTTCGAAACCAACGGAGCAGATGCAATGCAAGATTCAACCGCTACGAATCGGGCAGCCGAATGGCAGGTGCGCAAGGATCTGGCGGCGGCCTATCGGCTGGTCGCGCACTTCGGCTGGGATGATCTGGTTTTTACTCATCTCTCAGCCCGCGTGCCGGGGCCTGAACACCATTTTCTGATCAACCCGTATGGCCTGTTGTTCCAGGAAATCACCGCCTCGTCGCTGGTAAAGGTTGACCAGGAGGGGCAGATCGTCCACAGCGGCAGTCTGCACCGCGTGAACCCGGCCGGTTTCACCATCCACAGCGCCGTGCACATGGGGCGGGAAGACGCCGGCGCGGTGATGCACCTGCACGCGCCGGATGGCGTGGCAGTGTCGGCGCACCGTGGCGGGTTGTTACCGCTGAGCCAGACGGCGATGCTCTGCCTCGATCACCTCTGCTACCACGAATACGAAGGCGTGGCGCTTGACCTGAGCGAACGCGACCGGCTGATCCGGGACCTCGGCGACAAGCGCATGATGATCCTGCGCAACCACGGCATCCTGACGGCCGGTGGCACGGTCGCCGAAGCCTTCACCTACCTCTACTTCCTGATGAAGGCCTGCGAGATCCAGGTCCGCGCCCAGGCCTGCGGGCCGACACACCTGCCTTCGCCTGCCGCCATCGAGACCACGCGTCAGCAATCGACTGAGCTGGGGATGGCCGCCAAGCTCACCTGGCCGGCTCTGCTGCGTCTGCTGGAAGCCAACGGTCACGTCTATGCCATCTAGCGCTGGGCTGGAGGCTGTATTTACTTTCAACCGAGCAGAAACCGAGTGCCCATGAAAATCCTCTTCGTCGCCGCCGACCCCAAGCCCGAGCGCTGGACCAGTCTGATCCAGCAGCACCTGCCGGACGCCGAGATCCAGGTTTGGAAGCCGGAAAATCCCAGTTGGGGGGCCGACTACGCCATCGTCTGGCACCCGCCAGCGGCGCTGTTCGACAAGGAGCCGCAGCTCAAGGCGCTATTCAACCTCGGCGCCGGGGTGGATGCGCTGGTGCGGATACCGAACTTGCCGCGCGATATCCCGATTGTTCGCCTGGAAGATGCCGGCATGTCGGTGCAGATGGCCGAATACGTCGCCTACCACGTGATCGGCATCAGCCGCGACATGGACTACTACCGGGAGCAGCAGGCCGCCGGCCAGTGGAAGCTGCGCCGTCCCATCGAGCGCAGCGAATGGCCGGTCGGCGTGCTCGGCTTGGGGCACATCGGCCAGCGCGTCGCCCGCACGCTTGCCGCGCTGGAGTATCCAGTCTGCGGCTGGGCACGCTCCGATCATGCCATTGACGGCGTACGCAGCTTCGCCGGCGAGGCTGAACTGGATGGCTTTCTTGGCGAAACCCGGGTGTTGATCAATACGCTGCCGTTGACCGACAGCACGCGCGATTTGATCGACTACCAATTGCTCTCGCGGCTCCGGCCCGGCGCGGTGGTGATCAACGTCGGTCGCGGTGAGCATCTGGTGGACGAAGATCTCTGCCGCGCCATCGACGAAGGGCTCGTCTCTCGCGCCGTGCTCGACGTGTTCCGTGAGGAGCCCCTGCCTTCCGAGCATCCGTTCTGGCGGGTGCCGCAGGTCACCATCACGCCCCACGTCTCGGCACGGACTCTGCGCGAAGCGACCATCGCTCAGATTGCGGAAAAGATCCTGTCGCTTGAGCAGGGCCAATCCATCAGTGGCATCGTCGATATCGGGCGCGGCTACTGAGCACAGGGAAGACTCAACAAGCGTCGTCCTGGGGTCGAGGCTCCCACAGATAAACTGTCGGATGCGCTCGACTCCTGTCGGAGCTGCGCCCTCGCGGCGAATGCGGGCCGCAGGCCCGCCCAGCGAGGGCCAACGCTTTATCCCGGAGCGGGCCTCCGCCGCCTTCAACAGTCGTACCGTTTGGCGAGGCGCGAAAACCATGTAGCGGCTCTGGAAGAGCTGACGCTACTGGCTGCAGGCCATACGCCAAGAGCTCATACCAAGCTGCGCAACTTGTTGCGCGGCTTGGTTTCTTAGCGCGAACCAGCCCATAAAACCGCTCTATTCATTTGCACCCGCCAATCGCTTTGTCGCAAGGTTGCGCGGCGAGGCAAAGGCTCAACCTCTCTGGTTGAAGGGATACAACAAGCGCAGGCAATGACGCCGGCGTTACCAAGGAAAAGGACTTTAGGTGAGTGGTGATGACGAGCAACGTTAACCATTGGAGCTATCCCTTTGCCGGCAACACAGGCAATCCGTTAGCAAACCTGACCAGCCTGGCCAAGGCCTGGGGCGGCTACTACCCGATGGGCGCCAACGGCCTGTGGCATGGCGGCGTGCACTTTGACCAAGGCACCGCCGGTACCTTCGATCAGTCGAGCGTGCGGTGCATTGCCGATGGAGAGGTGATCGCCTACCGCATCGACGAGCAATATCCGATAAGCGAGTACACCGGCGAGATTCCGCTGATCAAGCGCGCGCTTTTTTCCACCGGGTTCGTGTTGGTCAGGCATCGGCTGGCACTTCCGCCATTGCACCCAGCGCCCGTATCGGACGCGTCAGCGCCGGCCTTGACGTTCTACAGCCTCTACATGCATCTGCAGGACTGGGCCGGATACCAAGCTCAAGCGAGCCTGCCACGCCCTGACTTCTGGGGCGAAGGGATCTATTGCGTCGAAACACAGGGCTCGGACCTCAATGTCCGTGCCGAGCCCAGCCAGAGCGCGAGCATATTGGCCGCTTTACCCAAGGGAACGCGGGTCAGGGTTGGCGCTAGCAACGGCCAGTTTCGCAAGTTATTGAGCATCGTCAGCGGAGCGGCGCGGCCTGCTCTGGCACCTGCCGATGGCGAAGGAACCCTACCGGGTTACCTGGCCTTCAAGTTCCTCAAGGCACTCAGCGAGCCCAAAGCCAAAGGCAGCGTCGTGGTACTGGAGCAGCCCGTGCCGATCAGGGCCGGCGACCTTATCGGCCACCTTGGCCGCTATCAGAACCACGACGAAGCCATGCCCCAACCCCTGCTGCATCTGGAGGTATTCAGCTGCGATGACGTGCCAGCATTCGTTGCCCAGAGCAGGGCTTATGCCTCTCGCCTTCCGGATACTCAGAAAACCCTGCTGAAGATCCACAAAGGCGCCAGCAAACTGATTCCGCATCGCGAGGGCATCGATGCCGACAATCCGCCCAGGCTCAGCGACGAAGGGGTGATGGTCGGCGTAGATCTCATGCTGCCGCAGAGCTTGCTCGACAGCCTGCCGGCAGACGCCAAGCTGGTCGTGCCTGCCAGTACTGGCGGCATGTCATGCCGCCCCGAAACCCGCTGGTGGCGTCTCGATAACCTGCTGGTCGACAAGGACGGCCAGCCGATCAGCGGCTGGCTCGCCGAGCAGGAAATGATCACCACTCGACACAGCCCTTGGGAGTGGGAGGGCTACGACTTCATCGCAGACCGCGAACGCCCGGCCGGGGCCCTGGCGTATCACCTCGAAGCCCTGCGCCGGCTGATCGACAGCGAACGTGCCAGCTACAAGGGCATGATCGACCAATCCGACAAGGGCCCGGTCAAGCAACGCCTATGCGCCATCCTCGACGGTAACGGCGACCAAAAAATCACTCCAGAAGAAATCAGAACTGCTCTCGGCAAGCCTTGGCATGCCCAATCCATCGCACAGCTGATCACCAAACATGAAAGCGAATGGTTCTGGAACCCGGACAAGTGGGACGAGCTGGATGAACTAATGGAACACAGCCCCACCGACCCAAACCCGGACTGGGCTGAAGAGAAGAAGCGGATCGAGAAACTGTCGTGGTGGAAGGAGTTGGGCGGGAAGCACGGAATCAATGCGGATGGGGTGGTTTGGCATTTTCAGCCAATGGAGTTGCTTGCAGGCTTCATGGTTTTGGATGATGAATATGACCTAAAATGGTTAAAAGTACCACGTGGTCAGTTGACGTTCGATGTTGAAGGAAATGACATTGAGGACCCGGCTCAACCTCTGCATATCTACTTTAGTAGAGTCATACACTGGCCCGGAGGTGTATCTGGTGTAACGATCGGCAGGGGGTATGATCTAGGTCAGCGTCCACATCCAGAAAAAGACCTTTCTGCAGCAAAAATAGCGGAGCCGCTTTATAGCTGGCTACTTGGTGCGAAACACCTAAAGGGGCAGGCAGCTAAAGATTACCTCAGCTCGGCAAGTTCAATGATCAGGGAGTCGAAAATCTCTCGCAAGCAGCAGTACGATCTCTTCGTTCCTGTTTATAATTTCATGAAGAGTGAAGTAATACGTATCTCGAACTCTGCTTCAAATATAGTCAGTTATGGTGTTCTAAACTGGGAAGCTACTGATAAAAAAATCCAAGACCTAGTAGTAGACCTAATCTATCGAGGTGACTATACGCCGGCTTCAAGAGAGAAGGTCCAGCAATATTTTGTTGATAACGATACCGAAGGACTTCGTGAGGTCATGGCTGATCGCTCGAAATGGCTAAACGTCCCAGAAGATCGTTTTAATCGCCGAGTTGCTTATCTAAGGCGCCCCATAAATGAAATTTAAACTTCTAGTGCTTCTGGTTTTCGTTGCGCATGCAAACGCCGAAGAAATTGCTTATAGCAAGATTTCTGAAGCACAGTCGGTGAGGTATGGTAAAAATTTGATTAGATACTTCCAGGTTTATGGAGAACCCTGTACGTACTTTCAGCTCATTGATTCTAAGAATAAATGGAATGTTGCTACGACTAAAAAGTTCTGCAGCCTTGATGGGAAATCTTTTTGGACTGACTTTTCTGATACTGCGGTGACAGGTATTAAGATCTCTGATGATGGTATCTCTATAGACTTAAGTATTACTCCACTGGAGCCAACTGGCGAGCAGAAGAAAAAATGTTTCATGCCTGTCTCGGCGGAAGCATTCGGTGCAGTTGACTGTGAATCAGTGGAAACAGAAGACTGATTGCTTCCGAAGTTCCTGGCTCGCGAAGAATTAAGCGTGCTCGGCTGTGCTGGCTAACTCTGTCGTTACTTGTGTAAGGCACGCTTGGAGAAATACCCATCGCATTGCGGAATTGTTGACGGGTACCGCTTAGCTCAACCCATCCTCCGGGCCTGAAGTTCATGCATTCCTTAGCGTGATTAGGGGTTGAGCCTCGGGGCTAGAAGGTTATGAAAGTGCTTTGGTGGGGCTTCTTTATAGAAAATCGAGTTTGTCGACCATCCATAAATGAAAAGGAAGCCCTCACTGCGAATGCAACGGCTTTCGCTGCGGCTCAAGCGCCTTAAGGCCGCACGCTGCAAGACCAAACCCAACGCGACTACGTCGGGTAATTCCCCATCAAGCGGCCGTGCCGTGCTCCGCCAGGTATCGATCCCGCAACTCGCGCTTGAGTACCTTGCCGATGGCGCTGCGCGGCAGCTCGTCTGTCAGCTCCAAGCTGGCCAGGCGCTGGGTCTTGCCCACCTGGCTGTTGAACCACTCCAGCAGCGCCTCGGGCGAATCCGTCGTGCCGGGGGAGGGCACGACAAACGCAACCGGTGTTTCGCCCCAGCGCGTCGATGGCACGCCGACGACGGCCACATCGGCGATAGCGGGGTGATGCCGGAGGATGGCTTCCAGATCGCTCGGATAGAGATTGAAACCGCCGGAGATGATCATGTCCTTCTTGCGGTCCAGAAGGGTGAGAAAGCCCTGCTCATCGAAGCGACCCACATCGCCGGTGCGGATGAAGCGCTTGCCACTGGGGTCGAACCATTCCGCTTCGGCGGTCTTCTCCGGTTTGTTCAGGTAGCCGGTCATCATGGCCGGCGAGTGCCCGACGATCTCGCCAGCCGCTCCGGCGGGCAGTTCGTTGCCTTGGTCGTCGATCACGCGGATGTCATGCCCCTCGGCGGGCTTACCAACGGTGTGCAGTTTGTCGGGGTGCTCATGCGCGGCCAGGATGCAGGTGCCGCCGCCTTCGGTCATGCCGTAGGTGTCGACCAGGCCCCCCGGCCAGCGCGCCAGCACCTCGGCCTTCAACGCAGCGCCGAAGGGCGCGCTGGTGCACATCTTGTAGCGGAAGTGGTCGAGTTTGTACCGGTCGAAATCGTCGTGCGCCATGATCCGCTGGTATTGCACCGGCACCAGCATGGTGTGGGTGACCCTGTGTTGCGCGGCCAGGCGCAGGTACTCGCCGGCGTCGAATTTGCTCATCAGCACCACGCTGCCACCCAGCGCCAGCGTCGGCAGAAAGGCGACCAGGGTGGTGTTGGAGTAAAGCGGCGTGGAGATCAGCGTGGTCGCCTGGTCCGCATAGCCGTACGCCGCGCTGCGCCGGACATGCGCCCAGCGCATCGCGTGGGACTGGACGATGCCCTTGGGCTCGCCCGTGGTTCCGGAGGAATAGATGATGTTGAACGGCCATTCTGGCTGGATGCTCACCGGAGCTGGCGCCGCCTCGCTCAGCCAGGCGGCCAGCCCGTCTTCGGCAGCTGCCTCGAGCCGCCGGGTCGGGCAGGGCAGGCGGCTCGCCACCGGGCCGAGGTGCCGCGCTGCCGGGGCGTCTATAAATAGCAGCCGCGGCGCGGCGTCGGCCAGCATGCCCAGCAGGCTGTCGGGGCTGGCCGAAGGCGCTAGCGGCGCGACCGCCACACCGGCACGCAGCGCGCCGAGGAACAGGGTGGCGTAGTCGACGCTGTTGAAGGCGCAGACGGCGAGTACGTCGCCCGGGGCAAACCCGTCGCGCTGCAGCGCAGCGGCGACGCGGTCCATCGCGCCATCGAGCTCGGCGTAGCTCAACCGGTGCGCGTCCTGGATCAGCGCCGGGCGCGTACCGTGCTGCCGGGCCCAACGGGCGATCAGGTCGGGTATCGCAACGAAGGGTTGCGCGAGAAGGTCGTCGGGGCTGCTGGAGTCGTGCATGGGATGTCGGCCCTGTGTCTGGATGCGAGGGTACGATGCGGCGCGCCGCCAGGGTCCTACCATCCCGGCTGGACGCCGCGCTGGGAAGCGCTATCGATGTTGGCGATGACGCGTGATCACTCGGCGTGAACCGTGCGGGCCAGGCGGCGGGCTGGACGCGGCGCGGCCATCTGGCCTTGGCATTGGCCGGACGATTTTTGCGACAATGCCGCCCCCTTGATGATCAGGCGCCTCCGTCCATGTCCGAACGCAACCCCATCCCGCTGATCCTCACCGCTATCGGCAGCGTCATCGGCACCGTTGCCGTGCTCTCCTACTACGGCTACGTTCACATCGCCAAGCCCCAGGATGCCCTGCTGCTGGCCGACTACACCATGCTCAAGACGGTTCCCGGCGAGGACTATCGCGTGTCGCTCACGCCGGCGCCACAGGTGGCACAGTGCATCGACGGGGTGCTGGTGCTGTTTGACACCGAGCAGAAGGGCCTGACCGGCGTGCTGGTGGACAACCGCAAGCGCGCGATCCGCTGCGTCGGTCAGGACGCCCCGCCGGCCGAGGCGCCGACGACCCGGCCGTGACGTGTACACCATGACCGGCACAGCCCGGCATGAAAAAGCCCGCCATCATCGGGGCGGGCTTTTTCATGCGGCGTCGGCGGTCGGCAGCGTTTACCGCGCGACTATGCGCTGTCAATCACTGCATTGACGAACGCGGCGCTACGCGCTTGTCGTCGTTGGAGATGGTGACCTCCACGCGGCGGTTCATCGCGCGGCTGGCCGGCGTGTCGTTGCTGGCCACCGGGTACTCCTCGCCGTAGCCGACGGTCTGAATGCGCTGTGCATCGACCCCGGCGCGTGTCAGGGCACGGCGCACTGCCTCGGCGCGGCGCTCCGACAATTTCAGGTTGTATGCGTCCGATCCGGTGCTGTCGGTATAGCCCTCGACCATGATCTTGCGATCCGGGTTCTCATTGAGGAAGTCAGCGAGTTTCTGTACATCGCGCATGCCTGCTGGCTTGAGGTTCGCCTTGTCCAGGTCGAACAGCACATCGCCGAAGGTAACCAGCGTGCCGCGTTCGGTCTGCTTGGCTTGGAGATCCTGCTGGAGCTTGCGAATCTCGTCCTGCTGGCGCTTGAGCATGGCTTCGCGCGATTCCAGGCGCGCCTGGGCGCGCTTGGTGGAGGCTTCGTCGATCTGCTCCTCGGCCTTGCGCAGCTCGATGGTCTGCTCCGCCAGGTCGATACGACGGTTGGCCAGGTAGGCCAGCTGGTCGACGCGTTCCTCGTCGGCGTCCTTCAAATAGGCATCATTGGCCTTGTCCAGCTGCTTGCTCGCGTCTTGGGTTTCCAGCGCGGCGTACTTTTGCGACAGCGGGTTGCTCTGCAGCGCGGAGAATTCGGCGCGAGCGGTTTCCAGATTCTGGTTGGGCTGCGACGAACAGGCCGCCAGGCCGATGCTCATGGCGATCGCGGTGGGAATGGCTACTAGCTTATGCATGTCGGTTCATCCTCTGCTAAAGGGGAAGGCGGGAAGGAAGGGCGAAATCACTGCTGCAGGCCACGCATGCTTTCTTCACGCAGCTCCTGAATCCCCTTTTGTGCATCCTCCACGGCTTTCTGGGCCTTGGCGGCCTGGGCCTTGCGTTCGGCGACGCGGGCATCCCACTCGGCCTGTTCGGCGAGCTTGCGGGCCTTGTCGTAATTTTCCTTCTGCATGGCCAGCTCGGCCTCTTTCCACTTCTCCTGGGCGGCGCGCATGTCGACCGGGGCGTATTGGGTCGCACCGGCGCTGACCGCGCTACGTACGGCCGACTCGGTAACGGCGAACTGTTCGTTAGGTGGATTGCCGGCACAGCCAACCAGCAGCAGTCCTCCCAAGGCTACAGCGGCCAGCTTGGGCAGCTGAAATCGCGATAGGGGGCTTTCGGTGGTGTTCATATTCATGGCCAGTCTCCAGTTGGTTGTCGAGAACAGTGCCCGCAGGCCGCGTGCCAGGCGCTTAACTGGCCCCGGCAATCAGAACGGGCATGTTTTTGTGAGGCCATCGGGCGGCAATCGTTCCAGTTGGATTGCGCGGCGGCTGTCTGCAAGCGGCGGTTCAGACCGCTCGGTGCCCCGGAGAAGGACGCTGGCAGGGGCGTTTCGCTACCGCAGCCCGGCGCGGCCCGACGGGTCGGCCGCGCCGAGGCAACGGGTGTCAGGATTGCGCGCCCTGCTCGGCCAGCAGGCGCTCCAGGTGCTTGCGCGAGAGGGCGAGGAAGCGCGGCGTCGGACCGATGTCCTCGTAGATCGGATCGCCTTGCTCGTCGGTGGAAATCACCCGCGAACCCCGCTGATAGGGCAGGCTGGTCTCGATCGCCTCGAGGGCGGCACCCACCAGCTCCCCGAGCAGCTCCTCGGTGCTGCGCTTGGGGTACATCTCGGCCAAGGCGGCCAGGCGGGCGGCACTCTCGACGTCCAGCGGAATGCTGTAGTGCGTATTGCTCATCCGTCCGGTGGCGCTGCTTTCCCATTCACGAACCAGTTCTGAAATCTTCATCTCGCGGCATCCTTAGCCCGCCGTGGCGAGCGCTGTTGGCTGACTTGCGTGCGAACACCGAAGGGTCGAGTGGCTGATGCCTTGTCTTCGGCGAGCGCGCTGGGCACTCTGTTTGGAGGGTTCCAACAGCGTAGCCGTTCAGCCCAGGTTGCATATCGGTTACGCGTAGACAGCTGCGGTCCGGGAGACAGGAACATGGCGAAGATCGACGCGCGCCTGCGCGAGAACGTTCACCTGCTCGGCGAACTGCTGGGCAACACCATCCGCGCCCAGCATGGCGATGCCTTTTTCGAGAAGATCGAGCGCATCCGCAAGGGCGCCAAGGCCGCGCGCCGCGGCTCGGCAGAAGGGGCGCAGCAATTGCGCGAGACGCTCGACGGCCTCGCCGACGACGAGTTGCTGCCGATGACACGCGCGTTCAACCAGTTCCTCAACCTGGCCAACATCGCCGAGCAGTATCACCAGGTGCGTCGGCGACGGCCGGGAGAGCCGGCGGCGTTCGAGGCCGGTGCCCTGGGTGGCCTGCTGGAACGGCTCAAGGGGGAGGGCTTCGATCAGGAGTTCCTGGCCCGCCAGGTCGGCCGGCTGGATATCGAACTGGTGCTGACCGCGCACCCCACCGAGGTCTCGCGGCGCACCCTGATCCAGAAGTACGACGCCATCGCCGCGCAGCTGGCGGCGCGCGACCACACCGACCTGGGCGCGGCAGAACTGGGCAGGATCGAACTGCGGCTGCAGCGGCTGGTTGCCGAAGCCTGGCATACCGAGGAGATTCGCCGCAGCCGGCCGACCCCGGTGGAGGAGGCGAAGTGGGGCTTCGCAGTGATCGAGAATTCACTGTGGCAGGCGCTGCCAAACGTGTTGCGCCAGGCCGACCAGGCGCTTGCCCGCAGTACCGGCCTGCACCTGCCGCTGGAAGCCGCGCCGATCCGTTTCGCCTCGTGGATGGGCGGCGACCGTGACGGCAATCCCAACGTGACGGCCAAGGTCACGCGCGAGGTGCTGCTGCTGGCGCGCTGGGTCGCCGCCGACCTGTTCCTGCGCGACATCGAGGGGCTGATCACTGCGCTGTCCATGCAGACCGCCAGTGACGAGCTGCTGCGCCATACCGGCGAAACGGCTGAACCGTACCGGGCGCTGCTCAAAGGCGTGCGCGAAAGGCTGCAGATCACCCGCGACTGGGCCAGCGCCGCCCTCGAGCAGGACCGGCCGGCGCCGGCAGAGGTGCTGGTGGACAACCGCGACCTGCGCGAGCCGCTGGAGCTGTGCTACCACTCGCTGCATGCCTGCGGCATGGGCATGATCGCTGACGGCGAGCTGCTCGACACCCTGCGCCGGGCCGCGGCGTTCGGCCTGTTCCTGGTGCGCCTGGACGTACGCCAGGACGGCGCGCGCCACCTCGCGGCCATGGCGGAGATCACCGACTACCTGGGCCTGGGCCGTTACGACCAGTGGGACGAGGCGCAACGGCTGGATTTCCTCCAACGCGAATTGAACAACCGTCGTCCGCTGCTGCCGGCGCATTTCCAACCGTCGGCCGACACCGCCGAGGTGTTGGACACCTGCCGGGTGGTGGCGAACGCGCCGGGCGCATCGCTTGGTTCTTATGTCATCTCCATGGCGCGTGGCGCTTCGGACGTGCTGGCGGTACAGCTGCTGCTCAAGGAAGCCGGCCTGCAGCGAGCGATGCGGGTGGTGCCGCTGTTCGAAACCCTCGACGACCTGAACAACGCGGGGCCGACCATCGAACGGCTGCTGGGCCTGCCCGGCTACCGCCAGCGTCTGCAGGGCCCCCAGGAGGTGATGATCGGCTATTCCGATTCCGCCAAGGACGCCGGCACCACCGCCGCGGCCTGGGCGCAATACCGGGCGCAGGAGCGCCTGGTGGAGATCTGCCGGGCGCACCAGGTCGAACTGCTGCTGTTCCACGGCCGCGGCGGCACCGTGGGACGTGGCGGCGGCCCGGCGCATGCGGCGATCCTGTCGCAGCCGCCAGGCTCGGTGGCCGGGCGTTTCCGGACCACCGAGCAGGGCGAGATGATCCGCTTCAAGTTCGGCCTGCCGGATATCGCCGAGCAGAACCTCAGCCTCTACCTGGCCGCTGTGCTTGAGGCCACCCTGCTGCCACCGCCGCCGCCCGAGCCGGACTGGCGCGACACCATGGAGCAGCTGGCCGCGACGGGCGTCAGCGCCTACCGCAGCGTGGTGCGCGACCACCCGCAGTTCGTGGAATATTTTCGCCAGGCCACGCCGGAACAGGAACTTGGCCGATTGCCCCTGGGCAGCCGCCCGGCCAAGCGACGGGAGGGCGGCGTGGAAAGCCTGCGGGCGATCCCCTGGATCTTCGCCTGGACCCAGACCCGCCTCATGCTGCCGGCGTGGCTTGGCTGGGAGCAGGCGCTGGAGGCGGCCCTTAAGCGCGGCGACGGCGACCGGCTCAAGCTCATGCGCGAGCAATGGCCGTTCTTCAGCACGCGCATCGACATGCTGGAAATGGTGCTGGCCAAGGCCGACGCGGACATTGCCCGGCGCTACGACGAGCGGCTGGTCAGCCCGTCGCTGCAGCCACTGGGGCAGGCGTTGCGTGACCGATTGTCGCAGGCGGTCGAGGCGGTGCGCGCGCTGACCGGTCAGTCGGAGCTGCTCGGCCACAGCCCGACGACCCTGGAGGCCTTCAGTCTGCGCAACACCTACCTCGATCCGCTGCACCTGATGCAGACCGAGCTGCTGGCGCGCTCCAGGCAACAGCAGAACCCGCCTGAAAGCCCGCTGGAGCAAGCCCTGCTGGTCAGCGTCGCCGGCATTGCCGCGGGGTTGCGCAACACCGGTTGAGCTCCGCCGCAGCGCCGCGCCAGGCGCCCGCACAGTGTCCGGCTGACCGTTGCCAGCACCGCCGCGCGCCAGCCGATGCCGCGCCCGGCGGGCGCTTGGGCGCCGCCGGGGGCGGCTTGTCTGGGTTCTGTGCGCTGTGTATCGTGTTCAACCTTTTGTCGCATGGCGGCAAACCAGAATTTTTGATTCGCCAGGGGGCAGGGTGCACCGCATCGCCCCTGGCGACATCCATTTTTGCAAACTCGAGGATCACTCCATGCGCGTCATTTTGCTGGGAGCGCCCGGTGCCGGGAAAGGCACACAGGCTCGCTTCATCACCGAGAAGTTCGCCATCCCGCAAATCTCCACCGGCGACATGCTGCGTGCCGCGGTCAAGGCTGGCACCCCGCTGGGCCTGCAGGTCAAGGACGTGATGGACAGCGGCGGCCTGGTCTCCGACGAGATCATCATTGCGCTCATCAAGGAGCGCTTGCAGCAGTCCGATTGTGCTAACGGGTTTCTGTTCGACGGCTTCCCGCGGACCATCCCCCAGGCCGAAGCGCTGCGTGATGCCGGTGTCGACCTCGACCATGTGCTCGAAATCGCCGTGGATGACGAAGAGATTGTCGGTCGCTTGTCTGGCCGTCGCGTGCATCCGGCGTCCGGCCGGGTCTACCACACCGAGCACAACCCGCCGAAAGTCGCGGGCGTGGATGACCTCACCGGCGAGGAGCTGATCCAGCGCAAGGACGACCTGGAAGAGACCATCCGGCATCGCCTGAGCCTGTACCATTCCCAAACCAAGCCGCTGGTCGCGTTCTACCAGCAGCTCGAAGCCGCCCAGGGCAAGCCCAAGTGCAGTCGCGTCGAAGGCGTCGGCTCGGTGGAAGCCATCACGGACAAAGTGATGGCCGCACTCAGCTGATCACTTCCGAGGTATTTCAACGGCCCGCTTGCGGGCCGTTTTCATGTGTGCCGCCCGCGTTGGGGCAGTGCTGATCGCCTGCCGCGGCAACTGATACAATCGCTGCCCTTTTTTCACTGACCGGACTTGCCGATGACCACGCTGCTGGCCCTGGATACCGCCACCGAAGCCTGCTCCGTTGCGCTGCTGCACGAGGGTCGCGTGCTGAGTCAGTACGAGGTGATTCCGCGGCTCCATGCGCAGCGGCTGCTGCCGATGATCCAGGCCTTGCTGGGCGAGGCGGGCATTGCATTGTCGGCCGTCGATGCGCTGGCGTTCGGGCGTGGTCCCGGCGCCTTTACCGGGGTGCGAATCGCCGTGGGGGTGGTGCAGGGCCTGGCGTTCGCGTTGCAGCGGCCAGTACTGCCGGTCTCGACCCTGGCGACCATTGCGCAGCGCGCGCATCGCGAGCAGGGCAGCCGTCAGGTCGCGGTGGCGATTGATGCACGCATGGACGAGGTCTACTGGGGCTGCTACCGCTCCCACGACGGCGAAATGCAGCTGTGTGGCCTCGAAGCCGTGTTGCCGCCGGAACAGGTCAGCCTGCCACGCGACAGCGCAGGCGAGTGGGTCGGCGTCGGCACGGGTTGGGGTTATGGCGCGCGGCTGGCCGTGCAGCCCTCTACGGTGGATTCGTCCCTGCTGCCGCATGCTCAGGACCTGCTCGAGCTGGCCGGTTTTGCCTGGCGGCGCGGGGAAGCGGTGGAGGCCGATCAGGCACAGCCGATCTACCTGCGCGACAATGTCGCCACGCCGAAGGCCGCGCGGTGATCAGCGGCATTGCCAATTTCGGAACTGCTCGCTAGAGTCGCCGAACTTGAACAGGTGAATGATGCGCCTCAACGGTCTCGCCCCCTCCGCCTATCCCATCGAGCGTCCTGCCCAGCGTGGCAGTGCGCCGGTCCCCTATCGCGAGAGCGAACGGGCCGCGGAGCAGGCACGCGAGTCGATTGCCACGCCTTCGAGCCAGGCGGACGCCACCTACGAACACCTCTCTCGCCGCAGCCGTACCGAATCATCAGACTTCGGCTCGGTGATCTCCGGCGACTTCATGCCGGCGCGCTTCGAAGCCATGATGGAGCGACCGCTGACCAGCCGCGCCTCCCAGGCACTGCAGAGCTATGGCACCACGGCCGGCTTCACAGCCGATCTCGATGCCCATGAGGTTCTCGGGCTGGATCTCTACGCCTGAGGCGTGGAGCGCCGCGCGTGCCGCTTCCCTACTTCCTCGGTTGCCCGTCCTGGAGCGATGCCGCCTGGCGCGGTTCGCTGTACCCGCAGGGCGTGCCGACCAGCGAGTTTCTCTCGCGCTACTGCTCGGTGTTCAACACCGTGGAGGGCAACACCACGCTCTACGCCTGGCCCGCTGCCGGAACGGTCGAGCGCTGGGCGGCGCTGATGCCCGAGGGGTTTCGCTTCTGCGCCAAGTTGCCGCGCGAGATCAGCCAGGCGCCGGACCTGGGTGAGGCCGGTGAGCTGATCCTGGCATTCCGCACCTTGATGGCTCCGCTGGCGGCGCGGATTACGCCGTTCTGGCTGCAACTGCCGGCAAGCTTCGGTCCGGCCCGACTCGCCGAGCTCGCGCAGCTGATCGAGATACTCGACAGGCCGCTGGCAGTGGAGGTGCGTCATCCTGCGTTCTTCGCCAGAGGCGAGGAAGAGCGTGCCCTGAACCGGCTGCTTCTAGGGTATGGCGTCGAGCGGATCTGCATGGACACTCGCGCGCTGTTCAGCTGCCAGACCGCCGACTCCGCCGTGCGCCACGCGCAGGACAAGAAGCCGCGGTTGCCGGTGCGGCCTGCAGCCTTCAGTCAATCGCCTCAGCTGCGCTTCGTCGGGCACCCTGACCTCGCCGAGAATGATCGCTTTCTCGCGCCCTGGGTGGACAAAGTGGCGGGGTGGATCGAGGCAGGCAAGCGCCCGCATGTCTACCTGCACACGCCGGACAATCGGCTGGCGCCCGATCTGGCTTTGCGCTTTCACCGGCGACTCGCGCATCGGCTGCCGGGGCTCCAGCCGTTGGAAATGACGGCAAGACAGCACGAGCCACAGTTGTCGCTGCTGCGCGACTAGCGCTGGCGGAGTGGAAGCCGATGTCATGGCTTGATCGGGCATCAAGCTGGATACCGCGGCTACCCAACCAATACACGGGTTTTAGCCGCCCAGCTTGCTCAGCCCGAAAGCAACAAGAAAGCCGGCCACGGTGATCAGGCCGGCGAAGTCGTGCGTTTCGTCGAACGCCTCGGGAATCATGGTATCGACCAGCATGGCCAGGATCGCGCCCGCGGCGACCGCCGTGGTGGCCGCCACGACATCCGGAGAGCTGTCGGTGAACAGCACGTACCCTGCAATCGCGGCGATTCCTGAAGCCAGCGCGATGCCACCCCAGACGCCGAAAACGTAGCCGCCTCGCCGACCGGCCTTTTTCATGCCGGCTGCGCTGGAAAGCCCTTCCGGAAAATTCGACAGAAAGATCGCCGCCACGGCGACGATGCTGACGGCGCCTCCTTGCAGCAGGCTGAGGCCGATCACGATGGATTCGGGAATGCCATCGAGCAATGCACCCAGCGCGATCGACAGGCCGCTGCCTGTCTGATCCGTTTCCGACGCCTGTTGGCCGCCGGATCGCTTGCGGTGCCGGGCGCCAAATCGCGACAGAGCCCAGTTGGCGCCGGTATAGACGACCGCGCCCGCCAGAAATCCCAACCCCGTCGAGTCCAGTCCGCCACGCTGGAATGCCTTATCCATCAGTTCGAACGACAGGGCAGAGATCAGCACGCCGCTGCCGAATGCCATGACTGCCGCGACGAGACGCTGAGGCACCTTCATGAAAAAGCCGATTCCGGCGCCCAGGAGTAGCGCGCTGCCGGCAAGCAATCCCCAGAATCCCGCCTCAAGCCAACCCGTCACGTCGCAAGCCCCCTTGATCTGCTGCGCTCAAGCTCTGCCCGGCATCAACCGACGGGCAGCATGAACTGAATAAGAAGGGTGGACTGCCTGCTGCTGAAAAGGGTTTCAAGCAGCACGGCGGTGAGCCGGATACCAACGGCAGACCAGCGGCAATCACCCTGACCTGCAGCGGTGCAACCTTGAATCGATGGCACTGCCAAAGCCTGCATGACGTTTGGTCGACTCTTCTTCCTGCTATTGCTCATCCTGGCTGGATTCGCCTATGCGGTCTGGCGCGGGCACGTTGAGGTGCCGCCGCAGTGGAACCCCTGGGCCGCTCTCGACATTCGCGAGCCTCCGAATCTGCTTACCCCCTACAAGCTGCGTCGCGTGCAGGGCGACCGCGGCCGGTGCCAGCAGGCACTGAAAACTTCCGATCTCATCTACTCCGCCGTGCCCGATAGCACTGCGCGACGCGGTTGCCCCATCGAGGATGCGGTGCGCATCAGCGGCTCGGCGGTGCGCTTCAACAACCCGTTCCTGGCGACATGCCCTCTGGCGGCGGCCTACGCCCTGTTCGAGCGGCACGGCTTGCAGCCGGCAGCGCAGCGGGTATTCGGCCAACCCGTCGCGCAGGTCGATCATTTCGGCAGCTTTGCTTGTCGCAACATCGCGGGCAGCACCCGGCGCAGCCAGCACGCCTCGGCCAATGCGCTGGATCTGGCCGGGTTTCGCCTGCAGGACGGAACGCGCATCACCGTGGCGCGGGACTGGGCAGGAGGGGGGGACAAGGCGCGCTTCCTGCGGGAAGTCCGTGCGGCGGCCTGCAATGCATTTCGTATCACCCTGAGCCCCGACTACAACGCCGCGCACCGTGACCATTTCCATGTCGACATGAGCGGTTTCGGCCTGTGCCGCTGAGGCGGCGCGGCGCGGGCTCTGGCAAAATGCGCCGTTTTCCGCCTGCGAGCCCCCCATGACAACGCCTGCCCCGTTGGTCCGAGTCGAAGCCCTTGCGCCGTCATTTGCTGCCCAGGCCGCCGTTCTGGCGGCGCAACTGGGGCTGCCGCTACAGGCGGACGAGGCGGATTTCGCCCTGCAGCTCGGTCCAGCAGGCCTGCAGTTGCAGCAGCTCGGTCCGCAGGCGCCTGGCCCGCTGCGGGTGGATTTTCTCGAGGGTGGCGCAGCACATAGACGGCAGTTCGGCGGCGGCAGCGGGCAGATGATCGCCAAGGCAGTCGGCATCCAGCCGGGCGTTCGACCGCGTTTGCTGGATGCCACTGCCGGGCTCGGGGGGGACGCCTTCGTGCTCGCGACGCTCGGTTGCACCCTGGTGCTGGTCGAACGCCAGCCGCTGATCGCGGCGCTCCTCGCCGATGGCCTGGCCCGGGGCCGGACGGATGCCGAAGTGCGACCCATCGTCGAGCGCATGGCGTTGCGCCAGGGTAACGCCATCGAGCTGATGGCCGCGTGGCCGGACGAGCCGCCACAGGTGATCTACCTCGATCCGATGTTCCCGCATCGGGGAAAAAGCGCCCTGGTAAAAAAGGAGATGCGCCTGTTCCGCCCCTTCGTCGGTGATGACCCGGACGCCGCTATCCTGCTCGAACGGGCCTTGGCACTGGCCAGCCACCGGGTGGTGGTGAAGCGACCGCGCAAAGCTCCGGCGATCGAAGGCGCCAAGCCGGGTTACACCCTCGAGGGCAAGTCCAGCCGCTACGACATCTATCCGAAGAAAAAGCTCTCCGGCGAGGCCTGATCGGCGGCGTCGCGCCGAGGAGCCGACCTTGCTTAATTCTCCTAATAGTGGCATTCCTAGGCCAGGCCGTTTGAGGCTGAACGGTGGTTACCCCGATCGCGTAGAAGGAAGAGCTTATGCAGATCCAAGTACATAGCGATAACCACATCGAAGGCAGTGCCCGTCTGGTCGAGTGGGTCAGCGGCACGGTCGCTGACAAGCTGGATCGTTTCGACGACGAAGTCACCCGCGTGGTGGTGCACCTGAATGATGAGAACGGGATCAAGGCCGGCGCGCACGACAAGCGTTGCCAGATCGAGGCGCGCCCCAAGGGGCAACAGCCGGTATCGGTGACACACAAGGCCGCTACCCTGGAGCAGGCGGTCGACGGTGCCATCGACAAGCTCAACAACGCGCTCACGCACCAGTTCGGCAAGCTGCGCAGCAAGCGCGCCACCGCCCCGGTGCCCGCTGAAGGCGAGACGCTCGAGGTCGAAGGCCGAGATGCGCTGCTGGAAGCCGATTACCTGGCCGATGAGCAGCTGCGCGCGTTATAGAAGACGTTCCGTGCTCGAGGGCGAGGGCCTTCGCGCCATACACCCGCACAGGCCGGCAATTGCCGGCCTGTTGCATTTCTGCGCCGCTGCCCGACCCGACCCGACCCGACCCGACCCCGGCTTGGCGCCAGGCGACCACCGGCATCGTCTGGCCGGTGTGCTGTGCTATACCCATTGGAGGTACCGCAGAGGCATGCAGACCAGACTGTGCGATACGACTGCGCTCGGTTATGCAGCGTTAAAAACAGGCGCGGACAGCTCATTTACGGCTCGTGAACTCGCGTGCGAGCCCAGCCCGCTTCCTCGCCTGTCACCAGTGGGGACCCGTCCTCGCTTGACTGTCGCTCGCTATGATTTCACACAGTCTGCAATCACCGCATGAGGACCCGAGGCGGACCTTGACCAGAGGGGGAACGACCCGCTGCGCGGACGTCCTTGCACCAAACGCGCAGCAACTGCAGAGAGGTGGACACCATGACCATGATGCAATGCGAATACCGCGACCACGTCATCACCGCCGAAGTGATGGAACACCCCGGCACTCCGACGCCCTGGGCGGGCGGTTGCCGTATCGCCAATGCCCAGGGACAGGTTACCCGGCGCATGGCGCTGCCGGTCGGGCATGCCTTCATGGCCGAGCTCGAGCAGGCCCAGCGCGCGTCGATCGCCCACGGCAAGTGGCTGGTGGACCAGTGCCTGGATCAAGGCCGGCGGCTGTTCGACAAGGCCGCGTGACGCCCGGACGGGCTGCCCGGCAGGGGCGGGCCCGTCCCTGCCGGCGGCGCGCATGCATGCTGCCCGCGGGTTGAACTGTTGCCCGCTCCAACGCCTCTACAGAAGGGATCGCCCACACCTGTCGGGCACAGACCGACCCTTCAGAGGAGCCGTTGCATGGAACTTCCCAACAAAGACATGAGCACCCTGTTCGACCAGCTGGGCCTGCCGTCGGACCCGGCCAGCATTGACGACTTCATCGCCAGCCACGCGCCCTTGCCCGAAGACGTGCGGCTCGCCGATGCCCCGTTCTGGAACGACTCGCAGCGCGCCCTGCTGGCCGATGAGTGGGCCGAGGACGCCGAGTGGGCGCCCATCGTCGACGAACTCAACGTGCGTCTGCACGAAGTGCAGCACGAGTCCTGATTGCCCCGTGCCTTGGCTGGGCGAACTGGCGCAGCTCTGCGGCCGGCAGCACCGTGACTGCCGAGCCGAGCCCGGCTTCGCCTAGTGGCGCGCCGGTGTGCTCAATCCTACTTCGGGCCATTGCACGGCGCCGGCTTCGCCATCGCCGATAGGCCTGGCGCGCCGGTTTCACTAGAATCGCCGGGTTGCGCACTGTCGCGCCCTACCTTCGAAGGACCTGCATGACTTCCGATTCCGCCTCCCACCTCGACATCGCTGCCCGTTACGCCTGCGCCAGGGCGCTCGCCCTGGAAGCGGCCCAGCTGGGAATGGCGTACTACCGCAAGCGTGGCGAGCTGAAGGTCGAGCACAAGGGCACCGACCTGCAGGACGTCGTCAGCATTGCCGACAAGCAGATCGAAGCCTTTATTCGCGAACGCCTGTCGCAGCAGTTCCCCGAGGATGGCTTTCTCGGCGAAGAAAGCGGTTCGGCGGATCTGGGCGCCCGCTGTGTCTGGGTCATCGATCCGATCGACGGGACGGCATGTTTCGTCAATGGACTGCACAACTGGTGCGTATCCGTTGGCCTGTTGATCGACGGTGAGCCGCACCTGGGCGCCATTGCCGACCCGAACCACGACGAGCTATTCCACGGCTGCCTGGGGCAGGGTGCCTTCGTCAACGACACACCGCTGGCCGTGAGCGCCGCGACCCATGTGGCGCAAGGCGTGACGGCCACCGGCACCTTTCATCCGCGCGGCAAGGAGCACTTCATTCCGTTTCTGGAGAAGCTGCTGGGCGAAGGCGGGATGTTCTTCCGCAACGGTTCCGGCGCGCTGATGACGGCCTATGTGGCCGCCGGACGGCTGCTGGGTTACTACGAGACGGAACTGAAAAGCTGGGATTGTCTGGCCGGCCTTGTGCTGGTCCGGGAGGCGGGCGGGCGCGTCAATGACTTTTTCCGCAACGATGGCCTGCTCAAGGGCAACCCGTACCTCGTTGCCTGCCCGGGCGTCTATCCGCAACTGGCGGCGATGATCGGGCCGTCGCTCGATGGCTGAACGGGGCGAACAGGCGGCCTCGTCTTGGGTCGTTAATAGCTCTGAGTTTTGTAGGAGCCAGCTTGCTGGCGAATCGGGGCTTGCACGATCCGTCCCGCCGGCCGCGCCTGCCTGATGGCTCCGCTGTTAGCGAACACCGGTTCGCAAGCAAGCTCGCTCCTATACAGGAGCGGGCCTTTTGTCGGAGCCAGCTTGCCGGCGAATCGGGGTTTGCACGATCCGCCCCCCGGCCGCGCCTGCCTGATGGCTCCGCTGTCAGCGAACACCGGTTCGCAAGCAAGCTCACTTCTGCCGTTCAGGTGCGAAGTTCGGGCGGGACGGTACCGCCATGTTCGGCAAGCTTGTGCATCACGGTGCGGTGCAACCAGGTATTCATTTGCGCTGAATCGTTCATCGTCTGCGGCGGGCAGCCGAGTTCGGTGGCGAGCTCCTTGCGCGACTCCAGGCTGCTGTCGAGCCCCAGCAGCTTGAGCAGGTCGACGATGGAGGTACGCCAGTTCAGCTGTTCCGGATGACTAGCCGCCATCGCGTCGAGCTTGGCGGGCACGTCCACTGCAGAGGCTGAGGGACCCGCCGCTTCTTGGCTCGGCGCGGCGCCCGGCGGCGTGGTGGTTGCGTTGTGGGCAGCGGTAGGGCGTTCCGAGTCAACGACCGTGTCCGGCGCGTGACGGTTGGGCGTGTTGTTCGGGTCGACGGGCTTGTGCGCCTCGTTGCTGACACCGCCCATGCCGAGTTTTTCTTTGATCGTGTCGAACAGTCCCATGGTGGCTCCTCAAATAATGCGTGGTTCTGGTTGGACAGCCGCCGCCATTGGAGGATTCGCCACCGCAGGTCGGATGACGGCCCGTATGGCGCTGGGGCGACGGGAGGTCATGGCGCATCGCTTATTCACTGGCAGGTGTATGCACCACGACGTTCTGGCGCGCCTGGTCGGGCAGCGCCACCTCTGCTTCGCGCAAAGCGGCGATAAGGCTTTTACGAACTTCCGAAGCGGTTGCGACGAAATCCGAACGCCGTGAGTCGCACCAGAACAGCACGTCGAAGACCAGCCGCGCTTCGCCGAGCTCGATTAGCCGAACCGAGGCCTCGGGCGCTGCTAGCACACCTCCGGTTCGCTGCGCTGCGTCGCGCATGAGCGAGCTGGTCGCCTCGACATCGATCTCATACCCCAGCGTGCAGACGACCTTGCCGCGACGGATGGGGGCTGCCGTGTTGTTGGTGACCCGTGAAGTGAAGGTTTCGGCATTGGGCACCAGCACCCGGCGGCCATCGTAGGTGCGGATCTGCGTGGCGCGCAGTTCGATGCGCTCGACGCTGCCTTCGGTCTCGCCAATGATGATCTGGTCACCGAGCTGAAACGGTCGCAGCGTGAGGATCAGCAACCCGCTGACGAAGTTGGACAGGATGTCCTTTAGCGCAAAGCCCAACGCCAGGCTGGTCAGGCCGAGGCCGGTCGCCAGGGTGCCGGGCTCCAGGCCAAAGGCGCTGGCGGCGACGATGATGCCGAGCAGCCAGACCGCGTAATAGCTCACCTGGCGGACCAGATTCTCGACGGTCAGGTCACTGGCCACCCGGCTGACGATCCACTTCATCAGCGCGCGTACTGCGGTAGCCAGGCCCCAGAAGAGCAGCAGCACCAGCAGGGCGGCCAGTACCCGCGGGATGATGTCGATGGCCGATTCCAGCAGCCGGGCGAACGCTGTTTCGACGCTGGCCTGCACCGAGGTGAGGAAGCGTCCGCGATCAGACTCGCGCCGCTTGACCGCCGTATCCAGCGCGCCATCGATAACGGTTGCCCACTCGCGGGTGAGGCGCTCGATTGCCTCGCCGTTGGCTTCGGCATCAGCCGGTGAAACCACCATGAGCGGCCGGCCGGCGACGCTGATCTGCAAACCTTCGTCTTGTCCTTCCGCTGGCGCGATTCGGGCACGCCGGATGCCCTTCGGCGTTTCCAGCACGGCCGCCAGTTTTCGCTCGATCTGGCGCGCACGCTGACCGGCATCGAGCGTTTCGCTGGGGCCGATGCGAAACAATGCCCGACCGTCCAGCCGCACCGTGGCCAAACTGTCCTGAGCCAAGGCTGGCACCGATGCCGCGAGGCAGATGAGGAGCATGCAGAACAGAGACTGCACGCCGAACGGGAAACGACGAGAGCAGGTAGGAAGAAAGCGCATGGACGTCACCGTTGGACCATGATGCGGAAACGATCAGGCCGCCGGGTGAGCGGCGGCCTGTCGATGAAAACTGTGCAAGCTGTAGGTGTGCGGACCGTTTGATGCGCACTGGTATACGCGGTGGCGATGCGGTCAGAAAACCAATGCAAACAGGCCGATCACGACCAGCAGACCGATCAGGAAAATGATGCCAATGGTGCTGCCCAGAAACTTCAGCATGAGGACGACTCCTTTGCAGTGGGTACACAGTTTCCGACTGGTCTGGCCCCTTAACGTTCAGCAAAATCTGCCGGCGGTTGACGGCGGAGTGCCCTGCATCGCGCCTTGCAACCCGGTTACAGGTACTTCCAGATCAGTTGCAGGCCGGCTATCAGCATGCCGAGCCGGGCGATTCGGTAGAACCAGGTGTGGTCGATGCGCTTGTGCAGCCAGAGTCCCGCCCACACTCCGAAGGGCACCACCGGCGCCAGCGTCAGGCTGAGCAGCAGGTTTTCCCGGCTGAACTGGCCAAGCGCGGCGTAGGGAATCAGCTTGATTGCGTTGGTCATCAGGAAGAACAGGTTGATGGTCGCCACGTAGCGCAGCTTGTCGAGCTGCTGCGGCAGCAGGTGCATCATGATCGGCGGCCCGCCGGCATGGGCGACGAAACTGGTGAAGCCGGCGATCGAGGCGAGCAGCGTGCCGCGTCCGCGCTGCAGCGGTCGCGGCTCTTCGTTACGGGCTAACAGACCGAGCAGCACGAACCCGACGGCGATGCCGCCCATCATCAGGCCGATCATGCGCTCATCAAGCATGCCGAACGTGAGCGACCCCAGTGCGATGCCGATCAGCGCGCCAGGCATCATGACTTTCAGGTTCGCCGCGTCCCAGTGACCCCAGTAGGCCTTCAGACCGACGACATCGGCCAGGCAAAGGATCGGCAACATCACGGCGGCTGCCTGCTTCGGCGAAATGGCTAGCGCCAGTAGCGGGACAGCGATGCCACCCAGGGCGCCGCCAAAGCCGCCTTTGGACAGGCCGGTGAGAAAGATGGCCGGCAGTGCGAACAGCAGGAAGTCGGAAAGGGTCATTGGCGTAAGGGCATGGGAACGGGCAAGGCCGCGCATGATCGCATCTTTGCGGCCGGCTGGCCGGCCCACCCAGGCGGAGTCCTGCAGCGAGGCGCAGGCGCCGGGAGTCGAAGAGCGGCTCCCGCGGTCAGCATCCGTAACGTCCCTTCAGTCTGGAGCGCCCATGCAAACTAACGTCGATGATCGATCCGCTTCCCGCTTGCGCGAATCACACTGGCCCGTTCTGGCGATTGGCACGCTGGCGCTGCTGGTCACAAGCGGACCGGCCAGCGCCCAGGGAGAGGCAGACCTGGTCGGCTTGATCAATGACTTTCGTGACGCGGCTGAGGCCTGCGGCGAAGGCCAGGGCGAGGCCGTTGCGCCCTTGGCACCCAACAAGGCGCTGGAGCTGGCACCGGCCACCAGTGGCGATCAATTGCAGAAGGCCCTGAGGGCGTCGGGTTATCGTCCAGCCAAGCTTCAGGCTATCTCGGTGACCGGGCCACAAAACGCACAAAGCGCCATGCAGGCCCTTGAAGAGCGCTACTGTGCGCCGCTACGTAGCGCCGACTTCGCCGAAATAGGCATCTCGCGCAAAGGCGCGACTTGGCAGGTCTTGCTGGCCAAGCCGTTGCTGGCGCCAGACCTGGGAGATTGGCGAGAAGTGGGGCAGGCCATCCTGAGTCGCGTGAACGACGCGCGCGCCACGGCGCGCACCTGCGGCAAGCAGTCATTCGAGGCGGCGCCAGCGCTGAGCTGGGACGCTAACCTGGCCAAGGCGGCGCTGGCTCACAGTCGCGACATGGCAGAACAGGATTATTTCAGCCATCAGGCCCCCGATGGCAGCCAGGTCAGCGATCGCGCCAGCCGTGCCGGCTACCGTTGGGCGCGGATCGGTGAAAACATCGCGGCGGGGCAGGGTTCGGTCGAGCAGGTCATGGCGGGCTGGCTGGCCAGTCCCGGCCATTGCAGCAACATCATGAATCCAGGCTTCCGTGAGATGGGCGCCGCCTATGTCATGGACAAGGACAGCGCCGCCGGCAGCTATTGGACCCAGGTGTTCGGTACGCCACGTTGAGCGGCGCTGCTAGGAAGACCCTTCCAGCCACAGGTGCGCCTCGGTGTTCTGGTGCTGGTCGAATGCCTTGATGGTGAGGCCCGGAATCAACGCGCCTTCGATCTCGGCCGCGCGGCGCACCCAGTCCTTGGCGCATACCACGGCGCACCGGTCAAAGCGGCGGATGACGCGCAGCATCTGCGGGATGCGCGACAGCTCCACCCCAACCGCACCAAGGGTGGGTACGTCGAAATCGCCCAGCCGGAAGAGCAACTGGCCGTGGCTGATTGTCTCGGACTTGCGCACCAGTTCATCCAGGGCGAAACGCATTTCGCCAGCGTCCAGCTTGCCGGAAAAGTCGATGTCGATGCGGTTGTCGCCAATGCGGGTCACGTGAAACATGCTGTGCCTCCTCTTGCCAGGCAGTCGGTTCGGCCGGGCGGCAATACGTCCGGCAGCACGTCAGGACATCTATGCCGGCTGTTTTCAATGGATTTTTTACTGCCCTTCGTTGACTTGGATCAGTGCGTGGCGCTGCACGTTCGGCATGCCCTCGCAAATGGCTGGAAGCCCCGTGAAACAGGGCTTGAAGAGCGATCAACGGTATCAAGTGCCCCCCATTCCGGCCGAATACGTGGCAAGCGCGAAAGGCCAGTCAGCCTGATCGCGGTGCGACCTCTCAGCCTTGGAACTCCCTCATGACCAGCACCCTGGCAACGCTTATCCAGGCCTTCCTGCGCGGCATCGGCCTGCGCACGATCAACCTGCAATTCTTCTTTTCCTACAGCCTGATCTTCCTCTGCGCGGCCTTGACCGCGGGGGTGCTGTTCTTCTCGTCGAAGGACGCTACGCAGATCGACATGGCCGGCGCCCAGCGCATGCTCAGCCAGAAGATGATCAAGGAAGCACTGCTGGCAGCGCAGGGCGTCGGTAGTGCATCCGAGGTGGACAAGACCATCGAGCGCTTCGAACAGTCGCACCGCCTGCTGCTGCAAGGCGATCCGGCCAAGGGGATCGCCCCGGTCGGGCTCGACAGTGCGCGGCAGCATCTGCAGCGCGTCGACCAGCTCTGGCAGCGCTATCGCCCAGCGGTCCAGGCCCTGGCGAGCGGCAAGAGCACCGACCTCAAGGCCGTCGCCGCCGATGCTAACGACATCCTCGCTGCGTCCAACGAGGCGGTGTCGCTGATCTCCGCGCAGGCCAACCGCAGCGCCTCGCAGCAGCTCTGGGTAGCGATGGGCTCGACCCTGTGCATCCTGCTGCTGGTGGTGCTCGGGCGCATCGCGGGCATGAACTGGCTGATGCGGCACATCGACGAGCTGCGCGGCCGGTTGGAGAGGGTCAGCCAGGGCGACTTCTCGGCACCCCTGCAGGTGCGTCACGCCGATGACGAGATCGGCATGATCACCCTGGCCTACAATCGACTGCTCGGGCAGGTCGGCGAGATGATCCGCGGCGTGGGGCAGGCGGCCGACGAAGCCGACGGCCAATGCAAGCGCATGGCCGCCCTGGCCGGGGACAGCGCGCGCAACGTCGAAGGCCAGCAGGCCGAGATCGACCAGGTCGCCACGGCGATGAACGAGATGCTGGCCACTTCCCAGGAGGTCGCGCGCAGCACCGTCGAGGCAGCCAACGCGGCCGACCTGGCTGAGCAGGAGACCAACACCGGCAGTGCGGTGATGAACGAGTCGGTAGGCGCTATCCGCACCCTCAGCGGCCACGTCGATGGGTTGTCCGATGTCATGCAGCAGCTGGTGCAGGACAGCCATGAGATCGGCAAGGTGCTCGCCGTGATCAGCGGCATCGCCGAGCAGACCAACCTGCTGGCGCTCAACGCCGCCATCGAGGCCGCTCGGGCCGGCGAGCAGGGGCGCGGTTTCGCCGTGGTCGCTGACGAGGTGCGCAGCCTGGCGAGCCGGACGCAGAGTTCGGCCAAGGAGGTGGGTGTGCTGGTCGATCGCCTGCAGAGCCAGGCCGGCCGCGCCGGCGACGCGATGGAAGCCTCGCGCCAGAGCAGTGCCGAAACCCTCGGCCAGATCGAGGCGGCGCAGCATGCATTGGGCCAGATAGTTGGCGCGGTGCAGACGATCCGCGGCATGACCAACCAGATCGCCACCGCGGCCGAAGAACAGTCGCAGGTCGCCGAAGACATGAACCAGTCGCTGACCCGCATCGCCCGGGTTGCCGATCAGGCGGCAGGCGCCACCCACGAAACCGCCAGCTCCGGCCAGTCGATCATGCAGCGCATGGAAGGGCTCAAGACGCTTACCGGGCGGTTCCGCCTGGAGGCGTGACAGCGAGGGAGGCACAAAAAAGAAGCCCCCGCACGGATGGCGGGGGCGGAGCGATCAGTCCTGGCGGCTGGTCACTTCCAGCAGGTGGTAACCGAACTGGGTCTTCACCGGGCCTTGCACCTGGTTCAGCGGCGCGCTGAACACCACGGTGTCGAATTCCTTCACCATCTGGCCGGGGCCAAAGGAGCCCAGGTCGCCGCCCTGGCGGCTCGACGGGCAGGTGGAGTTGTCCTTGGCCACCTGGGCGAAGTCGGCACCGCCCTCGATGGCGGCTTTCAGCTCGTTGCACTTGTCTTCAGTGGGTACGAGGATGTGGCGGGCAGTGGCTCGGGCCATGGGGTATCACTCCGTCTTGAGAAGTCGCTGAGCCTACCGCAATCGACAGCGATCGGAAACGTCGCCGTCAGGCGGCGTGTACGTCCGTCGCCTCTGTCGGTTGCGTCTGCAGGTAACGCTCCAACTGCGCCACCTCGGCCGGCGCGAAGGCCAGGCCAAGCTTGGTGCGCCGCCAGAGGATGTCATCGGCACTGCCTGCCCACTCCTGTTGACGTAGGTAGTCCACTTCCCGGGCATAGAGGTCCTGTCCGAGGCGCTCGCCCAACCCGGCCACCGAGCGGGTATCGCCGAGCAGCTGCCAGACGCGGCTGCCATAGACGGTGGCCCAGCGCCGGGCCAGCGAGCGTTCGAGCCCGTCGACGCGATTCAGCAGTTCCTCGCTCAGCGCCTGCGTCGTGGTCACGCCTTCGCCGCCGGGCAGCGGGGCGCTCGCTGTCCAGCTGCCGCCCATCTGCGGAAAGAACGGCTTGAGCTGCGCCATCGCCGACTCCGCCAGCTTGCGGTAGGTGGTGAGCTTGCCGCCGAATACCGACAGCAGCGGCGCCTGTTTCGCCTCGGCTGCCAGCGACAGGGTGTAGTCGCGCGTGACAGCCGAGGGATTGTCCGATTCGTCGTCGCACAGCGGCCGCACGCCGGCGAAGGTATGGAGGATGTCCGTCGATTCGAGTTGCTGGCGGAAATGCGCATTGGCGACGCCCAGCAGGTAGGTGATCTCAGCGTCACTGATGCTGACCTTCGCCGGATCGCCGCGGTACTCGCGATCGGTGGTGCCGATCATGGTGTAGCGGTCCAGATAGGGGATGGCGAAGACGATGCGCCGATCCTCGTTCTGCATGATGTAGGCCTGATCGCCTTCGTACAGTTTGGGCACGATGATGTGGCTGCCCTGAATCAGGCGGATGCCGTAAGGCGAGCGCTGCTGCAGGTTCTCACCGATGAACTGCGCGACCCAGGGGCCGGCGGCGTTGACCAGGGCCTTGGCACGCAGGGAGAAACGGCTGCCGTCCTGGCGCTGCAGCTCGACATGCCAAATGCCGCCGGCGCGTTTGGCGCTCAGGCACTGGGTGCGGGTGTGGATGTGCGCACCTTTCTCGCGAGCAGCCATGGCGTTGAGTACCACCAGCCGCGCATCGTCGACCCAGCAATCGGAATATTCGAACCCGCGCGTCATCGCGGGTTTGAGCGGGCTTTCATCGCCGAAGCGCAGGCCGCGCGAAGCGGGGAGCTTTTCGCGCTTGCCCAGGTTGTCGTAGAGGAACAGCCCGGCGCGGATCATCCAGGCGGGGCGCAAGTGCGGACGATGCGGCAGGACGAAGCGCATCGGCTTGACGATGTGCGGCGCCTTGGCCAGCAGCACTTCCCGCTCGGCCAAGGCCTCGCGCACGAGGCGGAATTCGTAATGTTCGAGATAGCGCAGGCCCCCGTGAATCAGCTTGCTGCTGGCCGAGGAGGTGTGGCTGGCAAGGTCGTCCCGCTCGCACAGGAACACCGACAGGCCGCGGCCGGCGGCATCCGCGGCGATACCCACCCCATTGATACCACCGCCGATGACGGCGATGTCGTACAGCTCGGAGACGCTCTCAGTCACGGGACTCTCCTCAAGAACGAACATTTATTTTCGAATGTGAACATCCTAGCCCATAAGCGAACCTTCATCCAGGGTCGATGTTCGTTTTTTATATCAAAAGAAAATAATCGAAACGATATGAGCTAACTATTGGTGCTGAGTCGAATCGTTCGATTTCAACGAGGCGCAGGGTGGGCTTCGGCCCACCAGAACGGCGCTGCGAAGGTGCAGGGGAAGGCCGTCAGAGAGGAGCCGTATTTCATGTGGGCTAGCCTGCAAAGCTTCCGCCGCGCTCGATTGCTGGGGAAGTCCGCCGCGACGGCGATGCAGGTTATCGGCGGTGGGCGGAAACCCACCCGACGAGAGGTGTCGGGCGTGGAGCTTGGGTCTGTAGCCGCGACGGCTCCGACAGGTGGGGTTGGCCGCCGCGCTCCACTTCATCCCGCCAGGACCATGCCGATGGCGGCAGGCGGCGCCAGCGCACCGTCATGCGTGCGCGCAATCAGCCGGTGACTTCCAGCTTTACCTGATGACGGTCGAGCAGTTCGATGAATGCGTCCGCCGGCTGGGCTTCGGTGAACAGCATGTCGATCTGTTCCAGCGAGCCGAGGCGGGTCATGGCGTTGCGGCCGAATTTGCTGGAGTCCGCAGCGAGAAACACTTGGCGGGCGTTGTGGATGATGGCCTGGGAGACGCGGACTTCCTGGTAGTCGAAGTCCAGCAGCGTGCCGTCTTCATCGATCCCGCTGATGCCGATCAGTGCGTAGTCCACCTTGAACTGGCTGATGAAGTCCGCCGTGGCCTGGCCGACCACGCCGCCGTCGCTGCGCACGTTGCCGCCGGCGATGAGCACGTCGAAGTCTTCCTTGGGGCTGAGGATGCTGGCCACGTGGAGATTGTTGGTGATGACCTTGAGGTCGCGATGGCCCAGCAGGGCGTGGGCGATGGCTTCGGTGGTGGTGCCGATGTTGATGAACAGCGAAGCCTGGTCGGGAATGTGCGCCGCCATGGCGTCGGCGATGCGGCGCTTCTCGTCGCGCATCTGCCGGGCGCGCTGGGTGTAGGCGGTGTTCTGCACGCTGGAATCATGGGCGGCGCCGCCGTGGTAGCGACGTAACAGGCCGGCCTCGCCGAGCTGGTTGATGTCGCGGCGGATGGTCTGCGGCGTCACCGCGAACTGTTGCGCCAGCTCTTCGATACTGACGTAGCCGCGTTCGCGCACCAGTTCGAGAATGCTTTGCTGCCGTGGGGCCAGACTCATGGAGGCTTCCTTCTTATCAATATGGCCGAAGGATGCCGCAGTCTGCGCGCCGATTAAAGCAGTGTTCGTTCGCGAACGAAAACGCCCGGCGCGCAAATGAATCCGCGCCGGGCGTCATGCCAGCTTGCTAATGAAGCGGGCTTATTCCTCTTCCCAGTCGCGGGTGCGTCCCACCGCCTTCTTCCAGCCCTTGTAGAGCGCTTCACGTTTCTCGTCGTCGCAGGCGGGTTCGAACACGCGCTCGATGGTGGCCTTGCTGCGCAACTCATCCAGGCTGCTCCAGAAACCGGTCGCCAGGCCGGCCAGGTAGGCGGCGCCGAGGGCGGTGGTTTCCTTCATTTCCGGGCGCTCGACCTGGGTGCCGAGTAGGTCGGCCTGGAACTGCATGAGGAAGTTGTTCGCCACTGCGCCGCCATCCACGCGCAGTGAACGCAGGCGCTCGCCGGCGTCCTGCTGCATGGCGTCGAGCACGTCGCGGGTCTGGTAGGCGATGGATTCGAGCGCGGCGCGGATGATGTGGTCGACCTTTACACCACGCGTCAGGCCGAACAGTGCCCCACGGGCGCGTGGGTCCCAGTAGGGCGCGCCAAGGCCGGTGAACGCCGGTACGAGGTAGACGCCATTGCTGTCCTGAACCTTCGTGGCGAAGTATTCCGAATCCAGCGAGTCGTTGATCACCTTCAACTCGTCGCGCAGCCACTGCACCGTGGAGCCGCCGTTGAAGATGGCGCCTTCCAGTGCATAGTTCACTTCGCCTTTCGGTCCGCAGGCAATGGTGGTGAGCAAGCCATGCTCGGACTGCACGGCCTTGGTTCCGGTGTTCATCAACAGGAAGCAACCGGTGCCGTAGGTGTTCTTCGCCTGGCCGGGCTCGACGCACATCTGGCCGAACAGTGCCGCCTGCTGGTCGCCCGCGATGCCGGCGATGGGGATGCCGGTGCTTTGGCCAGAACCGAGATAGGCGTGGCCATAGACCTCGGACGAGGAGCGCACCTCCGGCAGCATTTCACGCGGAATATCCAGCGTCTCCAGCATCACCGGGTCCCAGTCCAGCTTGTGAATGTCGTAGAGCATCGTGCGCGAAGCGTTGGTGTAGTCAGTGACATGGGCCTTGCCCTGGGTCATCTTCCAGATCAGCCAGCAATCGACGGTGCCGAACAACAGTTCGCCACGACGGGCGCGCTCACGGCTGCCTTCGACGTGATCGAGGATCCACTTGATCTTGGTGCCGGAAAAGTAGGGGTCGATCACCAGGCCAGTGGTCTTGCGGATATGGTCTTCCATGCCGTCACGCTTGAGCTGGTCGCAGATCGGCGTGCTCTGGCGGCTCTGCCAGACGATGGCGTTGTAGATCGGCCGGCCGGTGACCTTGTCCCAGACGATGGTGGTTTCGCGCTGGTTGGTAATGCCGATCGCCGCCACTTGCTCGTTGGTGATGCCGGCCTGGGCCAGCGCCTCGACGAATACGCCGCTCTGGGTCGCCCAGATTTCCATCGGGTCATGCTCGACCCAGCTCGGCTGCGGGTAGATCTGCGCGAACTCACGCTGGGCGATGGTCACTACATTGGCGTTGCGGTCCAGGACGATGGCGCGCGAACTGGTGGTGCCTTGGTCGAGTGCGACGATGTACTGCTTGTTGTTTTGGGTGCTCATGGTGTCGATTCCTTACCGAGCTTCGTGGACGGTGACATCGTGTTGGCTGTAGCGATCGGCCTGCGCTTCGGGCTCCGGCACGGCGCAGGCGCCGCCGACACCGGGCAGGTGCCGGCAGATCAGCGCCTTGTAGCCCGCGGCGCCGAGGCAGGCGCCGATCACCGGGGCAATCAGCGGGACGAGGAAATAGGGAATGTCCCGTCCGCCGGTGAAGGCGACTTCGCCCCAGCCGGCGATGAAGGTCATCAGCTTGGGACCGAAATCCCGCGCCGGGTTCATTGCAAAGCCGGTCAGCGGGCCCATGGCGCCACCGATCACCGCGATCAGGAGGCCGATCAGCAGGGGCGCCAGCGGGCCGCGCGGCAGGCCGTTGCCGTCGTCGGTCAGCGCCATGATCATCCCCAGCAGGATAGCGGTAATCACCACTTCCACCAGGAACGCCTGGCCGACCGAAAGCGACGGGTGCGGGTAGGTGGAGAACACCGAGGCCAGTTCGAGGCTGGCGAGGCTGCCGCGCGTCATGTGCTGAGCCTGTTCGAAATCGAAAAACAGGCTGCTGTAGAGACCGTACACCAATGCGGCGGCACAGAAGGCGCCCGCGGTCTGGGCGAGGATGTAGGCGGGGACCTTATGGCGCTCGAAGGTGCCGAACAGCCAGAGCGCAATGGAGACTGCCGGATTCAGGTGTGCACCGGAAACGCCGGCGGCCAGATACACCCCCATGCTCACACCGATACCCCAGATAATGCTTATTTCCCAAAGACCTAGCTCGGCACCGCCAAGCTTCATCGCCGCCACGCAGCCGGTGCCGAAGAAAATCAGCACGGCAGTGCCGAGGAATTCGGCGATGCATTGGCCCCGTAGCGTCGGGGTGGACGGATTACTCATGCGCAGAACCTCTTGTGAGCCTGTTGTTGTTATATCCCGAATACTGCGATGGTTCGGAAATGTTCGGAATCGAAAACTTAGAGGCAAAGCGAACGCCTGTCAAAGTAAAAATATGAACATAGGGACGGAAAGGTGACGAAAGGAGCCATGCCGCCGGAATGCTGGCGCTGATGCCGGCAGCCACAGTGCGAAAATCCAGAACGTCGCCGCTCACCGCGGCGAGGTTCACCGGCCGGCAGTCAGGCCCTGCAGAGGCTTAGCTGAGCAGCGGTTCCTCGACCTGCGCTGCGCCGTCGTCGGTTTTCTGCGGCATCGCTTCGAAGCTGTCGGCCCGGGCCATGCGCCAGATACGTGCAAAGAACTCGCTGTCGATGTGGTCGCGTAGCAGCGCACCCGGCTGGACGAAGTAGTAAAGCTGGGAATAAAGCTTGATCTCGGTCGAGCTGACCCGCCGGATCACGTGATGTGGCCCCAGCTCGGCCGGATGCGACAGCCCTGCGGCGGCGATGAGTTCAGCCAGTGCATGCAACGTGTTGCGGTGAAAGCTGGCGACCCGCTCGGCCTTGTCCGGTACGACCAGCGCGCGCTGGCGCAAGGGGTCTTGCGTGGCCACGCCCGTCGGACAGCGGTTGGTATGGCAATGCTGCGACTGGATGCAGCCGATGGCGAACATGAAGCCGCGCGCCGAGTTGACCCAGTCGGCGCCCAGCGCCAGCACGCTGGCGATGTCGAAGGCGCTGACGATCTTGCCGCTGGCGCCGATGCGGATGTGCTCACGCAGGTTGCAGCCCACCAGCACGTTGTGCACGAACAGCAGGCTTTCCCGCAAGGGCATGCCGATGTGGTTGGTGAACTCCACCGGTGCCGCCCCCGTGCCGCCTTCCTTGCCATCGACCACGATGAAATCCGGATAGATCCCGGTCTGCAACATCGCCTTGACGATCCCGACGAACTCCCAAGGGTGGCCGATGCACAGCTTGAAGCCCACCGGCTTGCCCTCCGAAAGATCGCGCAGGCGGGCGATGAACTGCATCAACTCCAGCGGTGTGGAAAAAGCGCTGTGGCTGGCCGGCGAGATACAGTCCTGACCTTCCGGTACCCCGCGGGTCGAGGCGATTTCGGCGTTGACCTTGCGCCCCGGCAGGATGCCGCCATGGCCCGGCTTGGCGCCTTGGCTCAGCTTGATCTCGATCATCCGCACCTGCGGCTCGCGGGCCTGAACGGCGAAGCGTTCGGGGTCGAAGGCGCCCGTGTCGGTGCGGCAGCCGAAGTAGCCGCTGCCCAGCTCCCAGACCAGGTCACCACCGTGTTCGCGGTGGTAGCGGCTGATGCTGCCTTCGCCCGTGTCGTGATAAAAACCGCCTAGCTTGGCGCCGCGGTTGAGCGCCAGGATGGCATTGCCGCTGAGTGAGCCGAAGCTCATTGCCGAGATGTTCATCACCGAGGCCGAGTAGGGCTGCGTGCACTGCGGACCACCAATGGACACGCGAAAGGTCGCGGGGTCGCTGACCGGCGCAGTACGGATCGAGTGGCCGATGCACTCGTAACCGCGCTCATAGACGTCGATCAGCGTGCCGAACGGCTTGTCGTCCACGGTGTTCTTGGCCCGCGCATAGACCAGCGAGCGCTGGGCGCGGGAGAAGGGCACGCGCTCCTGGTCACCTTCCAGCAGGTACTGGCGGATTTCCGGGCGGATGCCTTCGAACAGGTAGCGGATGTTGCCGAGGATCGGGTAGTTCCGTTTGACCGCGTGCTCCTGCTGCAACAGGTCGCGCACGCCCACCGCGCTCAGAAGGGCGAAAATGACCAGCGGCGTCCAGGCCCAGGGGTGGTGCAGGAACGCCAGGCAGAGCAGCGTCGCCAGCACGCAACCGGCGAAGAAGGCGTAGCGGCTGAGCAGCGAGATATTCATGGGCGGCCTGTGCGGTTGATGGGGAACCGCCGAAGCCTAACGCACCTGCCCGGGCTCGCCTACCGAGCGCAGCCGAGACAGGGTGGCATCGTCTGGCTGGCCCTCGTAGAACGCCGCCAGCACCGCCTGGAATGGTGGCCGCTCGGGCGCGACGGCGCTGAACAACGTCATGCTCGAGCGCAGCTTCAGGTCGTCCGGCGAGCCGAGGATCTGCCGCGCGGAGCGGTGCGGATGCATCAGCAGCGCCTCGGCGCACTGCTCCAGCCGAGGGCCGAGCAGCGGGTGGCGCAGATAAGCGACCGCCTCGTCGCGCCCTCCGATCGCATAGCGCCGCGCCATGGCACTGCTCCCGAGACCGGCTACCTGCGGAAAGATGAACCACATCCAATGGCTCTGCTTGCATCCCGCCCGCAACTCGGCGAGCGCCTGCTCATACACCGACTGCTGCGCCTCGACGAAGCGCTGGAGATCGTGCGGATCGCTCATGGCCTGCTCCATTGATGCTGTCGAACATCTAGAGGCCCTGCGCAGGCGGTTGATCCATCGCAGTCCCGCCGCCGCGCCGAATGGTCGCAGGCAGAGCCTGCTCCTACACGATGCGGGGTTCTGGTGATGCACGCCCTTGTAGGAGCGGGCTCTGCCCGCGATCTGTGGGTGTGGATTTCGCTTTGGTGTCGGGCCTGGGCGCGTGGTCGCAGGCAGAGCCTGCTCCTACATAAAGCGGTTCTGCGTGGAGCACGCCCCTGTAGGAGCGGGCTCTGCCCGCGA
>DAMBNU010000006.1:0-56997 GCA_032064305.1 Pseudomonas sp. | reverse complement strand
GGTTCTGCGTGGAGCACGCCCCTGTAGGAGCGGGCTCTGCCCGCGATCTGTGGGTAAGGGATTCGCTTTGGTGTCGGGCTTGGGCGCGTGGTCGCAGGCAAAGCCTGCTCCTACATGAGCGGTTATGGGACGGCCTTAGTCTGCGGGGCGTTTGGGTGTCAGGGCCGCGGCGGGGTGGCGTCGGAGGACGTTATCGCTTGGCCTTGAAGCAGCCCTGACACAACCGGAACGGCCGGCCCGCCACGGGCATGGCCTTGCCGCATTGCTGGCATTGGCGGCTGCCGCCGGACAGACGGCGGCGGTCGGCGCTGCGTGGCTTGCGCTGGCGCGACAGTTCGCGGGTGATGGCACCGTTGAGCAGGCTGCGGTGCTGCTCGGCCTGTTCCAGCGCCGGGAAGTGCGCCGGCAGCGTACGCGCCAGGTGCAGGTAGGTCTCGATCACGTGAAGCGCACTCTCCAGGCTCGCCAGGTCGGCATCAATGACCAGCCGCGGGAGGGCGATCTCCTTGTCCTGCGCAACCTTTTTCAGCCACTGCTGGGCATGGTGGCTGGCCGGGCTGTCGAGGCCGCCGCGAATCGGCGTGCAGGCAAAGATCCAGCGCAGCGGCAGGTCGATGCCCGGGTCGTCGATCAGCTTGATCCACTCGGCCAGTTCGTCGGGCAGGACCGAGATGAACTCGTCGCCGTAGTTGATGTTGCGGTTGAAGGTCAACCAGGCGCGCAGCAGGCTCGGTTCGTTCATCAGCTCGCTGATAGCCTGCAGGTGTTCGATGGACGGGCGCACCTGGAACTGCGACAGGTCCACCGGCAGGTCGGCGCTGTGAAACAGCCGCTTGATCGACTGCAGGGTCTGGCCGTCGAGCGCGGTGATCAGGCCGCTGTCGTGATGGCCGAAACGCCCGGCGCGGCCGCCGATCTGCTTGACCTCCTGGACCTTGAGCTGGCGGTTCTGGATGCCGTCGTACTTCTCGTCGGTGTAGAAGCACAGGGTGTGCGCCGGCAGGTTGAGGCCCATGCCGACGGCATCGGTGGCGACCATGATGTCCGACTCGCCTTCGCGAAAGCGGCGCGCCTGCTCGCGGCGCACTTCCGGCGACAGGGCGCCGTAGACGACCGAAACCCGCTTGCCGGTCATTTCCAGCATCGCCTTTAACTCCAGTACCGTCTTGCGGCTGAAGGCCACCAGCATGGAACCGGCGTCGAGCTGTTTGAGGGTGGTGGAACGGCGCGCCACGTCGACCGGAGACAGGCGCTTGGTGCGCTTGACTACCAGTTGGTCTTCGCAGAGGTTGCACAGCGTTTGGAGCGACGGCTGGATCAGCTCCGGCCCGGTCATGATCAGGTCCTGCGTATAGGCACTGACCAGTGCGTCGACCCAGGCCCAGCCGCGCTGTGAGTCGGCCATCATCTGCACCTCGTCGATGACCACCACGTCCCAGGATTCATGGCGGAAGCGGGCGAATTCCTCGACCGTGCAGCAGTAGTGCGTGGCGCCCTCGCGGATGACTTCTTCCTCGCCGGTAATGAGCGAGCAGGGCACGCCCATGGATTCGATGCGTTCCTGGTTTTCCAGCGCCATCAGGCGCAGCGGCGAGAGGTAGATGGCGTGTTCGACGCCGGTCATGGCCTCGATCGCCCGGTGCGTCTTGCCGCTGTTGGTCGGGCCAAGCAGGGCGGTCCAGGTGCGGCTGATGCGCCGCGCGGCATAGAGCTGGTGGTAGTGCATGAAGCGCGGGTTGTTTTCCAGCAGCACGGCGAAGGCCATTTTCTCGCGGTTGTCCTCGCGGGCGAAGCGGATGGTCCGGCGCAGCTTTTTCGGCTCCATCATGAAGACTTCGGTCAGGCGCTTCTCGCCGAGCAGCTGCAGGTCGAAGTCCTGCGCCTCCTCGAGCATCATCGCGAACTTGGCCTGCAGCGCCCGGCGGTCTTCGGCCTTGAGCTCGGCGACTTCGCGCTCGCTGAGCACATGCCCCTGGCCGCCGGGGATGCGCCGCTGCATGTCCAGGGCGACCTCGCCGTGGCGCAGCTCGACCACATAGCGCAGCTCGTGGCCGACCTCGTTGACGATGTCCACCGCGCGCGCGGCAAAGTCGTCCAGGCGCGATAGCCGGTCGGGCAGCCGCGCCAGGCACTGGGTCTTCTGCTCGTCGCTGAACTGCGCGAAGGGCTTCTCCAGTACCTGCAGGCGACCGCGCACCCTCGCCTGGATGGCGGCGCAGACCTGGCGCTCGAAATCGTCGGCCGAATGGCTGTCGTCGATACGCAGGGCCAGCTCGGGCTCGAGCAATGATTGCACCGGGCCGCCGTCGAGCGTCTTCTCCACGCCGAAGATGTCCACCGTGCAGCTGAAATCATTGACGTCGCGGTTCAGCAAGCGGCCGATCAGGCTCGCCGGGTCCGGCTGCTCCAGGTTCGCTTCGACCGTGGGCGCGTCCAGGCCGAGCCAGAACAGCCGCGCCGCGCGGCCGATCTCCGGCGGCTGATGGCCAAGGTAGCTGGCGAACCACTTATCCGGGTGCTGCTTCTTGGGCGCGAAGTCGGGGTGGCGTTCGGCGGTCCAGGCGAGGAAGCGTTGCAGCCTCTCGGATGACGGGGTGTGGCGGTGCTTGGCTTCGGCCTTGCGCATGATCGACGCCTCTCTGATCAGGAATGCTGCCAGTTTGGACAATCGAGCCGCGCAATACGAGCCCGCCACGGGCGGCCTTGCGTCGGCTGATCGCCCTGCCGGATGCCGTCGATGGCGACCGCCGAGCCGGTCAGGGGATCGCCGGCGGCCTCGCGCAGGTCCTCTGCAGAGCAGCACTGAACGGGAGCAGCGATGAACCAGCACAACCCGGTGTGGCTCGGTACAGCCGGCTGGAGCCTGCCGCGCGAACAGTGGCCGGCCTTCGGGCGCGAGGGCACCCACCTCGCGCGCTATGCGACGCGCCTGCCGGCGGTGGAGATCAACAGTTCCTTCTACCGGCCGCACCGCCCCGCGACCTATGCGCGCTGGGCAGGCAGCGTGCCGGATGGCTTTCGCTTCTGCGTGAAGATACCCAAGGTCATCAGCCACGAGCGACGGCTGGTCGATTGCGGCGACCCCCTTGCGCGCTTCCTCGACGAATGCGCCCATCTGGGCGACACGCTGGGCTGCCTGTTGCTGCAGTTGCCGCCCTCGCTGGTCTACGAGCCGCCGCTGGCCGCGGCGTTCATCGAGGCGCTGCGCGCCCGGCATGAGGGGCTGGTGGCCATCGAACCGCGCCATCCGAGCTGGTTGGCCGCCGAGCCGCTCCTGAGGGACGCACGAATCGCCCGGGTAGCGGCCGACCCGGCGCCGTTTGCCGGGGCGGACGCGCCCGGGGGGTGGGTCGGAATGCGCTATTACCGTCTGCACGGCTCACCACGGACCTACTACTCGTCGTATCCGGACGACTGGCTGGACCGGCTCGCCACGCGCCTGGCGGAAGAACCTGCGGACACGCCGACCTGGTGCATCTTCGACAACACCGCGAGTGGCGCAGCGACGGCCAATGCGCTGGGGTTGCAGCAGCGGCTGGGCTGAGGCGCGAGGTGTTACGCAGGACCGCGGTGGGGATCAGCGCGGGATGATGCGCACCCGGCCGGCGGTATTGTCGCGCCGCCCGGCCTTGTCATTGGCGGCGCGACCGGGGATCGAGCCCTCGTCGGCGCCGCGGTCGGGCATCGCCGAGCCGTCGAGCTTGCGGGCGTCTTCGCTGATCGAGGTGGCGTCAGGGTAGCCGGTGGTCAGGGTTTCGGTACTGGCGGTGGCCGGCGTCGCCGCGTCGGAACCCCAGCGGGCGCTGCGCTCATCGATGTCGATGGCGCCGTGCTCGGTCATCAGTTGCTCGACCATCGGCACCAGGCGGTCATCGGCCAGGGTGACGGTCACCACGGTCGAGCCACGGCGGGCGGCTTCCGGGTAGCGGCCGGCGTGCCGGCTGGCGTCGTCGCCGAACACCTTGCTGAAGAAGCTGCCGATCTTCTCGGCCACCGTCGCGTCCTCGTCCGGCGTTTCGCCGACCAGCTCCACACGGCTGCTGTCGACCGTCTCGGGGTTGAGCGAGGCGGAAATCTGTATGGCGTCGCTGCCGACGCCCCGGCCGAGGAGGTCGCGCTTGACGTGCTCGGCTTCGGCGTAGCGGTCGAAGGCCGCGATGAGAATCTGGGTCATGACGTCACCTCTCGATGCGCAGCGGGCTGCGGTTGGTGTGCGTGTGGCGCCCCGGCCTCAGCGGCCGGGCGCGCGTCCGTAGAGGTTGGGCGAAGGCGACGGCGGTTGGTTCCCCGCGGCCTCGTTACCTGATGCGTCGGGTTAACGCAGGGCCTGCCGGTGCAGCTGTCGCGCCAGGCCTCAACCGTTGACCACCTTGCCGCCGTTGATATGGATGGTCTGGCCGCTGACGTAGGAGGAATCCGCGCAGGCGAGATAGACGTAGGCCGGGCCCAGTTCGGACGGCTGGCCGCAACGGCCCATCGGCATCTGGCTGCCGAAGTCTTCGAGCAGCTGTGGGTCGTGTTTGCCCAGTGTTGCCGGCTGCAGGGGCGTCCAGATCGGCCCGGGGGCGATCTGGTTGACCCTGATCTCGCGCTCAATGAGCTGCTGCGACAGTGCGCGGGTGAACCCGTCGATGGCGCCCTTGGTCGAGGTGTAGTCGACCAACATGGGATTGCCGATAAAGGCGTTGATCGACGTGGTGTTGATGATCGAGGCTCCGGCCTCGAGGTGGGGCAGCGCCGCGCGAGTCAGGTAGAAATAACCGTGGATATTGGTGGCAAAGGTGTTTTCCCACTGTTCATCGGTGATGTCTTCCAGGCGAGTCTGCACCTCCTGGCGTCCGGCGTTGTTGACCAGCACGTCCAGACGACCGAAGGCCTCGACGGTCTTGGCCACTGCCTCTTTGCAGAAGCCGCTGTCACGGATGTCGCCAGCCAGCGGCAGACAGCGCTGTCCCTCGGCTTCGATCAGCCGCTTGGCGTCCTCGGCATCCTCATGCTCGTCGAAATACAGGATCGCCACGTCAGCACCTTCGCGCGCGAAGTGCAGCGCGGCGGCCCGGCCGATGCCGCTGTCGCCGCCGCTGACCAGCGCGACCCTGCCGGCCAGCTTGCCGCTGCCGGTGTAGTCGGCACGGATGAATTCGGCCGGCGGGTCCATTTCGCGTTCCAGGCCGGGCAGGCGGTCCTGCTGTTGCGCGTGAATCTTCGGGTAAGCCATAAACACTCCGGGCAGGTGATGGGTGATAGAGCCTTTAAATACGGCTGGCGCCCGCCGGGAAAGTTTCCGTTGGGTGCCGAATGGCGAAGTGCGGCTCACCGGCAATCGGAAAGCGCGCCCTGTGGCTTGATGGCGATTGGCCATTAATGCGCTCTGGCCTATAGTGCCGCCCGCCAAGGACGGCCGCCGGACCCCAGCGCAGGGCCGGCCGGGCCGTTCGCGCCTACCACCTGCAAGGATTGAAACGATGAATACCGCCTCACGCCTGGCACTGCCGCTGTTCGCCGCGCTGCTGTCCGCCTGTACCGCTACCACCTCCCTGCGCTCGAGCGACCCGAGCCTGGCCGTCAAGATCAACGACGACGCGCCGCTGGTGTTGAAGAACCCGATCAGCAAGACCTACAAGGCCACCAGCTTCGGCCAGTACCGGTTCCGCGCCACGCAGCCGGGCATGGAGCCGATGTACGGACTGGTGCCACTCAAGTTCAACGGCGGCTACCTGGCAGCCGACATCCTGTTCTTCGCCCCAGCCGCGTTCTACAACCTGCGCGAGGTCTACCCCTTCTACGAATTCGACGTGGCGCAGGGTGTGGTGCGCTACAAGAAGAACGAAGGCGACCAGTGGAACAGCTACAAGCCGACCGCCGCCGAAGTCGCCCGCGCTCGCGCCTACTTCAACGAATAACGGAGCCATCCATTGCCGCCGGTCGCCGGGTGCCGCACGCACCTGACAGCGACCGGCCCCGGGCGTAGAATCCGCGCCGCCCGACCTGCCGTGGTCCCTTCTTCGTCCGATTCTGCTGCCCTGCATGCGCCTCCTTGAGGTGGCGGGCGGTCGCCTCTGCGCCGGCCGGTCCCTATTCCCATCGCCGCTGCGTGCCGGGCTTCCATTGCGGAGGCGCGACTGCTGGCGGCATCGTCGATGCCGTGCCCACATGAACGAACCGCAACCCCCGCATGCCGGGCGCTGGCTCAGCGTCGTCGCCCTGGCGCTGGCCGCCTTTATCTTCAACACCACCGAGTTCGTCCCGGTCGCGCTGCTCAGCGACATTGGCCGCTCGTTCGACATGCCACCGGCGCAGGTCGGACTGATGCTGACGCTCTATGCCTGGGTGGTGGCGCTGATGTCGCTGCCGATGATGCTGCTGACCCGCAACATCGAGCGGCGCTCGCTGCTGATCATCGTGTTTGCGGTGTTCATCGGCAGCCATCTGCTGTCGAGCCTGGCGTCGAGCTTCGCCATGCTGATGCTCAGCCGCATCGGTATCGCCCTGGCGCACGCCGTGTTCTGGTCGATCACCGCGTCGCTGGCGGTGCGCGTCGCGCCACCGGGCCGGCAGGCGCAGGCGCTCGGCCTGCTCGCCACCGGCAGTGCCCTGGCGATGGTGCTGGGCATTCCGTTGGGGCGCGTGGTCGGGGCGCTGCTCGATTGGCGCATGACTTTTCTCTCGATTGCCGTGGTCGCCGCTCTGGTGGCGGTCTGCCTGGCGCGCACGCTGCCGCTGCTGCCCAGCCAGAATTCCGGCTCCCTGCGCAGCCTGCCGGCGCTGTTCCGGCGCCCGGCGCTGGTCACGGCCTACGTACTGACGGCCCTGGTGATCACCGCGCAGTTCACCGCCTATACCTACATCGAACCCTTTGCGCAGGTCGTTGGCCATCTCAGCGGCGACATGACCACCGTTCTGCTGCTCCTTTTCGGTGGTGCCGGGCTGCTCGGGTCGGCACTGTTCAGCCGCTACAGCACCCGCCACCCGCGGGCGTTTCCGCTGGTGGCGATGCTGGCCATGGGCAGCTGCCTGCTGCTCCTGCTGCCGGCCGCGCGTGACAGCGCCTGGCTGGGCGCCGTGGTGCTGGTCTGGGGAATCGCGGGGATGTGCTTCGGCCTGGCCCAGCAGGGCCGGGTTCTCGACCTGGCCCGCGATGCGACCGACGTGGCGATGGCAATGTTTTCCGGCATCTACAACGTCGGCATCGGCGGCGGCGCGCTGCTGGGCAGCCTGGTCACCCAGCATTTGGGGCTCGCCAACATCGGGCTGGTCGGCGGCCTGCTGGCCTTCGCGGGGCTGCTGCTGAGCGCCGTAACCAGCTACCGGCTCGCCGACCCGCTGGGGCGCGCCGCGCTCTGATCCGGGTACAACGGGGCGCCTTTACTGACGCAGTTCGTTGGCGAAACGGCCGACGGCGTCGACCACCTGCTTGGCACCGTCCTGGATCTCGACGATGACTTCGCCGGCCTGGTTGGCCAGCGACAGGCCCTGGGCGGCCTGCTCGCGGCTGTTGGCCATCTCCCGCACGGCGCTGTCAACCAGCGTCTGGTTCTTCTGCACTACGCTGACGATTTCTTCGGTGGCCGTACTGGTGCGGCCGGCCAGCTGGCGCACTTCGTCGGCCACCACCGCAAAGCCGCGGCCCTGTTCGCCGGCCCGCGCCGCCTCGATGGCGGCATTGAGTGCGAGCAGGTTGGTCTGCGCGGCGATGCCGCCAATGGTCTGCACGATGGAGCTGATCAGCAGCGACTGCTGGCCCAGCGCCTCGATGCCCCGGGTCGCGGCTTCGACTTCCTCGGCGATCCGCTGCATGGTCGCGACCGTATCCTTGACCACCACCGCCCCGCGCTCGGCGCTGGTGTCGGTCTGCCGGGACACGTCGTAGGCGATGCCGGCCGCCTCGCGCACTTCGTTTTCGCGCAGCACCTGGTCGGTCACCACACTGGCGAACTTGACCACCTTGCACAGCTTGCCTTCGGTGTCGTAGACCGGGTTGTAGGTCGCCTCCAGCCAGACGTCACGGCCCTGGCTGTCGATGCGCTTGAAGCGGTTGGCGACGAATTCGCCGCGGTTCAGGGTTTCCCAGAAGTGCTTGTATTCGGCCGAGGAGGCTTCCTCCGGCGTGCAGAACAGGCGGTGGTGCTTGCCGGCGATCTGCTTGAGCGAATAGCCCATCGCCTGGAGGAACGGCTCGTTGGCGGTGACCACGGTACCGTCCAGGTTGAACTGGATGACCGCCGTGGAGCGCAGCAACGCGTTGATGAAGGCCTCGTTTTCCTTGGCTTGCTGCAGGTCGCGGGTCACCTCGCGCGCGAAGCCGCGGATGTGCAGCAGTCCACCCGCAGCGTCCTTGATCGGGTACCAGTCGACGTGCAGCCAGGCCAGGCTGCCATCGGCACGCAGGTAGCGGTAATCGTCATTGATGGGATCGAGCGCGGTGATCGCGGCGCGAAAATCGCGAAAGCACGGCAGGCTCGTCACATAGCTCGGGACGATCTCGGCCATCGGCCGGCCTTGCAGCTGGTCGACCCGGTAACCGAGCGTCTGCGCGAATCGGCTGTTCACCTCCACGATCCGGTATTCGCGGTCCAGCGTAATGGAAAGCCGCGTTTCGTCCATCTGCGCCTGCAGTTGGCGCAGCAGCGACAGCTCGGCGGCTTGTGCTTCGAGTTGTTGTTTCAGACGGCCGTTGAACATGGTGCACCCGGGAATGTGTGAGAGGCGTCTCGTTATCGGCATCGCCCCGGGCGGCTTGATAGCCATGTGCCGTGAAACTTGCGCCAGGCGCCGAACGGCTCAGTCCAGGCGCTCCAGGCGCACCGGAATGACCCCCGCGTGCGGGCTGGCGATGCTCCTGAACGCCGCCTTCGACAGGTCGATGATGCGGTTGCGGACAAAGGGACCGCGATCGTTGATGCGCACTACCACGCTTTTGCCGTTGCGGGTGTTGGTCACCCGGACCCGCGTGCCGAACGGCAGGCTGCGGTGTGCGGCGGTCAACGCCTGCTGGTCGAAGCGCTCGCCGTTGGCCGTCGGTTTGCCCTGGTGCTGGCTGCCGTAGTAGGAGGCTTTGCCGGAGCCGATCACGGTTGCCGACTCGGCAGGAGCAGGAGCAGGCGGCGGTCCTTCGGGCGGCGCGCTGGCGCAGCCGGCGGCGAGCAGAGCGATAATCGAGAGGGTGAGCCAACGGGTCGTCCAGGTACGCATATCCATCCTTTGGGCAGTGCTCTGCCGTACGCGGTTGTCTCCAAGAAGACGCTGCACGGTGAAAAAAGGTTTCCTGGCGACGCCCGGGGCAGCCACCGGCGTTCTCAGTGCGTCCGCGCGGCCAGGTCTCCCGCGCGGAACGCCGGTCATTGCCCGGGCTTGGCCAGCCACTGGTCAGCGATGCGCTGGTACTCGCCGGTGGCCTTGGTCAGGTGCAGCCACTGGTCGACGTAGGCCTTGAATGCCACGTCGCCACGCGGCAGCAGGAAGGCCTTTTCGCTGTATTGCAGCGGCTTGCCAGGGTTCACCGCGCACAGCGTCGGGTAGTTGCGCTGCTGGTACTGCGCCTCGGACGAGTCGGTGATCATCACGTCGGCCTTGTTGTCAGCGACGGACTGGAAGATCACCGTGTTGTCGTGGAACAGCTCCAGCTGTGCCTTAGGCAACTCACGGTGCACGAAGGCTTCGTTGGTGCCTCCAGGCGGCTCGATCAGGCGGACCGAGGGCCGGTTGAGCTGTTCGATGGTCTGGTACTTCCCGACCTCGTCGCAGCGGACGAAGGGAATCTTGCCGTCTACCGCGATCGGCTCGCTGAAGAACGCCTTTTTCTGCCGTTCGAGGGATATGGAAACGCCGCCCACGGCCATGTCGCACTGTGCGAGGAAGTCCGGCATCAGCGTCTTCCAGGTGGTCGGTACCCACTCGACCTTGACGCCCAGGCTTTTCGCCAGCGACTCGGTCAGGGCAATGTCGATGCCCTCGTACTGCTTGTCGTCGCGCAGGAAGGTGTAGGGCTTGTAGTCACCGGTGGTGCAGACCTTGAGCGTGCCGCGCTGCTGCACATCATCGAGCAGCGAAGGGGAGGGCGCGGCGATACTCGCGCCGCTGGTCAGCAGGATGCCAGCCGCAATCAGAGATCTCATTGAGTTTTCCTTGCAAGGCGGACGCAGCGGCCCGGTTATTGTTCTGGCCCGCCTGGCGCGGGCACTGGGAAACGTACCCTAGCCGCCGCCCAGGCGACAACCGCCCGTCACGTCCATGGGCGAACCGGCACGGCGCGCAGGGCGTTTGCCCCTGTCACGTGGTCGACCATCGATCGCCGCTCGGCCGCCTCGACCGAACGGTCCGGCGCGGCAGCGAGTCTGCCCCTTGGCAGGTTCAATCATCAGAGGAGGCCCTATGTCCACCATGAAAGCCATCCGCATCGAGCAATACGGCGGCCCGGAGGTGATGCGCTACGTCGACATCGAGGTACCCGAGCCCAACGCGGGAGAGGTCCTGGTCAAGGTCGCAGCGGCCGGCGTCGATCCGGTCGACTACAAGATTCGTCAGGGGCACTTCCTTGGCGAGGACAAGCTGCCTCGCACCCTGGGGCGTGAGCTTGCCGGCACGATCGAACGGCTGGGCGAGGGCGTCAGCGGACTGCAGCCGGGCGACACGGTATTCGGCATGATCGGCGACGACGGCGGGTACGCCGAGTATGCCTGTATCGCTGCGGCCAACCTGGCGCGCGTTCCGCAAACGCTGGATCTAGTCAGTGCCGCCGGCGTGCCGCTCGCTGCGCACACGGCGTGGCAGGCGCTGTTCGACCATGGTGGGCTGACCAGCGGCCAGCAGGTGCTGATCCATGGTGGCAGTGGTGGGGTGGGGCATTTCGCCGTCCAGTTCGCCAAAGCCAGGGGCGCCAACGTGTACGCGACCGGGTCGGACAAAAGCCAGGCGTTTCTTCGCTCGCTGGGCGCCGACAGGCCGATTGATTACAAGCAGGAGCGCTTTGAGGACGTATGCCAGGACATCGATGTGGTCATCGACCTGATCGGTGGCGAAACGCAGCAGCGTTCCTGGGCGGTCCTGCGTGAGGGCGGCATCATCGTGTCGACGCTGGAGGAACCGAAACAGGAGACTCCGAACGCTCAGGGCAAGAGCGGTGTGCACTTCATGGCGCAACCCAACGGCGCTCAGCTCGAGGAAATCGCCTCGCTGATCGACGAGGGCAAGGTCAAGGTCAGGATCGACCGCACCTTTGCCCTGCAGCAGGCCGACAAGGCGCAGTCCTACCTTGAGCAGGAACACGTGGAAGGCAAGGTGGTGTTGACGGTGGCGTGAGGCTGCTGGCCGCCGCTTCGGCGGCTGACCCGTTGGCCTCGCCGCGCCGGACTGAAGGGCGCGGCTAGGCCAGCCCGATCAGTGCGGCGAGCGGCGGATGGTCTTCATCAGGTCGGCCGGGGTGATGTGCCCGACCACGCTGCTGGCGCTGCCCGGCTGTGGCAGGTTGAGAATGTTGCCCTTGATCTTGCCGATCACGTGCATTTCGCAGGGTTTGCAATCGAACTTGAGGGTCAGTACCTCATCGCCATGCACCAGCTGCATCGGGGCGACCTTGGTGCGCACGCCGGTCACGCCCTTGGCCTGCTTCGGGCACAGGTTGAAGGAGAAGCGCAGGCAGTGCTTGGTGATCATCACCGGCACCTCACCGGTTTCCTCGTGGGCCTCGTAGGCCGCGTCGATCAGCTGCACGCCGTAGCGGTGATAGAAGGCGCGGGCCTTCTCGTTGTAGACGTTGTAAAGGAACGACAGATGCGCTTCCGGGTAGACCGGTGGCGGCACGCTGACGGCCTTGCGGCGGCCCAGTGGGCGAATCGCGTCGCGGGCTTCGCTCAGTGCCTGGACCGCTTCGCGGCGCAGGGCCTTGAGCTGCGAGTTGGGGATGAAGAAGGCCTGCGGTGCGTCCACGTCGATTTCTTCGGCGTGGTAGATCGTAGTACCCAGCTGGCTCAGCAGATCGGCGATCTGGCCGGGCACCTGTTCCGGCTTTTTCGCCTCGCCGAAGGGACCGGCCAGCGAGATCGTGGCGTAGGCACCTTCCTCGCTGGTCACGTGCAGTTCCAGCTCATCGGCGCGCAGCTTGGCCAGCCAGCGCACGCCGATGCGGCGCTCGGCGGAGGTCTTGAGCAGGGCGTTCTGCCAGTTGTGGTCCAAGTTGCGGTTCAGCGGATGGTTTGGTCGCAATTGACGGATTGCCGCGGGCATCTCGTTAGGTTCGACCCGGTACTGCCAGAGCTGCTGGCCGTCCTCTTCAAGCTGCCCCAGCGGCTCGACCACGCTGGCGCGAAAACCCACCACCTCGCGTTTGACCAGCACGTTCAGGCCGTCGCCGTTGGACAGCGGTTCGCGGGTTTGCACGGTCAGGTCATGTTTGCCGACCTTGAGCACTTCGCCCACAGCGAGGCCGGTAAAGGTCGGCGAGTCGAAGGCGCCGATGTCGATCTTGCGGTCAGTGACGAAGTAATCGGTGCTGCCGCGGTGAAAGGTCTTGTCCGGGTCCGGCAGGAAGAAATGGTCGGTACGGCCGCTGGACGCGCGGGCCAGGTCAGGGCGGTCTTCGAGAATCTCGTCCAGGCGCTGGCGGTAGTAAGCGGTGATGTTCTTCACGTAGCTCACATCCTTGTAGCGGCCTTCGATCTTGAACGAACGCACGCCCGCGTCGACCAGCGCGCGCAGGTTGGCGCTCTGGTTGTTGTCCTTCATAGACAAGAGGTGTTTTTCGAAAGCGACCACCTGGCCCTTATCGTCCTTCAAGGTGTAGGGCAGGCGACAGGCCTGCGAGCAGTCACCGCGGTTGGCGCTGCGGCCGGTCTGTGCGTGAGAGATGTTGCATTGCCCGGAGAAGGCCACGCACAGCGCGCCGTGGATAAAGAACTCGATGGCCGAGTCGACCTCGTCGGCAATCGCGCGGATTTCCTGCAGGTTCAGCTCGCGCGCCAGGACCAGCTGCGAGAAACCGGCCTGGGACAGAAATTTCGCCCGCTCCAGGGTGCGGATATCGGTCTGGGTACTGGCATGGATTTCGATCGGCGGAAGATCCATTTCCATCACGCCCATGTCCTGGACGATCAGCGCATCGACACCGACTTCGTGAAGCTGCCAGATCAGCGCGCGCGCGGCTTCCAGCTCATCGTCATGCAGGATGGTGTTGATCGTGACGAACACCCGTGCGTGGAACAGATGCGCGAAGGTCACCAGCTCGGCGATGTCCGCCACGCTGTTCTCGGCGTTGTGCCGCGCACCGAAACTCGGCCCCCCGATATACACCGCATCGGCGCCATGCAGGATGGCTTCGCGCGCAATGGTGGTGTCTCGTGCGGGGGAAAGCAGTTCGAGATGGTGCGTGGGCAAGGACATGGGCGCGGACCGGGTGCGAATCGAAAGTCGCGCATTGTAATGGCTTGGCGCGGGTTTGCATCGTCCGCCGGGCGCCTGGGGCCGATGCGTCTGCGCTCCTGAACGACCACGGTGCGGCCAGGGCCTCGCCAACCGCATCGCCCCGGATCGGGCCTCCCACACAAACAGAGCGGCCGAGGCTGAAGGAGCTGCCAGAGAGGAGCGTTCGCCGTTTACAAGGTCAGCACCACCCGATGCTGTCCGCCGTCGAGCTGCAGACGGACCTGGCCGTCGCTGCAGTCGAGTGCGCTGTCATCCAGTTGGGCCTGGCGAATACCCTGGTTGGCCTGCGACGGGTTCTCCACGCGGATGGCGTAGCGGGTTTCGCCCAGGGTGATGATGGCCTCGAACGCAGGCCATTCGCGGCTGATGCACGGGTCGACGATCAGCCAGTCACCTTCACGACGGATACCGAGGATGCCCTCGACGCCGGCGCGGTGCATCCAGCCGGCGGCGCCTGTGTACCAGGTCCAGCCGCCGCGGCCGTTGTGCGGGGCGACGCCGTAGACGTCCGCCGCGACCACGTAGGGTTCGACCTTGTAGAGGCGGCTCGCTTCGGGTGTCAGCGCGTGGTTGATCGGGTTGAGCAGCCGGAATAGCCGGCATGCCGCGTCACCGTCGCCAAGCTTGGCAAAGGCAAGCATGGCCCACATCGCCGCGTGGCTGTACTGGCCGCCGTTTTCGCGCAGGCCGGGCGGATAGCCCTTGATGTAGCCGGGCTCCTTTTCGGTCTTGTCGAAGGGCGGGGTGAACAGCAGCGCGAGGCCGTCCTCGTCGCGAATCAGATGGCGCTGCACCGAGCCCATCGCCTGCTTGGCTCGGGCCGGATCGGCGGCGCCGGAGAGCACCGCCCAGGACTGCGCGATGGAGTCGATGCGGCATTCGTCGCTGTCTTTCGAGCCCAGCCAGCTGCCGTCGTCGAAGGTCGCGCGGCGGTACCATTCGCCGTCCCAGGCCTTTTCTTCCAGCGCATCGGCCAGGCCCAGCGCGTGCTGGCGCCAGCGTTTGGCACGCTGGAGGTCGGCCGGCGCGCCTCGCTGTTCCGCCAGCGGTGCGAAGAGTTCGATGGTGCGCAGCAGCAGCCAGCCGAGCCAGACGCTTTCGCCCTTGCCCTGCTCGCCGACGCGGTTCATGCCGTCGTTCCAGTCGCCGCCGCCGATGAGCGGCAGGCCGAGTTCCCCGGTCAGTGTCAGGCACTGGTCCAGACCGCGCGCGCAATGCTCGAACAGCGGGGCGACGTCGTCGGCCGGCACCGGCTGGAAGAAGGCATCGTGTTCACCGGGCTTGAGCAACGGGCCTTCGAGAAAGCGGACCGGCTCGTCGAGAATCGCGGGGTCCGCCGCGGCCTGGATATAGGTGGCCGTGGCGAACGCCAGCCAGACTCGGTCGTCGGAAATGCGCGTGCGCACGCCCTGCCCGGAGTGTGGCAGCCACCAGTGCTGCACGTCGCCTTCGGCGAACTGTCGGCTGGCGGCGCGCAGGATGTGGCTGCGGGTGGCCTCGGGGCGCGAGAACGTCAGCGCCATGCCGTCCTGCAACTGGTCGCGGAAGCCGTAGGCGCCGCTGGCCTGGTAGAAGGCCGAGCGCGCCCAGGTGCGGCAGGCGAGGGTCTGATACAGCAGCCAGCCGTTGAGCATGATGTCCATTGCGCGGTCCGGCGTCTGCACCTGGATGGCGCCAAGTGTGGTGCGCCAGTGCTCGGTGACCTCCTGCAACACGGCGTCCAGGTCCACCTGGCGATAACGCACGACCAGCGCCCGGGCCGCCTCTGCCGACGGGCATTGGCCGATAAAGGCGACGATTTCGATGCGCTCGCCGGGCGCCAGCTCCACGCAGGTCTGCAGCGCGGCGCAAGGGTCCAGGCCCGCGCCGGTGATACCGGACAGCGGCGCGCCGGAGAGCAGCGCCGCCGGTGTGGCCGGCCCGCTGTTGCGGCCGAGGAATTCGCGGCGATCGGCGGTCCAGGCGGTCTGCCGGCCACCCAGATCGGCAAAGGCCACGCGCCCGGGGAAGGCACTGCTCCAGGGGTTGCGGGCGAGCAACAGGCCGCTGCTTTCGTCGCGCTCGGTGATGATGAACGGCGCATTCGCACCGCGAGCCGTACCCAGCACCCATTCGCTGTAGCGGGTGACCGACAGCCGACGCGACTCGCCGGAGCGGTTGTGCAGGCTCAGGCGGGAAATCCGGAGCGGATCGGTCAGCGGCACGTATTCGAGCAGCTCCATGGCGATGCCGTCGGCCTGGTGCTCGAAGCGGCTGTAGCCGTGGCCGTGCCGCGCCACGTAGAGGCCGTCGTCGCGAATCGGTTGCGCGGTGGGGCTGAACAGCGCGCCGCTGGCCTCGTCGCGCACGTAGAAGGCTTCGCCGGTGGGATCGGTGACCGGGTCGTTGGACCAGGGCGTCAGCTGGTTTTCCCGGCTGTTCTCCGCCCAGGTGTAACCGCTGCCCTGCGCCGAGACCTGAAAGCCAAACTGCGGATTGGCGATCACGTTGATCCAGGGCGCCGGCGTGTTGGCGCCGGCGTCCAGCAGGGTCACGTACTCGCGGCCGTCCTTGTCGAAGCCGCCGAGGCCGTTGAAGCATTCCAGCCCCTGCGCCAGCTCGCGGCCGGCAAGGCGCGACGCGGTAACGACCGCGCGCGGTGGCTGGGGCGGTAACGACGTCGCCATGGTTTCGTCGGGGAGCAGGGTGTTGGCCAGCTGTTTGTCGATCGGCCCACGGCGGGCAATCAGGGCCACGCGGGCGACACTGCGCAGCAGGGCCCGTGCCTCGCTCGTGAGCAGGTCGGCGCGCAGCATGTATACCGAGCCCTGGGCGAGCTCGGTATCGAAACGCGGGCGCGACTGGCTGCTGCGCACCGCGGTTTCGATGGCGATCTGCAAGTCCTGCAGGTAGGAGCTGGCGTGTTCGTTGAGGATCACCAGATCCACCGCCAGGCGCTTCATCCGCCAGTATTCGTGGGCGCGCAGCAGCTGGCGCACCTGGGCGATGTCCTGCAGGTCATCGATGCGCAGCAGCACGATGGGCAGGTCACCGGAGATCGCGTGTGGCCAGAGACCGGCCTGAGCGCCGGCCCCTTCGGCGATGACCGCCGACGAGGCGCGAAACCGCGGGTCGGCATAGAGGATGGGCGCGGCCAGGCGCTGGAAATCGGCGGCTTCGGCCGGTTTGATGTCGAGGTGGCGCAGCTGCACCTGCGCCTGTGTCCAGGCCAGGGTCTTGGCGCGGTCATAGGCGCTGCGGTCGTGGTGCTGCTCGATCAGGTTGAGCAGCGCTTCCCGCGAGTCGGCGATCAGGGTCCAGAACGCCAGCCGGGCGACCTTGCCCGGCGCGACCCACAGGCGGTACTTGAGCGCGAAGATCGGGTCGAGCACCGTACCCACCGTGTTCGACAGTGCCTGCCCGTCGGTGACGACTGCCGCAGCAGTGACGCTTGGCCGCTGGCCGATGAAGCGGGCGCGGTCGGTCTCGTACTGTGGATCGGCCGCCACTTCGCCTTCGGCCACCGCGAAATGCGCTGCCCATACCGGCCGTTCGCCCTCGCTGCGCAGGCGGCGGGTCGCCACCAGCGCGCCGAACTCGGGCAGGTACTCGGTGACCACGAACAGCTTGGCAAAGGCCGGGTGCGCGTTGTCGGTGGCCGGGGTCGTCAGCACCACTTCGCTGTAGGAGGTGAGCTCGATATCGCGCACCTCGGTGCCGCAGTTGACCAGCGAGACGCGGCGCACTTCGCCGTCATCCTCGCCGGAGACCAGCACGTCCAGGGTGGTGGTCAGGTCCGCGTCGTGGCGGATGAACTCGGCACGGTCCTCGGCGAAGATCACTTCCTGGCTCAGCGCGTCGCTGCCGGCCGGCTGGCCGGCGGCGGGCCAGACGCGGCCGCTGGCGGTGTCGCGCAGGAAGATGAAGGAGCCGCAATCGTCGCGGCTGGCGTCTTCGCGCCAGCGCGTCACGGCGATGTCACGCCAGCGGCTGTAGCCCGCCCCGGCGGCGGTGAGCATGACGGCGTAGCGGCCGTTGCTCAGCAGCTGGGTGACTGGTGCGGTCGCTGCCGCAGCGCCGGTGAGACGGCGCAGGGCCTGGGCGTCGGCGCTGCCTTCGACGGCGCGCACCTTGACCTCTTCGGCGCGTGGATGGGCGATGGCCACGTCGCGCGGCATGCGTTCCTGCAGCAGCAACTCGCAGGCCTGGATCATCGGTTCGCGGTGGAAGCGGGCGCGCATGCGTCCGGCCTGCAGGGTGTTGGCGATGGCGACGATCGTCATGCCCTGATGGTGGGCCATGTAGTTGCGCACGATGACAAAGGATTGTCCGTCCGGCAGCCGCGTCGGGGTGAAATCCAGTGCCTCGTAGAAGCCATAGCGGCCAACCGCGCCCATTTGTGCCAGGCGCTGGAAGTTGGCGAGCGCGCCGGGGGCGTCGACCATGGTCGCGAGCCCCGTGGCATAGGGCGCGATGACCAGGTTTTCCGCCAGGCCGCGCTTGAGGCCGAGCCCGGGCACGCCGAAGTTGGAGTACTGATAGGTGAGCTCCATGTCGCGCGCGTGATAGGCCGACTCGGACACGCCCCAGGGCACGTTGCGGTCGTGGCCGTAGCCCTGCTGGCGCTGCACCACCAGGCGGTTGGTCTGCTCCAGCAGGCTGCCCGCCGGGGCGCGCATGACCAGCGAGGGCATCAGGTACTCGAACATCGAGCCCGACCAGGAGATCAGCGCCGAACCGTTGCCCAACGGGGTCGCCGTGCGGCCCAGGCGGAACCAGTGGCGGGTGGTCACGTCGCCCTTGGCAATTGCGAACAGGCTGGCCAGCCGCGCTTCGGAGGCCAGCAGGTCGTAGCAGCTCGGGTCGAGGCTATTTTCCGCCAGCCCGTAGCCGATCGACAGCAGCTTGCGCTCGGGGTCGAGTAGAAAGGCGAAATCCATGTCCAGCGCCAGTTGCCGCGTGCTGCGGGCAATCGCTCGCAGGCGCGCCTGGGTGTCGCTCAGTGTCTCGTCGTGCAGCTGACGGTCGCGGCTGTGCTCGGCCAGGGTGCGGCCCAGCGCGTCGATCCAGAAGCGCAGGTCGCCCACCGCCGGGTCGGTGGCTGCCGGGCCGAATTCCTGACCCAGTCGCGCGGCCTTGTCGGTCAGCTGGCGCAGCGTGACGCCGCGGGTGTCGAGCGCCTGGGACTCGCCCAGTTGCGTGGCGATTTCGTCGAACAGCTCGACCAGCTTGCGGCCACGTTCGCCGCCGGCGGTCGGCAGCGCGGCGATGGCCTGGCGGATCAGCAGCAGGTTGTCGAGCAGGCCGGCGCGGGCGTTCGGTGCGATGGGCGCGTCGAGCCACTCTTCGCAGGCATTGGCGACGGCGATCAGGTGGCCGGCGAGGTTGCCGCTGTCCACCGCCGAGACATAGGCCGGCTCCAGTGCGCGCATGTCTTCGGTGGCGTACCAGTTGAAGAAGTGACCGCGATGACGCTGCAGGCGGCTCATGCTGTCCAGCGTGAGTTCAAGGCGGTCGAGGGTCTGCAGCGTGCCGGCCCAGCCGAAATCACGCGCGGCGACAGCCGAGAGCAGGTAGAGGCCCATGTTGGTGGGCGAGGTACGCCGGGCGATGACCGGCTTGGGGTCTTCCTGGAAGTTATCCGGCGGCAGCATGTTGTCAGCCGGCGTGACGAAGGTTTCGAAGAAGCGCCAGGTGCGCCGGGCGATCAGCCGCAGTTGCTCGGCCTCCGGCTCGGCGAGTGCCTGGCTGCGGGCGACGCGCGGTGAACGGCTGGCCCACAAGGCGATGGCGGGCGCACCCAGCCAGAGCAGGGCGAAGGGCAGCGCCACCGGCCACGAACCGGGTGCGATCAGCAGCGCGACGATGGCCGCGCCGACGCCGAGCAGCGTGCCGCCGGCCATGCCGCGATAGAAGCCGCTGAGGGTCAGCCGCGGGCTTATCGCCGACTGGGCGGCGGTGGTCCATTCCAGCAGGTGATTGCGCGCCGACAGTCGCCACAGGGTCCGGACGATGGCGTCGAGCATGCGCCAGGCCTGATCCGGGAGAAAGGCCAGGTTGAGCGCGGTCTGCGACGCGGCCATGCGCAGATCGCCGAGCAGCCGGCGCAAATGGCTTTGCCCAGAGATGCCGCTGCGCGCCGGCAGCAGGGTGAAACAGAGCGGCAGCACCGCCGGGATCAGCATGGTGCCGAGCACCAGTGCGCTGCCCAGCAGTGCGGCCGGCAATGGTAGCAGCCAGCACAGCGCCAGGGCGAGCAGCGTCAGCGGCGCGACCAGCGAGCGGCGCAGGTTGTCGAGCATCTTGAAGCGACCGATGTCGGGCAGCGCCTGTGGGCCGTTGCGAGCGCCGAACAGCCAGGGCAGCAGCTGCCAGTCGCCGCGGGTCCAGCGATGCTGGCGCTTGCTGGATACGTCGTAGCGCGACGGAAATTCCTCCACTACCTCGACGTCGGTGGCCAGGCCGGCGCGGGCGAAGACACCCTCGAACAGGTCATGGCTGAGCAGGGTGTTGTCCGGCACCCGGCCGGCGAGCGCCGCCTCGAAGGCGTCGATGTCGTAGATGCCCTTGCCGGTGTAGGAGCCTTCGCCGAAGAGGTCCTGGTAGACGTCCGAGACGGCCGCCGCATAGGGGTCCATGCCGCCCGGGCTGGAGAACACCCGCTGATAGAATGAGCCTTCGCGGCCCACCGGCAGTGACGGCGTGACCCGTGGCTGCAGGATCGCGTAGCCATTGACCACCCGTTGCTCGGCATCGCTGAAGCGCGGCCGGTTTAGCGGGTGCGCCATCTTGCCGATCAGGCGCATCGCTGCATCGCGCGGCAGACGGGTGTCGGCGTCCAGGGTGATCACGTAGCGGACATCGCCGGGCAGCTGCTGTGAACAGCCAGGCAGCGGCATGTAGCTGGTGTCGGTGGCGCCACGCAGCAGCCGGTTCAGCTCGTGCAGCTTGCCGCGCTTGCGTTCCCAGCCCATCCAGCATCCCTCGCTGGGGTTGTACTGCCGACGCCGGTGCAGAATCAGGAAGCGGCTGCCGCCTGGTGCCGGGCCGTAGCGCCTGTTCAGCGCGGCGATGGCGGTCACGGCCACCTTGAGCAGCCGCGCATCGGCCGGCACGGTCTGTTCGTCGGCATCCAGCCCGTCGGTGAGCAGTGCGAAGGTCAGGTCGCCGCCGGCGCCCGCCAGATGGTGCACCTCGAGCCGTTCGATCTGCTCGAGCAGGTCCGCTTCGTTACTCAGCAGTGTCGGCACTGCGACCAGCGTGCGCAGCCCTTTTGGCACGCCGGCGCTCAGGTCCAGTCCAGGCAGGGCCATGGCACCGAAGCGCCAGGTCACCAGGCGGTTGATCAGCGTGGTGGCGACATCCGTGGTCGGCAGGAAGGCCACCAGCGCCAACAGTGCGAGCCAGCCGGTCGTGACGCCGACGCCGGTCAGCCCCTGCAGTCCGAGCGACAGCAGCAAGGCGGTGACCAGCACGATGGCGCCGACATAACCGACGATCCCCAGGCGAACGTGGAAACGGCTCAGGCGCAGCCCCAGCGGGGCTCTGAAATCAATCTCGCGTTCGAGGGCGAGGCGGCCCTCGCCGATCAGGTGGTAGCCCGGGTCGCTGACCCTCGGGTCGGGGGCCTGATCCGGCAGGGGCGCGACATGTGCCGCCGCGAGTGCGGCGGCGGCGACCTCCAGTTCGCTGGACGACGAGCCGCGCGCCAGCTGCTCGACAGCGCTGCGGTAGAGGTTGCGGGTCGGGAAATCCATCTCGGCGAAGGCGCTGCCGTCTTGCAGCTGCGCATCGACCAGGCTGACGCGCTCAAACAGCTCGGTCCAGTCGATATCCGAGATCAGCCGCATGCTGGTGATCACATTGCGCACGCTGACGTTCGACGCGCCCTGGCGTTGCTGTGCGTGCTGCACGACCTGGTCAATGCTCATGCCCTGATGCCCGATGGCCTCTTCCAGCCAGCCCAGCGCCGGCGTAGTACGCGGGTCCTGGTCGCGCAGGCGCTTGGCCAGCTCGGCGGCGAAAACCTCCGACAGCGGCGCCTGACCGCGGGCAGCGATTTCCTCGTCGAGGGTCTGTTTCGCCGAGGCGGACGCCAGCAGCCGAGTCGCCAGCGCATCGGCCGCGGCCCGGGTGGCGCGGCCATCGGTGATCTGGTCGCTGAGCCGACGCAGGTTCTCGATCAGCACGATGCGCAGGGTGATCGCCACAGCCCAGAGCTCGCCGATGGTCAGCGGCTGGACTTGCTGGTAAGCGGCGATGAAGCGCTGCAGCGTCTCGGGGTCGAAGTGGCTGTCGGTGTGCGCGACGAAGGCCCAGGCCAGGCCGAACACGCGGGGGTAGCCGGCGAAGGGGCCCTCGGCCAGCTTCGGCAACTGGCGGTAGAAGCCCGGCGGCAGGTCGTCGCGAATCTCGCGGATCTGCGCCTCGACCAGGTGGTAGTTGTCCAGCAGCCATTCGGCGGCCGGCACCACGCTATGGCCTGCCTCGAGCGCCGCGGCGCTGGCGCGGTAGGCCGCAAGCAGCACCGCGGCGTTGTCGTTCAGCCGCGCATGCAGGGGCAGCACGGCCGGGGGGCGCCGGGTCGCGGGCTGGGCGGCGGCGAGGCTGCGAGCGTGGTGCTCGAGCCGCTCGGTGCCGAACAGCTCCTCGCGCACCGGGGCGACGTCCTGCCAAAGGGGTGAGCGTCGCTGACGCCCGGGAATGCGATTGAAATAGGAAGTCATGTGCGCCTGTCCGCCGAGCGGAACCGGGTGGAGCAGGCGTCGATGCGCCGGATCCTGTCGAGAGGAACCACGGCGGCAGGCTTTCGGAACTACAGAGAACCGGTTGCCGGTTTCTGCCAAATCGCCGTACGGCCTCGTGCATGCGCCCAACCGCAGGGCGGTTCGGCAGAGGCGTCAAGAATCGGCGAGCCATGGAAGCGGAGGGGCGTCCGGGCCGCTCCGCTTGCAGGAAGGATGCTGTCGCAGCATTGGCCTCCACGATACATCAACCCCGTCTTAAATGTCGGTGGATGATCCAGCGGTGCCGGCACGCCTGGCGCGTCGGGCTGGCAAGCGGCGCGACCGGTGCGGCGCTGCCTGTGGCCGGGCGGCGCGGGCTCGACTTGCAGGCCGCTTCCGGTGCACATTCGCGCCTGGCCAACCGTCCTGCTGGAGATCCCCGATGCGTCTGATTCTGTCCTCCCTGCTGCTGGCCACGATGCTGGCGGGCAACACCTTCGCCGCCGCCGACCTCAGCGCGGACGCCGCGCAACTGGTCGCGTCGATCAACGCCTACCGCAGCGAAGTGCAGCGCTGCGACGGGCGCGCCAGCGAGGAACTGCTGCCGCTGCAGCCGGACACGCGCCTGGCGCTGCCCGCCACCGGCGCTGGCGATCTGCAGGGGGCGCTGGCCCGGGCCGGTTATCCGATGGTCACGGCCCAGGCCATCAGCCTGTCCGGCCCGCGCGATGCCGCCGCTGCGATGCAGGCCGTTCGCGAGAGCTTCTGCCGCGTGGTGCTCGATGCGCAGTACGCCGACATCGGTGTCAGCCAGGCCGGACGGGACTGGCGCATCGTGCTGGCGCGTCCGCTGATTGGCGGCCACCTGAAGGATTCCCGCAGCGAAGGGCAGCAATTACTCGATGCGATCAACCAGGTCCGCGCCTCGGCGCACCGCTGTGCCGGGCAGACCTTTGCCGCGGCGCCGCCGCTGAGCTGGAACGAGACCCTCGCCGGCCTTGCCGAAAGCCACGGTCGGGCCATGGCCAACGGCAACTTCTTCAGCCATCTGGATCGCGACGGCCGTACGCCGGGCGACCGTGCCGAGCTGGCCGGCTACCCCGGAGCGCCGGTCGGGCAGAACATCGCCGCCGCGCTGGACCGGCCGCGGCAGATTGTCGAAGGCTGGCTGGCGAACCCGGGGCATTGCGCCAACCTGATGAACCCGCACTTCAACGAGCTCGGCGCCGCCTATGCGGTGGATCCGAAGAGCGATGCGGGCATTTATTGGGTCGCGGTGTTCGGCGGCTGACCACGTCGGTCGGGCGGCGGCCGTCACGGCGAACGTCCGGCCGGGCGAAGCCTCCAATCTCTGGAACAGCCCGGTCTTTCGCCCCAGCAGAGGAGCACCGCCATGACTGACCCGAACGACCCCCTCAAGGACGGCCTGACCCCCGCCGACTATGACGAATACGGCGATGAGCCCACGTCCGGCCAGGAGCAAGGCGCGCCGGACAAGGCCTCGAAGGACGAGCCCGGGGATGAGCCGAATGCCGGCGAGAGCCCGCTCGGCTGAAGCCTGCTCGGCGGATATGAGCCTGTTCGAGCGGGCGCTGGATGCGGTTCGCTGGACAATCCGAGCCTCACGGCCTAAAAAGGCGCGCGTCGTGCCGGCGACAGCTCACCGTCGCCGGCGCCTTCCCTGTGATCGAGAGGCTGTGGACAGTGAAAAAGAAGAAACCCGTGGACCCCGTGCGCCAGGCCGAAAAGAACCGGGCCCACCGGATCGGCTGGCTGATTGCCCTGGCCGGTATCGTGGTCGGCTTCGCGCTGGTGTTGGCCAAACAGCCCTGAGCGAGCCCGCTAGCCGGCCGCCCATTGGTGCGCTTTATCCTTCGTATTGGCGCAGGCGGCCGCGTCCCTCACGCGCCGTGCAGGGCGGCATCTATCAACTCTTGCACTGTGCGCCGACCGCCGCCTTGTCGATCACCGACCAAACCTCATGGATCTTCCCGTTCCGAAAGGCATAGAAGACGTTCTCGGTAAAGCTGACGTGCCGCCCGTTCACCGCGAAGCCGAACAGTTCACCGACCGGCGTACAGGCGAACAATAGCCGGCAGGCGACCCGCGGCGGCTCGGCGATCAGCAGGTCGATGTCGAACTGCAGGTCAGGAATCGCCCGGACATCCTCCTCGAGCAGGCGCCTGTAACCGGCCAGCCCGATCTGCTGTCCGTTGTACTGCACCGTCTCGTCGACGAAATGCCCCAGCGCCGGCCAGTCCCGGCTGTTCAGGCAGTCGATGTAGCCACGGTAGCGGTCGATGAGTTCGGTACGGGTCACGTTTGCCTCGGCGTCCGGTTGTCGGGTGTCGGTAACGCTAGACCCGAATCGCGGCTGGCGCAGCCAGGGGCGGCCGTTTGGGGCCGAGCCCCCCGTTGGATCGCGCAGTGCGCCCAACGCCAGCGCACCGGGCGCAGGAGGGCGCAGGAGGGCGCACGAGGGCGTCAGTACACGAAGGTCAGCAGCGCGTTGAAGATCAGGGCCGCGACAAAGCCCAGGGGCGCAGCGCGGAACAGCAGCTGCGGGAACAGCGAGGTGCGGCTCTGCTCCGTGGGGCACGAGCCCAGGATCAGGCTGCCACCGGAGGAGAACGGCGAGATCGAGGTGGCCTGCGCGCCGACCACGATGGCCACGAACAGAATCATCGGGTCGATCCCGAGCGCCGAGGCAATCGGTGGCACCATCGGGAACAGCGCCGGCGTGACCACGCCCAGGGTGCTGGAGAACAGCGACATGAACGCCGCGACGATGCCAAACACGATCGGCACCATGATCGGCGGAATGCTGCTGCCCATCCACGAGGCGAGCAGGTCGATGGTGCCGGCCTTGATCGCGACCGAGATCAGCATGCCCACGCCGCAGATCATGATCAGCGTCGCCCAGGGCACCGAGGCCATGGCCTTGCGCTCGTCGCCCAGCTTGAGCAGCAGGGCGATCACGGAAAACAGGCTGGCGATCAGGCCGATATCCATCTTCGAGTTGATGAAGCCGATCGTGACGTTATCCGGAAAGGCGATCCGCATGATGGGCGCCACCAGCACGATGGCCATCATCGTCAGGGTCAGCCACAGCGTGATTTTCTGTTCGCGGTTCAGCGGCGTCGGTTCGGTCGCCACGTAGCCCGAAGTCTTCATGGCCTTGCCATGCCCGGTCAGGAATACCAATACGGAAATGACCAGCAACGGGATCACCAGGGTGCTGGTGAAAATCGCTGCCGCGTTGATGAAGGCGTCGTTTTCCGGGATGCCGGCGTTGACCATCAGGCCTCGGAAGATGATGCCGCTCTGGCTGGAAACGAAATTCGCCCCGCTCAGGGCGCCGTAGTTCACTGCCATGCCGCCGGCGATCAGACTCATGCCGGTACGTTCGCAGAGCAGCAGGGTGATAGGCGCCATGAAGGCCAGCACCGTGTAGTAGCCCGCGCCCATCGCCGAGATCACCGTGGCGGTGAAGAACACCGCGAACGGCAACAGCTGCGGCATTGTTCGGCAGCGGTATATCAAGTGCTCGGCGAGCTTTTCCAGGGTGCCGTTGACCGTGGCGAAACTGTAGAACAGGCACACCGCAAAGATGATGAAGAAGATCTTCAGCGGCCACATGCCGATGACTTCGGAAGGGCTGAGCCCCATCCCGAAACAGCCGATCAGGTAGGCGAAGGCGATGGCGAACAGACCGATGTTGATCTTGGTCTTGTAGCCAAGGGCGACGGCAACGACGATTGCCGCGATGACGAGCAGGCTCATCATGATGGAAGTCCTATTGTTGTTATGGATCGTTTAGCGGGAAACGCCGAAGCCGAACAGCTTCGCCGGGTTGTCCATCAGCACCTGGGCGCGTTCGCCCGCGTCGGGTAACAGCGCTGTGAGGAAGGCGACCTGACGGTCGTAGTCGGTCCGGTCTTCGAACTGGGTGTTGGGCCAATCGCTGCCCCAGAGAAATCGCTCGATTCCGCCACTGGCCCCACGCACTTGCGCCAGTATCCGGGAGGCCTGAGCCAGGTCCGACTGGCTGCGGTAGGGCGCCGACAGCTTGAGCCACACGCGCTTATCGGCGAGCAACGCGAGAAAGGCCACATGGTTGGGCTTGGTGCTGTCGAGGCCGCCGGTGGGCAGGCCGAAATGATCGATTACCACGTCGACGCCGCAGCCCAGGATGGCCGGAACGATCAATGCCACGTCATCGATGCCGCGCTGAATCTCGACCTGCCAGCCACGCCGGGCCAGGCGCTCGAACAGGGCGCTCCAGGCGGGGCCACGGTAATCGGCCAGTTCCTTGCCGATGAGGTTCAGACGAACACCCACGATGCCGGCCTCGCCCAGTTCGTCCAGCTGCGCCTCGCTGACGTCCGGGTCGACCACCGCCACGCCACGCAGCCGCTGCGGATAACGGCGGAGTGCCTCGAGCAGGTAGCTGTTGTCGGTGCCGAGAAAGCTGGGCTGGATCAGCACGCCGTGAGCCAGGCCGTGACGGTCGAGGTGCGCGAGGTAGTGCTCGATCAGCGCATCGTAGCGGGGGCTGTACCGGCGCCCTGACACCATGGGCAGATCCTGGCGGAAGATGTGCGCGTGTGTATCCACGCCGCGCAGTCCGGGCGGAAGGAAGCGATCCATAAGCAAAGACCCTGGTCGTTTGTTGTTGTGGCTGACGTAGACGGCAGGCGAGAAGCGAACCAAATCAGCGCTGACTATCAATCTGGACAACTAGTCATATATATGAATGTATGACCATATCTGCAGTGCTGGATATCTGTCAATCGATGCCGCAGTGATAAAGTGGCTGCGCCTCGGATATGGACTGATCAATAGATGAACACCTCGACACTCGGATACGACGAGCGCCTGCCGCTCTATCAGCGCCTGAGAGAAGAAATGCTGGCCAAGATCGCAGCCGGGGAATGGACGCCCGGCGCACCCATTCCCACCGAAGCTGAGCTGACCCGGCAATACGGCGTAGCCATCGGCACGGTGCGCAAGGCGGTGGATACGCTGGTCAACGAGGGGCTGCTGTTGCGCAGTCAAGGCCGTGGCACCTTCGTGCGGCGCCCCAACTTCGATGCCTCGCTGGCGCGCTTCTTTCGTCAGGTGGATGCCAGTGGCGGGCGTGAAATTCCCACCAGCCGCATCCTCTCCAAGACGCTGCGCAAGCCGTCGCAGGCGGTCGTCAACGCGTTGGAATTGGGCAAGGGCGAGCAGGTCGTGCACATGGAGCGCCTGCGCATGGTCGAAGGCCGCACGCTGTTTCACGAGGATATCTGGCTTCCGGCCAGCCGTTTCGGCGCGCTGATGGATATCGATCCCGAGGGCTTTGGCGAGCTGCTCTATCCGTTCTACGAGCAGCAATGCGGCCAGTGCATCGCTTCAGCCAAGGAAACCCTCACGGTTGGCGCGGCCGACGGCGACATGGCTGCAACCCTTTCGATCGGAGAGGGCGCCCCGGTCGTTACCATCGAGCGCATCGCCCTGGGCTACGACCGAGCACCGTTGGAATACCGCCTCACCCGTGCCGCGGCCGAGGGGTTTCGGTATCAGATCGATATCTCCTGAAGCGCCAAGCGAGTGTGGGCTCCTCTCCCTGGGATTGGACGTCCGCCAGCGCGTCAGCTGGGTTTACGCGCCGCTCCAAATCCAGGGCCCGAGCGGGTGTTGTTGCCCTTGGCCAGGCGGTCATACAGCACCACATTGACAGTCGCCGCGAGGTTCATGCAGCCGTTGGTGGGGATGTAGACCACGTCTTCACACCAGTCGCGGATCTCTTTGCTCAGCGAGCCATCTTCGGCGCCGAAGATATACAGCGCGCGATCCGGATGCGTGTACTCGGGGAGGGCACGCGCACCTTCGACCAATTCCACGGCGACCGGCACGCAGCCGAGTGGCAGGATCTTGCGCAGGTCATCGATGTTGATCAGCGGAATGTCCTGATGGACTTTCTTGGTGTCGGTGACGAAATCCCTGGCGCGGTCGTAACGAGTACCGGTGTAGAACACCGAAGCCGCGCCATAGCAGCCCGCCGCCCGCATGATTGAGCCGACATTGGAAGGCGACTTCGGATTGCTCAGGCCGATGCAGGCGTAACGTTTGTTGCTCACGGAAGGGGACTCGCGCGGAAAACGCGCGAGTATACGGGACGCTTTGGTCGGCAAACGATTTTCAATGCAGCGCGACCGGGTCAGGGAATGAGCTTGCTCGCCCGCAGCCTGGCGAAAACATCGAAGAACGCGTCGTCACTTGCCTGATAATCCAGAAACCCGAGCGTCCGGCTCTTCGACATGTCAGTCACCACCTCGATCGGGCGGCCCAGATCGGCGTCCGTGTGCCATGGCGAAATCAATTTGCCTATGTCAGCTTCGGCCAGCGCGAATTGTTTGGCCATCTCAGCCCATACCTGCGCATCGCCCGCCATCTGCTGCTCCAGCGGCGCCGGGCCTTCGAAAGGTGCCGCTTCGACGCCAAACCATTCGGCAATGCGCGACCACATCCACTTCCAGCGAAACACGTCGCCGTTGACGATGTTGAACGCCTGGTTGGCGGCCGCCGGCGTCGTCGAGGCCCAGCGCATGTGCTTGGCAAGCTGCGCTGAATCGGTCATGTCGGTCAGGCTGTTCCACTGGACTTCCGACCCAGGGAACCGGAATGGGCGACCGGTGTGACGACAGATCGAGGCGTACACGGCCAGCGTGGTAGCCATGTTCATCGCATTGCCGACCGCGATACCTGTGATGGTGTGAGGCCGGTGGACGCTCCAGCTGAAGCCGTCACGCTCCGCTGCGGCAAACACCTCGTCTTCCTGGGCATAGTAGAAGTTCTCTACATCCAGACGCCCCTGTTCCTCGCGGAACGGGGTCTGCGGCAGCGTGCCCTTGCCGTAGGCTTCGAACGGGCCAAGGTAGTGCTTGAGCCCGGTGACCAGCGCGACGTGGCGAACCGAGTTGGAGCCGCGGACCGCGTGGAGTACGTTGCGAACCATCTGCGCATTGACGCGGATGTTCTCCGCCTCGCTGGCTTGCCGAGCCCAAGTGGTCAGAAAGACGTGAGTGGGCGAAACACCGTCCAGCGCCGAGGCGAGCGCCTCGGGGTCAAGCAGGTCCGCGCTGATCGGCGTGATACCGGCTTCGGCATTCGGCCGACGCGCCAGCCCGGCGACCAACCAGCCTTCTTTGGCCAGCAGGCGAGACACCGCGCTACCCACGATTCCACTCGCGCCGACCACCAGTGCTTGATTTGTCATCTTCAGACCCCACAAAACGAAACAGGCCTGCACCTTACCCACTCGAAAATGCCGATCCAAGTCGGCACCAAATGGTAACCATCCCCCATGCAACCCGGCTCTGACGAAGAACAGTGGCGCGAAGATTGCGCCCCAAGGCGCGTGCTCGAACTTTTCTCCACCAAGTGGACCAGCATGATCTTGCACACGCTGCATGCGCGACACGACGGCACCGCGCGCAGCGGCGCATTGCATCGAAGCCTGCCGGGTATATCCAAGAAGATGCTGATCCAGACGCTGCGTGAGCTGGAGGGCAGCGGGCTGATCGAGCGGCATACGCTCGATACAGTACCGCCCGCGGTGAGCTATGCACTCTCGCCACTGGGCAAGCTTATGGTCCAGCCGATCGAGATGATCTACGACTGGGCAAGGCAGAACTCAGGCGCGCTGGATCAGCTGCGACCACGAAGCACGTCGCGCCGACGAGGTTAGATCGCGCTGATGATCTGCTCGCGTAGCCAACGGTGTGCCGGGTCGCGATGGGCGCGCTCATGCCAGAGCATGGCCATTTCGTAGCCGGGAATCTCCAACGGCGCTTCGACGACCTGCAGTGCGCTTCCCTGAATCAGCCGTTCGGGCAGCATGGCCACCAGGTCGGTGCTTTCCAATACCGAGCGCAGGAACAGGAAATGCGGCACCGACAGCACCACGCGTCGTTGCAGGCCATGCGCGGCCAAGGCGCCGTCGGTGGCTCCGTGAAACCCCCCGCCATCCGGCGAGACGATCACCTGATCGAGTGCGCAGAACTGCTCTAGCGTCGGCCGTCGCCGCAGGTGCGGATGCCCGGCACGGCCGGCCAGCACGTAACGCTCGGTGAACAGCACGCGTCGGCGCAGGTTGGATGGCGATCCGTCGACGGTGTGCAAGCCGAGGTCGATATCTCCCTGTTCAGCCTGACGGGCGATACGCGATGGCTGCATCTGGACCACGGCGATACGGGTGCCCGGTGCGGCGCTGCGCAGGCCAGCCAGAGCGGGCAGCACAATCGCCGACTCGCCATAGTCGCTGGCGGCGATGCGCCAGACGTTCTGAGCGGCGCCAGGGTCAAACGGGCTGGCTGGCGCGACGGCTTGCTCTAGCGCTGCCAGTGCCAGGCGCAAGGGCTCGCGCAGTTCTTCTGCGCGTGCGGTCGGGCGCATGCCCCGCGGCCCAGGCATCAACAGCGGGTCGCCGAAAATCTCCCGTAGCTTGGCCAGGTGCACGCTCACCGAGGGTTGGGAGAAGTTCAGGCGCTCTGCGGCGCGGGTGACATTGTGCTCAGCCAGCAACACATCCAGGGTCACCAGCAAATTCAGGTCGAGACGTCTGAGATTATTCACGCTAATACCTGATATACGGCTTATTCATTTCAAACATACCTTGGTAGGCGACATTCTGCAGCCGTCCCGCTACGGAGGTTTCCCATGAATGTTCTGCTTGTTTATGCCCATCCCGAACCGCGCTCGTTGAATGGCGCGCTGAAGGAATTCGCCGTACAACGCCTGCAGGCGGCTGGCCATCAGGTCCAGGTTTCCGATCTGTATGCCATGGGCTGGAAGGCGGCGATCGATGCCGGCGACAGCCTGGATCGCGACCCCGAAGCGCGTTTCGATGCTTCCGCGGATTCCCGACGCGCGTTCGCCAGTGGCCGGCAGAGTTCTGATATCGCAGCCGAGCAGGACAAGCTGCGCTGGGCGGATGCGCTGATCCTGCAATTCCCGCTCTGGTGGTTTTCGATGCCGGCGATCCTCAAGGGCTGGGTCGACCGGGTATATGCCTACGGTTTCGCTTACGGCGTCGGTGAGCACTCGGATGCGCGCTGGGGCGATCGCTACGGTGAGGGTTCGATGGTGGGTAAACGGGCGATGCTGGTGGTGACTACCGGCGGCTGGGATTCACACTACGGTCCGCGGGGGATCAACGGGCCCATCGAAGACCTGCTGTTCCCCATCCACCACGGCATCCTGCATTACCCGGGTTTCGATGTGCTGCCACCGTTTCTGGTGCATGGCACCAGCCGTATCGATCATGCCCGATTCGACACACTCCGCGACGAGCTGGGCACGCGTCTGGACGAGCTCTGGCGCACGAAGCCTATCGCCTATCGCAAGCAGAACGGTGGCGATTACGACATCCCGGCGCTCACGCTCAAGACCGAGGTGGCTCCAGGGCAGGTGGGATTTGCCGCGCACGTCGAGTAGCCGTAACAGCGCCGGGGCCGGGGCGTGAACGCCGGGATGCGTCCAGAACTCATTCGCGAACTGTTCGATAGCGCTGACCAGGGGCATGGCGGCGTCCAGAATCTCAACGATCGCCGCAGCAGCGAGCTGCATCCGGCTGGCGTGTCATCACACCTTCGGCATGTGGTCAGTCGAGGACCACGGCGTGGCCTTCCAACGGGTTTATATCGCCTTTTATCAGGGCTTCAGCCAGCGTTTGGGCGGCTTCGAGACCTTTGTGTTCGTTGACTTGCATCCATGGCTGCTGCGCATCGCTCACCCGAGCGATAAAGGCCAGCTGCGCTTCGTTGAAGCGACGGGTCACCTCGGCGGGGCCCCAGTCGGCGTTGCGTTTCTTGATCTGGTAAGGCGCGAAGTAGGGCTGTGGCTGCGGTCCGGCCAGCGCCTGATCAGGCTCGCTGTATTCGTGGTTCTGGGCTGACCCGGCGAAGCAGTCGTACACCAGGGCATCCTTGAAATGGCTGTGGATCTGTCGGCGTAGATCGGCGCTGCCGGAGAAGTCGACGTAGAGCGTGGGCTCGCTCGGGTCCAGCGAAGCGAGCTGGTCGTAGCCAACGGCTTGGCGATAGCAGCCCCCCAGCTGCTGCACGAAGCGGGTATTGCCCGAGGATGTCAGACCAATGACCTGCACGGCTGGGTTGTCCTGCAGGCAGAACGCCGTGCCGTATGCCGTCTTGCTCGAGGCGCTGGACATCACGATCTGGCGTGCACCAAAGAAGGCGTTGTCATCGAGAAAGTCGGCCAGCATGAACGAGGTGATGAATAGCGGGCGCAACAGCATCTGGTAGTTCTCGCTCTCTGCGCGATACGCGTCGTCGCTGCTGATGCGCTGGTACTGATTGTAAGCAGAGGTCAGTTCGAGCCGGTGTTCGGCGCCGTCATAGAAGCCCCGATCAGTGACCCGCACCGGCTGCATGACCAGATGGCTGGCGATCGGCCAGAAGCCATAGAAGCGCTCGCCCTTCGCCAGGCCGTCGACAGTGCTTTCCACGACCTCGGCGAACCCCCAGGCAGGCATGTGAAACCACTCGGCATCGCCCGTCGGGAAGAAGTCCCAGTAACGCAGGTGAGGGGTTTCGCCAAAGGCTGCATAGGTGACGTTATTGGTGGTCAGCGCCAGTCGGCTGATCTGCAGCAGGGCTTCGCCGGGTTTCAGCTCCGGCATCGGCTGGGTCTGGATGCGGCTCTGCTCCATGTCTTTCTTGTTGTTTTGCAACTGGCGAATGACGCTCATCGATGGCACCTTGGGTTCGTAAATGGACGGCATTGACTGTAGCCCTTTCGTTTCACCGCCGGGTTCGGATTCCATGAACACACGATTGCCGAGCGCCAAGCCGCTCAAACGGCCGACTCAGCAGCGCGCCAAGGCCACCGTTCAGGCGATCTTCGACAGCTATGTTCGGATATGGCAGCGCGATGGCTGGTCTCGATTGACGACTCGCGCGGTCGCTCTGGAAGCCGGCGTAGCCATTGGAACCCTGTACGACTACTTCCCCAGCAAGCACGCGTTGCACTCGGGCTATGTGCGTTATTGCGTTGAGCAGATGCTCGAGACCGTCGACGCGCAAGCGGTAGCGCCCATGGCGCTTGCCTGGTCCGAGCGAATTCGGCGGCTGGTACGTACCCTGGCCGGCGTCGAGCCACAGCTGCCCTGGTTTCACCCGGACATGCTCGAACTGGAAACGCTGGTCGCCGAGCCCAAGCACCAGCGCCGGGTCTATGAGGATCTGTTGGGCGCCTGGCAACGCGTCATCGACGCGGCGACCGACCTGCCGGCGCGCCCGTCTGCGGCAACCCTGGAAGCGCTTCATCTTTCGGTATGGGGCGGACGTCGTTACGCGATGCTGGTGCAGCTCGAAGCGGATCGAATGACAGAGTGGGCTGAGTGCATGGAGCAGCTTTGCCTGCGCACGCTTGAGGGCTCGCGCGGCTCAGATGGTCATGACTGACAGTGGGATATGACGGTTGCTGCGGCTCACATGCCGAACCTGGGCAAAATCCAGTGTGATTGCCCTTGACTAGGCGGCGCATCAGGTTCTCGACTGCCGCGAGACTCATGCAGCCAGCAATGGGTATGTAGCGCACAGTCGGCAAGTCCATGCTCAGCGACCGTTCTGCAGGGCTAAAGAAAATACGTGGCAGGCTCGACGGCCGTTTTTGGAATCAAAGCTCTTCTAAACGAATCAGGGCCGCCGCAATACCTGAAGATACCGCCGCGGCCCCGATGAGCGAGCGTCTGATTAGCCCTTGGTTGGCGTGGTCAGGTTCTGCAGGATGTCAGCCAAGGTCGACACGTTGTCGTGGATGACCACGTGGAAACGGTCGGATTCGAGATAGCTGCGCCAATCGGCATCGGACATCATCAGGGGCTGATCAATGTCCTTGGACAACTTCTCCAGGCGATCTCGGGCCTGCTTGAACTGCTTCGGATCGGATGTCCAGCCATAGTCATTACCTGCTCGCTCCATGGAGTTGAGCAGATCGCTGGTGGTCTCGCGCAGGTCGCGCAGCTGCTCCAGCACGTTGTTGCCGGTCAGCACCTGAATGCCCTTGGTTTGCCAGTTCTCGGCGAGAATGCCGGCGACTTCTTCGAGATGAGCGCCCAGGCTCTTGACCTGCTTGGTGACCGTCACGCTGTACTCCGGGCCACCCATCCAGTCCAGCCATTCCTGATCCGTGGCTTCCGCTTTTTCGTCCAGCACGGTTTCCATCTGCTGCAGCTGTTCTTCGATTTTAGACAGCCGCTTTTCCTGCTGCTCCCAGTTGCCGAGGCCCAGACCTTCTTCCGCCGTGAGCAGCGCGCCAACGAAGTCAACCGCGGTCTCGCGAACATCATCGACCGCATCTACCACGTTATGGCCGACAGCGATGGTTTGCAGACCAGCGCCGGCCTTTTGGCCTGCTTGAGCCGTCTGGTTCGCCTGTTGGGCGACCGCCGCGGTGGGCAGGCCCATGGCGAGGGACGCGGCCAATACTGCTGCCGATAGGGAAGTCGATTGCTTGAAGTTCATCATGTCTCCTCCGCTTTCGATTTCGGGGGAACGAACTGCATTTCGCTTGAAACTATCCAGCTCGCTTACAAGTTTTGGCGTGCGGTCGACGTGGAGGTTCCTCAAGAAACTCGTCGATCTACCCGCCGGTCGTTTCATCCTGCATGTGGGGGATTGTTCGATCGTTCGTGTGCCCATCCAGCGTCGAGGCGGAACCTGCTGATCGCATCAGCGGTGTTTCGGATGCTAAGACGCGGCTACGGGGAGATGCCTGCTGTCGGTGGCGGCGGACGTTCGCTGCCGTCATCGACAGCGTCACGCCCGGCGCGACGCCGGTTTCAACTGGCGATATGATGCGCGCCCGCCAACGCTCCACGCTTACCTCATCAGGTCATCATGCCCGGCAATGCTCTCTACACCGACCTGTCGGGATACTACGACCTGATGTGCGCCGATATCGACTACCAGGCGCAGAGCCAGTGTGTCCAGCGCCTGCAGCAGCTGTTCGGCAACCGCGGCCGGCGGCACCTGGACCTCGCCTGCGGGACCGGGCCGCACGTGCGGCACTTCATCGATGCCGGTTTCAGCAGCGGCGGGCTCGACATCAACCAGCCGATGCTCGACCGCGCAGCCCTGCGCTGCCCCGAAGCGCAGTTCACGCTGCTGGATATGTGTGGGTTCACCTTGGAGCGGCCGGTCGACCTGGTTACCTGCTTTCTCTACTCGATCCACTACAGCGGCGCCATCGAGCGATTGAAGGCCTGCATCGCCAGCGTGCACGGCGCGCTTGCGGCCGGCGGGCTGTTCTGTTTCAACGCGGTGGACAAGCGCACCATCGCCAACGGCTCCTGGGTGTCCCATTCCGCTCGCCATGCCGATGGGCTGTTCCGGTTCCGCTCCGGCTGGCATTACGCCGGCAGTGGCGAGCGGCAGTCGCTGCAGCTGCACATCGAGCGGACCAGCGATTCCGGCCACCAGGTCTGGCACGACGAACACCCCATGGTGGCGGTGTGCTTCGACGAACTGGCGGCGCTGCTGCAGCCGGGTTTCGAGGTCCACATCCTCGAGCATGACTACGACCGGCTGGTGCCTTGGGACGGTGTGTCCGGCAACGCCCTGTTTGCCTGCGTGAAGCGCTGACGCACCGCCTGGCGCCCGTTTGCCCGTGCCGGTTGGCGGACGGTCACTTCGTCTCGCCTGTCTTAACACCCGCCGATGCGCTGTCGGCCGGTTGGGTGAGCGTCGCTAATAGCGGGGGTTTTTCCTTTACTTGTCAGATGATCGGCGACATTGCGCGCGTAAGAACAATGGAGGACGTCTTTTTGCGATTCGGTGGCCAACCCGCCTATGGCGGCTATAGCGAAATTCCATACGAAGCTTCCGGTCACCTTGCCAGCTGCCGCAAAGGCGCGTGGTAGCTGGCTTCGAGCCCTGCAAGGTGCGCTAAAAAGGGCGGAAAACAGCCGGGGCGGGGGTTTTGTCTGCCAATGACTCGGGTGCTAAGTTTCCTTTCAGCAACGCGGCGCCAGGCAAGTGGACTGGCCGCGTCACACTGAAACGGTAAGGAGCTGAGCATGAACGACGAATCCGAAGAAAAGGCGGGCGGTGTGTGCCCATTCGGTCATGGCGCAGGGGCGCCGCGCAAACGTCCGGGCAACCGTGACTGGTGGCCTGAGGCCCTGAGCCTGACTTCGCTTAACCAGCATTCGCCGCGCTCGAATCCCTATGGCGGCGATTTCGATTACGCCGCGGCGTTCAATTCCCTCGACCTCGATGCGGTGATCGCCGACCTGCATGCCCTGATGACCGACTCCCAGGAATGGTGGCCAGCCGACTTTGGCCACTACGGCGGTCTGTTCATCCGGCTTGCCTGGCACAGCGCCGGGACCTACCGAATCACCGATGGCCGTGGCGGTGCCGGCGGCGGTCAGCAGCGCTTCGCCCCACTCAATAGCTGGCCGGACAACGCCTCGCTGGACAAGGCCCGCCGTCTGCTGTGGCCGATCAAGCAGAAATACGGGCGCAACCTCTCGTGGGCCGACCTCTATGTACTCACTGGCAACGTGGCGCTGGAGTCCATGGGCCTGAAGACCTTCGGCTTCGCTGGCGGCCGTGCCGACACCTGGGAACCGGAAGAACTGTTCTGGGGACCCGAAGGCACCTGGCTGGGCGATGAGCGCTACAGCGGTGAACGCCAGCTGCACCCCGGGCTCGGCGCCGTGCAGATGGGCCTGATCTACGTGAACCCGGAAGGCCCGAACGGCAATCCGGACCCGAAAGCCTCCGCCATCGATATTCGTGAAACCTTCGCCCGCATGGCGATGGATGACTACGAAACCGTGGCGCTGATTGCCGGTGGCCACACTTTCGGCAAGACGCATGGTGCTGGCGATCCGTCTCTGCTGGGCCCGGACCCGGAAGGCGCTGTAATCGAAGACCAGGGCCTGGGCTGGCGCAGCCGGTTTCAGACCGGAGCGGGCGCGGATGCCATCACTTCCGGCCTCGAGGTCATCTGGAGCCAGACGCCGACCCAGTGGTCCAACTACTTCTTCGAGAACCTGTTCAATTTCGAGTGGGAACTGACCAAGAGCCCGGCCGGTGCGCATCAGTGGGTCGCGAAGGATGCGCCCGAGGTCATGCCGGACCCGTTCGACCCAGACAAGAAGCGCAAGCCGACCATGCTCACCTCCGACCTGGCGCTGCGTTTCGACCCGATCTACGAACCGATCTCGCGGCACTTCCTGGAGAACCCGGACGAGTTCGCCGAGGCGTTTGCCAAGGCCTGGTTCAAGCTGACCCACCGCGACATGGGGCCTATAGGCCGCTACCTCGGCCCGCTGGTGCCGCAGGAAACGCAGATCTGGCAGGACCCGATTCCCGAGTGTGACCATCCGTTGATCGATGACGCCGATATCGCCGCACTGAAGCAGAAGATTATGGGCATGGGCTTTTCCGTGTCCGAGTTGGTGTCGGTGGCCTGGGCTTCGGCATCGACCTATCGCGGTTCGGACAAGCGCGGCGGTGCCAACGGTGCTCGCATTCGCTTCGCGCCGCAGAAGGACTGGGAAACCAACAATCCGGCGCTGCTGGCTCGCGTGCTGGAAAAACTGACCGAGATCCAGAGTGACTTCAACGCGTCGGCTTCTGGTGGCAAGAAGGTCTCCATGGCCGACCTGATCGTCCTGGCCGGCTGCGCCGCGATCGAAAAAGCGGCACAGGAGGGCGGTGTGAACGTCACCGTTCCCTTCACGCCGGGCCGGATGGATGCCGAGGAGGCGTGGACTGATGTGCAATCCTTCGAGGCGCTGCGGCCGGTCGCCGATGGCTTCCGCAACTACTACCACGAGTCGCACTTCATGGCGCCCGAAGAAGCGCTGGTCGACAAGGCACACCTGTTGCGCCTCAGCGCACCGGAAATGACCGTGCTGGTCGGTGGTATGCGTGTGCTGGGCACCAACGCGGACGGCAGCCAGGACGGCGTCTTCACCAAGCGCGTGGGCACCTTGTCGAACGACTTCTTCGTCAACCTGCTGAGCATGCAGAACGAATGGGTCGCCACCGAGCACAAGAACCGCTTCCAGGGCCTCGACCGCAAGACCCGCCAGCCCACCTGGACCGCCACCCGTGTGGACCTGATCTTCGGTTCGCAATCGGAGCTGCGTGCCCAGGCCGAGGTCTACGGCATGGCCGACGGCAACGAGAAGTTCGTCCAGGACTTCATCCAAGCCTGGGACAAGGTGATGAACGCGGACCGGCTCGATATCGGCAAGCCCGCCGATAATTTCAGCCAGAAGCTCTCTGCCTGAGCCTCGCGGCGGCGCCCCCGGGCGCCGCCGTCGGTTCACCGCACCCGAAGCAACGGCGGGCAGCCGCAATGGCGCTCGCAACTCGTCCTTGTCGGTCCCCAGCCTGCCTTTTCCCGAATTGCCGTGCAGGTTCCGGTCGCCTACCGCCAGGCCGCGAAACAGGCGCCTCGCCGGCGATTTGGCCTGTGTATCGGTTGGTCAAGAGGTCGGGGCAGGCGTCGAGGCGTGGAAGGCCGCTCTTGGCCAGCCGAGTACCGCTCGCTGCGGCCTTGCCTCTATTCATTTGATTACCTGTTCCACGCATCCATCCAGCGGATTTGTGGCTGATCCGGCCGCGCCCGACCGCTGGTCCGTACTCTGGTCTTTCAATCGTTCGGCTCATTTCTGCAGAGGGTGCCTTAGGCACCCTTGCCAAGCCGTGTCGCATCAATATCCGCCATTCCCCAGCCCTCGGCGGGCTGGTTGTGGGAACAGGATGTAAACCACTGCTTATCTAACGGAGCTACACCATGTTCAATAAGAAGACGCTGCTTGCCCTAATTATTTCTGCCGCCGCTGCCAATGCCATGGCAGCCGGAAGCGAGGCGAACGTGAACCAGGTCGGCAACGACCAACAGGCGACCGTAAACCAGGAGGGCAGCAATCAGCTCTCGCTGGTCTACCAAACGGGCGATGACAACGTTGGCACAACCACGCAATCGGGTTCGGACAACCGGTCCGGGGTCTACCAGACCGGCAATTCGAACGTCGCGGATGTAACGCAGAACAGCGTGAACTCCGATTCCACCGTCGCCCAGGAAGGTATCGCCAACGAGGCAACGATTCTCCAGGTGGCGAGCAATAACGCTTCCCTGGTCTTTCAGACCGGTGACGAGAACGTCGCCAACGTGGTCCATGGCGGTGGCGGCGGTCATTACTCGTGGGTAGAGCAGCGCGGCGTGGGGAACGATGCCGAACTGAAGCAGGGTGGCAATGGCAACTGGTCGTTCATTACCCAGACCGGTAACGGCAACGAGGCCACCGTTGGACAATATGGCAATTCCAACTGGTCCGACGTCTCCCAGGTCGGCAATGACAATATCGCCACGGTCAGCCAGAAAGACACCGGCATCGTGTCTGCCGATCAGATCGGCAACGGCAACGAACTGCTGGTCACTCAGGGCGATCTGGCAGTGGCCGAGATCCTGCAGAAGGGCAACGACAACTACGCTGAACTCGAGCAGAAGGGCAGCGGCAACTACGGCAAAGTGGATCAGGATGGCCAGTTGAACGAGGCCTATATCACCCAGGCAGGCACCGACAACGAGGCCTATATCGCTCAAAGCGGCATGGGCAACCTGGCGACTGCCCTGCAGTCCGGCGCAGCCGACATCGCCTCGATCGTGCAGGCCGGTTCCGGCAACACGGCAACCGTTACCCAGCAGTAAGGATCGCCGTTCGCGATCAGCGCGACCCGGAGCCCGGCGTATGCCGGGCTCTGCGCGTCAGACCATCAGCGACCATGCCGGTGCGCCATCCCGGGCGACGGCCAGCAGGCGTCGCCAACCCGCATCAGTGACCCGCATCCGTGACCCGGCGCAGGGTCGGCTGCTCCGGCTTTCTGTCCACCGTCCCTTTGGCTGGATCGGTCAAACAGTGCGTCTTCGCGCTCGTCGGAAGCTCGCACAAGCTAAGGCGCCACCGCGCGGCGCAAGAATTACCCGGTCGTACTCAGCGGGCGTTGGCCCGTCTCAATGCACGCGCCTGTCCGCCATGGCGGTGCGCAACAGGTGACTGGCCTGGCCGGCCATCTCGTCGAGCAACTGATCCCGCTGGCGTTCCGCCTCGGCCAGCGCTTCGGCGCCATGCTGCTTGATCAGGTAGGCATGGATCTGCCGGACTTCCTGCGAGGCGAAGATCGGCGCGAGATCCAGCACCGCCACCGCACCGTCGGACGCCCGGTTACGTGTATTCATCACCACCTGCGGGCCACGCGCTGCCAGCGGCATGAAGCCCAGCGCCTCAAAAAACGGCGCCTTACCAGCCACGCAGGCCACCTCCGCATGGGGATAGCGCGCCACCATTTCAGTGACCATCGCCCGCCCGATGCCCTGGCCTCGATGCCCGGCCCGCACGGCCAGATAGCGGAGCGAGCCGGCTGCGGGATCGTCCACGTACGGGAGGTACAACGCAAAGCCGAGCGGGCTGGCCGGATCCTCGTCGTCCAGCGCCATGATCAGCTCCGGCGTGCCGGCCTGCGCCCCGTCCATGCTGTCCAGATAGCGATGCACCTCGAGCCCCACCACGTACTGATACAGCGGATACAGCGGATTGCTGGGCGGGAGCGATACCGCGCTGATGTCGCCGAGGTAGTCCACCACCATCTGCAGCACCTGCGTCTTCATCGATTCCGGCGGCGGGGTGTCCAGGTGGGTGAGGGTGAACATCGGAGCTCCGGTACGGTGCGAAAAGACGCCATTGTACCGGGCGATGCGCGGCCGGGAGCATGGGTTCGGTCCAGCGGCCGTCCGCAGTTCGCTCGCCCCGACTGATGATTGCCGGAGCTTAACCATGGCAGTAGTGTGGCGACCGGCCACTACCGTGGTCGGAACAATGCCCGGCAGTCGAGCGCCCACCGTCGCAAGGGCGCTGGATGGCCACCACACAAGGACTGGTAAATGAAAACCGCTTTTCTGTATTCCCTCAGGACGTCGGTCCTGGTCGCGCTGACGGTCACCCTGGTGGGTTGCGTCACCAGCCGCTCTGTTGTCGATGTCTCCGTTCCGGCGCTCACGGGTACGACCGGCCAGAAAGTAGTCATTACGACAATCGACGAGCGCACCTTCGAAGCCAAACCACGTAGCGCGGACATCCCCTCCTTGAAAGGCGGCGAGATCAACGACACATCGATAACCGGGCGCGCCTACGCTCGCAAGCGCAATGGATACGGCAAGGCACTAGGCGACGTGGTGCTGCCCTCAGGCCGCACGGTCAGCCAACTGGTTGGCAGCGCGGTCGCCAATGCCTATACGCAGTCCGGCTACCAGGTCGTGGAGGGGCAAGGTGCCGATGCCCGCCAGGTCAGGGTACGCATCAGAGAATTCTGGACCTGGTTTTCACCGGGCTTCACCTACGTGACCGTCAACAACAAGGCGAACTTGCTCATCGAGGTCGACGGACAGCCTCCGATGGCGATCGCCACTGAAGTGAAGGATGGCATGCAATTCGTGGCCGATAGCGACTGGGCAGCAGTGACCCGCCAAGGCCTGCAGGAAGTGACCGCCACCGTTGCGAAGAAGCTCGAAACAGGCCGCGCGCACTAGCGTGACACCCACGGCGCCCGCGCCTCCGCTTGGCCGGCGCGCGGGGGCAGGCGCTCAGTGTCAGTCGCGACAACGGTAATCAACGGCTGATCAAGCCCCGACCACAACCGTGCGGAGAGCGTCAACATGGTGAGCGGGTCGAGTGCCATGGGTGAAGCCTGTTGATTGCGGTGGAAATGACAGTGCTAGCGGAGCCACGGCTTGTCGAAGCGTGGGGCAACGAGAAGTAGTCGGCCACGAGGCCAGGCGCTTGAATCGAATACGACGACTGGCAGACGCGCCGCTCTAGTGCCGGTTACCCGCCGGGACGGTGCTAGTAGGTAAGCACCGCTTGATCCATATGGGTAACTGGCACGAGTCGGTCGTACCCACGAAAGAGTAAACGGACGCGACCGGGCGCTGCCCATCAGGTTCGGCGCTGGAGGAACTCTGCCGCTCAAAAGCAGAGGCGGGTTGCTTTGAGTCTTGGCGCTAGGCCGGCTAATGGGTGTCCCTTTGTTTGTTAAAATGACCGGGCCAAACAATGTGGCGCTATGCTTTTGCTTGAATTCTCATAGCTAATTTATTTGCATGCCATCCAAACGAGAGATTCAGCATTAAATAATAGAAAAAAGTCACCGCGCTTATAATGATGAGCCACGTCTGTATAGAGAGCGCGGGAAGAATGCTCGTCATTTCGGCTAACCCTTGTGGGCCTAATGCAACGGAAATTAATATCGCAACGCCAGCGACCGATATGGCGACTGATGATAACAGGCAGCCTAATATCAGCTTGTTTTTTTCTGTCTTGTTCGGCGCTCTTTTGTTGATTGTTACAAATTGATTAGAGGTGGCAATGGATGCACCCATAAGAATTGCTATGTTTGCTCCGGAGCCGAGGTCAATATCGAAGCCGTGTGCAAGCACGTTGAAAAATAGCATTGATGCTGCGTTTAGCAATGCAAACAATCCTATATATTTAATAACAGGTATCTCGTTTTTAGATGTCATGGAACGTCCTTGTATTTCATCGTTTAATTAGCAGGTGAGCTAGATTCACGCATGTGAGTCAATTGCAAAGCGATCAACGAGAGGGTGTTGATCGCTGGTGTCTCCTTCAATCTGACGTGAGCTTCAGCAGTCCGACTGCGAGAAGCAGCCAAGCCATCCCGGCGAAGCAGAGCCACCAGGCCACTACCATGCGCTGTTTAATGAAGTAGGGGAGATTGCGTAGTTCGCTTTCCAACAGGTCTCCCCGGTTTATGTGACCTTTGGGGAACAATGCTATAGCTGCCAAGCTGCTGGTTAACACAAAACGGGAGTAAAGGCCGCTGTCACCCCAAAGCATTTTCTGTCTAATCACGTATCCGCTGTTTGGGAACGTATGGAGTATCGTGTCGAGATTTTGGTAGGCCATTACAAGAATCATGAGCAGGCCTGAGAACCCGATTGCGAAAGGGGCTAAGAGAAAGGTGATTTGAAGATCTAACGGCCAGGTTTCAAACCATGTGCTGAAGTTCAATGCTTACTCCCCTCATAAATCTTCTCGCCCGCAAGTTCGCCAGCCCATCCGCCACCGGCCCCACCAGCAACCGAAGCTCCGCCAACCACTACCAGACCGCAGGCAACACCGCCCAGTCCGCCTGTCGCAATTCCAAGGGCGACGCAAATCGAACCCGCCGCTGGGCTAGCAAGGGCCACAGCTAGCGCTCCACCACCCAGCGCCCCAGCAAAATTACCCGTCTCGGTAAAGCGAATCTTATGACATGCCTGGGTTTCGCCTGCCTGGCACACCTCTTGGACTTTCAATAGTGAAGCCGTCCCGCCAAGAGCGACACCAACGTAGCCGCCATACTTGAGGTACTTCGCCGCCTTGGCAATTTCATTCATGTGGGTCGCGTATCCGGGAATCTGGCCCGGTGCACCAGCCTTGCTCCAATGGTGCACCACGCTACGGGTGGAAATACCGAGATCCTGGCGCAGGGTTGGGTAGTTGCCCAGTCCCAGTTGCTTGCCGAGAAAGGTCGCCTTCAGCTGATTGTCGAGTTGGCGGTACAGCTGCTGGCGGGACGTGAAGAATTGCTGGCTGCGTAGATGACCATGCGCTGCGAACTCGCGCTGATGAAGGTATTCGATATCGCGCAGCGTGTTCTCGATCTGCTTCAAGCCGTTCCCGAGCACGTCGGTGCCAAGCCCCAGCGACCCGCTTGCGCCGCCCACCATCAGAGCGATTTCGGCTTGATGCTCGGCCATGAAATTGGCTTCGCTCTCGCTCAATGGCTCCAGAGCTGTGCGCACCTCGGCGGCAGCCGCCATCAGGTCAGCTTCTTCGCGTGAGCAAGCGGCTGGATTGATCAGGTTGCCAAGGACGAACATTTCACCGGCTTTGAAGCCCTTCGCAAAAGTTGGATTTAGCGCCTTGATGCGATTGACCAGATGTTTGTGCGGCGCGTCGGCGAACAGCCTGGCAAGCACCTGCTCGCCGGACATGCTGCGCGGAACTCGGTAAAAGCCGGGCGGAAGGGCCTCGGGGAGCTTGAGCATATCGGGCGGCGGCCAATCCGATAGTTCTGGAGCGGCTTCGACCTTTTGCTCCCAGGCGGCAAAGGAGGCGCCGCCGTTACCTGGCTTGGTTTTCGGCATCTCAGCCTGGCGGCCCCAGCCATGATCAGGCAGCCAACTTGAATCGCGGCTGCCGGTGCTGTCAGGCTTCCAGCCGGTGTCCAGATCCCAGCCCTGATCGAACGGGTAGGTCGTGTCTTTGAGGGTGTCCGTCCCCATGAAAAATCTTCCCTGTGCAGTTGAACCGGGCCGCAGTCTATCTGTTTGATGGCCTTGGCTAACCGGCCCTTGTTCACGAACTTGGGCTTGGTCACTGTCGGGGGGCTGCTAGATTTCAAATCGCGGCCCGCCTGCACCAATGGCGTTTCTTCCGGCACGGCGCTAATCGGCACGGTGCGGATAAACGTCCAACGGAAAAACGAGCGGGCAGGGTGTAGAAAATAAATCTGTCCCCTTTGTCTCGGCTGTCCCGTTTGGCTCAGATATCCAGCGCCACTGGCCATAGGAAGTACGGACCGAATTGCGGGCTCATGCGAAACTCCCCGCCTGCTTCCTTACCTTTTTCGGTCAGGTAGTTTTTGCCGTCGCGAATCTCAAGCAGCCCTTTGCTTAATAGCTTTTCAAGAAATTCGGGCGTCTTGAGCCCTAGCTTTTGCGCCATTTTTGAACTGGTCAGCTTGTTCACGCTGTCGTCAGTTTCAGTGGCCGGCTCGCTGTCCTTGGCCACGACTTCGAGGGAGATACGTACTTCATCGCTGATGCGGATGATTCGTTGGGCTTCTTCGTAGGCGTCACGGTAGAGGTCAGTATCGTTCTGCCGGTCGATGAAAATACCCATCTCGTTATTGTTGACCTGACTGAACTCGTAGAGATTGAGGCTGGTGATAATGCAGCTCTCTTCGTTCAGGTAGCACTTCGCATGAAGGTTCTTGCAGAAGCTCGTGCGGATGTAGCTCAGGCCCTTGAGCCAGTTGACCTCTTCGGGTTGCAACTCACTTTTCCCATACACAATCCGGACGTCGATTTTCAGCCGATCCTTGTCTTCCAGAAGCTCCTTGATGCGCTCGTTCAGTCGAAGGAACGGACTGATCAAGATCAGGCGGTCCTTGGCGGTCTTGATCATCTCTTCCAAGTAATAGTTTGTTGCGCTGGTATTCAGGAACTTGGCCACAAGGCCCTCCGTGATGGTGGCTAGCGAGCGGGCGTTTCACACGCTTTATCTGGCGCGAGCAAGGCAGGGCCATTCATGCAGTGCTATTCGTGCTGATTAAAAAATCCCTACGCGGGCATTTCGTTTCGTGTGGTCCTGCACTTCGGGAATTGCGAGCAGCTCCAGAACGAGTTGCCGACATTACCTCCTCGTTTTGCCACGCGCTGAACCATCGGAGCGTTACAGGTCGGGCAGGTAGGTTGTGCTGGGCGATTGGTTTGTACGACTGGAGCTGGGACCGATGTAGGTTGGTTAGGCGCTTCGCTGGTTGTAGCTTGCGAGTTTCGACGCGGCGCAGGCGCCCGGCTTTGACGAATCATGTCGCTCAGCTCGGCGCCTTCGATCAGTTGCAGATTCTTGCCCTGGGCGAATGCCTTGGCATCCTCGGTGAACCGACCGGAAATCACGACGAATCCGCCTTTTGCCCCCTCGGCAGCCATCACCCCGAATAGCTCACGAACCACATTCACTTGAACCAGCTGGCGGCGCCATTGTTTGCATTGCACCAGGTACTTTTCGCCGTCTTTTAATAACACCAGATCGATGCCGCCATCGGCTCCGCCTTGGCCAGTTTCCTGAACTGTAAAACCCTTGCGCCGGAATGCTTCACCAGCGAGTAACTCGAACTCGCGCCAGCTGATGGATTCGAGGGTGTTTTCGTTGCTTGCTACAGAGTTGAATAGCTTCTTGCGGCGCATGCGGCGCATGCAGCGCATGCGGCCAAAGACCGAAGCGATGGCTCCGATTACTAGTGCTGCGTTGCGCGGGGACCGCTAATCCGCGAAGCATCATGCCAGGCATGTAGCTGCCCAAGTCGGCAGAATTGGCGAGTGTCGGGGTCGGTGAAGTGGCAACGCTGTGTAGCCACAGGTACGCGATAAGCGCCAGCGGCAGGGTAATCCACCATGGCAACAAAGCAGCGAGATCGATCAGGTCTTCGAAAGGGGATTGCTTGCGGCGCCGGGCCATATCGCGTCCTTGTGATGGCTAAATGATTGCGTCGCGCAATTTGCCGGTACCCAAGGTGATCGGCAAGTGGTTTGCGCTTTTGGGTGACCGCCGGTGGTTTGGGCTGTCGTAGGGTGGAAAACGGCGAAGCCTTTTCCACGCGTCAGCCCGCATCATCTGCGAATCCCACCGTATCATCGCCGCACCAATCAACAGGGTAGACCCCTGCTCCGACCGCCCGATGAAAGCTCGAGTATGGCCAGTCGGCGACACGCTCCACCAAACCGTGCTTTAACGGATTTCGATGCACATAGTCGACGTGATGCCGGTAATCCCGTTCATCCTTAATCAGGTGCTCCCAATAGCGCCGTTGCCAGATACCGCGCTCGCCACGGGAGAGCTGGGTTGCCGTCAGTATCTCGGTCTTCGGCAGGCGTCGGGCGAAAGCGAACTTGATGACTTTCCAGCGCAGAGCGAAATCGGCGTCGCCATCCGGGAGCGTCCAGACGCAATGCATGTGGTCGGGCAGAACGACCCAGGCATCAATATGGAAGGGATGACGTGAGCGTGTCGCTCGCACCGTCTCGCGGAGCAGGTCGATATGGCGGACCAGCAGGTCGCTGCGACGGTTGAGCAGATTGACCTTGAAGAAATACGTGGCGCCCGGCACATGGGCGCGGCGGTAGCGGGACATGGCGGCTCATCCTTGAGCGTTGTGTTGGCGGGAGGTCCGTATCGGTGGATAAGCAAAGCGTTATCCACCCTACGACATCTCAACCACTCGCACCGCCGACGCATCGACGTTGCCGGAGGTAGGGTGGAAAACGGCGAAGCCTTTTCCACGCGTTATTTCCAGGCTACCTCGCTACCTTGCTACCTTGCTGATTCATCTGCTTTCTAGCAGCTTTGCGCAAAGTTGTTCGGTTATATAATTTATTTGCGGGGGTATTTCTTTGGTCGTAGTTATGCTGAGGTGTCCAATTTTTTTCATTGGATCTGTAAAGTTTTGAGGAAAGCTATTAATTATGATTGGGATAATGGATTGACCAAGTCGCGCTTCATAGGCTTCGCTTTCTATTTTGGTCCATATTTTGTGCGGGTAGCTTTCGCTAAGAAAGACAATGATGAATTCAGACTCTGAGTTGTATATAGGGCCTAAATAGTCTTCGACGTCAGACGCAAGCATTCTATGTTGTTCATTCTTGTCGTAAAAGACTGATACATGTCGTTCGGTTAATTCGTTAAATAGCTTTTCCGCCAGAATACGATCTTCACCGGCAAAAGAAAGTGCAAAATCATATTTTTTAGGAAACTCTAGGCCAGAGTATCCGACCTCTCTGGCAAAGGTATGCCATTTTATGTTTTTAAGATAATAGATGAACTGTGGGTCTTGAATTGTGAGTTTTTGCGCATCTTGGTCAAAATAAACAACTTCTTGGATTCCGGGTGTTTTGTTATAGAGATCAAGAAGAAAATTTTTTGTTACAACTTGAGATATGCTTCCTTTTAATTCTGAATCCTGTCTCGCTAATTGTTTGAGATCTAGTGTCCACTCAGGTACTTTAGATAGATGGTAAAGAATATTAAGATATGGGGCGCGACCTTCGGGTCTTAGTTTGCTGCCTTGGCAAAATGCAACTGTTCTTTCATTAAACTTTTTCGATAGCTGATTGAATACTTTGCTTTTAACTGATTCGAAACTGATTTCAATAGGCTTTGGTTTTGGAGATAGTTCGGCTTTTAAAACCGTGGCTTCAAGGCAGCTGTGGTAGCAAAGTAATTGAGCCAAGTAAAAGCTGCCGTTGGCAGAGTTTACTATTTCATCTTTTGTGTTTATCTCAATGTTTAGAGCAAGTTCACCGAGATTTATAAGCTCAAGTATTTTTTCGTCGCTGTTGGATTCAAAAGTTAGAATTTCAATGCGGTTAACTAAGTCGTCGGCGATATCTACAAGATAACGACCTGCATCGTTAATGCCAATTAGGATTAATTTTTTTTCTTCAGTTTCATCGTCGGCCATTGTTTTTAGCAGATTGGCCAGTTTTTCTTTTATTTCTGTGCTTAATGTGTGGAAGTCGTCAATTATAGTTAATGTGAATTTTCCTTCGGAGACTTCATTGATTCTTTCTGCATCGCCAGACTTTCTGGCGGAAAGAATCTCCGGGGTCTCTGCGAAGTTTGCTTCTTGGAGAGCTTTTTTTATGGATGACGTTTTTCCGATTCCAGATGGCCCTTCGATTATTATATTTCTGCCTGGTGTGTCTAAGGCTACGAATAGCTGATTGTATTCTTTTGGATAAACAAAAGTGTGCTCTGGGAATCCGTTTATTTTATAGACTTGTTGAAGCTTAAGTGTCTGCTGTTCTAGTTCCATGGCTGGCTGTGCCTCTCAGAGCCTATATATAAAAAAGGCATACACGCAGTATGCCTTCTGTTCGCCGAAATTCTAATCCCAGCTCAAAGCCCCACCCGTCTGATACTCAATCACCCGCGTCTCGAAGAAGTTCTTCTCCTTCTTCAAGTCCATGATCTCGCTCATCCACGGGAACGGGTTGGTAGTACCCGGATATTCTTCCTTCAAGCCAATCTGCGTCAGGCGGCGGTTGGCGATGAACTTGAGGTAGTCCTCCATCATTGAGGCGTTCATGCCGAGGACGCCGCGGGGCATGGTGTCGCGGGCGTATTCGATTTCCAGCTGCGTACCCTGGAGGATCATCTGGGTCGCTTCGTCCTTCATGGCGGCGTCCCACAGGTGCGGGTTTTCGATTTTGATCTGGTTGATCACGTCGATGCCGAAGTTCAGGTGCATGGACTCGTCGCGCAGGATGTATTGGAACTGCTCGGCGGTGCCGGTCATCTTGTTGCGGCGGCCCATGGAGAGGATCTGGGTGAAGCCGCAGTAGAAGAAGATGCCTTCGAGTACGCAGTAGTAGGCGATGAGGTTGCGCAGGAACTCTTTGTCCGTCTCGACGGTGCCGGTCTGGAAGGTCGGGTCGGAGATGGAGCGGGTGTACTTGAGGCCCCAGGAGGCTTTCTTCGCGACGCTCGGGATCTCGTGGTACATGTTGAAGATCTCGCCTTCATCCATGCCCAGTGACTCGATGCAGTACTGGTAGGCGTGGGTGTGGATCGCCTCTTCGAAGGCCTGGCGCAGGATGTACTGGCGGCACTCGGGGTTGGTGATCAGGCGGTACACGGCCAGCACGAGGTTGTTGGCGACCAGGCTGTCGGCGGTGGAGAAGAAGCCGAGGTTGCGCTTGACGATGCGGCGCTCGTCCTCGGAGAGGCCGTCCGGGCTCTTCCACAGGGCGATGTCGGCGTTCATGTTCACTTCCTGCGGCATCCAGTGGTTGGCGCAACCATCCAGATACTTCTGCCAGGCCCAGTCGTACTTGAAGGGGACGAGCTGGTTGAGGTCGGCGCGGGCGTTGATCATCTGCTTGTCGCCGACGTGAACGCGGGCGGATTCGCCTTCCAGTTCGTCCAGGCCTTCCTGGATGTCGAGGTCGTCCAGGGCTTTCTTGGCGCGGGCGACGGCAGCGGAGTCGTCAGAGGCCACGGCGCGGGCTTCTTCGACGGAGCCGGCGGCGTCCTGGTCGAGCTTGGCGGGGGCTTCGTTGCTGGCGGCAGCGGCTTGTGGGGCAGCTGCAGGTGCGGTGGTGGTTTCTTCTTCGTCGAATTCGTCCCAGCTCAGCATGGCGGTTTCTCCTGATTGGGGACCGGCGCGGCCGGTCGGGAATGTTCTTGGGCTTTTGTGTGTGCACGCAAAAGCGGGTGTTTGGTTGGGTCGGGGGTTGGTCCCGGCCTTTGTGTCGTTTGGTGGGGTTGCCCCTCACCCTGGCCCTCTCCCGGGTGGGGCGAGGGGTGGTCGGGGGGTTGGGCCCGGCCTGTGTGTTGTCTTGTAGGTCGCCCCCTCACCCTAACCCTCTCCCCAGAGGGGCGAGGGGACTGGATTTGAGGTGGTCCGCGGGCTATGCACTCACTCGGCTGCGAGTTGGCGGATAGCGGATCGCGAGCAAGCTCGCTCCTACATGTTTCTACGAAATACGAAACGCAGTGTTCGCTTCGCTCCGAAGTACCGGTTTTCCTAGCGCCTCGGAGCATCGCTTTTCAGCGGAGGCTCGGTGTAAGCGGTTTCCAGAGCGAGGCCGCGCTAGGCGCCTGGCGGGTCGGAGCCCCTGAGCGTACGCACGTACGTGATGGGGGCCGACCTGCCAGGCAACAACGCGCGGTCCGCTCTGGGAGCCGCGACTTTCAACTACTTATTGGCAAAACGCCGATGCCATAATCGTAAACATTTCTGCGCGGCTCGAGTAGTAAGGGGGGTGGCTGTTGAGGAGGGTCATTGATGACCGAAAGCGTATACATTTTGGTATAAACAGGCTCCTTTTCGGCGTGAAAGTATACGGCAGTGCCGCTGAAATTTTTTTTACGTTTTGTCGGCCTTTGCTGACCTGATTCGCTATGTGCGCACGAAGCGCAGTGTTCCTGCGGTGTTGCGGCCATTACGCCAGTTTCGTGCTGTCCAGTAGAAACCAGAAAGAATGAGCTGATCGTCCTTGCGTAGCACTTCCAGTTCGGCTGCTCCTATGTGGTTCGACTCGTCATCTCCCGAGGGTTCAGACAATTGCGACACGTAAACATAGGTAAGACGATTGGGTTCGTCATGAGCCGAAACCCTGGGCTTGCACATCAAACTGTAGGAGCGCGACTCCCCATTTCGCCCTTGGACGGTCGTATTCACAGTGATCCGGTTGAGGGTCGCTTTAATACTCATTACCGCTTCAAACTGCTCAAGCTCGACGCTGTTAACGTCATTGGGATCAAAAGCATCCGCTCACGTGAGTTAGCAGCATTCTGAAGCGCTTCATGGACAGAAATGTTGGATCGAAGCTGTCCTTTCCAAATGCCGGTCAGGTCAGGGAACAAGCTATCAGAGCATGCTTCTGCTGCTTTCCATATCCAGCGAAACACTGGACGGATGTTGCCTAGAAGGAATATGGCCCCAATGGTAAGACTGGCGACTCTCCAAAGGAGCGAAACGAGCTCCGTCACGTCATCGGGCCTTTCCTGCCAGGTGACACCAAGAAAAACAAGTAGGATCAGTGCCAGTACGCCTATCACAAGGCTTTTCAGGCCGAAAACGGCATACATCTCAACCCCCCTATGTTGTGGTAGACATCCGTGATTGGCACACCATATAGTGGTGTCGTCATTGGGTCAACGGAGCGATGTCGATGCCAGCTTTCAACCTGCACAGTCTGTTGGACAGTACGGTTTACGCGACCACCTACCTAGACCGACTGACGCTTTCCAGCGATGAGCGAGACGAGATGCAGAGCGCTCGCACCGAAATACGTGATCGGCTCCGTTCTAAGCTACCCGGCATGCTTCAGAAAGCACTCGGTAGTGAGCAACAGGTGCGCCTTTGATCCCAAGACGCTTTTCAAGACGCTCCCGCATCTCGACGGCAGCTGCATTTCCGTACGCAAGCAAGAGGATTTCGTCAGGCCTGGCCTGGCCACTTTGAACCAGGAAAGCGACCCGACCGATCACCGCGCTGGTTTTACCGCTTCCTGCTCCGGCGAGGATTAGGTTGTTGTCCTCATCAACGACACAGGCCTCGCGCTGCCTAGGCGAGAGCGGTTTGCTTTCGACGGTATCGAAAAGATGTTCATGCTGAAGTAGGGCATTCTGGACATAACGGTCGCGCGATGCTTTGAGCCATGCGGTTGGGCTCCGAACAAACTCGATGGTCGCATGCAGGAATCTGGATTGATCATCCTCAAGCACTTGCTTAGGTGGGATGGGTGGCATCGTTGCCTGAAGCGCTGCGAACTCTTGGGCGATGGGTGTCCACTGGGAGCTACGGACATAGCCATGCTTTGGAAGGCTCGCGGTAAAGGCCGACATTCGCGACTTGATGGCGGCCAAGCGTGGGCTCTACCAGCCCCGCACGATCTGTGTCCAAGCCTCATCTCGCTGCTTAGCATTGGCGAAGTAAAGACGCACGTCACCGCCAGGGGCGCGCAAGGTTACCGACTGAATAAAAAGGTGACGGGCTTTGGCTGGCATCGGTTCCACCGATGACCAATCGATGGAGCGGAGCTCATTGCGGAAACCAACATCAATTCCTTCGCTAGTGACGCTTGCTGACCTAGCCGCTCCTGGAAGGAACGTGGCCCACCAAGGGCAGCGGATGTTTCTAGTTGATTGATCCCGCTTTCGCATGCAGTCACGACGTCCTTTGGAGTTCTGCTTCACCGGTGAAAACTAGGTTACGGCCACTTGATGTTCATTGGCTACGGGCCGAGCACTTGCAGCAGGCAGCCGTACTCGGATAGCGACAATGACGAGATTGCTCGCGCATTGCTTCCCTTCGTGAAATGGCGTCCAACGCCGACAAGACCGGCGACCAATGAGGACGGCCCAACAGACAACAGTGATGCTGTTGTCGGGTTCAGTCAACTGGCTCAGATTAAGCAGTCTATTCGCTCTGCGCGTGGATACTCGGGAGCAGGTAGCTGCCATTCCAGCTGAGACCGATTTTTCAATGATCACTTTATGAGTAGCACTAATGCTGGCCAAGTGATATCATTCCAAGTTGTGCAATCGCATCCATGTGGTCTCCGTTCGGCTTAGCTTGGGTCAGCGGTGGGTCGAACTTGCGCAAGTGCATAAAACTGCGAGGTCACTCGCACCAATAAATGTTGTTGATCTTGGTTAGGCCAGCGAACCAAGGAAGGAATTTAAAATGAAAGGCAAAGTACTAGATTACAATGCGGAAAGCCGAAGCGGCGTGATTTCCGGCGACGATGGTTCTCGTTATTCTTTTGATATTGGCCATTGGAAAGGCACCTCTCTACCTGGCGCGGGGAGTCAAGTAGACTTCTCAGTGAATGGTCACGAAGCCGAAGCGATCTACCTTATCAATGTTGCCGCCAATGGAAGCTCGAAAAAGCTAACGGCTGCACTATTAGCCTTTTTTCTGGGGGCTTTCGGCGCGCACAAATTTTACCTCGGATATAAAACACAAGGGCTAATTATGCTGCTGGTCTTCGTGTTTGGATTTATAATTTTAGGGATTCCGTCTTTTATTATAGGTCTGATTGCTTTCGTAGAGTTTATTATTTACCTCACGAAATCAGAAGAAGATTTTGAGCAGACTTATGTTATCGCCAAGAAGCCTTGGTTTTAATCTGAGCTATTGGGGTGCTCAATAATCGCAGTAGACGAAATCTGCGCTCTGCGATGAGCTGATGCTTTGAGTCTGGAATAAAAGCGAAAACTCTTTAGCTCTCATTCAGAAGCTGATTAAAAAGATCCACTGCGTGGCTGCCTCGTAAATGGAAAACCTTCATTGCTATACAGGCAGTGTGAGTTGCATTGCGCCCTTGTTTTCTAAAAGGAATTGTGTTTTGTATAAGATCAGAATTTTCGTTGCCGCTACTCTGTCAGTTGCTATGTTGAGTGGCTGTGCGCAGATCAAGAACGTTGCCTCAAGTCTTGATTATAGTACCGGCACCTATGTAACCCAGCAACAGATTGATTCTTTTGTAAAGGGTAAGACACGTCAGGCCGACGTTATCGCTATGATTGGAAATCCGCCGCAGAGAGCGGAAGTTCTTGGGAAAGAGGTTTGGACTTATACTTATACTCTAATCCCTGCTTTACCATTTGAAAAAAATAAATTCGAGAACACCGTCATTGAATTCAACAAAAATGGTGTTCTAGTAAATGCATATAAGGCTGGCGGGACACCCGGTCAAAGCGGAAACCCACTACTAAATGCTGCCGGGATGTAACAGCCATTAGCAGCATCCCTTTTAGAGAGCTCTCAGCGCAGCACTAATCATAAGCTTCCGCGATAAGGCACAATCATGCAATCAATAAAAACATTACTCGTATTCGCCGTCTTCTCTATGCTAGTCGCTTGCGGCGACGGCGCTGCCGTCGATGGCCGTTTCGAAGTTACCCAATCCGTGATGGGCCAACGGATTGGCAAGCAACAAGCGCTACTGTCGAGCGGCGAGGTTTTCCTGAACGGCCAAACCTTTAAAATTGATAAGTGGAAAAAAGAGGGTGATATCTTCAGTGCTCTCGATAAAGCAGGGAACTCCGTTCTTACACTCAAGCAAGTTGATAGTGATACCTTTGAGGTGCAGGGACTTCCGTCTAGCGCAAAAATGACTTTCCGTCGCATATGACCTATTAAAATCACGCTTCATTTTTATGGGATAATCTGAAAATAGGGTCGACGGCGGGGCTTATGCAAGCTAACGAATGCCGGACGCACTCTGGCGAAATGTTCGTCTGGATATAAATAAAAGGAAGTTCCAAATGCGCAAGCTAGTAATCTGCGCCATTGCCCTCGCAATGGCCGGTTGCAATTCGGAATACGACATCCGAGAGGTCAACACCAATACGGATGAAAAGGATCGTGTCGTACACACTGTTAAAGGGGAGCGCATCAGTGGCTCCATCGTCACCAAGGACTCAAAGGGCGAGATCACTTCTAAGGCAGAGGTGAAAGATGGCTTTCTGCATGGTGCTAGTTTCAAAAATATCGATGGCAAGCCCTTCATCAAATCCAGCTTCAACAATGGCTTCCTAACAGGAACCTACGAGAAGTTTTGCGATGACGGCTCTCATGAGGTCAAGCGTCAGATCGTTTCGTGGCCGGATTCCTACAGCGAAGAAACCTATTCCTGTAATACAGGTTTCCAACTGACGAAAACACAGAAGGCTAATGCCAAAAAAGTCGGCGAGCAGATCGTATGGGCTGATTTCGATGGCAAACAGGTTCTTCAAAGCAAGCTGAACTTTAATAATGAAGGTCAGCACGACGGTAAGAACCTCTGGTTTGACAGGGACGGAAAGCTGCTGAAAAGTGCTGACTACAAAAATGGTGTGCTTGATGGGGAGTACGTTGAGTACGAGGAAAATACAGGAAATATCGAAGGAAAAGGTATCTATAAGGACGGCAATAAGTTTGGTCTTTGGGAAAACAGATTTGGTAAGGCGCTTGTTGGAGAAGGGGTAGTAAATCCTGATGAAGTCAAAAATCAAGTCTACCTGGCTCTAGGCATCAATCCAATCAATGTTACCGAGAACCTCACTTCTTGGGCCACCCAGAAGAACCCATCTGACCTGAGTCGAGCCCAATTCTACATCGACAAAGGAATGGTCGATTTCGCAAAGCCTTTTTCGATCAACACCGCACTCGATAGCCTAAGAAACAGCCGCGAGAACCAAACTCTCTACCGTTTTATGCCTGTCACTAATATGGTAGACGAAGAACTGGTTGACTGGGTGGTTGAGCGTGGTGCCGATGTCAATGCAACCGACTATGAAGGTAAGAATCGATTGATGCGTTGCCTTGAGGGTAGCCTCTGCAGCACAGAGCATATGGCAAAGCTGATCAAGGTCTCTGACACCAATCTCACGGATATCAATGGTCGTAACGTTCTTCATACCGCATGTCAGCCTGCATCTACCCCAAACAAGGAAGTGCACGGCCAACATCGCAAGCTAATGATGGATATCGGCGAAGTTAATCAGCAGGATAAATTCGGCTGGACACCACTTCACTACTGCTTGTCGAGTGGCTACATCGAAGAAGCAAAGGCTCTGATCGCTCGTGGTGCGGATATCGCAATTAAGAGCAAAGACGGAGTCTCTGCATCTGAAATGGTTTGGTTGATGACGCGACCAGAGCCAGGCTCCGATTTTCAGTTGAACTGGAACAAGGCTCGTGAAGGATTTGCTACCGAACTGCAGAAGGCTGGAAAGCTGTCCTTCCACACCAAGCTTCCCGCATTCGAGAAGTCGATCCGCGACCTGGCTATGAGCAACGGCAACATCGAGCTGGTTCAGCGTATCGATGCTATCGAGCCGATGTAAGACTTGAAGTGGTCATGAAAAACTCCAGCCAATGCTGGAGTTCTTCATTATTTCAACCAATGATGTGCACATTCCAGCACAGTTAGTAACATCTAAGTGGTTGTTTCGATTCTTCCGACTGCAGCCGGTCGTAATGAATGTGTTGCTCAGGCTATCCCCTCACGCCTATCACTTCATCCCAGCGCGTCGTGTACCGTTGACTCAACATCTCCCGACGCATCGCCCAGACCGGTTCCGCAGGCACTCGGCCAATACGCACAGTGTCTCTTCCTTCTCTGCGGTTGATTTGGTCAATAACTGCCATCAGCCGCTCGGCGCCATGGAGTGGTTTGGGTGCGAAAAGATCCGGTGTCAGCTCACCGCTCTGGCTCAGATTCATGAGCAAGATGGAACACTTGGAGAACGGGTAGCCGGGACGATAGATCTGCCCTAGACCGCGCTGGGCCAAAGCCAAAATTTCGCGGGTATCGTCTGTTGGAGAGGGTAGGGCCAAGGTGATGGCATCTGCGTAACGTGGCCCATTGCGATCAGCTAGCTGGGTCTGGAGTCCGACCTGGATAGTGCTGCACAGCGAGTTCTGGGCGCGCAGCTTTTCGGCTGCTCGAGCCACGTAGGCAGCTAGTGCTTCCCGAATGGGCTGTAGCTCTGTCTGAC
>DAMBNU010000005.1:0-236788 GCA_032064305.1 Pseudomonas sp. | reverse complement strand
ATTCTCGATCACCAGAGGGGCGGCCTGAGCCATGGCGCGGGCGCTGAGCGCCTTGTGACGGGGGTCGTCGTGGGCGTTGAGGGCGGCTTTGACCCAGTGCCGGTCCGCATCGATGAAGACGATGGCTGCGCCTGGGCTGGCGCACAGATCGGCCGCCAGCAGGACCAGGTCATCGAACGCCGCCTCGGCCGGCGTGTCGAGGATGCGGTATCGGGCCAATGCAGCCAGGCGGTCAGCTTCGTTCCATGTAGCGACAGGGTTCTTGACGTTCAAATTTCTGCTCGGCTATCCGTGGCGGCAAAAAGGCAATCGGGACGTTCCTGGCGGTGGTGATCAAGCACCCGGTCGGCCGTGGCGACGTGCCTCGACGGGCTGTTTGCCCGTCGGCACGATACCCGGCCCTGCACAGGCGGCAAGTAGACATCGGTCTACGGGCGGACTGCCAGAGCCGCCTGTCCGGTCCCGAACGGTCAGCCGCGCGTTGCTTCAGCGTAGCTGATCGGTGCCGGGAATAAGCGGTTGGTGGTCGGCCGCCTGCAGTGCCTCGCGCAGCGCCGGGTCGCGATGATAAACGTCCGGGCGGTAACGTGGCTGGCCGTTGCTGTCGGCTTCGGCGGTCCAGTACGCAAGCAGGATCGGCGTGTCCAGCGAGGGCCTAAACTCGACGGTCTGACCTGACTGCAGCAGCTGGGCGACGCGCTCGTGCTCGGCCTCGGTCAGCAGCAGTCTGATCAGCTGCATGACCGATTCGACGCGCACGCAGCCGGAGCTGAACGTACGCTGCGAGCGCGCGAAAAGGCCCTGGCTCGGCGTGTCATGCAGGTAGATAGAGTAGGGGTTGGCGAAGCGGATCACCACGCGTCCGAGCGGGTTGTCGGGGCCGGCAGCCTGGCGCAGCAGGATCCGGCCCGGGTTGTGCCAGTCCACCGTCGTGGGGTCCAGCACCCTGCCCTGGTAGTCGAGCACCTGCAGCTTGTGCTCGGCAAGGTACCCCGGGTTACCGCGAATCTGCGGCAGCTTGTCTTCGCGCAGGATGGTCGGCGGCACCGTCCAGGTCGGATTGAGCGTCAGGCGAGTCACGGTCGATTTGATGGACGGCGTTTGCCGGGTATCGCGTCCGACCTGGCTGCGGGCCTCCCATTGCGGGCTGTTGCTGCGAAAGAAGATTACCCGGCCGCCGGCAATGTCGACCAGAAGCGAGCGCGGCTCGATGTCCCGCGAGAGCCAGCGGAATCGTTCGAGATTGACCCTCAACTGGGCCAGGCGATCGGCCGGCGAGGCGTTCAGCGCGGCCAGGGTGTCGGCGCCCAGCACGCCGTCGTCCTGCAGTGCATGGCGGCGCTGGAAGGCCTTGAGCGCCTCGACCAGCTCCGGGCCGTAGGCGGTCGCGGGCTGCTCCGTTGCCGATGTGTCCTGCTTCAGCAGAGCTGATGCCTCCAGGCGCTGGCGCAGCACCGGTACGCGTGGATCGGTCATGCCGATGCGCAGTGTCTGGCCGGGAGGAATCCTTGCCCAGTCATCTGGCGGCGGTTGCCGGCGCAGCTCGGCGTAAGCCTTGCGAAGGTTGTGGTACTGCTCCAGCGACGGTCGCGCCTGGTTGAAGGCCTGCTCGAGCTGCGTCAGCCCTTCGCTGGCGATGTCCAGCAGGCGCGCCGAATCGGCGGCATCGCTGGCGGCATCGATGCGCCAGATCGGCTCCAGCCGAGCCTGCGGCAACCGGCCGTGCGCCAGATGACCCAGGGCGGTCAGGTAGGCGTGGCTGGTAAAAATGTCGCTGCAAACGCGGTGCAGTGGGTCGCCAGTGGCTGTATGCATCGCCTGGCGAATCGTTTCGGGCTGGTATGACCCCGGTTCAAGGCCGTCGTCGACGAGCCCCTGGAGCTGATCGAGCAGCGTGTCGATCTGTTCATAGCGCGTCCAGAGCCGAGCGTAGCCTTTTCGCTGGTACAGCGCGGACAGCTGCTGAAGGGCCGCGGGCTTAACGGTCGCCCACGCCGGACCGCATGATTCCGGTAGCCGCTGCAGCACCGTCTGGAGCTGGCCGGGCGGGCCAGCCGGAACCGTGGCGAACGCCGACCAAGGGGCCAGCATCAGCACACAGAACAGACGAAATGCATGTTTTTTGACCAATGCTTCACCCCCGGCTGTCCCGCCGACTGCTAGACTCCGCCGCTGAAACGGCCACGGCGTCTGGGAAAACCAGGCCCTTACAGGCCTCGAACATGTTATTCAGACGACGTGGGAGCGTTTCAGGTCCCGTCTGATTTAATTTTTCGCTGCTGACAGCGATCGCGCGAGTCGATCCTGTGGGCCTGGCAGCGAGCAGGGGTGTCGGTCGGCACGGACGCGCGACATTGGCACCGCCGAGGTTTACCACGAATGCTGCATTCGCTTCGACGCCTTCTACTGGCAACCGGCCTGTTTGTCTCGATGCCGCTGCTGGCCGCCCCGCCTGCCTACCAACCCTTGGTCGATACCCTGGCCCGCGTGGCGCCGAGCCTGGACCAGCGCGTGCTGACCCACGCCGTCGCTGCCATGCAATGCGCGGTGAACAACGGCGCTGCGCCGGCCAAGCGGCTGGCGGTGATTGACTTCTCTCTGCCGTCCTCAAAACGCCGGCTGTGGATCTTCGACCTGGCCCAGCGCCGCCTGTTGCTCAAGGACTTCGTCGCCCATGGCAACAAGTCCGGGGAAAATCTGGCCACGCGCTTTTCGAACGACGTGGGCAGCCACCAGTCGAGTATCGGCCTGTTCCGCACTGCCGAAAGCTACAGCGGCAAGCACGGCTACTCGCTGCGCATGGACGGGCTCGAGCCCGGTGTGAACGATCTGGCTCGCGAACGGGCCATCGTGATTCACCCGGCCGACTACGTGAACCCCGCCTGGATCGCCACCCAGGGCCGCATCGGCCGCAGCCAGGGCTGCCCCGCGGTACGCCCGGAGGTGGCACGTATGGTGGTCGATAGCCTTAAAGGCGGGCAATTCATGTTTTCCTGGTACCCCGACCAGCAGTGGCTGCAGTCCTCCGCCTACCTGAACTGCAAGCCGGCGCGGGTCGCGACGATTCTGGCGGCCAGGCAGGGGTAAGGCCGAGAGGGCCGACCAAGGCGCTACGGGCGGGCAGGCTGAGCGGAATAGGCGTTCGGGATCAGGCATCCCAAGCGGCGCGTCGACGTAGGGTGGATCACGCTTCACCGATCCACCGGCCGGGTCATGGTGGATGTGAAAAGCGACATCCACCCTACAATCGCCCAGCCTCCAGCCTCCAGCCTCCAGCCTCCAGCCTCCGCCTCCCGCTATTTCTGCTCGCTTTGCGGCGTCACTCGCAGCACTTCCTCCAGCGTGGTCAGCCCCGCGGCGATTTTTTGCGCGCCGGACAGCCGCAAGCTGTGCATGCCGTCCTTGAAGGCTTGGCGGCGCAAGGCGATGAGGTCGGTGTCAGCGGTGATCAGCGGCTTGATCGCATCGTTGAGCAGCATGATCTCGTAGACCCCGGCGCGGCCGCGGTAGCCGGTGTCGCGGCATTCGATACAGCCCACCGCCTGCTGCGCATGGCTCGGCAGCGGCGCGTTCCAGGGCTTGGTCAGCGCTTGCCAGTCATCCGCATCCAGCTGCACCGGTGCTTTGCAGTGCGGGCACAGGGTGCGCACCAGGCGCTGGGCCATGACGCCCAGCAACGTCGCACGTAGCAGGTAATGTGGCACGCCCAGTTCCAGCAATCGCGTAATGGCGCTTGGCGCATCGTTGGTATGCAGGGTCGACAGCACCAGATGCCCGGTGAGCGCGGCCTGGATCGCCATTTCCGCCGTTTCAAGATCGCGAATCTCGCCGACCATGATGATGTCCGGGTCCTGGCGCATCAGCGCGCGCACACCGCTGGCGAAGGTCAGGTCGATGTTGTGCTGCACTTGCATCTGGTTGAACGCGCCCTCGATCATCTCGATCGGGTCTTCGATGGTGCAGACGTTCACTTCCGGCGTCGCCAGTTGCTTGAGCGTGGTGTAGAGCGTGGTGGTCTTGCCCGAGCCGGTCGGGCCGGTGACCAGGATGATGCCGTTGGGCTGGCCGGTCATGCTCTGCCAGCGACGCAGGTCCTCGGCGGAAAAGCCCAGCTGATCGAAGCCCTTGAGCAACACTTCCGGGTCGAAGATACGCATGACCATCTTCTCGCCGAAAGCAGTCGGCAGGGTCGACAGGCGCAGCTCCACCTCGCCGCCGTCCGGGGTCTTGGTCTTGACCCGGCCATCCTGAGGCTTGCGCTTTTCGGCGACGTTCATTCGGCCCAACGTCTTCAGCCGGCTGACCACCGCCATCGCCACCTGCGGCGGGAACTGATAGACGTTGTGCAGCACACCGTCGATGCGAAAGCGCACGCTGCTCTGCTCGCGGCGCGGCTCGATGTGAATATCGCTGGCGCGCTGGTCGAACGCGTACTGAAACAGCCAGTCGACGATGTTGATGATGTGCGAGTCGTTGGCATCCGGCTCCTGGTCGCTGGCGCCGAGGTTGAGCAACTGTTCGAAATTGCCGGCGCCGCTGACCCTCTGGTCGTTGGCGGTGGCGCCGCTGACCGACTTGGCCAGGCGGTAGAACTCCACGGTGAAGCGCTGCAGGTCGACTGGATTGGCGACGACTCGCTTGATCGGCCGCTTGAGCACGTGGGTGAGGTTGGCTTCCCAACTCTTCACGAACGGCTGGCTGCTGGCGATGGTCACCGCCGAGCTGTCGACCGCCACAGCGAGGATCTTGTGGCGCTGGGCGAAGGCGTAGGACATCAGCGGCGTGACCGCGGCCACGTTGATCTTCAGCGGGTCGATGCGCAGGTAGGGCTGCCCGGCCTGCTCGGCGAGCCAGGCGGTGAGCGTCTCGAGGTCGAGCTTCTTGCCCGGGCGCGTCAGGTCGTCCAGCTGTTGCGCGCCGAGGAATTCCAGCGGGTGCTGCTGACCGTTCGCCGCGCTGCGCCTGACGGTCATGCACTGCTCGGCGGTTTCCTGCTGCAGCCGGCCCTGAGCGACGAGATCGCGCAACAGGTCGTTGAGGTCGAGAAAACGGTCCTGGGCGGGGGAGTTCAACACGGACATGGGGCCTTCGAGCATGATGGAGACGAGGGTCAAGCTTGCCGCTAAACACGCGCCCTGTCTGCCCAGAGGGTTCAACTTTGCCGAGCACGGTCGAGGTTGGGCGCATGTTCCGGGGACGCAAGCTGGCGGCCGCAGGTGGGCTTTAGCTCGATGGGTTAGGCTGGCGGCTATAGGCCGGGCGTTGGATGGAGGTTGGCAGCAACCGGTGGGCTGAAGGCCACCCTACGGGTGGGGCCCGTCGCCCGCTACCTCGCCAGCCCGTCATGTAGGGCGGGCTTTAGCCCACCAGGGGCGGCAACGGGCATAGACCGATCGCCGCGGGGCGTGCCTCGGCTGGCTATTTCGTCAGCAATTTCCAAGGCTTGAGCGTCCACACCGTGTGCGCCTGGGCGACCCGGTTGTCGAGCAACTCGTCGTTTAGCGGCTGGCCGGCCAGTTCGTAGAGTTTGGCGAGTTCGCCATAGAGACGGTCGACTTCCGGAACGTCCAGCATACTGCGGGCCAGGTGCAGCCAGACCAGCAGGCGCTCCATTCGCGGGCGTTGTTCGGCGAGGTCTTCGGGCTGTTGCTGGTAGCGCGGTAGCTGCAGTGCCTCGCCTTCTTCTCCCAGCAGGCGGGGCAGCCAATTACCCAGCTCGGCGGCGCCCTGGCGATTGCCGCGGTTGTTGCGCCCGGCGGTCCAGCCTCGTTGCAGCAACCACAGCGACGCCTGCAGCGAGAACAGGCCCCAGCGAGGCTGCGCCAGCTCGGCGGCGAAGTCGGCAGGCGCAGACTTGCGGATGCCCTCGTCGTCCTGGCCGGCCTCGACACGCGGGCGCCAGTCCTGGATCAGCGCATCCAGCTGTTCGCGCAGTTCACGGCTGGTGGCGCGTGGTGCGGCCTGACCGAGGCTGCCCAGCAGGGCGCGCAGTTCGACCAGTTGCTGCAGCCATTCCCCTAGCAGTTTCCAGTGGCCATTGAAGCGATACTGTTCGGCCAGCCGCTGGCTATTGCCGAGCAGCTGCCAGGCCAGCGCAGCGAAGGCGTCATCCAGCGGCATCGTCGCCTCGAGGGCCGGCGCCGGCAAATTCAGGGCATAGCTGTCGGAATCATGCAGGCGGTAACCGCGTTCGGCTTTGCTGATGTCACAGGGCATCAGAGGCAGGTCGGCGGCCAGCTCGGCGGCCAGTTCCAGCAGCGCCTCGGGTTCGCCTTGGCGCAGCTCCAGCTCCAGCTCGCAGATTTCCTCGCTCTGCTTGCCGACCACGACCTTTCCCAGATCCAGCGCCGCTTCGATAACCACCTTGGCCTTGCCGCGACCCCAGGCGATTTCGGCTTTTTCGCGGACGAAGTCCGTGGTGAAAATCGGCTTCAGGGTTTTCTTGTCCAGTTCAGCCAGGCTGGCCGGCCAGCAGTCGTCCGCGAGTTTTTTCAGGTCCAGCTTGGCCTTGTCCAGGTACCAGTCCCACTCGTTGCGCTCGGACAGGCCGGCCACGCTTTGACCGCGGCTCTTCAGCGTCTGGATGAATTGCTCGCCGTCGCGCCGCAGGCGCAGCGCGACCTTGGCCTGCGCCAGGTCGCGCTCGGGGGTGTCGTAGTACTGGTTGAATAGTTCGTGCCGCTGCCAGCCGCTCTTGTTGCGTTTTTTCAGCAGCGGATGCTCGCGCAGGGCCGCGAGAGTTTCGCGACTGACGCGCAGTTTGATTTCGGTTTCTTTCTGCATGGTGCCCAGATGATGCCTATGTTTGAGTGTGACCTGCGTCACTTGGTGGCGGCCCTTTGAGGTCATCCGTATACTTGCCGCCTTCTGAAGCCGGGGTGTTCCCTATGCCAATTAATCCTTTCGTCAGCCTGTTCGGGCGCTCGCCCATTGGCCCGATGCAACAGCACATGGCCAAGTCCCACGAGTGCGCCGCCAACCTGGTGCCGCTGTTTCAGGCCATTACTGCCGAAGACTGGGATCGGGTAGAACAGATCCAGAAAGAGATGGCCCGACTGGAAAATGAGGCCGACAAGCTCAAGAAGAGCGTCCGTCAGCACCTGCCCAAAAGCCTGTTCCTGCCGGTTCCGCGCTCGGATTTGCTGGAGCTGCTGAGTGTACAGGACAAAATTGCCAACCGCGCCAAGGACATCGCCGGCCTGATGCTGGGCCGTTGCATGACCATTCCGCCGGCGTTGCAGCCGGAAATGCTGGCCTACGTGCAGCGCAGCGTGGACGCCAGCTGCCAGGCGCTCAAGGCGCTCAAGGAACTGGACTCGCTGCTCGAAACCGGCTTCAGCGGCCGCGAGGCGACGCTGGTTGAAAAAATGGTCGAGGAGCTCGAGGAGATTGAGCGCGAGACCGACCGCATGCAGATCACGGTGCGTCGCGCCTTGTTCAAGCTGGAAAAGGAATTGCCGCCGGTCGACGTCATGTTCCTCTACAAGATCATCGAATGGATCGGCGATGTGGCTGACCGCGCCGAGCGCGTCGGCAACCGTCTGGAACAATTGCTGGCGCGCTGAGGCGCCAGCGTCTTTTCTGGGTTCAACAGGTAATCCCTTATGTCCTTTATAGCGGAATACGGCTTCGTACTCCTGGTGCTCGCCTGCGCCTTCGGTTTCTTCATGGCTTGGGGCGTGGGCGCCAACGACGTGGCCAACGCCATGGGCACCTCGGTCGGCTCGCGGGCGCTGACGATCAAGCAGGCCATCGTCGTGGCCATGATCTTCGAATTCTGCGGTGCCTACCTCGCCGGTGGCGAAGTCACCGAGACCATCAAGAACGGCATTGTCGATGCCAGTGTCATCTCCCCGGATCTGATGGTGCTGGGCATGATGTCGGCCCTGCTGGCGGCCGGTACCTGGCTGCTGATTGCCACCATGAAGGGCTGGCCGGTTTCCACCACCCATTCGATCGTTGGCGCGGTCATCGGCTTTGCCGCGGTGGGAGTTTCCGTCGACGCGGTTCACTGGGACGCCATCGTGCCCATCGTGACCAGCTGGGTCGTGACGCCGATGCTCTCCGGCATCGTCGCCTTCGGCCTGTTCATGAGCGTGCAGAAGCTGATCATCAACACCGATGACCCGTTCCGCAACGCCAAGCGCTTCGTGCCGCTGTACATGTTCCTCACCGGTTTCATGGTCGCGTTGATGACCGTGACCAAGGGCCTCAAGCATGTCGGACTGTCGCTGTCGAGCAGCCAGGGCACGCTGCTGGCGCTGGGCATCGGCGTGCTGGTGGCGCTGGTCGGCATCGCCCTGCTGTCGCGCATCCGGGTCGACGAGGAAGCGGATCGGACCTTCCACTTCGCCAGCGTGGAAAAGGTCTTCGCGGTTCTGATGATCTTCACCGCCTGCTCCATGGCCTTTGCCCACGGCGCCAACGACGTCGCCAACGCGGTAGGCCCGCTGGCTGCGGTGGTCGGCGTGATCCAGTCCGGTGGTGCGGCGGCAATTGCCGCCAAGTCGGCGGTGCCGGGCTGGGTGCTGCTGCTCGGGGCGGTGGGCATCGTCATCGGCCTGGCCACCTACGGCTACAAGGTGATCGCCACCATCGGCAAGGAAATTACCGAGCTGACCCCTAGCCGTGGTTTCGCGGCCGAGCTGGCCACCGCGACCACTGTTGTTGGTGCCTCGGCCATCGGTTTGCCGGTCTCGACCACCCATACCTTGGTCGGCGCGGTGCTGGGTATCGGCATCGCCCGCGGCATCGGCGCGCTGAACCTGGGCGTGGTCGGTTCGATTTTCATGTCCTGGCTGATTACCCTGCCGGCCGGTGCGCTGCTGTCCATTGTGTTCTTCAGCATCCTCAAGGCCGTCTTTGCCTGATCCCCGTCGCCGTCGCAGTTTTTGCCCCAGCGGTAAGGCGGCGACGGCGCGTTTCATGTTTCACTGAGTGCCTTCGTGCCCATCTGTCAGGAGGTCACCGGTGCCCATCCCCTCGCTCAAGGAACGCTTCGCCGCGTTGATCGCTGCGCCTTCGGTCAGCTGTACCCAGGCCCACTGGGACCAGACCAACCGGCCGGTCATCGAGCTGCTGGCCGCCTGGCTGGGCACGCTCGGCTTCGCCTGCGAGCTGCAGGAGATCAACCCCGGCAAGCTCAACCTGCTGGCGTCCCGAGGCACCGGCCCCGGTGGTCTCGTGCTGGCCGGTCACAGCGATACCGTGCCGTATGATGCGGAGCTCTGGAGCGCCGAGCCGCTGCGTCTGCGCGAGGCGGACGACCGCTGGTACGGCCTCGGAAGCTGCGACATGAAAGGCTTCTTCGCCCTGATCATCGAGGCCGTGCTGCCGTTGCTCGACCAGCCGTTTCAGCAGCCGCTGCTGATCCTGGCCACCTGCGACGAGGAAAGCTCGATGTCCGGCGCGCGGGCACTGGCCGCCTCAGGTCGTCCGCTTGGGCGTGCCGCGGTAATCGGCGAGCCCACCGGCTTGCGCCCGGTGCGTTTGCACAAGGGCATCATGATGGAAGGCATCGAGATCCACGGGCAGAGCGGGCACTCCTCCAATCCCGACTACGGGCACAGCGCACTGGAAGCCATGCACGACGTCATGGGCGAGCTGATCGCACTGCGAAGGGAGTGGCAAGGCCAGTACCACAACCCGTTGTTTGATGTGCCACGGCCGACGCTGAACCTCGGTTGCATCCATGGCGGTGACAATCCCAATCGGATCTGCGGCCACTGTTCGCTGGAATACGATCTGCGGCCGCTGCCCGGCATGCAGCCCGAGCAACTGCGCGAGGCCATTGCCGAGCGCCTGCGTCCGGTCGCGGACAGGCACCAGGTCAAGCTCGATCTGGCGCCGCTGTTTCCCAGCGTGCCGGCCTTCGACCAGGCGGCCGACACCGAGCTGGTCAGGCTGGCCGAACGGCTCACCGGGCATGCCGCCGAGGCGGTGGCCTTCGCCACCGAAGCGCCTTATCTTCAGCAGCTTGGCTGCGAGACGCTGGTGCTCGGCCCCGGCGATATCGCCTGTGCCCACCAGCCGGACGAATACCTGGACCTGGACCGGATCGAACCCACCATCAAACTGCTACGCGGCATGATCGAGCATTACTGCCTGCAGCGGGCGAGCCGAGGATAGGAGCGGCCCAGGCGACCTCCACGTCACTGTCCCCGCTCCCTGCATCCATCTACCGACCCGGCTACCGGACCGAACAAGCTGTCATCTAAGGCATCTGCAATGCACAACTACGTCACCTGGCTTCGCGACTCGTCGCCCTATATCAATGCGCACCGCGACCGTACCTTCGTGGTCATGCTGCCCGGCGACGGGCTGGAGCATCCCAACTTCGCCAACATCGTCCATGACCTGGTGTTGCTGCACAGCCTCGGCGTGCGCCTGGTACTGGCGTTCGGCTCGCGGCCGCAGATCGAGGCGCGATTGTCAGAGCGCGGCCTGCAGCCGCGCTTCCACCGCGACCTGCGCATCACCGACTCGGCAACCCTGGAGTGCGTGATCGATGCCGTCGGGCACATGCGCATCGCCCTCGAAGCGCGCCTATCGATGGACATGGCGGCTTCGCCGATGCAGGGCGCACGGCTGCGCGTGGCCAGCGGCAACTTCATCACCGCGCGGCCGATCGGCGTACATGATGGCGTCGACTACCAGCACACCGGTGAAGTGCGGCGCGTTGATCGCAAGGGTATCGGCCGGCTGCTGGATGAGCGCACCATTGTGCTGCTCTCGCCGCTGGGTTACTCGCCGACCGGGGAAATCTTCAACATCGCCTGCGAAGACATCGCCACGCGCGCGGCCATCGATCTGCAGGCGGACAAGCTGGTGCTCTACGGCGCCGAGCGTGGCCTGCGTGACGAGGCCGGCAAGCTGGTCCGCGAGTTGCGTCCGCCGCAGATTCCCGCGTATGTCGAACGCCTCGCCGGGACCTACCAGGCCGAACTGCTCGATGCCGCCGCGCAAGCCTGCAAGGGCGGTGTGCGCCGCAGCCATGTCATCAGCTATGCCGAGGACGGCTCGCTGCTCAACGAGCTGTTCACCCGCGACGGCGGCGACGGCACGCTGGTGACCCAAGAGCAGTTCGAGCAATTGCGCGAGGCGACCATCGAGGACGTCGGCGGCTTGATCGACCTGATCACGCCGCTGGAAGAGCAGGGCATCCTGGTGCGCCGCTCACGCGAAGTGCTGGAGCGCGAGGTCGAGCAGTTCAGCATCGTCGAACGCGACGGCCTGATCATCGCCTGCGCCGCGCTGTATCCGATCGCCGATTCCGACGCCGGCGAGCTCGCCTGCCTGGCCGTGAACCCTGACTACCGCCATGGCGGTCGGGGTGACGAGCTGCTCGAACGCATCGAGGCGCGTGCCCGCGCGCTGGGGCTGAAGACGCTCTTCGTGCTCACCACCCGCACGGCCCACTGGTTCCGCGAGCGCGGCTTCGAGCCCAGCGGCGTCGAGCGCCTACCGGCGGCCCGCGCGTCGCTGTACAACTTCCAGCGCAACTCGAAGATCTTCGAGAAGGCGTTGTAACGGCGGGTGGCGGTCACGCACCGCCTCGCCTCAGTCTGCCGCGGCGTAGCTCGCCGGGGGTGCCTCGACAGGCTCCGCTGAAAGCGGGTTAGCGGGGTCCGGGATCAGCCCGTCGATCTGCAGAATCAGACCGATCAGCAGGGCGATGGTGATCGCCGCGGTCAGGCTTCCCTTGCGGGCGGATACCAATAGGTCAAGCAGCGACATGCATGCACCTCTCTTCTTCTTGTTCTCGAGGCTCCGGCGCGGCATCGCGCAACGAAGACATCTATTGGAACCCTGAAAAGAGGGTAAAAGTTCATATCACAACGCCATGACGCTGCCGTCAGCGCCCTGACCGATCATTGCGGAAGGGCTTGAAAAAGCTCTGTAGCCATCGGTCCCATATGGCCCATAGGGAGCGCTTCAGCGCACCAGCATTGGGCCGACGCGGCGTTCTGGCGACGGAGAAAGGCATTGCGATCAGCAGCAAGTGGTGGGCTGAAGCCCACCCTACGCAGGCGTCGGCCCGGGAAGGGTAGCCCGCGAAAATTAGCCGGAGACGCCATAGCCGATCCTGTAACAATCGGTCCCATATGGCCCGAAGGGTGCGCTTCAGCGCACCAGCATTGGGGCGACGCGGCGGTTTGGCGACGAAGAAAGGCATTGCGATCAGCAGCAAGTGGTGGGCTGAAGCCCGCCTACGCAGGCGTCGGCCCGGGAAGGGTAGCCTGGGAACACCAGCCGAAGACGCCACAGCCGATCCTGTAACCAGACCCGTAGGCGATGGTTACGTCGGTCGCGGAGCCCGTCAGCGAAATCCAGTGCCGCGGGGCGCCATCTGCCTCAGCCTGTTGTCTTCCACTTCCAGCTACCTCATCAAACTCTGCTGGTAGTCCTCGACGAAGCTGTCGAAATCCTGGTCGTCGGCCGCTTCCATCGCTGCTTGCTGAGCTAGCGAGCGCCGTGCAGCTTCGTCGAACCAGGCGGTGTCGGTGCTCGACAACGCACGGTCCCGGAAGTCCTCGGCGTGGCGATGCGTCTGGCGCAACGCGAAGCGGGCGAAGCTTTCATTGTTGCGTTGCAGCGCGTCGAGCACCCGTGCCGAGGGCGTCAGGCGGCTGTCGGCGACCTTGGCCTGCTGTTCGGCGATGGCCCGGGCGTGGGCTTCGCCGCCCTGGCTGCGGTCCAGCAGGTCGGCCACCTGACTGATCTGGCCGATCAGTTCGCTGGCCCAGCTCTGCAGGCTGACCGACTCGCCGCAGCGGCTCAGTGTCAGCCCGGGCTGTCGCCCTTGCTTGACGACCTTGAGGAAATTGTCACTGCTGGCATGGCATTCGCCCTCGACCAGGCAGGGGCTTTGCTGCAGCGCGCAGAACAGCAGGAATGCATCGAGAAAACGCGCTTCGCCGACGTCGATGCCCAGCGGCAGGAACGGGTTGATGTCCAGGCAGCGCACTTCGATGTACTGGATGCCGCGCGAGCGCAGCGCATGCAGCGGGCGTTCCCCGGTCTCGGTGACGCGCTTGGGGCGGATGTTCGAGTAGTACTCGTTCTCGATCTGCAGCACATTGGTGTTGAGCTGCTGCCAGTTGCCGTCAGCATCCTTGGTGCCCAGTGCAGCGTAGTCGGGGTAGGGCGTCGACACCGCCTTGTGCAGGCTGCTGGTGTAGCTCGGTAGATCGTCATAGCAGGGCGTAAGGCCAGCTTGCGCGTTGCTTTGATAACCCAGGTCACTCATGCGCAGGCTGGTGGCGTAGGGCAGATACAGCGTGTCTTCGTCGAGCTGCTGGAGCTGGTGCGACCGGCCCCGCATGAAGCTGGCATCCAGCGCGGGCGAAGCGCCGAACAGGTACATCAGCAACCAGCTGTAACGGCGGAAGTTACGGATCAGTGCGATATAGCGCCAGGACTGATAGTCCTGCGCCGAGCGTTGGTCGCCGTCGTCAGCCTGCAATACCGACCACAGCGCCTCGGGCAACGAGAAGTTGTAGTGAATGCCGGCGATGCACTGCATGGTCTTGCCGTAGCGCAGGGCCAGGCCCTGACGGTACACGTACTTCAGCCGACCGATGTTGGAACTGCCGTATCTGGCGATGGGGATCTGCGCCTCATCGGGCAGGTGGCCGGGCATCGACGGGCTCCAGAGAAACTCTCCGTCCAGTCGGCTGTAGGTGTAGCGGTGGATGGCGTCGAGTTCAGCCAGGGTTCGTTCGGGATCGGTGTCGGTGCCGGTGATGAACTCCAGCAGCGCTTCGGAATAGTCGGTGGTGATCTTCGGATGGGTCAGCGCCGAGCCCAGCGTGCGCGGGTGTGGCGTCATCGCCAGCTGGCCCCGGTCATCGACGCGCAGGCATTCACGCTCGATCCCATGCAGGCATTGCGAAAGCAGCGGCAGGTAGGGGGGCTCGGCCAGCAACGCCAGGCGGTGGGAGAGAAGATCGCTCAATTGGGAATTCCTTCACGCGTCAGTCGGCACAATATGGGGGTGGATCGAACGCTCTACAAGAGGCCGCCGACGTCCGAGCACGCACCGCTGCGGGGCGTTTCCAGGCGGGCCCCGCAACCGCTGCGTCAGAGTACCGAGAAGGTCGCCTGGGCCTTGGCAATCAGCTTTTCGCCCTGGTGCACCTCGGCTTCGAGCACCTGGGTGCGGCGCCCGCCGTGCACCACCCAGGCGCGGCAGGTCAGCTCGCCCTCGGTGACCGGACGGATGTAGTTGACCTTGCATTCGAGGGTCACACTGTTCGGCTCGCCGTCGTTAAGGCTGTGGCTGGCCTGGCCCATGGCGGTGTCGATCAGCGAGAACAGCGCGCCGCCGTGCAGCTTGCCGTGCAGGTTGCGCAGCCCGTCGTGCATCGCCAGGCGCAGCACCGCCTGGCCATTGGCTGCGGTGAGAATTTCCAGCCCCAGCAGCCGCCCGAAGGCACTGCTGCTGCCCACAGCTTCGACTTCACGCACGTTATTTCCTCAGGTTCTTGGCATTGGCGAACAGCGCGGCCATAGCATTGTTCGCCGGTGCCGGCTTGGTCTCCGGTTTGCCCGGCTTGCGCTCACCGCGGGCTTGGCCGCCCCGGTTGTTGCCACCGCCGCGCATGGTGTCCGCCTTCTCGCCAGGGGTGTCGCTCATGCGCATGGACAGGCCGACGCGCTGGCGCGGGATGTCCACCTCCATGACCTTGACCTTGACGATGTCGCCAGCCTTGACCACTTCGTAGGGGTCCTTGACGAACTTCTCGGACAGCGCGGAGATATGCACCAGACCGTCCTGATGCACGCCGATGTCGACGAAGGCACCGAAGTTGGTCACGTTGGTCACTACGCCCTCGAGCACCATCCCAGGCGTGAGGTCGCTGAGCTTCTCGACGCCGTCCTGGAACTCGGCGGTCTTGAACTCGGGGCGCGGATCGCGTCCGGGCTTCTCCAGCTCCTGAAGAATGTCGCTGACGGTCACCAGGCCGAAGCTTTCGTCGGTGAACTGCTTGGGATCCAGGCGCTTGAGAAACGCCGAGTCGCCGATCAGCGAGCGGATGTCGCGGCCGGTGTCCTGGGCGATGCGTTTGACCAGTGGATAGGTTTCCGGGTGCACGGCGGAGGCGTCGAGCGGGTTGCTTCCGTTCATCACACGGAGGAAGCCGGCGGCCTGTTCGAAGGTCTTGTCGCCCAGGCGCGGCACCTTCTTCAGCTCGCTGCGCGCCTTGAATGCGCCGTTGGCGTCGCGGTAGGCGACGATGTTTTGCGCCAGGGTGGTGTTGAGGCCGGAAATGCGCGCCAACAGGGCCACCGAGGCGGTGTTGACGTCGACACCCACGGCGTTCACGCAGTCCTCGACCACCGCATCCAGCGAGCGCGCCAGCTTGAGCTGGGAGACGTCGTGCTGGTACTGGCCGACGCCGATGGCCTTGGGCTCGATCTTCACCAGTTCGGCCAGCGGATCCTGCAGGCGACGGGCGATGGACACCGCGCCGCGGATCGAAACGTCCAGATCGGGGAATTCCTTGGCGGCCAGCTCAGAAGCCGAGTACACCGAGGCGCCGGCTTCGGACACCATCACCTTGGTCAGTTTGAGGCCTGGCACCTGCTTGATCAGGTCGGCGGCGAGCCGGTCGCTTTCGCGGCTGGCGGTGCCGTTGCCGATGGCGATCAGGTCAACAGCATGCTTGGCACAGAGCTTGGCCAGCACCGCCAGGGTGCCGTCCCAGTCATTGCGTGGGGCATGCGGATAGACGGTAGCGGTATCCAACAGCTTGCCGGTGGCGTCGACCACCGCCACCTTGCAGCCGGTGCGCAGGCCGGGGTCGAGGCCCAGGGTGGCGCGCGGGCCGGCCGGCGCGGCCAGCAGCAGGTCGTGCATGTTGCGGGCGAATACGCCAATGGCGTCGTCCTCGGCCTTGTCGCGCAGTTCGCCGAGCAGGTCGGTTTCCAGATGCGTATAGAGCTTGACCTTCCAGGTCCAGCGCACCACTTCGCCCAGCCACTTGTCCGCTGCGCGGCCACGGTTGGCGATGCCGAAGCGCTCGCCGATCATCACTTCGCCCGGGTGCATGGTGCCCGGCGCTTCATCGCCCACCTTCAGGCTGACGCTGAGCACGCCTTCGTTGCGCCCGCGGAAGATCGCCAAGGCGCGGTGAGAGGGCGCGCTCTTGAGCGGCTCGTCATGCTCGAAATAGTCGCTGAACTTGGCGCCTTCGTTTTCCTTGCCGGGCACCACGCGCGCGCTCAGCGTAGCGTTGTGGGTCAGGAAGTCGCGCAGCTTGGCGAGCAGGTTGGCGTCTTCGGCGAAGCGCTCCATGAGGATGTACTTGGCGCCTTCAAGCACCGCCTTGACGTCGGCGAAGCCCTTCTCGGCATCGACGAAACGTGCGGCTTCGCTTTCCGGGTTCAGCTCGGGGTCGGCAAAGATCGCATCGGCCAGTTCGCCGAGGCCGGCTTCAAGGGCGATCTGGCCCTTGGTGCGACGCTTCTGCTTGTAGGGCAGGTAGAGGTCTTCGAGGCGGGTTTTGGTGTCGGCGAGATCGATTTCGCGCTTGAGTTCCGGCGTCAGCTTGCCCTGTTCCTCGATGCTGGCGAGGATCGACGCGCGGCGATCGTCCAGCTCGCGCAGATAGCGCAGCCGCTCTTCGAGCAAGCGCAGCTGGGTGTCGTCCAGGCTACCGGTGACTTCCTTGCGGTAACGGGCGATGAAGGGCACGGTGGAACCTTCGTCGAGCAGCGCCACGGTGGCGGCAACCTGTTGCGGGCGCACGCCCAGTTCGGCGGCGAGGCGGGAATTGATGCTGTCCATTGGATGTCCTGCGGGCGGAAATGACGGCCGACCGGCCAGAAAAGCGGGGGAGTATAACTGGCGAGCCGCCGATTCGGGCGCTTGGCATCTCCCGTTGCCAGCCGTCGCGTCGGTCGCAGCGTCGCTTGTGTTTTGACCGGCATGCCGCCAACATCGATGCATTAAATGGCACTGCGCCACCATTGGCGGCGCGCGCTTACGCTGTCCCTCGACCTAGAGTTCGTTGTCATGCCTGGCCAGGCGCGGCTGTCCGCCCTCCGATCTACCCTCGCCTTGCTGGCCGCGCTCGGGCTGGCGCAGCTCGGCTGGGCGGTGGGGCCGGACTGGGACTTCGGGCGCATCCTGAGGCAGGCGGAGCAGCGGTACGGCCCTTTTGGTGACGGGCGTGCCCGTGTCCTGGCCTGGCAGGCGCTGCTGACCGAGCAGATGGGCGAGACGGAATACGACCAGCTGCGGGCGGTGAACAATTTCTTCAACTTGCAGTTGCGCTTCGAGGATGACCGCATCCTGTGGCGCCAGGGCGACTACTGGGCGACGCCGATCGAGGCGCTGCGCATCGGTGGCGGCGACTGCGAAGACTACGCGATCGCCAAGTACATCACCCTGCGGCGGCTCGGCATTTCCGCCGACAAGCTGCGCATCACCTACGTCAAGGCGATCCGCCTCAACCAGGCGCACATGGTGCTCACCTACTACGAGCAGCCCAGCGCCGTGCCCATGGTGTTGGACAATCTCGTCGGCGGCATTCTGCCGGCCACCCAGCGCACCGACCTGGTGCCGGTGTACGCATTCAACGGCGAGGGCCTGTGGTTGCCCGGCCGTAGCGGAGACAAGCAGGTCAGCGACAGCAAGAAGCTTTCGCGCTGGCAGGACCTGTTGAAAAAGATGCACGCGGAAGGCTTTCCAGACGGCTCTGGATCCTAGGAGTTCTACATGTCCCTGTTCAAACAGCTGTTGTTGGCCATTTGCCTGTTTCTGCTTGCTGCCTTCACCGGCAGCTTCGTGGTCAGCCTGGAAAGTTCGCGCGGCCAGTATGCCAACCAGCTGCGTTCCCATGCGCAGGATGCGGCGACCGCATTGGGGCTGTCGTTGACGGCCAATATCGACGATCCGGCGATGGTCGAGCTGGTGGTCAGCTCGCTGTTCGACAGCGGCTACTACCAGTCGATTCGCGTGGTCGCGCTGGACAGCGAGCAGCCGATGATCGAACGTCAGGCCGAGCCGGATGCGGGCAGCGCGCCGCAGTGGTTCGTCCGGCTTATCGACCTGCAACCCGAGGGCGGTGAGGCCATCGTCAGCCGTGGCTGGCAGCAGGTGGCACGGGTCGAGGTGGTGAGCCATCCGATGTTTGCGGTGTCGCGCCTGTGGCAGAGCACCCTCGGTATGTTCGGCTGGCAGCTGTTGTGCGGCTTGGTCAGCGCCCTGCTCGGCGCGTTGTTGCTGCGCCGTCAGCTGCGCCCGCTCGATGACATGGTCGCGCAATCCCAAGCCATTACCCGGCGCGAGTTCCTCAGTGTGCCGCAGCTGCCGGCTACGCCGGAGTTGCGCCGCGTCGTGCTAGCCATGAACCTGATGGTCGAGAAGCTCAAGGCACTGTTCGATGAAGAGGCCCGCCGAAGCGAGCGGCTGCGCGAGGAGGCCTATCACGATGGCCTGACCGGGTTGAGCAACCGCCGACATTTCGACATGCAGTTGCAGGCGCGCCTGTGCGGCGAGGACCTGGCCGGCAGCGGCTATATGTTCCTGCTGCGGATCAATGACCTAACCGGGCTCAACCAGCGGCTCGGCGGCGCCCGCACGGACGAGCTGCTGCGTGCCGTCGCGGCTCAGCTGCGCCAGGTGACGGGTGACCGCTATCTGATCGGGCGTACCCGTGGTGGCGAATTCGCCCTGCTGGCCGTGGGCCTCGACGGGCTGGAAGCCGAGCGGCTCGCCGAGCAGCTCGCCCATGCGTTGGCTACGCTGCAGCAGACCGGCTTGAGCGATCGCCTGCCGGTGGCCCACATCGGCTTGACGCCCTTCTCCCAGGATCACACCGAGGCGGCGCTCTATGCCGCCCTCGACCAGGCCCTGGCCCAGGCCGAAAGCCAGCCGCGCCAGGGTTGGGCCTGCTACGAGCCGGCCGTGACCGCGCCGGTCGCCGAGCAGCACCGCGACTGGTATCAGCTACTCGACAGCGCGCTGGAGAACGGCCTGCTGCAACTCTATTTCCAGCCGGTGATGAGCGCGGTCGAACCGCAGCGTCTGATCCACAGCAAGGTGCTGGCGCGGTTGGTCGACCGCCAGGGCGATGTGGTTCCGGCGGCGCGGTTCCTGCCTTGGCTAGAGCGATTCGGCTGGACCTCGCGGCTGGACCTGGCGATGCTTCGGCAGACGCTCGCAATGCTCGAGCTGCAGCATTCGCCCCTCGCGATCAGTCTGGGGGGCGCCACGCTCAGCGAGCCCGAGTCGCGGGAACAGGTATTCGAGTTGCTGGCGCGGCATGGTGACGTCGCCGGCCTGCTTACCCTCGAACTGGACGAAGCCCAGTTGCCCGACCAAGCGACCCTCGAGTCGCTGGCAAGGCGCCTGCATCAGTTGGGCTTCGGTCTGGGCATCCAGCACTTTGGCGGACGCTTCAGCATGATCGGCAACCTGGCACGGCTCGGCCTGGGCTACCTGAAGGTCGATGGCAGCTACATTCGCGGTGTCGACGCTGAAAACGACAACCATCTGTTTATCCAGGCCATGCAGCGTGCCGCCCACAGCATCGACCTGCCGCTTATTGCCGAGCAGGTCGAGACCGAAGGCGAATGGCTGACGCTGCGTGAGCTGGGTTTCGAAGGCGGCCAGGGCCGGTTGCTGGGCAATCCGGCTCCGTTGAACGAAGAGAACAGCCGCTCAGATCAGGCCGGTGTCGTCATCGTCGATCAATAAGCGCGTCGAGCCGAGCGCATCGCGCGCCCGGCTCCGACCTGCCAGCTTGGCCTGAGCGGCCTCCGGCAGATCGGTAATGCGCAACACGCCCTTGTCGATTAGGGCGTGCACCAGGTCTTCGAGTACCCGCACCATCTCCAGATCGCTCTGACGCAGGTGGGCGAGGCTGTCCTGGGCGGCGATCCAGGCGCGCACTTCGTCGTCGTCGTCCCGTAGCTCGCCGGTCATGCCGTCAAACGCCGACGGCTCGACTCGCAGCAGCCGACCGCCGGTATCACGCTTGATATAAAACACTGCACTACCTCGTATTCAGACCGGGGACGATACCCGCAAGCACGCGCTTGCGGGTGTCCGTGCGTCAGCCTTAGTGATCGACCTGGACGATTTGCTTGGCGATAAGCGAGTCGATGACCGCCGCCGAATCGCCGCCATAGCTGGCCAGGTTGATCGCCGCCCCGTCGTTTTGCAGCGCAATGGAGACATTCGCCTCCGCACCCTGGCCGAACTGGCCGGTGGTGCTGATTTCCAGTGTCGAGGTGCTCGTGTCGACGCGCAGGTAAGCGTCGAGACTGCCGCTGCCATCCATATCCGCCAGCAGGTCGCTCAAGTCAATCTTGTCGCCGTCCGCAGCGCTGAAATCCTTGATCGCGTCCTTACCAATGTCGCCGGCATTCCAGACGAAGGTGTCGGCACCGGCACCGCCGATGAGGATGTCGTCACCAGCGCCGCCGATTAGTACATCATTGCCGTCGTTACCGTACAGCGTATCGGTGCCACCTTTGCCTTCCAGATGATCGTCGCCAGATTTGCCACTTAGGGTATCGGCGGCGTTGCTGCCCAGGATCACGTCGTCGCCGCTGGTGCCATTGAGCGTGCCGCTGCCGGTGATTGGCGTCGGTGCGATATAGGCGCTGTTGACGATTTTGATGACTAAGTTCGCAGTGTCGTGATCACCGTCGGACTGGCCTAGGGTGTAGGTGAACGTCTCGCTCTTGCCAACGTTGCCGAGGTTGGCCGACGGTGTGTAGGTATACGAGCCGTTCGCGGCAATTGACAGCGTGCCGTATTGACCGGTGATGCTGGTACTGCCGTTGCCCGACACGCTGTGACCGTTGACTGCGCTGATGAAGGCGCCTTCCTGGCCGAGACTGTCTACCGAGCCCCAGGCGTTGGTGCTGCCAACATGGTTGTTGGTGTCTGTGAGCACGTTGCCTGCTGCCGCTGCGGCCTCGATGACCGGCGTCACCAGGGTGGTAATCAGGGCGATATTGGTCAGTGTCGCGGTGGCGGTGGCGTTGCCGTTGCCGAAGCTCCTATCCAGCACGTACAAACGGAGTCTATAGGTGCCAGCGGCCAGGTTGCTGATGGTGTTGTTGCTGTCCAGGTTCGTATAGCTTCCAGTCGTCCACGTGGTGCCATTGCTGTTTAACTTTTCCAGCGCATACTTGTAATAGTCACTGTTGCTACCGCTAAGGCCGGCGTTGAAGGTGATGGTGCCGGTGCCTCCAGACACCGTCATGGCTCCGCTGGTGACAACTGAAGACTCTTCGTTTGCGTCAGTGTCGCCGCCCCAACTGCGGGTGTCGGTTACCGAAAAACTGTCTACATTCGTTTTTTCCGTAGTTTTCTGTGTTAGCACCGCCTGAGCAAAGTTGTCATTCGCTACCGGCTCGGAGTCGTTGTCTGCCTGCAGGTTGATGGTCAGCGTGCTGCTAAACGCATCGCCATCCTTGTCGCGCACGGTATAGCTGAAGGTCGGTGCAGGTACGGCAGTGCCAGTCTGTACCAAGGCATAGCCTTTCTCGTTGAGCACGAAGCGGTAACCGCCGTCGTTGCTTGTAGTCAGTGTGCCGTATTCATTGGTGAGGTTGCCCCAGGTGACGCTGCCAAAACCGTCAGCGCCTGCAGTACTGGCAACGCTGCCCGAGATGCTCGGCATGGCCAGGGTTGTGTTCAGACTGCCGTAGATTTCGAAACTGTTACTTTCGTTTTCGTTGGTGTAGATGGTGTTAACGATATTGCCGTTGCTGTCCTTGAAACCTTCCAACTCGAACGAGTAGGTTTGACCATTTAGCTCCACGATCACATTCTGGCTGGGCAGGGTGACGATGTCGCGGGCAGACGGCGCACTGGCGTTGTTGCCGTTTGGCGTCTCCGTGTGATCAATAAGGACGGTAAATGGCACTTTGACCAACGTTCCGTTGATGGCCACATCCATGGTCATGGTCATGGTCACCTTGTCCAGCGAGGCGATACCGCTGTCAACTGGCTGGTTTACATGGGTGAAATCTGCCAGCTTGAATAGCGATCCAGCGGCAATCTTTAGGCCAGTACTGTTGGCGAGCGCGATGTCATCCACCAGCTCGTAGCTGGATCGGCCATTGGAGTTGCCCCAACGAATGGCGTCGACTAGGTTGTCGGAGTCGCTGTTGGTGACCCTCGTGACGGACTGGGTGCCCGAATCGAACGTCTCGCCGATCCAGCCGCCCTGCAGATTCTTAATTACGATGGTATCGACTGGCACTTCAAGGGCTCGAACAATTGTACCGCTCGGCATGTCATCCTCAACGCCCAAGTTCAGGGTGCTGCTAGCGGACAGCGCGCCATCGCTGACGGTTACACCGATGCCGAGCTGGAGTACGTCCTCGACATTGGCACCGCTGTGGTCCAGAGGCTTCGACAGGGTGACTGTGTAGCTGCCGCTATTGTCGATGCTGACGCGGATGGCTTCATTGGCGGCACTGGCAGTGCCGACATAACCGATCAGCAGGCCGGTGCCGGCACCGGTCCAGGCAATGGACTGGCCACCGGACGTGACCGCTGCGGTCGGGGCGCTGAGGGTGACGCTTAGGCTGCTGCTGTCAAAATCCTGGATGGTCATCTTGCCCGAGAAGGTTGTCGCGTTGGTGGTGTTGGATACCCCGGTGGTATCGGCGCGTCCACCAGGCAGGCCCTCTTCCGATACTTGCGCGCTGCTGGCGGATATCGTCGGCGCATCGTTGACCGGGGTAACGTCGATGTTGACCGTAACGACGTTGCCGTTAGCGGTGCCGTCGTTCGCGCGGTAGCTGAAGCTGTCGCTGGTGGTCTCGCTGCCGTTGTGCACGTAGCTGAAGGTGCCATTGGCATTCAGCGTTAGCGTGCCGTTGGCAGGGCCGGTTACCAGCACTGCCTTCAGGGTGTTGCTCTCGGCATCGGTGTCGTTGGTCAAGACGCTGGTGGCACCGCCTACGAGAATGGTCGTAGTGCCGCCTTCGGCGACAGTGATGTTGTCGGCGCGGGTTACAGGCGCATCATTGATCGAGTTCACGTTCACGGTAACCGTCGCGGTGCTGGTGCCACCATTGCCGTCAGAAACCGTATAGGTGAACGAAGCGGGGCCGTAGTAATTAAGGGCGGGGGTGAAGGTGACCTTGCTACCGTCGGCGCTGAGCGAGACGGTACCGGCGACGGTGCCATCTGCTTTTAGCGAGACGCTACCCACACCGATGATTGTCAGGTTGTCGCTGTCCGCGTCGCGGTCGTTTGCCAGCACATCGAGCGTGACGGAGGTGTCTTCGCCGGTGGTGGCGCTGTCTGCCGAGGTGACGGGGCCGTCGTTGACCGCACTCACGGCCAGACTCGCCGTGTTGGTGACCGTCACGCTGCCATCGCTGACGCCGAAGTCGAAGCTGACGTCGCCGTGCCAGTCCTTCGCGGGAGTGAATGTCCAGGTACCGTCCGGATTGCTTGCAAGGCTGCCGTTGCCGCTGGCTACCTGCAGGTCGATGACGGTCAGGCTGTCATCGTCCGGGTCGGTCGCGCCTTGCAGCAATTGCTGGGACGTGATTACGGTGCTGCCGTCTTCGGCCATGGCCGCAAGGGCAATCGGAGTCACCTCGGGCGCATCATTGACCGGTAGCACGGTCACGTCGACCGTGCTCACTACCGTGCCCCCATTGCCGTCGCTGACCCTGATGCTGAAGCTGTCGGAGCCGTTGTAACCCGGATTCGGGCGATAGCTGTAGCTGCCGGTCTCGGTGTTGAGCAGCAGGCCGCCATTCTGCGGGCCGCTTTCGAGCGCATAAGCGAACGTGTCGCCATCGACGTCGGTAGCCGCGATGGTCCCGTCGAGTTGGCCGTCTTCGGCGACCGCCCGCGACTGGTCGGCTGTTTCCGGAGTGTCGTTCACGGCATTGATGCCGACGGCGATCACGTTATCGGTATAGCCGCCGTTATCATCGCTGACCCGCACGGTAAAGCTGTCGGTGCCGTAGTAATTGGCTACTGGCGTGTAGGTGAAGGCACCTGTGCCGGCATCGAGCGCGAGCGTGCCGTGGCTGGCGTCGCCAATGAGCTGATAGCTCAGTTTGTCGCCGTCGATATCCTGCGCGAGCACCTTGCTGCTGATCGGCGTGTCTTCGTCGGTGCTGAGCAGCTGCGTGGTTGCAGTAGGGGCGTCGTTGACCGGGGTAATGCCCAGCGAGACGACGCTGTCGACAAAACCGCCCTTACCATCACTGACGCGCACGGTGAAGCTGTCCGAACCGCTGTAGTTTGCGGCCGGTGTGTAGGTGTAGGCACCGGTTGCGGTGTTGAGAACCAGCGAGCCGTGGCTGGCAGCGGTCAGCAGGGCATAGCTGAGCGTGTCGTTGTCCGCATCGGCGCTGACAATCTTGCCGCTGAAGGGCGTGTCCTCGTCTGTGACGAGCGCCTGGTTCGCTGTGGTGGGTACGTCGTTTACAGGCTTGACGCCGACGGTAACCGACGCTGTGTCGGTGCCGCCGTTGCCATCGCTGACGGTGTAGCTGAACGAGCCGTTACCGTTGAAATTGGCGGCAGGCGTGAAAACCACCTTGCCATCGACCAGCGCGACGGTGCCGTTCACGGCATTCTGTACGCTGACGATGGAGAGCGCGTCGCCATCTACGTCTACGTCATTGCCGAGTAGTACGGATGGCTCGATGGTCAGTGCGGTGTCTTCGTTGGTGACCAGCGAGGCATCGTTCGCGTGGCTGAGCTGCGTACCGCCGATGACGCTGTAGCTGCCGCCCTCAGGGCGCAACTCGACCTTGAGCTGCGCGGCTCCGCCCTGGTCCCAATACACGATTTCGATCTGATGCGGACCGCTTTCGGTTATCTGGAAGGTAGATCCGTCGCGCGTGGTGGTGCTCTGGTTGGCGTTGTATTCAGCGATGACCTTGCCGTCCAACAGGACCCGGTAGCCATCATCAGCACGGACGCGGAGCTGATAGGTGCCGGCGTTCAGGTTGATGTCGCCGGCAAGCTTGATGATGGCGTCCGAGGAGTTGACCGGATCGTTGGTTAGCGAGGTGGCGTCCGAGCCGAGGAAGCGCTGCAGCTGCCCTTCGCTGCCGAGGTCGTTGCTCACGCCGTTGCCGTAATCGAGACGGGTGGCGATAAAGGTGGCGTTCGGTTGGTGGGTGGCGATAAAGGCCGTCACCTGCGCCAGGTTGCCCAGATTACTGCCATCAATCCCGTCCCTGTATGCGTAATAGTTGCCTTTCAGTCCGCTGGTGACGCCCAGATCGTCATTGGCGACCGGCGCGTCGTTGACCGGGCTGACTGCCAGGGCCACGCTGCCGACCACGCTGGTGGTGCCATCGCTGACGCTGTAGGTGAAGCTGCCGACCTGCTGGCCGGTGGTGTAGTCGGACGGGCCGTCGAACTTCAGACCCTGCAGCTGGGCAAGCGTGAGCGCCTGGCCGTTCTGTACTGTCGTGCCATCGCTGAGTGTGACGCGCCCGACATCCGGCAACCCGGTCACGGTGATGCTTAGGGCATTGCTGGCGTCGACATCGGTAGGTGCGGCGATCTGCAACGGCGTCCCGGTGCTTTCCTCGGCAACGGTGACGGAGGTACTGGTGACCACCGGCGAATCGTTTCGGCCTTCGATTGTGATCGAGGCAGCGGCCTGGGTAACGCCGCCGCTTGCATCGCTGACGTCGTAGCTGTAGTTCAGCACGACCTTCTCCCCAACGGCGAGATAGTCGTAGGCCGACGGGTTGATGGCCAGGCTGTTGCCAGCCGCGTCGAAGCTGACTCCTGAACTGTCGCCGCCACCCACCAGTTGCAGGTTGCTGACGCCGAGCACGTCGTTGGCGTCTTCGTCCGTGGCGTTCTGCAGCAGGTTGAGGGTGTAACTCGGCGCGTCTTCATTGGTTGCGAAACTGACGGCGCCGCTGATGATGGGGGCATCGTTGCTGCCGGTCAGCGTGACGGTGACGTCACGGCTGGCGGCCGCCGCGCTGCCGTCGGTTACCGATACGCGATAGACGAGGGTAATGGTTTCGCCGGCACCGAGGTAATCCAGCGCGCCTGCCGCCACGCTGTAATCCCAGTGGACCGAGCCGAGCCCGTCACCCTGAGCGCTGCCTGCAAGGGTCGCGACGAGATTGCCCAGGGCTGCAACCGGCTTGCCGTCCGCATCGGTAGCGCTGATCAACTGGCTGCTGAGGGTATGGCTGTCGCTCAGGTCGGCGTCGGTAAAGCCAAAGTCACCGCTGGTCGATAGTGCCCCGGCGTTCTCGCCGGGGACACGGTCGGCGCGCTCTGACACGGTGCCTGTCTGCACGGTGCTGCCGATCAGCGGCGCGTCGTTGCGCCCTTCGATGGTCAGGGTCGCGGTGGTGGACGTGCTGCCGCCGTTGTTGTCCACCACGTCGTAACTGTAAGTGAGCAGCAGCTTTTCGCCGGCTGCGAGATAGCCATAGGCACTCGGATCGACCTGTAGGGCGTTGCTTGAGAGGCTGACGCCGGCGGTGTCGCCAGTGCCCACCAGCTTCAGATTGCTGATGCCGAGCACGTCGCTGCTGTCGATATCGCTGGCGTTGGCCAGCAGATCCACGCTGAAGGCGCTGGCATCCTCGTGGCTTCCCGCGTCGAGGGCGGCTGTGACGGCCGGCGCGTCGTTACGGCCATCGATGGTGATGGTCGCGCTGCTGCCGACCATGCCGCCTTTGCCGTCGACCACTTGGTATTCATAGTTGAGCGTGATGCTTTCGCCTGCAGCGAGATAGCCGTAGGTATTCGGGTCGATGCTGAGCGATCCGCTGGCAGCGTCAAAACTCACGCCGCGGGAGTCGTTGCCGCTGGTTTCCTTGAGGCCGGTAATGGCCAGTACATCGGTCGTGTCGAGGTCGCTGGCCTTGGCGAGCAGGTCGACAATTTGGGGCGCTGCGTCTTCATCGGTGCCAGCGGTAATGGCACCGCTGACAACCGGGGCGTCATTAGTACCAGTCACCGTCAGGGTCAGGGTGCTGGTGCCAGAAAGGCTGCCGTCGGTAGCGCTGAATGGCACATTGATGATGTGCGTCTCGCCCTCGGCCAGCGCCTGGTAGGCGGTGTCGCTAGGGTCGAAGGTCCAGCTGCCGTCTGCGTTCAAGGCGAAGCCAGCCGGTGCCGGATTGATCAGGCCGTAACTCACGGTATCGCCATCCACATCCGTTGCCGACAGCTTGCCGCCGATGGCCGGGGCGTCTTCGGCAACGCTGGCGGTGGTCGGCGCCGCAACCGGGGCATCGTTAGCCGGCGTGATGTTCAGCGTGACGCTGTCCTGATCGCTCAGGGCGCCGTCACTGGTGGCGATGGTCAGTGTGTCCTGGCCGTTGTAGTTGTCGCCGGGTACGTAGCGCAAGCCTTGCAGCGCCGCGGTGATTGCCATCTGGCTACCCGACAGAGTGATGCTGCCCGTGCCGTTGCCGCTGAAGGTAACGCCGCCGGTGATCGGGCCGAGCGTCAGCACGCCGTGCTCGACGGCCAGCGTTGTGGTCAGGCTGGAGCTGTCGACGTCACCGACGGCAATGCTGTTTCCGGTAAACAGGCTGAACGTCTTGCTCCCATCTTCATTGAGCGTCTGTGCTCCGGGAATGCTGTTGACGGGCGCGTCGTTGACCGGGTCGATCTCGAATCGCAGCGTGGCCGTGTCGGTCAGCTTGCCATCGCTCAGCGTGTAGGTGACCGAAGGCACCGGGCCGTTGTAGTTGGCGGCGGGCTTGAAGCTGTAGTCGCCGTTGGCCTGGATGGTCAGGCTGCCGACCCCCAGGTTCAGCGTGTTGCCCGCAGCCGCGCTGACAAAGGGCAGGCTGGTCAGGCTGAAGCGGGTGACGACCAGGCTGTCGCCGTCCACGTCACGGTCGTTGCCGAGCAGGTTACCGGTGGCCGTCGTGTCCTCGTTTAGCGTGACACTGTCGTTCACGCCGACCGGGCGATCATTGACTGCGGCAACATCAATGGTGGCCGTTGCGGTGCTGGCCGACGAGGCGCCATTGTTGTCGATGGCGCTGTATTCGAAGGTCGTGCTGCCGTTCCAGTCCTTTGCCGGTGCGAAATACACGGGGCCAGCGACCTGGTCACCGATCTGCAGCGCCGCGCCGCCGTTGGCGCTCGAGTAGAGCGAGCCGTGGCCGGGCAGGGAGGTGATGGTGAAGCCAGCAATGGCGCCGTCCACATCGCTGCCTGACAGGCTAACCGGGATGCGTGCAGCCTGGTCTTCGCTACCACTGACAGCCACGGCATTGGCGACCGGTGCATCGTTGGTGCCGGTCAGAGTGATCGTCAGCGTAGTCTCGGTCGAGGCGTTGTGTTCATCGGTAACCGTGACCGGCACCTGGATGACCAGTTCTTCCCCTACCTTCAGATAGTCATAGGTGGCGTCGCTGCTATCGAAGCTCCAGCTGCCCTCGCTGTCGAGGGTGAAGCCGGCGACTTTTTCGCTGGTTGTGTAGGTCAGTACAGCGCCGTCATCGGCGTCGGTTGCAACGAGCTCGCCGTGGATCACGGCGTCGCCTTCGCTGGCTACGGCAACCGCTTCGGTGACGACGGGCTTGTCGTTCACTCCGGTGATCGTGACGGTCAGGGTACTGCTGCTCGACAGCGTGCCGTCAGTTGTCGTGAACGGCACGGTAAGGGTCATCGAGGCGCCGTCTGCCAGATGCTGATAGGCGGTGTCGCCCGGGTCCAGGTTCCAGGTGCCGTCGCTGCTCAGGGTGAAGCCGGCCGGGGCGTTACCGGTGATACTGAACGTCAGCGCATCGCCGTCAACGTCGCTGGCCGCGAGCGTGCCGCTGACTACCGGTGCGTCTTCAGTGGTCGAGGCGGTGGTCGCCGTGGCGACCGGCCCATCGTTGGTGCCGGTGATGGAGAGCGTCAGGGTGCTCTGACCGCTGACGCCGTGTTCGTCGGTCACCTGGTAGGGGATGATCAACTGCTGGACTTCGCCATCGGCCAGCTTGTCGTAAGCGGAATTGGTTGTGTCGAAGGACCAGGCGCCGTTGCTCGCAAGGGCGAAGCCCGCGGGTGCAGGCCCGTTCAGGCTGAAGGTCAGGGTTGCGCTGTCATCAACGTCGCTGGCCTGCAGCTGACCGCTGACGGGGCCGAAGGTCAGTGTGTCGGTAAGCGTCTGGCCGCTGGCGCCATTGGTCGAAAGGACCCAGCCAGAGCCGTTCTGGCTAACCGAGCCGACCTGGCTGGCAACACTGGTGTTGGGCGAGAGGTTGCTGAGCTGCAACCTCGAATCTTGGCTTGTATCCCTGGCATCAGCCACGCCGATGACGAGCGTGTACGTGCCCGGAGCGGCGAAGGTGTGACTGAAGCTCTGAGTGCCCGAGTTGCCGTAGTTACCCACGGTGCTGACGCTGCTCAGGGTGCCGACCGGCTCGCCGTTGACCTGTACAAAGGCGAAATCGTTGTACGGCAGATAGTCGGACGTGCTGAATGCCCAGTCGAAGCTAACGGCCTCGCCCGGGGTCGTCGTGGTGATTGTCAGGGTGATCGCGGCGCCATCGGTGGCGGCCTCGACCGGTCCGGCTGACATCGTAGCGCCTTCGAAGGCACTGGCACTGGCCGCTTGAGCGACCGGCGCATCGTTGGTCCCGGTAACGATCAGTTCCAGCGCACTGGAGCTGCTGGCTCCTTGCGTATCGGTCACTGTGAACGGGATGTCCAGCGTCAGCGTCGCGCCTTGCTTCAGATGTTGATAGGCGTCTACCCCGGCATCGAACGTCCAGGTGCCGTCATCACTAAGAGCAAAACCGGCCGGCAACGGCGCATCGGGCTTGAAGATGAGCACCTCGCCCGCATCGGCGTCACTGGCGGCCAATTGTCCGTTGATGATCTGGTCTTCGTTGACCGCATCATTCGTGACGCTTGCCACCGGCGCGTCATTGCTCCCGGTTACCGCGACCGTTAGGGTGCTGCTGCTGGTACCGCCGTTTGCGTCGCTTACGGTGTAAGGCAGTTGCAGCGTCAGGGTTTCGCCCTCCGGCAGGCTCTGGTACTCGGGCAGCGTCGTATCGAGCGTCCAGCTGCCATCGGCGTTCAGCGTGAAACCGGCGGGAGCGGCGTCATTCAGGGCGAAGCTGAGCCGATCGGTCGCATCGATGTCAGCGGCCACCAGCTGACCGGCCAGCTGGCCGTCGTCCTCGCTCCCGGTTGCGCTGGTGGCGGTTGCGACAGGGGCGTCGTTACGACCCGCTACGAGAATATCCAGCGTGTTGGTACTGCTGGCGCCAGTTGCGTCGGTAACCACATAGTTCAGGTTTAGCGTCAGGTTTTCGCCCGCCGCCAGGCTTTGGTATTCGACAAGGCTGGTATCCAGTGACCAGCTGCCGTCGGCGTTCAGGCTAAAGCCGGCCGGCGCATTGCCCGTCAGGGTGTAGCGCAGTGTGTCGTTGGCATCCGCATCGCTGGCTACCAGCTGACCGGTCACCAGGCCGTCATCTTCGCTGACGCTGCCATCGGTAAGCTGAGTCGCCTCGGAAATCGGGGTGTCGTTGGCGCCAGTCAGCGCAATGTTGATGACTCGGCTATCGGTGGCCCCGAGGGAATCGGTCACCGTCACGGTAAACGATTCTGTTGGCGTATCCCCGGCGCCCAGCGCGTTGACCGCCGTGGCGTCGACGATATAGCGGTAGCTGCCATCGGAATTGACGATCAACTGGCCGAAGTTACCTTTGGCGCTTCCACTCCAGATTAGGCTGGGGCTGTCCACATCGGATGCGCTGAGTTGGCCGGTGATCGGCGCAAAGCTGTCGCGTGCCGAGGTGTCGGTCAGGCTGCTTTCGTAGCTGCCCGTAGCAACCGGCGCGTCGTTGGTACCGGTAACCGTGATGGTGAAGCTGGCGGGTTGGCTGGTCACGCCGAAGCTGTCAGTTGCCGTATAGCTGAAGGTGACCTGGCGCGTTTCGCCTTGGGCCAGGCTGTCGAAATCGCTGCCCGGTTCGAAGCGGTAGGTGCCGTCGGCGTTGAACGTCAAGGTGCCGTTGCCAGCGGCGGGCCCGGCGACGAGCGTATAGCCGGTAATGGCATCTGCGTCGCGCGCAGTGGGAACTCGGCCATCGAGCGCGGTGTTTTCTTCGGTTTCGCTACCGCCGTCAGTGGCGATCGGGGCAAGGTTTGTGTTGGTGCCGCTGTCCTGATTGGCAGCAGCCGCTGAGATCGCAAGCCCCTCGGTCGCAAATCCGGTCACTGCTTCGACGCGCTGGCCCGTCTCGCTGAGCATTACTGCGCTGTGGCCGCCGCCACCCGCGGCGCCAGCACCGCCCGCACCTGGGCCTGCAGCAGTGGGATCAAGCTGGGTGGTGGGGTCGAAGCCATCGGCTATGGCTTGTTCGAGGTCGCTCAGCGGCTGGACGTCGGCCTGACTGGCATCACCGTCGGCGAACACGCCCGCCTGCCAGCTGGCCGAGCTGCCCAGCGACAGCTCGTTACCGTTCGGCAGTTGCAACGTGACGGAACCCGCCGCGTCCGTTTCCAGCCGGTCGCCGGCGAAGACAGCCTCACCTTCGAACACCTGGCGGCGCACGCCTTCGGCTGATACGGCAAATACCTGACCTGTCAGGCTCTTGATAACAGCGTAGGCGTTGCTCATGACCGTTGCTCCAAAAGTAGGTGTTGCCGTATCTGGGCGCTGATAGCATTTAGCCAGACTAGACGATTCCATTCGACAAAAAAATGACGACGTTAATGCGCCGATAAACGGTTGGTCAAAGTATTGACCCCTCGTGGCGTGATGTTAAACAATGCATGTGGTGATGTCACTGTGCTAGCACGGCAATAATTGACATTCCGCTACCGCTGTGACGTGAAGGGGTGTGACGGCTCGATCGAGTCCGCAGATCTCCGTTCCGCCTGGCCCAACGTCGGCTGTTTTTCCTCGAAGGATTCCACCCATGAAACGCGTATTTCTCCTGCTTCCCCTGGCTGTTGCCCTGCCGTTCGCCACCCAGGCGCAGACCCTGCAAGAGGCGATGCGCAGCGCCCTGGAGGAGCATCCTGAGATACGCGCCGGCGTGAACGCTCGGCTGGTCGCCGAAGAAGAGTTGCGGGCAGCGAAAGGCGGCTATATGCCCCGCGTCGATCTGGTCGGTGGTTATGGTCGGGAAGGCACCGATAATCCCAGCGGGCGTGCCGGCGGAGATCATGATTACGAGACGCTGACCCGCAGCGAAGCACGCCTGAACGTCGAGCAGATGCTGTTCGACGGGTTTGCGACTTCCAGCGAGGTCAAGCGCAACCGCGCAGTCGTCAATTCGCGCGCGCTGGAGTTGCTGGGCAATACCGAGCGCACCGCGCTGGAAGTGGCTCAGGTTTATCTGGACGTGCTGCGCCGCCAGGCGCTGGTCCGGCTGGCTGAAAATAACCTGCGCAGCCACGAGCGCATCTTCGACCAGATCAACCTGCGCAGTCAGCGCGGCGTCGGTCGCATGGCGGATCTGGATCAGGCGCAAGCGCGCCTGGCCCAGGCCAAGAACAACCTGCTGACCGAGCAGGCGAACCTGGCGGATGCGCGCGTCAACTTTATCAGCGTGGTGGGGCAGGCACCGGAAGAGCTGGAAACGCCGGCGCCGGTCCTCGCCGACTTGCCGGAGTCGTTCGAATCGGCACGCGACGAAATGCTCGCGGATAACCCTCAACTGCGCTCGGCCGAGGCCGATATCAACGCTGCCGAAGCTCAGATGGCAGCTGCGAAGTCTGCGTTCTATCCGCGTTTTGCGCTTGAGCTCAGCACCGGTGCCAACGACAACATCGATGGCGTTCCCGGGCACGAGAACGAATGGCAGGCAATGGTACGCATGCGCTACAACCTGTTCGCCGGCGGCAGCAACAAAGCCGAACTGCGTGCCCGTGCGCATCAGGCCGACCAGGCGATGGATATCCGTAATAACGCGCTGCGTCTGCTGACCGAAGAGCTTGGCCTGGCCTGGAATGCGCTATCCAATGCGCGTCAGCAGTTGCCGATCGCTCAGGATTACGTTGACCGTAGCGGTCGAGTGCGAGATTCGTACCAGCAGCAGTTCACGCTGGGCGAGCGCACCCTGCTTGACCTGCTCGACAGTGAGAACGAAATGTTTACCGCAGCGCGCCGCCTTGAAGATGTCCGCTTTACTGAGGCGCTGACTCAGTACCGCATCAAGGCGGTGACCGGATCTCTGCTGCAAAGCCAGGGTGTGGTGGCTCCCTTGGCTGCCGTGCCGATGGATGAGGTCCAGGCGCAGGTCCAATTGCCTGCAATGAATTAAAGGATGCCCGGAGGGCCGGCTATGAGTCAGTTACAGCAGTCGGCCGAAACGGGCCCTGAAATCACACGTCTTGATCCGCGCGGGCGTTATGACGACCCGTTGCTCGACAGCCTGCTGTCGCTTTGCGCCTGTCATCAGAAGCCGGCCAGCCGAGCGACGTTGACGGCTGGCCTGCCGCTTGCCAACCAGCGGCTGACGCCCGAGCTATTGCCGCGCGCTGCGGCTCGGGCTGGCTTGCGCGGCCGCTGGCTGCGTCGCGACCTCGGTCATATCCCTGCGCTCGTCCTGCCCGCCCTGTTGCTCTTGGGCGATGGCCGAAGCGCATTGCTGATCGGCTGGAACCCCGACGGCCGCGCCCGGCTCATGCCGAGCGAGACCGAGGGAGGCGAGATTCTGGTCGACCGCGAGATTCTTGAGGAGGATTACGCCGGTCAGGCCTTTTTTGCTCAACCGCAGCACAAATTCGACCTTGATCAGGGTGAGCTCGTCCCGCGGGCGCGCCACTGGTTCCGCGATACGCTCAAGCGCTCGCGCTGGCTGTATGCCGATGCGATTGCCGCCAGTTTCATGATCAGTCTGATCGGTTTGGTCACGCCTTTGTTCGTAATGAATGTGTATGACCGTGTTGTGCCGAACCAGGCCGAGGCGACTCTCTGGGTCTTGGCGATCGGTGTTGGCGGCGCGTTTCTGTTCGATCTGATTCTCAAAACGCTGCGCGGACTGTGTCTGGATCTGGCCGGCAAAAAAACCGACCTGATCATCTCGGCGACACTGTTCGAGCGCATCACTGGCATGCGCATGACCCACCGACCCGCACGGGTTGGGACCTTTGCCCAGCACATCCACGAGTTCCAGTCGCTGCGGGATTTTCTTGCTTCGCTGACACTGGCCAGCCTGATCGATCTACCGTTCACGTTGCTGATCATCGCAGTGATCGCGGTGATCGGCGGGCATCTGGCTTGGATTCCGCTGATGGCCTTCCCGATTGCCGCCGGCATCAGCCTCGCGCTGCAGCGCCCGCTGGCCGACACGCTCGAGCGCAGCATGGCGCTGTCAGCCGAGCGGCAGTCGGGGCTGATCGAAACGCTAGCCGGACTCGATGCGGTAAAGGTCAATAACGCTGAAAGCGAGCGTCAGTATCTTTGGGAGCAGACCATCGGGACCCTTGGACGCCTGGAGCTGCGCGCCAAAATGTTGTCGAGCCTGGCACTCAATTCGACCATGGCGCTGCAGCAGCTGGCCGGGGTGGTCATCATCGTCCTCGGCGTTTACCAGATCATCGCTGGCCAGCTGAGCATGGGCGGCCTGATCGCCTGTTACATGCTCAGCGGCCGTGCGCTAGGCCCGCTGGGTCAGGTGGCGGGCCTGTTGACGCGTTACCAGCAGGCCAAGGTCACCGTGCGCTCGGTCAACGATATGATGGCGCTACCGCAAGAGCGCGAGGCCGGTGAGCGGCCACTCAAGCGCGAGGCGTTGCTGGGTGCGATCGAGTTTCGACAGGTCGATTTCAGTTATCCGGATCAGCAGCAAACGGCACTGAACCAGGTCAGCTTGTCCATCCGGCCGGGCGAGAAGGTCGGCATCATCGGACGCAGCGGTTCGGGCAAAAGCTCATTGGCCAAGCTGATCGTCGGCCTCAACCAGCCGAGCGACGGCAGCCTCCTGGTCGACGGCGTAGATGTACGTCAGCTCGACGTCAGCGATCTGCGGCATAACATCGGATACGTCCCGCAAGACGTTCAGTTGTTTGCCGGCACGCTGCGCGAAAATCTCGTAATGGGCGCCCGTTACGTCGAAGACGAACAGGTCCTGCAGGCTGCTGAGCGTGCCGGCGTGCACGAGTTCGCACGGCTGCACCCGAAGGGTTACGAGCTGCAAGTCGGTGAGCGCGGGCAACAGTTGTCCGGCGGCCAGCGCCAGGCCGTGGTGCTCGCGCGCGCTCTGCTGCTCGATCCGCCGATCCTGCTGCTCGACGAGCCAACCAGTTCACTCGACAACACCAGCGAAGATCGCCTCAAGCAGCAGATCGCCGGGGTGATCGGCGACAAGACCGTGCTGCTGGTAACCCACCGCACCTCGATGCTGACGCTGGTCGATCGGCTGATCATCGTCGACCGCGGCCAGATCGTGGCAGACGGCCCCAAGCCAGTCATTCTCGAAGCCTTGAAGAAGGGGCAGATCCGTGTCAGCTAACCGCCTGTATGAAGTGCCACTGGTTCGTGCGGGTGTCGGTGGATTCTTTGGGTCGTCCGCCGAGCCGTTGCCCGAGGTTCGCAGGGCGTTGGTCGAAGACGCGCCGCGCATCGTACGGCTGACGATTTGGGGCTTACTGGCCTTCCTTCTGTTTGCGCTGGGCTGGGCGCACTTCGCCATTGTCGACGAAGTGACCCGCGGCGAAGGGAAGGCAATACCCTCGTCCCGCCTGCAAAAGATTCAGAACCTCGAGGGCGGCATTGTCGCCGAGCTCTATGCACACGAAGGGCAGATCGTCGATATGGGCGACCCGCTGCTGCAGCTGGACGACACCCGCTTCGCTTCGAACGTGGGCGAAACGACCGCCGACGCCAATTCACTCGCCTTGCGTGTCGAGCGGCTGACCGCGGAAGTGGAGGGGCGCGAGCCGAACTTTCCGGCAGATATCGCTGCACAGGCTCCGGCGCTCGCGTCTAACGAAATGGCGCTGTTCAACAGTCGGCAGCAGCAGCTGCGCGATGAGCTCGGCGGTCTCGAGGAGCAGCTGGTCCAGCGTCGCCAAGAGCTGCGTGAGTTAGGCTCCAAGCAAGGCCAGTTCCGTAACAGCTTGGCGCTGCTGCGCAAGGAGATCGAGATGTCCGAGCCGCTGGTAGCGTCCGGTGCGATTTCCCCGGTGGAGGTGCTGCGCCTCAAGCGCGCCGAGGTGGAGAGTCGTGGCCAGCTGGACGCAACGACGCTCGCCATGCCACGCGCCGAAGCGGCCATCAAGGAGATCGACAGCAAGATCGGCGAGGCGCGAGGCCGATACCGAAGCGAAGCGCTGACGCAGCTGAACGAGGCGCGCACAGACCTGACGAAGCTTCAGTCAACCGGCAAGGCGCTGGAGGACCGCGTCCGCCGCACGCTGGTCACCTCGCCGGTGCGAGGCGTGGTCAAACAGCTCATGGTCAACACCGTCGGCGGCGTCATCCAGCCGGGTAGCGACATCATGGAAATCGTCCCGCTGGACGACACCTTGCTGATCGAAGCGAAGATCCGGCCGCAGGACATCGCCTTTCTGCATCCGGGTCAGGAGGCCGTGGTCAAGTTCACTGCGTACGACTACACCATCTATGGCGGGCTCAAGGCGCGGCTCGAATACATCGGCGCCGACAGCGTCACGGACGATGAGGGCAACAGCTTTTTCCTCATCCACCTGCGCACCGACAAGAGCCACCTGGGCACCGACGACAAGCCGCTGCTGATCATTCCTGGCATGGTCGCCACGGTTGACATCATCACAGGTCACAAGAGTGTGCTGAGCTATCTGCTCAAGCCGATTATCCGGGCCCGTGCCGAGGCCCTGCGCGAGCGTTGAGCACGGAACCTGCCCCGCGACGAAAAATCTGCTAACAATGGCTGGGCATTGCGCAGGCATGCTTGCGCGCATAATGCTTCGACGATTTTTCCGGGAGTTCACATGAGCAGCACCGCGCCCGCCAGCGAAGGCGAAAAGATCCTGATTGTCGATGACGATGCCCGGCTGCGTCGTCTGCTCGAGCGGTTTCTCGACGAGCAGGGCTATCGCGTACGCACCGTGGAGAGCGCCGAGCAGATGGACCGCGTGCTCAGCCGCGAGCTGTTCCACCTGGTCGTGCTGGACCTGATGATGCCGGGCGAGGATGGGCTGTCGGCCTGTGCCCGACTGCGATCGGGGGGCAACCAAATCCCGATCATCATGCTCACCGCCAAGGGCGACGAGGCCAGCCGCATCCATGGGCTGGAGCAGGGCGCCGATGACTATTTGGCCAAGCCCTTCAACCCGCGTGAACTGCTGGCGCGCATCCGCGCCGTCCTGCGTCGCCAGGCACCTCAGGTGCCGGGCGCGCCAGGAAGCGATGACGAGACGGTCACCTTCGGTGACTACGAGCTGTTTCTCGGCACCCGCGAGCTGAAAAAGGGCAGCGAAGTCCACATGCTCACCACCGGCGAGTTCGCCGTGCTCAAGGCCCTGGTGCAGCACGCGCGCGAGCCGCTCACCCGCGACAAGCTGATGAACCTGGCCCGCGGCCGCGAATGGGATGCGTTGGAACGTTCCATCGACGTGCAGATTTCCCGCCTGCGCCGCCTGATCGAGCCAGACCCGTCCAAGCCGCGCTACATCCAGACGGTCTGGGGCGTGGGTTATGTGTTCGTGCCGGACGGTAACAAGGGTTAGAGCTCTGCTGAACGCGCGCCGCGCTCTGCGTGAGCGGAGCAGCGCATCGCGCCCACCGCCTCCGCTCGGCGCGGTGGTCGCTCGCTCACCCGATACGCTTTCGCCTGCTGCCCAAGGCCACTCATGAAAACCCCGCTCTGGTTCCCGCAAAGCTTCTTCGCCCGCACCCTGTGGATGGTGCTCATCGTTGTGCTGTTCTCCAAGGTGCTGATGCTGGTGTACCTGATGATGAACGAGGACGTGATGGTCGATCGTCAGTACAGCCACGGCGCGGCGTTGACCCTGCGCGCCTATTGGGCGGCGGACGCGGACAGCCGTGCGCGCATCGCTGAGGCGGCCGGCGTGCGGCAGGTCGGCGCCGAAGCGGTGCCGCCGAGCGAATACCATTGGCCCTACACGGAAATCTTCCAACGCCAGATGCAGCTCGAGCTGGGCGCCGACACCGAGGTGCGGGTGCGCATCCAGCCGCAGACGGCGATCTGGGTGCGCGCGCCGAGTCTGGGCCCGGACTGGTTGCAGGTGCCCTTGTATGCCTATCCGTTGCGTGGCCAGCGGATCTGGAGCGTGCTCGGCTGGTTTCTCGGTATCGGCCTGTTGTCCACCGCGGCCGCCTGGGTGTTTGTCAGCCAGCTCAATCTGCCGCTCAAGCGACTGGTCTACGCAGCTCGGCAGATCGGCAAGGGTCGCAGCGTCAGGTTGCCAATCAGCGACACACCAAGCGAGATGACCGAGGTCTATCGGGCCTTCAACCAGATGGCCGAGGACGTCGAGCAGGCTACACGCGAGCGCGAACTGATGCTGGCCGGCGTGTCCCATGACCTGCGCACCCCGCTGACCCGCCTGCGCCTGTCGTTGGAGCTAATGGCTAACGACACCGAGCTGACCGACGACATGGTGCGCGACATCGAGGACATGAACGCCATCCTCGACCAGTTCCTCGCCTTCGTGCGCGACGGCAGCGACGAGCCGCTGGAGAGCCTGGACCTGGGCGAACTGGTGCGCGAGGTGGTGGCGCCCTACAACCAGCACGGCGAGCAGGTGCGCCTGTGCGTCGAGCCGATGCCGCCCTTGCCGCTGCGCCGGGTGTCGATCAAACGCCTGCTGGTCAATCTGATCGAGAATGCCCTGCGTTACGGCGGCCACGGCGTCGAGGTCGCGGCGCATGTCTCCGGCGACAGCAGCGCGCCCTACGTGGTGCTCAGCGTGCTCGACCGGGGTGCGGGCATCGATCCGCAGGAACTGGGCGAGATCTTCAACCCGTTCATCCGTGGCGATCGCGCACGCGGCGGCCAGGGCACCGGGCTGGGACTGGCGATCGTCAAGCGCATCGCTTCGCAGCACGGCGGTGTGATCGAGCTGCGCAATCGCGAAGGCGGCGGGCTCGAGGCGCGGGTCAGTCTGCCGCTGGGGTTGCTGCTGCCGAGGGATGCGGTAAAGGCGTAGGGAAAGCAGCTGGAAGCGATAAGCTCGATGCTTGAAGTGATTCAGCATCGAGCCGGACGATGCCAGCTTCCAGCCGTGGTCAGCCCTTCCCTTTGGTCCTTGTCAGGTGCGGGCCAGCATTCTTTTCCAGGTACTGGATAATCAGCCCGGCGACGTCCTTGCCGGTAGTTTCTTCGATGCCCGCCAGGCCTGGGGAGGAGTTCACCTCCATCACCAGCGGGCCGTGATTGGAGCGCAGGATATCGACGCCGGCGACGCTGAGGCCCATCACCTTGGCCGCGCGGATGGCGGTCATCCGTTCTTCCGGGGTGATCTTGATCAGGCTGGCGGTGCCGCCGCGGTGCAGGTTGGAGCGAAACTCACCGGGTTTGGCCTGGCGCTTCATGGCGGCGATGACCTTGTCGCCAACCACGAAGCAGCGAATGTCCGCGCCGCCGGCTTCCTTGATGTATTCCTGCACCATGATGTCCTGCTTGAGGCCCATGAAGGCCTCGATCACCGATTCGGCGGCGGTGGCGGTTTCGCACATGACTACGCCAATGCCCTGGGTGCCCTCGAGCACCTTGATCACCAACGGCGCGCCGTTGACCATCTGGATCAGGTCGGCGATATCGTCTGGCGAGTGGGCGAAGCCGGTCACCGGCAGGCCGATGCCGCGGCGCGACAGCAATTGCAGCGAGCGCAATTTGTCCCGCGAGCGGGCAATGGCCACCGATTCATTCAACGGGAACACGCCCTGCATTTCGAACTGGCGCAGCACCGCGCAGCCGTAGAAGGTAACCGAGGCGCCGATCCGCGGGATCACCGCGTCGAAGCCCTCCAGCGGCCGGCCGCGGTAGTGGATCTGCGGTTTGTGGCTGGCGATGTTCATGTACGCGCGCAGGGTGTCGATGACGACCACCTCATGGCCACGTTGCTGGCCGGCCTCCACCAGACGGCGGGTCGAATACAGGCGTGGGTTGCGCGACAGCACGGCGATTTTCATGGGGCACCGGAAGAAGTGAGGTTCTGGGGTTTTTCCTGCACGTAGGTGCGTGCAGGGTCGACCAGCCATTTGCCGTCCATCAGGGCTTTTGACCCGAGCAGCAGGCGATAGCGCATGGTCTTGCGACAGGTTAGGGTGAATTCGACTGGCCACAGGTGGTCGCCCAATGCCAGCAGCGTACGCACGACGTAGCGCGTCTGTGAGTGTCCGTTGGAGCTCTTGATGATCTTGCGCGCCACCAGCGGCGCTTCGCAGCGATGCCGGCTCTGCACCAGCGTGCCCAGGTGCGCGGTAAAGCGGACCCAGCGTTGGCCATTGCGCTTGAATTCGCTGATTTCAGTGGCATGTAGGGCAGAGGTGCTGGCGCCGGTGTCGATCTTCGCGCGCAGGCCGACCACGCCGAGTTCGGGGAGGGCGACCCATTCGCGCAGGCCGATGATGATCTGGGGGTCGGGGTTGTTCAAAACAGTATCCGGTCGGTTTCCGCGCATTCTAGACGGCGTCCATGACAACCGCATCTCCTGTGCCATGACGGCGCGTATTACCCGCTTCCTCAGCGCATCGTTGCGGTCGCCGGGCGCGGCGCCGGGCTGGCCGTGACGGCTGCCCTGTATCACCCTATGACAACGAGACGACAGGCAGAGTTGAACGATGAGCGACAAAGACGGCGGCAAGGTCCGCCTGGACAAATGGTTGTGGGCGGCGCGCTTTTTCAAGACACGCGCCTTGGCGAAGGCCGCCATCGAGGGCGGCAAGGTCCACAGCAAGGGCGAGCGCTGCAAGCCGAGCAAGGAGCCCAGGGTCGGCGAGGCATTCGTGATTCGCGCCGGCTTCGATGAGCGCACCGTGGTGGTTAAGGCCCTGTCGGGAGTGCGTCGTGGCGCGCCCGAGGCGCAGCTGCTGTACGAGGAGACGGCCGACAGCGTCGCCCGCCGCGAGCAGGCAGCCGCCATGCGCAAGGCCGGCAGCCTGGGCGTGGAAACCGATGGCAAGCCGAGTAAGAAACAACGCCGCGCCTTGCAGCGATTTCGCTCGGACGCCGGATGAGCGGCCGGTTGGATGCCTGCCACTTTCGCCCTAGAATGCGGTCCCTTTCCTATCTGGAAGCGGGCGCCTGCCCGGCCCCGGCGGCTCGCCGGCCGCACCTGACTTCCGCCTGCCCTGGTCATGCCCATGCTCGATGCCGATTACACCCAGCGTTTTCTCTTCGATGACTCCGACGTGCGCGGCGAATGGGTCGGGCTTGAGCGTAGCTACGCCGAGGTACTGGCCAAGCACCGCTACCCGGAGCCGGTTGCCCAGCTGCTAGGCGAACTGCTGGCAGCCGCATCCTTGCTGGTTGGCACTCTGAAGTTCGACGGTTTGATGATCCTGCAAGCGAGCTCGTCCGGCGCGGTGCCTTTGCTGATGGTCGAATGCTCCAGCGACCGGGAGGTGCGCGGTATCGCCCGCTATGACGAAGCCTTGCTCACGCCCGGCGCGAGCCTGGCCGAGCTGATGCCCGACGGAGTCCTGGCGATGACTATCGATCCGGCCAACGGCCAGCGCTACCAAGGCATCGTGGCGCTCGACGGTGCCGACCTCGCGGATAGCCTATCGAGCTATTTCGCCTCATCCGAACAGTTGCCGACGCGCTTCTGGCTTGCCGCCGATGGGCGTCGTGCCAGCGGCATGCTGCTGCAGCAGCTGCCGGCCGACCGCATCCGCGATGGCGAGCAGCGCGAAGCCAGCTGGCAGCACCTTCGCACCCTGGCTGACACCCTGACCACCGAAGAGCTGATTGGACTGGACACCGAGACCGTGCTGCACCGCTTGTATCATGAGGAGTCGGTCAGGTTGTTCGAGCCGCGGCCGATCGTGTTTCGCTGCAGCTGCTCGCGCGAGCGCTCGGCCACTGCGGTGATCAGCCTCGGCCAGCAGGATGCTGAACAGCTCCTCGAGGAGCAGGGCGGGGCCATTTCGATCGATTGCCAGTTCTGCAATCACAGCTACCGCTTCGACGCGGCGGATATTGCCCAGCTGTTCGCCGGCGCCGGCACCTCAGGACCGTCAGACACGCGCCATTAAAGGGCTGGGGCGCTTAGGAACCTTTTCGCCAGTATGCCCTCATACCCAGCGCAGCGTCGTTTCTGTCATAATCGCGCGCACTTTTTTTCGGTGTAGTCCATCGTGACGTGGGCTACAACAGCATGGAGGAATCGGCCCAGGGCCGACGGGGAACTCATGACGCAAGCCAATAACGCCGTGTACATCGATATCAGCATCGCTCAACTGGTCGAAGAGGCCATCAAACGCGGTGAAGGTGAATTGGCCGCCACTGGCGCGCTCGTCGTGAAAACCGGCCATCGGACCGGTCGTTCGCCGGCCGATCGCTATATCGTGGAAGAGCCCACCACCCAGGCTTCGATTGCCTGGGGTCCGATCAACCGCCCGTTCCCCGCCGACAAGTTCGATGCGCTATGGGACCGCGTGGAAGCGTTCAACCGCGACCAGGATTTCTTCGTCTCTCATGTGCATGTCGGCTCTGCCGATGATCACTACCTGCCGGTGAAGATGACTACTGCCACCGCCTGGCAGAACCTGTTCGGTCGCCAGCTGTTCATCAATCCCGAGACCTACAACCCGGCCGGCAAAGAAGAGTGGAAGGTGCTCAACGTGGCCAACTTCGAGTGCGTGCCCGAGCGTGACGGCACCAACTCCGATGGTTGCGTCATCATCAACTTCGCCGCCCGCAAGGTGTTGATCGCCGGCATGCGCTACGCCGGTGAAATGAAAAAAGCCATGTTTTCGGTGCAGAATTTCCTGCTGCCGGAAAAGGATGTGCTGCCCATGCATTGCGCCGCCAACATTGGCGACGATGGCGACGTGACGCTGTTCTTCGGTCTTTCTGGCACTGGCAAGACCACGCTGTCGGCAGACGAATCGCGTCATCTGATCGGCGACGACGAGCACGGCTGGGGCACCGGCGTGGTGTTCAATATCGAAGGCGGTTGCTACGCCAAGTGCATCGACCTGTCCGAGAAGAACGAGCCGGTGATCTGGAAAGCCATTCAGTTCGGCACCGTGCTGGAAAACGTTGTACTGAACGGCGAGCGCGCCGCCGACTACACCGATGACAGCCTGACCCAGAACAGCCGCGCAGCCTACCCGCTGGAATACGTCGAGAAGCGTTCGGAGAAGAACCTGGGCGGCGAGCCGAACGCAGTGATCTTCCTGACTTGCGACCTGACCGGTGTTCTGCCTCCGGTTTCGATCCTTAACGAAGAGCAGGCGGCTTACCACTTCCTCTCCGGCTACACCGCACTGGTGGGTTCCACCGAAATGGGTTCGGGCAGCGGCATCAAGTCGACTTTCTCCACCTGCTTCGGCGCGCCGTTCTTTCCGCGGCCGGCCGGCGTCTATGCCGAGCTGCTGATCAAGCGCATCCAGGCGTTCGGCTCCAAGGTCTACCTGGTCAACACCGGCTGGACCGGCGGTGGCTACGGTGTCGGCAAGCGCTTCAATATCCCGACCACCCGCGCCGTGATCGCGGCGATCCAGAGCGGCGCGTTGATCGGTGCGGAGACCGAGCACTTGCCGGTCATCAACCTGGACGTGCCCAAGGCCGTCGAGGGCGTCGATACCCAGCTGCTCAACCCGCGCAACACCTGGGCCGACAAGGGCGCCTACGACGAGGCGGCAAAAGAGTTGGCGAACAAGTTCATCGAGAACTTCAAGAAGTTCGACGTTTCGGACGCCATCAAGGCCGCCGGGCCGCAGCTCTAAGCGGTCGCGTCAGCCTGTTGCGAGAAGCCGCCTCCGGGCGGCTTTTTCGTGCTGGGCTGGTTTGTTTTTGTCGGACCGCTGCGTCCTCTCACGCTCCTCAGCAATCCATCGAGTAAACCGATCACTTACATCAGGCAACGCCATGGATTCGATGAAAGGCCGCGCATAGCATAACGGCCACGTTCACCCCCTATTGGAGCCGCACCATGCAAATCGAAGAAGCCATCCAGACCCGCCGCGCCGTCAAGGCCTATGACGCCAGCTTCCAGCTCAGCCGCCAAGAAAAGGACGAATTGCTGCAGCTAGCGCTGCTGGCCCCGTCTGCGTTCAACCTGCAGCATGTGCGCTTCGTCGAAGTAAGCGATCCGCAACAGCGCGCGCAGATCCGCGAGGTGGGCTGGAACCAGGCGCAGATGACCGATGCCTCAATGCTGGTGGTGGTTTGCGCCCAGGTCGATAGCTGGGAAAAGAATGTCCGACGCGTATGGGAAGGCGCGCCGAGCGAGGTGCAGGACTACATGGCCGGTGCGATCGACAACTACTACCGCGGCAAGCCGCAGACGCAGCGCGACGAAGCCATGCGCAGCTGCGGCCTGATGGCCCAGACCCTGATGCTCGCTGCCCGCGGCAAGGGCCTGGATTCCTGCCCGATGGACGGCTTCGATTTCGATGCGGTGGCCAAGCTGATCAACCTGCCGGACAACCACGTCATCGCCATGATGGTCGCGGTTGGCAAGCGTACCGTCGATCCCAAGCCGCGTGTAGGCAAGCTGCCGTTCGACGAAGTGATCATCCGCGACCGCTTCTGAGCCATCTGAAGGGGCGCACGGAGCGTCCTTTTTTCGCGCCGCCGCAGCCCGTTCCGCGGCGGCGCGCTTCCAATCTCCCCGACCCGCCAGCGCGTTGGGGATGTCGCTTTTTTACATCCACCGTGACGCCAGTGCTGTCTGTCTGGTGGATCGGTGAAGCGTGATCCACCCTACGCATCCGAGCCTTGCTACCCTCCGGTCTTCAGTCAAAGGAGCGCGTAGGGTGGATGTCGCTTTTTCACACCCACCGTGACGCCAGCGCTGTCTGTCTGGTGGATCGGTGAAGCGTGATCCACCCTACGCCCCCGAGCCTTGCTACCCTCCGGACCCCAGTCAAAGGAGTGACCTCGCATGATCGAACAGACCCTCGCCCAGACATTCGGCTACGACGGCTTCCGCCCTGGTCAAGAGCAAGCCATCCGCGCGGTGGTGGCCGGTCGTTCAGCGGCGGCGATATTCCCCACTGGTTCAGGCAAATCGCTGTGCTACCAATTGCCGGCACTGCTGCTGCCGCACCTGACGTTGGTGGTTTCGCCGCTGCTGGCGCTGATGCAGGATCAGCTGGCTTTTCTGCAGCGCCACGGCATCGCCGCCGGTAGCATCGATTCCGCACAGAGCCGCGAGCAGGCCAGCGATACCATGGCGAAGGCCAAGTCCGGCGAGCTGAAGATCCTGATGATTTCGGTGGAGCGGCTGAAGAACGAGCGTTTCCGTAACTTCATCAGCCAGGTGCCGATCTCGTTGCTGGTCGTCGATGAGGCGCACTGCATTTCCGAGTGGGGTCACAATTTCCGCCCGGATTACCTCAAGCTTCCCGACTACCAGCGCCAATTCAATATCCCCCAGGTGCTGCTGCTGACCGCCACGGCGACGCCGCCTGTGATCGCCGATATGCAGGCCAAATTCTCGATTGCCGCGGGCGATGTGGTCACCACCGGCTTCTACCGGCCCAACCTCAAGCTGCTGGTGGAGCCGGTCACCGGCTTCAACAAGCAGCGACGGCTGGTGGAGTGGCTGGGGAATAAGAGCGGCCAGCCGACCATCGTCTACGTCACCCAGCAGAAGACCGCCGAGCAGGTCGCCGAGCACCTGGCGCAACGCGGTTTCCCGGCGAGCGCCTACCACGCGGGCATGGCCCATGAACTGCGTGAATCGATCCAGCGCCGCTTCATGGCTGGCGAGCTGAACTGCATCGTCGCCACCATCGCGTTCGGCATGGGCATCGACAAGGCCGATATCCGCAACGTGGTGCACTACGACCTGCCCAAGTCGGTGGAGAACTACAGCCAGGAGATCGGCCGCGCCGGGCGCGACGGACAGCCCTCCGACTGTCTGGTGCTAGCCAATCGCGACAGCCTCAGCGTGCTGCAGAATTTCGTCTACGGCGATACGCCGGAACGGGCGGGCATCCGCTGCGTGCTTGATGAGCTGCTGCAAACCGGCGCCGGCGGGCAGTGGGAGCTGATGCTCAACCAGCTGTCGGACCAGAGCAACATCCGCCAGCTGCCGCTGAAAACCCTGCTGGTGCAGCTGGAGCTGCGCGGCATCATCGCGCCACGGTTTGCCTATTTCGCCGAGTACCGTTTCAAGTACCTGCTCGAGCCCGAGGCGCTGGTGGCGAAGTTCGACGGCGAGCGACGGCAGTTCGTCGAGGCCATCGTGCACAGCTCGGCGCGGGCAAGGACCTGGTGCACGCTGGATTTCGACGCGCTCTATCAGCAACACGGCGCCGACCGTGGCCGGGTCGTCAAAGCGCTGGAATATTTCCAGGAGAAAGGCTGGATCGAGCTAGAGAGCAAACAGATGACCGAGGTGTATGCGCTGCTCGATCTGAATTTCGACGCCGAAGCCTTGAGCGACGAGCTACACGCCTATTTCAAGGGGCACGAAGCGAGCGAGATCACCCGGATCGACAACATGCTGGCGCTGTTCGAGTCCGCCGAGTGCCTGAGTCAGCGGCTGGCTGCCTATTTCGGCGATCAGCAGGCGCCGCAAAGATGTGGCCATTGCTCGGTCTGCCACGGACAGGTCGCGAAACTGCCGGAACCGCCTGCACTGGCGCCGCTGGCACAGACTGACCTGTCCGCCCGCTGCACCGAATTCAGTCAGCGCTACACGCAGCTCAAGGGCAGTGCGCCGGGCGCCGAGTGCCTGACGCGCTTTCTCTGCGGCATCAGCGTGCCGGTGTTTACCAAGCTCAAGGCGCGTCAGATCCCGGGGTTCGCCTCGCTGGAAGCCTATCCCTACGCCGAGGTTCGCGCGCGGCTGACGCGTTAGGGTCTGTTGACGTTTCGTTCGCGGGCGCGCCGGAGCCTGTCTTGCGCGAGGCAAGGCATGAGGAGGGACGTTTGGTTGTTCCAAATCAACGACGAATAACGCCGCATCGCGCAATAAACAGGCCCGGCCCGAAGGGTTGCGCGGCAAATGGCGCCATGCGGCGTTGCGGGACTTGGCAAGGGAACAACCATTACCTGCGTCCCGCGCCTTGCGGAGCGCCGCCCGGCCTGGCGCCATTTGACGCAGCAACGCGGCTCGCGACAAAACGTCAACAGACCCTGGCCATCGGCGAAGCGCCTCAGCGCGCGGTCAGGCCGATCAAACGGTCGGCGACCCCCTTGGTTTGCCTTGAAGTACCGGCGGTGAGGTTGCTCGAGTTTTCCAGCGCATCGAGCAGCCCGGTCAGCGAGCCGACGCCGGCCGACTGGGTCTCGATGTGCTGCGCCACAGCGCGGATCTCGCTGGCCAGGCGGTCGATGTCGGTGCCGATCTCCTCGGCGTTCTTGCCGGTAATCTCGGCCAGCATGCGCACCTCGTCGGCCACCACTGCGAACCCGCGGCCCTGCTCGCCGGCGCGCGCCGCTTCGATCGCCGCGTTGAGCGCCAGCAGGTTGGTCTGCCCGGCAATTTGCTGAATGGTCTGCACCACCGACTGGATTCGCTGGCTCGACTGCGCCAGGTCGCGGGCGCTACTGACCACCTCATCGGCCTGATGGACCATCTGCTTGACCGAGCTGCCGGCCTGTTCGATGACGGTGCCCTGCTGGTTGATGTTCAGCGTCAGGTCGTCCATCGAGCCGTGCAGCTCGGTGGCGCACTGGCTCAGCTGCTCGGACATGGACTGGCGCTCGTGATCGGCCTGGGACAGCACCTGGCCAAGGTCGGCCAGGCCGCGGAACACCGGGCGGATGTGCTCGTCCAGACCGTTGATGTCCACCGCGCTGCTGTAGTCCTGGCGCTTGAACTGCTCGATCTGCTTGACCACCACCTGGCTCAGCCCGGTCAGCTTCTTGATCTGCCGGCGCAGGAAGAAGGCCTTGAACTCGCCGTGGTAGGCGATGAAGTTGTCGGTGTACTCGTCGTGGAATTCGTCCTTGCCGTTGGTGCGGAAGAAGAACACTGCAGTCAGGGTCTGGTTGAGGTTGAGGCCGAGAATCTCACCAAAGGTCGAGTAGCCGGCCACCGGTACGTCATCGAACACCGGGTCCATGCCGCCGAGGGCTTGCTCGTTGTTCAGCCGACGCAGGATGCAGTCGTTGAGGATGCCCACCAACGGTTTGCCGGGCTTGTTCTGCATGAACTTCTGGTAATCGCGGCGGGTGGCCTCGGCCAGCGGGGTGCGCTTGACCATGATCAGCTCCTCACCGGGCGCCACGTCGCAGAACAGGTGCACGCGCTCGTTGGCGAAGTCGATCTGCGAGATCGAGCGAACAAAGACCTCCTCGCCGACGCGAATGGCGAAGGAATAGTCCGAGAGCCGCTGCTCCAGCTCCTGCGGCGCGCACTTGAGCGCCTCGCATAGCGCCTGGACCATCGTGCGGATGTTGCCGCGCGAGTCGACCACTTGGCTGATGTAGCGATCTTCAAGGGAAGCGCTGAGCACGCTCAGGCTGAGCGGCGTGGGCTCGAAGTTCTGGCTCTTGAACACGCCGAAGCGCACGTTCCGCGCGCACTTGAGAAAGACGATCAGCGCGTGGTTCTGGTAGCTGCGCTGGCCGTCGTGCAGCTGGGTTTTCTGGAAATCCAGCTTGCCGCCGGCCGAGCCGCCGACGAACAGGCAAGGAAAGCGCCCGGATTCGTAGAGCGCTTCCATGAAAAAGGATTCGGACGCCGAAAGGCCGTCGAAGAAGATGTTCGCCAAGGTGTCGCGATAATCGATCTTCATCGACACCTGCAGGCGCTTGATCGAGGCGGTGAGCTTGGCAATCCGCTGCGCCATGCTCATGCGTTGCCCACTGGCGCGGATGTCCTCGCACTCCAGCGGCACGCGGACGATCTCGGCCGCGGCGATCACGCTGGCGTCGAACAGCTGCAGCACGACCCGGTCCCACTGCGTGCCGGTGGCGCAGTAGAGGCGCGGGTTCTCGCTGGACAGCTCGCCGGAGGTGGTACACAGGCTGATCGTCGCCTGCGGGAAGCGCTGGGCGATCTGCCGTGCCACCTGGTCCAGGTCCACGTGCGGCGAGACGAAGCCGGCGATATAGGTCGGGTCGAATTTCAGCGCCGCCAACTGCCGGGAGAGTTGCGCCGCCGTGCCCAGCAGGCTCAGCGTGCCGTCGGTTTGCATATGGCCTGGCTTGAATCGGGAGAAGCTGAACATGGGCAGTACTCGCGTTTGGTGGGACGAAGCGGAAGGTTGCCGCTCCCGCACCGGTCGAAACGCTGATCGGCTGTGTGGGTTATCGGCATCGGCAGGGCCGGCCTGCAGACCGCTCGGCGGTATCACCGTCCGACACCTTATCGGCCGCGGCCGGAAAGAGCGCCATGCCACCTTGGCATTCATCCGAAAGTAGCGGCGTGCCGTTGCGGCGATGCGGCGCCGCCTGTCGTTCGGGTTGACCTGGCGCAATGGCACGTCGCGACCGCCGTGCAAGAGTCGACGGGTGACCTCTTGCCGCAGCCGTTGCGGCCGATAGCCAGGGACAAGCCTTCAAGGAGCACCGTCATGCCCCGCCTGTTCGTCGACCTCGGATTTCGCTGGAAAATCACTCTGCCCATCGCGGCACTGGCCATCTTGCTGGTGCTGATGGGCGTGTTCGGCATGCGCGGCATCGAGCGCGTCGCCGACTCCAGCGAGCGGCTGGCGACGCGGCACCTTCCCGCCATCGGGCTTCTACTCAATGCTGACCGCGATCTCTATCAGGCTTTTGTCGCCGAGCGCAGCCTGCTCGACAGCGATGCCGGTGACCACGTCGAGGCGCTCAAGGCCAGCCACAAGGAGAATCTCCAGCAAGCTTATGACCGCGTGCAGAAATACGCAGCCATGCAGCCAGGGCCGCAGGCCATGGCGCTGGTGGAGCAGTTCAACCGCGGATTCGCCCAGTGGTCGGCGATCTCGCAGCGGGTGATCGAGCAGGTCGACCTCGACCCGCAGGCCGCCAGCGCACTGAGCTTCGGTGACAGCGAGGCGCAGTTCGACAGCATGCGCGACGCTATCGACCAGCTCGGCAACCTGGAGGACGAAGCGGCCATTGCCATTGGCGCGGCGGCGATTGCCGAAGGCGCGAGCACCGAGACGCAGCAGGGCGCGCTGCTGGTGATCGGCCTGTTGGGTTGCGGGCTGCTGGTATTCGGCCTACCGCTGGTGGTGCTCACACCGCTGCGCCGCCTGCTCGATCGCGTCCAGCAGATCGCCGAGGGCGATGGCGACCTGCGTGCGCGTCTCGAGGTGCGGTCGGCCGACGAGCTGGGCCAGCTGGGCGATGCTTTCAACCGTTTTCTCGACAAGCTGCAGCCGCTGATCGCCGAGGTCGGCAGGGTGACCGGCGAGGTTGACGCCGCGGCGCGGGGCATGGCCGGGATGGCTGCTACCAACGATCGGCTGATCAGCGCCGAGCATGCGGCGGTCGACCAGGTCAGCACCGCCGCCACCGAGATGAGCGCGGCGGTCCACGAGGTCGCACAGAATGCGCAAAACGCCTCGGATGCCGCCCGCGACGCCGAAGGCCAGTCGCGCAAGGGCGCGGTCGTGGTGGGCGGCACCATCGATTCGATCCGCCAGCTGGCGCAGGAAGTTGAAAGCACCTCGCAGACCATCGAGGCGCTGGCCGACGAAACCGCCAGCATCGGTGCGGTGCTGGAGGTGATCCGCGGCATCGCCGAGCAGACCAACCTGCTGGCGCTCAACGCGGCCATCGAGGCGGCGCGGGCCGGCGAGCAGGGGCGTGGGTTCGCCGTGGTCGCGGACGAGGTGCGCGCCCTGGCGGCCCGCACCCAGGAGTCGACCAAGGACATCCAGCTGCGCATCGAACGGCTGCAGACCGGCGTCGCCAAGGCCGTCCAGGCCATGCACGCCGGCAGCGACAAGGCCCGTGACAGCGTCGAGCGTGCCGCCGGGGTCGACCAGGTGCTCGCCGACACCACCGCCTCGGTGCAGCGCATCAGCGATATGGCCGCGCAGATCGCCACCGCTTGCGAGGAGCAGAGCAGCGTCACCGAGGAGATCGCGCGCAATATCACCGACATCCGCGACCTGTCCAACGACGCGGCCGCCAACTCAGCCGAGAGCATGCGCGCCAGCCAGCAGCTGTCAGCGCTGTCACAGAACCTGGCGGCGCTGGTCGGGCGCTTTCGCACCTGAGGGCGCGGTTCGCCGCAGCGGCTAGCGGATGCCCGGCGCGCCGGTGCCGAGCGCGCCCCACAGCAACTTGCCCAGGCCGTTGTCGGCCGGTAGCAGCATCAGGCCGAGCACGAACACCAGCAGCAGGCCCAGGACATAGGCCAGGTTGACCAGGCGCCAGCGTCGGCTCGGGCGCGCCACTCGCTCAGCCTTGGGCTGGGCGTCGCGTCGAAGAGGGGTGGGGTGCATCGTTGTCTCGGTAGATCGCGGAATCGACTGCCCGGCGCGTCTGCGCGGCCATGGCTGGTGCGCAGTAAAGCCGAAATAAAGGCCTATTGCCACTACTGTGCGCTGCATTCGACGAGATGCCGACGCCAGCAGACCGGCGGTATGCGGTCAGAGCGCCAGCGTGTGCTGAAACAATCGGAAAAGCTCTGCCCTGTTCGTCCGACTTCGCCGGGTGACGCGTCGACCATACTCAGGATCGCCTGCCGACCGATGCGGAGACCTGCCATGCCGACGCGCCGCCAACTGCTCCGACGTTCCGCCCTGCTCGCCAGCGTTGCGGCCCTGAGCGCATTGTGGCCCACCTGGCCGCACGCGGCCGAGCCCTTGCGAATGCGCCCGATCCCGTCCTCGGGCCAACGGTTGCCGGTTATCGGTCTCGGCACGTCACGCACCCACGACGTTGATTTGGACGATCCCGAGATGGCCCGACTGCTCGAGGTGTTGCGTGTGCTCGTCGCAGGCGGCGCCTCGCTGATCGACACCGCGCCCAGTTACGGCAACGCCGACCGGGTGGTCGGCGAGCTGGTCCAGCGACAGGGCGCGCGCCAGCAGGTGTTTCTCGCCACCAAGGTCTCGGCCAGCGGACGCGAACCTGGCAGGGCGCAGATCGAAGCGAGCTGCAAGGCGCTGCAGACTGACACCCTCGACCTGATCCAGGTGCACAACCTGCAGGACACTCGCACCCAGCTCGGCCTGCTGCGCGAGCTCAAGCAGGCGGGGCGGGTGCGCTACATTGGCGTGACCCATTATCTGGAGTCGGCCCACGACCGCCTGCTGGAGACACTGAAGCAGGAGACGGTCGACTTCGTGCAGTTCAACTATTCGGTGGCCGAGCGCAACGCCGAGAAGCGGCTGCTGCCGTACTGCGCCGACCACGGCATCGCCACGCTGATCAATCGCCCCTTTACCCGTGGCAACCTGCTCTCCCGCGTGAAGGGCAAGCCGCTGCCGGCCTGGGCCGCGGAGATCGACGCCAGCTCCTGGGCGCAGCTGCTGCTCAAATTCATCCTCGCCGAGCCGGCGGTGACCGCGGTCATACCGGCGACCTCCAACCCGCGCTACATGGCCGACAACCTGCTTGCCGGTCAGGGGCGGCTGCCGGATGCGCGGCAGCGGCAGATGATCGTCGACGCCTTCCGCTGAGCGCGAATGCCGACTTCGCTAGCCGCTCGCGGGGCGGCCCTGATCAATGCCCGCCCCGGCGAGCTGCGTGCTGCCCTGGCCGGCTTTGGCCTGTTCGTCTGCCTGTTCTCTGGCTACTTCATGCTGCGGCCGATTCGTGAGTCGATGGGCATTCAGGGTGGCGTCGAGAACCTGCAGTGGCTGTTCACCGCGACCTTCATCGCCATGCTGGTGGCGGTGCCGCTGTTCGCCTGGCTCAACTCGAGGGTGGCGCGCAGCCATTACATCGACTGGGTATACGGCGTCTTCTGCCTCAACCTGCTGCTGCTCGCCGGGCTGTTCTTCCTGCTCGAAGAAAGCGTCTGGTTGGCGCGGGTGTTCTACGTGTGGCTCTCGGTCTACAACCTGTTCGTGGTCTCGGTCGCCTGGAGCCTGATGGCCGATGTGTTCGACGCTCCCCAGGCGCGCCGGCTGTTCGCCTTTATCGCCGCCGGCGCCAGCGTGGGCGGGCTGATCGGACCGGCCTCGAGCGCGCTGCTGGTCGGCGTGTTCGGTCCGTTCGGGCTGATGCTGCTGGCGGCGCTTTTGCTGGTCGCTGCGGTCGCGCTAAAGCACGACCTGATGGCCTGGCGCGAGGAGCTGGGGGCCGGCCGCCCCGGTGCCGAACACGCCGAAAGCCCACGGCGACCAGTAGCGGGCAATCCCTTCAGTGGGCTGACGCGGGTCCTGGGCTCGGGCTATCTGCTGGGTATCGCGGCGTTCGTATTGCTGCTGACGACTGCCAGTACCTTTCTCTACTTCGAACAGGCACGGCTGGTCGCCGAGCTGTTTCCGGATCGTGCCGAGCAGGTGCGGGTGTTCGGTGCGATCGATTTCGTGGTGCAGGCGGGCGCCTTGCTGTCGCAGCTGTTCATCACCGGGCGTATCGCCCAGCGACTCGGCGTACGCGTGCTGCTCACCGCCGTGCCGGCGCTGGTTTGCCTCGGCTTCGTCGCGCTGGCCATGGCGCCGACCTTTGCCGTGCTGGCGTCCGTGATGATCGTGCGCCGCATCGGCGAATACGCCTTCGTTCGCCCGGGCCGCGAGATGCTCTTCGCGCCGCTGGATGCCGAGAGCAAGTACAAGGCGAAGAACTTCATCGACACCCTGGTCTATCGCGGCGGCGATGCCCTGAGCGGCTGGGCCATGCGCCTGCTCGACAGCCTCGGCGGGGGCGCCTGGCTGGTCGGCCTGGCCGGCGCCGGGTGCGCGGCGCTCTGGGCGGTGGTGGGCTGGCTGCTCGGCGGCAGTCCCGGGCCACGCCAGACGGCGCCGGGTGACGAGACGCGCTAGAGGCACGGCCGCCCGCGACGTGGCGCCGGCTGCGGTGGTCAATCAGGTGCCGTGCTGGGTGAGCTCGCGCCGGATATGGCCGATCGCGCCCATGGGATTGAGGCCTTTGGGGCAGACCCAGCTGCAATTGCCGATGCTGCGGCAGCGAAAGACGCTGAACGGGTCGTCGAGCTCGGACAGGCGCTCGGCCGTGGCGGTGTCACGGCTGTCGATGATGAACCGCCAGGCCTGCAGCAGCCCCGCCGGGCCGATGTACTTCTCGGGATTCCACCACCAGGACGGGCATTGCGACGAGCAGCAGCCGCACAGGATGCATTCGTAAAGCCCGTCGAGTCGGGCGCGTGCTTCGGGTGATTGCAGCCGCTCGATGCCCGGCGCCGGCTGGTCGTTGATCAGCCAGGGTTTGACGCGCTCGTACTGTTTGAAGAACAGGCTCTGGTCGACCACCAGGTCGCGTATTACCGGCATGCCGGGGAGCGGGCGGATCACCAGCTTGTCGGCGCCGTCCAGCACCTCCGACACCGCCGAGATGCAGGCCAGGCGGTTCTTGCCATTGATGTTCATGCCATCCGAGCCGCAGACGCCCTCGCGACAGGAGCGCCGGTAGGCGAGGGAGGGGTCGCTTTCGCGCAGGAATTCCAGCACGTCCAACACCATCCGCGCGCGGAACTCGTCGGGCACCTGCATGGCCTGCATAGAGGGCTTGGCGTCCTGTTCGTCGTTGTAGCGATACACCTGCACATCGAGCATGGGATTCTCCTGGTGGAAGCGGACCCCGCCGTGATGCGTGGTTCGGTGGTGTCGCCGCTCATTGGCGAACGGCATGCGGACACTGTAGCGGTTGCGGCGCGTCACGCCAGCGCGTCGCGATGGCGTGACAGGCTTTGCTGACCTGGGTCAGCGGCGGCGGATTCGTCTCTGGCGACAATCGTCCCAGGCGCAACCGCTGAACCTCGGCGAGGTGAATGCCTCGAAGCTAGGTAAGTACGTCATCAATCAGGAGTAGTCGTATGCATGTGCAAGTCAACAGCCATCACATCCCCGGCAGCGTCGAGCTGCACGAATGGGTCGGTTCGACCGTAGAAGAGCGGCTGGAGCGCTTCGACGATTTCCTCACCCGTATCGAAGTCCATGTCGGCGACGAGAACGCCCAGAAGGCCGGTGCCGACGACAAACGCTGCCAGATCGAGGCGCGGCCGAAGGGCCATCAAGCCGTTTCGGTGACGCACAAGGCCGAGTCCCTGCAACTGGCGGTCGAGGGGGCGGCCGAGAAGATGCGCCATGCCCTGGAACACCTGATCGGTAAGCTGGACACCAAGGTCATGTCCGGCGGACAGCTCAACGACCCGCTGCGCGACGAGCAGCCCCAGGCGGTCAAGGACGCCATGCTCGAGGAAGAGTTTCTGGAAAAGCAGGACGCCCTCGACAAGTGAGCGTCGAGGCCCCGCCACCGCGGCGGGGCCTTCTCCCTAGCGACATCACGCGGAACCTGCGGTACCGGTTCCTTTCGAAAGACAACCCCCTCCTACAACCGTGGCCTTTCATGCAGATCATCCTGGTGCGTCATGGCCGACCGGACCATGACGCCAGCCGCTGGAGCACGCCGGTGGGCATGGGGCGCTGGGTCGAGCGCTACAACGCCGCCCAGGTGGCAGTAGCCGAACGGCCGGAGGCTCTGCAACGGCTGGCCGGTTCCGCCGATACGGTGGTGTGCAGCTCGGTGATGCGCTGCGTCGAATCGCGCGCCCAGCTGGGGTGCGACTGCCGCGTCGAGCCGGATCCGCTGTTCGCCGAAGCGCACCTGCCGTATCCCGACTGGCCCCTGCCGCTGATGCCGTCGCGGGTCTGGCGCATCCTCTTCCGCTCGGCCTGGTTTCTGGGTTTCGCCCGCCACACCGAGCCGATCAGCGAATCGCGGCAAAGGGCCCGGGCTGCGGCCGACCGGCTGACCGCGCTGGCCGAAGCCCACGGCACGGTGCTGCTGATGGGGCACAAGATCATGAATGCATTGATCGCCCGCGAGCTATGCCGGCGCGGATGGCGTGGGCCGCGGCTGCCATTGCTGGCCACCTACTGGCAGGCCGGCCGCTACCAAAAGCCAGCCGGTGAACGGGACTAATACACGCGAAACGAAGGGGCTTACCGGCCGCGACGTCGACTGTCAGCGCCTGGCGGCCGCGGATCACGGGATGCACCTGTTGTGCCCTGCCCAACCCAGCGTTGGCGAGGCCTCCAGCTGATCGCCCGAGCGCGTGCCATCCTTGTCGTCGTCGTGTTGCGCATGCATCGCTATAGCCAAAGGCTTACATGAAGTGGCGCCGAACGCCGCTTTAAACCGGAGCCGCGGATGCTTAATCTACGCCCACTCTGACGCGCAGGAAGCGCTCAGGATCAGGACGATCGACCACCGCCAGGATGGCATTCGAATGGATTCGGTACGGTCAGAAAAAACCCGCTTCGGCGGGTTTTTGCTTTTCCGGCCCGGCGAGACAGCGAAACCGCGCTCGCGTTGCAGTCATGGCGAAAGGCTTACAAGAATCGCAGCCTTTGGCTCTTTGGTAACCGGCATTGGCGCTTTAATCTATGCCCATCTCTGAAGCGCAGGACGCGCTCAGGATCAAGGAGGATCGACCATCGCCAGGACGGCACCCGAAAGGATTCGGATGGTCAGGAAAAACCCGCTTCGGCGGGTTTTTTGTTGCCCGCGAGAAACCGTCGGCGGCCCGCGCGGCGGCCCTCGCGCATGACCGCAGCGCCGTCCGACTGGCGGCCCGCTTCGCGCCGAGCCGTCAGGGCTCGGGCTGGCCTCCGCCCACTGCCACGATCTGTTCGATCAGCCACTGCAGCGCCGCGTCGCGTTCCCGCTGGGCGAGGCTGACGATGTCCAGCTGAAAGGCGCCGAGGTCGAAGGGCAGTTCGTGCAGCTGCAGTGGCAGCAGCCCTGCGAAGTGGCGGGCAAGCCCGGTCGGGAGTACGGCGGCCAGGTCGCTGCTGGCGACGATGTGCGCGGCCTGCAGGTAGTTGGGGGTGGTGTAGACAACGTCGCGAGCGAGGTCGTGTTCGGCCAGCCACTGGTCGACCATGCCGCGGGTCTGCCCGCCATGCACCCAGAGATGGCGTAGCCGCAGGAAGCCGGGCAGGTCGAGCGCGCCGTCGAGCTGCGGATGGTTGCGGCGCAGCGCGACTTGCAGGGTTTCGCTGGCCCAGCGGCGCTGGTGGAAGCGCATGGGAACCTCGAGAAAGCGGCCGACCGCCAGGTCGATGCCGCCATCGTCCAGCGCCTCGGCAGGCAGGCTCGGGGTTAGGTGCTCGATGGCCAGCTGCACGCCGGGCGCGACCCTCGCCAGATGGCCCATGAGCCTCGGCATGCAGATCAGCTCGACGTAATCGGTCACGGCGATGACGAAGCGTTGGCGGCTGCTGGCGGGATCGAAGAAATCGCCGGCATTCAGCGTATGTTCGATCTGTTGCAGCGCATCGCGAATCGGCGCCTCCAGGCTCAGTGCCCGCGGCGTGGGTTGCATGGCGCGGCCGACGCGAACCAGCAGCGGATCATCGAGCAGTTCGCGCAGACGATTGAGTGCGTTGCTGACCGCCGGTTGGCTTAGCGACAGCCGCTCGGCAGCGCGGGACACATTACGTTCACGCAACAGGGCGTCCAGCACGCGGAGCAGGTTGAGGTCGAAGTTGTAGATATTCATCTGATGAATCTGAAACATCACAAGACTAAATTTCAAAAATAGTAGCGTCTTCGTCTATGGTTGGTCTCCAGTTTTTTCCGCCCTGCGATGAGGACAGCTGCAATGAGCCAAACCCGCTTCGATATCCAGACCGCCGCCGTGATCGGTGCGGGCACCATGGGCCGCGGTATCGTCATGAGCCTGGCCAACGCCGGTGTGCAGGTGCTGTGGCTGGACAACAATCCCGAGATGCTGGAACAGGCGCTGGGCGTGGTGGCTGACACCTACGCGCACAACGTGCGCCAGGGTCGCATCGACGAGACTCAAGCGGCTGCGCGACGGGCCTGCATCAGCAAGGCGGCGGATTACCAGGCGCTGGCCGATGTCGATCTGGTGATCGAAGCGGTTTACGAAAACCTCGAACTCAAGCAGAACATTTTCCGCGAGCTGGACGGCATCGTTAAGCCCACCGGCATTCTTGCCAGCAACACCTCGGCGCTGGACATCGATGCCATCGCCGCCATCACCAAGCGCCCGAAGCAGGTCGTGGGGCTGCACTTCTTCAGCCCGGCGCACATCATGAAGCTGCTGGAAATCGTCCGCGGCGCGAAGACCTCCAAGGCCGTACTCGACGCCTCCACCGAGCTCGGCCAGCGCATGGGCAAAGTTAGCGTGGTCGCTGGTAACTGCCCGGGTTTCATCGGCAACCGCATGCTCGCCACCTACGTGCGCGAGGCGCGGATGATGCTGCTCGAAGGCGCCTACCCGCATCAGGTGGACGCCGCGCTGCAGGGCTTCGGTTTCGCCATGGGGCCGTTCCGCATGTATGACGTGGTCGGCATCGACCTGGAATGGCGTGCTCGCGAACTGGCCGGCAAAGGTCAGGACGAGCCCGACGTGCAGATCGACAATCGCCTCTGCGAGCTGGGCCGCTTCGGCCAGAAGTCGCGCATGGGCTACTACCGCTACGCCGAGGGCAGCCGCCAGGCCGAACACGACCCGGAAGTGGACGCGCTGGTGCAGCGTGAGTCCGAGCGCTTGGGCTTCCAGCGTCGCGACATTGGCACGGAAGAAATCCTAGAGCGTTGCCTGCTGGCGCTGGTCAACGAAGGCGCGAAGATCCTTGAGGAAGGCATGGCCGAATCGAGCACCGACATCGACACCGTCTACCTCAATGGCTATGGCTTCCCGGCCGAAGTCGGCGGGCCGATGACCTGGGCCGATCGCCAGGGCCTGCCGGCAATCCGAGACCGCTTGAATGCCCTGACCGAGCGTCACGGGCCGCACTGGCAGCCGGCCGAGCTGATCGACAGCCTGGCCACGCTCGGTGGTCGCTTCGTCGACTACAAAAAGGAGGCCTGAGCATGGAATACAAGGCTCCCCTGCGTGACATGCGTTTCGTGTTGCACGAGCTGTTCGACGCCTCCGCTCATTGCGAGCTGCTGGGCAACGGCCTGGATCGTGAGCTGATCGATGGCGTGCTGGAAGAGGCCGCGCGCTACACCGGCGGCGAGATCGCACCGCTCAATCGCAACAGTGACGAAGAAGGCGTGACCCTGGAGAACGGCGAAGTCCGTACGCCGCAGGGCTTCGTCGAGGCCTACAGGCAGTACGTCGACAACGGCTGGGCGAGCATGACCGGGCCGACCGAGTACGGCGGTCAGGGCTTCCCGCAACTGGTGGCGTGCAACTTCCACGAGATGCTGATGGGCGCCTCGCTGTCCTTTCGCATCTACTCGGGCCTCACCGAGGGCGCGGTGCTGGCGCTGTACAAGCACGGCAGCGACGAGCTGAAGAACGCCTATCTGGAAAAGCTGGTCAGCGGTAGCTGGAGCGGCACCATGTGCCTGACCGAGCCGCAGGCCGGCACTGATCTCGCGCTGCTGCGCACCAAGGCAGAACCTCAGGCGGACGGCAGCTACAAGGTCAGCGGCAGCAAGATCTTTATCTCCGGCGGCGAGCACGATATGAGCGAGAACATCGTGCATCTGGTGCTGGCGCGTCTGCCGGATGCGCCGGCCGGAGTGAAGGGCATCAGCCTGCTGCTGGTACCCAAGTTCATCGCCAAGGCCGATGGCACCCCGGGCGAGCGCAACGCGCTGAGCTGCGGCGCCATCGAACACAAGATGGGCATCAAGGGCGCGGCCACCTGCGTGATGAATTTCGACGGCGCCACCGGCTGGATCGTCGGCGAGCCCAACCAGGGCCTGGCCTGCATGTTCACCATGATGAATGACGCGCGTTTCCAGGTCGGCTTGCAGGGTCTGGGCATCGCTGAGCAGGCTTATCAGGGCTCGTTGGCCTATGCCCGCGAGCGTTTGCAATCGCGTGGACTGGCTGGCGCGCAGCACCCGGACAAGGTGGCTGATCCGATCATCGTCCACCCGGATGTGCGGCGGATGTTGCTCACCCAGAAGACACTGGTCGAAGGCAGCCGCATGTTGGCGGCGTATTGCGCGCGACAGTTGGATCTCGAACACGGCCATCCCGAGCCGAGCTACCGCAAGGCGGCAAGCAAGCGCGCGGCGCTGCTGATCCCCATCGTCAAAGCCTTCTTTACTGACATGGGCCAGGAAGTCGCCAGCCTCGGTGTGCAGGTCTACGGCGGCCACGGGTATATCCGCGAGTGGGGCATGGAGCAGTTGATGCGCGACAGCCGCATCACTCAGCTCTACGAGGGCACCAACGGCATCCAGGCACTGGACTACATCCGCCGCAAGCTGCTCGGCGATGGTGGCACTGAGTTGTCCGCGCTGCAGGCCGAGTTCAGCGAGATTTGCGACCAGCAGATCGACCGCCCGGCACTGCATGACATGGCCAGCAAGGTGCAAGCGCGGATCGGCGAGTGGCGTGAGCTGAGCGCCGAGATCATCGCCGCGACCGGGCGTGACCCGCAGGAAATCGGCGCAGTGTCGGTGGATTTCCTGCAGTACTCGGCTTATGTGTTGTTGGCCGGGCTTTGGTTGCAGGCGGCGGCGCGCGCCCAGGATGCGCTGGAGCAGGGCAGCGGCGAGGAGGCGTTCTACCAGGCCAAGCTGGCCAGCGCGGACTTCTACCTGCGCCGTGTACTGCCGCGTGCCAGTGCCCACCGCGAGGCGATCCAGGGCGGTGCCGGGTGCTTGATGGCATTGCCGGAAAGTGATTTTGCGTTTTGATTTGGCGCTGGGAGGAGGTGCTCGATGAGTGTTCCTTGTCCTTGTGGCGGGACGCGTAGTCGGTGTTCGCGAGCAAGCTCGCTCCTACAGGAGCAAAGGGGGCGTACCTCATCCGTAGGAGCGAGCTTGCTCGCGAAAAGAACGGCTGAATAGGCCGAAACGTTGTTGCCCCGGGCGCCGATAAGCCTATCCAATAAGAGGATCCGTCATGCATCCGTTCAGCTTTGCCACAACCGCGCAATTGATCTGCGAACCCGGCTCTTCCCGCCGGTTGGCCAGCCTCTGCAAGGAGCGGGGTGCGCGCTCCGTTCTGGTCGTGACTGATCCGGGCATTACCCGTTTCGGTCTGCTCAACGAGGTATTGCCGGGCTTCGAAACTGAAGGGCTGCAGGTGGCGGTTTACGATCAAGTCGTCGCCGACCCGCCTGAAAACATCGTGCTGACGGCGGTCGAACAGGCCAAGTCAGCCAACGCTAATTTGATCATCGGCTTCGGTGGCGGCAGCTCCATGGACGTCGCCAAGCTGGTCGCCCTGCTGGCGCACCCGGGCAACGCTCAATCACTGCAAGACATCTACGGCGTCGGCAACGCCAAGGGCCAGCGCCTGCCATTGATCCAGGTACCGACCACCGCGGGCACCGGCTCGGAAGTCACGCAAATCGCCATCATCACCACCGGCGAGACGACCAAGATGGGCGTGGTTTCGCCCTTGCTGCTGCCAGATCTGGCGCTGCTGGATGCCGATCTCACCCTCGGCCTGCCGCCGGCAGTGACCGCCGCCACGGGCATCGACGCCATGGTGCATGCCATCGAGGCCTACACCAGCGCGCTGAAGAAGAACCCGATGTCCGACCTGCTGGCCCGCGAGGCGCTGCGCCTGCTGGCCGCCAACCTCGACGAGGCGGTGCACAACGGGCAAAACCGCGAGGCGCGCCAGGCCATGCTGCTCGGTGCCTGTCTGGCCGGGCAGGCCTTCGCCAACGCACCGGTGGCTGCGGTGCATGCGCTGGCCTATCCGCTGGGCGGCAACTTCCACATTCCGCACGGACTGTCGAACGCGCTGGTGCTGCCGCAGGTGTTGCGCTTCAACGTCAATGCGGCAACCACCCATTACGGCGAGCTGGCGCCGATCATCCTGGGTGATCGGCTGCGCAAGGATGATCCGTCGACTTATGCCGAGCAGCTGATTGAGGAATTCGAGCAGATGAGTGCGCGCGTCGGCCTGCCCACGCGTCTACGCGACGCCGGTGTGCCGGAGGACATGCTCCCGCAACTGGCCAAGGAGGCGATGCTCCAGCAGCGCCTGCTGGTCAACAATCCACGCGAAGTGACCGAGGCTGATGCCTTGGCCATCTACCGCGCCGCCTACTGACCCCGTGGGCGCACCGCGTCGCCTGCGGTGTGCCGGTTTGCTGAACAAGGACTTCTCGTATGGCCGAACAACCGCAGCACCTGCGCGCCGATTACCGTCACTTCCAGCCGATCACTACGCGCTGGCATGACAACGATATCTATGGCCACGTGAACAATGTCGTCTATTACAGCTATTTCGACAGCGCGGTGAACGCCTATCTGATTGCGCGTGGCGGGTTGGATATTCACGAAGGCGAGGTGGTGGGCTTCGTCGTCAGTTCTTCGTGCGACTACTTCGCCTCCATCGCCTTTCCGGACGAGCTGGAGGTTGGCTTGCGGGTCGGCAAGCTCGGCAACAGCTCGGTGCAATACGAATTGGCGATTTTCAAGGCAGGCGAAGCGCAGGCCTGCGCGGCGGGGCGCTTCGTGCATGTGTTCGTCGATCGCGCCAGCAACCGCCCGACGCCGATGCCGAATGGTTTGCGCCAGGCACTCGAGGCGCTGGTAATGACGGCCGAATAAACCGCAGCCCTGCGGCTAGACAGCTGAACGGCCGAGCTTTTCGGCCGTTTCACTGTCGATGGTCTTTTCTGGGATGCGCAGCGCTACGGAGCGGCTGACTCAGTGGTGCTTATGTTTGTGCTTCCAGTGTCCCTTGGCCTTGCCCGGGTGGCCGTAGTAGCGGCGGTCGTCACGGTAGCGGCGGTCACGCTGGTAGTCGTCATCATCGTCGCCGTAGGCATTGCCGATCGCGCCGCCCGCGCCGCCGCCCACCGCGGCGCCGATCAGGCCGCCGTTGCTGCCGCCGACGCGCTGGCCGATGACGTTGCCACCGGCGGCGCCCAGCCCGCCGCCGATCGCCGCCTCGGTCCGGCTACGCTTGTCCGCGCCCACCATGCCGCCGGCCGCGCCGCCGACACCCGCACCGATGGTCGCGCCCGTGGAGCCGCCAAGGTGTTCACCGACAACCGTTCCAAGCACGCCGCCAAGGGCGCCGCCGACCGCGGCTTCGGTGTTGCTGCCGGCAGCGGCGGCGCCGCTGAACAGGGCGGCGGATAGCAGCACAATCGAGGAATACTTCATGATCGAACCTCTGTAGGAGTGGCGCCGCGATCCTCAGCTCCGCCGATAGGGTTTCGCAAGCGCTTGCCGATCAAAGGTGTGATGCCTGTCTCGCTTTGCAAGTCTTTGATCTGCAAGGGGAACATTCAAGCAGACGAAGCGGTCATAGCTCCTTCGCCAAGTGCATTTCAGCGCCTATGCCGCTCGGTCGGTCAGCCGATCAGCGGATCGGACGCGGCGGCTTGCAGCCGGATCGCAATGGATTTGGAGGTCGGTGTGTAGCTGCGCAGCCCATGGCTGCCCAGCGGCACCAGGGGGTTGGTTTCCGGGTAGTAGGCGGCGGCCTGGCCGGGCGGGATGTCGAAGGCGAGCAGGGTGAAGCCGCGCACCTGGCGGCGGAACCCGTCATTCCAGAGCGACTCGATGTCGACCCTTTGCCCTGGCTCGAAGCCCAGCCGCCGGATGTCCTCGAGGTTGGCGAAAAGCACCCGGCGTTGGCCCTTGACGCCGCGGTAGCGGTCATCGAGGCCATAGACGGTGGTGTTGTACTGGTCGTGCGAACGCAGCGTCTGCAGGATCAGGTCCGGTTGCGCGCCGTCCGCCGCCAGGGCATCGCCGAACAGGCCGTCTGGCAGCGCGTTGGCGATAAAGGTGGCGCGCCCGCTGCGGGTCTGCCAGCGGCGGCTGGCGACGGGGTTGTCCAGGTGGAAGCCGCCGGGCTGCTGCAGGCGCTGCTCGAAATCGGCGAAGCCGGGGATCGTCTCGGCGATCAGCCGGCGAATGCCGGCGTAATCGCTCACCAGCGCATACCAGTCCACAGGCCGGCTGCCCAGGGTGGCCTGGGCGATGCCGGCAACGATGGCAGGCTCAGAGCGCAGCAGCGGCGAGATCGGCTCCAACTGGCCGTGGGACGCATGGATCATGCTGAACGAATCCTCGACCGTGACGGCCTGGGGCCTGCCGGCCTGGCGGTCGATATCGGTGCGGCCGAGGCACGGCAGGATCAGCGCGTCGCGGCCGACGGTCAGGTGGCTGCGGTTGAGCTTGGTGCTGATCTGTACGGTCAGGTCGCAGCGCTGCAAGGCCTGATGGGTGCGGTGGCTGTCCGGCGTGGCCTGGGCGAAGTTGCCACCCAGGCCGATGAATACCCTGGCGCGGCCGTCGAGCATCGCGTCGATGGCCTCCACCACGTTGTGGCCCGGCTGCCGCGGCACCGGAAAGCCGAAGCGCCGTTCCAGCGCATCCAGCAGGGCCGCCGATGGCCGTTCATGGATGCCCATGGTGCGGTCGCCCTGCACGTTGCTGTGCCCACGGACCGGGCAGAGCCCGGCGCCGGGCTTGCCGAGGTTGCCGCGCAGGAGCAGCAGGTTGGTGATTTCCTGGATGGTGGCAACCGAGTGGCGGTGCTGGGTGATGCCCATCGCCCAGCAGACGATGACTCGTTCGGCGTCCCGGTAGATCCTGGCCGCCTCCTCCAGCTCGGCCAGCCCCAGGCCTGATTGCTGCTCGATGGTTTCCCAGCGGGTCGCGTCGAGCACCGCCAGGTAGCGTTCGAGGCCGCTGGTGTGCGCCTCGATGAAGGCGTGGTCGAACACCGCAGGGCCGCCGCTGGCCTGGGCTTCGCGCTCCCAGAACAGCAGCAGCTTGGCGATGCCGCGCAGGGCCGCCATGTCGCCACCAAGGGCCGGGCGGAAATAGGCCGTGCTCAGCGGCGCCGAACCGTTGGCGAGCATCTCCAGCGCATGCTGCGGATGCTGGAAACGCTCCAGGCCGCGCTCCTTCAGCGGGTTGAAACAGACCACCTGGGCACCGCGAGCGACCGCCTCGCGCAGCGGTTCGAGCATGCGTGGGTGGTTGGTGCCCGGATTCTGCCCGAGCACGAAGAGGGCGTCGGCTTGGGCGAAGTCGGCGAAGGTGACGCTGCCCTTGCCGATGCCGATGCTTTCGCCCAGGGCCACGCCGCTGGCCTCGTGGCACATGTTCGAGCAATCGGGAAAGTTATTGCTGCCGTAGGCGCGCACGAATAGCTGGTAGAGGTAGGCCGCTTCGTTGCTGGTGCGCCCAGAGGTGTAGAACTCGGCCTGTTCAGGGCTTTCCAGGGCGTGCAGGTGATCGGCGATGAGGGCGAAGGCCTGGTCCCAGTCGATGGGCCGGTAGTGGTCGCTGGCGGCGTCGTAACGCATCGGCTGAGTCAGGCGGCCCTGATACTCGAGCCAGTAGTCGCTCTGCTGCCGCAGCTGCGCCAGGCTGTAGCGGGCGAAGAAGGCGGCGTCGACACGCCGGCTGGTGGCTTCCCAGTTCACCGCCTTGGCGCCGTTTTCGCAGAATTTGACCGCGCCGTCCTCGGGCGAGTCGCCCCAGGCGCAACCCGGACAGTCGAATCCGCCGTTCTGGTTGGTCTTCAGCAATGCGCGCAGGTTTTTCAACGGCTGCTTGCTGTCCAGGCAGACGCTGGCGACGCTGCGCAGCGCGCCCCAGCCGGCGGCGGCCCCGCGGTAGGGGCGGTAGCGGGGGCGTTCGGGTTGCAGGCTCATTTCAGGAGGCGTCCGCAGAGGCATCGTCGGCGCGGCCAGCGGCGGGGCTGAACACTCGCGGCGGGCTGCGCTGGGGAAGGTGGATCAGGTTGAGGTTGTGCTGCTGCGCCCAGTGCGTGGCCAGCCCGGTGGGCGAGGAAAAGCTCACCAGGGTCGTGATGCCGGCGCGCTGCACCTTGTGGATCAGCTCCAGACTGCAGCGGCTGGTGACCACCGCCACGCCGCCGGCTACCGGCGTGCCGCAGCGACGGAGCGCACCGATCAGCTTGTCCAGTGCGTTGTGCCGGCCGATGTCCTCGCGGCCGAGGCATATCCGGCCCGTGGCGTCGAGGAACAGTGCCGCATGCACCGCGCCGCAGACCTGGCCGAGTGGCTGGAAGGCGGCGATTCGCTGGCGCAGTCCATCGAGCCAGTGCGGCGGCGGCAGCGGCGTGACCGGCAATGCCGGCAGGCTGGGCAGGGCCTGCTCCAGCGCCTCGACCCCGCACAGGCCACAGCTGGCGTTGCCAGGTAGCTGGCGACGCTGCTGCTTGAGCGCCCAGAAGGCGCGGCTGGCGATCTGCACCTCGGCCTGGCGCGCCGCGCCCTGACCGCTGAGGCGGATGTCGTAGATGTCCTCGAGGCGCTCGACAATGCCGGCGCCCAGGCTGAAGCCCACCACGAAATCCACCAGGTCAGCTGGCGACACCATCATCACCGCCTGGCTGAGGCCGTTGTAGGCGATCGCCAGGGCGCACTCCTCCGCCAGCGCCACCGGCTCGGCGCCAGGCGCACCCAGGGATTGGAAGCTGTAGCGTCCGCTGGCCTCGGAGGGTGCTGCGGACGGCGACGTGGCGGGGCGATGGGGCGCGGTCATGGGCGGGCTCGGTAGTGGATGGTGCGGACAGGTTCGGCGGCCGGACCCCTGACTGTGGACGGCGGGCGGCGGTTTTTCAATGCCGGCCGGCGTTGCGTCCGGCCAGTCATCTGGCGTCACCGTCGCGTGCCAGCATGCCGCGGATGCGGGTGGTCAGCAGTTCGATGGCGAACGGCTTGCTGATCAGGTCCATGCCGCTGTCGAGAAAGCCGCTGCTGGCGGCCTGTTCGGCGTAGCCGGTCATGAACAGCACACGCAGGCCGGGGCGCAGCTGGCGCGCGACGTCGGCCAGCTGGCGACCGTTCATGCCCGGCAGGCCGACGTCGGAGATGAGCAGGTCCAGCGGTTCGCCGCTTTGCAGGATGGCCACCGCCGCGTTGGCCTCGGCGGCTTCCAGGGCGCGGTAGCCGAGCATGTCCAGCACGTCCATGACCAGCATGCGCACCGCGGCGTCGTCCTCGACCACCAGCACGCGCTCGCCCTGCCGCGCGGGCGGCACCTGGTCGGCGGTCGCCTGCTGGTCGCCCTGCACCGGCGCGTCGCGGTGCACCGGCAGGTAGAGGGTGACCTCGGTGCCCTGGCCGGGCTCGCTGCGGAGCTGGACGTGGCCGCCGGCCTGGCGGGCGAAGCCGTAGATCATCGACAGCCCGAGGCCGGTGCCCTGGCCGATGGGTTTGGTGGTGAAGAACGGCTCGAACGCGGCGGCCAGGACCTTGGCGCTCATGCCGCAGCCGCTGTCGATCACGCTGAGGCTGACGTAGCGCCCGGGCGCCAGGTCGCCGATCTCGCCCGGCTCCTGCAACAGTACGTTCGCCGTGGCGATATACAGGCTGCCACCGTCGGGCATGGCGTCGCGGGCATTGATGACCAGGTTGAGCAGCGCGCTTTCCAGCTGGTTGTCGTCGCTGTGGGCCGGCCACAGGTCCGGCTGCAGCTGGGCGTCGACCAGGATGTGGCTACCCAAGGTGCGCACCATCAGGTCGCGCATGGATTCGACCAGGGCGTTGATGTCCACACGCTTGAGGTTCAGCGGCTGGCGGCGGGCGAAGGCCAGCAGCCGGTGGGTGAGCGCCGCCGCGCGGTTGGCCGAGGTCATCGCCGCGTCGATGAAGCGCCCGGTTTCGGCGTGCCGGCCGGTGCGGATGTAGCGCTGGATCAGGTCCAGGCCGCCGATGATGCCGGTGAGCATGTTGTTGAAGTCGTGGGCGATGCCGCCGGTGAGCTGGCCCACCGCTTCCATTTTCTGCGCCTGGCGCAGCGCCTCCTGGGCCTGCTCACGGCTGGCCATTTCCTTGAGCAGGCGCTCGTAGACCTCGGCCAGCGCCTCGGTGCGCTCCTGCACGCGGCTCTCCAGCGTCTCGTTGAGCTCGCGCAGCGCCTGCTCGGCGCGCCAGCGCTCCGTGACGTCCTGCGCCAGCACGAAGAAACCCTGCACCTTGCCGGTGTCGTCGCGGCGCGGCAGGTAGTGCATCCAGGTCTGGCGCGGCTGGCCGTCCTGGTGCGGCATGGCGGCCTCGAAGATGATCTCCTGGCCGGCGAGCGCGGCCTGGATTTCCCCGCGGCGGGCCTCGTAGGCCGCCTGGCCCACCACCTCGGCCAAATGCTTGCCGTACAGCGACTCGGGCGTCTGGCCGAACCAGTGTTCGTAGTGGCGGTTGTTGAAGCGGTAGCGCTCGTTGCTGTCGACGTAGCCGATCAGCACCGGCAGCGCATCGGTGATCATGCGGATGTCCGCTTCGTTGCGGCGCAGCGCCTGCTCCTCGCTATAGCGCAGGCAGAGCAGTTGGCCGGCGATCGTCGTGCCGTCACGGATCGGACTGAGGGCAAGGTCGAACCAGACGGCCGGCTTGTCCGCGGTACCCTCGGCGGTGATGCGGTGGTGACGCAGCAGACAGGCCTGCTGCGGATCGGCGTGCCGGCGTGCTTCGGTCAGGCGTGGCCAGATCGCGGCCCAGGTCGCGTCGACCGGCTGCCCCAGGGCGCCGGGATGGTGGGACCCGATCAAGGTGGCGTGGGCGTCGTTGTACAGCTGCAGGCCCTCGTCGCCCCAGAGCACACACATGGGCAGCGGCGCGTCGAGCAGAGTGTCGAGCAAAGTGGTCAGGCGCGCCGGCCAGTCCCCGATCGGGCCGAGAGCGGTCGAGCGCCAGTCATGCTCGCGGATGCGCCGGCTCATCTCGCTGCTGCCGGTTGGCCAGGGCCCTGGGTCTGCTGCCATTCGCTCATCCCTCGCTGCGCATCGCCCTCGGCGGGCTTCGCGCTGGTGCGGCATCGGTTGCCTGGGGTGGCGCCGCCGGGGCTGGGCCACGTTTCTTGTCATGGAGGCCGCCGGCGGCAGCGCGGCGGCCTTGTGAAGCAAAGGCGACAGCCGCGGCCGTCGCGTTAACCGTCCCCTGACGCGGTCACACCGGGACGCCCTGCAGGTTGTCGATCAGCGCCCGGTAGTCGTCCACGGCGGCGAATTCTTCGGTGTCCTTCCGGCCGCGCCGGCTGTCCGGCTCGCGGACGGCCAGCAGGTGGGCGACGCCGAAGTCCCGCGCGCTGCGCAGCACTGGCAGGCTGTCGTCGATGAACAGCGATGTTGCCGGATCGAAAGCCAGGTCGGCCTTCAGGGCATACCAGAACTGGGCGTGCTCCTTGGGGAAACCGTAGTCGTGGGAGCTGATCAGACGATCGAACCAGGGCGCCAGTTCGATGCGCTCGAGCTTCAGCGACAACGAGTCGCGGTGGGCATTGGTGATCAGCACCACGCGCTTGCCCGCGGCGCGCAGGGCGGCGAGGAATTCGTCGGCCGCCGGGCGCAAGGCGATCAGGTCGGCGATCTCGCGCTTCATCTCGCGAATCGGCAGGTTCAGCTCGCGGGTCCAGAAGTCCAGGCAGTACCAGCTCAGCGTGCCGGCATGCGCGTTGAACAGCGGCGCCAGCTCCAGCTCGGCCATGGCGCGGCTGATGCCGTGCCGCTCTGCGTAACGCTGGGGCAGCAGCTCGAGCCAGAAATGATTGTCGAAATGCAGATCCAGCAGGGTGCCGTCCATGTCCAGCAGGACGGTGTCGATCTCGGACCAGGGCAGTGAGGCGATCATGGCGGGCTCTTGTTCGGCAGTGGACGCAATGGTGCGACAGCGGTCGGCCCGATGCAAAGCGTGCGCGGCGATCGGGAAAAGCCGGGTTATCATGCCGGCTCGCGTCTCAAGGATATCCCCCATGCGCCAGAAACCTACCGTGCTTGCTCGTGAGATCGTCGCCACCAGCCGTCTGTTCCGCGTCGAGGAACTGCAGTTGCGCTTCGCCAATGGCGTCGAACGCACCTACGAACGGCTGGTGGGCAAGGGTGTCGGCTATGGCGCCGTGATGATCGTGGCCCTCGAGGCAGACGGGCGGGCGCTGCTGGTCGAGGAGTACTGCGGCGGGACCGACCGCTACGAGCTGTCGCTGCCCAAGGGGCTGATCGAGCCGGGCGAAGACGTGCTCGACGCGGCCAACCGCGAGCTCAAGGAAGAAGCCGGCTTCGGCGCGCGTCGCCTGGAACTGCTCACCGAACTGTCGCTCTCGCCGGGCTACATGAGCCAGAAGATCCAGGTGGTGCTAGCGCGCGACCTCTACCCCGAACAGCTGCCCGGCGACGAACCGGAGCCGCTGCGCGTCGACCGTGTCGACCTGCTCGAATTGTCCAGCCTGGGGCGCCATCCACAGTTCAGCGAGGGGCGCGCGCTGGCGGCGCTTTACCTGGCACGCGACCTGCTGGCCGAGCGCGGGGAATGGCACGCATGAGCCACCCGTACCTGAACCGCGTCACCGACCTGGTCCGCGCCGCCGGCCAGGCCATCCTGCCGCACTGGCGCAACGATGTGCAGGTGCAGGAAAAGGCCGACGCCTCGCCGGTCACCGCCGCCGACATGGCCGCCCATCACCTGTTGCTGGCGGGTCTGCAGGCGCTGGATCCGGTGATCCCGGTTCTCTCCGAGGAGGCCTGCGACCTGGATCTGGCACAGCGTGCCGGCTGGACCCGCTGGTGGCTGGTCGACCCGCTGGACGGGACCAAGGAATTCATCGCCGGCAGTGAAGAGTTCACCGTCAACGTCGCGCTAATCGAGGACGGCCGCGTGCTGTTCGGTGTGGTCGGCGTCCCGGCCAACGGACGCTGCTATTACGGCGGCGCGGGCTTCGGCGCCTGGCGCGCCGAGGCCGACGGCGCGGCGCAGCCGCTGCAGGTGCGATTGCAGCCGGCGGCCAGCTTTACCGTGGTGGCCAGCCGACGCCACTCGAGCCCGGCACAGGAGCGCCTGCTCGAAGGGCTGAAGCAGCGCTTCGGCGAGCTGGTGCTGGCCAGCGTCGGCAGCTCGCTGAAGTTCTGCCTGCTGGCCGAAGGCGCTGCCGATTGCTATCCGCGCCTGGCGCCTACGTCGCAGTGGGACACCGCGGCGGCACAGGGTGTGCTCGAGGGCGCCGGGGGCGAGGTGCTCGATTGCCGCGGCGTGCCGCTGCGCTACGAGGCGCGCGCCAGCTACCTCAACCCCTCGTTCCTGGCCCTGCCACGCGGCGCGGCCTGGCGCGCCGACCTGATCGAGCTGGCCAACCACACGCCACCGGCCTGAGCCGCGCCCCGGCCTGTCGACGGTCAAGCCGTCGCCCGGCCGCCGCGTGCTAGGATCTGCCGTCACCGATGCCCGGCCAGACACCGCAGGCGGGCCGCTGGAGCTGCATCGTGCCGAATACGCCAACTGGAATACGTCAATGGATCTGGCGCGCCATCGTCCAGACCGCGCTGATTCCACTGGTCCTGGTCGAAGGCGTGCTGGTGGCCACCTACCTGCTGACCAACAGCGCCATCCGCGATGCACAGATCGACTACCTGCGCGAGGCGGCGCTCGGCGACCTGCAGACCTCCGTGGCGCTGGAGGCGCGCATCATCGACGAGCAGCTGCAGCAGGTGGCGCGGACCACCGACCTGCTGCGCAACGCCACGGCCCGGGCCCTGGCGCAGGATGACCCGCTGCCCCCCTATCCGCTGCGGCTCAACGCCGACGGCGTGCGCTACAACCCGGATGACGACGGTGCGGCGGCCAGCTTCTATTCGGGCCACACCCCGGCCGCGGACCAGGACCTGGCAAAGGTTGCCCGGCTGCACCGCCTCGACCCGCTGATGCGGGACCTTCATGCCGGCAACCCGCTGATCGCCAGCGTCTACTTCAACAGCTGGGACAGCTACAACCACATCTACCCCTGGTTCGACACGGCTGCGCAATATCCGCCGGACATGGCGATCCCCGAATATAGCTTCTACTACCTGGCCAATGCCTGGCAGAACCCCTCGCGCAAGGTCGTCTGGACCGATGTCTACCTGGACCCGGCCGGCCAGGGTTGGATGATGTCGGCGGTGGCGCCGGTCTATCGCGGCGATTTCCTCGAGGGCGTCAGCGGCGTCGACGTCACCGTCGGCGGCATCCTCCAGCAGATCGGGGCGCTGCGGGTGCCCTGGAACGGCTACGCCGTGCTGGTCAGCCGCGACCTCGGCATCATGGCGCTGCCGGCCGCCGGCGAACGGGAGTTCGGCCTCGATGAGCTGACCGACCACTCCTACGCCGAGGCGATCCGCCGCGAGGTGCTCAAGCCGGAGGACTTTCGCCTCGACCGGCATACGCGCACACAACGGCTGGCGCAGGCGTTGGCGACCCAGGACGACGGCGTCCAGCGGCTGGACCTGGATGGCACGCAGCGGCTGGTCGCCTGGACCACCGTGCCGCAGACCGGCTGGCACCTGCTGGCGGTAGTCGACGAGGCCCGGGTGTTCAGCCAGACCAACGCGCTGGCGAGCCGCTTCCAGCAGATCGGCTACCTGCTGATCGCCGGGCTGGTGGTGTTCTACCTGCTGTTCTTCGGCTACATGTGGCTGCGTGCACGGCGCCTCAGCCGGGCCCTGCTGACGCCGATCGCCGGCATCTCGCAAACCATGGCGGCCATTGGACTGGGGCAGGCGCGCACGCCGCCGGCGCCCTCGGACATCCGCGAGCTAGACGACCTGGCCCAGCGCACCCTGGCCCTCGGCGACCAGCTGGAGACCAGCGAGGTACGCCGCAGCCAGGCCCAGGAACGCCTCGAACTGGTGCTCGAAAGTGCCACCGAGAGCCTCTGGGAACTGGACATGCACAGCGGCACCATGCACCTGCGCGGGCGGATCCTGTCGCGTTTCGGCTTGCCGGCGGCAGCGCTCAGCGAGGCGCAGTTTCTCCAGCGCATCCACCCGCAGGACGTGCCACAGGTGCGCGCCGAGCTCGAGCGCATGCACCGTGGCGGCCCCGGCCTGCGCTATGAAAGCGAATTCCGCTTCGTCGATGCCTTCGGCGCCTACCACTGGCTGCTCAGCCGCGGGCGGGTGCTTGAGCGTGACCCGGTCAGTGGCCAGGCCACGCTGATTGCCGGCACCCACGTGGACATCGATGCGATCAAACGCGGCGAAGAAGAACTGCGTCTGGCCACTCAGCAGGCGCAGGCCGCCAACCAGGCCAAGACCCACCTGATCTCCAGCATCAGCCACGAACTGCGCACGCCACTGAACGCCATCCTCGGCTTCGCCCAGCTGATGCGCATGGATTGCGAGCCCGAAACCGACGCCCAGGCCGTGGACTACCTCGACGAAATCCTGCTGGCCAGCCGCCACCTGAACCAGCTGCTCGGCGACATCCTCGACTGGTCCAGCCTTCAGGCCGAGCGGCCGCGGCTGGTGCTCGAGCTGGTGGAAGTCAGCGGCCTGATGCGCGAGTGCGCCGAGCTGGTGGCCCTGGAGGTTCGGCGTCACGGGCTGCAGCTCGAGTTCGACCTGCCCGACGCGCCGGTGGAAGTGCTGGCCGAGCCGCGGCGCCTGCGCCAGGTGCTGCTGAACCTGCTGTCCAATGCGATCAAGTACAACCGCCCGGCGGGCCGCATCCGCCTGGCCGTGGAAACGACCGGCGGGCAGGTGCGCCTGCTGGTCGAGGACACCGGGCTGGGCGTCGACGAGGCACTGCACGCGGAAATGTTCGAGCCCTTTCGGCGTCTGGGGCGTGAGAGCTCCAACATTCAGGGCGCCGGCATCGGCCTGTCGCTGTGCCTGGAGTACGCCAAGCTGATGGGCGGCAGTATCGGCGTGAAGAGCACGCCGGGTGTCGGCAGCCGCTTCTGGATCGCGCTGCCGACGCTCGATGCCCCGGCATTGCCGTGCGACCACGAGCGGCCCCGCATCGTCTACGTCGAGGACGACCCGGCCAGCCAGCTGCTGGTGCGCAGGGCGCTGGCCGACCTGGCCGAAGTCAGTGTGATCGGCAACGGCCGCCTGGCCCTCGAGCACCTGCTGGCCGACCCGCCGGACGTGCTGTTGCTCGACCTGAACCTGCCCGAGCTGAGCGGCGAACAGTTGCTGCGCCTGTTACGCCAGGCGCCGGCGACGCGCCGCCTGCCGGTAATCGTCATGAGCGCGGCGAGCCCGGCTGGCGAGGGGCTCGACTGCCAGGGGCGGCTGGACAAGCCGTTGGATCTGGACCAGTTGCGCCGGCGGGTCCGCGAGTGCCTGCAGGCCCTTGGCCTGGCGCCACGCTGACGGCCGGGTGAGGCGGGCTCCGCGGCGGCGCCCTGCCAGGCGTGGCCAGGAAGGCGAACGCGACCGACGCGATGGCGCCGTGGCGCGGTTCAGTCGGCGCGTTCGCCGCAGAGGTCGAGGGCGAACCAGTGTTCCACTTCGGCCTGCGACAACCCGGCCCCCAGAAGGGCGAACAGCTTGCCCAGTGCCGCCTCGCGGGTCATGCCGCCGCCGGACACCAGCCCGCTGGCCGCCAGCTGGCTGCCGGCGGCGTAGAGGCCGAACTCCACATGGCCCTGCGGGCACTGGCTGACTGCTGCCAGTACGATTCCGCGCTGGTGCGCGTCGCGCAGTGCCTGGAGCAGACCGGCGTCGTCCGCCGGGCCGGTACCGCTGCCGTAGCACTCCACCAGCGCCCCCTGTACACCGCTGCCCAGCAGCGCCCGGACCTGCCCCGCCTGGATGCCCGGGTACAGCGGCAGCACCGCCAGTGCCACTGGCTGCCGCTGCTGGCGGTAGTCGAGCGCAGCGGGAATGGCCGCGGCCCGTTGGCCCTGGCGTAGCCGCGCCGGCACGCCGAAGGCATTGAGGTTGGCGGTGCCGAGCTTGCTGGCGCGCGCGCCGTGCATCAGTTGGCCGGCGAAGTAGAGGTGCACGCCGGGCTCGACCCCCGCCTGGAGCGCCTGCAGCGCGCCGAACAGGTTGTCCCAGGCGTCGCTGCCCGGTGCCCCGGCCGGCAGCATGGCGCCGGTGAGCACCACCGGTACCGGCAGGCCAAGCAGCAGGAAGCTCAGCGCGGCGGCGCTGTAGGCCAGGGTATCGGTGCCGTGCAGTACCAGCACGCCGTCACAGCCGTCCTCCTCGATACCTGCGCGAATAGCCGCGACCATTGCCAGCCAGTTCTGCTGGCGCATGTTGGCGCTGTCGATCGGCGGCAGCAGCTCGCGGAACTGCCAGTCTGGCAGGATCAGCTGCGGGTGCAGGGCCTGCTCGGCGCGTAGGCGGTCGGCGAAGCCGGATGCGGGAACCAGGCCGTCGGCGCTCTGCTGCATGCCGATGGTGCCGCCGGTGTACAGCACCAGCGTGTTTCGGGAAGCCACCATATTGGTCTCCTAAAAAAAACAGGGGACCGTAGCCCCCTGTTCATACCTGCTGCGGGCGCTTAGCGCGGCGCCGCAGGGGACGCGGTTGCCGCGCCCGGTGCAGTCGATTCAGCGGTACCGCGGGCGGGCCAGACGCTCAGGTCCAGGTCCAGATCGGCGAAGTGCTTCGGGTCGAATACCGGCTGTTCGACGCCGGCATCACGCTGGCTGTCGTAGTCGCGCATCAGACGCAGCCCGACCTTGAACAGCAGTGCCAGGGCGATCAGGTTGCAGATCGCCAGCAGGCCCATGGTGACGTCGGCAAAGCCGAACACCGTGCCCAGGTCCTGGATCGAGCCCCACATCACCAGGCCGATGACCAGGATGCGATACACCAGCACCGGCCAACGCTTGGCGGTGAAGAAGCCCAGTGCGTTCTCGCCGAGGTAGTAGTTGTAAATCAGGGTGGTGAACACGAACAGCAACAGCGCGACGCTGATGAACACCCGGCCCCACTCGCCGACGACGGCAGCGACGGCGGTTTGGGTCAGGACCACACCGGCCATGTCGCTGCCCGGCTCGAACACGCCAGAGAGGATGATGATCAGCGCGGTGCAGCTGCACAGCACGATGGTGTCGATGAACACGCTCAGCGACTGCACGATGCCCTGGGCCACCGGGTGCTTGACCTCGGCGACTGCGGCCACGTTGGGTGCGCTACCCAGGCCGGCTTCGTTGGAGAACAGCCCGCGCTTGACGCCCATGATGATCGCCGCGCCGATGCCGCCTGCGAATGCCGGTTCGAGGCCAAAGGCGCTGCGGAAGATGGTGCCGAAGGCGGCAGGGATATCGCCGGCATTGCTGCCGATGACGAAGATGGCCATGGCGATGTAGGAGAACGCCATCACCGGAACCAGCACATCGGCGAACTTGGCGATGCGCTTGATGCCGCCAAAGATGATCAGGCCGATCACCACCATCAGCACGATGCCGCTGATATAGGTGGGCACGCCGAAGGTGTCGTTCATCGAGCTGGCCACGGTGTAGGACTGCACGGCGTTGAAGCCGAAGCCGAAGGTCACCAGCAGCAGCAGCGATACCACGATGCCCAGCCAGCGCTGGCCGAGACCGTGCTGAATGTAGAACGCCGGGCCGCCGCGATAGCCGCCGTCGGGTTCACGGCGCTTGTACAGCTGCGCCAGGGAGCATTCGAAGTAGCTGGTGGCCATGCCGACCAGCGCGACGATCCACATCCAGAAGATCGCGCCTGGGCCGCCGAGCATGATGGCGACCGAGACACCGGCGATGTTGCCGGCGCCGACGCGGCCGGCGACGCTGAGCATCAGCGCCTGGAATGAACTGAGCTGGCCCGGCTGGCGTTTGAAGGCTTCGCCGAAAATCTGAAACATGCTGCCGAAGTAGCGGAACTGGACGAAGCGCGAGGCGATGGTGAAGAACAGGCCGAGGCCAATCAGCATCACGATGAGCAGCTTGCTCCAGATGAGATCGTTGAGAAGATCGAGCATGACGGAGGGGTCTCTCTTGTTGTTGTGACAAATGGTGAAACAGAGTCGTGAATGGTTGGCCAGACCCGGCGGTCATGCAATTGCGCGGGTCGCGGCGAACTGGCGCGAGTCGATGCTAGAATCGCGCCGCTCGCATCAACCCGGACACCCCATGGACAACCACCTCGGCACCAACCTCAAGCTGCTCTGCAGCCACTACCGCTCGATCGCCGAGGTCTGCCGCAAGCTCTCGATCAACCGCGCGCAGTTCAACAAGTACCTCAACGGCCAGAGCCGCCCGACGGCGCACAATCTCAAGCGCATCTGCGATTTCTTCGGGGTCGAGGGGTATGAGCTGAGCCTGCCGGGTGAACAGTTCGCCCAGCTCATAGGCCTGCGTCAGCACGATCAGGAGCGGGTAGCCGCCAGCGATCCGCTGCTCGAACTGTTCCAGCCGATGCGCGACAACGCCAGCAGTCTGGCGCGTTACTGCGGCTACTACTTTGAGTACGCCAACTGCATGTCGGTGCCGGGGCAGATCTTGCTGTCGCTGGTGCACCTGCGCGAGGACCGCGGCAGCTTCGTCTTCGAGCGCCAGGAACGCCAGGAGCAGCTGCGGCCCGACAGCCCCACCGCCGACGACGGGGTGGTGCGCTGTCGCTATCTGGGCGCCGCGTTCTATCTGCAGGACCGGTTGTTTCTCATCGACTACGAGTCGCTGACCGGCAACGAGATGAGCCAGACCATCCTCATCCCCAGCTTCAAGAGCCGCATCAGCCGCCTGAACGGACTCAAGACTGGCGTCTCCAGCGGCGACCGCCGCACGCCGGCCTGTACCCGGGTGGTCTGGGAATACCTGGGCACCGAAATCAACCGGGTCAATGCCTACCGCCAGGTGATGCTCTATGCCCTCGACGACCCGCGCATCGACCCGGAAATCCGCGAGCGCCTGGCCGCGGCGTCGATGCGCGACGGGTTGTTCGAAATCGAATGATCCAGCGCGGCGCGAAGGTCGGGCCGGACTGTCGGCTGTGTCAATGCTGCCAGGCGGGGGAAGCGGGGCGGGAGCTTGACAGGCGGGTTCGGCTCGATGGCGATGTGCGCCACCGAGCGTTCCCGGCTCAGCAGAGTTCGGGGTGCTTGGTGCAGGTGCCGTAACCCTCGGTCTTCATCTCGTCGAGTGCCTGTTGCAGGCGGGTCACGACTTCATCCGGGGTGTCCTTGTTCAGCGCCAGATACAGCGGCGCGGAGTTGAACACCAGCACCGTGTTCAGGCCACTCACGCCCTCCTGCTTGGCGAAGTAGCGCCACACCGGGTCGGACGTCGCCCAGAGGTCGATCTTGCCGTTGAGCAACTTCTGCAGGTTTTCCTGATCGCGCAGTGCATTGATCGGCTGCAGACCTTGCGCCTCCACACGCTGGCTGACCGCGCTGCTCTTGTAGGCGCCGATCGTATAGCCCTTGGCCTGTTCCAGGCTGCTGAGCCTGAGAGTGGAGCCCGGTGCGGACAGCAGCACGCTGTCGTACTGGGCGATCGGACCGACCCATTTGAACAGCGGCCGGCGCGCATCGGTCATGGACGTCGAGAACAAACCGTGGTTGGGCATCTCAAGGGTCGATCCGTAGATGCGATCCCAGGGGAAGCGCAAGGTCATCGAGTAGGCGATGCCGGCGCGCTTGAACATCTCGCGTACGGTATCGGCGCTGACCCCGTGGATATGCTCTTCCTTGGCGAAATTCTTGCCGCCCTCGGCCATGTTGAACGGCGGGAAGTTTTCGGTCTGCAGGACCACTTCGTAGCCTTGCGGCAACTCGGCCTGCGCGAGCGGCGCGCCGAACATGGATCCGACCAGCAGGGTAATGGCGATGACTGTACGCATGAGGCCTCCGTGAAAGCGGCGCAGTCTACCCACCGGAGATCTGGCGCGACTTGTGCCGAATCACGCTTTGACTAGCCCGCGCCGCCGGACCACCCGGCGTGCGCCGGGCTTGGGGACGCAGGCATCCTTCAGGCTTTCAGCGGCACCAGCCGCGGCGCGATCATGTTTTCCGGGCGCAGGATGTCGTCGAGGGTGGCGTCGTCCAGCAGCTGTTCTTCGCGCACCAGCTCCAGCACGCCGCGACCGCTGAGCAGCGCCTGGCCGGCGATGCGGGTCGCGTTCTCGTAGCCGATGTAGGGATTGAGCGCGGTGATCAGGCCGATGGAGTTTTCCATCAGGCGCCGGCAATGGTCCTCGTTTGCCGTGATGCCGACGATGCAGTGCTCGCGCAGCATGTCCATGGCGCGCTGCAGCAGGCGGATCGAATCGAACAGTTTGAAGGCAATCAGCGGCTCCATGACGTTGAGCTGCAGCTGCCCGGCCTCGGCGGCCATTGTCAGCGCCAGGTCATTGCCGATGACCTCGAAGGCCACCTGGTTGACCGCTTCGGGAATCACCGGGTTGACCTTGCCCGGCATGATCGAGCTGCCCGGCTGGCGCGGCGGCAGGTTGATTTCGTTGATGCCGGTGCGTGGGCCGCTGGAAAGCAGACGCAGGTCGTTGCAGATCTTCGACAGCTTTACCGCCAGGCGCTTGAGCATGCTGGAGAAGGTGACGAAGGCGCCCATGTCGGAGGTGGCTTCGATGAGGTCGGCCGCAGGCTTGAGCGGCTGGCCGCTGATGGTGGCCAGGCGCTGCACGGCCAGTGCCTGATAGTTGGGATCGGCGTTGATGCCGGTGCCGATGGCGGTGCCGCCGAGGTTCACTTCGACCAGCAGTTGCGGGGCGATCAGGCGCAGGTGTTCGAGGTCTTCACCAAGCGTGGTGGCGAAGGCGCGGAATTCCTGACCGAGGGTCATGGGCACGGCGTCCTGCAGCTGGGTGCGGCCCATCTTGAGGATGTGCGCGAACTCGGCGGACTTGCCAGCGAAGGCCTGGACCAGGCTGTCGAGGCTGGCCAGCAGGGTGTCATGACCGAGCAGCAGGCCCAGGCGGATGGCGGTGGGGTAGGCGTCGTTGGTCGACTGCGCCATGTTCACGTCGTTGTTCGGGTGCAGGTGGCGATACTCGCCCTTGGCGTGGCCCATGTATTCCAGCGCCAGGTTGGCGATCACCTCGTTGGCGTTCATGTTGGTCGAGGTGCCCGCGCCGCCCTGAATCATGTCGACGACGAACTGCTCATGGTGCTCGCCGCGGATCAGGTGCGCGCAGGCCTGGCTGATGGCGGTGTGCTTGGCCTCGCTGAGGTGCCCGAGTTCGCGGTTGGCGTCCGCAGCGGCCTGCTTGACCATGGCCAGCGCCACCACCAGCTTGGGAAAATGCGATAGCGGGACGCCGGAGAGGTGGAAGTTGCGCACGGCGCGCAGCGTCTGGATGCCGTAATACGCGTCCGTTGGGACTTCGAGGGAGCCAAGCAGGTCTTTTTCGAGGCGGAAGAATGCAGCGGAGGACATGAGGGTTCTCATCCGAGAGATTAGCGGCATTTGCCGCGAAGGCCGCTATCATCAGGGTTGAGCCCCTTTTCCGGCCAATGCCGTTGTGCGCTGGGTCATGCCGGATCGGCATGAGCTAGATGTGACGCCGTTTCGCCAGCGAGCGTACAACTGCACGGGCGCGCCCCGTTCTATTCCCACCAGGATCCGGCATGAACATCGAAACCAAGTGGCTCGAGGACTTGGTCGCCCTGGCGGCCACTCGCAGCTTTTCCCAGGCCGCCGAGCGGCGCTTCGTTACCCAGCCGGCGTTCAGCCGTCGCATCCGCAGCCTCGAAACGACCCTTGGGCTGACGCTGGTGAACCGCGCACGCACGCCCATCGAGTTGACCGAGGCCGGCCAGCTGTTTCTGGTCACCGCGCGCAACATGGTCGACCAGCTCGGCGAGGTGGTGCACTACCTGCACAACCTCGAGGGCCAGCGTGGCGAGGTGCTGCAGATCGCCGCCGCGCACTCGCTGGCGCTGGGGTTCTTTCCCGAATGGCTGGCCCGGCTGCGCCAGGATGGGGTGCCGGTGAACAGCCGTCTGGTGGCGACCAACGTCGGCGAGGCGGTGCATTCGCTGCGCGAGGGCACCTGCGACCTGATCCTCGCCTACTACGATCCGGAAGCGGCGTTGCAGATGGACCCCGAGCTGTTTCCGTCGCTGGCGCTGGGGCGCACCGAGATCGTGCCGGTGTGCGGCGTGGATGCGGCCGGCGAGCCGCTGTTCGACCCGGACAGCGGCCAGAGCGTGCCATTGCTGGCCTACAGCGCCGGCGCCTCGCTCGGCCGTTCGGTCAATTTGCTGTTGCGTCAGCGTGGTCTGCGCTCGTCCACCGTGTACGAAACGGCGATGGCCGACAGCCTGAAGAGCATGGCGATGCAGCGCCTCGGGCTGGCCTGGGTGCCGCGACTGAGTGTGACTGCCGAGCTGGAGCGCGGCGAACTGGTGGTCTGCGGCGGCGAGCACTGGCGCGTGCCGCTGGATATCCGCCTGTACCGTTGCGCGTTGGTACGCAAGGCGCCGGTGCGCTTGCTCTGGCGCAAGCTGGAAGCGGGTGCGGGGCAGGGCGTGGAGGGCTTGCTGAAGGAGTGAAAAGCAGGCCGGACTCATCGGCGCAGGATGAGTCCGGGTGATCCGCTAGATATTCATCACGATGCGGCCTTCGATGGTGCCAGCACGCATCTGGTCGAAGATCTGGTTGATGTCGTCGAGTTTGCCGCTGTGGATGGTCGCCTTGACCAGGCCTTCGGCGGCGAAATCCAGGGCTTCCTGCAGGTCCGCACGGGTGCCGACGATGGAGCCGGTGATACTGATCGCCTTCAGCACCACGTCGAAGATCGGCGTCGGGAAGTCGCCTGGCGGAAGTCCGACCAGCGCCACGGTGCCGTGCCGCCGCGCCATGCCGATGGCCTGACCAAAGGCGCTGTTGGACACTGCCGTGACCAGCACGCCATGGGCGCCACCGATGTCGCGCTGGATCACCTCGACCGGATCTTCTGTTCGCGCGTTGATGGTGAGGCTGGCGCCCAGTTTTTTCGCCAGTTCCAGCTTGGCGTCGTCGACGTCGACCGCCGCCACGTGCAGGCCCATGGCCTTGGCGTACTGCACCGCAACATGCCCCAGCCCGCCGACACCGGAAATCACCACCCACTGGCCCGGTCGTGCATTGGTGACTTTAAGGCCCTTGTAGACCGTCACGCCCGCGCAGAGGATGGGCGCGATTTCGTCGAAGGCCACCTCTTTGGGTAGTAGCCCTACATAGTTCGGGTCGGCGAGAACGTATTCGGCATAACCGCCATTGACCGAGTAACCGGTGTTCTGCTGTTCGGTACACAGCGTTTCCCAGCCGGTCAGGCAGTGCTCACAGCAGCCGCAGGCGCTGTATAACCAGGGCACGCCGACGCGGTCGCCTTCCTTGACCCGGCTGACGCCGCTGCCGACTGCTGCGACATAGCCGACACCTTCGTGGCCGGGAATGAACGGCAGCGGCGGGCGCACAGGCCAGTCGCCCTCGACCGCGTGCAGGTCGGTGTGGCAGACGCCGCATGCCTCGATCTTCACTAGGATCTGCCCCGGGCCGGGTAGGGGAACCTTCACTTCTTCGATGCGCAGCGGTTCACCGTAGGCGTGGGCCACGGCGGCTTTCATGGTCTGGTTCATGGCTGTCTCCTTGCGATCGGAACGCCGAGTCTGCGCCCGGTCTGATGACGGGGCCATTGACCTCCGGCAAGCCAACAAACTTTTCCCGGACGTTTCAGATGACCGGTCGCAGGTGCCGGGGGCTGGGGGCGTGCGTTATACTGCGCGGCCTTTGGTCGGGCCGGTTCCGACCCTGTTCCTGCACGGCCGCGCTGTTTTCAGCGCGGCCGTTGTTCCTGATGCGCCTAGGCGCCGAAGAGAGGCACGACGATGACCGCACTGGTAGGCGTGATCATGGGCTCCAAGTCCGATTGGTCCACCTTGAGCCACACCGCAGACATGCTGGAAAAGCTCGGCATTCCGCACGAAGTCACCGTGGTGTCTGCACACCGCACACCCGACCTGCTGTTCCAGTACGCCGAACAGGCTGAATCCCGCGGTTTGCGCGTGATCATCGCGGGCGCTGGTGGCGCAGCGCACCTGCCGGGCATGTGCGCGGCCAAGACGCAACTGCCAGTGCTTGGCGTGCCGGTGCAGTCCTCGATGCTCTCGGGCGTGGATTCGCTGCTGTCGATCGTGCAGATGCCGGCTGGTGTGCCGGTCGCCACCCTGGCCATCGGCAAGGCGGGCGCGATTAATGCCGCGTTGCTGTCGGCCAGCATCCTCGGCCACGAATTTCCCGATTATCACGCCGCGCTGAAGCGATTCCGCGACGAACAGACCCAGACCGTGCTCGATAACCCGGACCCGAGGGACGCGTAATGAAGATCGGCGTGATCGGTGGCGGCCAGCTGGGCCGCATGCTCGCCCTGGCGGGGACCCCGCTGGGGATGAACTTCGCCTTCCTCGACCCGGCCCCGGACGCCTGTGCGGCGGCGCTTGGCGAACACCTAAGGGCGGACTACAGCGACCAGGACCACCTGCGCCAGCTGGCCGATGAGGTCGACCTGGTGACCTTCGAATTCGAAAGCGTGCCGGCCGAGACGGTCGCCTTCTTGTCGCAGTTCGTGCCGGTGTATCCAAGCGCCGAGGCGCTGCGCATTGCCCGCGACCGCTGGTTCGAGAAGTCCATGTTCAAGGATCTCGGCATCCCCACGCCGGCGTTTGCCGACATCCAGTCCCAGGCCGATCTGGATGCCGCTGCGGCCAGCATCGGCCTGCCGGCCGTGCTCAAGACCCGCACCCTGGGCTACGACGGCAAGGGGCAGAAGGTCCTGCGCAAGCCGGTCGAGGTCGCCAATGCCTTCGCCGAGCTGGGCAGCGTGCCCTGCATCCTCGAAGGCTTTGTGCCTTTCACCGGAGAGGTCTCGTTGATCGCCGTGCGCGGCCGGGACGGCGAGACCTGCTTCTACCCGCTGGTCCACAACACCCACGAAGAGGGCATCCTGCGGTTGTCGGTGGCCAGCAGTAATCATCCACTGCAGGCGCTGGCCGAGGAATATGTCGGTCGCGTGCTGACAGAGCTGGATTATGTCGGCGTGCTGGCCTTCGAGTTCTTCGAGGTCGACGGTGGGCTCAAGGCCAACGAGATCGCGCCGCGGGTGCACAACTCTGGTCACTGGACCATCGAAGGCGCCGAGTGCAGCCAGTTCGAAAACCACCTGCGTGCGGTGAGTGGCTTGCCGCTCGGCTCTACGGCCAAGGTCGGCGAGAGCGCCATGCTCAACTTCATCGGTGAAGTGCCCGACGTGGCCAAGGTCATCGCCGTCGAGGATTGCCATCTGCATCATTACGGCAAGGCCTTCAAGGTCGGACGCAAGGTGGGCCATGCCACGCTGCGCTGCCCGGACCGCTCCACGCTGGACCGACAGATCACTGCTGTCGAGTCGCTGATCAGCCGCGATTGACCACCCGGCCGTCTGGCTTGCTGCTTTCGGCAGCGAACTGGCTGGCGCCCCTCAGGTCCGAGAATACGTAACGCATACTTTCGGACTTGAGGAGATCGCCCATGGGCATCATCGGAACCATCATCATCGGCCTGATCGTCGGGCTCATCGCGCGCTTCCTGAAGCCTGGCAACGACAGCATGGGCTGGATCATGACCATCCTGCTGGGTATCGGCGGCTCGCTGCTGGCCACCTACGGCGGCCAGGCGCTCGGTTTGTACGAGGCAGGCGAGGGCGCTGGCTTTATCGGCGCGGTGGTCGGTGCGATCATCCTGCTGGTGATCTACGGCATGGTCAGCCGCAAGCATTGAGTCGCCCGGGGCCGCGCCCCGCGGCCCCGTTCCCTTTCCCTGCAAGGTCTTCATGCGCGCGTTCGTCGTTACCCTGTTGCTGTCCTTTGCCTGCGGCGTTCCGGCCGCGCCAGTCGAACTGGACTGGCTCGAACTCATGCCCGCCGAGGACCGCCATGCCCTGGAGGCGATGCCCGAGCTCGAGCACGATTCACCCGAGCGCAGCGGCTTCAGCGACGAGGGCGGGCTCCGGCAGGGCGCCGGCTTGCCGGCGGTGATGTACTCGGCCAAGACCGTGCCGGTGCTCGACGGCAGGCAGATCCGCCTCGGCGGCTACCCGGTGCCGCTGGAAACCGACAACCAAGGGCGCAGCACCGAATTCTTCCTGGTGCCCTACCCGGGCGCCTGCATCCATGTGCCGCCGCCGCCCCCCAACCAGATCGTGCTGGTGCGCTACCCGGCCGGCCTGCTGATCGAGGATATCTACGCCCCGCTCTGGGTCGACGGCCGCTTGCGGATCGAGCCGGTCAGCAACGACCTGGCCGATGCCGCCTACGCCATCACTGCGGCCGAGGTGAGCCTGGTCGCAGAGGGCGACCTCTAGCCGATGGCACCGGTGCTTCTCGACCGAGCGCAGCGCGAGGCATTCCGGGTCCTGGCGGCGCAGACCGCGGGGATCGACCGCGGCATCTACAGCGCCTTCGGCAAGGACCCGCTGGAGCCCATCATCGGGCTCGGTCCGGTGGACGCGCCCATTGCCTTCTTCGGTCGTGACCCGGGCCGCGAGGAGGTGCGCCACGGCGAACCCTTCATCGGCAGCGGCGGTCAGCTGGTGCGCCGCGCGCTACATCGCCATCTGCACGGCGACCAGCCTGCGGATGCCGAGGCCCGCCACGCGGTTGGCCAGGGGTTCTTCTGGATCAATACGGTACCCTACAAGCCGCTGGGCAACCGCGCCTGGTCGATGGCCGTGAAGCGCCGCTTCCAGCCACTGATGCGGCAGCTGCTGCTCGACAACTGGCACGGTCGCGACATCGTCACGCTGGGGCGTGAGGCGTTTTTCTGGTTCGGCATCGGCCAGTCGCCTGCGCAGCGCCAGCAGCTCGAGGCGTTCTGGCAGCGCGACGACCGCTTCACCACGCATTGCGAGGTCGCCCTGCCCAGCAGCCAGGGCACGCAGCGACCCTTTCGACTGCATCCCCTGCCGCACCCGTCGCCACGCAACCGGCTCTGGTACTCCCGCTTCGCGGTCCTGCTGGAGATGCGGCTGCAGCAGCTGCTCGGCGCGCCGTCAGCCCTCGGCTCCGTGGCTCTGCACGAAACGACGGTCGAGATGGTCCTTCCAGCGGCCGAATAACCGTCCCTCGGCGGCGAGCCGGTCCCAGCTCAGCATCGCGCCGCCGTGGCCGTCGGCCAGCAACGCCAGGCAACGTGGCTGGGGGTGATAGTGGCGCAGCGGCTGGCCGATGGGCACCTGGCCCAGGTTGGCGGCCAGCACCGCGGCCTGGCGTACGGCGTGTACCCCGTTGCGAAGCGCGCCGGGCAAGCTGGCGCAATCGCCGGCGGCGAATACCTGCGGATGCGAGCGGCTCTGCAGCGCCGGCGTGATCTCGACAAAGCCGTCGCGCGCCAGGCGCAGCCCCGACTCGTGCAGCCACTCCAGTGGCCTCGGACCGGTGGCCACAACCAGGCGCCGACCGCGCCAGCGGACCTCCCCCTCGCTGATCAGGCAATTGCCCTGCACCGCCTGGATACACGTCTGTTCGTGCACCGCGACCCCGGCCCGCTGCAGCTGCGCCAGTGCCAGACGTCGCAGGCGGGGCGGGTGCATGGCGAGCAGCTCGCCGGCACTGAACAGGCTCACTGCCGGTGCACGTCCGGCGATGGCCAGGGCCAATTCGACCCCGGCCGCACCGCCCCCGAGCACCGCGATCGGCTCGGGAACCTCTTCCCATTGCTGCCAGCGTCGGATGAAGTCGGCGAACGGCTTCACGGACAGCAGCTCCATGCCGTCGCCGGTCTGTTCTGGCAGCGCCGGCAGCGAGCCTAGGTTGAGCGACAGCCAGGTGCTGCGCAGGGTCACGCCGGTGGCCAGCAGCACGCCGGGCGTGTCCGGCCGCAGCGCCACCAGGGTACCCTGGATGAATTCCACTTCGGCGGCGGCGCACAGCGCCGGCAGCGGCACCCGGCACTCGCGGGGCTGGTAACGCTCGGCCACAAGGCCCGGCATCATGCCCGAGTACCACGCGTGGGGCTCGGCCGAGACCAGGCCGATCCGGCCCATCGGACGGTCGCGCTGGGTCCAACGCTGCAGGACACCGAGGTGGCTGTGGCCGGCGCCGGCCAGGAGAATGTCGAAGTCAGTGTTCATGGCGCATCAGGCCGGGGCTGATGCAGGCTGGGAGGGGATGATCGGTACTCGAGATAACGACTCGGCGGCTTCCATGGCGGGCATCCCTCAGCAGTGCGACTCACCGCCGGGCTGGCCCTCGCACAGGTGAGCGCCGCGGCAGCTGTTGCGCTGAGTATAGACGCTGAATGCCAGGGCCAGCGGGTGCCGGCGCACGGGTGTTGGCTCAGCTGTTCAATGTCTCTACGCCGATCGACACGCTCAACGAATGGCGTGCGCCCGGTGCCAGCAGGACCATGTCCAGCATCACGTTGGCCGTCTCGATGCAGAGCATGCGCTGCCAGGCGTCGTCGGCGAACTGCGACAGGCGCCGGGCTTTCTCGATCCAGGGATTCCAGAGCACCGCCGAACGCGAGCCTTCGGTTTCCAGGGTGATGCGGCGGCCGGCGCCCGGGTCGCACAGCGAAAGCCTTGACGGCAAGTCGAGGTAGATGCGGTCGGTTTCGCCGGTAAAGCGAAGATCGCCGGTCTGCTCGCGCCGCTGCCAGTCTTCCAGCGTCTCGAGATAGGGGCAGCGGTCGAGGCCTTCGATGGCGACCTGGTGAATGTCGCTGACGGCAAAATAGCTGTGCAAGGCCTGGGACAGCGGCAGCGGCGCGTCGCCGAGGTTTTCGCTGGTTAGCGTCAGGTGCAGGTGCTGGCCGAGTCGCAGGGTGAGGCTGAGGTCGACGGCGTGCGGCCAGCCCGGCAGGCCCTGGCGGCTGGCGCAGCCAAACACCAGGGCCGCGCCATCGGCGTCCTGGCGGCTGTCCTGCAGCGTCCAGTCGATACCCCGCACCAGGCCGTGCGCGGGCGGCGTGCCGCCCTGGTAGGTGGCCCGGACGTCCTCGGGGTTGCGCGCCAGGTCGCCGAACCAAGGCCAGCAGACGGGAACGCCACCGCGCACCGGCTGGCCCTGCCGGAAGCGCGCTTGCTCGCTTAGCCAGATCACTGGCAGCCCTGCACCGCGGCGGTAGCTGAGCACCTGCGCGCCCTGTTCGGCGACCACCAGTTCGGCGTCGCCGTGGCGGATGTGCCAGCAGCTGAGCTGGTCCATTTCGATGCGCTGGATGTCGGCGGGCATGGGTGACCTCGGGATATGTACGTTGTGCGTCAGACCCTGCCGGGGCGGCAGGATTCCGCCCCGCGGGTGGGCGGCATGAGCCTGAGCGAGACCCATGGCGTGGCCCGCTCAGGCCGGAGCGTCAGCGGCCCTGGCAGGCGTCGACGCGCAGCCAGCGCTCCAGTCGCTTGAAGCCCTGCATCAGGATGAAGGCGATGATCAGGTAGATGAGGCCGGCCGTAAGAAACATTTCCTCGTGCATGTAGGTGCGTGCGGCGATCTTGCGCGCCATGCCGGTCAGCTCGAGCAGTGTGATGGTGCTCGCCAGGGCGCTGGCCTTGAGCATCAGGATCACTTCGTTGCTGTAGGCCGGCAGGCCGATGCGCGCGGCCCGCGGCAGAATGATGTGCCACAGCGCCTGGCGGCGCGACATGCCCAGTGCACGCGCCGCCTCGACTTCACCGGACGGCACGTTCTGGATCGCGCCCCGGATGATCTCGGCGATATAGGCGGCGGTGTGCAGCGTCATGGTGATGATCGCGCACCAGTAGGGTTCGCGCAGGAAGGGCCAAAGCCAGCTTTCGCGCACGGCCTCGAACTGCGCCATGCCGTAGTACACGAGAAACAGCTGGACCAGCAGCGGGGTGCCGCGAAAGAAGAAGATGTAGCCATAGGGCAGCGCGCGCACCGCGAACAGGCGCGAGGACCGCGCAATGCCCAGCGGCAGCGCAAGGAGCAGGCCGGCGATCACCGAGGCACCGACCAGTTGCAGCGTCAGCCAGGCGCCCTCAAGAAAGCTCGGCAGCCATTTGATGAAGAGTTCCCAGCTCATGCGGCGCTCCTGGCAAAGCCGCGCCCGGCGCGTTTTTCGAGAAAGTACATGCAGGTCATGGCGACCACCGTCAGGCCGAGGTAAATGAACGCCGCGACGAGGAAGAAGGTGAAGGGCTGCTTGCTGGCGGTCACGGCGATCTGCGAGGTGCGCATGATCTCCTCGAGGCCAATCACCGAGACCAGTGCGGTGTCCTTCATCAGGATCATGAACAGGTTGCCCAGCCCCGGCAGCGCCAGGCGCCACATCTGCGGCAGGATCAGGCGCAGGAAGATGCGCCGCTTGCCCAGTCCCAGCGCAAGTCCGGCTTCGCGATGCCCCTTGGGAATGGCCAGCAGCGCTCCGCGGAAGACTTCAGTGGCATAGGCGCCAAAGCACAGGCCGAGGGCGATTGTGCCGGCGGTAAAGGGGCTGAGGGCCAGGTTGTCGATGCCGACGAGTTCGCCGATGCCGCGTACCAGCCCGATGGTGCCGAAATAGATCAGCAGCACCCAGAGCAGCTCGGGCACGCCGCGCACGATGGTCGAATAGGTGCCGCCCAGCCAGCGCAGGCTGGCCAGCGGAGAGGTCTTGGCCAGCGCACCCAGCAACCCGAGCACCAGGCCCAGTGCCAGCGCCGCGAGGGCCAGTTGAATGGTCATCCAGGTCCCGGCGATCAGCGCCGGACCGAATCCATGAAGGTCGGGAATCATATGGGCTCAAACATCAAAGCCCGACCAGCCAGTGACGGCGGTCGGGCTCCGATTCAGCGGGATCAGTAGATATCGAAGGGGAAGTACTTGGCGTTGATTTCCTTGTACGTGCCGTCGGCGATGATCTCGGCGAGCGCCTTGTTCAGCTTCTCGCGCAGTTCATCGTTGTCCTTGCGCACGGCCATGGCGATCTTGTCGTTGTCGAAGACCGGCTTGCCCTTGAACTCGAAGTTCTTGCCGGCGTCGCTCTTGAGCCATTCCCACTGCACGAACGAGTCGGCGAGGATGCCATCGACGCGGCCCGAGGCCAGGTCCAGGTAGGCGTTTTCCTGGGTGTCGTAGAGCTTGATGTCGACCACGTCGTCGAGGTTGTCTTCCAGCCAGGTGCCGGCGATGGTCGCACGCTGGGCGCCGATGGTCTTGCCGTCGAGGTAGCTCTCGTCAGTCTTGAAATCGACCGACTTCGGCGCCACGAACTGCAGCTTGTTGGTGTAGTAGTGATCGGTGAAGTCGACGGCCTGCTTGCGCTCCTCGGTCACCGACATGGAGGCGGCGATGAAGTCGAACTTGCCGGCGTTGAGCGCAGGGATGATGCCGTCCCAGTCGGAGGTGACCACTTCGCACTCGACCTTCATCTTGGCGCAGAGCGCGTGGGCGATGTCCAGGTCGAAGCCGACCACCTGGCCGCTGGCGTCGATCAGGTTGAAGGGCGGGTAGGCGCCTTCGGTACCGATGCGCAACTTGTCCGCGGCAAAGGCGTTGGCGCCGAGCATCAAAGTGGCGGCGGCAGTCAGCAGTATCTTCTTATAGCTTTTCATGCGGTGTTGCTCCATTAGCGATGGCTGGACATGAACTGTTTACAGCGTGCCGATTGGGGGTTGTCAAACACCTGCTCCGGTGTTCCTTGTTCTTCGATCAGGCCCTGGTGGAGAAAGACCACCTCGGAAGAGACCTGCTTGGCGAAGCTCATTTCATGGGTGACCAGCAGCATGGTGCGGCCCTCGTCGGCGAGTGACCGGATCACTGCAAGCACTTCTTGTACCATCTCCGGGTCGAGGGCCGAGGTGGGCTCGTCGAAAAGGATGACTTGCGGCTGCATCGCCAGGGTGCGGGCGATCGCCGCGCGCTGCTGCTGGCCACCGGAGAGCTGGTTTGGGTAAACGTGGCGTTTGTCGGCGATGCCCACTTTCGCCAGCAGCGCCTCGGCAGTTTCGGTCGCCTCGGCCTTGCTCTGGCCAAGTACCCGCCGCGGTGCCTCGATGATGTTGTCGAGCACGCTCATGTGCGGCCAGAGGTTGAAGTTCTGGAACACGAAGCCGAGCTTGCTGCGCATCTGGTTGATCTGTTTGGCATCGGCGGCAACCAGGTCGCCGTCCTTGGCGCGCTTGAGGCGCAGCTGCTCGCCAGCGACCAGGATCTCGCCTTCGTTGGGGTTTTCCAGCAGGTTGATGCAGCGCAGGAAGGTGGATTTCCCCGAGCCGGACGAGCCGAGGATGGAAATCACGTCGCCGTCACGCGCGGTCAGCGAGATGCCTTTGAGTACTTCCAGGTCGCCGTAGCGCTTGTGCAGGTTGCGAATTTCCAGTGCGGGGATGGCCTCGGCCATTGAGCTTCCTCTTGTCGGGTCAGGCCGGGCCTGGTCCGTTTCTGTGTAAATTGCGCTCCGGCCGACTGCTCGCCGTCCTGGCGAGGCGCAAACCTAGCATGGGCGGGGGCATGCGCCAAGCGCGACGCGGCGCCGGTCGGCGTGACCCAGCAGTCACGCCGGCTGTCCGCTGCGCGCCTCTCTTTATATAGATGAAAAAACCGTCCCTGGCTCATCGCGGTTCCGTTGGCCGCGCTGTTCACCCTCGCGACCCCGCATCACGGCGTCGACTGGTCCGGTTTGGTCGGCGGCTCATCGGTGAGCATTTCATCGTGCTCGTCCATTTTCCACGGCAGGCTGCCGGGCGAGATGTGCAGGAAGTGCAGGTACTTCTCGAACTGGTCAAGGATGTCGCTGATGATGTCGGCCTGGTCGTAGCCATAGACGTCGTAGTGCTGGCCGCCGCGGCGCAGGAACACCTCGGCGCGGTAGTACTGTTCGTCCGCGTCCGGTCCCTCAGCAAGGGCGAACGCCGGCATGGCGTAGCCGACCGCGCGGATCTCGTAGATGAAATCCACCTGGTCCTCCTTGAACACCTCCAGGTAAATCCGCGAGTGGGCTTCGTCGGTCTGCACCTCGGCCTGCCAGTCCTGCCCGTCGAGCTCGCGCTGCACGCGGCGCATGGCCTTGAGCACCGTGGTGTCCATGAAGCTGGCAACCTGCGTCCGGTCGGGAAAGCTGACCAGCCCGGCCAGGCGTTTCTTCCACAGACCCGGTCCTGCGTTGCTGGCCAGTCGGCTGCCCTGCATGTGGGCCTGCAGGCTGGTCTCGTGATGCCCCTCAATGACCAGCGCGCGCCACATGCCTAGCGCTGAGATGAGCATGATGATGGCAAACGGCAGGGCGCTGGCGATGGTCATGGTCTGCAATGCACTCAGCCCGCCAGCGAGCAGTAGCGCCGAGGCCACGACGCCTTCGATGCTGGCCCAGAACACCCGCTGCCAGACCGGTGTCTGGCTCACCCCGCCGGCAGCCAGGGAGTCAATCACCAGGGAGCCGGAGTCCGACGAGGTGACGAAGAAGGTGATGATCAGCAGCACCGCCAGGAACGAGGCGATCGACGTCATCGGCAGCAGCTCGAACAGCTTGAACAGCGCGATGGCGTTGTCGGCCTGGACGTCGGCGATCAGCGAGGTGTAGCCCTCGACCATGATCAGGTGCAGGGCAGTGTCGCCGAACACTGAGAACCACAGGAAGGTGAAGATCGTCGGCACGAACATTACGCCGAACACGAACTGGCGAATGGTCCGGCCACGGCTGATCTTGGCGATGAACAGCCCGACGAAGGGTGACCAGGCGATGGTCCAGCCAAAGATGAACAGCGTCCAGTTGCCGATCCAGTCGCTGCGCGAATAGGCCTGCAGGTTGAAGGTGCGCTCGATGATGTTGTTGAGGTAGCTGCCGGTGTTCTGCAGGAAGGTCTCGAGGATGAAAATGGTCGGTCCGGCGACGAAGACGAACAGCATCAGCCCGATGGCCAGGATCATGTTCAGCAGCGAGAGGTTCTTCACGCCCTTGTCCAAACCGGCCACCACCGAGCAGATCGCCAGCGCGGTGATGATCGCGATGGCCACCAGCTGCACGCCGATGCTCACCGGAATGCCCGGCCACAGGTAGTTGAGCCCGGCGTTGATCTGGGTGACCGACAGCCCCAGCGTGGTGGCGATGCCGAACAGCGTACCGAGGATGGCGAACACGTCCACCACATGCCCGATCGGGCCGTGGATGCGCTCGCCGATCAGCGGGTACAGCGCCGAACGCATCGACAGCGGCAGGCCATGGCGAAAGGAGAAGTAGGCCAGCACCAGCCCGGTCAGGCCGTAGATCGCCCAGATATGGAAGCCCCAGTGGAAGAAGGCGATCTGCATCGCCTGCTTGGCCGAGTCGACGGTTTGCGCCGCACCGGCCGGCGGCGAGGCGTAGTGCAGCACCGGCTCGGCGACGCCAAAAAACAGCAGGGCGATGCCGTAGCCGGCGGAAAACAGCATGGCGAACCAGGCCGGAAAACTGTACTGCGGCTCGGCGTGGTCCGGGCCGAGCTTGATGTTGCCCCAGGGGGTCATCGCGATGCCGACGATGAATACCAGGAAAAATGCCACCGAGAGCATGTAGAACCAGCCGAAGTTGGTGGTGATGAACGCCAGCGTCGCGCTGAATACCTCGCCGGCCAGGTCCGGGTTGCTCATGGTGCCGACCACCAGCAGCAGGGTCACGACCACGGCGGGGATGAATACGGGTACGAGGATGATGGCTTTGGGGAGCTTCTTCGCGGCGTCCATAGGGCGTTCGGGTCCTCTGCAGTAAGGGCGGATCGCACGCCGCCGGGGCGGGCGGGGCGAGGCGTTCTACAGAGGGTAGACGTCGATGCGCGGCCGAATGCTCAGCCTTTTTTATTGCGCGCCTTGCGGATGCGGTCGGCTGGCGTAGGCGCAAGCGTCGGCCGATGGGTACGCAGGTCGTTCAGTAGGCGGGTTCCAGCTGGTAGCGGCGCAGGATCGTAGGCACGCTGCCATCGCTGATCAGTGCGTCTAGGGCGGCCTCGAAGCGTTGGAACTGTGCATCGCTGAAGCGCTTTCGGGACAGGCCGATGCCGTAGGACACCGTGGCGAACTGCCCGGCTTCGCGAATGCCGTGCAATCGCTCCTCCTCGATCAGGTGCCAGGCCACGTCCTCGTTGAGCACGGCCAGCCCTTCCTCGCCGAAGCGTCCGGTGTCGAGCATGCGCAGCAGGCGGCGGTTGTTGGCGGTGAGGTGCACCTGGACGTCGGGCACCGGGGCGAGGCGCTGGGCCAGTACGTAGGAGGTTCCCGACGGGCCATAGACGCCGATGGTGCGGCCGGCCAGGTCCGCCGGCTGGTTGTAGACGAACGCCGAATGCTGGCGGACGAAGATGCTGTAGCGCGAGCGCACCAGCATGCGGGTGAGGTGGAAGGCCGCCTCGCGTGGCGGCGAGCGGACCACGGTGAAGATGCCGTCGACCTCGCCCTGTTCGGCCAGGCGCAGCGCGCGCCGCCAGGGGTGCAGGGTGACCGAGCAGTCCTGCGCCAGGCGCTGGCAGACCGCATGCACGATATCCACCAGCGGCCCGCTCGCCTGGTCGCCGCCGGCCGGAACGGGGGCCTCGGCGGCGTAGGTGAAGGGCGGGAAATCCTCGGTGACAAAGGTCCACGGTGCCGCCAGGGCGGGTGCCGACAGCAGCCAGGCCACGAGAATCGAGGAAAGCGTCCGCACGGTCTGATGCTCCTGACTGCTGGCCCGACAAGGGCCGACTGCAACAGGGGGAGACTAAGTCGATTTTTGCCGTGCCGCCAGTCCGGACGCCGCGCTGCGCGGCGTAGTTCAGCGCAGCGCGGTGTCGATCAGGCGCGCCAGCGGCCGCAGCCAGCCCGGTCTCCAGCTCAGGGTAAGCGACAGCGTCATGGCCGCGGCGCTGCCCAGCATCACCCAGAGCAGCACGCCGAAGCCCGCTCCTTCGGTCAGCAGCAGCCATGCCAGCGCGCCCGCCAGCAGTAAGGTGGCCAGATCCTTGGTGCGTCCGGGCGCGGAGCCCGGCGAGGCGGCCTGGGTCACTGCCCGCCAGTGCGGCGGTTGCGCCAGGGCGAACAGGGCGCAGGCGAGGTATCAGAGGACAAAGGCGATCACGCCGGGCAGGCCGTCAGGCACGTTGCGCAGTCTCCGCCGGTTCGGTGGTCGGGCGGGCCGCCGTACGCTGGGCGCGTCGCAGGCGCGCGGCCGCCAGCAGGCAACAGCCGGCGAGCGCCAGCAGCATCAGGTCCATACCGGCCACCGCCGCCGGGCCGTCCGCCAGGGTCCGCAGCAAATGGTCGCCGGTGGTCAGCGCGTTGAGCAACACCGCGCCCACCGCCAGGGCCGCGGCCAGCTGCAGCTGGTGTCGCCAGGCCTGCGCCGGCCAGCGCACGGCATGCGCCAGCGAAAGCGCCCAGCAGAGGAAGAAGGCCCAGCCTTCAAGAACGGCACGTTGCGGGCCGTCGATGGCGCCGCCCGCGGGCAGCAGCCGGTTGGCAATGAAGAAGCCCAGGGTTGCGACGACCAGGCCGGTGCCGCTGGCCACGCTCAGCGCATCGACCAGACGGGCGCCACTGCGCCCCTGGCGCAGGTGCCTGGCGCGCCGCGCGCTGCTCCAGAAAAGCAGCCCGGTGGCGATCATCAGGCAGCCGCTGAGACCGCCGGCGAAGTACAGCCAGCGCAGGGCCCAGTGGTCGAACTGGATGAAATGCAGCCCGGTCAGGAAGCGCTGGATGCCGACGACAGGCGCCATTGCAATTCCCTCGCAAGCCGCGCCATTCGGGCGCCCCATTGTGTCGCTGTGAGTAGATTTTTAGACCGAACCGGCTCTACTCACGAATCTGCGCACAATTGTTTGGGCTTACAAGGGAAGGGTAGGGAAGTGCAGACAACAAAAAACCCGCACTAGGCGGGCTTCTTGTGGGCTTTCAGGTGGTTTTGGCACCACCTGAAAACGAAAGGTGGTGCCCAGGGACGGAATCGAACCGCCGACACGGGGATTTTCAATCCCCTGCTCTACCGACTGAGCTACCTGGGCAACGGGGCGCTATTAGACGGATTTGGCTTTTGCCTGTCAAGCGTGGAAGTGGAAATATTTAGCTAGAACGGGCATTTAGCGTTGCGAGGCCTCTTTTGGGCGGGGCGCAGGGTGGCGTGGGCCAGCCGTGGCGACTCACTCGCTTGGTGGTACGTAGCCTTCGGCCTGTGCGTAGTCTTCGCCGGAGAAGAACTTGTCCATCTCGGCTTGCAGGAACTTGCGGTCCTCGGCGTTCATCATGTTCAGCCGACGTTCGTTGATCAGCATGGTCTGGTGCTTCTGCCAGTCGTCCCAGGCCTTCTTCGAAACGTTGTTGTAGATGTCCTCTCCCTTTGCGCCGGGGTAGGGCGGGCGATCGAGGCCTGGCAGTTCTTCTTTGTACTTGCGGCAGTTCACGGTGCGGGTCATGAGTTATCTCCTGCGTTCAGTTCGTCGGCGGCGCGCTTGAGCAGCGTCTTTACCGGGGCGGCAAGCCCCAGTCGCGGCGGGGTGGCGAGGTTATACCAGAGCCAGTCGGCCTCGGCCACGACGTCGGTCTGGGCGTCGACGCGAATCAGCCAAGGTTCGATGGCGAGCTGGAAGTGGCTGAAGGTGTGCACCAGCCCGGGCAGCTCGCGTCGTTCAGCCAGTTGCAGCTGATGCCGTTCGGCAAGCGGTGCGAGGGCTGTCAGGTCATCCAGTTCCGGCAGGCTCCAGAGGCCGCCCCAGAGTCCGCTCGGTGGGCGACGATAGAGCAGGATGGCGCCTTGCCGGTTGGCCAGCAGCGGCATCAGGGTGCGCTTGCGCGGCAGCGCCTTGCGTGGCTTGGCCACCGGAAAGTCGGTCTCGCGGCCGAGCCGATGGGCGCGGCAGCCGGTGCGCAGCGGGCAGAGCAGGCAGCTGGGCTTGCTGCGGGTGCACAGCGTGGCGCCCAGGTCCATCATCGCCTGGGTGTAGTGGTCGACCCGCTGCGTTGGGGTGAATCGTTCGGCGACTTCCCAGAGCTGGCGAGCGACCCTGGGTTCGCCGGGGTAGCCGTCCTGGGCCTCATAGCGGGCCAGAACGCGCTTGACGTTGCCGTCGAGGATCGGCGCACGCAGGCCCATGCTCAGGCTGGCGATGGCGCCGGCGGTGGAACGGCCTATTCCGGGGAGCTCGGCCAGCTGGGCCACGTCCCGGGGAAACTCGCCGCCGAATTCGGCCACCACGCGCTTGGCGGTCTGGTGGAGGTTGCGCGCGCGGCTGTAGTAACCGAGGCCGGTCCACAGGTGCAGCACCTCGTCCTCCCCGGCGCTGGCCAGGGCTTCGACGGTGGGCAGTGCCTCCATGAAACGGTCGAAATAGCCAAGCACGGTGCTGACTTGGGTCTGCTGCAGCATGATCTCCGAGACCCAGACCCGGTAAGGTGTAATGCGTTGCTGCCAGGGCAGGTCCTTGCGGCCGTGACGGTCGTACCAGACAAGCACGGCGGCGCTGAATTGCTCGGGGCTGAGGACAGGCTCGCTCATCGGTTGAACAGGCCCTTTAGAGCATCCTTGAGTTCGGGGCTGACCTTGTCGCCGAGCTTTTTCTCGATGGTCTGGTTGAGCTTTTCGCCGGCCAGCCGTGCCGCGATCTTGCCAAGGCGGTCATTGTCGAAGCGGCACGCCTTGGCGCCCAGCTCGAGCGGGCCGCGACAGCGCAGCGGCCATTCGATGCCGACGAAGCGTTCGTTGACCTCACAGGCCGGGTCGGGCATCGCGCCCTTGTCTCCTTCAACGACGATGCCAACCCGATAATCCATGCCGAGCACGCGCAGGTCGATGTCGCCTTCGCCGTTGACGGTCAGGCCGGGAATGCTCGCCTTGAGGTCGGGGTTGTTGGCGACGCCGTCGCGCAGCACAAGGTTGCCCTTGAACTCACGGAAGGGTGTGTCCTTGCCGCGCGGGTCACTGGACAGGGGCTTGCGGTTGAGGGTGGAAATGGCGCGGCAGACTTGCTGCTCGAGGTTGGCGTCGACGAGGATGCCGTTGTCGATGATGAAGCCGATCTTGCCGTTGAGGTTGTCCACCCAGGCCTTCTGGCTATTGCCCTGGGTGCGCAGGTCGCCGTCGAGGTTGAGCAGCCCCTTGACGATGACCTTTTCGTTCTGGCTGCGCAGCAGTTGCTCGACTGGCACGCGGGCCAGGCGGGTTTCGGCGCTAAGCTGGGGGATCGCGGGGCGGACGTCGAGGCTGGCCGAGGCATCCAGCCGGCCGTTGTAGAGCCCGCCGCGCAGTTCGTCCAGGGTCAGCAAGCCGCCGGCCGAGTGCGCCGTGACGGCGAAGCCGTCGAGCGGCAGGTCGAGCGCGGTGAGGTTATCGATGTTGAGCTTGATGGCCGTGTCGAGGCGGCGCAGCGTGGTGACCGGTAGCATCTCTGCGTCGCTCCAGGCGGCCTGGGTCGGCTTGTCCGGCAGCGGGGTGGTGCCGCTGCCAGCCACGGCGGCTTCGGTGGCCTGGACTTCGCTCTTGCGGGCTGCGCCGGCTGGATCCGCCGGGTCGGCGGGCGGCAGGTAGCGGTCAAGGTTGAAGCGGTCGCCCTTGAGGTCGACGCGCAGCGCCTGCTTGGCGAAATCGCTGACGGCGATTTGGCCGGTGAAGTGGCTGCCGTCGAGTTTCAGATCCAGTTCTTCCAGCGTCAGGCTGTTGGGGCTGCCGGCCAGCCGGGTCACCAGTTCGAGTGAGCCCAGGGCAGCGCTGTCGGCCATGGGCGGCAGTGTCTGGCCCAGGCCCTGCAGCAGGTCGCGCAGGTTGAATTCGGCAATCGACAGGGCGCCGGCCAGCTCCGGTTGCTGCTGCAGGTTGCGTACCTTCAGCTCGCCCAGGCCGCGCAGCTGGTTGGCGGTGAACTTCAGGCTGGTCCATTCGGCGATGTCTGCCGCGAGGTCGACCAGCAGCTGGCCTTGGGCGCTGAAGGACAGCGTCTTGCCCTGCAGGGGCTCGCCAGAGGCCTCGCCGCTCAGGCGTAGGTTTTCCAGCTGATAGCGCTTGAGCCGGGTGTCGAAACGCAGCGCGCCCTGCAGTTCGGTGCGCGCGCGCAGGACCGGCTTGTTGGTTCCGAAAAAGGCATTGAGCTTGAGCGGGATGGAGGTGGCTTCGCGGATGGCGCCGGTGCTCAGTTCGATGCCTTCGGCGCTGAACTGCTGGCCGCTTCGCGCGTCGTGATAGGCGACTCGGGCGTCGCTGATAGTCAGGCTGTCGATGTCCAGTTGCAGTGAGCGCTTGCCGTTTGTGGCCGGCGCCGGGTCGGCTGCCGGCTCGTCTGGCGTATTCGGCGCGCTGTCGGCCGTCGCCTGGGTGGCGGCAGGCTGGCCGACGCCCTCCCAGTTGCCACGGCCGTTTTCGTCGCGCGCCAGGGTCAGGTTGAGGCCGTTGAGGGTGATGTCGCTCATCTGCACTTCGCGGCGCAACAGCGGCAGCACACGGACCGACAGGCCGAGCATGCGCAGGTCGGCGAACGGCTGCTGCGGCGTGCGCGCGCTGGCAAGGGTGGTGTCGTGCAGTTCCAGGCCGAGCCAGGGGAACAGGCTCCAGCCGATGTCGCCGGCGATGTTCAGCTCCAGTCCGGCCTTGTCTCGGGCAAGCTCACGGATTTCGTCCTTGTAGTCGTTGGGGTCGAACAGGTGGGTCAGGGCAAAGCCCAATGCGACGATGAGCAGCAGCAACCCGAGGATTACCAAGCCCAGGATCTTGCCGAGCGCTTTCATGGACAGGTCCTTTGTTTGGGTATTTCAAAAGCAGCGAGTATAGCGTCACGAGCCGCGGCCTTCGCCGCCGTGGGCGTTGGAGTGGCTGCCTGCGCCGGGGTTCCTGGCGGGTTTGGCCGGCGCCGGCCCCGGCTGGTCTAGAGCGCGTAGAGCGGCAGGTGCGTACGCGCGGCCAGGGCCTGCGCCTCGAGCTGCGCCGGCGCCGCCGCCAGGTGCAGCGTGGTGCCGGCCTCGCGGGCCAGACGCTGGCTTTCCTCGATGATCCGTCGCCCCACGCCGCGGCGGCGGGTGATCCGTCGCACGCACAGGTGCGACAGGCGCCAATGCGGGAGGTCGCGCTGCAACAGGGCAGCGCCGAGCAGGCGATCGTTGAAGCGGCCGGCCACCAGGCGGCCATTGGCGAGCCCGTCGGCGATCAGTGCGTCGGCGTTCGGATAGGGTGCCAGCAGCCAGGCAGGGGCATCGGCGAAGATCTTCGCCAGGTCGGTGCGATCCTGCTGGCTGGGCTCGGTGAGGCTTTCGAAGTGAACGGGCATGCGAACCTGGGTACTGGGCGGAAGGTGCCGGCAAGCATAACCCCGACGTGCGGGTGTCGCACGAGGGGCTGCTGCGGGCGCGGCCGCCTGGCCGTCCGGGCGCGGCTGGCGCATATCCCCCAGCCGGGTTTGGCCCTATAATGTGCGTCTTTTTCGCCCCACGATCAGCGGAGCTGTGGATGTCCGAGCGTACGGCTTGCGTAGAGCGCAACACCCTGGAAACCCAGGTCAAGGCCACCATCAACCTAGACGGCACCGGCAACAGCCGCTTCGCCATCGGTGTGCCGTTTCTCGAGCACATGCTCGACCAGATAGCCCGTCACGGCCTGATCGACCTGGATATCGAGTGCCAGGGCGATTTGCACATCGATGACCACCACACCGTCGAGGATGTCGGCATCACCCTCGGCCAGGCGTTTGCCAAGGCTGTCGGTGACAAGAAGGGCATGACCCGCTACGGGCATGCCTATGTGCCGCTGGACGAAGCGCTGTCGCGCGTGGTGATCGACTTTTCCGGGCGCCCGGGCCTGCAGATGCACGTTCCCTACACTCGCGCCACGGTGGGCGGCTTCGATGTCGACCTGTTCCAGGAATTCTTCCAGGGCTTCGTCAATCACGCCCAGGTCACGCTGCATATCGACAACCTACGCGGGCACAACACCCATCACCAGATCGAGACCGTGTTCAAGGCATTTGGCCGCGCGCTGCGCATGGCGGTGACGCTGGACGAGCGCATGGCCGGTCAGATGCCCTCGACCAAGGGTTGCCTGTAATGCAGACCGTCGCCGTCATCGATTACGGCATGGGAAACCTGCATTCGGTGGCCAAGGCGCTCGAGCACGTCGGTGCTGGCCGGGTGCTGATCACCAGCGATGCTCAGGTGATCCGCGAAGCCGATCGGGTGGTGTTCCCCGGCGTCGGGGCGATTCGAGACTGCATGGCCGAGATTCGCCGCCTGGGCTTCGACGAGTTGGTCCGCGAGGTCAGCGTCGACCGCCCGTTCCTCGGTATCTGCGTGGGTATGCAGGCACTGATGGAGCGCAGCGAAGAGAACGGTGGCGTCGATTGCATCGGCTTGTTTCCTGGCCAGGTGCGTTTCTTCGGCAAGAACCTGGAGGAAGACGGGGAGCGCCTGAAGGTGCCGCATATGGGCTGGAACCAGGTGGAGCAGGCCGTGAGCCACCCGCTGTGGCACAACATCCCGGCCGACGGCCGCTTCTACTTCGTGCATAGCTATTACATCGAGGCCGGCAACCCTCGACAGGTGGTCGGTCGCGGTCACTACGGCAAGGATTTCGCCGCCGCACTGGCCGACGGTTCGCGCTTCGCCGTGCAATTCCATCCTGAAAAGAGCCACACCCATGGTCTGCAGCTGCTGCAGAATTTTGCCGCCTGGGATGGTCGCTGGTAATGAGCCGGGCCAAGCCAAAGGCACCGGTCTTGACGCTGGATTCCGCTCAGGAGCAGGCCGCGCAACAGACCATCAAGCGCTTTATGGAAGACCGTTTCGAGCTGGAGTTGGGCTCGTTCGAAGCGCAGGAAGTGCTTGATCTGTTCGCCCGGGACATCGCACCGCTGTATTACAACAAGGCGATTTTCGACGTGCAGACGCACCTGAAAGACAGGTTCGAAAGCATCGAAAGCGACTTGTGGGCGCTCGAGAAGAGCTGACCTTAACGACACTTGATTTGAACAGGTTCGAGCCATGCTGATTATTCCCGCCATCGATCTCAAGGACGGCGCCTGCGTACGTCTGCGTCAGGGCCTAATGGATGACGCCACAGTGTTTTCCGATGATCCGGTGGCAATGGCCGCCAAGTGGGTCGAAGCCGGTTGCCGTCGCCTCCATCTGGTCGATCTCAACGGCGCCTTTGAAGGCCAGCCGGTCAATGGTGAAGTGGTCACTGCAATCGCCAAGCGCTATCCCGACCTGCCGATCCAGATCGGCGGCGGCATCCGCTCGCTGGAAACCATCGAGCACTACGTTCGCGCTGGCGTCAGCTACGTGATCATCGGCACCAAGGCGGTCAAGCAGCCAGAGTTCGTCGGTGAAGCCTGCCGCGCTTTTCCGGGCAAGGTGATCGTCGGTCTGGATGCGAAGGACGGCTTCGTCGCTACCGACGGCTGGGCGGAAGTTTCCAGTGTGCAGGCGGCCGATCTGGCGCGCCGCTTCGAGTCCGATGGCGTCTCGGCGATCGTCTACACCGACATCGCCAAGGACGGCATGATGCAGGGCTGCAACGTCGAGGCCACCGTGGCCCTGGCCAACGCCAGCCGCATCCCGGTGATTGCGTCCGGCGGCATCCACAACATCGGCGACATTCAGAAGCTGCTGGACACCAACACGCGCGGGATTGTCGGCGCAATTACCGGTCGTGCGATCTACGAAGGCACGCTCGATGTTGCCGAGGCGCAGGCGCTCTGCGATCTGAAGTACAAGGACGAATAAGCCGTAGGGCGGACAAAGCTTCGCTTGTCCGCCGTGCATCCGGTGACCCGGTGGACAACGCTGCGCGGTTGTCCACCCTACGAGAGAGATCGACCATGGCCTTGGCCAAACGCATCATTCCCTGCCTGGACGTGGACAACGGCCGCGTGGTCAAGGGCGTCCAGTTCGAAAACATCCGCGACGCCGGTGATCCAGTGGAAATTGCCCGTCGCTACGACGAACAGGGCGCCGACGAGATCACCTTTCTCGACATCACGGCCAGCGTCGACAACCGCGATACCACCCTGCACACCGTCGAGCGCATGGCCAGCCAGGTGTTCATTCCGCTGACTGTCGGCGGCGGTGTGCGCTCGGTACAGGATATTCGCAACCTGCTCAACGCCGGAGCTGACAAGGTCTCGATCAACACCGCCGCGGTGTTTACCCCGGAGTTCGTCGGCGAGGCGGCCGAGCGCTTCGGCTCGCAGTGCATCGTCGTCGCCATCGATGCCAAGCGCGTATCGAAGCCCGGCGAGCCCGGCCGCTGGGAGATTTTCACCCATGGCGGGCGTAAGCCGACCGGGCTCGATGCCGTGCTCTGGGCGCAGAAGATGGAAGCGCTGGGGGCCGGCGAAATCCTGCTCACCAGCATGGACCAGGACGGCGTAAAGAGCGGCTACGACCTCGGCGTGACCCGCGCCATCAGCGAGGCCGTGCACATTCCGGTGATCGCCTCCGGCGGCGTCGGCAATCTGCAGCACCTGGCCGATGGCATCCTCGAAGGCAAGGCCGATGCGGTGCTCGCGGCCAGCATTTTCCACTTTGGCGAATACACCGTGCCCGAAGCCAAGGCCTACATGGCCCGCTGCGGCATCGTGATGCGCTGAGCGTTGCCTGCTCGGCGTTTACCAGGAACACAGCCGCGCAGGGCCACGGCTGCCGCGTCACCAAGGAGTCAACGATGTTCAAGAGCACGCTTCTCGCGCTGGTTACCGGCCTGTCGCTGGCCGCGGGTGCCGCTGGTGCCGCGCCCGAGCAGATCAACCTGCTGACCGAAAACTTCCCGCCGTACAACATGGCCGTCGATGGCAAGAATTTCGCCCGCGACGAGAACATCACCGGTATCGCCGCCGATATCGTGCGCGAGATGTTCAGGCGCGCCGGCGTCGACTACACCTTGACGCTGCGCTTTCCTTGGGAGCGGATCTACAAGATGGCGCTGGAAATGCCCGGCTACGGCGTGTTCGTGACGGCGCGGCTGCCGGAGCGCGAAGCGCTGTTTCGCTGGGTCGGACCGATCGGCCCCGACGACTGGGTTCTGCTGGCGCGCGGCGACAGCACGCTCGAGATCGACAGCCTGGCGCAGGCCGGCCAATACCGCATCGGTGCCTACAAGGGCGACGCCATCGCCGAGCACCTGGCGGCCGAGGGACTGCAGCCTGCGCTGGCCCTGCGCGACCAGACCAATGTCGAGAAGCTGCAGGGCGGTGCCATCGATCTGTGGGCCACCGGCGACCCGGCGGGCCGCTTTCTGGCAAAGCAGCAGGGCGTGATCGGGCTCAAGCGGGTCCTCAAGTTCGACAGCGCGGAACTCTACCTGGCGCTCAACAAGGATGTCCCCGAAGCCACGGTCGCCAAGCTGCAGGCGGCGCTGGACGAAATGAACGCGGATGGCACCCTCAATACCATCACCAACCGGTACCTCTGAACGCCCGCGAGGTCCGGGCGCACTGTTTCGAGGCTGCCCGCCCCTGCGCGGGGCGCGTGGCGGTTCGCCAAAGGCGCTCGCATGGACAATTGTGTGAGGCGGCTCTCATTTTGGCCGGGTGACAGCGCGCCTGGGCCAGAACTTGCTACAAGTAAGGGTGCCCGCTTCGCGGGCGCACCCGGGCGAGGCGTTGGAAGGCGCCGCGCCGCATTGTAGAGAGAGGGAGCCTTCGATGAGAGCTGTACTGGCGGTCCTGCTGTTGCTGACGCTCAACCTTCCGGCCCAGGCCGCATTGCCCGAGGATTACCAGGTCGTCCTGCTGACCGAGAATTTCCCGCCGTTCAACATGGCGGCCGATGGCAAGAACTACGCAGCCGAGCGCAACATCAGCGGCATCAACGCCGATATCGTCCGGGAGATGTTCAAGCGCGCCGGGATCGCCTACAGCCTGACGCTGCGCTTCCCCTGGGAGCGCATCTACAACCAGGTGCTGGCCCAGCCGGACCAGGGCTTGTTCTCCACCACCTTCACGGCGGAACGCGAGCCGCTGTTCAAGTGGGTCGGGCCCCTCGCCAGCACGGGCTGGGTGCTGCTGGCGCCGCCCGGCAGTACGCTGCGCCTGGACTCGCTGGAGCAGGCGCGGCAGTACCGCATCGGCGCCTACAAGGACGATGCGGTCAGCCAGCACCTGGAAAGCAAGGGCTTCGCGCCACTCAATTCGCTGCGCGACCAGGAAAACGTCGGCAAGCTGCTCAAGGGGCAGATCGATCTCTGGGCCACCACCGATCCGGTCGGTCCTTATCTCGCCAAGCAGGAAGGGGTCAGCGGGCTGACCACGGTGTTGCGCTTCAACGATGCGCAACTGTTCCTGGCGCTGAACCGGCAGACGCCGGACGAGGTGGTCAAGCGGCTGCAGGGCGCGCTGGACGAAATGAAGCGCGACGGCGCGATCGAGGCGATCATGCGGCGCTATCTATAAGCCATTTCAGCGGTAGATGCCCTGGGAGCCGTGTGCCAGCATCGCCCGGTTGCCGCGGGTGGCGATCATCTGGTCGATGCCGATCCAATCGATGCCCTGCCGTTGCAGTCGCGGCAGTTCGCGCTCGAGTAGGGCGAGGGTGGCCGGGTGCGGATGCCCGATCATGACCACCGAGCCCTGCCGGCGAGCCAGCCGCAGGGCCGCCTCGAACTGAGCCGCCACGGCCGCCGGACTGGGATCGTCGTCGAGAAAGATGTCGCGCGAAAGGCTGGCCAGTCCGATGCGTTGCGCTGCGGCCGCAGCCACTGTCCTCGCGCTGGTGCGGCTGTCGAGAAAAAACAGATGACGTCGCTGCAGTTCGGCCATCAGCGCCGCCATCGGCGGTTGCCGGCCGGTCATCTGGCTGCCCATGTGGTTGTTGACGCCGCGGGCATGCGGAACCCGACGTAGGGCGCGGTCGAGCCGGTCGAGCAGCTCCTCTGGCGCGAGGCCCGGTTCCCAGGCATAGGGCCCGCCAGCGGGCGCCATGGGGAGGTGCAGCATGACGGTCTTGCCGGCGGATCGGGCCGCTTCGGCCAGCGCCTTTGCATCCCGCGTCTCCGGCAGGATCGCCAGCGCCACGGGTCCAGGAAGCGCCAGTACCCGACGGTCCCGGACGGCGTTCTGCCCCAGGTCGTCGATGACCAATGCCAGCCTCGGCGTGCTCGCCGCCTGGCCGGGCCGCGCGGTATCCGCGTTACCGGCGTGAGCGGGCGTCGCCAGCAGCAACGGGGCGAGCACGCTCAACAGGGCCAGCACGCGCCGCAGCATGCCTATTGGCCGCGGGTGAGGTTCAATCCCTTGAGTAGATTCAGCGCCTGGCCGAGCTGGTAGTCCTCATCCTGAGGGCGCGGCGAGTCGCTTGCCGCCGGTGTGCCGCTGGGCCGCTCCGGCCCGCCATTGCCGTTGCCGAGGTGGCCGGTGAGGTCGGCTTCGCGGATACCCTCCGCGGCCTGCTCGCGGGTGAGCTTGGCGCGCTCGACCTCGATATCAGGGTGAATGCCCTGGGCCTGGATCGAGCGCCCGTTCGGGGTGTAGTAGAGCGCCGTGGTGAGCTTCAGGGCGCGGTCGTTGTTCAATGGCAGTACGGTCTGCACAGAGCCTTTGCCAAAGCTGTCAGTACCCATCAGCACGCCACGCTTGTGGTCCTGCAGTGCGCCGGCGACGATTTCCGAGGCCGATGCGCTGCCGCCGTTGATCAGCACTACCAGCGCCACGCCCTCGCTGGCGTCGGCCGCGTCAGCGTTGAAGCGCAGTTCGGAATTGGCGATACGCCCCTTGGTGTAGACGATCAGGCCATCGGTCAGGAAGTGGTCGGACACCTCGACCGCCGCCTGCAGCACCCCGCCCGGGTTGTTGCGCAGGTCGAGCACCAGGCCGTCGAGCTTCTTGCCGTTGTCCTTGCGCAGCCGGGCGAGGGCCTTGCCGACTTCGTCGCCGGTGTTGATCTGGAACTGGGTAATGCGCAGGTAGCCGTAGCCGGGCTCGAGCAGCTGGCTCTTGACACTGTTGACCTTGATCACCGCGCGGGTCAGTTTGACAGTAAACGGCTTGCCGCCCTCGCGCACCAGCGACAGCGAGATGTCGGTGCCCGGCTTGCCGCGCATCATGCCGACCGCTTCGGTCATCGACAGGCCCTTGGTCGGCTTGCCGTCGATCTTGATGATCAGGTCGCCGGCCTCGACGCCTGCCTTGGAAGCGGGGGTGTCATCGATGGGCGAAACCACCTTGATGAAGCCGTCCTCTACGCCGACCTCTATCCCTAGCCCGCCGAATTCGCCGCTGGTGCTCTCCTGCAGCTCGGCGAACGCATCGGGTTCCAGATATGCCGAGTGTGGATCCAGGTTGCTGAGCATGCCCTTGATCGCGTTCTCCAGCAGCGTCTTGTCGTCCACCGGCTCGACATAGGCAGCCTTGATCCGGTCCAGCACTTCGGCAAAGGTGCGCAGCTCGTCGAGCGGCAGCGGTGCCTTGTTACGAGGAGTCTCCAGTGGCGCGGGCTCCGGGCTCGTCTCCATCGCTGGCTGCTGGGCCCAGGCGCTGCCATAGAGCCCCAGCAGGATCGCCAGGGCAAGGGTGGACGGTTGGGCGAATCGGCGCAGCTGCAGCATGTCGGACTCCAGGTATGAGGGGGCGCGCTTGCGGCCGTTCGGCCTATCCTTGCGCACGGCACCATTGGGCGGGATCGCTGGGGCGACCCTGTTGGCGAATGGCGAAATACAGCGCGGCGGACGCCTGCCCGCCGCTGGTGCCTACGGTGGCGATCGGGTCGCCGGCCTTGACGATGTCGCCAGCGTCGCGCAGCAGGCTCTGGTTGTGGCCGTAGAGGCTCAGATAACCGTCGCCGTGGTCGAGGATGACCAGCAGACCCGCGCCGCGCAGCCAGTCGGCGAACACGACGCGGCCGCCATGCACGGCATGCACTTGGGTCCCGGCACTGGCGCCGATCAGCACGCCATCCCACTTGGTGCGCGCATCGCCGCCGCGCGGGGTGCCGAAGCGCGCGACGAGCTGACCGTCCACCGGCCAGGGCAGCTTGCCCTTGGCGCTGGCGAACGGGCCGCCGATGCGGCCGCCGCCGCTCGAGACACGCGGGCCTGACGTTGCGGCCTGGCCGCTGCTGGCAGCTGGCTGCTGCGCGCGCGCCCGCTCTTCGCGGGCCAGGGCTTCGGCGCGCAGGCGTTGCTGCTCGGCCTCCCGGGCCTGGCGCGCGAGGGTTTGTTCGATGGTCTTGAGCACGCGCTCGAATTGCGCCTGTTCCTGCTTGCGCGCATTGAGCTTCTGGTCGCGGCTCGAGTAGTCACGGTCGAGCTTGGCCAGGGTTTGCTGACGCTCCTTGCGCACCTCGGCGAGCTGCTCGCGACGCTGCTGTAGGCCGTCCTGCCGTTCAGCCAGCGCGGCCTGCTCGGCCTGGATGCCGGCTTCGACCCGAGCCAGCTGGGCAAGGGTATCGTTGAACGCGGCGACCTGCTCGAAGCGCGCCTTGCTCAGGTAATCGTAGTAGGTCAGGGTGCGGCTGAATTTTTCCGGGTTCTGCTGGTTGAGCAGCAGCTTGAGGTATTCCTGGCGGCCGTTCTGGTAGGCGGCGCGCGCCTGGATGCCGATCAGGCGCTGCTGCTCGATGCGGGCGCCTTCGAGGGTGGTCTTCTCGTCGTTGAGGCGCTCGATTTCGGCTTCGCTGCGATCGATCTCCTGTTGCAGGGAATCCACCTGTTTTTCCAGTTCCCCCATCTCGCTTTCGGTCGACTTGAGCTGCTTCTGGACCTGGGATTTCTCCGCCTCGATCTGCTGGAGCAGCTTCTGCAGCTCGGCGACGTCCTTGCGCGCGGCTTCGATCTGTTTGCGTGCGTCCGCGCGCTCGTCCGCCATGGCCGAGCCAAGCAGGCAGAGAAGCGCGAATGCGACAAGAATACGGGGCATGGGAGGACGTAACCGAGAATTTAACGACCGCGGTAGTATGCCTAAAAACACAGCTGGAAGCTTGACGCCCAAGGTGCCGCGCCCGCCTCCAGCTTCCAGCTCGTCAGTTCATCTCGACGATCGAGCGACCGGTCATTTCCTTCGGCACCGGCATTCCCAACAGGGCCAGCATGGTCGGTGCGACATCGGCCAGCACGCCGCCTTCGCGGATCGTCAGTGCTCGCTTGCCGTAATAGATGAAAGGCACCGGCTCGCAGGTATGCGCGGTGTGCGCTTGCCCGGTCATGGCGTCTTCCATCTGTTCGACGTTGCCGTGATCTGCGGTGATCAGCGCCTCGCCGCCAACCTTGTCCAGCGCTTCGACGATCCGGCCCATGCAGGTGTCCAGGCACTCGACGGCCTTCACCGCTGCTTCGAATACCCCGGTGTGGCCGACCATGTCGCCGTTGGCGTAGTTGACGATGATGACGTCGTAGCGCTGCTGCTCGATGGCCTCGACGATGCGATCGGTGACTTCCGGCGCGCTCATTTCCGGTTGCAGGTCATAGGTGGCGACCTGCGGCGACGGGATCAGGATGCGGTCCTCGCCTTCGAAGGGCTCCTCTCGACCGCCCGAGAAGAAAAAGGTCACATGCGCATACTTTTCCGTCTCGGCGATGCGCAACTGGGTCTTGCCGTTCTTCGCCAGGTATTCGCCCAGTACATTGGTCAGCGCCTCAGGGGCGAAAGCCGACGGGGCCGGGATGCTCGCGGCGTACTGCGTCAGCATCACGAAGCCGCCGAGCTGCGGCACCCGGGCGCGCTGGAATTCGCTGAAGCCCGGCTCGACGAAGCAGCGGGTCAGTTCGCGGGCGCGATCGGCACGAAAGTTCATGAACACCACGGCGTCACCGTCGGCCACGGGTGCCGCTTCACCGATGCGGGTGGCCTTGACGAATTCATCGCTCTCGCCGCGCTCGTAGGCCGCAATCAGCCCGTCTACCGCGTAGTCGGCCTGGTACTCGGCCTTGCCGTCGACAATCAGGCTATAGGCCTGTTCGACGCGGTCCCAGCGGTTGTCGCGGTCCATGGCGAAGTAGCGCCCGATCAGGCTGGCGATGCGCCCCTTGCCCAGGCGGGTGAAGGTGGCCTGCATCAGTTCGATAGAGTGCTGGGCACTTTTCGGCGGCGTGTCGCGCCCGTCGAGGAAGGCGTGCAGGTAGATCTGCTCGGCACCGCGCCGGGCGGCCAGCTCGGCCATGGCCACCAGATGATCCTGGTGGCTGTGTACGCCGCCGTCCGAGAGCAGGCCGAGGATGTGCACCGCCTTGCCGGCGGCGACGGCCTTGTCCACTGCGCCGCAGAGGGTGGGGTTCTCGAAGAAGTCGCCGTCGCGAATGGACTTGGTCACCCGAGTGAAGTCCTGGTACACCACGCGCCCGGCGCCCAGGTTCATGTGACCGACCTCCGAATTGCCCATCTGGCCGTCGGGCAGGCCCACGTCCATGCCGCTACCGGAGATGAGACCGTGGGGCTGGGTGGCCAATAGGCGATCGTAGACTGGTTTGCGGGCGGCATGGATGGCGTTGAATTCCGGGTCATCGCTGTGTCCGAAACCGTCGAGAATCATCAGTACCAGGGGTTTGGGCGCGGCAGGCATGTGACTGGCTCCTTGCACGGGGGCGCGAAAAAATGGCGGCCAGTCTACTGGCTGGCCGAACAGGCGTCACGGTAGGCAGGGTTCAGCGCGGTCATGCGGCTGTGTATACTGGCCCGCATTTTATCCCCCGGGTACCCTGTTAATGGTCGCTAACCTGATTGAATTTGCCTCTAACCACTACGTGCTCGTGAGCATCTTTCTGGTGCTGCTGGCGCTGCTCGCCTTCACCGAATTGCGAAAGGGCGGCAAGAGCCTGAGCAATCGCGAACTGACCGGCCTGGTCAATCGCGACGAGGGCGTGGTGTTGGACGTGCGCGCGAAGAAGGAGTTCGACAGCGGTCATATTGTCGATGCGTTGAACATTCCCTACGAGAAGCTGGTCAGCCGATTGGGCGAGCTGGAAAAGCACAAGGCCAAGACCATCGTAGTCGTCGATGCCATGGGCCAGCACGCCGGAGCGGCCTGCCGTGAGTTGCAGAAGGCGGGCTTCAATGCCGCCAAGCTGTCCGGAGGGATTTCCAGCTGGCGCGGCGAAAACCTGCCAGTGGTCAAATAACATGTCCAAAGTCGTCATCTACACCACCGCCTGGTGTCCGTTCTGCATTCGCGCCAAGGGGCTGCTCGAGAAAAAGGGCGTCAGCTACGAGGAAATCCCGGTCGACGGCAAGCCGGCGCTGCGCGCCGAGATGGCCGCCAAGGCCGGCCGAACCTCGGTGCCGCAGATATGGATCGACGAGCAGCACGTCGGTGGCTGCGACGAGCTGCACGCGCTGGAGCGGGCCGGTCGGCTGGATGCGATGTTGCAGGCATGATGCGTTTCAAGAGCGCCTGCCGTTATCGATGGCCGGCCGCTCGCCACCCACACAAGATGTACAACAAGAAGGCTTCACATGACCGAACAAGCGAATAACGGCGCGGCCGCCGACCAGGACCAGGGCGCACAATTCTCCCTGCAGCGCATCTACGTCCGGGACGTTTCTTTCGAAGCGCCCAAGAGCCCCGAGATCTTCCGTCAGGAGTGGAACCCGAGCGTCGCGCTGGACCTGAACACCAAGCAGAAGTCGCTGGAAGGGGATTTCCACGAGGTGGTCCTGACCTTGTCAGTCACGGTCAAGACTGGCGAGGACGTCGCCTTTATCGCCGAAGTGCAGCAGGCCGGTATCTTTCTCATCAAGGGGCTCGAGGCGCAGGCGATGAGCCACACCCTTGGCGCGTTCTGCCCGAACATCCTGTTTCCCTATGCGCGTGAAGCCCTGGACAATCTCGTCACTCGCGGCTCCTTCCCGGCGCTGATGCTGGCGCCGGTGAACTTCGATGCGCTCTATGCGCAGGAAATGGCGCGCATGCAACAGAATGGCGAGGCGCCAGCGACCGCCCACTGAGGACGGTTTGCTTCGATTGCCATATCGTCGTGGCCGGCGCGCCTCGCGCACCGGCCAGGTCTTCCCGCTTCAGCGCACTTTCATCACCAGTTTTCCCACCGCCTTGCGCTGCGCCAGGGTATTGATTGCCTCGGCGGCCTGCTCGAGTGCGAAGGTCTGTGAGACCAGCGGCTTGAGCTTGCCTTCGGCATGCCAGGCGAACAGTTGCTTGAAGTTGGCAGCGTTGTCCGCCGGCTGGCGGCGCGCAAAGCTGCCCCAGAATACGCCCACCAGCGACGCGCCCTTGAGCAGCGGCAGGTTGGCCGGCAGCGATGGGATGTCGCCAGCGGCAAAGCCGACCACCAGCATCCGGCCGTTCCAGGCCATGCTGCGGAAGGCTTCCTCGAATAACTTCCCGCCCACCGGGTCGTAGATCACGTCCACACCCTGGTCGCCGGTCAGCGCCTTGAGCTGCTCCCTGAGGCTGCCTTCGGAGTAGTTGATCAGCTCATCGGCGCCGGCGCGCCTGGCGACGTCGAGCTTTTCCGTCGTAGACGCGGCAGCAATCACTCGGGCGCCCATCGCCTTGCCGATTTCCACCGCTGCCAGGCCGACACCGCCGGACGCGCCGAGCACCAGCAGGGTTTCTCCGGGCTGTAGGTTTGCCCGCTGCTTCAGCGCGTGCATCGAGGTGCCGTAGGTCATGCTGAAGGCCGCTGCGGTGGGGAAATCCATCGACTCAGGGATCGGCAGCACGTTGTCGGCCGGCACCGCGACCTGCTCGGCAAAGCTGCCCCAGCCGGTCAGCCCCATTACCCGGTCGCCCACCTTCAGGTGGCTGACGCGTTCGCCTACGGCAGCAACCACCCCGGCCGCCTCGCCACCCGGCGAGAACGGGAACGGCGGCTTGAACTGGTACTTGCCTTCGATGATCAGTGTGTCGGGAAAATTGACCCCTGCCGCATGCACGTCGAGCAGGATCTCGCCCTTCTTGATGGTCGGGCTGTCGGTCTGCTCGATGACCAGGTCGTCGGCTGGGCCGAATGCTTTGCACAGAACTGCTTTCATCGGAATTCCTTGTAGTCGGTTGGGAGGCGGCCCGGCGGCCGTCGCGTTTGCGTCAGTCTAGAAGCAGGGGCCCGTGGTGCAACGAGCATGGCCGGTTCTGATGGCAACCCATAAGGCCGGGCTTGGGTCCGCGGCTGGCTCTGGGTATGCTGTGCGCGGTTCCCCTGGAGTAGTCCCGTGAAGCGCATCCTTTCTGTATTGCTTGCCTGCTGCCTGACGCTGCCGGCGCTGGCCTGGGCCTCCGAGTCTGCGGAGGCCGAGGGAGAAGCCGCCAACAAGACGATCTACTACTCGCTCGTGCCGGCCCTGGTCGGCAACTACGGCTCGGACGGGCGGCTCAAGTACTACAAGGCCGACATCGCGTTGCGGGTCAGCGGCAGCGAGGCCGAGGCGAAGGTCAAGCATCACGAGCCACTGATCCGCAACCAGTTGGTGACGCTGTTTTCCCAGCAGACCGACGCCAGCCTCGGCACCGTCGAGGCAAAGGAGGCTCTGCGCCAGGAAGCGCTCAAGCAGGTGCAGACGGTACTGAATCAGGAGGAAGGCAAGCCGCTGGTGGACGATCTGCTGTTCAACAACCTGATCATTCAATAGCTAGCGCAGGTCGAGGATCGCCCGCCATTGCCCGTCGCTGACCGGCATGACCGACAGGCGGCTACCGCGCTGGACGAGCGCCAGTTGGGCGAGCGCCTGGGCTGCCTTGAGGCGCGGCAGAGGCAGTATCGGCTCGAATCGCTCGACGAAGCTCACGTCGACGGCGCTCCAGGGATTGCCCGTTTTGCCGGTCCGTGGATCGAAGTAGGGGCTCTGCGGGTCGAGCGCCGTCGGGTCCGGGTAGGCCGGCTGCGCGATGCGCCCGATGCCGGCGACGCCGGGAGTGGCGCAACTGGAGTGATAGAAGAAGAACAGGTCGCCGGTTTCCATCTGGCGCAGGAAATTGCGCGCCTGGTAGTTGCGGACGCCGTCCCAGCGACTCGTGCCAGATTGTTCCAGGTCTGCAATCGAGAATTCGTCGGGTTCGGATTTCATCAGCCAAAACGGCACGGTCTTTGCTCCCAGCTCAGGGGTTGATGGGATTCCTCGTGCGCCGGATCACCGACGACCGGTCGCAGCGGCTGTTTGCGCTGGACCGGTGCATGGCGGAGAATGCCGCGCTTGAGGTTGGTGGTGTCGAGTCTGGAAAACCAAAACGATACTGACTCGATGGATGACTGTTCGCCTGGCAGGGGGAGGCGAAAACTATGAAACGAAAGCCGGATATTCTTTGGGTTCTGGTACTGATTTTCGGTCTTGGCGTGGTGACCACGGGTTATACCCAAGGGCTTTGGGAGCAGTCGGACAACGCGTCCTCTGCGGTTCCCATCAGTCATTCCCAGCAGCTGCAACGCTGATCTGGCCTGCCGCATGGACGCGGCTCGCAGCATCCCGCCTCACGTCCCTCCCGTTATTATTCCCCGTACCAGCCTGCGTCCGTAACGGTCGCCTGCAAACGCACATCCCAGCTGGCCAATGGCAGTCTGTCGACCTTCTGGCACTCGTGCGCAAGACCGAGAAGGGTCGGTTTGTGACCATTTTTGCGCCTGTTGCGGTAGGCCAGGCTGCGGTCATAGAAACCTCCACCCATGCCCAGGCGTCCACCCTGTTCGTCGAATCCCACCAGCGGCATGAGGACCAGGTCCAGCGTCCAGACCCGCCGTTGCCGTGCGGTGCGGAATACCGGCTCGGCGATGCCGAAACGATTGGGTTTCAAACGCTCGCCCGGCAGGATTTGCTGGAACGCCATGCGGGTGCGCGGCCAGGCGTTGAGCACCGGCAGGTAGGTGGCCTTGCCGCGTCGTTGTGCTTCGACCATCAGCAGGCGTGGGTCGATTTCACCGTCGTTGGGCAGGTACAGGGCGATATGCCGGCTGCGGCGGAACAGTGGATGTTGGGCCAGCTGTCGATAAAGCTCGCGTGCGGCGTGGCGCTGCCGCTGTGCCGAAAGCTGGCGCCGAGCCTGGCGCAACTGGCGTCGCAGCGCCGGGCGAGAAAGGCCGTCGGCTACGATCATGGCATTAGGCTCCCCAGCATGCCGCTGCCCGCGTAGGCCCTTGAACCCGAGAGTTCAAGGTGGCGACTACAGAGTACCTTAAGGCTTTCCGTCAGGCGGACATGCACACCGGCACTACGTGTAGCCTCCATGGTGTTGCTTATCGGGAGAGGGTCATCGCCGACTGGCGAACATGCCAGGGAGTGGGCGGGATTATAACGCAATCTGTCCGCCGTTCATCAGTTGCCGGTCGGGTTTGGATCGGCGGCCAGGGCGCTGTCGACCCGCTCCAGCAGGCTGCGCACATGCTCGCGGGCGCTGCTGGCCTCGGCATCCAGACGATCATGCTTGTGCAGCAGCTCATGGGTGATGTTCAGCGCAGCCATCACGGCGACCCGGTCGGCCCCGATGACTTTGCCGCTGCTGCGGATTTCGCGCATCTTGCGGTCCAGGTAGTGAGCGGCGCCTTCGAGGTTGCTACGTTCTTCGGGAGGGCAGGAAATGCAGTATTCCTTGTCCATGATGTGCACGGTTACGGTGTTCGGCTGGGTCATGAGTCCTGCTCCAGGGCTTTCAGGCGCGAAATCATTGATTCGACCTTCACACGTGCCATTTCGTTCTTCTCGATCAGATGGGCGCGCTCCTCGCGCCAAGCCTGCTCGCTGTGGCGGAGCAGGCGATTCTGTGCCTTGAGCTGCTCGATGCGTTGGATCAGTTGCTCCAGCTTCGCGGTGAGCAAGTGCAGGTCGGCGTCGTCCATGGGATTCCCGTGTGAATGGCGCGAGCGTTGGGTAGACCAGCTTCGATGGTCTTGGCTCGTATGCCGATGCTAGGATACGAGGCCTCATTCTAGACATTAGCGCCGCTGCGCGCCTAGCTGCCAATGCCCATTCAGAACTCGCCCTACGCTGCTTTCGCCGGCCTTCTGGCCAGCAGTGCCCAACCCGTCACACCTGCCGAACTGCACGGCCTGTTGCTTGGGCGCAGCTGCGCTGGCGCCGGCTTCGATATTGATGTCTGGTTGCAGGATGCCGCCGAACTGCTGGGCGATGCGCCCGACGCGTCCGTGCGTCAGGCGCTGATCGGCCTCCAGGAAATGGTCAAGGCCGAGCTCGCCGGTGACGACATTGCGATCGTCCTGCTGCTGCCCAGCGATGAAGCGCCGCTTGCCGAGCGCGCACTGGCCCTGGGGCAATGGTGCCAGAGCTTCCTGACTGGCTTCGGCCTGATCGCCGGCGATCGTGCACTGAGCAGCGAGGCCATGGAGGTGCTGCAGGACCTGGCCGCCATTGCTCAGATCCAGGACGCGCTGGACGAGTCCGAGGATGGCGAGAACGACTACATGGAAGTCATGGAGTATCTGCGTGTCGCACCGCTACTGCTGTTCACCGAGTGCGCCAAGCCGGTGCCGCCGGCACCCAAGCCCTCCCTGCACTGAGGACCGCTGCCCATGACCCGCATCCCCAGGACCGAATTCGCCCGCCGGCGCAAGGCGCTGATGGCGGAAATGGAGCCCAACAGCATCGCCATCCTGCCGGCTGCGCCGATGTACATCCGTAACCGCGATGTCGAGCACGTCTACCGTCAGGACAGTGATTTCCAATACCTGTCCGGCTTTCCCGAACCCGAAGCGGTGATCGCGCTCATTCCCGGGCGGGCCCACGGCGAGTACGTGCTGTTCTGCCGTGAACGTGACCCGACCCGTGAACTGTGGGACGGCCTGCGTGCCGGCCAGGATGGGGCGGTCGCCGAGTACGGCGCCGACGATGCCTTTCCCATCGGTGACATCGACGACATCCTGCCGGGCCTGATCGAGGGGCGGTCGCGGGTGTACTACGCCATCGGTTGCAACCAGGAGTTCGATCACCGTTTGATGGAGTGGATCAACACCATCCGCTCCAAGGCCCGCCAGGGCGCACAGCCGCCGAACGAGTTCGTCGCCCTCGACCACCTGTTACACGACCTGCGCCTGTACAAATCGGCAAGCGAGATCAAGGTGATGCGAGCAGCGGCGGAAATTTCCGCGCGGGCGCACGTTAGCGCCATGCAGGCCAGCCGTCCCGGCTTGCACGAATACCACCTCGAGGCCGAGCTCGATTACGAGTTCCGCAAAGGCGGCGCGAAGATGCCCGCGTACGGGTCCATTGTCGCCGCGGGCAAGAACGCTTGCATCCTGCATTACCGCGAGAACGATGCGCCGCTGCGCGACGGCGACCTGGTGCTGATCGACGCCGGTTGCGAGATCGACTGCTACGCCAGCGACATCACCCGCACCTTTCCCGTCAACGGCCGCTTTACGCCGGAGCAGAAGGCCATCTACGAGCTGGTGCTGAAGGCCAACGAAGAGGCGTTCAGGCACATCGCGCCGGGCAAGCACTGGAATGAGGCGCACGAGGCTACCGTGGCGGTGATCACCGCCGGGCTGGTCGAACTTGGGCTGCTGCAGGGTGAGGTCGATGAGCTGATCGCCAGTGAGGCGTACAAACCCTTCTACATGCACCGTGCCGGGCACTGGCTGGGCATGGACGTGCATGATGTCGGCGATTACAAGGTCGGCGGCGAGTGGCGGGTGCTCGAGCCGGGCATGGCCATGACTGTCGAGCCCGGCATCTATATCGCGGCGGACAATCCGGACGTGGCGCGCAAGTGGCGCGGCATCGGGGTGCGCATCGAGGATGACGTGGTGGTCACCCGCAGCGGCTGCGAAATCCTCACCGGTGGCGTGCCTAAGTCGGTGGCCGAGATCGAGGCGCTGATGGCGTCTGCTGCCGAGGTCGCGTAGCCATGGCCACGCTGGCGATCATCGGCGGCGGACTGGTCGGTGCCAGCCTGGCGCTGGCGCTGCAGCAGGGTGCGAGGCAACGCGGCTGGGCGATCGAGCTGATCGAGCCGTTCGAACCGGGCCATGCCTACCAGCCCAGCTACGATGCGCGCTCCACCGCCCTTTCGCACGGCAGCCGGCTGATCTATGAGCGCCTGGGTGTGTGGGCGCGGATCGCCGAGCGCGCCGAGCCGATTACCCAGATTCATGTTTCCGATCGCGGCCATCCGGGTGCGACCCGTCTCGACGCCCACGGCCAGCAGGTGCCGGCGCTGGGCTATGTGGTTGAGAACGCCTGGATTGGCCAGTGCCTCTGGCAGGCGCTGGACGGGGGCGTGGTCAGCCGGCGCTGCCCGGCAGAGGTTCGGCGGATGCGTCCGGGAGGCGCCGGATTCCAGCTGCAACTGGGCGACGGCAGCTCGGTGGACTGCGATTTGGCGGTGCTCGCTGACGGTGGTCGATCCGGCTTGCGCGAGCAGCTCGGCGTCGAGGTCCGGCGTTCGCCTTACGGGCAGACCGCGCTGATCGCCAACGTGACCCCGGGCAGGCCGCATGCGGGCCGTGCGTTCGAGCGTTTCACCGAGCACGGGCCGATGGCACTGCTGCCGCTGTCGGACAATCGCTGCGCGCTGGTCTGGACCCGTCCGGAGCAGGATGCACTGCGCCTGGCCAGCCTGCCCGAGCGTGCCTTCCTCGACGAGTTGCAGGACGCGTTCGGCTTTCGCCTTGGTGGCTTCCGCCACGTCGGCACGCGCCATCTCTACCCATTGGTGTTGGTCGAGGCCGAAGAACAGGTCCGTTCCGGCCTGGTGGTGCTGGGTAACGCCGCACACAGCCTGCATCCGATCGCCGGGCAAGGCTACAACCTGTCGCTGCGCGACGCCGATGCGCTGGCGGAGTCGCTGCTGCAGAGCGCCCCGCGGCCGGGGGACCTGGGCGTGTTGCAGGCCTATCACCGCCGACAACGGGCAGACCAGCGCATGACGGTGGGCTTTTCCGATCAGCTGACCCGGCTGTTCGGCGAATCCGCGGGCCTGGCCATTGCCGGGCGCAACCTCGGCCTGTTCGGGCTGGATCTGCTGCCCCCCGCCAAGGGCTGGTTTGCGCGCCAGGCGATGGGTATGGGCGTGCGGTCGCGCTAATGCCGGCCTGGGACGGCTGCCCTGGGCCGGCCGGTCATGACGGCGCCTCGTGCGCCGCGGCACAGCGGTCGCCACAGGAACTTACAGGGCACGCCGGCTAGGCGTGCAGGAGAGCAGCAATGCAAGCGGACCTCATTATCGTCGGCGCCGGTATGGTCGGCAGCACCCTGGCCTTGGGGCTGCAAGACGCCGGCCTGCAGATCCGGCTGGTCGACGCCGGCCCGCTGACGGTGCAGCCGTTCGACGAGGCTGCGCCCTTCGAGCCGCGCGTCAGTGCGCTGTCGGCCGCCAGCCAGCGAATCCTTGACCGCGTCGGTGCCTGGCCTGGAGTCGTCGCGCGGCGCGCCAGCCCCTATTCGGAGATGCAGGTCTGGGACGGTTCGGGCACGGGCCGGGTGGATTTCTCGGCGGCCTCGGTGCATGCCGAGGTGCTCGGGCATATCGTCGAGAACCGGGTAATCCAGGACGCGCTGCTCGACGCCTTGCAGCGCCAGGGCTCGGTCCAGCTCACCGGCAATGCCAGCCTGCAGGGCCTGCAGCCGACCGAGGATGGCTGGAGCCTGACGCTGGCTGACGGGGAGCAACTGCAGGCCGGGCTGGTCGTGGCGGCCGATGGCGCCAACTCGACGGTACGGCGCCTGGCCGGTTGCGCAACGCGCGAATGGGACTATCTGCACCACGCCATCGTGACCAGTGTGCGCTGTGCCCAGCCGAACCAGGCCACCGCCTGGCAACGCTTCACCGACGACGGTCCGCTGGCCTTCCTGCCACTGCAGCGCGGCACCGATTCGCACTGGTGCTCCATCGTCTGGTCGGTCACCGAGGCGCAGGCGCAACGGCTCATGGCGCTCGATGACGCCGCCTTTCGTGACGCGCTCGGACGTGCATTCGAGTATCGCCTGGGCGAGGTGCAAGTCACTGACCCACGCGTGTGTATCCCGCTGCGCCAGCGCCATGCCAAGCGCTACGTGCAGCCAGGCCTGGCCCTGGTTGGCGACGCCGCGCACAGCATCCATCCGCTGGCGGGGCAGGGGGTCAACCTCGGCCTGCTCGATGCCGCGGTTCTGGCCGAGGTGCTTCTGGCCGCCCGGGCCAGGGGCACGCCGCTGGGCGAGCTGCGTGCGCTGAGCCGCTACGAACGCCGGAGGATGCCGCACAACCTGGCGATGATGGCCGCCATGGAGGGTTTCGAGCGCCTGTTCCAGGCCGATGCACTGCCGTTGCGCTGGCTGCGCAATGCAGGGTTCAAGGGCGTGCGGGCGTTGCCGGAAGCCAAGGCCCTGTTCGTTCGCCAGGCGCTGGGCCTGAGCGGCGATCTGCCGGTGCTGGCGCGGCCGTGACCGGCGGCTGAAATGTCTTGCATACTTGCCGCATTGAGAAAGCAAATAGGATTCACTATTATTTGGCCTCTTTCCGTTTTCTGAATAAGGCCGATCCATGCAGTCAAGCAAAGGTTTTCTCGCCGTCCTGGCGCTGACCGCTGTCGCCGGCGCCGCGCAGGCTGCCGACGAAGTCGTGGTGTATTCCTCGCGCATCGACGAACTGATCAAGCCGGTTTTCGATGCCTACACCGCCAAGACCGGTGTCCCGGTGAAGTTCATCACCGACAAGGAAGCGCCGCTGATGGCGCGGATCAAGGCGGAGGGTGAGAACACGCCGGCCGATTTGCTGCTCACGGTCGATGGTGGCAACCTCTGGCAGGCCGAGCAGATGGGCATCCTGCAGCCGATGAATTCGCAGATCGTGAAAGACAACATTCCCTCGCAGTACCGCTCGTCCAGTGATGCCTGGACGGGCCTGTCGTTGCGCGCGCGGACCCTGGTCTATTCGACGGAGCGGGTCGACCCGGACGAGTTGAGCACCTACGAAGCCCTGGCCGACGAGGCGTGGGAAGGGCGGCTCTGCCTGCGCACGAGCAAGAAGGTCTACAACCAGTCGCTGACCGCAACGCTGATCGAGACCCACGGCGCGGAGAAGGCCGAGGCGATCGTCCAGGGCTGGGTGAACAACCTGGCCACCGATGCGTTCGCCGACGACACCGCACTGATCCAGGCAGTCGATGCCGGGCTCTGCGATGTCGGTATCGTCAACACCTATTATTACGGACGCCTGCACGCGCAGAATCCCGACCTCAAGGCTAAGTTGTTCTGGCCCAACCAGGATGGCCGCGGGGTGCACGTCAACCTGTCGGGCATCGGCCTGACGCGCCATGCGCCGCACCCGGCTGCCGCACGCAAGCTGGTGGAGTGGATGACCACCCCTGAGGCGCAGAGCATCTTCGCCGACGTCAACATGGAGTTCCCGGCGAACCCCGAGGTCCAGCCGTCCTCCGAAGTGGCCGCCTGGGGCACCTTCAAGGCCGACACCATCCCGGTCGAGGTCGCCGGCGAGCGCCAGGCCGAGGCCATCATGCTGATGGACCGCGCCGGCTGGCGCTGACGGCTGCGGTGCACGGCAGCGGGACCTGGCAACCCGCGCGCTCGCCCGGCGCGCCTCGGCGCTGACGCCTGGGTGCGGTTCGCCGTTAACCGTCCCGGTATACTCGACGCCCCGGCACGCGCCGGGGCGTTTTTCTCTGCTTCGAGGCCTGTGTGTCACACCCCGTCGAGCGCCGCTGGTATCCCCTCACTTTCGCCGTCGCGGCGCTGGTGCTGCTGCCCCTGAGCGTTCTGCTGCTCAGTTGGAGCAGCATCGACAGCGACATCTGGGCGCATCTATGGCAGACCCAGCTGCCGCGCCTGCTCGGCAATACCCTGATGCTGGTCGTGGGGGTGAGCGTTGGCGTCACGCTGCTAGGGGTCAGTCTGGCCTGGCTGACCTCGCTGTGCGAATTCCCCGGGCGGCGCTGGCTGGACTGGGCGCTGATGCTGCCATTCGCGATTCCGGCCTATGTGCTGGCATTCGTCTTTATCGGGCTGCTCGATTTCGCCGGTCCTGTGCAGACCCTGGCGCGCGACCTCTTCGGCGCCGGCATTCGCTTTCCGCGTGTGCGCTCCACTGGCGGCGTCATCACGGTGCTGGTGCTGGTGTTCTATCCCTACGTCTACCTGCTGGCGCGCTCGGCCTTCATGGCCCAGGGCAAGGGCCTGATGGAGGCGGCGCGGGTGCTCGGGCAGTCGCCGTGGACCGCGTTCTGGCGCGTCGCGCTGCCGATGGCGCGCCCGGCGATCGGCGCCGGGCTGGCCCTGGCGATGATGGAGACGCTGGCGGACTTCGGCGCCGTGGCGGTGTTCAACTACGACACCTTTACCACTGCCATCTACAAGACCTGGTACGGCTTCTTCAGCCTGACCAGCGCCACCCAACTGGCCAGCCTGTTGCTGCTCGCCGTGATGCTGGTGCTTTACGGCGAGCGCCGGGCCCGTGGCGCGGCGCGGCCGGCCAATGACCGCGCCCGCTCGGCGGCGCTGTACCGCCTGCGCGGAGTCAAGGCGCTGGCGGCCAGCGGCTGGTGCGGGCTGGTGTTCCTCTGCGCCTTCGTGATGCCGGTGCTGCAACTGCTGGTCTGGCTCTGGCAGCGCGGGCGTTTCGATCTCGACGAGCGCTATGCCGGGCTGATCCTGCACACGCTCTATCTCGGTGGGCTGGCGGCGCTGGTCACGGTTATCGTGGCGCTGCTGCTGGCCTTCGCTCGCCGCCAGGCGCCGGTGCGCGCAGTGAAAGTGGCGGTGGGCCTGGCAAACCTGGGCTATGCGTTGCCCGGCTCGGTGCTGGCGGTGTCGATCATGCTTGCCTTCAGCTACCTCGACCGGGAGTGGGTCATCCCGTTGTCCCAGGGGCTCGGCGGGGCGGGCAAGCCGATCCTGCTTGGCAGCCTGGGTGCGCTTCTGCTGGCCTACCTCATTCGCTTCATGGCGGTGGCATTCGGTCCGTTGGAAAGCGCGCTGGCGCGCATCCGGCCGTCCTTGCCGCAGGCCTCCCGCAGTCTTGGCGTTGGCGGGCCGGCGCTGTTTTTCCGCGTTTACCTGCCGCTGCTGCTGCCTGGCGCGCTGAGCGCTGCGCTGCTGGTCTTCGTCGACGTGCTGAAGGAGATGCCGGCGACGCTGCTGATGCGTCCGTTCGGCTGGGACACGCTGTCGGTGAAGATCTTCGAGATGACCAGCGAGGGGGAGTGGGCGCGTGCGGCGCTGCCGGCACTGACGCTGGTGCTGGTCGGGCTGCTGCCGGTGATCCTGCTGATCCGCCGCTCGGCCCAGCGCGTCGGCTAGCGGGCCAGGTCGGCTCGGCGCACCGTGACCTGTCACGACCTTGGGGCTACAATGCGCGCCATTCAAAACTCGTCGGGCATCAGGCCCGGCATCCCACTGCTTCACATTGCGCCGCTTCGGCGACCTGCCCGGAAGGAGAAACCCATGGGTCAGCGTACTCCCCTCTACGATCAGCACCTCGCCCTCGGCGCCAAGATGGTCGACTTCGGCGGCTGGGACATGCCGCTGCACTACGGCTCCCAGGTCGAGGAGCACCACCAGGTGCGACGTGATTGCGGTGTGTTCGATGTCTCGCACATGACCGTGGTCGATGTCGCCGGTGCCGACGCTAAGCGTTACCTGCAGCACCTGCTGGCCAACGACGTTAGCCGTCTCGGGCAGGTCGGCAAGGCGCTGTACACGGCAATGCTCAACGAGCGCGGCGGTGTCGTCGACGACTTGATCGTCTACCTCACCGACTGGGGCTACCGCCTGGTGGTGAACGCCAGCACCCGTGACAAGGACCTCGCCTGGATGCAGGCCCAGGCCGAAGGCTTCGCCGTAGAGGTCAGCGAGCGGCCCGAGCTGGCGATGCTGGCGATCCAGGGCCCGAATGCCCGCAGCAAGACCGCGGAACTCGTGAGCCAGCCGCGCGCAACACTGATCCAGGAGCTCAAGCCGTTCCAGGGGCAGGCCGCGGGCGACTGGTTCATCGGCCGTACCGGCTATACCGGCGAGGACGGCCTGGAGATCATTCTCCCCGCCGAGCAGGCGCCGGACTTCCTTAGCGAGCTGGTCGGCGCGGGCATTTCGCCGATCGGCCTGGGTGCGCGCGATACCCTGCGCCTTGAGGCCGGGCTGAACCTGTATGGCCAGGACATGACCGAAGAGGTTTCGCCGCTACAGGCCAACATGGGCTGGACTGTCGCCTGGGAGCCGGCCGAGCGCGACTTCGTCGGCCGCGCCGCGCTGGAAGCGGAAAAGGCCCGCGCTGACCGCCCAAAACTGGTCGGGCTGGTCCTCGAAGAGCGTGGCGTGCTGCGCGCGCACCAGGTGGTGCGGGTCAACGGCGCTGGCGAGGGCGAGATCACCAGCGGCAGTTTTTCGCCTACCCTTGGCAAATCCATCGCGTTGGCACGCGTTCCCGCGCAGACCGGCGATCGGGCGGAAGTGGAAATTCGCGGCAAGTGGTACCCGGTGCGCGTGGTGCAGCCTACATTCGTGCGTCACGGCAAGGTACTGGTATAAATTCGGCCGAACGATTCAGGGCGCTGAGCTGCCTGGCCAGTCAACCGACAGTTTTTTGAGGATTTACGAATGAGCGACATTCCCAGCGATCTGCGTTACGCCGCCAGCCATGAGTGGGCCCGTCTCGAAGCGGACGGTACGGTCAGCGTTGGTATTTCCGATCACGCCCAGGAAGCGTTGGGTGACGTGGTCTATGTCGAATTGCCGGAGGTCGGCCAGCAGCTGACGGCCGGGCAGCAGGCCGGTGTCGTCGAGTCGGTCAAGGCGGCGTCCGACATCTATTCGCCCATTGCCGGCGAAGTGGTCGCGATCAACGAACAGCTGAGCGACTCACCTGAGCAGGTCAACGGCGAGCCCTACGGCAGCTGGTTCTTCCGGCTGCAGCCAAGCGACGCGGCGGACCTGGACAAGCTGCTCGACGCGGCCGGCTACAAGGCCGCGTGCGACGCCGACGCCTGAACGACCCCATCCTCAAGCCCCGCGGTGCCGGTTCCGGCCTGAGCGAGTCGATCGTTTGGCCGGGCCGACATTCGGGGCTTTTTACTTGTCGAGAGAAGCCGTGATGTCCCAAGTGCCGCGCCTTTCCCAGCTCCAGCAACCCGACGCCTTCCTGCGTCGCCATCTCGGCCCCGATGCGGCCGAACAGCAGGCCATGCTCGAGGCGCTGGGCCTGTCCAGCCGTGACGAGCTGGTACAGCAGACCGTGCCCCCGGCTATCCGCCTGCAGGACGAGCTGGCCCTGCCGCCGGCGCTGGACGAGCAGGCCGCGCTGGCGAAGCTGCGCGGATACGCCGAGCAGAACCAGCTCTGGACCAGCCTGATCGGGATGGGCTACCACGGCACCGTCACGCCTCCGGTGATCCTGCGCAACGTGTTGGAAAACCCCGGCTGGTACACCGCCTACACGCCGTACCAGCCGGAAATTGCCCAGGGGCGACTGGAAGCGCTGCTCAACTTCCAACAGCTGACCATCGATCTCACCGGGCTGGACCTGGCCAACGCATCGCTGCTCGACGAGGCGACGGCGGCGGCCGAAGCGATGACCCTGGCGCGGCGCATGGCCAAGAGCAAGAGCAACCGCTTCTTCGCCGACGAGAACTGCCACCCGCAGACGCTTTCCGTGCTCAAGACCCGGGCCGAGGCGTTCGGCTTCGAACTGGTGGTCGGTGCGCTGGACGATCTGGACGCCCAGGACGTCTTCGGTGCGCTGCTACAGTACCCGGACACCCACGGAGAGATCCGCGACCTGAGCCCGCTGATCGAACAGCTGCACGCCAAACAGGCGCTTGCCTGCGTGGCGGCCGATCTGCTCAGTCTGCTGCTGCTGACGCCTCCCGGCGAATTGGGCGCCGATGTGGTGCTCGGTTCGACTCAGCGCTTCGGTGTGCCGATGGGCTACGGCGGCCCGCACGCAGCGTATTTCGCCACCCGGGATGCTTTCAAGCGCGCCATGCCCGGTCGCATCATCGGCGTGTCCAAGGACGCCCGTGGCAACACGGCGCTGCGCATGGCGCTGCAGACCCGCGAGCAACATATCCGCCGGGAAAAGGCCAACTCCAACATCTGCACCGCCCAGGTCCTGCTGGCGAATATCGCCAGTTGCTATGCGGTCTACCATGGCCCCGAAGGCCTCAAACGCATCGCCCAGCGTACCCATCGGCTGACCTGTCTGCTGGCCTCTGCGCTCGAGCAGAACGGCATCACGCGCGTCAATCGACACTTCTTCGACACGCTTACGCTCGAGGTGGGCGGCGCGCAAACGGCGATCCTGGAAAGCGCCCGGGCCGCGCGGATCAACCTGCGCATCCTGGGTCGCGGCAAGCTCGGCGTCAGCTTTGACGAAACTAGTGACGAACGGACCCTGGCACAGCTGCTGGCAGTATTCCTCGGCGCCGACCACGGTCTGGACGTCGACGCGCTGGACGCCGGCGAGATCGCCAGCGGCATTCCGGCCGAGCTGCAGCGCTGCACCGGTTACCTGACGCACCCGGTGTTCAACAGCCATCACAGCGAAACCGAGATGCTGCGCTATCTCAAGCAGCTGGAAAACAAGGATCTGGCGCTGAATCAGGCGATGATCCCGCTCGGCTCCTGCACCATGAAGCTCAACGCCACCAGCGAGATGATCCCCATCACCTGGCCGGAATTCGCCAACCTGCACCCCTTCGCCCCGCAGGAGCAGGCGCATGGCTACAAGCTGATGATCGACGAGCTGGAAGCCTGGCTTTGCGCGATCACCGGTTTCGATGCGATCTCCATGCAACCCAACTCCGGCGCGCAGGGCGAATACGCAGGCCTGGTGGCGATCCGCAAGTACCACGAGAGCCGCGGCGAAGGGCGGCGCGACATCTGCCTGATCCCGTCCTCGGCGCACGGCACCAACCCGGCGTCGGCACAGATGGTCAGCATGCGCGTCGTGATCGTCGAGTGCGACAAGGCCGGCAACGTCGATCTCGAGGACCTCAAGCGCAAGGCCGCGGAAGCGGGGGACAAGCTGTCCTGCCTGATGATCACCTACCCCTCGACCCACGGCGTCTACGAGGAAGGCATCCGCGAAATCTGCGAAACGATCCATGCCCACGGCGGCCAGGTCTACATGGACGGTGCCAACCTCAACGCCCAGGTCGGCCTGGCGCGACCGGCAGACATCGGCGCGGACGTCTCGCACATGAACCTGCACAAGACCTTCTGCATACCCCACGGTGGCGGCGGTCCTGGCATGGGCCCGATCGGCATCAAGGCGCACCTGCAACCCTTCGTGTCCAACCACCCGGTGATCGAGCTGCAAGGTCCTAACCCGGAGAACGGTGCGGTGAGCGCCGCGCCTTGGGGCAGCGCGAGTATCCTGCCGATCAGCTGGATGTACATCGCCATGATGGGCCCGCAGCTGCGCGATGCCACCGAGGTCGCCATCCTCGGCGCCAACTACCTGGCCAAGCGCCTGGGCGATGCGTATCCGGTGCTCTACAGCGGCCGCAACGGCCGCGTCGCTCACGAGTGCATCATCGACCTGCGGCCGTTGAAGGCGCAGACCGGGATCACCGAGGAAGACGTCGCCAAGCGGCTGATCGACTACGGTTTCCACGCGCCGACCATGTCCTTCCCGGTGCCGGGTACGCTGATGATCGAGCCGACCGAGAGCGAATCGAAGGCTGAACTGGATCGCTTCGTCGAGGCGATGCTGAGCATCCGTGCCGAGATCGACAAGGTACAGGACGGCAGCTGGCCGGCCGACGACAATCCGCTGGTGCGGGCACCGCATACCCTGGCCGACGTCACGCACCTGTGGGACCGTCCCTACGGCATCGCCGAGGGCGTGACGCCGAGTGCCCATACCCGGGCGCACAAGTACTGGCCGGCGGTTAACCGCGTCGATAACGTGTTCGGCGACCGCAACCTGTTCTGTGCCTGCGTGCCGGTCGAGGACTATCGGAGTTAAAACGCAAAGCTGGTGAAACGCTTGAGGCGGGGCTGGGCGAGCATGCTCCCGCTTCCAGTCCTGGGCGTCATGGGGGGTGGATGCCGGTACGGGGTGTTGCCTGTGGTTCGAGTCAATCGAACGCTGCCCAGCCTCCAGCCTCCAGCCTCCAGCCTCCAGCCTCTAGCCTTCGGGCTGCTCCTCACCCATCAGCCCAAGTAACTGAGCCAGCATCAGCTGTGCTTCCTCGACCCCCTGGCGCTTGGGCGCGGAGAACAGCTGAACGCTGACGCCGTCTCCCCAGCCCTTGCGGATGTCGCGCTGGATCGCCAGCAGGGCATTCTTCGCGGCGCCGAACGCCAGCTTGTCCGACTTGGTAAGGAGGATGTGCAGCGGCATCTCGCTGGCACTCGACCAGTCGAGCATCATCCGGTCGAACTCGGTCAGCGGGTGGCGGATATCCATCATCAGGAACACCCCGGCCAGGCTCTCGCGGCTGCTCAAATAGGCTTCCAGGTGGCGCTGCCAGTGCTGCTTCAGCGGGATCGGCACTTTCGCGTAGCCGTATCCGGGCAGGTCGACCAGGCGATGCTCGTCGTCCAAGCGGAAGAAGTTGAGCAGTTGGGTGCGCCCCGGCGTCTTCGAGGTCCGTGCGAGGCTGGCGTGGGTGAGGGTATTGAGCGCGCTGGACTTGCCCGCATTCGATCGACCGGCGAAGGCCACTTCAAGGCCCTCGTCAGCCGGGCATTGATCGACCTTGGCAGCGCTGGTCAAGAAGGTGGCCTGTTGGCAGAGGCCGAGAATCGGGTTTTTAGGGGGCATGGAGTTTCCGGTGTGCGCGCGGGGTGCGGCAATGGTTCATTTCCGTTTCAGGAACGCCAGTATATAATGCCGCAGATTTTATGTGCGCTTTGGTCTGAAACCAGGCCGGGCAGCGCTGCCGCCGCGGCCTCGCTAAGCTGTCGGCAAGCTGCGTGGACGCGCCCAGGTGCCATCATATAAACGCGCATTGCCATGGCCCCAGCGGTCGGCTGCCGAACAAGATTTTCTTTAAACCCCTTAGCCGTAGTTGGATGAGCTGATGAACAAAGTACTCGTGAGTCTGCTGTTGACCCTTGGCATCACCGGTATCGCCCATGCGGCTGGTAATCCCGAAGCTGGTCAGGAGAAGGTGGCAGTCTGTGGCGCCTGCCACGGTGCCGATGGCAACAGTGCCGCACCAAACTTCCCGAAACTGGCCGGCCAGGGTGAGCGTTACCTGTTCAAGCAGCTGCAGGACATCAAGGCCGGTTCGAGTCCGACCGCCGAGCCGGGCGTCGGCCGCAAGGTCCTGGAGATGACCGGTATCCTCGAGCCCTACAGCGACCAAGACCTGCAGGACATCGCCGCCTATTTCTCGAGCCAGAAGATGACCGTCGGCATGGCCGATCCGGCGCTGGTCAAGCAGGGCGAGAAGCTCTTCCGCGGTGGCAAGCTGGATCTCGGCATGCCTGCCTGCACTGGCTGCCATTCGCCGAATGGCGCGGGCAACAACCTGGCCGGCTTCCCCCACCTGGGTGGCCAGCATGCGGCCTATACCGCGAAGCAGCTCACGGCTTTCCGCGAAGGCGAGCGCACCAATGACGGCGACTCGATGATCATGCGCACCATCGCCTCGAAGCTGAGCAACAAGGACATTGAAGCTCTGTCGAGCTACATCCAGGGTCTGCACTGATCGCGTTGGTCACGGCCATTGGAGAGAGGCGTTCAGGTTCGTAGCCTGAACGCCTTTTTTGTTTCCGGTCGCTAGAATGATTGTCAAGATATTGAAAAGCGTCGAAAAGCGCTGGCGAGTGGGTGCCATTTGCTGCAGCCTGTGGTGCTATCGGTCAGCTGTTATCGTCAAGGGAGTCACCATGCGCAAACTCGTTCTCAGTGCCGTTCTCGTTACCGCCAGCCTGTTCGGAATGGCGGCCCATGCGGCTGATTTCCAGGCCGGAAAGGAATACGTGGAGCTGAAGAACCCGGTCCCGGTATCCGAGCCGGGCAAGATCGAAGTGGTCGAGATGTTCTGGTATGGCTGCCCGCACTGCTACCAGTTTGAGCCCACGATCAACCCGTGGATCAAGCAACTGCCGGATGACGTTGACTTCAAGCGCATCCCGGCGATGTTCGGCGGCGTCTGGAACGTTCACGGCCAGATGTTCCTGGCATTGGAAGCGATGAACGTCGAGCCGAAGGTCCATGACGCGATCTTCAACGCCTACCACCGCGAGGGCAACAAGCTCGACACGCCGGAAAAGATGGCCGAGTTTCTCGCCGGCCAGGGCGTTGATGCCGACGCGTTCCTCAAGGCTTACAACTCATTCGGGGTCAAGAGCCGGGCCGAGCAGGCGAAGAAGCTCGCCATGGCCTACCAGATTTCGGGCGTGCCGGTGATGATCGTCAACGGCAAATACCGCTTCGACATCGGTTCGGCCGGCGGCCCGGAGCGCGCGCTGGAAGTGGCCGACTACCTGATCGAAAAAGAACGCGCTGCACGGTAGGTCTCCATGCTGCGGCGCTGGACTTCACCGCGTCTGGCCGGTCCCCGGCAGGCGCGGGTCAATCCGCTTTGCCTGGATGCCAGCGGGCTGCCCTGCGACGGGCGCTTGCGGCTGCTGAGCTTCAATATCCAGGTGGGCATCAGCACCGAACGCTACCACCACTACCTCACCCGCAGCTGGCAGCACCTGCTGCCGCATGCCGGCCGCGCGAGCAACCTTCAGCGCATCGGTGATCTGCTCAACAACTACGACCTGGTGGCGCTGCAGGAAGCCGATGGCGGCAGCCTGCGCTCCGGCTTCGTCAATCAGGTTGAGCAGCTGGCCCAACTCGGTGCCTTTCCCTATTGGTACCAGCAGCTCAACCGCAATCTCGGACGCTTCGCCCAGCACAGCAACGGCGTGCTCAGCCGCCTCGAACCCCAGGGGCTGGAAGACCATCCGCTTCCCGGACCGTCCGGGCGCGGCGCCATCTTGCTGCGCTTCGGCGAGGGAGAGGATGCGCTGGTGGTGGTGGTCATGCACTTGGCGCTTGGCGGTGGCGTACGCACGCGCCAGCTCTCCTATATCCGCGAGCTGATCGGCGGCTATCGGCACCAAGTGCTGATGGGCGACATGAACACCCATGCCAGCGACCTGCTCGAACATTCACCGTTGCGCGATCTAGGCCTGCAGGCGCCGCAGATCCAGGCGACCTTTCCCAGCTGGCGGCCGCAACGCTGCCTCGACCACATCCTGCTGAGCCCGAGCCTGACGCTCGAGCGGGTCGACGTGCTGGCCCAGGCGAGTTCCGATCACCTGCCGGTGGCGGTGGAGATTCGCTTGCCCGACACCCTGCGTGCGGGCGCATTACCTGTACCCATGGATAGGCCTCGATGAGCGACGACGCGCAGCGCTGGAAAGACAAGTACCTGCATGCACTGGAGCAACAGGAGCAACTGGAAGGGCGCTGGAGCAACCGGCTCGATCTGTTGCGGCGCAGCCTGGTGCGCAGCAGTTTCGCCGTGGATGGCGCCGATCCCGCAGTCGAGCAGTGCATGCGCGAGCTGCGCGAGGTGCTGCGCGACGAGATCCAGGACGAACGTCTGGGCGCGCTGGTGCCGCGTCTCGAGCGTGCGGTGCTGGACACCGAGCGGGGCAAGCAGGAACGCTTGCGGCGCCTTACCGACGCGCTCGAGCGTCTGGCCACGCAGTTGCTCGAGCTGCCGCTGCCCAGCGAGATCCGTAAGCCCCTGAAAGGCTTCGCGCGCCAGCTGGGTGAGCGAGCCGGGCAGTCACGCGAACTGCCCGCCCTGCTGGCCGAGTTGGGTGAGTTCCAGGGGCAGGCGCTTGCGGCCCAGGTGGGCGGCACGCCGGCCCCAGTAGGGTTGCTCGGCCGCCTGTTCGGTCAGCGTGAACGTCCGCTGGCGGCCGCCGTGGCGGACGATCCGGCAGTCGCGCCAGCGCATGAGACGCAAGAAACGCAAGCGATCGGGGACGCAGCGGCCGAACACGTCTTTTTCGATACGCAGCTGGCGTCGACCGTGGCGGCTGTCGATGGGCCTGCCGCAGCCGCTGCGCCGGTCATGCCGAACCCGGCGGTGGTACAGGCGCCGGCTCCGGAACCAGAATCGGAACCGACTGCGGTGGCGGATGCTGCGCTCTCGGGCGATCCTTACCAATTGCCAGCATCGCCTGAGCAGGCCTACAGCGCGATCGCCGAGCGCGTCGAGTCGACCCTGTTCGGCCTGCTCGATGGTCTGCAACTGCCCGAGCATCAGCAGGGCCAGGCGCAGGCACTGCGCGAGCGAATCCAGGCCGGGCTCAACTGGTATGAGCTGGTCCCGGTGCTGGACGACCTCGCCCAGCTGATGCTGTCCCTAGCCGATCAGGGCCAGCGTGATTTCGAGAACTACCTGAAGCTGCTGAACGAGCGCCTGGCCAGCATGCAGGACAGCCTCGGGGCCGCCCGCAGCGGCCAGGCGCGGAGCCAGGAAGCGGCGCAGGCGCTGGACAAGGAGTTGCGCCAACAGGTCGGCGGCCTGCAGCACAGCATGCTCGAAGCCAAGGATCTGCCGAGTCTGAAGCAGGTGGTGCAGATGCGCCTGGACGGCCTGCTCGAGACGGTCGATACCTACGAACGGCAGCGCAGCGAGCACGAACAGGCGCTGAGCGAGCGGCTGGGGACCCTGGTCGAGCGCGTGCAGAGCCTGGAGCAGGCTGCGACCGGTATGCGCGAGCACCTCGAAGAGCAGCGGCAGAAGGCCTTGCGCGATCCTCTGACGGATCTGCCCAACCGCGCCGCCTGGGACGAGCGCCTGGAGCTGGAAGTGGCCCGCCTGCAGCGTTATGGCGGCGAGCTGCTGCTGGCTGTGCTGGACGTCGACCACTTCAAGCGCATCAACGACAGCTTCGGCCACCTGGCCGGTGATCGGGTACTCAAGATCATCGCCAACGAGTTGCGCAAACGCTTGCGCAAGACCGACTTCATCGCCCGTTTCGGCGGCGAGGAATTTGCCCTGCTGCTACCCGGTACGCCCCCCGCTGCCGGGCTGCAGGTGCTGGAGGCGCTGCGCTCCGGCGTCGACGCCTGCCCGTTTCACTTCAAGGGGGCGCGGATTCAGGTCACGCTGTCTGGCGGGATTGCCGGCTTCGGCGAGGGCGATCGCCCCGAGCAGGTCTTCGAGCGTGCCGACCAGGCGCTGTACCGCGCCAAGGATGGCGGGCGCAACCGCATCGAGCAAGGCTGACCGGACGCGCTGGGAGCGCCTGGCCTGGATCGCTATACTCCGCGCTCGCCGGGACCGCCGAGATGCCGATCCGGCGCTCCTCGCCCCTTGCCCACGTCTTTTCCGGCCATCCAGAGGTACCGATGAAAGCCTTGTTTCTCGCCGCGCTGATCCTGCTGCTGGTGGGCTGCGCCAGTGGGCCATCGATCGACACCCGCTACACGTCGCGGGGCCAGGACAGCCGGGTCCAGTTCATCGTCCTGCATTACACTTCCGCCGACCTGCAGCGCTCGCTACAGTTGCTCGAAGGCGACGACGTGAGCAGTCACTATCTGATCGGCGAGGGCCTGGCGACCACCTACCGCCTGGTCGACGAAAACCGCCGCGCCTGGCATGCGGGCGACAGCGAGTGGAACGGCCGTACCTGGCTGAACGCTACGTCGATCGGCATCGAACTGGTCAACCGCGGTTACGTCGACACGCCCCGTGGGCGGCTCTGGTACCCCTATTCCGAGCGTCAGATCCAGGCGTTGATTGCCTTGCTCAAGGACATCATGCAGCGCCACGGGCTCAAGCCCGGTGCCATCGTCGGCCACAGCGACATCGCACCCCAGCGCAAGGTCGACCCCGGCCCGCTTTTTCCCTGGAAGCGCCTGGCCGACGCGGGACTAGTGCCCTGGCCGGACGAGGCGGCGGTGCGGCGCCAGCAGGCCCTGTTCGCCGTCCAGCTGCCCGACCTGGCCTGGTTCCAGGCTCAGCTTGCTCGGCAGGGCTACCGGGTGCCCGACAGCGGTCAGCTCGACCTGGAAACGCGTAACGTGCTCGCCGCCTTCCAGATGAAATACCGGCCGTCGCGCTTCGACGGCGAGCCGGATGCCGAAACCGCGGCAATCCTGGCGGTACTTGACGCGCAATCCTGACGCGTCAGCCGCGCGGGTTACAGCCGATCAGGCGGGAGTCTGCCAAGGCCGCGGTTCGGTGCAGGGTGGCCGCGCGGTATTGCGGGTCGGCGAGCATCTGCAGGAAGGCCTCGGGCGAGGGATAGCGCACCAGCAGCAGTTCGTCCCAGGCTTCGTCCGCCGGCGCGATCAGTGCCACCTGCGCCTTCGCTGCCACCTGCACGTCGCCGCCGGCGGCGCGTACCTTCGCCAGAGCGGTCCGGCTGTAGCGCGCGTAGGCCTCCCGGCCGCTGCAGGGCGCCTCTTGGCTGCCGGCCGGATAGACCGCCTGGGCATTGAAGCGCAGCAGGTTGAGCATCAGGATCGGCTCGCCGGACGGCATCCGTTCGGCGAAACGCTTCAGCTGTTCGGGGCTGGGATTGAGGCTGGGCATGGCGGCTCCTTTTTTTTGTGCTTGCCGCCCTGCCTGGCTCAGATGGGCAGGGCGATATAGAAGATCGTGCCGTGGCCGATCCGAGAATGCACGCCGATACGACCACCATGCAGCTGGGCGATTTCCTTGCATAAGGCAAGGCCCAGTCCGGCGCCGCCCCGCCGCCGGCCGATCTGCACGAAGGGCTCGAAGATCCGTGCCTGCTGGCTGTACGGGATGCCTTCGCCGTTGTCTTCGACGCTGAGAATCACGCGCTCGCCGTGGTGACGGGCCAGCAGGCGGATCTCGCCGCCGTCCGGGGTGTGGCGCAGGGCGTTGCTGAGCAGGTTGTCGAGTACCCGCTCCATCTGCTGGCGGTCTAGCAGCAGGCTTGGCAGCGGTGGCTGCAGTTCCAGCTCGATGCGGATGCCGGTCTTGTCGGCTGCCGGCTGGAAGCGCTGGCGCGCCTGCTCGAGCAGTTCGCCCGGGTTGCAGGGCTCGCGTTCGAGCTTCTGCTGGCCGCTCTGGTAGCGGGAGAAATTCAGCAGGTCGTTGATCAGTGTGACCAGCCGCTGCATCTCCTCGTGGACGGTGCAGAACAGATCCGATTCACGGCTGTTTTCCGGGTAATGCGTGCGTTCGCGCAGCAGGCTGAATGCCATCTGCATGCCGGTGACCGGCGTGCGCAGCTCGTGGGAGGCGCGCAGGACGAACTCGTTGCGCACGCGCTCGAAGGTGCGCTGGTCGGTGACGTCGTGGATCACCATCACCGCGCCGCTGATACGGCCGTCGTGGTGGTTCACCGGGCTCATCCGCCACGACAGCAGCCGGCGTTCGCCGTCGGCCTCGATCACCAGGTCTTCAGGCGGGGCGGACAGGGACTTGTCATCCAGCACCTGCTGGGCGGCGGTGTCCAGCTCCGGATAGCCCAGCGCCTGGCCGAGGGTCGAGCCCAGGTGTTCGGTTTCCCAGGCCAGCTGCCGCTGCGCCACCGGGTTGGCGTGCTCCAGGCGGCCTTGCCGGTCGACGATCAGCAGCCCGTCGTCGATGCTGTCGAGCAGCGCCTGCAGCCGTTGCTGGCCGTCGACCAGCGCCTCGACATTGGTCTGCTTGAAGTCATGCAGCGCCTGCGCCATGAGGCCGAAGCGGCGGATCAGCGAAGACAGCTCGGCGATCGGCGACGAGGGCAGGTCGATGTTGAAGTCGCCACGGCCGATCTGGTCGGCCACGCTGGACAGCTGCTCGATGGGATCGCCAAAGCGGCGGGCGAAGCTGTGCGCGGTGACGAAGCCGATCAGCAGCACGGCGATCCCGGTGAGGCCGAGCAGGCCGGCCAGCAGCTGCGCACGTTCGCGGCTGCGGATCTCGGTGTCGCGAATCTGGTCGTAGGCACTTTGCTGCATATCGACCATCAGTTCGCGGACGCGGTTGAAGGACTGGCTCAGCGCGTTGTCCTCGAGCAGTGTCCAGTTCAGCTGGCCCGGGTCCTGCAGCTGCTCGAGAAAGCGCGTGTAGGCTTCGCCGATGGCCCGGTAGGCGTCCCGGTCGGTCGCTCGCGGCGCCTGGGCCAGCCCCTGGGCCAGTGCGGCCTGGAAGCCGTTGCGCGACTCGTCGAATGCGGCGTTGTCGCGTTCGTCGCGTACCAGCAGCAGCAACTGGTTACCCAGGGCCTGGCGTAACTGCTGGTTGATCTCGATGACGCCGAAGTTGTCGCGGATGAGCTTTTCCTGGCTCTGCGCCATCTGCACCACGCTGACCAGCGCCAGTACCAGGCCCAGCAGTGCCACTGTCATCAGTGCCGAGAAACCGAGGAACAGACGGGTTCTCAGCTTCATCTGGAGTTTCATAGGCCGTATTGCTTGCGTTTCCGGTAGAGCGTCGACGCGTCGATGCCAAGGGTCCGTGCCGCCTGCTCGAGGGTGTCGCTGGTGCTCAGCACGCCGGCGATATGCGCCTTTTCCAGCTCTTCCAGGCTCAGGGGTTCGCCGATGCGCGGGGCATTGCTCGGCGCCTGGTCGGCCAGTCCGAGGTGGCTGACCTCGATCATCGCCTGCGGGCAGATGATGCTGGCGCGCTCGACCACGTTGCGAACCTCGCGCACGTTGCCGGGCCAGCGGTAGGCCTTCAGCGCAGCGATGGCGCTGTCGCTGAAGCCGCGTGCCGGCCGGCCGTAGCTCTTGACGAAGAAGGCCAGGAAGCGCTCGGCCAGCGCCAGCACGTCCTCGGGCCGCTCACGCATCGGCGGCAGGTTCAGGGTAATGACGTTCAGGCGGTAGAGCAGGTCTTCGCGGAACTTGCCTTCCCGCACCATTTCCTCGAGGTTGAGGTTGGTCGCCGCGAGGATGCGCACGTCGGCGCGGCGGGTGACCGGGTCTCCGACGCGCTCGTATTCCTTGTCCTGGATGAAGCGCAGCAGCTTGGGTTGCAGCGCCAGTGGGAAGTCGCCGATCTCGTCGAGGAACAGGGTGCCTCCGTCGGCCTGGTTGACCCGCCCGAGGGTGCTCTCGGTGGCGCCGGTGAAGGCCCCGCGGTTATGGCCGAACAGCTCGCTTTCCATCAGGTCGGCCGAAAGCGATGGGCAGTTGATGGTAATGAAGGCCTTTTTCGCACGCCGGCTCCAGTTGTGGATGGCCCGCGCCAGTTCGCCCTTGCCGGTCCCGGACTCGCCGAGGATGAGGATGTTGGCATCGGTGTCGGCGACCTGCCGGGCGGTTTCCAGCACGCCCATCATTGCCGGGCTGTGCGAGCCCAAGGCGTCGCTGCGCTTCTGCACCTCGCCTTCGAGGGCCTCCAGCCGCGCCGCCATCTGTCGCACCTCCAGCTGCTTGGCGGCCGACAGGCGCAGCTGTTCCGGACTGCACGGCTTGACCAGGTAATCTGCCGCGCCGGCCTGCATCGCATCCACGGCCGTGTCGACCGCCGAATGCGCAGTGACGATCACCACGCGCATCCAGGGCGCCAGCACGCGCATCTGCTGCAGCACGTCAAGGCCGTTGTCCTCGCCCAGGCGCAGGTCGAGAAAGCACAGGTCGAACACTTGCCGCTGCAGGATGGCTTCGGCCTGCGAGGCGCTGGCCGCCGTCACAACCGTGTAGCCGCGGTCCTCGAGGCAGTAGCGAAAGGTGCGCAGGATCGCGGCCTCGTCATCTACCAGAAGGATGCGGCCACCGGTGTCGGTCGTTTGGTCCATGAATGCTCCAGTCAGGCCACGCTGAGTGGCCTGGCAGTTCGGTGAAAGGTGGTGCTCGAACCAGGCGGGTACAGGTCGGCGATTGCTTTAGTCTACGGAAAGTCTTGCAAGTTGCACGGTCGCGACCGGACATTCCTGCAGGCTGCAATCCGCCGTGGGCCGGGGTGTCACGGCAAGCCGCTGATTATAAAGGCGCGGGGCGATTCTGCGCGGTGGCACGGGGCTTGCGCCAGAGGTTTCGGATAGGCGCGGGCCGGTCCCGGCTTGCGCCCCGTCATCCTTTCCCGGAGGTTCCATGAATCACGACATCAACCACCTCAACGAGCTGATCGAGATCACCCGTGACGGCCAGCACTTCTACCAGCATGCCTGCGACGTGGTGAAGGACGTCCAGCTGCAGCACCTGTTCCGCGACATGGCCCAAGCCAAGACGCATGTCATCCAGGCGTTGTCGGTGAAGGTTGCTGCCAACCAGGTGCAGCCAGCCCAGGGCGGCACCACCGCCGGCAAGCTGCGCGAAGTCTATGCCGATACCCGCGCGCGTCTGGGCGACGCCGATGCGGTGTACGTCGACCAGCTCGACCAGATGGAGGAACGCCTGCTCGCGGCTTTCGAAGACGCAGTGAAGAGCGCCGAGCCGGACGTGCGCGCCCTGTTGGCCATCGAGCTGCCGAAGATCCGCGCCTGCCACGAGCGTATCCATGCGTATAACCACCGTCAGGACCACGACTAAGGTCGAGGATTAGTCCGTCGTGCAAAACGCCCGGCATTCAAATGGGGCATCGTGCAATATAAGTTGACGGGGCTGCGGATAGACTAAATAAGTCGTTGATAAATAATAACTTATTTATTATCGAAGCCTGGCATGACGCCTGCAACGTTACCCCCAGACAGTCATGCACCGCATGCTTAGAAGGAGTTGAGGATGAATCGTCAAGCACGCTTCTCATTGGTTGGCAAAGGTTTCTTGACCGCTGCGGCGGTAACGCTGTTCATCGGTGCGCAGCATGCGCAGACGGACGCCGTCGCGTTTGGTCAGGCACCGCATGAATCAGCGGAACGAATCCAGATGTACGACGCCCAACCGGTAAGGATCGTGCAAACCGGCCCTGCTCCGAAGTCGATCGACTACGTGCAGGCGCGGTCGGAGCAGCGCTGGGTGTTTTGAGTGGTAGAGCCAAGCTGACCGTCGCTCGATCGGTCCTGTAAAGATGTTCGAACCGAGAGGAGATACACCATGTTGAGTTGGGCTATTACGTTCCTGATCATCGCCATCATCGCTGCTGTCCTGGGCTTCGGTGGTATTGCTGGCGCCGCAACCGGGATTGCCAAGATCCTGTTCGTGGTTTTCCTGGTGCTGTTCGTGGCTTCGCTGATCTTTGGTCGAGGGCGCGGTCCGCGCGCGTAATGATGCAGTTTCGCCGCCCTGTAGGGCGGCTGCTACGCCAGGAAGCGACACCGGCGGGATGCCAATATTCAATCGCTTGCGCCGCAACGGCGCAGGCGTGAAGTAGCACCGGGACGCCGCATCACGGCGCCCTCAGCCCGTACGGCGGGGAACCAGGGGGTCGGGACGCTCTGTGTGACGGAGCGACCTAGGGGTACAGGGAGTACCTCCGTCAGGACCAGGTTCAGCGAAGGCAGCCGGAGGTGGCACCCACCACCTTCGGTTTGCGTCCGTCCAGGCCGGCCGGCACATGGCGGCAATATTTCTTCCCTTCTCTGTTGCTCACCCGTACCGGTTCGCTGCCGGTCTTTTCTCGCCTGCATCCGCTTTGTGGCTGCAGCGACACCGCGGCAACAACGGCTCGCCGGGCGGCTGGCATTTCATCGAGCGATCCATCCGGCTGCGTGGCCGTCGGGCGGTGGCACCGCTATCATCGCGCGCAGTCCTTCGGTGGAGAATCACATGCTCAACGGCCTCTGGCTGGGCTTTTTCCTGGTCGCCGCGGTGGCGGCCCTGGGGCGCTGGCTGCTCGGTGGCGATGCGGCGGTGTTCGCCGCGCTGGTCGAAAGCCTGTTCGCCATGGCCAAGCTGGCCGTGGAGATCATGATCGTGCTGTTCGGCACCCTGACCCTCTGGCTCGGTTTTCTGCGCATCGCCGAAAAGGCCGGTCTGATCGAACTGCTGGCGCGTCTGCTGGGACCGCTGTTCAGTCGCCTGATGCCCGAGGTGCCGGCCGGCCACCCGGCGCTGGGCCTGATCACTCTGAATTTCGCCGCCAACGGTCTCGGTCTGGACAACGCCGCAACGCCCATCGGCCTGCGCGCCATGCGTGCCCTGCAGGAGCTGAATCCGAGCAAGACGGTGGCCAGCAACGCACAGATCCTCTTTCTCGTGCTCAATACCTCGTCGCTGACGCTGCTGCCGGTGTCGATCTTCATGTACCGCGTGCAGCAGGGCGCCGAGGACCCGACGCTGGTGTTCCTGCCGATTCTGCTCGCTACATCCGCGTCGTCCCTGGCCGGCCTGCTGGCGGTGGCACTGGTGCAGCGGTTGCGTATCTGGGACCCGGTGGTACTGGCGTATTTCGTGCCCGGCGCGCTGTTGCTCGGCGGCTTCATGGCGCTGCTCGCCGGACTCTCGGCTACTGCATTGGCGTCCCTGTCGTCGTTGCTCGGCAATCTGACTCTGTTCGGCCTGATCATCAGCTTCATCGTCGTTGGAGCGCTGCGCAAGGTGCCGGTGTACGAGAGCTTCGTCGAAGGCGCGCAGGAGGGCTTCGACGTGGCCAAGAGCCTGCTGCCTTACCTGATCGCCATGCTCTGCGCGATCGGCGTGTTGCGGGCGTCCGGTGCCCTGGACTTCGGTCTGGACGGCATTCGCTGGCTGGTCGAGCTGCTGGGCTGGGACAGCCGCTTCGTCGACGCTCTGCCCACCGCGCTGGTCAAGCCCTTCTCTGGCAGTGCGGCCCGGGCGCTGCTGATCGAGACCATGCAGAGTCAGGGCGTCGACAGCTTTCCCGCGTTGGTGGCCGCCACGGTGCAGGGCAGTACCGAGACGACGTTCTATGTGCTGGCCGTCTACTTCGGCGCCGTGGGTATCCAGCGCGCCCGGCATGCGGTGGGCTGCGCGCTCGCGGCCGACTTCGCCGGGATCGTCGCGGCGATCCTGGTCTGCTACTGGTTTTTCGGCTGAGCCGGATGGCGCACCCTGGCTGAAAAAAGAACCCGCCTGGTGGCGGGTTAAAGCGTGGTGCGTTGCCAGAGCCGGAACAGCGGCTCGGCCAGAAACATCACCAGAAACAGCCGTAGCACCTGCAACGCGGTCACCAGCGCCACCGACAGCTGCAGCGCTTCGGCGGTCAGGCACAACTCGGTGATACCGCCCGGCATCATCCCCAGCATCAGCGAGGTCTGGTTCAGCGTGGCGGCCCAGCCCAGCGCCTCAGCCAAACCCGCGGCGGTGAGCATCGCCAGCAGGGTGAACAGCAGGATGCGCAGCATGAAGCGCGGCGCGCTGCGAAAAAAGGGACGGTCGAAGTGACAGCCCAGCGAGCAGCCGATCAGCCATTGGGCAAACTGACCGATCCCTTGCGGCATGCCGATATGCAGATCGAACAGGGCGCTGGCGGCGGCGCATACCGTGAGCGGGCCGAGCATCCAGGGGTTGGGCTGGCCGAGCGCTTTCCAGGCCAGTGCCAGCAATCCGCCGGCCGGCAGCAGCACGGCCAGCCAGGGCCAGCTGACCGGTGCCGGCGGAGGGGCTTCGACCGGCGGCAGGCTCCAGGTAAACAACGCCGGGATGATCAGCACCACCAGCAGCAGGCGCATGCTGTGGGCCGCGGCGACCATCGCTGGCTGTGCGGCGTGGCGCCCGGCCAGGTTGACCATCTCGCTGGCCCCGCCGGGCATGCTGGAAAAGAACGCCGTGGCGCGATCCGTGCCGCTGCGCCTCAGAATGAAAATGCCGATCAGGCTCAGCAGCAGGGTGCCCAGCGCACCGGCCAGAATCACGCCGAAGTGGCTGAGGACCTGCTCCATCACCTCACTGGTGAAATGCAGGCCGATAGCGCTGGCGATCAGCCATTGGCCGGTCTGGCGGCCACGCGGCACTTCCGTGATCAGCCAGCCGCTGCAGCGCACCGCGATGACCGCCAGCAGCGAACCGACCATCCAGGGCAGTGGCCAGTCCGCCAGGCTCGCCAGCCAGCCGCCGAGCGCGCCGACCAGTGGCGTCGCCCACCAGGCTGGGAGCCTGCGGTGTGGCATATCAGGCATGCGCCTCGTCGAGCTTGGCGCGACGGCGCTGGCGCCACCAGCGCAGGCCGGGCAGGGCCAGCATCAGGACGGCCATGGCCCAGAGGGTCAGGGTGATCGGGCTGCTCCAGAGGATGCCGAGGTCACCCGCCGAGATCGACAGGGCGCGGCGCAGGTTGTCCTCCATCATCTCGCCGAGCACGAAGCCGAGGATCAGCGACGACAGCGGGAAGTCCAGCTTGCGCAGCAGGTAGCCGAACACCCCGAGGCCGATCATCAGTACCAGGTCGAAGGTGGTGCTGTGCACCGAGTACACGCCCACTAGGCTGATCGCCGTGATCGCCGGCACCAGTACCCAGTTGGGCACGCTGAGCATCCGCGAGAACAGGCCGACCAGCGGAATGTTCATCACCAGCAGGATCACGTTGCCAATGAACAGCGAGGCGATCAGGCCCCAGACCACGTCCGGCTGCTGCTCGAACAAGAGCGGGCCGGGGGTGATGTTGTACAGCGTCAGCGCACCGATCATCACCGCGGTGGTGCCCGAGCCCGGCACGCCGAGGGTCAGCATCGGGATCAGCGAACCGCAGGCCGAGGCGTTGTTGGCCGCTTCCGGTGCGGCCAGGCCGCGCAGGTCGCCCTCGCCAAACTTGCCGCTGTCGCCGGCCATGCGCTTTTCGCTCATGTAAGTCATGGCGCTGGCAATGGTGGCGCCGGCGCCGGGCAGGGTGCCGATGACGAAGCCGGCCAGGGCGCTGCGCACCATGGTCCAGAAGGTCAGGCAGAACTCCTTGAAGTTGAACAGCAGGCGCCCGCTGGCCTTCACCGCCTTCTGGCCGCTGTGGGTCTTTTCCAGCATCAGCAACACTTCGCTGACGCTGAAGAAGCCGATCACGATGACCACGAACTGAATACCGTCCGACAGGCTGACGCTGCCAAAGGTGAAGCGATAGACGCCGGTAGTCGAGTCCACACCGACGGTGGCCAGGCCCAGGCCGATCAACGCGGCCATCAGGGTCTTCACCGGCTTGTCGCCAACCATTCCGCCCAGGCAGGCGATGGCGAAGATCATCAGCACGAAGTATTCGGCCGGGCCGAAGGCCACCGCCCATTTCGCCAGCAGCGGCGCGAACAGCACCACGCCACAGGTGGCGATGATGCTGCCGATGAAGGAGCTCACCGCCGAGAGCGACAGGGCGATGCCGGCCTTGCCCTGGCGCGCCAGCGGGTAGCCGTCGAGGGTAGTCATCACCGCGGCGGCATCGCCGGGGACGTTGAGCAGGATCGCCGAGATGCGACCGCCGTATTCGCAGCCCAGGTACACGGCGGCCAGCAGAATCAATGCGGTCTCGGGCGGTAGGCCGAGGGCGAAGGCCAGCGGCAACAGCAGCGCCACGCCATTGATCGGGCCGAGGCCGGGCAGCAGGCCGACCACGGTGCCGACGAAGGCGCCGAACAGCGCCACCAGCAGGTTCATCGGTCGCGTGGCGACATCAAAGCCCTGCCACAAGAAATTCAAGGTTTCCATTTTCAGCTCTCCAGCAGGCGCAGCACGCCAAGCGGCAGGGGCACATCAAGCAACAGGTCGAACAGGCCGTAGAGCAGCACACCCATCAGCACGCCGCTGATCACGCAGGGCAGCAGGCGTCCGTTGAACAGCAGGCCGAGGGCAAAGGTGGCCAGCGCCGTGGTAATGACGAAGCCGAGCGGTTCGAACAGCAGGGCGTAGCCCAGCAGGATCAGCACGCAGAAAAGGGCGCGCCGGGCCATCGTCCAGTCGAAAGGCGGCGTCGGCTCACCGTGGGGTTTGCACAGTAGCCAGAGCGCACCACAGCCCATCAGGAACAGCAGCAGCAACGGGTAGGCGCGCGGCCCGACCGGGTCATAGGCGAAGGGCGCTTCGAAACCCCAGGCGACCAGCGCGAGACCGGCGCACACGAGCAGCCAGAACGCGGCGAAGACACGAACGTACATGGTGGGTTACCTCGAAGGGAGCGGGCCGCGGCCTCCAGCGGGAGGCCGTGGCCCGCAAGGTGTTACTTGACCAGACCGAACTCGGCAGCGAGTTCCTTGTAGTCGGCGACCTGCTTGTTGACGAAGGCCTTGAGCTCGTCACCGGTCATCGACAGCGGGAACAGGTCACGTTGTTCGCGCAGCTTGGCGAAGTCTTCGTCGGCGAGCAGGGTGTCGAACTGGGTCTTCCACCAGTTGAAATCCTCGTCGCTGACTTCCGGGCCCATGTAGAAGCCGCGGATGACCGGCCAACTGATGTCGTAGCCCTGTTCCTTGGCCGTCGGCAGGTTCGACAGCTTGCCGGGCAGGCGATCGTCGGAGAGCACGGCGAGCACGCGGATCTTGCCGGCTTCGAGTTGTGGTGCTACCTCGCCCAGGCCGCTGCTGGTGACCTGCACGTGGCCACCGAGCATGGCCGTGAGGGTTTCACCGCCGCCTTCGAATGCGACGTAGCGCAGCTTCTTCGGGTCGACGCCAGCGGCGCGGGCGATCAGCGCAGTCTGCATCCAGTCCTGGCCCCCGATCGTGGCGCCAGCGCCGAACACGACGCTGGCGGGGTCTTTCTTGACGGCGGCGATCAGCTCGTCGAGGTTCTGATACGGCGCATCGGCACGTACCGAAATGGCGCCGTAATCGGTACCGATACCGGCCAGCCAGCGTACGTCGGTCTCGTCGTAGCGACCGAACTTGCCTTGTGCCAGGTTCAGCAGCGAGCCGCTGGAAAACGCCGTGATGGTCGAAGGGTCGTCGGCGCGTTGGGCGATCACCGCATTGTAGGCCACCGCGCCGACACCGCCCGGCATGTAGGTGACGCGCATGGGCGATTCCAGCAGGCCTTCGTTTTTCAGGCCGCTCTGGGCCAGCTTGCAGGTCAGGTCGAAACCACCGCCGGGCTTGGCCGGGGCGATGCACTCAGGACGTTTGGGCTCGGCCATGAGCTGGCCGGACAGAACCAGGCAGGACGAGAGCAGGGCGATGCGGCGAATGGACATTTTCATGGATGTTTCCTCGTTGTTGTTCTGGACGGCTTACCAGATCGGCAGGCTATAGCTGACGATCAAACGATTTTCGTCCGCGTCACGGGCGAAATCGGAACGGAACATGGCGTTGCGCATGCGCACGGCGACGTTCTTCAGCGGGCCGCTCTGCACCACGTATTTCAGCTCGATGTCGCGTTCCCACTCGCTGCCATTACTGCCGCCGCTGTACTCGGCGTTGTCACCTGAGACGTAGCGGGTCAGGAAGCTCAGCCCCGGAACGCCGATGGCCGCGAAGTTGTAGTCGTAACGGGCCTGCCAGGAACGTTCCTCGGCATTGGCGAAGTCATTGATCTGGACGAAGTTGACCAGGTACGGGTTGCTGCCGTCGACGTAGGCGTAACCGGTATCGCCGCGCATTTGCTGGTAGGCCAGGCTGATCTTGTGGCCGCCCAGCTTGTAGCCGAGCACGCCGTTCCAGGCCTGGTTGTCGATCTTGCCCGCATTCGCCGCACCGGTGTCGTCGCTGAGTGTCAGGCGCAGGTCGGCGGACAGCGAAGCGTCTTCGCCCAGCGGCTGTACGGCCTTCAGGTTGAAGAAGTGCTGGCGGTAGGTGTCGTCCAGTTCGGAGGTGTAGTAGCTGCCGGTGAAGCGCTCGCTGAAGTCGTATTCGGCGCCGGCGAAGGTGAGGTAGTCCGCTTCGGCGGCGCTGGCGAAGCGCTTGTTCTTGTTGTTCAGTTGCAGGTCCTGCGAGTTCGTCGAGGCGCGGTCGATGACCTGGTCGAAGCGTCCGCCGATCAGCGTCAGGCCGGCGACGTCGCGCGAGGTCAGGGTGGCGCCTTCGAACACCTGGGGCAGCGTGCGGCTGTCACTGGCAGTGACCACCGGCATCTCTGGCAGATGGGTGCCGTAGCGCAGCTCGGTAGCAGCAATCTTCGCCTTGGCGGTCAGGCCGAGGCGGCTGAACTCGTCGGGGGTGCTGCCATCGTCATGTACCGGCAGCAGGTCGGTGCCGGTACGGCCTCCGCCTGAATCGAGCTTCACGCCTAGCATGCCGAGGGCGTCGAGACCGAAGCCGACGGTGCCGTCGGTAAAGCCGGATTCGATATTCAGCAGGAAGCCCTGCGACCACTCCTCGCGTTTGGACTGGCCGCTGCCTTCGCGGAAATCGCGGTTGAGGTAGATGTTCTGTGTTTGCAGGGTGGCGTGGCTGTCTTCGATGAAAGCGGCCTGAGCCAGCGGCGCCAGGCTAGCGGCGGCAACGGCCAGGGCAAGACGAGCGTATGCGGGTTTCGTTCTGACGGCAGTCAGCATCCTGTGTCTCCACTATTGTTTTTGTTGTGACGGCGGTGTTCCGCCTCCGGTGGTTCGAGCCACCTGATGCGATCCTAGGCGGCGAAACTTTCGCCAGGCTTTCACCTGCCCGGGCAGCGAATGGCGCGGCGTGTCGCTACACTGGCGCCCCGTTCCGTGTGAGGCAGAGGACAGGCAATGCGGATTCTTCTGGTCGAGGATCATCCCCATCTGGCTGAAAGCGTGGCCCAGGCGCTACGCGGGGCCGGCTGGACGGTGGACCTGCTGGACAACGGCGTGGCGGCCGACCTGGCGCTGGCATCGGAGGACTACGCCCTGGCGATCCTCGATGTCGGCCTGCCGCGGCTCGATGGCTTCCAGGTACTGGCGCGCCTGCGCGAGCGCGGCAAGACCCTGCCGGTGCTGATGCTGACCGCGCGCGGCGAGGTGAGCGACCGCGTCCATGGCCTCAACCTCGGCGCTGACGATTACCTGGCCAAGCCCTTCGAGCTGTCCGAGCTGGAGGCGCGGGTCAAGGCGCTGCTGCGCCGCAGCGTGGCCGGTGGGGAGCGCCAGCAGCGCTGCGGCGCGCTGGTGCATGACCTCGATGCCCGCCGCTTCAGCCTTGGCGGCCAGCCGTTGAGCCTGACCTCCCGTGAGCAGGCGGTGCTCGAGGCGCTGATCAGCCGGCCCGGGCGAGTGATGAGCAAGGACCAGCTGGCGGCGCAGGTGTTCGGCCTGGACGAGGATGCCAGCGCCGATGCCATCGAGATCTACATTCACCGCCTGCGCAAGAAGCTCGAGGGCAACGCCGTGCGCATCGTCACGTTCCGTGGCCTGGGCTACCTGCTGGAGGCGGTCGATGGCTGAGACGGGGCTCGCTCGCGCTGGCAGCCTGCGCGCCGGCCTGCTGCGCCGGCTGGTGCTGCTGTTGACGCCGCTGCTATTGCTCAGCGGCTGGAGCGCCTACTGGAACGGTCGCGCCGCGGCCGACAGCGCCTACGATCGCACCCTCCTGGCGTCGGCTCGAGCCATCGCCGAGGGGCTGGTGGCCAGCGACGGCAAGCTGCGCGCCAACGTGCCCTACGTGGCGCTGGACACCTTCGCCTACGACAGCGCCGGGCGAATTTACTATGAAGTGCTCGGCACTCACGGGCGGCTGGTCAGCGGCTACGAAGACCTGCCGGCGCCCGGTGCCGACGTGCCGCGTACCGATGACTACCCGGCCCTGGCGCGCTTCTACGACGGTGAATACCGCGGTGAAGGGGTGCGCCTGGTCAGCCTGCTGCAGCCGGTCAGCGAGCCGGCGCTCAACGGCATCGCCGAGATACGCGTGGCCGAGACGCTGGGCGCCCGCGAACGCATGGCGCGCAGCCTGCTCACCGACACGCTGATGCGCGTCGGCCTACTGGCGGTGACCGCGCTGCTGCTGGTGTGGCTGGCGGTCAGCGCCGCCCTGCGGCCCCTGGGCAAGCTCAGCGAAGCGGTCGAGCAGCGCCAGCCCGACGACCTGCGGCCCTTGCCGCTGGTGACGGTACAGACCGAATTCAAGCCGCTGGTGGCGGCGCTCAACCATTTCACCGAACGCCTGCGCGGGCAGTTCGAACGCCAGGCGCAGTTCATCGCCGATGCCGCCCATGAACTGCGCACGCCGCTGGCGGCGCTCAAGGCGCGGATCGAGCTCGGGCAGCGCGAAACGCAGCCCCGGCACTGGCTGGACACCCTGGGCGAAGCCGGCGCGCACACCGATCGGGTGATCCACCTGGCCAACCAGTTGCTGTCGCTGGCACGCATCGAAAGCGGCGCGCAGTCCATCGCCGAAGGCGGCGCGCAACGCCTGGACCTGAGCCAGCTGGCCCGCGAGCTGGGGCTGGCCATGGCGGCGCTGGCGCACCAGCATGGCGTCGCCCTGGCGCTGGAGGCGGACCAGCCGGTGTGGATCGACGGCGAGCCGACCCTGCTCAGTGAGCTGTTGAGCAACCTGCTGGACAATGCGCTGGCGCATACCCCCGCCGGCGGCAATGTCGTGCTGCGGGTCGGGCCCGGCGCCGTGCTGGAGGTCGAGGACGACGGCCCGGGCATCGCCCCGGCCGAGCGCGACAAGGTGTTCGCGCGCTTCTACCGTGTGCAGGGCGGCGGCCACGGCGCCGGACTCGGCCTGGCCATCGTCGGCGAGATCGTCCGCGCGCACCGCGCCAGTATCGAGCTGGACCGCGGCCAGCTGGGCGGGCTGCGCGTCAGGGTGCGCTTCGCCGAGCCGCTGCCTTTACACCCCTGAGGCATCGCAGTGCGCGGCCGGCTCGGCCAGTTCCACTTGGTTGCGGCCGTGGCGTTTGGCCCGGTACAGCGCCGCGTCGGCAGCCTCGAGCAGTTGCGCCGGCGTACAGTTGCCTGGCGGCGTGAAGCCCGCCACGCCGATGCTGATGCTCAGCTGTAGCGGCGTGTCGCCGTGCATTGGCTGCAGCGCGGCGACTGCAGCGCGGATCCGCTCGGCCAGCGCCGCGGCCTCCTCCAGGCTGGTCGCCGGTAGTGCCAGGACGAACTCCTCGCCACCGTAACGGGCGACCACATCGCCGGCGCGCTGGCCGAAGCCGCGAAGCGTGTCGGCTACCAGACGCAGGCAATCGTCGCCGAACGGGTGGCCAAAGGTGTCGTTGACACGCTTGAAATGGTCGATGTCCAGCAGCAGCACCGCGAGCGGGCGTTCGGTGCGCTGGGCGCGACGGATCTCCTGGTCGATCATCAAATCGAAGTGGCCACGGTTGGACAGCTGCGTCAGAGCGTCGGTGTGGCTCAACCGGGTGAGCTGCGCGTTGACCTGCTCGAGGCCGCACTTGGCCTCCTCCAGCGCCCGGGTGCGCTCGTAGACCCGCACCTCCAGCACCTCGTTGGCGCGCACCTGGGCGACGAGCGCCTGCTGCTGCGCCTGTAGGCGGGATTCGCGTTCCTGGGCCAGCGCCTGGGACGCCTGCAGCGCAGCGTGCTGCGCCTGGATACGGCGCTCGCGCTCGAGGTTGATGCGCTGGGCCAGGGCCATGGACAGCAGGACGAACTCGGTGAACATGCCGATCAGCTGGCCGTGCAGGGTCCAGCTGTTGAGCGGCACCAGACCCTCCAACGCGAGCAGGTGGACGATGGTCGCCAGTAGCAGGGTCGCCCAGGCAATGGTGAACAGGCGCGCCGAATGGCTGCCGCGGCGCCACAGGCTGATAACCGCTGCCATGGTCAGGACGCAGTGCAGCAGCGCCATGGGCTCGATGGCCAGATAGTCGGTCAGCCCGGATGCGAACAGGGTGACCAGGATCACCAGCCCCCAGTAGGCCGTCAGCAGCCAGGTCACCCGCCAGACCCAGCCGCCGTGGCGGCGCACGTCGAGGAAGCGGGTGGCGAACAGCAGCGGGGCGAAAAAGCACAGACTGGCCGACAGCGCGTAGAAGCGGTGCGCGAAGGGCGGTGCGTTCGGCCAGAGAAACAGCTGGCCGAAGCCGGTCAGCGTCAGAACGTAAAAGATAGCGCTGAGCAGGTAGAGCACATAGAGCAGGTAGCTGGTGTCGCGGGTGAACATGAACAGGCTGCTGTTATAGAGCAGGATCACCAGCATGCCGCCGAAGAACAGGCTGATCATGGCCACGTCCGCCAGCTTGGCGCGGGCGAATTGCGCCTCGTCCAGCAGCACCAGGGGCAGGGCCATCAGCTCGTGGGCGTGCACCTGCAGATAGACCACGGCACGGTCGCCGCGCGCCAGTTCGATGGGGAACACCAGGTTCTGGCTCTTCAGCGGCCGCGCCTCCATCGGCACGTGGTCACCGGCGCGCATCAGCGGTCCCCATTCGCCCTGATCGGGGTAGAACAGGCGCACGCGGACTTCGTCGAGCACCGGCCATTTCAGGCTCAGGAACCAGGTGCCGGCTGGCCCCGGATTGTCCAGGCTGAAGCGCAGCCAGACGCCGTCGCGTTGCCGGTGCAGGTTGGGTTTGGCCAGCGTCTGCCAGTCCCAGCCGGCGCGGCGGGCGGCCTCGAAGCCTGCGTCGGCGTGGCCGGCCTGCCATTGCACCGTGCTCAGTTGCAGCGTGCGGCCGAGCTGCGTCGGCGTGACTGCGGCCTGCGCCGGGCCGGACAGAACGGCCAGCCAGCCGAGCAGGCAGCAGAGCGAAAACAGGCGGATGCGCATGGAGCTGGCCTCGTCGATCGGGCTCGGTCAGGGCGGCGGGAGCCGCCGGGCGTAGGGAAAAGGATGACCCCGGGAACGATACGGATAATGGCGAACTGATGCCACCGCCAGCCGGCAGGCGGTCAGCCCACTTATCGGAAGCCGGGTCGGGTCCTTGGCGGGGAGCCCGGGCCGTCGCCCCGATTGCCGTGAACGCCTGCCGCCCAGGCGAGTCCAACTGCTCGGACGCTTGCTGCGAGCCGTTGCGACCCGGTGCGGCAGGCGTCGGTGCGGCGACAGCATTACTCGCGCTAACCGCTGGCCTGCTAGACTCCAGGCTCACCGTCCGGCTCACGAGGTCGACGGGACAATTCCAAAACAACCAATAAAGGAGTGAATCCATGAAGGGCAAATCCTTGGCATGGATATTTTCCGCCGCATTGGCGGGGAGCGGTCTGGCCGGCATGGCTCAGGCGCAAGAGCAGTTCGTCACCATCGGGACCGGCGGTCAGACCGGCGTTTATTACGTGGCCGGTCAGTCGATCTGCCGCTTCGTCAACCGCAACGCCGAGGACCTCAAGTGCAACGCGCCAGCCAGTGGCGGCGGCGTGGCCAACGTCAACGGCCTGCGTTCGGGCGAGTTCAACTTCGGCATCATGCAGTCGGATCACCAGTACAAGGCGATGAAGGGCGTCGAGCCGTTCGACAAAGAAGGCGCCATGGAAGATATCCGTGCCGTATTCTCGCTGCAGAGCGAAGTCTTCACCGTACTGGCGCGTCGCGATGCCAACATCAAGAGCCTCGATGACCTGAAGGGCAAGCGCGTCAACATCGGTAACCCCGGTTCTGGCCAGCGCGACACGCTCGAAGAGATCATGAAGGAGAAGGGCTGGGACAAGTCGGTCTTCTCTCTCGCCGCCGAGCTGAAGCCGGCCGAGCAGGCCAGTGCCCTGGGCGACAACAACATCGACGCCATGACCTACTTCGTCGGCCACCCCAACGGCGCGATTCAGGAAGCCACCACCACCGTCGATGCCGTTCTGGTGCCCATCACCGGCCCGGAAATCGACAAGCTGCTGTCCGAGAAGAGCTACTACACCAAGGCTGAAATTCCGGGTGGCATGTACAAGGGCAATGACAGCGCCACTCAGTCGATCGGCGGCAAGGCGGTGCTCTCCACCACCTCCAAGGTCGATGACGAGGTGGTCTACAAGCTGGTCAAGTCGGTGTTCGAGAACATTGATCGCTTCAAGCGCCTGCATCCGGCCTTCAAGGACCTCAAGCCTGAGGACATGATCAAGGTCGGTCTGTCCGCGCCGCTGCATGACGGCGCCGTGCGCTACTACAAGGAACGAGGCTGGATGTAACGGCCTCTCGGCGCGCTGCATCGTTGTGGGCAGCCAGTCCTGCCCGCGGCTTTCGCCTGAAAACCCGTGTGCCTCGTGCCGCGGGTTTTCGCGGTTTCCGTTCCCTGAAAAAACAGGCCACCTGTCATGCAAGACTCCCAACTTTCCACTGAAGAGCTGATCGCCAAGGACGTCGGGGCCCGCATGCCCGAAGGCGCCATGGCCAAGCTGATCGCGGGCCTGGCCCTGCTGTGGTCACTGTTCCAGCTGTGGATCGCCTCTCCGCTGCCCTTCATGCTGCGTTTCGGCGTGTTCAACAACACCGAGGCCCGCTCGATTCACCTGGCGTTCGCCCTGCTGCTGGCATTTCTCGCCTACCCAGCGTTCAAGCGGTCGCCGCGCGATCGAGTGCCGCTGATCGACATTGCGCTCGGCCTGATCGCCGCGGCCAGCGCCGGTTACCTGTTCGTCGCCTACGAGCAGCTGGCCCAGCGTCCCGGCAACCTCACCACGCTCGACCTGGTCACCGCCTGCATCGGTATCCCGCTGCTGTTGGAAGCGACCCGGCGCGCCCTCGGCCCGGCACTGGCGGTGATTGCCCTGATTTTCCTCGGCTACAGCCTGGCCGGCCCCTACATGCCCGGCCTGCTGGCGCATCGTGGGGTGAGTTTTACCGCGCTGGCCAACCACCAATGGATCACCACCGAGGGCGTATTCGGCATTGCCCTGGGGGTGTCCACCAGTTTCGTCTTCCTGTTCGTGCTGTTCGGTGCGCTGCTCGAGCGGGCCGGCGCCGGGCATTACTTCATCCAGCTGGCGTTCAGCATGCTGGGTCACTATCGCGGCGGGCCGGCGAAGGCTGCCGTGGTGGCGTCGGGCATGACCGGTCTGATCTCCGGTTCGTCCATTGCCAACGTGGTCACCACCGGCACCTTTACCATCCCGATGATGAAGCGCACCGGCTTCTCGGCTGAAAAGGCCGGCGCGGTCGAAGTGGCCTCGTCGGTGAACGGCCAGATCATGCCGCCGGTGATGGGCGCGGCGGCGTTCCTGATGGTCGAGTACGTCGGCATCTCTTATGTCGAGGTCATCAAGCACGCCTTCCTGCCGGCGCTGATCTCCTACATTGCGCTGGTCTACATCGTCCATCTCGAATCGCTCAAGCTCGGCCTCACCGCCCTGCCGCGGGCGAACGCGGCCAAGCCCTGGATGCAGCGACTGATCGGCTTTGTCTTTGGCGTGGCGCTGATCTCCGGTATTTCTCTGGCGGTGTACTACGGCCTCGGCTGGCTCAAGCCGGCCCTCGGCGATGCTGCGATCTGGGTCATCGGGGTGATGCTGGCACTGGTCTACCTGGCCCTGCTGAAAGTCGCCGCGAGCAACCCGCCGCTGCCGGCCGAAGATCCCGATGCGCCGCTGGAAAAGCTGCCCGAGACCCGTCCCGTGTTGCTCTCCGGCCTGCATTTCCTGCTACCTGTGGTGGTATTGGTGTGGTGCCTGATGGTCGAGCGGCTGTCGCCGGGCCTGTCCGCCTTCTGGGGCTCGGTGATGCTGGTGATCATCCTGCTCACCCAGCGGCCTCTGCTCAGCTGGATGCGTCGTGACGGCGGCAAGCAGCACGGCGGTTTCATGGACGGCGCCATCGACCTGCGCGAGGGCCTGGTGGCCGGTGCACGCAACATGATCGGCATCGGCATCGCCACGGCGGCAGCGGGAATCATCGTCGGCGCCGTCTCGCAGACCGGCGTAGGCCTGGTGCTTGCCGATCTGGTCGAGCTGCTGTCGATGGGCAACCTGATGCTGATGCTGTTGCTCACCGCCTTTCTCAGCCTGATCCTGGGCATGGGCCTGCCGACGACGGCGAACTATATCGTGGTGTCCAGCCTGCTGGCGCCGGTGATCGTCGCACTCGGTCAGCAGAGCGGGCTGATCGTGCCGCTGATCGCGGTGCACCTGTTCGTCTTCTACTTCGGCATCATGGCCGATGTCACGCCGCCAGTGGGGCTGGCCTCGTTCGCCGCCGCCGCGGTGTCCAAAGGCGATCCGATCAAGACCGGCGTCGTGGCGTTCTATTACAGCTTGCGCACCGCCGCGCTGCCGTTCCTGTTTATTTTCAATACCGATCTGCTGCTGATCGACGTCGACCTCTGGCATGGCGTGATCATCTTCATCGTGGCCACGTTGGCGATGCTGATTTTCGCCGCCGGCACCCAGGGCTACTTCCTGGTGCGCAGCCGCTGGTACGAGAATGTCTTGTTGCTGTTGGTGGCCTTCACGCTGTTCCGCCCGGGCTTCTGGATGGATCTGGCGCATGATCCGTACCGCGATATCCCGCCGACGCAGCTCATCCAGGCGCTCGAGTCGGTGGATGAGGACAGTCAGCTGCGCCTGCGCGTTCGCGGTGAAGACGCGGTCGGCGACATGCGCGAGTTCAGCTTGCTGGTCGCCATCCCGGAGGGCGCGAACGGCGAGGAAAAGCTCGAGAAGCTGGGCCTGATGACCTACGAGGAGGGCGGCAAGGTACTGGTCGACAGCGTCACTTTCGGCAGTCCGGCGGCTGAGTTGGGGCTGCAGTTCGACCAGGAGATCCTGGCCGTGCGGGCACCCACCGACCGCCTGCCCAAGGAATGGATGTGGCTGCCGGCAATAGTGCTGTTCGGCCTGGTCGTCTGGATGCAGCGACGGCGCCAGCGCGCCTGACCCGCGCATAAGCGTCAATGAGCCCGGCCATGCCTTGCATGGCCGGGGTTTTTTATGGGTGAAGCCATGGGCGGCCGGTCTCGCCGCCGTGTTCAGGCGGGCTTGCCAGGTACGAATGGCGGCTCTGCCATCAGCGGTTCGCGAGCCGGGTGGGCATCGTCCTGCACGCGTTGGCGGTTGACCCCGGCATTTTCCAGCGCTGGGTAAGCGGCGCTGCAGAACAGCGAGTTGAGCCGCTTCATGTCGGCGATTAGCTCCAGATGCGCGGCGCTGGTCTCGATGCTCTCCACCACCTGCTGATGCAGCCGATGCACGTGGGCGTGGGCCAGTTCGCGCTCGCGCTTGCGAAACAGGCGCTTGTGCTGCAGGAGTTGCCGGGCGCTGTGGGCATCGCCCGACAGAAACACCGAAAGGCCCAGGCTCAGGTTGGCCGACAACATGCTGTGCAACTGACCGAGTTCGTCCAGCCCGCGGTCGGAAAACGAGCGGCGCTTGGATGTCTTGAGATTTTGCACCTTGCCGAGCATGTGCTCGATGATGTCGCCGGCCTGCTCCAGGTTGATCGCCAGTTCGATGATCTCCGCCCAGCGCCGGCTTTCCTGTTCGGCGAGGTCGTCCCGAGGCATCCGCGCCAGGTAGAGCTTGACCCCGCGGTACAGCGCATCCACATCGTCATCCAGGCGGCGGATTTCATCGCCCGGCTCGGCACGGTCTTCGCGAAGGGCCTCGAGCAGGCGCGCCAGCATGGTTTCGACCAGATCGCCGATGCGCAGGGTTTCGCGCACCGCATTGGCCAGCGCCAAGGTGGGCGTATCGAGCGCGGCGGGATCCAGATGACGGGGCTGTGCGATGCCGTTGTCGATCAGCCGGTCGGGCATCAGGCGCTCGCAAAGCTGCGCCATGAGCCCGACGCTGGGTAACAGCAGCAGGCAGCGCAGCGAGTTGTAGGCCAGGTGAAAGGCAATGACCTCGGTCTGCGCGCTGTAGTCGAGGGTCGTCAGCCAGTCCACCAGCAGCGGCAGGAAGGGCAGCGCCAGGAGGCCTGCGAGCTTGTAGAGCAGGTTGCCGAGCGCTACCCGCCGAGCCGGAACCGGCTGCGGCGCAGCGTTGAGCCAGGCCAATACGCCGCTGCCGACGTTGGCGCCGATCACCACGCCGAGGGCCACCGGCAAGCCGATCAGTCCCGCACTGGCCAGTGTCGCCGTGAGCAGCACGGCCGCCAGGCTCGAATAGGTGAGTACGGCGAAGGCCGCACCGACCACCACAGCCAGCAGGGTGTCGCCAGCCAGTGACGAGAACAGCACGCGCATACCGCGCGCCTCGGTGATCGGCGTGGCGGCCAGCACGATCAGCTGCAGCGCGAGAATGATCAGGCCGAGCCCGATCAGCACGCGTCCCAGCTGACCGGCGCGGGTCTGCTTGCGCGACAGAAACAGGCAGACGCCGAGCAGCGTGAACAGCGGCGACAGCCAGGACAGATCGAGGGTCAGCACGCGCGCCATCAGCGCCGTGCCGACGTCTGCGCCAAGCATGATCGCCAGGGCCGTCGGCAACGCCATCAGGCCTTGAGCGACAAAGGAGAGGGCCAGCAGCGCGGTAGCGTTACTGCTCTGCACCAGCGCCGTAACGCCGATCCCGGCGCTGAAGGCCAGCGGCGCGTTGGCCATGCTGTGGCCAAGCAGCCGCCGCAGGTGCGAGCCATAGACCCGCATGATCCCGGTGCGCACGATATGCGTGCCCCAGACCAGCAGTGCGATGGACGACAGCAGGTGCAACAGCGTCAGCATCAGGCACGGTCTCCGCCCGCTCGTTCGACGGCCACTTGCCTCCGCGCAGCAAGCGGCAGAGGAACGTGGAGTGTGAACGGTTGACCATGGCCGGTGACCGGATGTTCACGAAAGCGTAACGAGCGGGTCGCTGTTGCGCCTTCGGGATCAGCTGGGTGTGTAGTAGCCGACTCCAAGCAGCACGTCGCCGACGCGCCGGATCAGGGTGTGCTTCTTTTCCACTGCATTGGTGGCCGGGTTGCGCCAGACGTATTCGACCGTTCCGGCGCCCTTGTCCTTCGCCAGGTCGATCATCTGCTGGAACAGCGGCGTGCCGGCGGCATCGGTAATTTTTCGGACATCGACGCCAACCAGATTCGGTGAGGCGCCACTGGCGCGGTACTGACCATCCTCCAGGCCAATGACGAAGACGTATTCGTCGCCCATGATGAAGCCACCCTGCGGGTCATTGAACGCTTGGTAGGCGGCCTCGTCGCCAGAGCGCTTGATCAGCGCCACGGCCTTGTCCAGCATCTTCTGCGCCTGTTCGGCGGTTGAGCGAGGGATGTAATAGCCGACCGCGAGGATGTAATCACCGACCTGGCGATACAGGCTCGTCTTGTTTTCTACCTTGTTGTCGACCGGGTTGAGCCAGTGGTATTCCACCTGACCGCTGTCGGCTTTCTTCGCGCCTTCGACGATGTTGCGGATAAACGGCGTGCCGGCGGCATCTTTCAGGTCCATTACGTTCAGACCGACCAGTGCGCGCGACGCCCCGTTACTGGCGACCATGGTGCCCTTGCGGTCCAGCACGAAGAGGTAGTGCTGGCCGTCGACGAACCCGCCTTCGGGGTCCTTGAACCCAGCCAGCGCCTGTTCCGGCCCCTTGGCCTGCAAATAAATCGCCGCGCGGTCGAGCAGTGCGCTGGCCTGGCGTACATGGCTGCGCTCCACCGAGCCCTTGGTCGGCTTGCCATCGGTGGCGGCGAAGGCGAGCGGGCTGCCGCTGAGGGCGGCTCCGAGGGTGAGGATCAGCAGGTTCCGGTTGTTCAGTTTCATCGATTGCTCCTAGCCTGAGGCAGGCGACAGGCTGCAGACGTGCTTGGGGACTGCCTGTCATGCAATATCCTATGCGCCATGGGGGTATTGATATTGATCACAAGGACCGTTGGGGTCCTGCGAAAGGAGTAGAAAACGCCGCGTGCCGGCCAGGCCGGCAGGCTCCGCGCGCCGACCCGAACTTGCTACCCTTGCCCGCTGACCCAACCGAAGCCGCCCCGATGCTCAGCCTCTATCACGCTCCTGACCTTGAAACCCTCGGTGAACTGGCCACGCGCCTGCTCGCCCAGCCGCTAGCCGACCCCTTTGCCCCGGCGCTGGTGGTGACGCCGAGCCAGGGCATGGGCCGCTGGCTGACGCTGGAGCTGGCGCGCAAGCAAGGCATCGCCATGCAGCTGGAGATTCAGCTGCCGGCCAAGTTCGTCTGGGACCTGAGCCGCACCGTACTGGGCAGCCTGCCGGAGCAATCGGCGTTCTCGCCGACAACCCTGACCTGGCGCCTCTATGGCTGGCTGTGCGAGCCAACCAATCTCGAGCTGGCGCCGCGCCTGGCGCAGTACCTCAAGGGTGGCGATGAGCGCCGACGATTGTCGCTGGCGGCCAAGATCGCCGATGTGTTCGACCAGTATTTGCTCTATCGCGACGACTGGCTGGCCGCCTGGGAGCGTGGCGAAACCCTCGATCTCGGCCCTGATGAAGCCTGGCAGGCGCTGCTCTGGCGCGAGCTGACCAAGGACGGCCATCCGCACCGCGCAAGGCTGCTCGGCGATCTGTTGCAACGCCTCTACAGTGACGAACCCTTGCCCGGTCTGCCCGAGCGCCTGCTGGTGTTTGGCATCAGCAGCCTGCCGCCGCACCACCTGCGCGTGCTCGACGGCCTGGCGCGGCATGTCGACGTGGTCGTCTGTGCGCTCAACCCGAGCCGCGAGGCCTGGGGCGAGATCCGTGATATCCGCGAGTTGGCACGCCAGCCCGAGAGCGGCGCTGATGATTGGTATCTCGATGTCGGCCATCCGCTGCTGGCCAGTCTCGGCAAGCAGGGCCGGGACTTCTTCGATTCCTTGTTCAGCCTGACCGCCAGCGAAGGCAGCCAGGATTTCGGCCTCTATTCCGAAGACGAAGACCTGCGTGACGACAGCCTGCTGCACGCGCTGCAGAACGACATCCTGCGCCTGCGCACCCGGCAGCCCGATGAGCGCATCACCTTGGCCGAGGACGACCGTTCGCTGGAAGTGCATATCGCCCATTCGCCGCTGCGTGAGGTGGAAATCCTGCATGACCAGCTGCTGGCGCGTTTCGCCGCCAACCCGGCGCTGACGCCTGATCAGGTGGTGGTGCTGACCCCCGACATCGAGCGCTACGCACCCTTTATCGAAGCCGTGTTCGCCCCGCGCGAGGGCAGCCCGCGGATTCCCTACAGCCTGGCTGACCGCAGCCTGCGCGTCGAGATGCCGCTAATCGAGGCCTTCCTCGAACTGCTGATGCTGGCGCAGAGCCGTTTCACCGCCGAGGAAGTCCTCGCCTGGCTGGAGCAGCCGGCCATTGCCCGCCGCGCCGGCATCGAAAGCGAAGACCTGCCGCTGCTGCGCGACTGGCTGCGCGAGGCCGGCGTGCGCTGGGGGCGCGACGGCAGCCAGCGGGCCCGTCTCGGCCTGCCGGACGAATCAGCCTTTACCTGGCGCCAGGGGCTGGACCGGCTGCTGCTGGGCTTTGCCGCGCCGCCGCAACTGGCCGGTGATGACGCGCCGCTCCTCGGCGAGCACTGGCCGCTGGATGCGCTTGAAGGCGCCCGCGGGCAACTGCTGGGACGACTGGTGGAATTTGTCGAACGTCTCGGCACACTGGCCGATCAACTGGCTCGGCCGCGTCCGTTGGCCGAGTGGGCGGATGACCTGCAAATCCTGATTGACACCCTGTTCGACGAGCGCGAAGCCGGCGACACGTTGCTCTTGTTGTCCCAGGCCTGCGCGGCGTTGCGCGATCAGGCCCAGGCTGCAGACCTGACGCGACCCATCGAACTGGAATTGGTGCACCAGCAGCTCAGCACCGCCCTGCAGCAGGGCGGCGGCGCCTCGGGCTTTCTCACCGGTGCGGTGACCTTCTGCACCATGGTGCCGATGCGCAGCCTGCCGTTCCGCGTGGTCTGCCTGCTGGGCCTGGACGACGGCGCGTTTCCGCGACGTACACCGCCGTCGGGTTTCGACCTGATCGGTCGCCATCCGCGGCGCGGGGATCGTGCGCGGCGGCTGGACGATCGCTACCTGCTGCTGGAAACCCTGCTTTCGGCGCGTGAGGCGCTGTACCTGTCCTACGTCGGCCGCGACCCGCGTGACAACGCCGTGTTGCCGCCTTCAGTGTTGCTCAGCGAAGTGCTCGAAGCGGTCGATATGACCGCCGTTTGTAGGAGCGAGCTTGCTCGCGAATCGGCCTCGCCGCTGACAGAGCGCAAGGCCAGCGAGAAGATTCTCGTCGCGCATCCGTTACAGCCGTTCTCGCCGCGCAACTTCGGCGACGCGCCCTGCGCCGGGTTCTCGCTGCCCTGGTTCCGCGCCGCCCAGCGCCTGGCCGAGCCGCCGCAGACTCAGCCGCAACCCTTCGCCAGCCTGCTCGCCGAGCCGGACGAGGCCTGGCTGACCATCGAGCCGTCGCAGCTGTTGCAGTGCTTCCGTCATCCGGCGCGCTTTCTGCTCGAACAGCGCCTGGGTCTGCGCCTGGCCGACGACCAGGAATCACTGGCCAGTGACGAGCCCTTCGACTTGGAGCTGCCCGCCTGGAACGGCCTGCGGCGTCTGTCACTGCAGGCGATGGAGCATGGCTGGAGCGATGAAGAAGAACGCCGCATGGCCTGCGCCGCGGGCTGGCTGCCGACGGGCGAGCTAGGCCAGGCGCTGTGGGGCAAGCTGCGCGGGCCGGTGCGTGCCTTCGCGCCGCGCCTGTTCGAACTGCGCCCGGACGCGGTGCCCGAGCCGCTGCCAGTCGATATCACCCTGGCCGGCGTGCGGGTGCATGGCTGGCTCGACGGCGTGACGCCGGCCGGCTTGTTCGGCTGGAAGCTCGGCAAGCTCGGCGAATGGGACCTGCCGCCGTTCTGGCTGCGCCATCTGCTGCTTAACCTGTCCGCCACGGCGGGTATCGAGCGGCACAGCCTGATGCTCTCGCCAGCCGGTGACTGGCAGCTGGGGCCGCTGGCGAATGCCGCCGGGCTGCTGGAACCCTGGTTGGCGGCCTATCGCTGCGCCATCCGCGAGCCGTTGCCATTGCTTCCGCGTAGCAGCCATGCCTTCGCTCGCGGCTACCGTAAGCCGGCCCGCGGCAGTGAACCGCTCGATTGCGCCCGCAAGCGCGCCCGCGAGGCCTGGCTCGGTGCCGAATTCAGCCCCATCGCCGCCGAGTCCGAGGACCCTTGGAACGCCTTGGCCTTCCGCGATCGCGATCCGCTGGACCAGCGCTTCGAAACCCTGGCCCAGGAACTGATCGGCCCAGCCTTGGATGCCTTAGCCGATGAGGAGCAAGAAGAATGAAACTCGACCTGCTCGACTCGCCCTTCGACGGCCGCTCGCTGATCGAGGCCAGCGCCGGCACCGGCAAGACCTGGACGCTGACTGCGCTCTACGCCCGTCTGCTGCTGGAGCGGCAGTTGTCGGTGGGGCAGATCCTTGTGGTGACCTACACGACCGCGGCGACGGCCGAACTGCGCGAGCGCATCCGCGCGCGGCTGGCCGATCTGCTGGCCGTTTACGACGGCACGCCGAGCCCTGACGAGTTCCTCAATCGTCTCCATGCGCGCTACCCGGACGAGGCTTCGCGGCGGCGCCTGCTGCTGGCGGTGCACGGCTTCGACGAGGCGGCGATCTTCACCATCCATGGCTTCTGCCAACGTGCCTTGCAGGATGCCGCCTTCGAAGCGGGTGGCGATTTCGACAGCGAGCTGACCGCCGATGACCGCGAGATCATCGACGCGCTGCTCGCCGACGCCTGGCGCAGCGAACTGGCCGACGCCGATCCGGCCTGGGCGCGCTTCCTGGCCAAAAGCCGGATCACGCCGCTGTGGCTGCGCCAGCGCCTGCGTAGCCACCTGGGCAAGCCCTACCTGCGGGTCGAGCCACAGGGTGCGCCGGTCGCCGCCGATTTGCGTCCGGTCGGAGCCGCCTGGCAACGTGCCGCTGATTTATGGAAAAGCGCGGGCACCGCCTGGGTCGGCGAATTGCTCGCCCACGGCGGCCTCAGCCAGAGCACCCACAAGTCCATCAAGTTCGCCCCCTGGCAGGCGGAGCTCGACGCCTATTTTGCCGACCCGGCGGTGATGTTCGACCTGCCCGAGGGCGCCGCCAAGTTCGGTGTCCGCGCGCTGAGCAAGGCCTGTAAGAAGGGCCACGACGCGCCCGTCTGCGAGCTGGCCCATGCGCTGGACGAGCTGGCCGATCAGGTCGCCGAGGCGCTGCCGGCCGGCAAGCAGCGGCTGATCGCCCTGCAGGTCGCGTTACTGGAGCGGCTCAACCGCGAGTTGCCCGAGCGCAAGGCGGCGCAGCGGCTGCTGGCCTTCGACGACCTGCTCAATCGCCTGGATCTGGCCTTGCAAGGTCCGGTCGGCGAGGACCTGGCGGCCTCGTTGCGCGCCACCTATCCGCTGGCGCTGATCGACGAGTTTCAGGACACCGACCCGATCCAGTACGCCATCTTCAACCGCATCTATGCCAAGGCGGGCGAGGCGTCGCTGTGTTTTGTCGGCGATCCCAAACAGGCTATCTATGCCTTCCGCGGTGCGGATCTGGCGACGTACATGACGGCCAAGCAACAGGCCGATCGCGAGCCCTTCAATCTGCCGACCAATTACCGCTCGACGCCGGAGCTGATCGCCGCGTTGAACCAGCTGTTCGATCATCCGCAGCCGTTTGCCCAATCTGATCTGCGCTATCCAGCCGTAGGTGCGGCCGACAAGCCGCGTGCGAGCTTGCGACTGGTGGAGGAGGACGAGGCGGCGCCGCTGTCGCTTGTCTGGCTCGGCGACGATCCGCTGGGCAAGGGTGAGGCTGGGCAATTGGCGGCGAGCGACACCACACGGCGTATCGCCCTGCAACTGGCAGGCGCTGCCGAGGGCCGTGCTGGTTTCGACAAGGACGGCCAGTTCACACCGCTCAAGGGTGGCGATATCGCCGTGCTGGTGGCCAACCACCGGCAGGCAGGGATGATCGCTGATGAACTGGCCGCACGCGGTGTGCCCAGCGTGCGCCGTGGGCGCGACAGCGTCTGGCGCAGCGAGGAGGCCGGCGAGCTGGCCGCGGTGCTGGCCGCCTACGCCGAGCCCGGTCGCGAAGGCTTGCTGCGCTATGCGCTGGCCACGCGTTTGCTGGGCCGCAGCGCTGCCGATCTCGCCCGTTGTCAGGATGATCAGCAACAGTGGGACGCCGAACGCGAAGCCGCCGAGCGTTATCACCAACTTTGGCAGCAGCAAGGCTTTATGCGCGTGTTCCGTGCCTGGCTCGATGAACAGGCGGTGGCCGAGCGGCTGCTGGCGCGGGTTGATGGCGAACGTCGGCTGACCAACCTGCTGCACCTCGGCGAACTGCTTCAAGCCGAAAGCCTGCTGCGCCCGGGGCTTGAGCCGCTGCTCGCCTGGTTCAACCTGCAGCGCGGCAGCGAGGGCGCCGGCGAGGAAGCCCTGCTTCGCCTGGAAAGCGATGCCGAGCGGGTGCAGATCGTCACCATCCACACCAGCAAGGGCCTGGAATACCCCTTGGTGTTCTGCCCCTTCCTCTGGGACGGCAAGCTGCTCGGCAAGAACCGCGACAGCGCCCGTTGCCACGACGCCAGCGGCCAGCCGTTGCTGGACCTGGGCAGTGATGAACTGGAGGACAACCTCGAACGTGCACGGGAAGAAGTATTCGCCGAACAGCTGCGCCTGGCCTACGTGGCCCTCACCCGTGCCCGCGATCGGCTCTGGCTGCATTGGGGACCGGTCAACCTGTGTAAGCCTAAGAAGGACGGCAGCCTGGCCGACGAAGGTCTGCACAGCAGCGCCCTGGCTTGGCTGCTGCATGGGCGCGAACTCCCAGGTGAGCAACCGCTGAGCGAGCTGGGCAACTACCTGGCTGACCTCAACGGGGGCAGCCTGCGCCAGGCCATCGAGCGACTGGTGCAGGGGAGCGATGGCAATATGGCCTGTCTGCCGCTGGAGGCGCGCGAAGCCAATGCACAGGGCCCCGGCCGAGCGGCACCGCCTGAGCAGCTGTCGCAGCTCAATCGCAGTTTGCACAGCGCCTGGCGCATCGGCAGCTTTTCCGGCTTGGCCGCCGGCATGCATATGGAAGCGCCGGACCGCGACGCCCTGGCCATCCCTGATGCGGGCGAGCCGGGCAGCGGCTTCTTCGCCTTTCCCCGTGGCGCGCGGGCCGGTACCTGCCTGCACGCCATCCTCGAAGATTGGGCGCGAGGGAAAGGCGATCTGGAGGCGCTGGTCGAACCCGCTTTGCAGGCCTACGGTCTGCCGCTGGAGTGGAAGGAAATCGCCATCAGCCATCTGCAGAAGGTGCTCGACACCGATATGAATGGCGCCGGCCTGACCCTCACCGCATTGCAGTCGTCCCGTCGTCTGCCCGAGCTGGGTTTTACCTTTCCGGTGCGGGATCTGGACGTGGCGCGGCTGCGCCGTCTGCTGGTCGATCCGGCCAACGGCCTCGCCGAACCGCTGCGCGAAGCGGCAGCGCGGCTGGAATTCGACAGCCTCAAGGGCTTTCTCAAGGGCTTCATCGACCTGACCTTCGAGCACGACGGCCGTTGGTACATCGCCGACTACAAATCCAACTGGCTCGGCCCGGATGCCAGCTACTACGGCGGCGACCGGCTGCTGCAGGCCCTGGCCGGCGAGCATTACTACCTGCAATACCTGATCTACCTGGTGGCGCTGCGCCGCTTCCTGCGCCAGCGGCTGGCGGATTTCCGCGATGAGCAGCTGGGCGGTGCCTTCTACCTGTTCCTGCGCGGGATGCCTGAAGCGGGCGTCTATTTTGCGCGGCCGGACGAGAGGCTGCTCGATGCGTTGGATCGATTGTTCGAGGAGGGCAAGTGATGCGCCTCATATTCGCAGGAGCCCTATCTCGCGAAGGGCGATCGCCCGCTTTTGTAGGAGTGGTTTTCGGCCAAGCTTTCCAGGCTCGATCACGGTTACCTCTGCCCGTCCCTTCGGAGCGGTCTGCTCTTGTAGGGGCGAGCGTGCTCGCGAACCGCGGTAGCGGAGAACGCATCGCTAGCAAACTGGCTCCTACGGCCGGACAAATGTTCGCGCCAGATCTTCAGAGCCTGTCGTCAGCGCTTCTGTCCGTTCCTTCGCGGCTACCTGCTGCTCTTGTAGGAGCCAGCTTGCTGGCGAACCACGGCACCGGAAAAAGTACTACCAGCAAGCGAATATCTGTGGGATCGGGGTTGCCACAATGACGAATCTATTCGAGCTTCCGCTCGGTCCACTGGAGCACGCCTTCATCGCCAGTCTGCAGCGTCTTGAGCCTGAGACGTCTGACATGGTGCTGCTCGCCGCCGCGCTCTGCTGTGAAGCTCTGGCGTCCGGGGATGTCTGCCTGCCGCTTCAGCGGTTCGCCGGCAAGCGTCCCTGGGCTGAAGTCGAGCTCAGCCTGCCACCTCTGGCGCAGTGGCACGCGCAGCTGAAGGCCTCGTCCCTGATCGGCGGGCCCGGCGATTACGCGCCCTTGATCCTCTTGGGGAATCGGCTCTATCTGGCCCGTTATCAAGCATATGAACTGCAGCTGGCCGAACAACTGCTGGCCCGCGCAGTGGATGCGCCAGCAGTGGATGAAAAACAACTGAGCGACAGCCTGGCGCGGCTCTTTGCCTTCAATCAACAAAGCCCCGACTGGCAGCGCCTCGCCGCCGCTCAAGCGGTACGCCGGCGCCTCGCGGTGATCTCCGGCGGCCCCGGTACCGGCAAAACCACCACCGTGGTGCGCCTGCTGGCGGCACTGCTGGAACAGCCCGGCGGCGAGCGGCTTGCCATCGGTCTAGCCGCGCCCACCGGCAAAGCAGCCGCGCGCATGGCCGAGGCGATCCGCAACGCCAAGGCCGATCTTCCGGTCAGCGATGCCGTTAAAGACGCGCTGCCGGACGAGGCGCGCACGCTGCATCGTCTGCTCGGCAGCCGCGGCGACAGCCCAAAAGTACGGCATGACGCGGCCAATCCGCTGGCGTTGGACGTGTTGGTGGTGGACGAAGCCTCGATGGTCGATCTGGCGCTGATGGCCAAGCTGGTCGCTGCGCTGCCGCCCAAAGCGCGGCTGATTCTGCTCGGCGACAAAGACCAGTTGGCTGCCGTAGAAGCCGGTGCGGTGTTCGCCGAACTCTGTGAAGGCCGAGGGTTCGATAGCCAGGCCGCGGCCGATCTGCAACGCATTACCGGGCAGCATGTTCCCATCGAGACGCCGCGCTCGCGCCTGGGCGATGCGGTGGTTCTGCTCACCCACAGCCACCGTTTCGCAGGTGACAGCGGCATCGGTGAGCTGGCGCGGCGAATCAATGGCGGTGATTCCAAGGGCACGGTCGCGCTGCTGCAGGAGGACCGCGCCGATCTCGCCTGGAATGCAACGCCCAGCTCCGCGGCGCTGATCGAACGACTGGAGCAGGGCTACGCGCCCTATCTGCAGGCCGCACGGCAAGGTGAACCGGCGGCCGCTTTCGAAGCCTTCAACGGTTTTCGTGCACTGACCGCCCAGCGCGAAGGCGCGTTTGGTGTGACCGGCATCAACGAGGCGCTGGAAGCGCGCTTCAAACGGCGCCTTGGCGTGCCGGCACGTGAGCGTTGGTATCCCGGTCGTGCGGTGATGGTCAGGCAGAACGACTACGCGCTGGGCTTGTTCAACGGCGACATCGGCCTGTGCCTGATAACCGTGCAGGGCCTGCGGGTGTTCTTTGAGGGCGACGAGGGTTACCGCGGCTTCGCCCCGGCGCGGTTGCCCAGCCACGACAGCGCCTTCGCCATGACGGTGCACAAGAGCCAGGGGTCGGAATTCGCCGAGGTGTTGCTGACGCTACCGGAACAACCCAGCCCGCTGCTGACGCGCTCGCTGTTCTACACCGGCATCACCCGGGCCAAGCGCAAGGTGGAGATCTGGGCATTGCCGGCGCGGTTGGCCGAGGCCGTAAGCACCCGTGCCGAGCGTGCCGCCGGCCTTGCCGAGCGGCTGGATCGTGACGGCATGCAGCCCGCGGAGGACGCGCCGGGCCGATCGCTGCAGGCCAGCGAACCGGCGAACCAGCTCAGCCTGTTCTAAGCGTGCTCGGCTGCTCGAAGCCGGCATGATCGCCGCGCATCGCGTCCCGTTTCGTGAAGCGGTTGTGCGTAAGCACTGGCCGTTTCTGATCCGATGGCCGTTCGCCGATAACCGACTCCGGAACACGCGATGAAATCCTTCTTCTTCATGCTCTGGGCCTTGCTCGGCCTGCCGCTGGCGGGTGCTGCGCTGCGCGAGCTGTGGCTCGATCCGTCGCTCGCCTCTGCGTTCGCCCTGTTGGTGGTGGCCTATTACTTGCTTTGTTGCTTCCAGCTGATCCGTGCCGCCTATCGGCCCTGGGGCCTGCTCGGGCCGCGGCGTGGCAGCGGTTACTGGTTGTGCTTGGCGATGTTGCCGCTCGCCCTGGTGCCCTTGAGCGCGGCATATGACATCTGGCGGGCCGGCGCGTATCGCCTGGAGTCCGAGAGCGGCCAGGCGCACCTGGGCCTGGCCCTGTTCCGGCAGCTGTTGGTATGGCTGCAGGAAGGCGTCGGCTATCTGGGGCCTTTGCTGGTGCTGGTCATCAGCGGTATCGGCATGGCGCTGCTGCTGTTGCGCCTGTCACGCGGCCAGGTCGTGCGCTGACGGGCCGCTACCGGCACGCAGGCAGGTCGTCATGACTTTCGGCTAGGGTGCCGGTTTGTGCGCTGTTCGGATGACGAAAGGAGGACTGGATGAAGGGACGTAGAAGCACGACGGGGCTGTTGCTTGGCCTGGCAATCAGCCTGGCTGCTCAGGCCGACGAGGTTCGGCTGGTCACCGGCGACGACTACGCACCGCTGACCAGCCGATCGCAGTCCGGCGCCGGGCTGCTGACCGAAGTGGTGCGCGCTGCGTTCGCACAGAGCGGGTTGCAGGCCTCGCTGGCCTGGCAACCCTGGAACCGCGGCTACCGGATGACCCTGGAAGGCAACTACGACGCGACCTTCCCCTATATCCGCGCCGCCCGGCGGGAAAAGGATTTCCTCTATTCGGCGCCGTTGTACCTGTCCGAGCAGCACTTGTTCAGCCGTGCCGGCGAGCCCGTCGAGCCTGGCGATCTGGCGCGCATGAGCGGCCGGCGTTTGTGCCAGCCGCTGGGTTGGCAGTTGCCGGCGCCGGTTCAGGCACTGGTCAGCAGGGGCGTGCTGGAGCGGCATTCGCCGCCGGGGCTCGGAGAGTGTGCGCAGCTGTTGTTGCTCGGCCGCGACGACCTGTTCCTGGCGGACCGACGGCTGGGTGAGTTCGCTTTGCACTCGACCGGGGCATCGCCGGCGCGCTTCCATGTGTCCTCCGCGGTGGTGGGCCGCGAGACGATGCACCTCATCGTGCCGCGCAGTCAGCCTGGCGCCGAGGCGCTGATCAAGCGTTTCGACAGCGGCCTGCAGGCGCTGCGTACCAGTGGTGCGTACCAACGATTGATCGACTCCTTCGCAAGCGCCGAACCCGACGGCTCGGGGCCTCTGGCCAGCGACACGCGCTGACAGGACGCATCAGCTATCGAGCAGGGTCAGCACCAGTGGCAGGCTGGCGGCGGCGAGCAGCGTTTGCAGGGTAATGATCCCGGCCATCAGGTGACTGTCGCCACCGAGCTGGCGGGTCAAAACGTAGGCGGTGGGGGCGGTGGGCAGCGCGAAGAACAGCACGATGATGGTGGTCTCCATGCTGGGCAGCTGCAACAGCCAGGCCACGCCGAAGGCCAGCAAGGGCACCGCCAGCAGACGCACGGCACTGTTCCATCCCAATGCAGGAATTTCGCCGCCCAGTTCCTTCGGCTTCAGCGCCGCGCCGACGCACAGCAGGCCCAGCGGCAGGCTGGCGGCGGCCAGCAGGCCGAGCAGACGATCGGTGCCGCCGGGCAGGCCCAGTCCCGAGAGGTTCACCAGCGCGCCGGTCACGCAGGCAAGGATCAGCGGATTTTTCGCAATCGGCAGCAGCAGCCCGCGCGCGCTGACACCGCGCTCGGCGGTTAGCGCCCAGACCGACATCACGTTTACCGTCGGCACCATCAGCGCCAGCATCAACGCGGCCATGGCCAGCCCCTCCTGGCCGAACAGGCTGCCGACGGCCGCCAGGCCCAGGTAGGTATTGAAGCGCAGTGTGCCTTGGGCGAAGGCGCCGAAGCGCGCCGCCGGCCAGTCGCGCAGACGTTTGCACAGCAGCAGCGCGACCCAGGCCAGGCCCAGCGCCAGCAGCACGGCACCGGCCAGGCGCGGCAGTGCAGGGTTGTCCAGCGGGGCCTTGGCCAGGCTGCTGAACAGCAGGGCGGGAAACAGGACGAAATAGTTGATGCGTTCGGCGCCGGGCCAGAAGGCCTCGCTGGGGAAGTCTCGCAGGCGCAGGAAATAGCCGGCGACGATCAGTGCGAACAGGGGCCAGAGGGCAAGCAGCAGTGCAGTCACGCGATACATCCACGGGTGTAGGTGTCGTGATAGTGGCGTCTCACGGCCGCGTCGGCAAGCCGGTGCCCGCGGCAATGTGGCTGGCATGCGCAGCGGGCTGTTCGCGTTCATCGGGAAGTCCGCCGCTCTGATGTCCAAGTGATATCATTCCGGGCCTGTACATGAGCGACCACGATGCACAACCTGGAACAGCAGTCCGCCGAGGATTTCCGCGACACGCCGTATGGCAGGCAACTGCTACACGGGTTTCGCTGGCTGTTTTTCGTGCCGGCGCTCGAAACCGAGTTTCGTCGCTATCTGAATCGCCAGGCGCGGCTCGCGCAGCGGCTCGGCGCCTGTCTGCTGGTGCTGGTGGTGGCCGGCTACCTCTACGTCGAGCGGCAGCTGTTCGCCCAGTCCGATGCCGGCTGGCTGCGTGAGCTGACACTGTTGCGGCTGCTGGAATTGGTGCCGGGTGCCGGGGTGCTGGCCATGACCCTGTTCCACCGGCGCATGCGGGTGATCGCCAACCGATTGTTCCCGTTGTTCCTGGTGATGGTGGGCACCGTCGCGGCGCGCATCGACATCCAATACGAGATCATCGATCCGCCGATGGCGTTTCGCTACGGCGCCGGGTTGCTGATCGTCTGCTCGTTCTTTTTTCTCGGCATCACCTTCTGGCGGGCGCTGGCCAGTGCCGCAGCAATCGTGATGATCGATGTGCTGATGGCGGCGCTCATCCTCTCCTCAGATGACATGCGCGTGCACTGGATCTCGGTCAGCTACTACATGCTGCTACTGGTGATCGGCGCGATCAGCCGTTATGTCCATGAATATTCGCAGCGCGAGCAGTTTCTCGTGCGCAAGCTGCTGGGCTGGGTGGCGCAGCACGATGCGATGACCGGGCTGGCCAACCGGCGCAGCTTCGACACCGCCCTCAAGCAGACGCTGCTGCAGGCGCGCCGAGACCGCCAGCCACTGGCGTTGCTGCTGCTCGACCTGGACAACTTCAAGGCCTACAACGACAGCCTGGGACACCCGCGCGGCGACGCCCTGATCCGCGAGTTCGGCGCCTTGCTGGAGCGCTTCGCCCGCCGGCCGCTGGACCTCGCGGCGCGGGTCGGGGGTGAGGAATTTGCCTTGCTGCTGCTCAATTGCGACCTGGCTGCGGCCCAGGCCATCGCCGGGCAGATCATTGCGACCCTCGGCGACCAGGCGATGCCGCATCCGGCGTCGGCACAGGGACCCTGCGTGACCACCAGCATCGGTGTGGCGATGTGGTCGCCGGGGCAGAGCGCCGAGCAACTCTACCAGGCGGCCGATGCCGCGCTCTACCGAGCCAAGCAGGGCGGCAAGAACCGCTACGTGCTGGACCCTGCGCTGCAGCAGCCCTGAACGGGAATGGCCGCCTTCAGCGGCGCGGGGTGACCGGGCGGGTGCGCCCGCTGCCGTCGATGGCGACGAAGACGAACACCGCCTCGGTCACCTTGCGCCATTCGCTGGACAGCGGGTCGTCGCTCCACACCTCCACCAGCATGCGGATCGAGCTGCGGCCGACTTCCAGCGTCTGGGTATAGAACGAAAGTTGTGCGCCCACGGCGACCGGGACCATGAAGGCCATGCGATCGATGGAGACCGTGGCGACACGACCAGCGGCAACGCGGCTGGCCATCGCAGTGCCGGCCAGGTCCATCTGCGATACCAGCCAGCCGCCAAAGATGTCGCCAAAGCCGTTGGTTTCCCGCGGCAGGGCGGTCAGCTGCAGGGCGAGGTCGCCCTGGGGGATCGGGTCTTCCTGTTCGTATTCTTTCATCGGTCGGACTCGCGGCGCGTTTGTTGTTCTGGCGCGAAAGCCCCGCAGTAGTGCGGGCGGGGCGAGTATAACGGCTGCGCACCCTGGCAGCGACCAAGCTGGCCTAAAGTTCAGGGTCGTCACCAGATTGTAATATTGCGTTCATAGAGTGTTCATCCGGCGCGCTGACAATGGCGCCCATACCAACACACTGAGCACAGCCTGTTAGGAGCAACGCATGACCCTGAATCGCTTGATGGCCGCCCTGACATTCGTCGCCGCGGGCGTTGGCGCCACCAATGCCATCGCCGCGGTTGACCCGGCGTTGCCGACCTACGAGAAGACGTCCGGCGTCTCCGGCAACCTGTCGAGCGTCGGCTCCGACTCGCTGGCCAACCTCATGACCTTGTGGGCCGAGGATTTCAAGCGCAGCTACCCGAACGTCAACATCCAGATCCAGGCTGCCGGCTCCTCCACCGCGCCGCCGGCGCTGACCGAGGGCACCGCCAACATCGGCCCGATGAGCCGCCCGATGAAGGACAACGAGATCCAGGCTTTCGAAGAGAAGTACGGCTACAAGCCGACCGCCGTTCCGGTGGCCATCGATGCCCTGGCGGTGTTCGTGCACAAGGACAACCCGATCAAGAGCCTGGACATCGAGCAGGTCGACGCGATCTTCTCCAGCACCCGCCTGTGCGGCGCTGAAAAGGACATCACGACCTGGGGCGATGTCGGCCTCACTGGCGAATGGGCGAGCAAGCCGATCCAGCTGTTCGGCCGCAACTCGGTGTCCGGCACCTACGGCTACTTCAAGGAAGAAGCCATGTGCAAGGGCGACTACAAGTCCAACGTCAACGAACAGCCGGGTTCGGCCTCGGTGGTGCAGTCGATCTCCAGCACCCTCAACGCCATCGGTTACTCGGGCATCGGCTACAAGACGTCCAGCGTCCGCGCGGTCCCGCTGTCCAAGGGTGGCGAGGCGTTCGAGGCCAATGAAGAGAACGCCCTGGCCGGCAAGTTCCCGCTGGCGCGCTTCTTCTACATCTACGTGAACAAGGAGCCGAACAAGGCGCTGAGCCCGATCGACGCCGAGTTCCTCAAGCAGGTCCTGTCCAGACAGGGTCAGGAAGTGGTGGTCAAGGACGGCTACATCCCGTTGCCGAAGAAGGTCATCGACAAGACCCGCAAGGAGCTGGGCCTCGACAGCTGAGCACCGCGCCCGTCCGAGCCGCGCGCGTGAAAGGACGCCCGCCGCGCCTGTGCGCCGGCGGGCGTCGTCATGTCGGTGATCTGTAACTTTTCTGTCACACAACTGCATTAAATTAGGCGCCCGACAGGCTCCCGGCTGTCCGTGACGGTGCACACTGCAGGCGCACCCGCATCGCACCCCGAGTGGCCAGGTACCCCGGCATGAACGATATCGAGACCATGAGCGCGAACTCCGAAGTGCAACGGCTGGACTTCAACACCCCGGCGCTGAAACGCAAGCGTCGCGTTCGCGCGTTGAAGGACAAGCTGGCGCGCTGGTATGTCTCGATCGGCGGGCTCGCCGTGCTCGGCGCCATTACCCTGATCTTCTTCTATCTCGCCCAGGTGGTTGTGCCGATGTTCCAGGGCGCCGAGCTGGAAGCCCGCGAGGTGCAGCAGCCGGCATGGCTGGCCGATGCCGGCGAGCCGCTGATGCTGGCCGTCGAAGAACAGAATCAGGTGGCGATGCGCCTGGGACGCGACGGGCTGGTGCGCTTCTTCAGCCTGGCCAGCGGCGAATCCCTGCGCACGGTGCGGCTGCCGCTGCCGGCCGGCCGCCGGATCGTCTCGGTTGGCCAGGACACGCCGGGCTTCCGGCGCTTCGTGCTGGGCCTGGACAATGGCCAGGTGCTGGTGGCCGAGCACAACTACAAGACCACCTACCCGGACGGGCAGAAGACCATCACGCCGCAACTCGACTTTCCCTACGGCGAGGCGCCGCTGTCGCTCGACCCCGACGGCCGTCCTGTCGACCACGCGGCGCTGAGCCAGAATGGCAAGACGCTGATCGTCGCCGGTGCCACCGATGGCGTGCTGCACGCGCTGCGCCTGACGGCCAGTGAAAACCTGCTGACCGGCGAGACCAGCCTTGAGCAGGAACGCCTGCAGCTGCCGCAACTTTCCGAGCCGATCAAGGCGCTGCGCATCGATCCGCGCCACATGTGGCTGTTCGCGGTCAGCGGGCGTGCCAGCGTCGACGTCTTCGACCTGCGCCGCAAGCAACTCAACGGTCGCTACAAACTGCTCGAGGGCGGCGGCGAGATCACCACCGTGGCCTGGCTGTTGGGCGGCATTTCGCTGATGGTCGGCGACTCGACGGGGGGCATCGGTCAGTGGTTCATGGTGCGCGGCGCCGATGGCCAGGCCGAGCTGAAGAACGTGCGCAATTTCCGGCTCGGTGACCGGCCGATCCGCCAGATCATTCCCGAGCAGCGGCGCAAGGGCTTCTTCGCGCTCGATGCCGCTGGCGAGCTCGGGGTTTTCCACAGTACTGCGCACCGCACCCTGCTTACCCGCGACGTCGCCGACGGTCCGGCGATCGCGGCGATGTCGCCCCGCGCCACTCGTCTGCTGGTCGAATCCCCGGCCGGCCTGCAGCGTTTCGTGATCGACAACCCGCACCCGGAAATATCCTGGAGCGCGCTGTGGGGCAAGGTCTGGTACGAAAACTACCCGGCACCGGACTACGTCTGGCAATCGACCTCGGCCACCGGCGACTTCGAGCCAAAGCTGAGCCTCGCGCCGCTGGCCTTCGGCACCCTCAAGGCGGCGTTCTACGCCATGCTGCTGGCCGCACCGCTGGCGATCTGCGCCGCGTTCTACACCGCCTACTTCATGGCGCCCTCGCTGCGCCGCAAGGTCAAGCCGGTGATCGAGTTGATGGAGGCGCTGCCGACCGTCATCCTCGGTTTCTTTGCCGGCCTGTTCCTCGCGCCCTACCTGGAAAACCACCTGCCCGGCATCTTCAGCCTGCTGCTGCTGACCCCGCTGGGCATCCTGCTTGCCGGCTGGGGCTGGAGCCGGTTACCCGAGCGCGTGCGCCTGAGTGTGCCGGACGGCTGGGAAGCGGTATTGCTGCTCCCGGTGATCCTGGCCGTCGGCTGGGGCTCGCTGGCGGTCAGTGGCCATCTGGAAAACTGGTTCTTTGGCGGCGACATGCGCCTCTGGCTGTCCAATGACATGGGCATCCCGTTCGATCAGCGCAACGCCCTGGTGATCGGTCTGGCCATGGGCTTCGCAGTGATCCCGACGATCTACTCGATCGCCGAGGACGCCGTGTTCAGCGTGCCGAAGAGTCTCACCCTGGGCTCCCTGGCGCTGGGTGCGACGCCCTGGCAGACGCTGACCCGCGTGGTCCTGCTGACCGCCAGCCCGGGCATCTTTTCCGCGCTGATGATCGGTATGGGCCGCGCCGTGGGCGAGACGATGATCGTGCTGATGGCCACCGGCAACACCCCGATCATGGAAGCCAACATCTTCGAGGGCATGCGCACCCTGGCCGCCAACGTCGCGGTGGAAATGCCCGAGTCGGAGGTGGGCAGTACCCACTATCGCGTGCTGTTCCTCGCCGCGATGGTGCTGCTGATGTTCACCTTCGTGATGAACACCCTGGCCGAGCTGATCCGCCAGCGCCTGCGCCGCAAATACGCCAGCCTGTAACACGGCCCTCGCCTACGGGCAGCATCGTCGCCAAGCGTGGTGACGGACAGATTTCGACAAAGGTATCGATCCGTGAAAAAGGATTCGCTGAACACCTGGATCAAGAGCGGCGCCCCCTGGGTCTGGATGAACGCCGGCGCGGTGTCCATCGCCGTGATCATGACCCTTGGCCTGCTGGCGGTCATCGCCGTGCGCGGACTGGAGCACTTCTGGCCCAGCGACGTGATCGTCGCCGACTACCAGATGCCCGGTGCCGAAGCGAAGGTGGTCGCCGGCGAAGTGGTGCAGGCCGAGGAGGTGCCGCGCGCGCGCCTGGCCGCCAGCGGCCTGCCGGTGAGTGCCGAGGGCGGCGAATTCATGACCCGCGAGCTGCTCAAGGTGGGCAACCGCGACGTCTACGGCGCCGATTTTTCCTGGGTCGTCGGTGAATGGCTGAGCAACGCGCGCACGCCGGATGACCTGGTGGTGCTCGAGCGCCGCGAGTGGGGCAATTTCTACGGCGAGCTGCTGAACATCAAGGAGGGCGACCGGCTGGTGGCCGAGGGCGACGCCGCCTGGGGCGAGCTGCAGCAGCGCATCGACCGTGTCGACGCGCTGTACGCGGGCATTTCGCAGTTGGAAAAGGGTGACATCGGCCGGATCAACCACGGCCTCGAGCGCCTGCGCCTGAAGACCCGTCGGTTGCAGATGGACGGCGCGCTCGACGCTGCGGCACAGGCTGACCTGGACGCCGAGCGCGCGCAGTGGGACGCCCAGTACCAGGCGCTTGAAGGCCAGTTGCGTACCCTGCACGCCGACTTCGACCGTGACAGCGTCACCCTGCGCACCCTCGACGGACAGCAGCGCACCTTCAGCCTTGGCAAGGTGGTGCGGGCCTATCGGCCGAACGCCATGTCGTTATCGGACAAGCTGGGCTTCTATTTCGCCAAGGTGTGGGAATTCGTCAGCGACGAGCCCCGCGAGGCCAATACCGAGGGCGGCATATTTCCGGCGATCTTCGGCACCGTACTGATGACCCTGATCATGGCCGTGATCGTGACTCCGTTTGGCGTCATCGCCGCGGTCTACCTGCGCGAATACGCCAAGCAGGGTCTGCTCACCCGCATCATCCGGATCGCGGTAAACAATCTCGCCGGGGTGCCTTCGATCGTCTACGGCGTGTTCGGCCTGGGCTTTTTCGTCTACGTGCTGGGTGGCTCGCTCGACCGCATCTTCTATCCCGAGGCGGCGCCGGCACCGGTATTTGGCACGCCGGGCCTGATGTGGGCGTCGCTGACCCTGGCGATCCTCACACTGCCGGTGGTGATCGTCGCCACCGAGGAAGGCCTGGCGCGGATTCCGCGCATCCTGCGCGAAGGCTCGCTGGCGCTCGGCGCCACCAAGTCCGAGACGCTGTGGAAGGTGGTTCTCCCGATGGCCAGCCCGGCGATGATGACCGGCCTGATCCTTGCCGTGGCGCGGGCCGCCGGCGAGGTAGCGCCGCTGATGCTGGTGGGCGTGGTCAAGCTGGCGCCAAGCCTGCCGCTCAATGGCAACTACCCCTACCTGCACCTCGACCAGAAGATCATGCACCTGGGCTTCCACATCTACGACGTCGGCTTCCAGAGCCCCAACGTCGAGGCCGCGCGCCCGCTGGTCTACGCCACCGCGCTGCTGCTGGTGCTGGTGATCGCGACGCTCAATCTCAGCGCGGTCGTGATTCGTAACCACCTGCGCGAAAAGTACAAGGCGCTGGATCATTAAACGCGAGCTGCATGCTAGAAGCTGAGGGCGGAAGCAGCGATTTCCACTTCCAGCTTCTGGCTTCCAGCTCTCTCGGAGTGAGTACATGCAACCCAAGACACATTCCATCGATATCGCGGCACTGGGGCGTGACAGGCGCTCGCTGGACCTCGCCCACGAGTCGGTGGCCATCGAGGTGCCGGGGCTGAGCCTCTACTACGGCGACAAGCAGGCGCTGTTCGACGTCAGCATGAGCATTCCGCGCCAGCGCGTGACGGCCTTCATCGGCCCGTCCGGCTGCGGCAAGTCGACGCTGCTACGCTGCTTCAATCGGATGAACGACCTGGTCGACGGCTGCCGCATCGACGGCGAAATCCGCCTCGAGGGACACAACATCTACCGCAAGGGCGAGGATGTCGCCGACCTGCGTCGCCGGGTGGGCATGGTGTTCCAGAAGCCCAACCCCTTTCCCAAAAGCATCTACGAAAACGTCGTCTACGGCCTGCGCATTCAGGGCATCAAGCAGAAGCGCGTGCTTGACGAGACCGTCGAGTGGGCGCTCAAGGGCGCGGCGCTGTGGGAGGAGGTGAAGGACCGCCTGCACGAGTCGGCGCTGGGACTTTCCGGTGGGCAGCAGCAACGCCTGGTGATCGCCCGCACCATCGCCGTGCAGCCCGAGGTGCTGTTGCTCGACGAACCGAGCTCGGCACTTGACCCGATCTCTTCGTTGAAAGTCGAGGAGCTGATCTACGAATTGAAAGCCAAGTACACCATCGTCATCGTCACCCACAACATGCAACAGGCCGCGCGCGTGTCGGACTACACGGCGTTCATGTACATGGGCAAGCTGATCGAGTACGGCGACACCGACACCCTGTTCACCAACCCCGACAAGAAGCAGACGGAAGACTACATCACCGGGCGTTATGGTTAAGCAGTGCGTCAGCTCGAAGCTGGAAGCCTGACGCTGGAAGAACCAGCGACCGCCCCAGCTTCCAGCTTCTTTAGCTTTTCACTTCCAGCTTTCGCGGAGCGAACCAATGATCAACAAAGACAGCCACACCCAACACATCTCCCAGCAGTTCAACGCCGAGCTGGAGGAGGTTCGCAGCCGTCTCCTGGCCATGGGCGGGCTGGTGGAAAAGCAGGTCAACGATGCGGTGACCGCGCTGATCGAGGCCGATTCCGGGCTGGCGCAGCAGGTCCGCGAGGTCGACGACCAGATCAATCACATGGAGCGCGACATCGACGAGGAATGCATCCGCATCCTCGCCCGGCGCCAGCCGGCGGCGTCGGACCTGCGCCTGATCATCAGCATTTCCAAGTCGGTGATCGATCTCGAGCGGATCGGTGACGAGGCGACCAAGATCGCCCGTCGCGCCATCGAGCTGTGCGAAGACGGCGAGTCGCCGCGCGGCTACGTCGAGGTCCGCCACATCAGCGACCAGGTGCGGCGCATGGTGCAGGAGTCGCTCGATGCCTTTGCCCGCTTCGATGCCGACCTGGCGCTGTCGGTGGCGCAGTACGACAAGACCGTCGACCGCGAATACAAGACCGCTCTGCGCGAGCTGGTCACCTACATGATGGAAGACCCGCGCTCGATCTCTCGCGTGCTCAGCGTGATCTGGGTCTTGCGTTCGCTCGAGCGCATCGGCGACCACGCCCGCAACATCGCCGAAATGGTGATCTACCTGGTGCGCGGCACCGATGTGCGCCACCTGGGCCTCAAGCGCATGGCCGAAGAGGTCGCCAAGCGCGACTGAGCCGTCAGGGAGCGGAATCGGAACGCCGTTCGGCCCATTTTTACCGGCAAGCTTGATCGTTTGTCGTGGTGAGCATCGTGCATGGGGCGATTGGGTGGTCCAGCGCGCCCCACACACCACGTGCGCCAGGTTCACCGCGCATCAGTGCGCCACGCGAAGGCTTGCGAGGGCGGCTGCCGGCGCTAGTGCACATCGCAACGCCAGCCCACCGTGCATACCGGCGATTGGCTCAGCGCTGCGCCAGCGCCTCGCTGAGGTAGTCGATCAGCACCCGCTGTTTTGGTGGCAGGTGCTGGTTCTGTCGCCAAAGCAGCCAAGCCGCCCCCTGGTACGAACCGGTGTAACGCCATTGCGGCAGCACTTCGCACAGCCGACCGTCGGCCAGTGCCTGCGCGGCGGTGAAATGCGGCAGGACGGTAATGCCCAGATCCGCCAGCGTCGCTTCCAGCCGCGCTTCGCTGTGGTTGCAGACATAGCGGCCGCGCACCGTCACCACTTCCTGCCGCTCGCCATCGCTGAAATGCCAGCGGTTGTCGCCCGCACGCTCGCCGAGATAGATGCAACTGTGCCGGAGCAATTCCTGCGGATGCTGCGGCGTGCCCTGTTGTGCCAGATACGTCGGGCTGGCGCATAGCAACTGACGCACCGGCCCCAGTGGTTTGCCGGCAAGGCCTTCGGGCGGTTGATCGGTGACCTTCACCAGGAGGTCGAAGCCGTCTTCGATCAAATCGGGGCTCAGGTCGCTGATCTGCAGCTGCACCTCGACCTCGGCGTAACGGCGCAGAAAACCCGGCATCAGCGGGCTGATTACGAACTTGCCGTAGGCCTTGGGCACGCTCAGGCGTACCAGCCCGCGTGGGCTGCTCATCAGCCGCTCGCCGATGGCCAGTGCCTGGTCAGCGGCGTCCAGCATCGTTCGGCAATGCGCATAGAATTCACTGCCGGCTTCGTTCAGCCGCAGCTGGCGCGTGGTGCGTTCCAGCAGCCGTAGCGACAGCGCCTGTTCCAGTCGCGCGACCTGCCGGCTCACCGCCGACGCGGTGGTACCCAGCTGCCGGGCCGCGGCGGAGAAGCTGCCGGCCTCGACCACGCGCACGAAAACAGCCATGCCAGGCAGCAAGGTTGTTTGCTCATTCGTTCTCATGCTGAACAAGTCCTTTTCCGAATCGCTGGATTATCGACCTCAGCGTATCAATGGACAATCGGCCCGTTCAGTTGAAGCGGATGGGCAACATGTACGATCGGCGTGGTAGGGCAGGACGCAACCTCTGGCTGGCTGACGCCATGCTGTTGATGGTGGCGGTCATCTGGGGCAGCAGCTATGCGGTGGCCAAGCAGGCGCTGTGGTTCTATCCGGTGCTGGGATTTCTGGCGATTCGCTTTGGCCTGACCTTCATCCTGCTGTTGCCGCAGCTGCGCGGCGAGGGCCGGCACGCGATTCGTCCGGGCCTGCCGCTGGGGCTGGTGATGCTGGGAATTTTCCTCTGCGAAACCTGGGGCGTGATGCTGACCAGCGCCAGCAACGCCGCCTTTCTCATCAGCCTGTGCGTGGTGTTCACGCCTTTTGTCGAATGGGCGATGTTGCGTCAGCGTCCGAGTAACCTTTTGTTCGCAGCTTGCGCGCTGTCGCTGGCCGGCGTCTGGTTGCTGACCGGAGGCATGACGATGTCGCTCAACTTGGGTGACGGGTTGATGCTTGCAGCCGCGGTATTGCGCGCGGTGCTGGTGTGCCTGACCCGGCGGCTGACCGCCGACATGCAGGTGCCGCCGCTGGCGTTGACGGCGGTACAGAGCGGGGTGGTCGCCTCGGGCTGCCTGCTGCTGGGCCTGTCGCTGCCGGGCGGGTTGCCGGCGTTGCCGCAGAGTCCGGCGTTCTGGGCGGCGACCTTGTATCTGGTGGGCTTCGCCACGCTGTTTGCGCTTTACGCGCAAAACCTGGCGCTGGGCCGCACCAGTGCGACACGGGTGTCGCTGCTGATGGGCTCCGAGCCACTGTTCGGCGCGCTCATCGCCGGGTTCTGGCTCGGCGAACGGCTGGGGCTGCAGGGGTGGATCGGCGGACTGCTGATCATGATCGCGACGCTGGGGTCCTTGTACCTCGGTCGTAAGGATTTGCCGGGCGTCGAGGAGCAGCATCAACGCATCGCTGGTCGCGAGGCGGTGGGCTGAAGCCCACCCTACGGCGAGGCCGGTGATGTGCGACCGACGTGAGGCACCTTGGCTTGCAGGGCCTCGACTGCCGTCTGTCCTCGGTATTCTCCAATTTCCGTAGGGTGGGCTTCAGCCCGCCATCAACCACTGCACGTCGAAAAGTCGTTCAGCCCTTGCCCAGTTCGGCTTGCAGCGCGTCCAGGGTTGCCAGGCGCTCGGCGTCCTGAGGCAAGGCGCCGGGATTGAGCGATGACCAGCGCGGATGCGCGCGGCAGCGGTGCACGGCTTCGGGCAGTTTGCCTTCGCGCCACGCCTTGTCGTCCGGCGCCTCCAGGCGGACCGCCTCCATCGCAGCGTGGCCGCGGGCGGCCAGCGTGATCAGCAGCTGCCGCTGACGCAGCGCAAGCAGCCGCAGCACAGCGTCGTCGACGCTGAGTTCGCGCTGGCCCTTGAGCTTGCCCAGCAGCCGGTTGCCGTAGTGCCTGGCGGTCTGGGCGCCGCCGCCCGCCAAGGCTCCGAGCAGGGCTGCTGCGCCCATCGTGATACCACCGACCATGAGGTCCACCCCGGCGCCGGCGGCCGCACCGGCCGCCATGCCACCACCGATCTTCACGCCCAGCTGCCTGAGCGTTTCGGGATTGAACAGGTCATCACCCCAGCGGCCATCGAGCAGTGGCAGGTCGGCCGCGGCGGCGTCCTGCAGGCGGAAGCCATAGAGCCGTAGCAGCGCTTCGACGCAATGTTGCTCGCGGGCACGTACCGCATCGTGCAGCTCACGGATGGCGCCGCGCTCGAGTTCAGGCTGCGCCGCGACACTGCGGCGGCACGCGGCCACGTCGACCAGCAGTTCGGCGATCAGCCGGTGGCCTTCACCCAGCCGCGCCGAGGCCTGGGCTTCGTGGTCATCGATCAGCCGCTGCAGCTTGGGCCGTGCCTGCTCGAGCAACAGTGCCAGGCTTTCATAGAGTCGCCGCTCGCCATCGATCGGCGGCGCCACGCTGTCGAAGCGCACCAGTGCATGCAGGCCCAGCCGCGCCAGGGCTTCGCGCCACTGTTCCTCGCGATGGCCAGGCTGCGCGACGAAGTTGAGCACCGGCAGCAGCGGTTTGCCGCAGCCGGCCAGCACCGCCAGCTCATCCTTGTACTTGGCCAGCACCGGCTCGCGGGCGTCGATCACGTAGAGCCCGGCATCGCTGGTGAGCAGCTGGCGCAGCACCTTGGCTTCCTGCTCGAAACGCTGGCGCGCCTCGCTGCCGTCGAGAAAGCGTGCGGTGCGGGCCGGACCGTCGAGGCGTTCGCCAGGACGTTCGATCCGCTCCAGATGGTCGAGCAGGGCGATGGCGTCCTCCAGGCCGGGCGTGTCGTAGAGCTCCAGTAACGGCTCGCCGTCGACCGACAGCCGCGCGCCTTCGACGTGGCGGGTGGTGCTCGGTCGGTGCGAGACCTCGCCGAAGCCGACGTCGCGGGTCAGGGTGCGCAGCAGCGAGGTCTTGCCGACGTTGGTGTGGCCGACCAGGGCCAGTTTCAGCGGTGCGCTCATGGCCGGCACTCCAGTGTGGTATTCGTGCGGCAAGGGCCATATGGCGTGGCACCCGCGGCCTCCCGTTGCTGTTGCAGGAGCCAGCCTGCTGGCGAACCGGCCGAGCCAGCTGCCACCTTGATCGGCAGCATGCCGGGCCCTGCCAGAGCCGAACCGGGCTCAGTCATGGCCGGTCTCCAGCCAGGTCATGGGAGCGCTGCCCGCATGAGCCAAACCGAGGCCATCCAGTGCCTGGCGCCAGTCCTGCAGGCGGTTGCTGTCCAGCGCCTCGCCCGCGGGCGGTTGCAGCAGCCAGACGCGACTTTGCGCCGCGCAACGGCTCAGCTCGCCGATCAGGGCCAGCGTGCCGCGGTCCGGCGAACGGCGCGGATCACAGGCGATGGCCAGGCGCTGAGGCGAAAAGCGGGTGAGTTGCTCCAGCAGTCGGCGGCGTTGTTCGCGATCGTCCAGCACACCGGCGTCGGCCACAGTCTTCGGCAGTTTGGGTGGCCAGGGGTGGCTCGGGTCCAGCTCGATGGCCACCAGCACGGCGCCCTCGCTGCCGTCCAGTTGCGCGCCGGCGCTCGGTGCATGCAACTGCTGCGGCGCGGCATCGTTGATGCCGAGACGTTCGGTGGATGGCTGAAGGCGCTCTCGCAGCAGCCTGTACGCCGGGAGCTTCAGGTCAAGCCGCAGCTGTGCCCGCCCACGCCGCCAGCGCCACAGGCACAGCAGCGCCAGCAGCAGGCGTGGCAAGAGGCCGAAGACCAGTACCACGCCGACCAGCCAGCCGGCCCAACTCTGCCGGGCGGCTTCGGCGATTTCGGCGCTTCCGGCCAAGGCGCTGCTGTCGAGCGCCCCACTGGCACGGATCTGCTCGATGTCCGGCACGCTGAAGCCCAGCAGCGAAGGCAGCGTACCGAGCGCGCGGGTCAGGTTGATAAAGGTGCTGTCGCCCAGAATGGTGGTTTCCCAGACGAAGCCGTAGCGCCGCGTGGCGAGCAGTGCCAGCAGCGTCAGCAGCGCGCTGCTCATCGCCACCAGCCACAGCCCGTGGACGCCGAAGCCCAGTAGCCAGCGGCCGAGGCGGCGCTGGTCGAGCACCGCCAGCAACGCCGGCGCCAGCTGCACGGCTCGCGCATCGCGGGCGAACTTCTGGCTGAGCCACAGCCACAACCGACCCAGCGCGGCACCGCTGTCGCCGGCGAAAAAAAATCCCAACAGCCAGCCCAGCAGTGTCAGCAGGTTCAGCCCGAGCAGGCTGCCCAGCGCCCAGAACACGTTGACCGGCCGCACGCCATCACCCAGCGCCGCCAGCGCCAACCCGGCGCCGGTAATCAGTGCCAGCAGCACCAGCGCGATTCCGGCCAGCTTCGCGCCTTGCCGCCAGTGCCGCAGCGCTTCGATCAGGCCGTCCCGGCGCGCCAGCCACAGCGCGCGATGCGTGATCAGCGTCGACAGGTCGCCGCCTTGCGCGCGCGCCTGGCGGTTGGCTTCGGCATCGTCCAGCGGTCCGGCATGTTCTTCACGCAGGCGCATGGCTTCGGTCAGCCAGAGGCGGTCCAGTGAACTCGTCGGCGGCAGGGGAGGGTGGGGCACGCGGTTTCTCGTATAGGGGGCTCGGGCCTGAGGATAACCGCTGCCGGTCGGGCGCGTGAATGACCGAGCCGCTTACGCGAGCAATCCGTTCTGCTAGGATCCGCGCCCGGTCATCCGATCGCATCGCGGCTTGCCGCATCATCCGCCAGGGACAGGCTGATTCGCCACGCAGCGTCTGCAGGCTGCCCTGCGCATCTTCAAAAGGACTTTGCCATGAAAGACATCTTTTTCTTCGACTCCATGCTGACGCCGAAGATCATTATCTTCATCTACTGGCTTGGCTTGATCAGCGTAGCGGTCGGCGCCATTGGCAGCATGTTCAGCAGCTATGGCGGCGGTTTCTGGTCAGGCCTGGGCATCCTGCTGTTCGGCCTGATCGGTACGCGGGTCTGGTGCGAACTGCTGATCGTGCTGTTCAAGATCAACGAAAACCTGCAAAAGATCGCCAGCCGAGAGTGAGCTGCCGGGGCGGCCTTGGCCGCTCCGCTTCAGTCCGAATAGCGCGGGCGCCAGTCAGGCGGTCTTGATCCGCTCTTGCCAATACCGCCGTACGGCGAAGAACAGCGACAGCCCAGTCAACACGATGAAGATCCAGGTGATCGGCCCGCGGAAGAAGATCATCGGATCACCGCGACCGATCAGCAGCGTGCGCCGCAGGTTGTCCTCGAACATCGGGCCAAGGATGAAACCGAGCAAGAAGGGCGCAGTGGCGAACCCGGTGCGGTTGAAGACATAGCCGACCACGCCGAACAGCAGCATCAGGCCGATATCGAAGGTGCTGTTGTTCACCGCAAACGCGCCGTAGACGCAGAACATCAGCACGATCGGCAGCAGGATCGCCTTGGGGATGTCGGCGACCAGGGAGAAGTACTTGATCACCCCGTGGCCGACGAACAGCAGCACCGCCGAACTCAGCATGATCCCGCAGAACAGCGCGTAGACCAGCGTCAGGTTTTCCTGGAACAGCACCGGGCCGGGCGTCAGGCCGTGGATCATGAAGGCGCCGAGGATGATCGCGGTGATCACGTCGCCCGGAATGCCCAGCGACAGCAGCGGGATCAGCGTTGCGCCGGCCACGCCGTTGTTGCCCGATTCCGACGCCGCCACGCCTTCCAGCTCGCCTTTGCCGAAGTTGGCGCGGTTGGGCGAGCGGCGCTTGGCCTCGCTGTACGAGATGAACGCCGCCGCGGTCGCCCCGGTGCCAGGTACGGCGCCGATGATCACGCCGATGAACGAACCGCGCACGATGGTCTTCAGGCTGGCCTTGAGTTCCTTGAGGGTCAGGCCTGCACCGCTGGAGACCGCCTTGATGTGCGGCGCGGCCTTCTTCAGGTAGAAGTCGATGACTTCCGGAACGGCGAACAGGCCGATCAGCAACGGCACGAAATTCACCCGGTCCATCAGGTTGTAGTTGCCGAAGGTCAGCCGCTGGCTGCCGTAGACCACGTCCATGCCGATGGACGCCACGATCACGCCCAGCGCGGCGGCGATCAGGCCCTTGATCGCCGACTCGCCGGCAATCGAGATGATGATGGTCAGCGAGAAGCAGATCAGCCAGAAGAACTCCGGCGGGCCGAAGTTCAGGGCGATCTTCGCCAGGTAGGAGGCGAACAGGATTAGCGCCAGGTTCGACAGCACGTCGGCGATGCACGACGAGTACAGCGCCATCTGCAGCGCCTTTTTCGCCTTACCCTGCTGCGCCAGCGGGTAGCCGTCGAGCAGGGTGCAGGCGGCGGCCGGCGAACCGGGTGTGTGAATCAGGATGGCGGTGATCGAGCCGCCGTACATCCCGCCCTTGTAGATGCCCACCAGCAGCAGGATGGCGGTCACCGGTTCGAGGGAAAAGGTGAACGGCAGCGCCAGGGCCACGGCCATGGTGGCGGTCAGCCCGGGAATCGCGCCCACCACCACACCGATCAGCACGCCAATGCCGATCGCGATGAAGTTGTCGACGCTGAGGAACAGGCTCAGGACTTCGGAAAAATGTTCCATGCGGTCACTCGCGAAAGGGGCGGGTCAGTCCCACAGCGTGCCGGACGGCAGCGGGACGTTGAGGATGTGGATGAACAGCAGGCTCACCAGCCACGGCAACGCGATCGCCAGCAGGTACAACCAGGGCTTGCGCACCGGATGCGCGGCGAACAACAGCAGCGTGCCGAGAATGCCGGCAACGATGGCGCCCAGCGGCTCGAACAACAGCCAGTAGACCCCCAGCCCGGTCAGCATCACCAGCGGGCGCCAGGCCGGCGCGGGCTCGTTGGCCGGGTCGTACGGTGCGGGCTCCAGCGGGCGCAGGCAGCCTTCGACGATCAGCGCCAGCGACAGCACCGCCACCAGCCAGCCGGCCACGCTGGGTAGCCAGCGCGGCGACTGCATGGGGTTGTCGACCATCGGCGCCTCATCGATGAAGTTCGGCACCAGGTAGAACAGGAACACCAGCGCGGCCGCGAGCCAGAATGCGCCGAGCAGGGTGTTGACGTTGGCCCAGCGCGGGCGGCTGGTAGCGGCAGCGGTCATGGCGGTCCTCCGGCTTACTTGAGCTCGGCCTGGCTGGCGACGCGCTGCCAGCGCTCGACGTCCTGTGCGACGTAATCGCGGAACGCATCGCCTTCTTCGCTTGCCGGTTCGCCGCCGATCTGCGCGACGAAATCCTTGAAGCTCGGGTCATCCATCGCCTTGTCGAGCGCGCTCTGCAAGGTCTTGACCGCTTCATCGGACAGGCTGTCGTCGCCGATCAGGCCGAACCAGGCGGTGGTGACGAAGTCGCCGAGGCCCATGTCGGCGCCGATCTTCGACAGCGGCTCGACACCGGGCAGGTAGGGCGAGGGCTCGGCCGAGGTTACCGCCAGCGCACGCAGCTTGCCGGACTTGATGTGCGGCAGCACGGTGGGCATGTTCTCGAAGGACACGTCGACATCGCCGCTGAGCAGCGCCGGCAGGGCTTCGCCGCTGCCACGGAAGGGCACGTGGGTCATCTGGGTGCCGGTCATGGTCTTGAACAGCTCGCCGGACATGTGGATCGAGCTGCCGACGCCGGAGGAGCTGAAGGTCATCTCCTTGTCCTTGGCCGCCTTGATGAAGTCTTCGACAGTTTTGTAAGGGCTGTCGGCCGGCACCACCATCACGTTGGGGATCTCGATGACGTTGCGGATGAATTTGAAATCCTTCACCGGATCGTAGGGCAGATTCTTGTAGATCACCGGGCCGATGGTGTGCCCGGGCGAAGCCATCAGGATGGTGTGATCGGCGCCGCGACCGCCGCGCGCCAGTTGGCCGGTAGCCATGGTCGAGCCGGCACCGGGGCGGTTCTCGACCACCACGGTGCCAATCTCCTTCTGCAGCAGGTCGGCGACCTTGCGCGAGAGGATGTCGGTGGTGCCGCCGGGGGCGTAGGGCACAACCAAACGCACGGTATCGGTCGGCCAGTCGGCGGCCTGGGCCAGGGCGGTGAACGGGAGCGAGGCACTGAGTGCCAGCAGGCATGCGGCGCGCTTGAGCATCGACGTCATGGAGTACCTTCCGATTTTCTAGTTGTTGTGGGCGTCGCGGGCGGCAGGCGTGGTGGCCCGGAACCCGGGTTGCACCGCCTCAGCCGCTACCGAGGACAAGGGCACCTTACTGGATGGCACCGGTGGGCATGACGGCCCCGGCCAATTTTCCGTGCGGTAATCGAACACTTGGGCGCTCTCCGGCGGTTGTGGTTTCGACCCGCTTGCGCCACCTTCGCTCCATCCATCGTGGATATTCCCGTTCTATTACCCCAGGAGGCGCTGGTGAGCGTATTGCAAGGCATCAAGGTTCTGGACCTGACCCGTATCCTCGCCGGGCCCTGGTCGACCATGGCCCTGGCCGATCTTGGTGCGGAGGTCTGGAAGATCGAGAGCCTGGCCAGCGGCGACGACACCCGCAGCTGGATGCCACCGGCCGTGCAAGGCATCTCGACCTATTACCTCAGCGCCAACCGCAACAAGCAGAGCCTGGCGGTTGACATGCGCACGCCCGAGGGCCGGCAGCTGATCCTCGACCTCGCGGCGCAGGCTGACGTGGTGGTGGAGAATTTCCTGCCGGCCAGCCTCAAGCGCCTGGGGCTGGACTACGCCACACTGTCGGCGATCAACCCGCGGCTGATCCATTGCTCGATTACCGGTTACGGCCACGACAACCCCCTGGAAAACCGCCCGGGCTACGACTTCATCATCCAGGCCGAGAGCGGCTTCATGTCGATCACGGGAGAGAAAGAGGGCGAGCCGATGCGCCTGGGCGTGGCCTTCATCGACCTGGTCACCGGGATGAACGCCGTGCAGGGCATCCTCGCCGCGCTGTACGAGCGCGAGAAATCCGGCCGCGGCCAGGCGGTGGATGTGGCGTTGTCCGACAGCGCGATGCATTTTCTCGCGAATATCGCTAGTGGTTACCTGAACACCGGCAAGGTGCCGCAGCGCTTCGGCAACGCTCATCCCAGCATCGTGCCCTATCAGCTGTTCAATACCGCTGACGGCCGTATTGCCCTGGCGGTGGGTAACGATGAGCAATACCGGCGGCTCTGCGAGGAAGTGCTGAACCGGCCGGAGCTCTACAGCGACCCGCGTTTCACCCGGAACAAGAGCCGTACCGAACATCGCGACGAGCTCGTGCCCCAGCTGCAGGCAGCCTTTGACGGCTGGGCCAGCGAGGCACTGATCGCCGCCCTGCGCGAACGCAACATTCCGGTAGGCGAGTTGAAGGACGTGGCGCAGGCGTTCGACTCCGAGCCGGTGCGCGCCCGCGATCTGATCATCAGCGCCGAACATCCGCTGGCCGGTGAAGTGCGCATGGTGCGCAGCCCGCTGCGACTGTCACGCACCCCGACGGTGCCGCCCAAGGCCCCGCCGCTGCACGGCGAACACACCGATGACGTGCTCTCGCGGGTGCTGGGCAAGGACAAGACGGAGCTGGCCGCACTGCGCGCGGCGGGGGTCATCCGCTGAGCCGAAGCCCGCCCCTGGGCGCAGGTTTTCTCCAGACCGGGCCCGGGGTGCGGCGCATCCCCGTACCCCGGTAGGGTGGGCTTCAGCCCACCAGCCCTTGTGCTAGCGCCTTGCCGTTACTGCCCGAGCTCGGCCTGGCCGGCGACGCGCTGCCAGCGTTTGACGTCTTGCTCCACGTAGCGGCGGAAGTCGTCGCCCTCTTCGCTCGCCAGTTCGCCACCGAACTGGGCGACGAAGTCCTTGAAGCTCTCGTCGCCGAGCTGCTTGTCCAGTGCCTTCTGCACGCGTTCGACCGCTTCGTCGGGCAGGCTGTCGTCGCCGATCAGGCCGAACCAGGCGGTGGTGACGAAGTCGCCGAGGCCTATGTCGGCGCCGATCTTCGACAGCGGCTCGACGCCCGGCAGGTAGGGCGACGGCTCGGCTGAGGTGACCGCCAGCGCGCGCAGCTTCCCGGACTTGATGTGCGGCAGCACGGTGGGCAGATTCTCGAACGATACGTCGACGTCGCCGCTGAGCAATGCCGGCAGGGCTTCACCGCTGCCGCGGAAGGGCACGTGGGTCATCTTGCTGCCGGTCATGGCCTTGAACAGCTCGCCGGACATATGGATCGAGCTGCCAACGCCTGCCGAGCTGAAGGTCATTTCCCGTTGCTTTGCCGCCTCGACAAATTCCTTCACGGACTGATATGGGCTGTCGGCCGGCACCACCATCACGTTGGGAATCTCGATCACATTGCGGATGAATTTGAAGTCCTTGAGCGGATCGTAGGGCAGGTTCTTGTAGATCACCGGGCCGATGGTGTGGCCGGGCGAGGCCATCAGGATGGTGTGGTCGGCGCCGCGACCGCCGCGGGCCAATTGCCCGGTGGCCATGGTCGAGCCGGCACCGGGACGGTTCTCGACCACCACGGTGCCGATCTCTTTCTGCAAGAGATCGGCGACCTTGCGCGACAGCAGATCGGTGGTGCCGCCGGGGGCGTAGGGCACCACCAGCCGCACGGTGTCGGTCGGCCAGTCGGCGGCCTGAGCGGCGAAGGGGAGCGCGGCGCCCAGCAGCAGGGGCAGGAGGCGTTTGAGGACAGGCTTCATGGCGGTTCCTTCTTGTGATTGTTCTTGTGGATTGCTCTGACGAATTGACTGCACAGGTCCGGTCGTCCGCGGACGACCGGATGCGGACGGGCCGCACCACTAATAACCCCGCGAAGGCGGCCAGGTTCCCTTCATGGCGTCCGGTCGGGACAGCGAGGCGCGGCGCACGCCGGCCGCTGGGGACGCTGTCGGGCGCCTGCGCCGGGCCCTGCAGGCGATGCGCGCGCAGCCGCTGACGGCCCATCGGTCGCTCTGCTATTCTCGCGCCCATGACGCAGATTTCCCTTCCCCTCGCGATGATCGCCGCGCTCGCAGAGCAGCATGTGATCGGCCGCGATAACATCATGCCGTGGCACCTGCCGGCCGACCTCAAGCACTTCAAGGCCATGACCCTCGGCAAGCCGATCATCATGGGCCGCAAGACCTGGGATTCGCTCGGCCGGCCCTTGCCGGGGCGGCTGAACCTGGTGGTCAGCCGTCAGCCGGCCCTGCAACTCGAAGGTGCCGATACCTTCACCTCGCTCGACGCCGCGCTGCTGCGCGCCGAGCAATGGGCGCGCGAGCAGGGTGTCGATGAGCTGATGTTGATCGGCGGTGCGCAGCTCTATGCCCAGGCGCTGCCCCGGGCGCAGCGGCTCTACCTGACCCGCATCGAAGCCAGTCCCGAGGGCGACGCCTTCTTCCCGGCCTATGACGAGGCCGAATGGACCCGCATCGACAGCCAGCCACACCCGGCCGAGGGCGACGCCCCGGCCTACCGCTTCGAGACCTGGCAGCGCCGCTGAGGCGCCCCCGCCCGAACCATCCTTGACCGGCGCCAAGTCATCACCTGGCGCCAGGGCCTATGCTTTCCACCCGCTCGCCACGAGACAGTATTCATGCAGAACCCGAGACCAGACGCGGCGCCGGCCAGCGCCGAGCCGGCCGAACGCATCGCGGCGATCTTCGTGCGCCATCCGCTGTGGGAGGACGCGCTGGCGATGCTGCTCGGCACCGCCATGGTGGCCCTGGGGATCGCCTTCTACAGCCACGCCGGGTTGCTCACCGGCGGCACGGTCGGACTGGCCTTCCTGCTCAAGTATTTCGCCGGCTGGCCCTTCGGACTGGTGTTCTTCACCCTGAACCTGCCGTTCTACCTGTTGGCGATCTGGCGCATGGGCTGGGGCTTCACTCTGCGTACCGTGATCGCCGTGGGCCTGGTGTCGCTGCTGGCGGAGCTGACGCCGCAGTGGATCCGCTTCGCCGAATTGAACATCTACTACGCCGCGTTGTTCGGCGGTTTCGCCATGGGCGTCGGCCTGCTCATGCTGTTCCGCCACAAGGCCAGCCTCGGTGGGGTGAACATCCTCGCGCTGTTCCTGCAAGAGCGCGTGGGCCTGCGCGCCGGCACCTTTCAGATGGGCATCGATGCGCTGATTGTGCTCGCCGCGGTGTTCATCGTGCCGCCGGAAAAGGTCGCACTGTCGGTGCTCGGCGCCGTGGCGCTGAATCTGGTGCTGGCGGTCAATCACCGGGCCGATCGCTACATGGGCGTCAGCTAGGGCTCAGCCGAGGGTGACCAGCTGCGCCCGTGGTTGGCCGTCTTCGATGTCCAGCAGGGCCAGGCTGATCGGCAACCTGAAGCGGCGACGGCCGGCGCTGCCCGGGTTGAGGTAGAGCACCGCGTCGATCTCCTCGAGCTTCGGCTGATGGGAATGCCCGGCGATCACCACGTCGATCCGCTCGGCGACGGGGTCGATCGCCATGGTCTTGACGTCATGGATGACGTGGATACGTAGCCCGCCGATCTGCAGATCCAGGCGCTCGGGAATTGCTACGGCCCAGTCACCACTGTCGACGTTGCCGCGAATCGCATCGAGCGGCGCCAGTGCACGCAACCCGTCCAGCACCTCGGGTTTACCGATGTCGCCGGCGTGAATGATCCGTTCGCAGCCCTGCAACGCCGCCAACGCTTCGGGTCGCAGCAGGCCGTGGGTATCGGAGATGACGCCAATGCGCATGCTGACTCCAGTCATTTCGGGAATGGTTGAAGGTTAGGGCAACCGAGACTTGGCCGCGGTTCGATATTACGGCAGGCTGGCGGCCGCCGAACGAAGAGGAACGAGTGAATGGAGCGGGTCGATTGCGTGGTCATCGGTGCCGGAGTCGTGGGGCTCGCCGTGGCGCGCAGCCTGGCGCAGGCAGGGCGTGAAGTGCTGATGCTGGAGGCCGAGGCCGCCATCGGCACCGGCACCAGTTCGCGCAACAGCGAGGTGATTCACGCCGGCATCTACTATCCGCAGGGTTCGCTGAAGGCGCGTCTGTGCGTGGCGGGGCGCGATGCGCTCTACGCCTTCTGCGAAAGCCACGGGGTGCCGTATCGCCGCTGTGGCAAGCTGATCGTGGCCACCGATGAGTCCCAGCTGGCGCGGCTCGACGCGCTACAGGCTCATGCCCTGGCCAACGGCGTCGACGATTTGCGCAGACTCGACGCGGACGAGGTGAAAGCCTTGGAGCCGCAGCTCAAAGCCGTGGCTGGATTGCTTTCGCCAAGCACTGGAATCGTCGACAGTCACGCATTGATGCTGGCGCTGCAAGGCGATGCCGAGGCCTCGGGTGCGCTATTGGCGCTGCGTGCACCGGTCACGGCAATAGCGGTGACGGAGGCGGGCTTGTGCGTCGAGGTCGGCGGCGACGAGCCCATGACGCTGCTCGCCAACAGCGTGATCAACTGCGCCGGGCATGCGGCGCCGCTGATCGCCGCGCAGACCGAGGGGCTGGCTGCCGATGCGGTGCCGCCGCGCTATTTTGCCAAGGGCAGCTATTTCAGTCTGGCAACCGCGACGCCCTTCCAGCACCTGGTTTATCCGCTCCCCGAGCCCGGCGGGCTGGGTGTGCATCTGACCCTGGATCTCGGCGGTCAGGCCCGGTTCGGCCCGGATGTGCAGTGGGTCGAGGGCCTCGATTACACGATGGATGAAAACCGCGCCGACAGCTTCTATGCAGCCATCCGCCGCTATTGGCCGGCATTGTCGGACGGGGCGCTGCAACCCGCCTATACCGGCATCCGGCCGAAGATCAGCGGGCCCGGCGAGCCGGCGGCGGACTTTCGCATCGACGGGCCGGCGACGCATGGCGTGGCCGGCCTGGTGAATCTGTTCGGCATCGAATCGCCTGGGCTGACCGCCGCCCTGGCGATCGCCGAGGAGGTGCGCCAGCGCCTCGCCGAGCGCGTGCGCACCGGCTGATCAGACGGGTTCCTGTTCGGCGCTTACCGGTGACTCGGGCAGGAACCAGTTCATCATCAGGGCGCAGATGCCGCCGGTGGCTACGCCCGATTCCAGTACGTTGCGCAGTGCTACCGGCAGGTGGGCGAGGAACTCCGGCACCTGGGAAAAGCCCAGCCCCAGTGCCAGCGACACCGAGATGATCAGCAGCGCGCGGCGGTCCAGTCGGACCCCGGCGAGGATGTTGATGCCGGCTGCGGCTACTGCACCGAACATCACCAGCGCGGCACCGCCGAGCACCGGCTCAGGGACCGCCTGCAGCACCCCGGCCACCGCCGGGAACAGCCCGAGCACCACCAGCATGGCGGCGATCCACAAACCGACGTAGCGGCTGGCGATACCGGTCAGCTGGATGATGCCGTTGTTCTGTGCGAACACCGAACTCGGAAACGTATTGAACAGGCCCGCCAGCAGCGAGTTGGCACCGTTGACCAGCACGCCTCCCTTGATTCGCTGCATCCACACCTGCCCCTCGACCGGTTGACCCGAGAGCTTGCTCGTGGCGGTGATATCGCCGATGGCTTTCAGCGAGGTGACCAGATAGATCACCACCATGGGAATGAACAGGCTCCAGGAAAAGCCCAGGCCGAAATGCAGCGGCATCGGCACCTGGAACAGCGCGGCTTCGTGCATGCCGGCGAAATTCAGGCGGCCCAGATAGGCGGCCAGCGCGTAACCGATGGCCAGCGCGATGATGATGGCGCAGCTGCGCAGCCACACCACTGGCAGGCGGTTGAGCACGACGATCGCCGCCAGTACCACACCGGACAGCAGCAGGTTCTCGCGGCTGGCGAACGAGCCGTCGCCCATGGCCGCATAGCCGCCGCCCATGCTGATCAGGCCGACCTTGATCAGCGTCAGGCCGATCATCAGCACCACGATGCCGGTCACCAGTGGCGTAATCAGCCGCTTGATGAACGGCAGCACGCGCGAGACGCCCATCTCGATGAAGGAACCGGCGATCACCACGCCGAAGATCGCCGCCATCACGCCTTCGACCGGTGTGCCCTGCTTGACCAGCAGCACGCCGCCGCCGATCAGCGGGCCGACGAAGTTGAAGCTGGTGCCCTGCACGATCAGCAGCCCAGCGCCGAGCGGGCCGAAGCGCTTGCACTGCAGAAAGGTGGCGATGCCGGAGATCACCAGCGACATGGACACGATGATATTGGTGTCGCGGGGCGACACGCCGATGGCCTGGCAGATCAGCAGGCCAGGCGTGACGATCGGCACGATGATCGCCAGCAGGTGCTGCAGTGCGGCGAGAAAGGCGATCCAGGGCCGGGGCCGATCATCGAGGCCATAAACCAGGTCGTTACGAAGCTCGTCGGGGGAGGACTTCAGCGCGCTCATGGCATGCTCCAGCAAAAAAGAGCGCGATTCTACGTGGCAGCATCGATGGGGCACAGCTGAACCTGTCGGCTGATGACGCGCACCTGATCGCGAGCGAGCTCGTTCCTACGAAAAGCGGGATGGCCGGTGGCTGACGGCTGAATTACCTGCGAGCCTCACGGGCGCAGCGCGGCATGTTGAGACTCTGACGTTGCAACCGCATAACCTGCGCCTGACCGCGCTGCCACGACTTCCTGAAGGAACAAGCATGCAACCAGCAACTGAACATCGAACCCTGGCGGCATATTTGGCGTTGGGTTTGTTGCAGGGTTTGACGTTATGGTTGGCCAGCGAAAGCTGGCCGCACGGAACGATCTGGCGATCGCTGTGTTCGGCACTGATCGTGATCGTCGTGGTAGGCGGATGGCAGGTGCAGATGCTCTGGGGACAGTTGCGCAGGGCAGATCGGTGGAAGCTGCTGCTGCCTTCGATACTGTTGCCCGCTGCGTTGGCCGCGGCACTGGCGGCTCAGTTCGATCAGCCCCGCTGGTATCACTTTGATGAAACGACCGGCACACTGCTGCTATGGAGTCACCTCGCGCTGGCCTACATCCTCACGCCGTTCATCCAGGCGCGAGACCCTTCGCATCGCTGGCGCTTCGATTACAACGCGCTTTACCGCCACGGCTGGAAAAACGGTTTGCTGCTGTTCATGGCGCTGGTGATGCTCGGGGTCTTCTGGCTGCTGATCTGGCTCTGGGCGGGCCTGTTCAGCATGCTCGGGATCGATCAGTTCAAACAGCTTTTCCGCTCGTCCGGCTTCGTCTGGGTCGCCAGCGCGACCGTCGTTGCCGCGGGGCTGCGCATCGGACTGGACCGCGGGCAGGTCATCGATGCGCTTCGCCATGTGCTGCAGGCCATGTGCCGCTTCCTGTTGCCGTTGACGGTGACGATCCTGCTGCTGTTTGTGGTCTTCCTGCCGTTTACCGGCCTGGGGCCGCTGTGGGCGACACGCCATGCGACGCCGATCCTGTTGACGCTAGTGTTCGCGCACGTGGCTCTGCTCAACGGTGTGGTGCAAGACGGCCAGCAGGCCGCCCCCTATCCAAGACCGCTGCGGCTGCTGGTCGATGCCAGCTCGCTGTGCCTGCCGTTGCTGGCCGGGTTCGCGATCCATGCGCTGTGGCTGCGTATCGACCAGTACGGGCTGACCCAGGATCGCGTACTGGCTGCGCTCCTGGCATTGATCGCGATGACGCACGGCCTGGCGCTGGCGCGCGCGGTGCTCCGACGTGATCCCGCCTGGCTGAGCGGACTGCGGCAGAGCAATCCGCCGCTGGCGCTTTTCGCCGTATGCCTGTTGGTGCTGATGCATGTCCCGGCGCTGAGTCCGCTGCAACTGAGCGCGGCCAATCAGTATCAGCGGCTGCTCGACGCCAGGCTGCCAACCGAGCGAACCGATCTCGGCGCGTTGCGCTTTCAGCTGGGCGAGCCGGGGCGTCGGTATCTGCAAGCGCTGCGTGATGAGCTAAGCGAGCCTTGGGAGAACGAAGCTCGGCGCACGGGCCTGCAAGCCGATCTGCAGCGGCTTGATAAGGCGGATCACTATTGGGCCTGGAAACAGGAGCAAGAGGTCGCGAACGCCCCGCCAGTCCCCTGGATTGGCCAACCTGTGACGGATGAAGATGGCTCGTTGGCACGTGCCGTCAGCAATCAGGGATGCTTAGCAGAGTGTCGGTTGTTTGCAGTGGATCTGGATCGGGACGGCCAATCCGAAGTGCTGCTGTTCCGCGGCGAGCCCCGTGTGGTGCCAGTGCTGGGACGGGTTGCTGCCGGGGGCTGGCGTTGGCTTGGCCAGCTGCGCGTCACCGCAGGCGCGCTGCCGGAAGGCGAGGCGCTAGGCGAGCTTCTTGATAGGGGTGAGTTCGAACTGGTTGCGCCCCGCTTCAACGCGATTGACGTTGACGGAGTTCGGCTGGAACCGGCCATCGGCGAACCATGAAAAAGCCCGGCGCGAAGGCCGGGCTTGTTTTACAGCGGTGGATCAGTCGTCCAGCATCGCCTTGTTGCGCACCGCGCCCTTGTCGGCGCTGGTGGCGAGCAGGGCGTAGGCCTTGAGCGCGGTGGTCACCTTGCGCGCGCGCGGTGCGGCCGGCTTCCAGCCGTTCTTGTCCTGCTCGATGCGGCGGTGGGACAGTTCTTCATCGCTGACCTGCAGCTGAATGCTGCGGCTGGGGATGTCGATTAGCACCTTGTCGCCATCACGTACCAGGCCGATGGCGCCGCCCGCAGCGGCTTCTGGCGAAGCATGGCCGATGGACAGGCCCGAGGTGCCGCCCGAGAAGCGGCCGTCGGTGAGCAGGGCGCAATCCTTGCCCAGTCCCTTGGACTTCAGGTACGAGGTCGGGTAGAGCATTTCCTGCATGCCCGGTCCGCCTTTCGGGCCTTCGTAGCGAATGATGACGATGTCCCCGGCCTTCACTTCGTCATTGAGGATGCCCTTCACGGCGCTGTCCTGGCTTTCGAAAATCTTCGCCGTGCCTTCGAAGACATGGATGGATTCATCCACGCCCGCGGTTTTCACCACACAGCCGTCCAGTGCGATGTTGCCGTACAGCACGGCGAGGCCGCCTTCCTGGGAATAGGCGTGCTCGACGCTGCGGATGCAGCCGCTTTCGCGGTCCAGGTCCAGGGTGTCCCAGCGGGTCGACTGGCTGAACGCCGTCTGCGTCGGGATACCGGCCGGGCCGGCCTTGAAGAAGGTATGAACCGCTTCGTCCTGAGTCTGGGTAATGTCCCACTGCGCGATGGCTTCTTCCATGCTGCGACTGTGCACGGTGGGTACGTCGGTGTGCAGCAGGCCGCCGCGGGCCAATTCGCCGAGAATGGAGAAGATGCCGCCGGCGCGGTGTACGTCTTCCATGTGGTACTTCTGGATGTTTGGCGCAACCTTGCACAGCTGCGGCACCTTGCGCGACAGGGCGTCGATGGCGCGCAGGTCGAAATCAATCTCGGCTTCCTGGGCGGCGGCCAGCAGGTGCAGGATGGTATTGGTCGAGCCACCCATGGCGATGTCCAACGTCATGGCGTTTTCAAACGCGCGACGGCTGGCGACATTGCGCGGCAGCACCGATTCGTCGCCTTCGCCGTAATAGCGCTGGCACAGCTCGACGACGGTGCGGCCGGCGCGCAGGAACAGCTGCTCGCGGTCGCTGTGGGTCGCCAGGGTCGAGCCGTTGCCGGGCAGGGCCAGGCCCAGGGCTTCGGCCAGGCAGTTCATCGAGTTGGCGGTGAACATGCCGGAGCAGCTGCCGCAGGTCGGGCAGGCGCTGCGCTCGTATTCCGCGACCTTTTCGTCCGAGGCGGTTTCGTCGGCAGCGATGACCATGGCGTCGACCAGATCCAGGCCGTGGCTGGCGAGCTTGGTCTTGCCGGCTTCCATCGGGCCGCCGGAGACGAACACCACCGGGATATTCAGGCGCAGCGCGGCCATCAGCATGCCGGGGGTGATCTTGTCGCAGTTGGAGATGCAGACGATGGCGTCGGCGCAGTGCGCGTTGACCATGTACTCCACCGAGTCGGCGATGATCTCGCGCGAGGGCAGCGAATAGAGCATGCCGTCGTGACCCATGGCGATGCCGTCGTCGACCGCGATGGTGTTGAATTCCTTGGCGACGCCGCCGTGCTTCTCGATTTCACGGGCGACCAGCTGGCCGAGGTCCTTCAGGTGCACATGGCCGGGCACGAACTGAGTAAAGGAGTTGGCAATGGCGATGATTGGCTTCTTGAAGTCTTCGTCCTTCATGCCGGTGGCACGCCAGAGCGCGCGGGCACCGGCCATGTTGCGGCCGTGCGTGGAGGTTTTCGAGCGGTAATCGGGCATGACGGTTCCTGCGGCTAATCAGCTGGTCAATTCGTGCGTATGGTGAGCGTCACCTGTGCCGCGTGCAACGGCAGATGACCGTGCGTGCGGAGGGGCCGGCTCGAGGCGGGGTATCGCTCGGGCGGCGTGGGCTCATGGCCCGCCGGGGGATGATTGGCGAGGAATGGCCCGATTCTACGCGCGGCGGCCGCACCGGGAAAGGTTGATGGTCAGGGCTTCACTGGTTGCCGGCGTGGTCGTCAAGGTGGAAGACGCTTCGCGGTTTTCCACCCTACGGCCCAGCGGGGAGGCGAAGCAGGGTGATGTCGCTTTTCGCATCCACCGCTCGCCCTTCGCTCCGCCCGTCAGCTGCTCGGCAGTGACGTAGGGTGGATGTCGCTTTTTACATCCACCACTCTAGGTCTGCCCCCGTCGGTCAACTGTTCGGCAAAATCCGGCAGATGATGCTCTTGATATAGCGTGTCTCGGGGATCGCCGGATGAACCGGATGATCAGGTCCCTGGCTGCCGCGTTCCAGCAGCTGGATGTTGCGGTCCAGATGCCGCGCGCTGCCAAGCAGGATGTTTTGCAGGTTGTCCTCTTCCAGGTGCATCGAGCAGCTGGCGCTGACCAGGATGCCGTCCTTGTTCAGCAGGCGCATGGCTGTCTCGTTCAGGCGACGGTAGGCGGCTTCGCCATTCTTGATGTCCTTCTTGCGCTTGATGAAAGCTGGCGGGTCGGTGATGACCACATCGAAGCGTTCTTCGGCGTTCTTCAGCTCTCGCATCGCTTCGAAGGCGTCGCCCTCGACGCAGGTCATCCGATCGGCCACGCCATTAAGGGCGGCATTGCGCTCGACGCCATCGAGGGCGAACGCCGAGGCATCGACGCAGAACACTTCGCTGGCGCCGAAGGCCGCCGCCTGTACGCCCCAACCGCCGATGTAGCTGAACAGATCCAGCACGCGCTTGCCCTTGACGTAGGGCGCCAGGCGCGCACGGTTCATGCGGTGGTCGTAGAACCAGCCGGTTTTCTGGCCTTGCAGCACCGGCGCTTCGAATTTCACGCCGTTTTCTTCCAGCGCGACCCACTCCGGGACCACGCCGAACGCGGTATCGACGTAGCGTTCCAGGCCTTCGGCATCGCGCGCGCTGGAATCGTTTTTCCACAGCACACCGCGGGGCTTGAGCACCTGCACCAGGGCTTCGAGCACGGCGTCCCTGTTGCGCTCCATGGTGGCGGAGGCCAGCTGCACCACCAGGTGGTCGTGGAAACGGTCCACCACCAGGCCCGGCAGTAGATCGGAATCACCGTAGATCAGGCGGTAGCACGGCTGATCGAACAGGCGGTCACGCAGCGACAGGGCGACCTGGATGCGATGCACCAGCAGCGACTTGTCCAGGCTGTGCTTGAGGTCGCGTGACAGCAGGCGGGCGCAGATCAGGTTGTTTGGCGAGATGCCGACGATGCCCAGCGGCTTGCCACCGGCTGCCTCGAGGACGGCCTGGTCGCCTGCGGCAAAGCCGGCCAGCGGCGTGGCCGCGGTGTCCACCTCGTTGCTGTAGACCCACAGGTGCCCCGCACGCAGGCGGCGGTCGGCATTGGCTTTGAGGCGCAGGCTGGGCAGGGTCATCGGGAGGGCTCCGGGTAAAAAGGCGGGAGTATAGGGAGAAAAGCCGATAAAAGCGCTGAGCAAGCGGAGGCTCGGACGATTCGAGGGCTCGGCCTGGCGTCGATGAAAACCGCACCTTCGTTGCGGTGGATCGGTGGAGCGTGATCCACCCTACCTCCCTCGCCGTGCGAGCGACGCCCCCACAGCTCGCTTCAGGCCGGCGCTTAGCCTACCAGCCTGAACCCCACCGGTAGGAGCAGGCTCTGCCTGCGACCAGCGTGACGAGGCGATGTCCGGTCGCAGGTAGAACCTGCTCCTATACGGGCGTGAAGCCTGCGGCCGCTTCTACGCCGTCAATGCCTTGATCAGCGCCTCGCTAAAGGCGGGAATGTCGTCCGGCTTGCGGCTGCTGATCAGATGACCGTCGACCACCACCTGCTCGTCGACCCAGTCGGCGCCAGCGTTTTTCAGATCGTCGGTCAGCGAGGGCCAGCTGGTAATGCGTTTGCCCTTGACCAGGCCGGCCGAGGCCAGCAGCCAGGCGCCGTGGCAGATGACGGCGATGGTCTTGTTCGCGCGGGCGGCGTCACGCACAAGCTCCTGGGCCATGTCGTCGGTGCGGATGGTGTCGGAGTTGACCACGCCACCGGGGAGCAGCACGGCGTCATAGTCTTCCATGTGAACGGTGTCGAAGGTCTTGTCGACGTGGAACTTGGTCGCCGGTGTCGTATGGTTCCAGCCGGTCACTTCGCCGTTCTTCGCCGAAATGATCTCGGCGCTCGCACCGGCATTTTCCAGGGCTTCCTTCGGGCCGGTCAGCTCGACCTGCTCGAAGCCGTCGGTCACCAGGATTGCTACGCGTTTGCCAGCAAGGGACGCTGCCATCTGTATTCTCCTCGTCGGTTGAAAAAAGAGGGTCCGGTTCGGAGCCACTAGAAATCCGACCATGCCTGCCGTCAAAGTTCGCCCCGCCGGGCCGACCGGCAGCCGCCCGATGACAGCTGACCGCGCCGGCCGATTGCTGCTAAGGTCGCGTCCCGCGCCATTGTCGGATCGCCCCCATGCCCGAACTTCCCGAGGTCGAAACCACCCGCCGGGGCATCGCGCCCCACTTGGTCGGTCAGCGCGTGCGCCGCGTGATCGTGCGCGAGCGGCGGCTGCGCTGGCCCATCCCCGAGGACCTCGACACGCGCCTGTCGGGCCAGCGCATCGAGGCGGTGACGCGGCGCGCCAAATATCTGTTGATCCAGGCCGAGGCCGGCACCTTGATCGCCCACCTCGGAATGTCCGGCAGCCTGCGGCTGATACCGGAGGACCTGCCGGCGGCCAAGCACGAGCATGTCGACATCGTGCTCGAGTCGGGCCAGGCGCTGCGCTACACCGACCCGCGCCGGTTTGGCGCGCTGCTCTGGAGCGAGGACCCGCTGAGCCACGTGCTGCTCGCCAACCTCGGCCCGGAACCACTCGGCGACGGCTTTGACGGTGAGCGCCTGTACCGGCTGTCGCGCGGCCGGAGCATGGCGATCAAGCCGTTCATCATGGATAACGCGGTGGTGGTCGGGGTCGGCAATATCTACGCCAGCGAGGCGCTGTATGCCGCCGGTATCGATCCGCGGCGAGCCGCCGGGACGGTGTCGCGGGCGCGCTATGAGCGGCTGGCGGGCGAGATACGACGCATCCTGGCGTATGCCATCGAGCGCGGCGGCACCACGCTGCGTGATTTCGTCGGCGGTGACGGCAAGCCGGGCTACTTCCAGCAGGAGTTGTTCGTCTATGGGCGTGGCGGCGAGTTCTGCAAGGGTTGCGGCGCGACGCTGCGCGAGATTCGCTTGGGGCAGCGGGCCAGCGTCTACTGCAGCCGCTGTCAGCGATAACGGTGCGCTGTGCAGGCATTGACGGCGTTCACGATCAATATCGGACCGCCACTGCTATAGTGACCGGCACAACAATCACCTGCCTCGTTTCGCCCAGCTGAAGGACCACACCATGAATCTGTTTCGCTCCACTGCTGTTGTCTTGGCCCTGACCACCGGACTGCTGGCGCTGCCGGCCCAGGCGCAATCGGTGCAGCAGAATGCCAGTGGCGATCCGATGTACACCGTCGAGGCGCCGAAGGCCTTTTCCATCGTTGGCGACCTGCTGATCGCGCGCCCGCTGCTGATCGCGGCAACCGCCATCGGGGCCGGCCTGTTTGTGGTCAGCCTGCCGTTCAGCGCAATGGGTGGTGGCATCAAGGAGACCGGCAAGGCGCTGGTCGTCGAGCCAGGCGCGGCGGCATTCGCCCGCTGCCTGGGCTGCACCCGGGTCGGCTACAACCGCCAGGACTGAGGGTCGCGGTCAGCGCCGCACCGGCAATCGTTTCGAAGGCCCCGCCGCATGATGCGTGCGGGGCCTTTTGCGTGGGCGATGCCTGGCGGACCGGCTTGGCCGAATAGGCCAAATTGCGGGCGCTGGGAAAACAGAAAGCGGGGCGGGCGCTCAGGCCTTGCCGGTGATGATCAGGTATTTCTGCATCAGCTCGTCCTTGCTCTCGACGTTGCTGGCGTCGAGTGGAATGCAATCGACCGGGCAGACCTGCTGGCATTGCGGCTCGTCGTAATGGCCGACGCACTCGGTGCAGAGGTTCGGATCGATGACGTAGATTTCCTCGCCCTGGGAAATCGCGCTGTTCGGGCACTCCGGCTCGCACACGTCGCAGTTGATGCAGTCATCGGTGATTATCAGGGACATCCAGCTAACTCCAGCCGCGGCGGGCGCCACGGCGCAGGTAAAGTCGAGCCGCCAATTTTGCCCCATCGGCGCGCCCGGTGCACGCAGCGGCCATGCACCGGCCGTCGTCGGGCCGCCCTCAGGCGCCCTGGCGCGCCGCGTAGCGTTCGGTCAGCGCCTTCATCACCGACGGGTGGACGAATTTGGTGACGTCGCCTCCCAGGCGGGCGATCTCGCGCACCAGGGTGGAAGAGATGTAGGAAAACTTCTCAGACGGCGTGAGGAACAGGCTCTCGACGTCGGGCACCAGCTGGCGGTTCATGTTGGCCAGCTGGAATTCGTACTCGAAGTCCGAGACCGCGCGCAGGCCACGCAGCAGCACGTTGGCTTTCTGCTCGGTAACGAAATGCGCCAGCAGCGTGGAGAAGCCCATCACCTTGACGTTCGGCAGGTGCGAAGTGACCTCCCGGGCCAGCGCCACGCGCTGCTCGAGGGGAAATAGCGGGTTCTTGTTGGGGCTGGCAGCGACCGCAATGATCACTTCGTCGAACAGGCGCGACGCGCGCTCGACCAGGTCGGCGTGGCCCATGGTGATCGGGTCGAATGTTCCCGGATACAGCACTCGATTCATCGCGGCGTCCTGACGCATGCGTGGGGGGTGGATGGTAGCGGCTCGGTGTCGACAGCGTAAAGCATCAAAGCGGATCACCGCCGGATGCCGACAGGACGTCGCCGTTTACGCCTTTTTCAGCCGTTCGGCCAGTTGACTGGAGAGCATTGCGGTGAGCGCGTAGATCGACAACTGCGGGTTTGCGCCGATGCTGGTGGGAAACAGCGAGCCGTCGTGGATCGACAGGTTGTCCAGCTGGTGATGCCGCCCAAGGCTGTCGGTGACCGCCTGGCGCGGGTCCTCGCCCATGGCGCAGCCGCCCATTACATGGGCGCTGCCGAGGCGGGTGCGGTAGCGCTCCAGGCGCAGGCCATCGATCAGCGTGCGGGCCTCCGCGAGCCGGGTGACGTAGTCGGCGTCGCGGTGCAGAGGCAGCACGGCGCGGGCCCCGGCGGCGAACTGGATCTCGGCCATGCTGTGGTAAGCACGGCGGATGCCGTCCCAGGTGTAGTCGGTCATCCGGTAGTCGAGGGTCGGCGAGCCATCGCCGCGCAGGCGGACCCGGCCCTCGGCGCTATCCGGGTGAAAACCGTCGCGCATCAGCGCAATCATCGCGTTGGTGTGGGGCAGCTGTTCCATGCGCAGCGCATTGTCGACGCCAAAGCGGCCAAGCAGCGTTGCCGCCAGCGCCGGATGAACCGGGGGCACCTCAAGCTTGTAGCCCATGCGCCCGTCGCTGCCATCGCGCCATTGGAAATGGTCGGAATAGATCGATTGCGGCGCGCCGTAGAAGGGGTTGATGACCGCCTCGAATTGCGCGGCAGAGAAATTCACCAGATGCAGGAAGGTGCGCTTGCCGAGCCGCTGGTGCGGATCGGGCGCGTCCGACCGCAGCAGGATGGCAGGCGTGTTGATGCCGCCTCCGGCGAGGATGTAGTGCCGCGCACGGACTCGGATCCGCCGGCCGGTGGGGTGGACGCAGCGGGCGTCCATGGCCACGCAATCCAGCGCCTCGACCCGGTCACGGTCGAGCAGCAGGCGCTCGGCGCGGGCCAGGTAGAGCAACTCGCCGCCCGCTTCCAGGGTGGCTGGAATCGTGGTGACCAGCATCGATTGCTTGGCATTGGTCGGGCAGCCCATGCCGCAATAGCCGAGGTTCCAGCAGCCGCGCACGTTGCGCGGGATTACCCCCCAGCCGTAGCCGAGCGCCTCGCAGCCGTCGCGCATCACCTGGTTGTTGGCATTGGGCGGCAGGCTCCAGGGTTCCACGCCCAGGCGGCGCTCCATGCGCTCGAACCAGGGCGCCAGGTCCTGTTCGGAAAGACCTTTGACGGCGTGTTCGCGGGCCCAGTGGGCGAGCGTGGCCGGCGGGGTGCGAAAGCTCGAGGTCCAGTTCACCAGCGTCGAGCCGCCGACCGCGCGCCCCTGGAGAATGGTGATGGCGCCGTCCTGGCTGGTCCGGCCGATAGCCTCCTGGTAAAGCGAGGCGTAGGCGGTGGGCTCGAGCATGTCGAAGTCGCGGCTGCTGCGCAGCGGGCCCTCCTCGATCAGCAGCACCTTGAAGCCGGCGGCGCTGAGGATTTCGGCGCTGGTGCCGCCTCCGGCACCACTGCCGACAATGGCGACATCCGCCTCCAGCGTGATGTCCTGCGCCAGGCGCGAGCCGTCATGAACGGTCCAGCCACGGGCGAGGCCGTCGGCAATGGGGTCGGCTACAGGCATCTGGGTTTCCTTGATGGGTGGGCAGGCGGATGGGTCCGTCAGACGGTTGGCGGGCCGGGATAGCCGCAGTGCGCCCAGGCTTGCGGACGCCCGTACCAGGCCATCAGGACCATCTGCTCGAGCGACGCGCGCCCCTGGCGCAGCAAGTCGATCGGGCTGTTCTCCCAGCGCAGCAGGAACGCCATCACCTCAGCATCGCCGGCGTGCGCCCAACTGCCCCAGATACCGGTGAGCGGGCCGCGGGTGAGCGGCAGCGAGAGCAGGTCGAACAGTTGGCCGACCTGCTTGGCGACGGCGGGCGAGAGGTACGCCAGACCTCCGTCCAGGCTCGTCAGGGTGGCCTCCACCGCGTCGGTGAGCGCCGCCTCCGGCGTGGCGCCGGCGAGCATCACCGCCGTCACCCGGCGCAGCATCGGCAGGTCGCTGTCGCGCAGCAGGACGAAACCCTGTGCCGGCTGCTCCGGTGTGCAGCCCGACAGGCCGCCGAGCAGGCCGGCGCCGGCCAGCAGCGTGCTGCCGAACAGGCCGACCCGCAGCAGGCGGCGGCGTGAGATCAGGGGAATGCTGTCGGTCATGACGAGATTCCGGCGGGGCGCGTCAGCGCACGAACAGCGCGTAGACGAGGCGCTGCAGCGCCTTGCCGTACGGCGGATAGATCAGCCGGGCCGCGTTGATGCGCTGCTTGGCGAAAACGCCCTTTGCCTTGCTAAAGGTGAGGAAGCCTTCGTGGCCGTGGTAGTGCCCCATCCCGGATGGGCCGATGCCACCGAACGGCAGATCGTCTTGCGCCACGTGCAGCAGTGTGTCGTTGAGGCAGACCCCGCCCGAGTGGCTGTGCCGCAGCACGTGGCGTTGCTCGGCCTTGTCGTAGCCGAAGTAATAGAGCGCCAGCGGCCGCGGCCGCGCGGCGACATAGGCGAGCGCGTCGTCGAGGCTGTCGTAGGGCACCACCGGTAGCAGCGGGCCGAAGATTTCGTCCTGCATGACCTGCATGTCATCCGTTACGTCCAGCAGCAGGTGCTGCGGCATGCGTCGCCCCTGGCCCTGCTCGAACAATGGCAGCAGGCGGGCGCCCTTGGCCTTGGCATCGTCCAGGTAGCCTTGCAGACGGGCCTGCTGGCGCGCATTGATCAGCGAGGTGTAGTCGGGGTTGTCGATCAGCTGCGGATAGAAGCGTCGCACTGCCTGGCGATAGGCGTCGACGAAGCCATCGATGCGTTGGCGCGGCACCAGCACGTAGTCCGGGGCCACGCAGGTCTGGCCGGCATTGAGAGTCTTGCCGAAGGCGATGCGCTCGGCCGCATCGGCGAGCGGCACGTCGGCCGAGACGATGGCTGGTGACTTGCCGCCCAGCTCCAGGGTTACGGGCGTCAGGTTCTCCGCCGCGGCGCGCATGACCTGGCGGCCAACCTGGGTGCTGCCGGTAAACAGCAGGTGATCGAACGGCAGCCGCGAAAAGGCGACGGCGGTGTCGACCTCGCCGAGGATCACCGCGACCTGATCTTCCGGAAAGATCTGCACCAGTAGCTCGCGCAGCAAGGCGCCGGTGGCTGGCGTCGCTTCGCTCAGCTTCAGCATCACGCGATTGCCAGCCGCCAGCGCGCCGATCAGCGGGCCGATGGCGAGGTAAAGCGGGTAGTTCCACGGCACCATAATGCCCACCACCCCCAGGGGCTGGTACACCACGCGGGCGCTGGCCGGTTGGAACGCCAGCCCGACCCGGCGCCGGGAGGGTTTCATCCAGCGCCGCAGATGGCGCTTGGCGTGGTCGATGCCCTGCAGGCTGGGCATGATTTCGGCCAACCGTGTCTCGTCTGCCGAACGGTTGCCGAAGTCCTCGCTGATCGCCCCGATCAGGGCTGGCTGATGATTGGCGAGCAGGTCGTGCAGGGCTTCAAGGGCCTGCAGTCGCTCCTCTGCGGTGGGGCAGGGATGGGCCTGGAAGGCCAGCTGCTGGCGTTCAAACACCGGCAGAAGGCGCGCGGTCTCGAGGCTGGACGGGTGGGCATAGGAGGCATCGACGAGCATGGCACGCGTATCCGCAAAGGCAGGCAGATGGACTGTTTAGAGCAATGACTCTAATCTGTCAAACCCGTGCGCCGCGACGCAGGCTCGGGTTACCTTGATGTCTTCCTGATTTCCGTGACCGACCTTCTTCTAGCCATGCCCGCCAAGCCAAGTACCCGCGAGCGCATCCTGCAGGCCAGCCTGGCGCTGTTCAACGCCCAGGGCGAGCGCAGCGTGACCACCAACCACATTGCCGCGCACCTGGCAATCTCGCCGGGCAACCTCTACTACCACTTTCGCAACAAGCAGATGATCATCGCGGAGCTGTTCGCACGCTACGAAGCGGATGTTGACGGCTTTCTGCAGGTGCCCGAAGACCGCGCGCTGACCATCGACGACAAGACTCGTTACCTCGAGGCGCTGCTATCGGCCATGTGGGGCTACCGCTTCCTGCATCGTGATCTTGAGCACCTGCTCGCCAGCGACCCTGCGCTGGCCGAGGGCTACCGGCAGTTCGCCCGGCGCCACCTGCGCAGTGCACAACGCATCTACCAGGGCTTCGTCGATGCCGGGATCCTGGTAATGACACCAGCCGAGGTCGAGGCGTTGGCGATCAACGCCTGGATCATCATGACCGCCTGGGTGCAGTTCCTTTGCACGGTCCACGGCGCCCCCGACCAGGCGCTCGACCGGGACATGCTGCGGCGCGGCATTTTTCAGTTGCTGGCTCTGGAGCAGGGCTTCCTGGCGCCGCTCGCGCGTCCAGCGGTAGAGCGCCTGCTGGCCCAGTTGCACGCACCTCTCGGCGTCGACTGAGCGCACGTTGGCCCGCCTTCAGGGTGCGGCCAGCCACTCGGGGATGCGCCGTTCGAGGTAGTAGCGCGGCGCCCACGGCAGGCCTTCGACGAAGCCGACATGGCCGCCGCTGCAGTGCAGTTCCAGGGTCGTGGTGGGCGACAGCTCGGCGCGTTCGGGCACGCTGTGGCGAAACACGAAGGGGTCGTCTTCGGCCTGGATCAGCAGGGTCGGGATGGCGATATCTGGCAGGAAATAGCGGCTCGAGGCGCGGCGGTAATAGTCGCTGGCGTCGGCATAGCCGTGCAGCGGCGCGGTGAAGCGGCCGTCGAAATCCCAGAACGTCCGCATGCCCTCCAGTGAGCCAAGCCGTTCAAGCGCGGAGAGGCGGTCGGCGTGCCCCAGTCGCGCGAACAGGCGGCGCTTTTCCCGCACGTAAGCGACCATCTCGCGCATGAAATGCGCCTGGTAGACCCGCGAAAAACCGAGGCCGATGCGGTCGGCGCACTGGTCGAGGCGGAAGGGCACCGAGACGGCAACGGCGCGCTGCAGCGGGGCGGTGGCGCCGGTTTCGCCGAGGTACTTGAGCAGCACGTTGCCGCCCAGCGAATACCCCACGGCATGCAGCGGGGCGAGCGGACGTGCGGCCTGGAGATGGGCAATCACTTCGCCGAGGTCGTCGCTGGCGCCGGAATGGTAGGCGCGTGGCAGCAGGTTCGGCTCGCCCGAGCAGCCGCGCCAGTTGATCGCGACGCTGGACCAGCGGTGCTCGGCCAGCCGCTGCTGCAGCCCAATCACGTAATGCGAGCGCGAGGAGCCAGTCAGCCCGTGCAACACCAGTACCAAGGGGGTGGTCGGGTCGTCCGGGCCATGCCAGTCCAGGTCGATGAAGTCGCCGTCGGCCAGCCAGAGCCGCTCGCGGCGGCGTTGGAGGGCCGGCGAGTGGCGGCAGAACGGGTTCCACAGGGTTTGCAGATGGCCGCCAGGCAGCCACCGGGCCGGGACGAAGTCGTGTGCCGTGGCAGACGCATCGCAACTATCCGTGCAGCGTGTGGCCATGGGTCACCTGGTGTGGCTGGCGGGGCGCAGCGACCCGCGGCTCACGCCTGCGGGTCGCTGCGCTCCCAGAGCGCGTAGTGCACCTTGCCGGCGGTCTTTTCGCGGTGCAACCGCCAGTTGGCCGGAAGGCCGAGGCTCGAAGGCGGGGCTTCGCTTTCGGTATAAACCCAGGCGCGTTTGGCCAGCCAGCCCTTTTGCTCGAGCAGCGTGCAGGCCGGCAGCAGCAAGTTCTTGTTGAACGGCGGATCGAGGAACACCAGGTCGAACGGGGTCGGTTGCTGGGTCTCCAGATAGCGCAGCGCATCACTTTGCAGCAACTGGCCGTGTCCGCATTTGAGCGCGTCCAGGTGGCCGCGCAGGCTGGCGATGGCGTTGGCGTTCAGGTCCAGTGCCAATCCCATCGCTGCGCCGCGCGAGAGTGCCTCAAGGTAGAGCGCGCCGCTGCCGGTGAACGGATCGAACACCCGCGCGCCGGATAGATGCGGGGCGAGCCAGTTGAACAGCGTTTCGCGCACCCGGTCGGGCGTAGGGCGCAGGCCCTCGGCGTCAGGAAAGCTGAACCGCCGGCTGCGCCATTCGCCGGCAATGATGCGTAACTGGCCCTGGCCGGTGCGTGCGGATGGACGTATTGGGGGATTGGCCATCAGTGCTCCGGTACGCCGCTGGGAGGGGTGACAGGTGTGTCGCTGGGCGCCGGCAGCGGCAGTTGGTCGACCTTCGGTCCGGCTGTGACAATCACGAATTGGTCGGCCGTCAGGTGCTTGTTCATCGCGGTCTTGACCTCTTCGACCGTCAGCGCCTGGATCTGCTGCATGAAGTCCTCGAGGTAGGTCAGCGGCAGGTGGTAGAACCCGATGCTGCCGAGCTGCCCGACGATATCGGCGTTGCTGGCCGTCGACAGCGGGAAGCTGCCGGCTATCTCGCGCTTGCTGCGGTCCAGTTCGGCCTGGGTGGGGCCCTGTTGCAGGTACTCGTCGACCAGCCGCTGGACCAGATCCAGGGTCGCCTCCGAGAGCTCGGCACGGGTCTGCAGGTTGATCATGAACGGGCCCTCGGCCTGCATCGGGCTGAAGCCCGAGTACACGCCATAGGTCAGCCCGCGCTTCTCGCGCACCTCTTCCATCAGGCGAGTGCCGAAGCCGCCACCGCCGAGGATCTGGTTGCCGAGGTAGAGCGCGGCGTAGTCCGGATCGCCGCGCGCGATGCCCAGCTGCGCGAGCATCAGGTGGGTCTGGTTGGATGGATAGTCGATGCGGTGCCTACCGGCCACAGGCTCCTGCGGAGTGGGTGGCGCAGGTAGAGCAGGGCCTTGCGGCAGCGCGGCGGACAGTTGCTCGGCGATGGCTTCGGCGGTCGGCCGGTCCAGGTCGCCGACCAGGGCGATCACGGCGTTGCCCGCGGTGTAGGCCTTGTCGTGGAAGGCGCGCAGCTGCGCGGCGTCGATTCCGGGAATGGACGCCGGGGTTCCCTCGCTGGGGTGCGCATAGGGGTGCGTCTGGTAAAGCTGCTCGAACAGCTCGAGGCTCGCCAGCTTGCCTGGGTTCTGCTTCTGGAACTCGAAGCCGGCCAGCACCTGGTTCTTGATGCGCTGCAGCGAGTCCTTCGGAAAAGTCGGCTGGCCGACCACCTGACCGAACAGGTCGAGTGCCGGCTGGCGCTTATCCGGCGCGCTCAGGCTGCGCAGGCTGGCCACGGCCATGTCGCGATAGGAGCCGTTGCCGAACTCGGCGCCGAGCCCTTCGAATGCCTGAGCGATGGCCGTGACATCCTTGCCCTCGACCCCTTCGTTGAGCATGGCGTTGGTCAGCATCGCCAAGCCCGGCACGCCGCCGTCCTGGCTGCTGCCGGCGGCAAAGGTCAGGCGCAGGTCGAACATTGGCAGCTGGTGGGCCTCGACGAACAGCACCCGCGCGCCGCCGCGGGTTTCCCAGCTCTGGATATCGAGCGCCCGACGCGGCAGCGGCTTGGAATCGAGTTCGTCCAGTGACTCGAGGCGGGTCTGCTGCTCGTCGGCCTCCTTCGCAATGGCCTGGCCGGACTCGGCCGGGGTGGCAACGGTTTCTTCGGTGGGGACCGGAAGGGCCGCAGCCGTCTCGCTGTGCTGGTCGCACGCGGCGAGTCCCAGGCAAGCAGTCAGCAGGAGGCCGAGCAGGCCGCCGCGCAATGGATGGCGATCACTCATCGCTGGACTCCTCGGGCAGTACATGGGCGACGCTCAGGCGCGAGCGAGTGAAGTAGTGGCGGGCGGCCTGCTGAATGTCCTCGGGCGTGACGGCTTCTAGCGCGCGGAGTTCTTCGTCCATCAGCTGCCAGGACAGTCCGACCGTTTCCAACTGACCGATCGTGGTGGCCTGCTGAGTGATCGAGTCGCGCTCGTAGACCAGCCCGGCGATAACCTGAGCACGCACTCGCTCGAGCTCTTCTGCGGTTGGTGCGTTCTGCTTGAGCCGCTCGAGCTGTTCCCATAACGCCGCCTCGACATCGTCGAGGCCGTGCTGCTTTTGCAGGTTGGGCGTGGCACTGAGCACGAACAGCGAGTCGCCGCGGGTGTAGGCGTCGTACCAGGCGGACGCGCTCGTCACCAGTTCCTTGCCGCGCTCAAGCTGCTCGGGCAGGCGGGCGCTGTAGCCGCCGTCGAGCAGCGCGCTGATCAGGCGTAAGGCGTGGATCTGCCGGGGGCTGTCGGTCGTCGCCAGGCTTGGCGTGTTGAACGCCATGATCAGGCTCGGCACCTGCGTCTTCACGTGCAGGCTAAGCCGCCGCTCGCCAGGCTGGTCCAGCTCCAGCGGCCGTTCGGCGACCGGGACCGGGCGGCGCTCGATCGGGCCGAAATAGCGCTCAGCCAGGCTGCGCACCTCCTCCGGCGTGACATCCCCGACCACCACCAGTGTCGCGTTGTTCGGCGCGTACCAGGTCTGGTACCAGGCGCGCAATTCCTCGATGGACATGCGCTTGAGATCGGCCATCCAGCCGATCGTGGGGGTGTGGTAGCCGCTGGCCGGATACGCCATCGCCTTGAAGCGTTCGAAGGCCAGGGCGCTGGGCTTGTCGTCGGTGCGCAGCCGGCGCTCTTCCTTGATGACCTCGATCTCGCGGGCGAACTCGTCGGCCGGTAACGTCAGGTGGGCCAGTCGATCGGCTTCCAGCTCGAAGGCGACGGCCAGCCGATCACGGGCCAGCACCTGGTAATAGGCGGTGTAGTCGTCGCTGGTGAAGGCGTTCTCCTCGGCACCCAGCTCACGCAGGATGCGCGACGCCTCTCCGGCTTCCAGCTTGCGACTGCCCTTGAACATCATGTGCTCCAGCGCATGAGACAGGCCGGTCTGCCCGGGTGACTCATAACTGGAACCGACCTTGTACCAGAGTTGGGACACCACCACCGGCGCGCGGTGGTCCTCGCGCACGATCACCTTCAGACCATTGTCCAGCACGAATTCGTGGGTCGGCTGGCTGTCGGCTGCGACGGCCAGGGGTAAATACAGGGCGCCGAACAACAGGGCTGCGGCGCTGCGTAGCATCAGGGGCATAGTCAGGGCTCGTTCGGAAATCGGTGTCGCTGCGCGGTGGCAGGCGAACGCATCCAGGCATGGTACTGGGGCATGGGGATCAGGGCAAAGAGGCCGCGCCAGGCGGGCTTTGCCGTGACGTGCCGCCGGCCGATGGCCGCGCTTAGCACCAGCGGTTGTGCGGTGCTAGGATAGCCCCCGTCTGGCCGGTGGCGTGACCGCCGGCGTTTCGCCCTCTTGAGAATATCTTCTCCATGTTTGGTTCCAACGACGATAAGAAGACGCCAGCCCCGGCTGGCGAGAAGAAAGGCCTGTTCGGCTGGTGGCGCAAGAAGCCGCAGGCGCCGGCCGAGCCACCTGCCGCCGAACCGCTGGAAGACAGCCAGCCGTTTGCCGATGAACCCGACCACGTGCAGGCCGACACGCTGGCCCACGAACACGAACACGAACACGAGTACGAGTACGAGCACGAAGGCCAAGACGACAGGTCGGCACCGGAGCCGGCCCGCGACGAGCTCGCTGCGCCCGAACTTCCAGGCATGGAACCCGAGCCCCCTCTGCTTGCCGAGCCGGAGCCACAACCGGAACCGGTCCAGCCCAGGGACGTACCGGAGGCGCCGTCGCTGGCTGAAGTCGCCGTTGAGCCGGCTTCGCGGCCGACGCCCGCCGAAGCCCCTGGCAAGCTGGGCTTTTTCGCACGGCTCAAGCAGGGCCTGTCGAAGACCAGCGCCAGCATCGGCGAAGGCATGGCCAGCCTGTTTCTGGGCAAGAAGGCCATCGACGACGACCTGCTCGACGAACTGGAAACCCGCCTGCTGACCGCGGACGTTGGCGTAGAAGCCACCACCGCGATCATGCAGAACCTCACCCGCCGCGTCTCGCGCAAGGAGCTGGCCGACAGCGGCGCGCTGTACAAGGCGTTGCAGGAAGAGCTCGCCGCGCTGCTCAAGCCGGTCGAACAACCGCTGTTAATCGACAACGGTAAGCAACCGTTCGTGATCCTGGTGGTGGGCGTCAACGGCGTCGGCAAGACCACCACCATCGGCAAACTGGCGAAGAAGCTGCAGCTCGAAGGCAAGAAGGTCATGCTCGCCGCAGGCGATACCTTTCGTGCGGCCGCAGTCGAGCAACTGCAGGTGTGGGGCGAGCGCAACCACATTGCGGTCATTGCCCAGCACACCGGCGCCGATTCAGCCTCGGTGATCTTCGATGCCGTACAGGCGGCCAAGTCGCGCGGCATCGACGTGCTGATCGCCGATACGGCCGGTCGCCTACACACCAAGGACAACCTGATGGAGGAGCTGAAGAAGGTCCGCCGGGTGATGGGCAAGCTCGACGAGACCGCGCCGCACGAGGTGCTGCTGGTGCTGGATGCCGGTACCGGGCAGAACGCGATCAACCAGACCAGGCAGTTCAACCAGTCGGTGACGCTGACCGGCCTGGCGCTGACCAAGCTTGACGGTACGGCCAAGGGCGGGGTGATCTTCGCGCTGGCCAAGCAGTTCGGCACGCCGATCCGTTACATTGGCGTTGGCGAGGGCATCGACGACCTGCGTACTTTCGAGGCCGACGCCTTCGTCAGTGCCCTGTTTGCCGAGAAAGGGACGGGCGGAGCCGGTTCATGATTCGTTTTGAGCAGGTCGGCAAGCGCTACCCCAACGGTCATGTCGGGCTGCACGAGCTGTCCTTTCATGTGCAACGCGGCGAATTCCTCTTCGTCACCGGCCATTCCGGTGCCGGCAAGAGCACGCTGCTGCGGCTGCTGCTGGCGATGGAACGTCCCACCAGTGGCAAGCTATTGCTGGCCGGGCAAGACCTGTCGCGCATCAGTAATGCCCAGATTCCCTTCCTGCGCCGCCAGATCGGCGTGGTGTTCCAGAACCACCAGCTGCTGTTCGACCGGACGGTGTTCGACAACGCCGCCTTGCCGCTGCAGATCCTCGGGCTGAACAAGCGCGAGATCGGCCAGCGGGTGATGACCGCACTGGAGCGCGTCAGCCTGAAGGACAAGGCGCTGCAGTACCCAGCGGACCTGTCCACCGGCCAGCAACAGCGCGTCGGCATCGCCCGCGCCGTGGTCCACAGGCCGGCCCTGCTGCTGGCTGACGAACCCACCGGCAACCTCGACCCCCGTCTGGCGGCTGAAATCATGGGTGTATTCGAGGACATCAATCGCCTAGGCACGACAGTGCTGATCGCCAGCCACGACCTGGCGCTGATCGCGCGCATGCGCCATCGCATGCTCACTTTGCAGCGCGGTCGTTTGATTGGAGATGGAGAGGCGGCCCGATGAGCGCACCCGAACACAACCCGAACCCGGCCGAGCGCGCCGGCGGGGCACGCAACAAACCCGCGCCGCCGGCCGGCGACGAGCCGGACTTCAAGACCCTGTTTCATGCCTGGGTCGAGAGCCATCGCGCCAGCCTGGTCGACAGCGTCGGGCGGCTGGTCCGGCAACCGATCGGCAGTTTCTTCACCTGTTTGGTCATGGCGGTGGCCCTGAGCCTGCCAATGGGACTTGCGCTGTTGCTCGACAACGTCGAGCGCCTCGGCGGTTCCTGGCAGCGGGCAGCGCAGATCTCGCTGTTCATGAAGCTGGACGTCGGCGCCGAGCAGGGCCGCGGCCTGCGCGAGCAGATCCTGCAGATGCCGGATGTCGCCGAGGCCAGCTGGATCAGTCGCGAGCAGGCGCTGGAGGAGTTCCAGCAGTTGTCGGGGCTGGGCGAGGCGCTGCGCGAGCTGCCGGAAAATCCCCTGCCGGGGGTGATCCTGGTGACGCCGAGCAAGGTCGATCGGGACGATCTCGAGGCCCTGCGCCAGCGCCTGGCCGAACTACCGGGCGTCGAGCAGGCTCAGCTGGACCTGCTCTGGGTCGAACGCCTGTCAGCGATCCTCAAGCTCGGCGACCGTTTCGTGTTCGGGCTGAGCCTGCTGCTGATCGCCACCTTGCTGCTGGTGATCGGTAATACCATCCGCCTGCACATCGAAAACCGCCGCACCGAGATCGAAGTGGTCAAGCTGGTCGGCGGAACGGACGGCTACGTGCGCCGTCCGTTCCTGTACATGGGCGCGCTGTACGGCCTCGGTGCCGGACTGATCGCCTGGGTGTTGCTGGCTTACGGCCTTGGCTGGCTGAACGAGGCGGTGGTGGGGCTGGCCGGACTGTACAACAGCGACTTCGGTCTCGGCGGTGTGCCGCCAGACGACGGGCTGTCGCTGGTATTGGGTGCAGTGCTGCTGGGCTATATTGGCGCCTGGTTGGCGGTTGCTCGCCATCTGAGCGAGCTGGCTCCTCGTTAAGCTATTGATTTATAAAGGTTTTATTAGGTGTAACGGAACCTTTCCACAGGCTTGCAGTCTCATTCGGCAGTGCTAAACTGCTGCAGCTCTAATTTCGGAGGATCTGCATGACTACAAATCTGCAACCTGTTCAAGCCTTGGTCCCGGGAGCGAATCTCGAGGCCTATGTGCAGACGGTCAACAGCATTCCGCTGCTCACTGTCGAGCAGGAACGCGATCTGGCCGGGCGCCTGTTTTATCAGCAGGATCTCGAGGCTGCGCGCCAGATGGTTCTTGCCCATCTGCGCTTCGTCGTGCACATCGCCCGCAGCTACTCGGGCTACGGTCTGGCGCAGGCCGACCTGATCCAGGAGGGCAACGTCGGCCTGATGAAGGCCGTCAAGCGCTTCAACCCGGAAATGGGTGTGCGTCTGGTGTCCTTTGCCGTGCACTGGATCAAGGCCGAGATCCACGAGTTCATCCTGCGCAACTGGCGCATCGTCAAGGTCGCCACGACCAAGGCGCAGCGCAAGCTGTTCTTCAACCTGCGCAGCCAGAAGAAGCGGCTGGCCTGGCTGAACAACGATGAAGTCGAGCGGGTCGCCGACAGCCTTGGCGTCGAGGCGCGTGAAGTGCGTGAGATGGAAAGCCGTCTGACCGGACACGACATGGCGTTCGATCCGTCCGCCGATGCCGACGACGACAGCGCCTACCAGTCGCCTGCCCACTATCTCGAGGATCACCGCTATGATCCGGCACGGCAGTTGGAAGATGCCGACTGGAGCGACAGCTCCAACGCCGGCTTGCACGAGGCGCTGGAAACGCTGGACGAGCGCAGCCGGGACATCCTGCAGCAGCGCTGGCTGAGCGAGAGCAAGGCCACCCTGCATGACCTGGCGGCGAAGTACGGCGTCTCTGCCGAGCGCATTCGCCAGCTGGAGAAAAACGCGATGTCCAAGCTCAAGGGCGCCATCCAGGCCTGAGCCGCGTAGGGATCAACGAGGCGCTGCAAGCGATTGCAGCGCCTTTTTTGTGCGTTCCATAACGGAAATACCTAGGCGGGTAGCGATCCCGGCGCGGGGCGGATGCCGGCGAATGCTGCCGAGCGCGTCCCCTCAGGCCTGGCGGCGCGCGCTCTCCAGGCTGTCGCTGAGGGCGATTAGCAGTTGCGCGGCGCTGATCGGCTTGTGCAGCCAGGTGATGCCGGTATCGGCCTCGCGCCGCTCGAACTGGCTTGCCGCGGACACCACGATGATCGGCAGGTGGCGGGTGTCGGGGTTGGCGCGGACCTCGTCGATCAGTTCGCGGCCGCTGCCATCGGGCAGGTGCATGTCGAGCGTCATCGCCTCGTACCGCGTGCCGGCCAGCTTGCTTCTGGCTGCGTGCAGGCTCTGCACGCGATCGACTGCATAACCGGCGTCGCGCAGCATCAGGTGCAGGAGGCGGCCGGTGTCCGGTTCGTCTTCGATCACCAACAGCCGGGGCTGGCCCTGGTCCGCCGAGGAGTTCGTGGCCTCGAGCACCGGCAGTTCGCACCAGAACGTGGTGCCCTGGCCTTCGGCCGTCTCGAAGCCGACGCGGCCGCCCATGCGCTCGATGAATTCCTTGGTGATGGCAAGTCCGAGGCCGGTGCCGCCTTTCTGTCGGCTGTCCGAGGCGTCGGCCTGGGCGAACTTCTCGAACACCCGCGCCTGGAAACTGCCGGGAATGCCCGGGCCCTGGTCGGTCACGCTGATACGCACATGACCCTCGTCTGGCTGGCTGCAGTGCAGTGTCACCTGGCCGCCTTCCGGGGTGTACTTAATGGCGTTGGAGAGGAAATTCGTCAGCACCTGCTGCAGGCGCAGGCCGTCTACCCAGACGTTGACCCGGGGCGGCTCGCGCAGCACGCAGCGAACGCCGAAATGCGTGGCGAACGCCTGGTTGCTCGCCAGGGCTTCTTCCAGCAGGCGGCGCAGGGCGTGCTCGCGCATGTCGAAGGTCATCTTGCCTGCGGTGATCTTCTCCATGTCCAGCAGGTCGTTGATGAGGTAGCCGAGGCGCAGGCTGTTGCGATGCGCGATCTCCAGCATTTGCTGGATGGCCGGCGGAGCCTCGCCCAAAGCGCCACCGGTGATCAGGCCGAGCGCGCCGCTGATGGAGGTCAAAGGGGTGCGCAGTTCGTGGCTGACCGTCGAGACGAACTCGTCCTTCATCTGCTCGATGCGCTTGTGTTCGGTCAGGTCCATGCTGGTGCCGCTGATGCGCTGGGGCTGTCCGTCGCGGTCGCGCTGGATGTAACCCCGGATCAGCACGGGGGTGATGCCGCCGCTCTTGTGCTGCAGGCGCAGCTCGGTGGTGAAGTGGTCTGCCGCCGAGAGCATGGTCTGGGCCAGCTGGGCGCGGGCCTGGGCCAGGTCCTCGGGGACGATGAGGCGCTCCCACAGCTTGAGGTCCGAGGGCAGCTCGCCGGGGCGGTAGCCGAGCATGTGCCAGGCGCGCGGCGAGGCGTAGAAGGTGCCGGCATCCAGGTTCAGGTCCCAGAGGCCATCATTGCTGCCCTTGAGGGCCAGGCTCAGGCGCTCTTCGCTGAGCTGGAGGGCGCGCTTGTTTTCCCGGATGTGCTCGGTCATCTGCTGCGCCAGCGCTTCGGCGCGGCTGCGCCTGAGCGACAGCGAGAAAGTCAGGAAGAACAGGACGGCACTCAGCCCGACGCCCAGCGCGATCATCAGGCCATTGTTGGTGTGGAAGAACTGCTCAAAGGCGGGGCGGCTGTCCAGGCGCAGCGTCCAGGTCTGGCCGTACAGCTCGAGCCGTACCTGCTGGCGGTACTTGGCCTGGCGCTCGACGGCTGAATCGCGGGCGACATACAGCAGTTGCTCGGGCTGTTCGGCGTCGCCGGCATAGACCTGCAGGTCGAGATTCGGATCGGCTGCGCCAAGGATGCCGCGCATCAGGTCGTTCAGGCGGTACGGGCTGTAGACGAAGCCTTCGAGGGCCCGCATGCGCTGCGTCGGGGTGTCCAGTGGCTGGCCCTGGCGGTACAGCGGCACATACATGAGGATTCCGGCCTGTACCTTGCCGTAGGTTTCCTGGCGCAGTGTGACCTTGGCGGTGATGCGGGTCTGCCCGGTTTCGGCCGCCTGCTGCATGGCCTGCCGGCGGACCGGTTCGGCGAACATGTCGTAGCCGAAGGCCGCCAGGTTGCGGTCCTGGAACGGCTCGAGGTAGATGACTGGGGTATAGAGCGTGCGATCCGAGCCGGGTGGCGAAACCTGGTAGTCGACAAAGCCCTCGGCGCGAATGGCCTGGACATGCGCCAGCAGTTCGTCGGGCCGGACGGCCTTGGCAAAGCCGATGCCCTGGATCCCCGGGTAGCGGTCGGCCAGTTGCAGACGCTCGTTGTAGGCGCGCCACTGGGCACGCGTTACCTGGCGGCTGGCATCGAACAGGCCGGCGGCACCGAGCAGCACTTGCTCGTGGTCGATCATGCGCTTGCGGATCGCGTCGACGGTGGTGTCAACCAGCAGCTCGAACTGCTGCGCGGCCGTACGTTCTTCCTTCTGCTCCAGGTGATGCAGCAAGGCAAGCTGCACCAGCAGCGTGGACGCCAGGACGAGCCAGGCGATGCTGTTGCGCCAGAAAAAGTACTGTCGCACCTTGCTGAAGGGTGCGCGGGTTGCGGTTTCGCTCATGCTCTTGCTGCCGTGCATTCAGTGGCGAATGGCTGGAAGGCCTGCATCGTCTGATCGACGGGCGTCCTGCGCATCGAACATCGTCCTGCATCCGTCACCGGTCGTTGCAGCTTACTCGCTGCGATGGCGTACTGCCATGACACTCCGTCTGGCCAGGTCCATTGGCTGTATATCGGCCGCGACGGGTGGGGCTCGAGCGGCTGGCGCAGGCTCAGGGGCCCGTTCATCGGGTATCGGCCGGCTGCAGGTTGTCGAGGTAGCGGTGGCCGCCGAGTTGCCGCATCTGCTGGCGGATCCAGCCGGCGCGCCGGCGCACGTGCGGGCCGGGGCGGGCTGCACTCCACTCGCGCGGATTGGGCAGCACGGCGGCGAGCTGGCTGGCCTGCGCCGTGGACAACGCCGCGGCAGCCACGCCGAAATGGCGTTGCGCAGCCGCCTCGGCACCGAAGATGCCGACGCCCCATTCGACGCTGTTCAGGTACACCTCGAGAATGCGCTGTTTGGGCCAGAGCAGCTCGATCCAGGCGGTGAACCAGACTTCGAAGCCCTTGCGGAGCCAGCTGCGCCCGGACCAGAGGAACAGGTTCTTGGCGACCTGCTGGCTGAGGGTGCTGGCGCCGCGCAACGATCCACCTCGTTCGTTGTGCGCGAAGGCGGCGCGGATAGCGGCCAGGTCGAACCCCCAGTGGTCGGCGAATTTCTGATCCTCGGCGGCGATCACGGCCATTTTCAGATCGTCGGGCAGCGCCTCCGAGGGGCGCCAGCGGCGTTGCAGGTCGATGGGCTCGCCGCTGGTCCAGGACTCGATCTTGCGCTCGACCATCAGCGCGGTGAAGGGCGGCGGCACCCAGCGCAGCACCAGCACCAGCAGCACTGAGAGCGCGGCCAGCCATAGCAGCAGGGTGATGAAGCGGCGCGTCAGGGCTCGGAGCATGGGCGGTGGTCGCGACGGGGGAGAACGGGCATTATACCGGCGCATCCATTCGCTGACCGGAAGCCTGCATGATTCGTTCGTTTCTCCTGCTTGCCGGCTGCTTCGGTTTGACCGGCGTGGCCCTTGGCGCGTTCGCCGCGCATGCCCTGAGGGACCGCCTGTCGGCCCAGTACTTGGCCGTGTTCCAGACCGGCGTGCATTACCAGCTGATCCACGCCCTGGCCCTGTTCGGCGTGGCCCTGCTCGCGCTGCACGTGCCGAGTCGCTTGCTGTTCGCCGCCGGCAGCCTGTTCGTGCTGGGTGTCCTGCTGTTTTCCGGCAGCCTCTACCTGCTGGCGCTAACCGGTATCAGCAAGCTCGGCATTATCACTCCCGTCGGCGGCACCGCGTTCCTCGCCGGTTGGCTCTGCCTGATTCTCGCGGCCTGGCAACTGCGCGGCTGAGCCGGGCGCCCGCCCGAGACAAATGGCGTCGCCCACCGCCTTGGTGCCCCGGGGCTATCGGGCTAGAATGCGGGCCCCTTGGCAACGGTGGCGACCACGATGCACATCCAGTTGAATGGCGAAGGCTATGAGCTTCCCGACGGTCAGTCCGTGGCCGACCTGCTGCAGCGCCTGGAGCTGACGGGACGGCGGCTGGCGGTTGAACTGAACCGGGACATCGTGCCGCGCAGCGAGCACGCCTCCACGCTTCTGGCCGAGGGTGATCAGGTCGAAGTGGTGCACGCCATCGGTGGCGGCTGAAGCGCGACCACCATTTCCCGACGCCGCCCGGTCGAGCGGCGTACTCCTCGCTCCATCACGTCTGAACAGGAGGGTCCCATGAGCCCAGTTCCGCAGGACAAACCTTTCACGCTGGCCGGTCGCACCTACCAGTCGCGCCTGCTGGTGGGAACCGGCAAGTACAAGGATCTCGACGAGACCCGCGCCGCCATCGAGGCGTCCGGCGCCGAGATCGTCACCGTCGCGGTGCGCCGCACCAACATCGGCCAGAACCCGGACGAGCCGAATCTGCTCGACGTCATCTCGCCGGATCGCTACACCATCCTGCCGAATACCGCCGGTTGCTTCGATGCCGAGGAAGCGGTGCGAACCTGCCGCCTGGCCCGCGAGCTGCTCGACGGACACAAGCTGGTCAAGCTCGAAGTGCTGGCCGACCAGAAGACGCTGTTCCCGAACGTCATCGAGACCCTGAAGGCCGCCGAAGTGTTGGTCCGCGACGGCTTCGACGTGATGGTCTACACCAGTGACGACCCAATCATTGCGCGCCAGCTGGCCGAAATGGGCTGCATCGCGGTGATGCCGCTGGCAGGCCTGATCGGCACCGGACTCGGCATCTGCAACCCGTACAACCTGCGCATCATCCTCGAGGAAGCGAAGGTGCCGGTCCTGGTCGATGCCGGTGTCGGCACGGCCTCCGACGCCGCCATCGCCATGGAGCTCGGTTGCGAGGCAGTGCTGATGAACAGTGCCATCGCCCACGCGCAAAACCCGGTGCTGATGGCCGAGGCGATGAAATACGCCATCGACGCAGGCCGCCTGGCTTACCTGGCCGGCCGCATGCCGAAGAAGCTCTACGCCAGCGCGTCCTCGCCCCTGGAAGGCCTTATCCGCTGATCTGACCCTTGCCTACCGGCCGCACCCTTCGCGGGTGCGGCCCGTTCTTTTTTATCTGCAGGACTATTCATGAGCGACACCCTCTCTCCGGCCGATGGCCAACGCCGCATGCGCACCATCAAGAGCTTCGTCATGCGCGCCGGGCGCATGACCGAGGGCCAGCAGCGCGGCCTGGACCAGGGCTGGCCGTTGTTCGGGCTGGAGCTGGCCGACGGCCTGCAGGACTTCGATCAGGTCTTTGGCCGGTCCGCGCCGCGGACCTTCGAGATCGGCTTCGGCATGGGCCACTCGACGCTGGAAATGGCCGCGGCGGCACCCGAGCAGGACTTCATCGGCGTGGAGGTGCACTCGCCAGGCGTCGGCGCCCTGCTAAACGGGCTTTTGTCACAAAATCTGCAAAATGTACGTGTCTACAGTTGCGACGCGCTGGAAGTGCTGCGTGAATGCGTCGCCGACGCCAGCCTGGACCGGGTACTGCTGTTCTTTCCCGATCCCTGGCACAAGAGTCGCCACCACAAGCGGCGGATCGTCCAGCCGGCATTCGCCGAGCTGGTGCGACAGAAACTCAGGATCGGCGGCGTGCTGCACATGGCCACCGACTGGCAGGCCTATGCCGAGCACATGCTCGACGTCATGAACGTCGCGCCCGGCTACCGCAACCAGGCGGTGGACCAGCATTATGTCGAGCGGCCAGCCGAGCGCCCGACAACCAAGTTCGAGCGCCGCGGCGAACGGCTCGGGCATGGGGTCTGGGACCTCAAGTTCGAACGCATCGCCTGACACCCGACCCAGGCGCCCGATCGGCGCCCACAAGAGCCGCACCCATGCGGCCAGCCCAACACATGGCGCCAGCGAGGCTCGTTACCGGTGCCGGCGCCTGCTTGTCCAAGAGGCCAACACCTGACGCACCCCGTGCGAAGCAAGGAGCAATGAAATGTTTAGGACAATCGGAATTCTGTTGCTGGCCACCTGTGCCGGCCAGGCCCAGGCGCGGGTCGACGACAGCCAGGTCGGGCGGCTGGGCCAAGACCTGACGCCGCTCGGGGCCGAGCGCGCCGGCAATGCCGCCGGTACCATCCCGGCCTGGACCGGGGGCGTGCTGGCGCCGGCTGGCTATGCCCCCGGCATGCACCATCTGGATCCCTATGCCAGCGACGCCGTGCTGTACCAGGTCGACCGGAGCAATGTCGCGGAATACGCGGCCCTGTTGCCTGAAGGGTTGCGCGCGCTGATCGAGCGTCATCCCGACTTCCACCTGCGGGTCTTTCCGACGCGGCGCAGCGCCGCCAACCCCCAGCGCATCTATGACGCCACGCGGGAGAACGCAGCCAAGGCCGAGCTCATTGCCAATGGCAATGGCATCCGCGGCGCGGCGGCAGGCATTCCCTTCCCGATTCCGCAGAACGGCATGGAAGTGATCTGGAACCACGTGCTGCACTACAAGGGCGACCAGACGCATTTCGTCAACAACCAGGCCGTGGTAATCGGTGGCAACGCGGCGTACATCAAGCGCGACCGCAACATCTATTACGTCTACAACCGCGAGGGCATGACCCAGGCCGACCTGGAGAACACCTCGCTGTACTACAAGTATCGGGTCACCGCGCCGGCCAAGCTGAGTGGCACCGCGCTGGCCGTGCAGGACCCGCTGGACCAGGTCCTGTCGGTGCGCAAGGCGTGGCGCTACAGCCCCTCGGATCGCCGTGTGCGTCGCCTCCCGTCGCTGGCCTACGATTCGCTGCAGCCCGACACCAGCGGCCTGGCCACCGCCGACGTGGTCGATTCCTTCAACGGTGCGCCGGACCGCTACGAGTGGTCGCTGGTGGCCAAGCGCGAAATGCTGGTGCCCTACAACAGCTACGCGGTGCACCAGAAGGGCATCCCCTACGACGAGATCGTCGGTCCGCGTACCCTCAATCCCGAGCTGCTGCGCTACGAATTGCACCGGGTCTGGGTGGTCGACGCGACCTTGCGCAAGGGCTTCCGCCACCCCTATGCGAAGCGCCGGTTCTACATCGACGAAGACAGCTGGTCGATCCTCGCTGCCGACCTGTTCGACGAGCAGGGCGAGCTGATCGGCCTGCAGGAAAGCCATCCGATCAGCTACTACGACGTGCCGATGTTCAACAGCACGGTCGAGACCCTGTACCACCTCAAGGACGACAACTACTTCGTCGATGGCCTCGACAACAACGAGCCGATGTACGACTTCAACGCCAAGTTGAATCCGCGTGACTTCTCGCCGGCAGCGCTACGGCGCGGTAATTGAAGCGGGCTAGGACGCTCCGTCCGGTCTCAGGGTGACGCGGGTCCCGGCACGCCCTTGGACGATTGCCTCGATATCGCCAAGCGAGCCGATGACGGCCGTCTTGCCGGTATTGCGGGCAAACTCGCAGGCCGCCTGCACCTTGGGGCGCATCGAGCCCGCCGCGAAGCCCAGCCCTTCCAGCTGGTCGGGGTGGGCTTCTTCGATGCGCCGCTGCTGCGGCGTGCCCCAGTTCAGGTAGGCACCGTCGACATCGGTGGCGATCACCAGCAGGTCCGCGCCGAGCTGTTCGGCCAGCAGTGCCGAGCACAGGTCCTTGTCGATCACCGCCTCGATGCCGTGCAGCTTGCGATCCTGGTCATAGACGGTCGGAATGCCGCCACCGCCGGCGCAGATGACCACGGCACCCTTTTCCAGCAGCCAGCGGATCGGTCGGATCTCGAAGATGCGTTTGGGCCGTGGGCTGGCGACAACGCGGCGGAAGCGGTCGCCGTCGGCGGCGATGCTCCAGCCCTTCGCCGCAGCCAGACGTTCGGCTTCTTCGCGGCTGTAGACCGGGCCGATCGGCTTGCTCGGCTGAGCGAAGGCCGGGTCGTTGGCGTCCACTTCGACCTGCGTCAGCAAGGTGGCGAAGGGCACCTCGACGGGCAGCAGGTTGCCCAGTTCCTGTTCGATGATGTAGCCGATCATGCCCTCGGTTTCCGCCCCGAGGACGTCCAGCGGGTAGCTGGGAACCTCCTGGTAGGCGGCGCCCTGCAAGGCCAGCAAGCCGACCTGTGGGCCGTTGCCGTGCGCCACGACCAGCTCGTTGCCCGGCGCGATCCGCGCAATCTGGGCACAGGCGGTCCGCACGTTCTCCCGCTGATTTTCAGCGCTCAGCGGCTCGCCTCTGCGAAGCAGGGCATTGCCGCCCAATGCGATGACGATACGCATGCTGCATTCCTCCACACCGCCCGCCAGAGCGGGCGCTGGATCGTTCAGATATCAGCGAGGGTCGAGACCAGGATCGCCTTGATGGTGTGCATCCGGTTCTCGGCCTGTTCGAAGGCGATACAAGCCGGCGACTCGAACACCTCTTCCGTCACCTCGATGCCATTGGCCAGGTGCGGGTACTGGGCAGCGATCTGCTTGCCGACCTTGGTCTCGCTGTTATGAAACGCCGGCAGGCAGTGCATGAACTTGGTCCGCGGGTTGCCGGTGGCCTGCATCAGGACCGGGTTAACCTGATAGGGCAGCAGCTGCTCGATACGCTCGGCCCAGGCTTCGACAGGTTCGCCCATCGACACCCAAACATCGGTATGCACGAAGTCGACGTCCTGCACGGCAACCTGCGGGTCTTCGGTGAGCAGCAGCCGGGCGCCACTCTGTTCGGCGAATGCACGGCAGGCGTTGACGTGCTCTTCGCTCGGCCACAGCGCGCGTGGTGCGGCGATGCGCACGTCCATGCCCAACTTCGCGCCGATCAGCAGCAGGGATTTGCCCATGTTGTTGCGCGCGTCGCCCAGATACGCATAGCTGATCTGATGCAGCGGCTTGTCGCTGTGCTCACGCATGGTCAGCACGTCGGCGATCATCTGAGTCGGGTGGTACTCGTCGGTCAGGCCGTTGTAGACGGGCACCCCGGCGTAGCGGGCCAGTTCCTCGACCACGTCCTGCTTGAAGCCGCGGTACTCGATGGCGTCGTACATCCGACCGAGCACCCGGGCGGTGTCCTTCATGCTCTCCTTGTGGCCGATCTGCGACGAGTTCGGATCGATGTAGGTGACATTGGCGCCCTGGTCATAGGCGGCCACCTCGAAGGCGCAACGGGTGCGGGTGGAGGTCTTCTCGAAGATCAGCGCGATGTTCTTGCCCTTCAGGTGCTGGCGCTCGGTGCCGGTGTACTTGGCACGCTTGAGGTCGCGGGAAAGGTCGAGCAGGTAGCGCAGCTCGCGTTCGCTGTGGTGCATCAGGCTGAGCAGGCTGCGGTTGTGGATGTTGAAGGCCATGGTGAAGATTCCTCTGTGTGCAAGTTCGCCGGCGCGGCCAGCGGAGTGATCAGTAGTCGAGCGCGTCGCGTACGATCGGGCAGGTCATGCAATGGCCGCCGCCGCGACCGCGGCCCAGCTCGCTGGCACTGATGGTGATCACCTCGACCCCGGCCTTGCGCAACTGGGTGTTGGTGAAGGTGTTGCGGTCGTAGCCGATCACCACGCCAGGCTCGAGTGCGACCACGTTGTTGCCGTCATCCCACTGCTCGCGTTCGACTTCGTAGCTGTCGCCGCCGGTTTCGACGACCCGCAGCGCCGGCAGGCCCAGGGCTTCGGCGACGACCTGCAGGAAACTCGCGCTTTCCCGGCGCAGGTCGATGCCGCCCGGCTTGCTTTCGTCTGGGCGTAGGCTGAAGGCGACGATGCCCTTGACCACCTCGGGGTAGACGGTCACCAGGTCGCGGTCACAGAAGCTGAACACTGTGTCCAGGTGCATGGCCGAGCGCGAGCGCGGCAGGCCGGCAACGATGACCCGCTCGGCTGCGCCTTGGCGGAACAGGGACTGGGCCAGCTGGCCGATGGCCTGGCGAGAGGAACGCTCACCCATGCCGACGAGCACCACGCCTTTGCCGATGGGCATCACGTCGCCGCCCTCGAGCGTGGCCAGGCCGTGGTCGAGCTCCGGGTCGCCGTACCAGACCTTGAAATCCTGTCCGGCGAACTGCGGATGGAAGCGGTAGATGGCCGCCGTGAGCAGGGTTTCCTGACGCCGCGCGGTCCAGTGCATGGGGTTGAGCGACACGCCGCCGTAGATCCAGCAGCTGGTGTCGCGGGTGAACATCGTGTTCGGCAGGGGCGGCAGGATGAAGCTGGAGTGACCGAGGTAGTCACGGAACAGGCTGACGATCTCGCCGCTGTGGGTGCCCGGCAGATCGCTACCCGACACGCCGCCGATCAGGTACTCGGCCAGTTGCCTTGGCGACTGTTCTTCCAGCCAGGCGCGCACCTCGTTCTGCAGGCCGATGCCGACCTGGTTGGCGGTGATCCTGCGGTCGAGGATCCATGTGCGGGCTTCGGCATTGCCCAGCGTTTCGGTGAGCAGGTTGTGCATCTCCAGCACCTCGACGCCTCGCTCACGCATCTTGCTGACGAAATCGAAATGGTCGCGCTTGGCCTGGCTCACCCAGAGCACATCGTCGAACAGCAGCTCATCGCAGTTGGCCGGGGTCAGCCGTTGGTGGGCCAGGCCGGGTGAGCAGACCATCACCTTGCGCAGTTTTCCGGCTTCGGAATGAACGCCCAACGGCATCGGTTGTGGGGTCATGTCAGTTCTCCTAGCAGAGGCCTGCACCTGTGGGTGCATGGCGGCAAGCCACCGCTCGTGACGGTGGCGGTATGGGCGGACGCTCGCCTGACAATCAGAGGGATAGGAAGCCCGCGTACAGCCCGTAGGCGGCGATGGCGGCAACGATTAGTACCGCTGCGAAAATCGCCTTCTCCAGCGCAGTGAAGACCGGTTGGCCGAGTTCATGCTTGGCCTTGGCGAAGAACAGCACGCCGGGCGCATAGAGCAGGGCCGAAAGCAGCAGGTACTGCACGCCGCCGGCGTAGACCAGCCAGAGTGCGTAGAGCGTGGCGATGATGGCAATCGCGAGGTCCTTGCTCCGTTCGCCGGGCTGGCCCGCGTAGCCTTCGCCACGCAGGCTGACCAGTACGGCATAGGCGGCGGACCAGAAATACGGCACCAGGATCATCGAGGTGGCCAGGTAAAGCAGGCTCAGGTAGGTCGAGGCGTTGAACAGGGTGATGATCAGGAACAGCTGGATCAGTCCGTTGGACAGCCACAACGCGTTGGCCGGAACGTGATTGGCATTCTCCTTGCGCAGGAAGCTCGGCATGGTCTGGTCGCGGGCACCAGCGAACAGGATTTCGGCACACAGCAGTGTCCAGGCGAGCAGGGCGCCGGCCAGCGACACCACCAGTCCGACACTGATCAGGATCGCGCCCCAACGCCCGACCACCTGCTCCAGCACGCCGGCCATCGAGGGGTTTTTCAGTCCGGCCAGTTCAGCCTGGCTCAGAATGCCCATCGACAGCACATTGACCAGCACCAGCAGGGCCAGCACGCTGATGAAGCCGATCACCGTCGCCTTACCAACGTCACTGCGTTGCTCGGCGCGCGCCGAATACACGCTGGCGCCCTCGATGCCGATAAACACCCACACGGTCACCAGCATCATGTTTCGCACCTGCTGCATGACGCTGCCGAGCTCGGTATTGCCCTGGCCCCAGAAGTCAGCGGTGAAGACGTCCAGGCGAAACGCCACGGCGGCGATGACCACGAACAGCAGCAGAGGAACGATTTTGGCGATCGTGCTGATCAGGTTGATGAAGGCCGCCTGCTGGATGCCGCGCAGCACCAGCATATGCACGCCCCACAACACCAGCGAGGCGCCGATGACCGCTGGCAGAGTATTGCCCTCGCCAAATATCGGGAAGAAGTAGCCGAGCGTGCTGAACAGCAGGACGAAATAGCTGACGTTGCCGATCCAGGCGCTGATCCAGTAACCCCAGGCGGATGAAAAGCCCATGTAGTCGCCGAAGCCGGCTTTGGCATAGGCGTATACGCCGGAGTCGAGCTCGGGTTTCCGGTTGGCCAGGATCTGGAAAACCAGCGCCAGGCTCAGCATGCCGACCGCGGTGATCGCCCATCCGATGAGAATGGCACCTGCGCTGGCGCTGGCTGCCATATTCTGTGGCAAGGAGAAAACTCCGCCGCCGATCATTGATCCCACTACCAATGCCACTAACGCACTGAGTTTCAGCTGTCTCGAATTCCCGGTCATGACTCTCTCCTAGGAGGGTGCGTAACTGGGGTCCATTGGAAGCCTGCAATGGTGAAACGGTTATGACGGACGTCAACAAAGCAGGCGGATGGGGATGCGAGCATCGAACTGAACTCGCGGATCATCTCGGATAACGGAAAGGCCCGTCCTAGACGGCTGCCGAGGCTAGCGTTTTACAAGGGGATAGATGTTCAGGCCTGGACACGCAGAGATCAGTCGACTGGCTTCGCCGGGGCTACCCGGCTACCACTTGGTGCTGGACTACCATGTCGAACCGCCCAAGCAGCCGCAGCGGGCCTGTTTTCATCTACATGGACTGGTTGACGGCACGCCTGTCGATGAGCGATTCACCATGTGCCGGGACGTTGCGTTCAATTTCCTGCAGCGAATCCATCAATGCCTGAACAAACGAGGTCTGCACCTTCATGCAGACGTACTGTTTGCATTTCATGAGACCTACGACCCGCTGTTCGAGGACCTGCGACAGCAATTGCACGGTGCACCCGGTGAGCCGGTGGACCTCGATCGGTTTCTGCGGGAGTAGGTGATTCGCTTCAGTTGCGGTCGGCGACCACGCCGATGATGAACAGCAGCAGCAACAGCACCGGCGCGAGTGTGTAGTTGTTGAACTGGGCCAGGCCCTTGGCCAGCCAGGGGCTCAGGTAGATGATGCCCAACCCGTAGACCACGGCGCAGAACACCACGAAGGCGAGCGTGCGCAAGACAAAATTGAGTCCGCCGATGTTCTTCTGCACCCAGGCATTGAGTGCCGGTCCGAACAGCACGAAAAGAGTCGCCATGACCGCCAGCGAGATGTCGAACAGGTGATGCCGGCTCCAGCGCGACAGGGTGGCGATGAGGTCGAGTACAAGATCCATGCGGGGTCCTTAGGGCAGGAAAAGCTGTAGCAGGTCGTTGAGAAATAACTGGCCCTTGGCGGTGGCGACCAGGCGCTGCGGAGCGCGCTCCAGCAGTCCACGCGCTTCGGCTTCGTGGCGGCCTTGGGTGAGCAGCGTCGTCGAAAGGCCGGTGCGCTCAGTGAACAACGCCGCCGGCACGCCGTCGGTGAGGCGCAGCACATTCATCAGAAATTCGAAGGGCAGCTCATCGTCGCGCAGAACGTTCTCGCCGGCGCGAAAACGCTTGGCCGGGTCCAGGTAGTCCTTGGGCAGGCGCGTCTTCCAGGTACGACGAATCTGCCCGTCCGGGCTGCTCGTCTTGCCGTGGGCGCCGGCACCGAGGCCAAGGAAATCACCGAAGGTCCAGTAGTTGAGGTTGTGGCGCGCCTGACGTCCGGGCTGGGCATAGGCGGAGGTTTCGTACTGGCGGTAGCCGTGCTCGGCGAGCAGCGCCTGGCCCGCTTCCTGAATATCCCACAGGGTTTCGTCCTCGGGTAGCCGCGGCGGTCGGCTCCAGAACTCGGTGTTGGGCTCCACCGTCAGTTGGTACCAGGACAGGTGCGTCGGCTGCTGGCCAATGGCGATGCGCAGGTCGTCGAGTGCGTCGTCCAGGTTCTGGTCGGGTAGCCCATGCATCAGGTCCAGGTTGAAGTTGTCGAAACCCGCCGCACGCGCCATGTCGGCGGCGCGAATGGCCTCATCGCCGTCGTGGATGCGCCCGAGGGCCTTCAGCTTCGCGGCCTGGAAGCTTTGCACGCCGATCGACAGCCGATTGATCCCCAGGCTGCGGTAGTCGCGGAATTTCGTCTGCTCGAAGGTGCCCGGGTTGGCTTCCAGGGTAATCTCGATGTCCTCGGCAAAGCCGACCCGCTGTTCCAACCCCTCGAGAATCCGGCCCAACGCCTGGGCGGAAAACAGGCTCGGGGTACCGCCTCCGAAGAAAATCGAGGTGAGCCTGCGGCCTCGGGCCTGATCCAGGTCGCAGTCCAGATCGGCCAGCAGCGCCGCGACATAGGCATCTTCCGGAAGCGACGGGCCTGCTGCATGCGAGTTGAAATCGCAATAGGGACACTTGCGCACGCACCAGGGAATATGAACGTAGGCGGCCAGCGGCGGCAGCTGGAAGCTGGAAACAGGCGGTTGGAGGTTGTCGTCCGTGTGCTTTTCGCTTCCAGCGTTCAGCTTCTGGCTTCCAGCTTCGCTCATGCGATACCCAGGCGCTGCTTGAGCAGGGCCATGGCGCGGGCGCGGTGACTGATCTGGTTCTTGTCCTGCGGGGCCAGTTCGGCACTTGAGCAGTTGCGCTCTGGCACCCAGAACAGCGGGTCATAGCCGAAGCCCTGTTCACCGCGAGGCGTATGCAGAATGCGCCCCTGCCAGAGGCCTTCGCAGAGGATCGGCAGCGGGTCGTCGGCATGCCGGACCAGTGCCAGCGCACAGACGAACTGCGCGCCGCGCTCGGCATCCGCCACCCCATCGAGGGCCTGCAGCAGCTTGGCGTTGTTCGCCGCGTCGCCCTGGCCATCCGCGTAGCGCGCCGAGTAGATGCCCGGCGCACCGCCGAGATGGTCCACCGCCAGGCCGGAATCGTCGGCCAGCGCCGGCAGTCCGGAAAGCCGCGCGGCGTTGCGCGCCTTGAGGATCGCGTTCTCGACGAACGAGAGTCCGGTTTCCTCGGGCTCCACGTCGCTGAACTCGCCCACCGAGCGCACGCGCACCGAGTCGCCGAGCATGGCCTGGAGTTCCTTGAGCTTGCCGGCGTTATGGCTGGCCAGCACCAGTTCGTTGAAAGGCATCATTCGTCCGGAAAGAATTCCTGGGTGAAGTCGAAATTGATCGGCGCAGCGCCGCTAGGCTGTACGTTCAGGTTGAAGCGCAGCACTTCGCGAGACTCGAACGGAAACTGAGCCAGGTAATAGATGGCCTCGTTGCCTTCCTTGAGCTGCTTGAACGTCAGCGGGTAGTCCTGTCCGAGCAGGTTCTTGACCGAACCGCTGACCTGTGCGGCGACCGGTTTGCCGGACTTGAGCACCGAAACGTTGACCACGCCCTGGGTCTTGCTGCGCACCAGCCCTGCGGCAGCGGCGATGTCGGGCTGCAGGAAGCCGGAATTGAACGCGCTGTAGTGGACGTCGTAGTCGCCCACGCTGTGCTTGCGTTCGGCCAGGGCGGGCACTGCCAGCAGCAGCGTAAGCAGGCAAATCAGGCTCGTTTTCATGGTGTACCTCCAGCGGTGAAGGGTCAGCGGGCGCGGCCAGTGACCCGATAGATGCCAATTTCGCCGATCAGGTTGGGCCACAGGCGGCTCGCCACTCCGTGCTTGTGATGGCGGTCGACCGCCAGGCGCTCGAGCACACGGGCGCCGAGTTCGCGGCTCAGTCGCTCGAAATCCTCGAAGGTGCAGAAGTGGATGTTCGGTGTGTTGTACCACGTGTAGGGCAGGAACTCCGAGACCGGCATGCGGCCCTTGCTGGCCAGGTACCAGCGGCAGCGCCAATGGCCGAAGTTGGGAAAGGTGATGATGCACTCGCGGCCGACCCGCAGCATTTCCCGCAGCAGCGCATCGGGATAGTGGACCGCCTGCAGCGCCTGGGTCATGACCACCATGTCGAAGCTGTCGCTGGCGAAGTTGCCCAGGCCTTTGTCGAGGTCCTGCTCGATGACGTTGACGCCTTTCTCGATGCAGGCGGCGATGTTGTCCGGGTCGATCTCCAGGCCGTAACCACTGACCTGCTTGTTGTCGCGCAGCCAGGCGAGCAGCTCGCCGTTGCCGCAACCGAGGTCGAGCACGCGGCTACCGGCCGGTATCCAGTCTTGAATGATGTCCAGATCGGCGCGCATGTTGGGTTCCTTTATACGGCGATGCGGTTCATGTAGCCGCGAAACGCTTGCAGGTAACGGGGGATGGGGATCAGGAAGGCGTCGTGGCCCTGCGGCGCATCGATCTCCAGGTAGCAGACGTTCTTGCGCGCGGCCATCAGCGCATCGACGATCTCGTGAGAGCGTTCCGGCGCGAAACGCCAATCGGTGGTGAACGACATCACGCAGAAGTCGGCCTGGGCGATCGACAGCGCCTGCGCCAGATCGTCATCGTGGGCCGCCGCCGGGTCGAAATAGTCCAGCGCCTTGGTCATCAGCAAATAGGTGTTGGCGTCAAAGCGGCTGGAGAACTCCTCGCCCTGGTAGCGCAGGTAGCTCTCGACCTGGAACTCCACGCTGTTGAAGTCGTAGTTGAGCTTTTCGCTCTTCAGGCCGCGGCCGAACTTGGTGCCCATGGCGTCGTCGGACAGGTAAGTGATGTGCCCGACCATACGCGCCAGCATCAGGCCGCGTCGGGGGATGACGTTCTGTTCGAGGAAATGCCCGCCGTGGAACTCGGGATCGGAGAGGATCGCCTGGCGGGCGACCTCGTTGAACGCGATGTTCTGTGCCGACAGCTTCGGCGCGGAGGCGATCGCCACGCAGTGCCGCACCCGCGTCGGGTAACTCATGGTCCACTGCATCGCCTGCATGCCACCGAGGCTGCCGCCGACCACGGCGGCCCACTGCTCGATGCCGAGTACGTCGGCCAGGCGTGCCTGGCTGTTGACCCAGTCCTCCACCGTCACCACCGGGAAATCCGCCCCATAGGGCCTGCCGGTCTGCGGATTGGTGCTGCTGGGGCCCGTCGAGCCGTTGCAGCCGCCGAGGTTGTTCAGGCTGACGACAAAGAAGCGGTTGGTGTCGATCGCCTTGCCCGGTCCGATGCAGCTGTCCCACCAGCCCGGCTTGCGGTCTTCCGGATCATGCAAGCCGGCCGCATGATGGTGGCCGGACAGGGCATGGCAGATCAGCACGGCATTGCTGCGCGCAGGGTTCAGTTCGCCGTAGGTTTCGTAGATCAGCTGGTAGTCGTGGAGCGTGCGGCCGCAGGCAAGCGCCAAGGGTTCGGAGAACTGCTCGACCTTCGGGCTCACCAGACCAACGGAATCGGCTGGGATGGCTGTGGGCATCGACCCTGGCTCGTACTGGAAGAAGGCGGCAAAGTCTAAAGCTTAGCGCGCCTCAATTCATCCTCAATCGCAACGGCGTCATCAGCCCAGTGACGCGCTGGTGAGGCTGACCACCTTGCCCTGACGGCGCAGCGGTGCCGGTTTGCGCAGCACCCGGAGCATTTCGCCGGCCTGGCCGAGCTGCAGTTCGAGCGCATGGCTGTAGCGGGCCAGCAGGCGCCCGCGCTGGCTGTTCTGCTGGGTGTCCTGGGCCAGCGCCTTGAGCTGCAGCATGTGCCCCTCGAGCTGCTGCTTGTGCTCAAGCGAGTGTTGCATGAGCGGCATCAGCGCCTCGGCCGCCCAGTGTTCGGCTTCCTGGCGCAGCCGCTGATGCATGCCGATGACTTCCTGCACGAGGGTGGCGAAGAAGCGTCGGGTCAGGGTTCGCTGCTCGGTCAGCAAGGTCTTGAGCTGCAGGCGGAACTGGTCCGCCTTGTTCTGCAGGCCCTTGAGTTCCTTCTGGTACGGCGCGAGGCGAAACAGCGGCGCGTCGACGCCATGCAGTGGGTTTTCCTCGTTGTGACGACGATAGATGGCGGCGACCATTTTGTTCGCCAGGGCGGCTTCCTGCTCAAGCGCGCCCAGATCCTGTTCCACCGAACGGAAGAAGTGCAGGATGCTCAGGTTGATGCCCAGCGTGGTCAGGCTGCCGGTGAGGCTGCGACGCAAGCGGGTCAGGTGTTCGTCCAGCCGCTCGGCGCGCACGGTGCTGCGCAGCAGCTCGCCCTGACGCTGCAGTAGCCGCTGGTTGGTCTTGAGCTGCAGCAGGCGCTTGTGGTGCTGGTTGTGATCGTGGCGGGTGCGCGCAGTGAGCTCCATCAGGAGCTGCCCGTCGTCTTGGCGACGGCCGTCGAGCAGTTCGCCCTGCTCACGCACCTTGCCCAACCGCTGGGTCAGGATCTGCTGGCTGCTTTGCATCAGCGCCATGACCTGGCGTACCACCTGCTGCTCCAGCAACCGCTCCTTTTGCGCCAGGATACGCTCGCACAGCAGGTGTTCGAGGGCGAGCAGGCGGCTGCGCTCCAGCAGAGCGCGGTCGCCGCGGATCTTGGCCAGCAGGGCCTGCTTGGCCGATAGCGGAAGCACGTCCTCGACGGCGATGCCCAGCTGCTGGGCGGTCCCGGTCTGCATGCGCTCGATCGCCGCGTCGACGAAGGCCTCGCCCGAAACATCGTCCCAGAGCACATCGATCTTGTTGAGCACGGCGAACAGCCGATGGCGGTCGCTCTCGTCTAGCTGGCGCAGGTGCTGTTGCCAGATGTGCATGTCGCTGGCGGTGACGCCCGCATCTGCCGACAGCAGGAAGACCACGGCCTGGGCGCTGGGCAGCATCGACAGGGTGAGTTCCGGCTCGCTGCCCAAAGCGTTAAGCCCGGGCGTGTCGAGAATCCGCAGGCCTTGGCGCAACAGCGGATGGTCGAAGCTGACCATGGCGTGGCGCCACGCTGGCACCATGACCTCGCCGGCAACCGCGGAGGGCTCGAGGGCGTTCGCCTGGAAGCCGAGACGGATGGCCTGCGCCTCTGGCATCGACTTGCTCGCGGCTACCTGGGAAAACGCCTCGATCATCGCATCGGCGTTGTCCGGGTCCAGCTGGATGTGCGTCCAGAACCGCGGGGTGCGCTTGAGCTGCGCGATGCTTGTCTCTTCCAGGCGTGACTCGATGGGCAGCAGGCGGATATAGCCGCGCTCGGCCCGCGGGTCGAAAAAGAGTTCGGTCGGGCACATGGTGGTCCGCCCGGCCCGCGACGGCAGGATGCGCTGGCCGTAGCTGGAAAAGAACAGGCTGTTGATCAGTTCGGTCTTGCCGCGGGAGAACTCACCGACGAACGCGAGGGTGATGTGATCGGTGCGCAGCAGGCGCAAGGCGCGCTCCAGGCGTGCTTCGACGGCTTCCGAGCTGAGCCGGTTGTGCGCCAGCCAGCTGCGGTAGCGGATGATCTCGCGCACCAGGTCGCGTTTCCAGGTGACGTAGGCGTCCACCTGACGGTCGAGTCGTTCCATGAGCCGGTCGCTTCCAGAGGGGCGGAGCGGGCGATTATCGCAGTCGCCCGGAGCCGGTCAATCGCGGGGATGTGAACTGTTGCTCAAAAGGTCCGAATGGCGCCTGCGCGGGCGCCGCGGCAGCTCAGATCAGCGAGCGCAGGATGTTGGGCATGTGGGTCAACACGGCCAGGTTGTTGATGACCAGCATGTCGAGCAGCTTGATTGCGAGGAACGCGAAGATCGGTGAAATGTCGAGCCCGCCCATGCTGGGCAGCAGGCGACGGAACGGGGCCAGTGCCGGTTCGCAGATCTGGTTGACCAGTTGCGCACCGGGGTTGTGGCTGCCGGGTGCGACCCAGGACAGGATCACGCTGATGATGAGCGCGTAGAAGAACACGTTCAGCAGCAGCCCGGTCACTCCGACGAAGGCCCAGACCAGCAGCTGCAACGGATTGCCGATGGTGCCATAGGCGATTAGCAGGATCGCCGCCATCAGCAGCGCCTGAACGATGATCGCCAGCACCAGCGAGGACAGGTCGAGGCCGCCAACGCTCGGGATCACGCGGCGCAGCGGGCGCAGCAGCGGGTGCGTGGCGCGGACGATGAACTGGCTCAGCGGGTTGTAAAAATCGGCCCGGACCAGCTGTAGGACGAAGCGCAACAGAACGATCAGCAGGTAGAGACTGCCGAGCGTCTGGACGATCAGAATCAGGGCTTGCGAGAGTTGCGACATGAAGGCTCCTTATTTGCCCAGTTGTTCGGCGAGCTCGGCTGAGCGTCGTGCAGCGGCGCCCATCGCCTGCTGCACCAGCCCCTCGAAGCCGCCCGCCTGGAAGGCTTTGATCGCCGCTTCGGTGGTTCCGTTCGGCGAGGTGACGCGGCGACGCAGTTCGGCTGCATCAGCGTTGCTTTCGCAGGCCATCCGGGCGGCGCCCAGGGCGGTCTGCAGGGTCAGCTGCGCGGCGGTTTCGCGCGGCAGGCCCAGGCCTTCGCCGGCCGCGGTCATGGCTTCGATCAGCAGGAAGAAATACGCCGGACCGCTGCCCGACACCGCCGTGACTGCGTCGATCAGTTCTTCCCGGTCCAGCCAGAGCGCCAGACCAACTGCCGACAGCAGCTGCTCGGCCTGCTCTTTCTGCTTGGCACTGACCGCCGCGTTGGCGAACAGGCCGCTGACCCCCTGGCGCAGCAGGGCGGGGGTGTTCGGCATGCAGCGCACGATCGCCCGCGGGGTGGCGCCCAGCCATTGCTGCAGGCTGGCGCAGGTGACGCCGGCGGCGATCGATACGATCAGCTGATTCGCCTGTAACGACGAGGCCAGGTCGCGGCAGACCGCCTGCATGACCTGCGGCTTGGTTGCCAGTACCACCACATCAGCACCGGCAATTGCCTGGGCATTGTCGGCGAAGACATCAATGCCGTGGCTGTCGTGCAGTTCGGTGCGTTTGTCCGCGCCCGGGTCGCTGGCACAGAGCGCGGAGGCGGGAATGCCTTGGGCGCGTAGCCCGCCGATCAGGCTGGCGGCCATGTTGCCACCGCCGATGAAAGCGATACGGGGAGTGCTCATGCAAGGGTTCCTTTGTTCATGCAGAGGGGCGGCTCGGGGGTCGAGCGCCAAACAGCGCCGTGCCGATGCGCACCCAGGTGGCGCCTTCGGCGATGGCCGCTTCGAGGTCCTGGCTCATGCCCATGGACAGGGTATCGAGGCCGAGGTCCAGTGATTGCTGGAGGCGGCGCAGGCTAGCGAAGGCCGCGCGTTGCTCGGCCGGGTCGTCGGTCGGTTCGGGAATCGTCATCAGCCCGCGCAAGCGCAAGCGGGGCAGGTTCGAAATGGCATGCGCCAGCGCCGGTAGGTCCTGCGGTTCGCAGCCGGACTTGCTGGCTTCGCCGCTGACGTTGACCTGCAGGCAGACGTTCAGCGGCGGCAGCGATCCGGGGCGCTGATCGGACAGGCGTTGGGCGACCTTCAGGCGGTCCACCGAGTGCACCCAATCGAAATGCTCGGCGATCGGTTTGGTCTTGTTGGACTGGATCGGGCCGATGAAGTGCCAGGTGATCGGCAGGTCGGCCAGCTCGCCCTGTTTCTCCAGCGCTTCCTGCAGGTAGTTCTCGCCGAAATCCTGCAGCCCGGCGCTGCTGGCCTGGCGGATCGCGTCGGCCGGCTGCGTCTTGCTCACGGCCAGCAGGCGCACCTCGTCGGGTGCGCGCCCTGCAGCTTGCGCCGCCTCACGGATGCGCGCTGCGACCTTTGCAATATTGTTCGCTAT
>DAMBNU010000004.1:275304-294623 GCA_032064305.1 Pseudomonas sp. | reverse complement strand
CACCGAATCGCCCCTTTCAGGAGGCCGAGCGCAGGTGGCGTGGAAGGGGTTGAGCAGCATGGATGCCGCGAGAGCCGCCCCACAGTGCACCCCATGGGCGATGGGCTTCGCCCATCCTACGTTCGGGCACGACGTCTCAATCGATATCGGCGTTTGCATCAGCCACCAAACAAAACGCCAAACGAAAAAGACCACGCCTGGGCGTGGTCTCTTCGATTCGTTGGGCCGATGGTAACGGCTTCTTCTCTCGGCGCCTCGTGAGCGTCGGGGGCCCGGACCGTCGACCTGGGTAAGGCCTTCGGAGGTCACGGCGGGGATCGTGTGCCGTGCCCTTTCTGCCGGGGGCTGAAGTTGGATAAAGCTTACGCCCCGCGCAGCGACAGATGTTTGCGAAGATTGTCCGGATACCCCACCCTTGCGCAATCAACACTCGAAAGCTCATAGTTTCGCGCAACCAAACGATGCGAGGCTTCATAAATGAGCAAACTTGACCGTTACGACCTGCGCATCCTCGCCGAACTGCAGCACGATGCCCGCCTGTCCAACCAGGACCTCGCCGAGCGCATCGGCCTGTCGCCATCGCCCTGCTCGCGGAGGGTCAAGCAACTGGAGGACGACGGCTACATCGCCCGCCAGGTCGCCCTGCTCGACCGCAGGAAGCTCGGCCTGACGCTGACCGCCTACGTGCTGATCGGCATGGACCGGCATACCCCCGACCGTTTCGAGCACTTCGAAGGGGTGATCGCGAAATGCCCGGAGGTGCTCGAATGCAGCCTGGTGACCGGGATGGACGCCGACTACCAGCTCAAGGTCGTGGTGCCGGATATGGAGCATTACCAGGCCTTCCTGCTCGGCACCCTGACCCGCATCGAAGGCGTCTCCAGCGTGCGCTCCAGCTTCGTGCTACGCCAGGTATCGTCCAGCACCGAATTGCCGCTGGAGCATCTGCGGGGCTGAGCTGTCGCGCTGCCGGCGGAACCTGGTGCCGCGCGTGACCGTCCAACCCGGGCGCAGCCCCACCACCCGAAGCAGGCGTATACTGCGCCGTTTTCACGCCCGGCCTGCCACGGGCAGTCGTCGACTCAGTCAGGAGCACCCTGTGGAACCCGAAGTATTTGAAAAGTGGATGATGATCGTGCTGGTGGGCGGCCTGATGGCCTTCATGGCATTCATCATCTGGGACCTGGCGAAGAAGTCCAAGGCCGGTCGCCTCGGCACCGCCATCCTCTTCCTGGGCCTGGGCCTGTGCCTGTTCGCCTTTCTGGCGAAGCCGATAATCGGCTATGTCATCGAAGTGACCCAGGGCATCCCACACTGATGCTGCACGGTGGCCGGCGCATCACAAGTGCGCTGGCACTTCCCGCCACTCTCCTGGCTGCAAGCCCTCCAGCGACCAGGGCCCGATCCTGACCCGCACCAGCCGCAGCGTCGGCAACCCGACCGCCGCCGTCATCCTTCGAACCTGCCGGTTACGTCCCTCCCTGATCACCAGCTCAAGCCAGCAGGTCGGCACGCTCTTGCGAAAGCGCACCGGCGGGTTGCGTGGCCACAGCTCGGGCTCGCCCAACTGCCGCGCCTCGGCAGGCAGCGTCATGCCGTCGTTGAGCTCGACGCCATCGCGCAATCGCTGCAGCTGCTCGTCGCTCACCTCCCCCTCCACCTGCACCCAATAGGTCTTGGCCAGTTTGTGCTTGGGATCGGCGATGCGCGCCTGCAATTGCCCGTCATTGGTCAGCAGCAGCAGGCCTTCGCTATCACGATCAAGGCGCCCGGCCGGATAGACGCCAGCTACCTGGACAAATTCCTTGAGCGTGGCGCGGCCATCGGCATCGTTGAACTGGGTGAGCACATCGAACGGCTTGTTCAACAGCAACAGGCGCGGCTCGGCAGGCGGCGCCTTGGCGACTCGGCGCGGTTGAGGGCGACCCTGAACAGAGCGCGGTGGACGTGGGGGTGAAGTACGCGGCATGACGAGGCCTTCAAGAACAGGCCGTTCATGCTAGGGCGAGCCCTGCTAGCCGGCAAGCGACGGCGCCATTCTCGCTGGACGGGTGAACGCCGAGGGCACAGCAACTGTGCGTCCCAGCTCCCCCCATTTGGGAAACACCCAATGGCCGCTGGATTAAACGCGACATCCACTCTGCCCAAAGTCCCGCCGTTCATCGCGCCACATGACCGCCCCCAGGATAGCGCGGAGCGAAGCGATACCCCTCAGCAGGTCAAACGACGCAGCGGACCAAGCGCACCAGCGCGGTGCAGCGTGTGGCCCGCCGCTACATGACACGCCCCCTTATCGGACGACTGAGGTCTGGTGCTCCGTTAGAGCGCATTTTCCAATCGAGCCAGAAGCACCGAACTAGAAGGCTTCCAGTGAATTGGCACGGATGCTGCGATAGCGCCTGCAGTCCCCAAGGATCAATCCCACCGTTGCGCATGGACAGCCAAGGAGCCGCCCACAATGAAACGCCGTCCCCTACTGAAGTCCACCCTCGCCGCCAGTGCCCTGATGCTCAGCGGCCTGTTCCCGTTCACCCTGCAGGCGGCCGAGACCATCAAGGTCGGCATTCTGCATTCGCTGTCCGGCACCATGGCCATTTCGGAAACCTCGCTGAAAGACATGGCGCTGATGACCATCGATGAAATCAACGCCAACGGCGGTGTATTGGGCAAGCAGCTCGAGCCGGTGGTGGTCGACCCGGCGTCCAACTGGCCGCTGTTCGCCGAGAAAGCCCGCCAGCTGCTGACCCAGGACAAGGTCGCGGTGACTTTTGGTTGCTGGACCTCGGTTTCGCGCAAATCCGTGCTGCCGGTCTTTGAAGAACTCGACGGCCTGCTCTTCTACCCGGTGCAGTACGAAGGCGAGGAAATGTCGCCGAACGTCTTCTACACCGGCGCGGCGCCAAACCAGCAGGCCATCCCGGCCGTTGAATACCTGATGAGCGAAGACGGCGGCAGCGCCGAGCGCTTCTTCCTGCTCGGCACCGACTACGTCTACCCGCGCACCACCAACAAGATCCTGCGCGCCTTCCTGGTCAGCAAGGGCGTGCCGGAATCGAACATCGAAGAGGTCTACACCCCCTTCGGTCACAGCGATTACCAGACCATCGTGGCCGACATCAAGAAGTTCTCCGCGGGCGGCAAAACGGCCGTCGTCTCGACCATCAACGGCGACTCCAACGTGCCGTTCTACAAGGAATTGGCCAACCAGGGCCTGGAAGCGACCGACGTGCCGGTCGTGGCCTTCTCGGTCGGCGAGGAAGAACTGCGCGGCATCGACACCAAGCCGCTGGTCGGTCACCTGGCCGCCTGGAACTACTTCCAGTCGGTTGAAAACCCGGTCAACGACAAGTTCGTCAGCCAATGGAAGGCCTACGCCAAGGAAAAAGGCCTGCCGGGTGCTGACAAGGCAGTGACCAACGATCCGATGGAAGCCACCTACGTGGGCATCCACATGTGGGCGCAGGCGGTCGAGAAGGCAGGGACTACCGACGTCAAGCCCGTGGTCAAGGCGCTGGCCGGCCAGACCTTCGAGGCACCGAGCGGCTACACCCTGACCATGGACGAGAAGAACCACCACCTGCACAAGCCGGTGATGATCGGCGAAGTCCAGGACGATGGGCAGTTCTCCGTAGTCTGGGAAACCGAAAGCCCTGTCCGCGCACAGCCGTGGAGCCCCTACATTCCGGGCAACGACAAGAAGCCGGATCACCCGGTGAAGTCGAACTGACACGGCAGAGCAACCGTAGGGTGGGTCGGGCGGCGCTCCGCTTCAGCCCACCAGCGGATGGCACACAGTCGTAGGGTGGGCTTTAGCCCACCAGCAACGTCACCGGTGGGCTGAAGCCCACCCTACGATACTGCTGCCGCAAGCTCCATCAAGAGGGCACGCGGCGTCTCCTGCGGAATATCCAAATGAACACTGCCCTGCATCGAATATTGCTGCTGCTCCTGCTCGCCCTTCCCTGGGCAGCCCAGGCCGGAGACGCGGCCGATTACGCCAAAGCCAGCCCGGCCAAACAGGCCAAGCTGCTGGAAGACTGGACCATCGCGCCGGTCCCCGAGCGGCTGCCGCTGATCGAAGCACTGCGCGCCAGCCGTGTCGTCGTCGACAAGAACAAGACACCCTTTCTCGCAGAAGACGACGGCTATCGCGCCCTCGAAGGCGACGCCGAGCCCGTCGGCACGCCGAAGAAGCTGCGCTTGAACAACCGCCTGCGCGGCTTGCTCAACACCGCGCTGGCCAGCCACCAGCTGTTCTCCGATGACCCGGCACAACGCCTCAGCGCGGCCAAGCGTTTGCAGCGCAGCGGCCAACCGGAACAGCTCGGTCTGCTCAAACAGCGCCTCGAAGCCGAAGAAGACCCCGCGGTGAGCGAAGCCCTGACGCTGACCCTGGCCAACCTGCAACTAAGTGCCGAAGACCCTGCGGTGCGTCTGGCGGCGGTCCGTCTACTCGGCGAAACCGGTGCCCCGCTGGCCCGTGTCCGTCTGGAAAACCTGCTGGCCGACGAGACGGAAACCGATGCCACCGTACGCAAGGCCGCTGAAACCAGCCTCGCCCAGGTCAAACGCAAACTGCTGATTGGCGAGCTGCTCGGCCAGGCCTTCAGCGGGCTGTCGCTGGGCTCGATCCTGCTGCTCGCGGCGCTGGGTCTGGCCATCACCTTCGGCCTGCTGGGCGTGATCAACATGGCCCACGGCGAGATGCTCATGCTCGGCGCCTACACCACCTACATGGTGCAGGTACTGATGGCGCGGCTCATGCCGGATGCGTTGGCCTTCTACCCGCTGGTGGCGCTGCCGGTGGCCTTCTTCGTCACCGCCACCATTGGCATGGCGCTTGAACGCACGGTGATCCGCCATCTTTACGGCCGTCCACTGGAAACTCTGCTGGCGACCTGGGGCATCAGCCTGATCCTGATCCAGTTGGTACGCGTGCTGTTCGGCGCGCAGAACGTCGAGGTCGCCAACCCCGGCTGGCTCTCCGGCGGCTTGCAGGTGCTGCCGAACCTGGTGCTGCCGTACAACCGCATGGTGATCATCGGCTTCGCGCTGTTCGTGGTACTGCTGACCTGGCTGTTGCTGAACAAGACCCGCCTGGGCCTGAACGTGCGCGCCGTGACCCAGAACCGCAACATGGCGGCCTGCTGCGGGGTGCCCACCGGGCGTATCGACATGATGGCCTTCGGGTTGGGCTCGGGCATCGCCGGGCTCGGTGGTGTTGCGCTGAGCCAGATCGGCAACGTCGGCCCGGACCTGGGACAGGGCTACATCATCGACTCATTCCTGGTTGTGGTGCTCGGCGGCGTCGGGCAGCTGGCTGGCAGCATCTTCGCCGCCTTCGGTCTCGGCATCGCCAACAAGATCCTCGAACCACAGATCGGTGCCGTGCTGGGCAAGATCCTCATCCTCGCGCTGATCATCCTGTTCATCCAGAAACGCCCGCAGGGGCTGTTCGCGCTGAAAGGGAGGGTGATCGATTGAAAGCCACCTCCCACTACCTGGCTGCCTTACGTAGGAGCGAGCTTGCTCGCGAATTGACACCCACGCTGCGCATCAGGGCGAACGAAATCCTCGAATACGGCTTCGCTGCCCAACATTCGCGGCGCGAAGCACGACCCCTTGCCTGCGCAGCGACTCACGCACCGATGCCAATCCCCCTTTCGCGAGCAAGCTCGCTCCTACAGGAGGGTCTGACCCGCCTAGGAGAAGACCGGCCATGAACCAGCCACTCACTCTCACCGCCGCGCAGAAGGCCGGCCCGACCGTCACTGTCGTCGCCCTCGGCCTGGTGCTCGTCGTCCTCCTGGCCATGCCGCTGTTGCACCTTCTACCGGCAGACAATGCCTTCCATGTCTCGGCCTACACCCTGACGCTGGTCGGCAAGATCCTCTGCTACGCCATCGTCGCCCTGGCGCTGGATCTGGTCTGGGGCTACGCCGGGCTGCTGTCGCTTGGCCACGGGCTGTTCTTCGCCCTCGGCGGCTACGCCATGGGCATGTACCTGATGCGCGAAAGCGCTGGCGACGGACTGCCCGCGTTCATGAGTTTTCTCGCCTGGACCGAGCTGCCCTGGTACTGGTACGGCACCTCCAGCTTTCTCTGGGCGATGTGCCTGGTGGTGCTGGCGCCGGGCCTGCTGGCCTTCGTGTTCGGCTTTTTTGCCTTCCGTTCGCGGATCAAGGGTGTGTACTTCTCGATCATGACGCAGGCGCTGACCTTCGCCGGCATGCTGCTGTTCTTCCGTAACGAAACCGGCTTCGGCGGCAACAACGGCTTCACCGGGTTCACCCGCATCCTTGGCTTCGACATCACCGCACCGGCCACCCGCGCGGCGTTGTTTTTCGCAACCGTGCTGCTGCTGACCGGCAGCTTGCTGCTGGGCTGGAAGCTGGCCCGCAGCAAGTTTGGTCGCGTACTGACCGCTCTGCGCGATGCGGAAAACCGCCTGATGTTCTGCGGCTACGATCCGCGCGGCTACAAGCTGTTCATCTGGACGTTGTCGGCCGTGCTCTGCGGCCTGGCCGGGGCGCTCTACGTGCCGCAGGTCGGCATCATCAACCCCAGCGAAATGGCGCCGACGCAATCCATCGAAGCCGCCGTCTGGGTCGCCCTGGGCGGGCGCGGCACGTTGATCGGGCCGCTGCTCGGCGCTGGCATCGTCAACGGCATGAAGAGCTGGTTCACCGTGGCGTTCCCTGAGTACTGGCTGTTCGCCCTGGGCGCACTGTTCATCATCGTCACCCTGTACCTGCCGAAAGGCGTCATCGGATTGCTGCGCCGGAGGGGCGAACAATGAAAACCGCACCCGTACCCGAACTGATCGACCCGGCGGACAGCGGCAGCGGCCGCGATGCCATCGGCCTCGGCCGAGCGAAGAGCGCCGGCCTCGATGCCCGGCACGGCACCATCCTCAGCCTGGAAGACATCAACGTCAGCTTCGACGGCTTCAAGGCGCTGACAGACCTCAGCCTGTACATCGGCGTCGGCGAACTGCGCTGCATCATCGGCCCCAACGGCGCCGGCAAAACCACCATGATGGACGTCATCACCGGCAAGACCCGTCCTGACAGCGGCACGGCGTTCTTCGGCGACACCCTCGACCTGACGCGCATGAGCGAAGTAGAAATTGCCCAGTCCGGCATCGGTCGCAAGTTCCAGAAACCCACGGTGTTCGAAGCATTGAACGTGTTCGAGAACCTGGAGCTGGCGCAGAAGACCGACAAATCGGTGTGGGCCAGCTTGAAAGCCAAGCTCAACGGCGAGCAGCGGGACCGCATCGACGAAGTGCTGGGCACCATTCGCCTGGAGACGTCACGCAATTGCCCGGCTGGGCTGCTGTCCCACGGCCAGAAGCAGTTTCTCGAAATCGGCATGCTGTTGATGCAGGACCCGCAGCTGCTCTTGCTCGACGAGCCGGTCGCCGGCATGACCGACGCCGAAACCGAGTTCACCGCCGAGCTGTTCAAGAGTCTGGCGCGCAAGCACTCGCTGATGGTGGTCGAGCACGACATGGGCTTCGTCGACACCATCGCCGACCACGTCACCGTATTGCACCAAGGCCAGGTGCTGGCCGAGGGCTCGCTGCAGACCGTGCAAAACGATGAGCGCGTGATCGAGGTTTATCTGGGGCGGTAATGATCCGTAGGGTGGATGACGCGGTTTTCATCCACCGAGGAGATCCCACGGTGGATGGATAAAGCGTCATCCACCCTACGCCCGCCGAACGTAGGGCGGAAAACGGCGAAGCCTTTTCCACGCGTAGCGATTTAGGCCAGGCCGGCGACGTCATCATCGCAAGCTAATCGTAGGGTGGATAACGCCAGAGGCTTATCCACCAAAGTGAAGGAGTCGCACATGCTGCAAGTCCAGCAACTGCATCAGTACTACGGCGGCAGCCACATCCTTCGTGGCCTGTCGTTCGAGGCGAAGGTCGGCGAAGTCACCTGCCTGCTCGGGCGCAACGGCGTCGGCAAGACCACCCTGCTCAAATGCCTGATGGGCCTGATCCCGGCCAAGGAAGGCGCGGTGAGCTGGGAAGGCAAGCCAATCACCGGGTTCAAGCCGCACCAGCGCGTGCACGCCGGGATTGCCTACGTGCCCCAGGGGCGCGAAATCTTTGGCCGGCTGACGGTTGAAGAAAACCTGCTGATGGGCCTGTCGCGCTTCAGCGCTAAGGAAGCCAAGGAAGTCCCCGAGTTCATCTACGAGCTGTTCCCGGTGCTCAAGGAAATGAAGCACCGCCGCGGCGGCGACCTCTCCGGCGGTCAGCAACAGCAGCTGGCCATCGGCCGCGCGCTGGCGAGCAAGCCGCGCCTGCTGATCCTCGACGAACCCACCGAAGGCATCCAGCCTTCGGTGATCAAGGAGATCGGTGCGGTGATCAAGAAACTCGCCGCCCGTGGCGACATGGCGATCCTGCTGGTGGAGCAGTTCTACGACTTCGCCGCCGAGCTGGCCGACCAATACCTGGTGATGAGCCGCGGCGAGATCATCCAGCAGGGCCGTGGCGAAAACATGGCCGCCGAGGGTGTACAACGCCTGGTAGCGATCTAGCCTTGCTGCAGCGCCCCGCGAAGCCTGGCTAAACAGCGTCAACGCCGCGTCACGTTCGCCGGACGAGTATCGGAAGTGTTGATCCCCTTGATCAGGACGCACTGCATGCACGATGTACTCGGTTCCACCAGCTCTACCGCGCACACCAGACAGCTGGTCTGGTTTTCCTGGCTGCTGGGCGCAGCAGTGCTCGGCGCGCTGGTGGCCAGCGTGCTGCAGCTGTCCGACGCCAGCCATTTCAAGCGTGTTTTCAGCCAGGCCGAGCCGAACTGGCTGCTGGCGGCCATTGCCTTGCAGGGATTGACCTACGTCGCACAGGGCCAGCTCTACCGCATGGTGCTGAAGGCCTCGGGCGCGGCACTGCCGCTGTGGGATGCGACGAAGCTCAGCCTGGCCAAACTGTTCGTCGACCAGGCACTGCCATCCTCGGGGTTCAGCGGCGCAGTGACCGTTGTCGCCTTGCTGCAGCGGCGCGGCATCGACCTGTCAAAGGTTTCAACCTGTTTCATCATCAGCGTATCGTCCTATTTCGCGGCATATCTGCTAGCGCTTGGTGCAGCGCTGATCATCGCCATTAGCAGTGGGCATGGAAGCCTCGCGGTAATCGGCACCAGTGCGGCCTTCATGCTTTTCTGCTGCCTCATGGCCATCGCAGCGCCCCTAATTGCGGGGCTACCACAGAGCCGCCTGGCCAACCGGCTGCTGAACGTACGCTGGATGCAGCGAATGCTGGCAATGGTGTTTGCCGCCGAGCCCCGTCTGACGCGAAGCCCCGCCCTGCTGCTGCGGGCAACCGGCTATTCGCTGGCTATCGTCCTGCTCGATGCGCTAACCATGTGGGTCCTGCTCTACGCCATCGGCCACGTGGCCCCCTTCGCCGGCATCTTCGCCAGTTTCATGCTTGCCAGCGTGCTGCGCAGCGTCGGTATCGTGCCGGGCGGGCTCGGCGCGTTCGAGGCCGCGTCCGTAACGACCCTCAGCTGGGCCGGCGTGCCGCTGGCGGTAGGCCTGTCGGCAACTCTGCTGTTCCGCGCCCTGAGCTTCTGGCTGCCGATGCTGCCCGGCTTCTGGCTTTCCCGCTCGGCGGTGCGCAGCCGGACCGAGGACACCCGCGAAGCGCCGGCGACGGAATTCTGGAGCGAGCCGCTGGACCAGCTCTATGCTCGATTGCAGGCCAGCCATGACGGATTGCGCAGCGAGGAAGCCGCCGCACGCCAGCCGTCCGTCCGGCGTGCTCACCGGCCTAATTTGCCTGGAATGGTCGTCGCCTCGCTGGCTCGCCAGCTGTCCAGCCCACTGGTACTGATCCTGCTGATCGGCGCAGCGGTGGCGCTGGCCGTGCACGACTGGCTGGATGCACTGATCGTCCTGGCCATCGTGCTGGCCAGCGCGGTGATGGGTAGCGCGCATGAAGTGCGCTCCAACCGTGCGATCGATCGCCTGCGCGGGCAGGTCGCCAGCCGAGCCGATGTCTGGCGCGATGGCCGCATCCAGAGCATCCCTGCCAGCGAGGTGGTCCCCGGCGATATTGTCGAACTCTCGGCCGGCAGCCTGATCCCCGCCGACGGCCGGCTGGTGGAGGCCCGTGACTGCTTCGTCAATCAGGCGCTGCTGACGGGCGAAACCTTTCCGGTACACAAGGAAGCCGGCCAGGTTGCGCCTGCTGCAGGCCTCGCGCAGCGCGGTAACTGCCTGTTCCGCGGCACTTCGCTGCGCAGCGGCACGGCGCGCCTGCTGGCCGTACACTGCGGCCTGCAGACCGAGCTCGGCCATATCGAGCGGTCGCTGGTGCTGCGGCCGCCGGAAACCGAATTCGAGCGGGGCCTGCGTCATTTCGGCGGGTTGCTGCTGCGCGTCATGCTGGTGATGGTGACCGCCGTACTGGGGCTCAATCTGTTTCTGGACCGCCCGCCACTGGAAACCCTGATGTTCGCCATTGCCCTGGCCGTCGGGCTGTCGCCGGAACTGCTGCCGGCGATCCTCAGCGCCACGCTGTCGGCGGGCGCCCGCCGGATGGCCGCGCGCGGCGTGATCGTGCGTCATCTCAATGCCATCGAGAACCTCGGCGCGATGGACACTCTGTGCACCGACAAAACCGGCACCCTGACCCGCGGCGTGGTCGCGCTCGACGGTGCGCTGGATGTCGATGGTCAGCCCAGCCCGGCGATATTGCGCATAGCCTGGCTCAACGCCTCGCTGCAGACCGGGCTACGCAATCCCCTGGATGAATCGATCTGCGACCACGTCCGCGCCCAGGCACGAGCCATGAGTGGCGCCGACAAACTCGACGAAGTCCCTTACGACTTCGTCCGCAAAAGGCTGAGCGTGCTGCTGCGCGAAGCCGACCAGGCTCTGCCCAGGTTGATCTGCAAGGGCGCGCTGGAAAGCGTATTGGGCGTGTCCGACTCGCTCTGTCTGGGTGCGCAGACCGTGCCGCTGACAGACGACCTGCGCGTGGCACTGAACGCTCGCTTCGCCACCTGGAGCGCCGCCGGTTATCGGGTGCTGGGCATCGGCTACCGTTTCCTCGATCACGACGGCTGCAGCGCCGAGGACGAACAGGAACTGGTCTTCGCCGGTTTTTTGCTGTTCTTCGATCCGCCCGAACCCGGCGTGCGCGAGGAGCTGAGCGCGCTGCATGAGCTCGGTGTGAGCGTGAAGGTCATCACCGGCGACAACCGCCTGGTCGCCCAGCATGTCGCGCAGAGCGTCGGCATCCCGGTCGGGCAGATCATCACCGGTGCTGAGCTGAGCCAGATGCACGACGAGGCGCTGATCAACCTGGCGCCGCGGGTCAGCCTGTTCGCCGAGGTCGACCCGAACCAGAAGGAGCGCATCATCCGCGCGCTGCAGAAGACCGGGCACGTGGTGGGATTTCTCGGCGACGGCATCAACGATGCGCCGGCGCTGCATGCCGCGGACGTCGGCATATCGGTGGACAACGCAGTGGACGTGGCCAAGGAAGCAGCCGACCTGGTGCTGCTGCGCCATGAGCTCGGCCTGGTCCGCGAGGGCATCGACGAAGGCCGGCGTACCTTCGCCAATACCCTCAAGTACATCTTTCTCACCACCAGCGCCAACTTCGGCAACATGATCAGCATGGCGGTGGCCTCGTTCTTCCTGCCGTTTCTACCGCTGCTGGCAAAGCAGATCCTGCTCAACAACTTTCTCTCCGACATTCCGGCCATCGGCATCGCTGGCGACCGCGTCGACGCCGACTGGTCGCGTACGCCGCATCGCTGGGACATCGGTGAGGTCAGGCGCTTCATGATCACTTTCGGCCTGATCAGCTCAGCCTTCGACCTGCTGACCTTCGGCGTGCTGCTCTACCTCGTCGGCGAGCAGCCGGAGCTGTTTCGCAGCGGCTGGTTCGTCGAATCGCTGATCACCGAACTGGCGATCATTTTCGTGGTGCGCACGCACAAGCCGTTTTACCGCAGCCGTCCCGGTCGCTTCCTTCTGGCAAGCGCGATCGGTGTAGGGCTGCTTGCTGTCCTGCTGCCCTACACGCCCGTAGGCGCCTGGTTCGCCTTACAGCCGCTGCCGGGAGCGGTTTTGGGCGCGGTGCTGCTGATCACGCTGCTCTATGCAGCCTGCTCGGAATGGGCCAAACAACGTTTTTTCGCCCGACTCAGCGCAGCCCGCCAGCCCTGACGCGGCCGAAATGCACCATTTGCGAGCGCCGCATATTGCGAGCCCTCGCTTCGCACCTAAACGGTGCAGCGGCTTGACGTTTCCTTCTTCAAAACCAGCCTGCTTACGCGAGGACTTCGGCTGCACGCTCCGAAGCTGCGCAATGCACAGAGTAGAGGCACGACTATTGCTGTCTGCCCAGTCAACTACCACTGGCAGCCGCGCATGACCGTTCTGACGCAACCCTTCACCCCCCACTGGCATGCCGAGCTGGAGCTCGGCTATGCGCTGTCTACCGGCGCCACACGCCCGGTGCTGCGCCGCCACAGCGGGCCGCTGAGAGTTCAGAAGCACCTCTATCCTGAAGGCCCGGAAGTCTGCCAGCACATCATCGTGCACCCGCCGGGCGGAATTGCCGGCGGCGATCGGTTGGACATCAACGCCGCAGTCGGCAGCGGCGCCTGGGTACAGCTGACCAGCCCTGGCGCGGCGAAGTGGTACCGCGCTGGCGGCCCGGCGTTCCAGAACGTGCAATTGCGCGTCGAGGCCGGCGCGACGTTGGAATGGCTGCCGCAGGAAACCATCGTCTATTCAGCAGCGCAGGCCGAGCTCACCACGACCATCGAATTGGAAGGCAATGCCCGGTTGTTCTATTGGGACATCATTGCGCTGGGCCGACCGGCCAGTGGCGAGCGCTTCGATGCGGGCCACTTTCAGGCACAGCTGAATATCCGCCGCGACGGTGACCTGCTCTGGCACGAACGCCAGCGTGTGGCGGGCAACGATGGCCTGCTGGACTCGCCAATCGGCCTCGATGGTCAGCCGGTGTTTGCGACCATGATTGTCAGCGGCGAGATCGATGCCGATCTGATGGAACGCTGCCGTGAATTGCCCGGCCGCGTGCGCGGCGACCTCACGCAATTGCCCGGCCTGGTGGTAGCGCGCTGCCTCTGCGACGAAGCGCTGCATGCGCGCGCCTGGTTGATCGATTTATGGCGACTACTGCGCCCCGAACTGCTGGGCCGCGAGGCGGTAGCGCCACGAATCTGGAGTACGTGAATGATCGGTGGGCAAGGCTGCGCCGTTGCCCACCCTACCCCGGCGCGCCTAAGTGCACGCTGCCCTGAATAATGCTGCGTGGTCTGCCGCCACGAGCCGGTGGAAGTGAACAGAAACATCCACCCCACGATTGGAGCTGTTATGGATTTGTCGCCAAGAGAAAAAGACAAGATGTTGATCTTTACCGCCGGGCTGGTGGCTGAGCGCCGCCTCGCCCGCGGGTTGAAACTCAACTACCCGGAAGCCATGGCCTACATCTCCGCCGCCCTGCTAGAAGGTGCCCGCGACGGCCAGACGGTCGCCGAACTGATGCACTTCGGCACCACCCTGCTGAACCGCGAACAAGTGATGGACGGCGTGCCGGAAATGATTCCGGAGATCCAGGTCGAAGCGACCTTCCCGGACGGCACCAAGCTGGTCACGGTGCACCAACCTATTCCCTGAAACGCGGGTCAATGTCTACTGCAGCCGAACTGAACCGTTACTGAAGGAACTCATCGTGCAGATACGTGACGCCCTGGATGCCGACCTCGCAGGCATCCTAGATATCTACAACGACGCGGTGCAGAACAGCACGGCGATCTGGAACGACAAGGTCGTCGACCTCGACAACCGTCGCGCCTGGCTGGCCGAGCGCCACGAACAGGGCTACCCGGTGCTGGTCGCGATTGACGATCAAGGACAGGTGGCTGGCTATGCCTCCTTCGGCCCCTGGCGCCCCCACGACGGTTTCCGCCACACCGTGGAAAATTCGGTCTACGTTCGCCCCGGCCAACGCGGTGGCGGCGTGGGTCGAAGCCTGATGCAGGCGCTGATCAAGCGCGCCCGCGAGATGCACAAGCACGTGATGATCGCGGCCATCGAGAGCGAGAACCGCGCCTCCATTCATATGCACCAGCAACTGGGCTTCGTCCATGCCGCACAGATGCGCCAGGTCGGCTGCAAGTTCGGCCGCTGGCTGGACCTGACCATGATGCAACTGACCCTGAACAGGACGTCCCAGCCATGATTCCTGGCGAATACCAGATTCAGGACGGCGAGATCGAGCTCAACGCCGGTCGCCGAACCCTGACGCTTACCGTGGCCAACAGCGGCGACCGTCCGATCCAGGTCGGCTCGCACTATCACTTCTTCGAAACCAACGATGCGCTCGCCTTCGACCGCGCCGCCACTCGCGGCATGCGGCTGAACATCCCGGCCGGCACCGCGGTGCGCTTCGAGCCAGGCCAGTGCCGCGAGGTGGAGTTGGTCGAGCTGGCCGGGGAGCGGCGGGTGTTCGGCTTTGCCGGACGGGTGATGGGCGCGCTCTGATTACAGATTCTCAGGGTGGATGGCCACCCCATGGAAAACGCCGAAGGCTTTTCCACCACCCAGATTGCTGGTGGACAAGCTTCGCGTTGTCCACCCTACGGACAGGATGAGATTCAATGAAGATTTCCCGCCAAGCCTACGCCGACATGTTCGGCCCCACCGTCGGCGACAAGGTGCGCCTGGCCGACACCGAGTTGTGGATCGAGGTCGAGAAAGACTTCACCACCTATGGCGAGGAAGTGAAATTCGGCGGCGGCAAGGTGATCCGTGACGGTATGGGCCAGGGGCAGCTGTGCGCCGCCGACGTGGTTGACACCCTGATTACCAACGCGCTGATCCTCGATCACTGGGGCATCGTCAAAGCGGACGTGGGCCTGAAGGACGGCCGCATCGCCGCCATCGGCAAGGCCGGCAACCCGGACATCCAGCCGGACGTGACCATCGCCATCGGCGCTGCGACCGAAGTCATCGCCGGTGAGGGCATGATCCTCACCGCCGGCGGCATCGATTCGCATATCCACTTCATCTGCCCGCAGCAGATCGAAGAGGCCTTGATGAGCGGCGTCACCACCATGATCGGTGGCGGCACCGGGCCGGCCACCGGCACCAACGCCACCACGGTGACACCCGGCCCTTGGCACATGGCGATGATGCTCAAGGCTGCTGACGCCTTCCCGATGAACATCGGCTTCACCGGCAAGGGCAACGCCTCACTGCCCGAGCCGCTGATCGAGCAGGTCAAGGCCGGCGCCATCGGCCTCAAGCTGCACGAGGATTGGGGCACCACCCCGGCAGCCATCGACAACTGCCTGAACGTCGCCGACCAGTTCGACGTGCAGGTGGCGATCCACACCGACACGCTGAACGAGTCCGGTTTCGTCGAGACGACCCTGGGCGCATTCAAAGGCCGCACCATCCACACCTACCACACCGAAGGGGCTGGTGGTGGCCATGCGCCGGACATTATCAAGGCCTGCGGCTTGCCCAACGTACTGCCCAGCTCGACCAACCCGACGCGACCGTTCACCCGCAACACCATCGACGAGCACCTGGACATGCTCATGGTCTGCCACCACCTCGACCCGAGCATCGCCGAGGATGTGGCCTTTGCCGAGAGCCGTATCCGCCGCGAGACCATCGCCGCCGAAGACATCCTCCACGACCTCGGCGCCTTCTCGATGATCAGCTCGGACAGCCAGGCCATGGGCCGCGTCGGCGAAGTGATCACCCGCACCTGGCAGACCGCCGACAAGATGAAAAAGCAGCGCGGTGCCCTGCCGGGTGACGGCGCGGGCAACGACAACTTCCGCGCCAAGCGCTACATCGCCAAGTACACCATCAACCCGGCGATCACCCACGGCATCAGCCATGAAGTAGGCTCTATTGAAGTAGGCAAATGGGCCGATCTGGTGCTCTGGCGTCCGGCCTTCTTCGGTGTCAAACCGACGCTGATCCTCAAGGGCGGGGCTATTGCCGCGAGCCTGATGGGCGATGCCAACGCCTCGATCCCGACGCCGCAGCCGGTGCACTACCGGCCGATGTTCGCCAGCTACGGCGGCTCACTGCATGCGTCGAGTTTCACCTTTATCAGCCAGGCCGCGTTCGAGGCTGGCGTGCCTGAGCAACTGGGGCTGAAGAAGAAGATCGGGGTGGTTAAAGGTTGCCGCTCGGTGCAGAAGAAAGACCTGATCCACAATGACTACACACCGGATATCCAAGTCGACCCGCAGAACTACCAGGTTCGCGCCGACGGCCAGCTGCTCTGGTGCGAACCGGCCGAAGTACTGCCAATGGCGCAGCGGTATTTTCTGTTCTGACCCGAACACCGGGGCCGGCGCCCCGCCCAGACGTGCGGGCAGCTGATTCGGTGGGCTCGGCGCACCCACGGGCGATACCCCGTTACCCGGCCAGTTTGCCGTCCAACCCGCCGTCGCTCAGCGTCAAACGCTGCCGGCGCGGCGTCGCCATTCTTGAGCAAGCTCGCGCCTGCGGTTGCCGAGGTCCGTAAATAAAGCCGCCCCAGGTGGCACTCGGCGCGCAGGCACCTGTCAGACGCCCACCATCCCATGGAAGAGGAAACGTCGTCATGCTGATTTTCGAAGCGCTGCGCCTGAGTCACGACATCCAGCGCGAGCTGTCCGAGCGCCTGGTCCAGACCCAGGGCGACAGCGACGAGCGCCAGGCCCTGTTCGCCCAGCTCAAGCAGGAACTCTGGGTCCACTCGGTCGCCGAGGAACGGCATTTCTACATTCCGCTGATGCATGACGACGATGGCGTGGACCTGTCCCGCCACGCCATCGCCGAGCACCACGAAATGGACGAAATGATCGAGGCGCTCGAAGCCACCGACCCCAGCAGCCCAAGCTGGCTCGCCCAGGCGCGCAAACTGTCGGACAAGGTCCACCACCACCTGCAGGAAGAAGAGCACAAGTTCTTCCAGATGGCGGGCAAGTTGCTCAGCGAGCGCCAGAAAAGCCAGCTCGCCGGCGCCTACCTCGGCGCCTACGACCTGATGAAAGCCGAGCCCGCCTAAGCGAGCGAGGCGGTGACCGGCATGCTGAAGGTAAAGGTGGTGCCCGCCTCGGCAGTCGAGGTGACCTGCATGCTGCCGCCATGCGACACGGCAATCTCCTGGGCAATGTACAGGCCCAGGCCGAGCCCCGACTGCGTGCTCGACGCCTCGCGCCAATAAGGCTTGAACAGCTGCGCCAGGCGGTCCGCCGGGATCGGATCGCCCTGGTTGTTCACCGACAGCACGAGCTGCTGCTGCTCGATCACGGCGCGCACCCGAACCCGGCCATCGGCCGCACCGTGCACCAGCGCATTGGCCAGCAGGTTGGACAGCAGCTGTGCGAGCCGGTCCGTATCGCAACGGACCCCGTCCAGCGTAGCAATCTCGGCATCGATCGCGCGCTGCGAATGGGCGCTCTGCATCTCCGAGACGATATGCGTGAGGACGATGTGCAGGTCCGCGCAGTCGCGGCGTTGCAACGGAATGCCGTGGCCCAGACGCCCACGGGCGAAGTCCAGCACGTCATCCACCAGGCGTGAGGCGCGCCGCGTGGCGGTGAGCATGTGCGCGGCGATGCCGTTGATCGAGGCATCCGCCGAGCGTTTCATTAATAGCTGCGCCCCAGACAGGATCGACGAGAGCGGGTTGCGCAAGTCGTGTCCGAGCAGGGCGATGAACTGCTCGCGCAATTCGGCCGTCTGCTGCGCATCGAGCAATGCCGCCTCGGTCGCCTCGAATTGTTCTTCGGCTTCCAACTGGATGGCCAGCAGCTTGGCGAACGACTCCATCATCGTCTGGATCGGCATTTCCGAAAGCTCGGCCGGCAGCGGATCGAGCGCGCAGACGGTGCCGAAAAAGCTGCCGTCGGTACGAAACACCGGGGTCGAGACATAGCTCTCGAAGCCATAGAGGCGGGGCGTGTGGTGCGTGCAGTAACGCGGATCCTCGCTCGCCTTGCTGATGATGATGGTCTCGTGGGATGCGCGGATTTCGTGGCACAGCGTGGTGGTCACGTCCAGCTCGCCGCCGACCTGCAGGCCGAAGTTGATCCGGTCGAGCACCGCGCAGGCCGTCCAGGCATCCTCCGTCACCCGTGCGACCGCGGCGAACCGTAATCCGGTGGTCTCGGAAATTACCTGGAGAATCGCCGGTACGGCATTGATCCGGCTGATCGCCGAAATGTCGTCGGTTATCGATCGGTTCATGCAGGGTGTCATCGCCGCGCCTGTTGATGGCCAAGCACTTTATCACGGGCCGTTCGTCGCGCTGAACCGAACCGACCACCCGCCGTCGCGTGAAGCGGCAGCCTCGGCCGATCATGGCTGAGCACGGCCTGCAGAAGCGAGCTTGCTCGCGAACCGCGACGCCACGCAGCCCGCGTTCAGAAACGGGCGCGGCGCCGGGGTAACACCCATTGGCGGGCTGAAGCCCACCCCGCCAGACGGTCATGGCTGATCCGGGCAACACGTAGGAGCGAGCTTGCTCGCGAACGGCGAGGCCGCGCCCCAGCGTCCACTAAAAGGTGATGGCGCCGGGGTCTCGCGCGTTGGCGGGCTGAAGCCCACCCCGCCAGACGGTCATGGCTGATCCGGGCAACACGTAGGAGCGAGCTTGCTCGCGAACGGCGAGGCCGCGCCCCAGCGTCCACCAAAAGATGATGGCGCCGGGGTCTCGCGCGTTGGCGGGCTGAAGCCCACCCTGCACCGGTCATCGCTGGCGCTCAGCGCAGTTGGCTGTCCTTGCTGCCGCGACGGTTGTAGCCGCTGAACTTCGCTTCGTGTCTGTCCAGTTCGGTCTGGCATTTCACGCACAGTCGCACCCCCGGAACCGCCTGGCGACGCGCCTCGGGAATCGCTGCGTCGCATTCCTCGCAGCGCGCCAGGCTCTCGCCGTGACCGAGCCGGCTGCGGGCCCGCTGCACAGCGTCCTCGATGGTGCTGTCGATCTGGTCCTGCACCGCCCCTTCATTTGCCCAACCCGTAGCCATCGCGACCTCCGGCATTCTGCTGATGCTGTCCTGCATTGGAGCGTGGTCGGCCGGGGCCGTTCAGTGCGCCAGCAGCCGGTAAGAGCGCCAGCGCAACGGCGCCATCCGTCGATCAAATGGCGTCAAAACGACGAGCGGGGCTCGCCAGAGGGTCGCATTGTCTATCCTTGCCCACTGGTCGCGCGGCGAAAGGCCCAGTCCAGACGTATCGGGCCAAGGGTCTGCTGCTCGTGGCCGCGTTGCGGCTGTCTGCTAACACAC
>DAMBNU010000004.1:0-275294 GCA_032064305.1 Pseudomonas sp. | reverse complement strand
CCCCCAGGGATGCGGTGATGCACAAGAAGATCCTGACGGCGCTGGTCATGGTCCTGAGCGGATGCGCCAGCCAGCCTGAGGTCGTAGAACGCGACCTCGGACAATTCGACCTCAAACTCGGCACCTCGCCGACCCGAAGCATGGCGCAGGGGTTGGTCAACCCGATTGCCGCCAGCACCTTTAGCGGTGGGCTGGACCTTACCCACAGCAGCGGCTGGTACGTCGGCCAGTGGGCCCCCAGCATGGGCATCCTTGAGGGCAACCAGCTGGAACTCGACAGCTACGTGGGCTACGTCCAGCATCGCTTCGACAGCGCCCCGGGCTACGAGCTGGGGCTGATCCGCTACAGCTTTCCCGAGCTGGAAAATGCCGACCGTCACGAGCTCTATGCAGGCTTCAACCTGGCCGGCAGCCGCCTGGGCGGCGCGCTGAGCAGCTCGCCGGGGCGCACCGACAGCACGCTGCTGCTGGAACTTGGCAGCGTCACCCCGCTGGACGTCGACCTGCGGTTCAAATACGCAAGCCATTCCATGGACAGTCCCATGTACCACCCGGGAGGCAGCGTCGAGGTGTTCAACGACTGGTCATTGAACCTGTCGCGTCCGTGGCTGGGGCTGCGCATGGACCTGTCCTACACCGACTCGAACCTGCGCGGGCGCGAGTGCGGGGTGTATGCCGGGCAGAACGCTTATTGCGAAAGCTATTTCATGTTCAAGGCCGAGCGGGCGCTGTTCTAGCGCGCCGGGTCGGCCTGTCTGAAACGCAGCCGTGCATGCCAGACGGCCAGCAGGAAGGCCGTCGCGGCGAAGCCGTACAGCACGCCGAGGCGGCCATCCTGATACAGCCATGAGCCGAGCACCGGTCCGGTGGCCATGCCCATGAAGCGGAAGAAGTTGTAGCTGCCCACCGCCGTGGCGCGGTTGTGCTGGTAGAGGTCCATCAGCAGGCTGGTCTGCACCGGCAGCGACAGGCCGAGAAACAGCCCGAACGCCGATACTGCCACCACCAGCGCAGCGAGCGATAGCGGCGCGACGGCGAGAAACAGCAGCAGGCTGAGCGCATTGAGCAGCGCCGTGAGCAGCAGCATCGGGCGTGCCCGCCAGCGTCCCAGCAGCCGACCGCCGCAAAAACTGCCGATGACCACGGCGATCGACAGCGGCAGGAACACCAGCCCCTTCTCGCTCGCGCTCAGGCCATAGACGCTGCCCAGCAAGCGCGGCATGAACACCAGGTAGTTGTAGAAGGCGTAGTACTGCACGAAGCTCAGCACCATGATCGCCAGCCCCTGCCGATCGCGCAGCACTTCCAGGTACTGCACCGGATGGAACGCCCGCGGCGGCCCGCCGGCGGGGCGGGTCTCGCGGAGCCAGACCGCATTGCTCAGCAGCGCCACGGCGCCTACCAGCGCCAGCAGCAGAAACACGTAGTGGAAGTCCAGGTGCTCGCCGAGAAAGCCGCCGACCACCGGACCGACCACCGGCCCCAACGCCACCATCATCTGGAACGAACCCATTGCCCGGCCGCGCTCGGCCCCTTCGAAGCGGTCGCCGATCACCGTCACCGCCACCACCGCGCCGGCGGCGATGCCCACCGCCTGCAACGCGCGGAACACCAGCAGCAGCTCGATGCTCTGCGAGGCAAAGCAGCCCAGTGACGCGACGATGTAGATCGTCAGCCCCGCCAGCAGGGTGCGCTTGCGTCCCGTGCGGTCGACCAGCGGCCCGTAGACGATCTGCATGAACGCCAGCACGAAGGTGAAGATCGAGATGCTCAGGTTGATCAGGAACGGCGTGGTCTGCAGCGCCTCGCCCAGCTCCGGCAGGATCGGTGCATAGACCGTCTGCGTGAAGGGCCCGAGAAACGCGGCAAAGGCCACCATGAAGGTCAGCAGGCGTGGGCTCATCGGATCTCCGCTGGCAAGGAAAAAGGGGCGGTGCGGTCAGGGCCTGCAGGTCACTCCTTGACCTGCATGTACTCCTCGGCCCAGACCATGTACTCCTCGGCGGTCGAGTATTTGACCGACAGCTGCGAGGCATTCAGGTCCGAGGCGTCGATCTGACGCTGTTCGCGCAGGCAGTCGTAGGTCGCCTTGATCGCGGCGAAATAGGCCGCGTGACCGTTGACCACGATGCGCACGCCCAGCTCCGCCAGGCGCGCGTTGTCACGCAGCTGCGGATTGCCGTAGGTGACCAGCATCAGCGGCACGCTGAGCTTTTCGGCGACCTGCTCCAGCTGTTCGAAATCCTCGATGCCGACCAGGCAGATGGCATCGGCGCCGGCCGCCTCGTAGGCCTGCACCCGGGCAATCACCTCTTCCAGGCCGATCACGCCGGCATTGGTCCGGGCGATGATCGCCAGTTCCGGATCGATGCGCGCCTCGAGCGCCGCGCGAATCTTGCCGACCGCTTCGAACATGCCGATCAGGTCGGTCGACTTGCGTCCGAACTTGGCCGGCAGCAACGTATCCTCAATGGTCAGCGCGGCGATCCCGGCGCGCTCCAGCTCCACGACCGTGCGCATCACGTTGAGCGCGTTGCCGTAGCCGTGGTCGGCGTCGGCGATGATCGGCAGGCGCGCGACGCGGCCGATGCGGGTCGCCTGCTCGACGAACTCACTGAGGGTGATCAGCGCGAAGTCCGGCGCGGCCAGGACCTGCAGCGATGCGACCGAGCCGCCGAGAATGCCGACCTCGAACTGCAGGTCGGCGGCGATGCGCGCCGACATCGGATCGAATACCGAAGCGGTGTGGTAACAGCGGTCGGAGGCCAGCAGCTGGCGGAAGTCGTTGCGCAGAGTGTGGTGAGAAATACGGTGCATGGGTTTTCCTGATGAATCGCACGCAAGGGGTCGAGTCGCCCCCGTCTGGTCTGGATAAGTAAGGCGCCGGACATGCCGACGCGCCCGTGGTCGTTCAGAGGCGCGGGCGCGGTTGGCGTCCCTGCACCCAGGCCATCGTCAGCCCGCTGGCAATGATGATGGCCATGCCGGCAATGGCGCCGGGATCCGGCGTGTGGCCGAAGGCGATCAGACCCACGACGCCAGCGAAAATGATCTGCGAATAGGTGAACGGCGCCAGCGCGGCGGCGCTGGCGAAACGGAATGCATTGGTCAGCAGCAGGTGGCCGCTCATGGCCATGGCGCCCAGCGCCGCCATGAGCAGCGCGTCATGCAGAGACGGCGTCTGCCAGTTGAAGATCACCAGCACACTCATCACCAGACTGCCCACCAGGCTGGTGATGAAGTTGCTGGTGACGGGATGATCCGTCGCGGCAAGTCGTCGGGTGATGAGCTGGTAGACGGTGAAGCTCAGCGCCGCACCGAAGGGCAGCAGAATGGCCGGCGTGAACAGCGCGCCGCCCGGACGCACGATGATCATCACCCCGATCAGACCGCAGCCGACCGCCAGCCACTGGCTGCGGGTCACCCGCTCGCCGAGCAGCGCCGAAGCGATGGTCACCAGCAGCGGCGTGAGAAAGATGACGGCGGTCGCCTCGGCCAGCGGGATGTAGCTCAGCCCGCTGATGAACAGCATGCTCACGCAGACCAGGCTCAGGCCACGGCAAACCTGCAATTTCGGCCGCAAGGTATGGAATACGCGTCGCCCCATGCGCGGGGTAAACAGGGTGAACATCAGCGTGGTCTGGGCGAGGTAGCGTGCCCAGATCACCAGGAACACGGGATACAGCTGCGTCAGGTGCTTAGACAGGCCGTCGTGGCTGGCCAGCGTCAGGCAGGAAGCCAGGATGAGCAGGACGCCAAGCAGGGGCCGGTGGGTGTTGTTCAAAAGAGTGACCGCGACAATAGGTAGCAACCTAAGAATTATGCCCGTAATTTGGCTTTTCGTCAGTCGTCCGATGTGGGCAACCGGCTCGCCGGTCATTCAGGCTGCGCGGTATTTCGTCGGCCCCGTCACGTTGTCACCTGGCTTCGCGTATGATCGCCAGCCCTTCGCGGGTCGCCAGGCGGCCCGAGTCCGTTCGAGTAGTGATGATGTTCCAGTTGAGAGCGATGCAGGCGCGTGACATTCCTGCCGTGATGTCGATTCAGGAAGAATCCTACGCCGCCGAAGTCCTCGAGGACGAAGCGGTGATCCGGGCCAGGCTTGCAGCCTGCCCGCAGCTGGCCTGGGTGGCCGAGGACGACCAGGGCGTCTGCGCCTACCTCTTCGCCTACCACTCGCGCGTCGGCAAAGTGACCCCGCTGGACGGCGAATTCCAGCCTCATGCCGAAGCCGACTGCCTCTATCTGCACGACCTGGCCGTCGCCCGCCGGGCCAGCGGGCGTGGCATCGGCCCAGCGCTGGTGCGCAAAAACCTCGAGCAGGCCCGCACCCAGCAGCTGCGCTATTCCGCGCTGGTATCGGTGCAGGAATCCGAAGCCTTCTGGTCGCGCCTCGGCTACGCCGCGCACGACGAGCTCGACGCGCCGCAGGTCGACAACCTGGCCAGCTACCAGATTCCGGCGGTGTACATGGTGCGCGCCCTGCACTGAGTGCACAGTGGTGGTGCCTTGCTCAATTGCACGCACCATGTCGGTGCCATCGCCAGGCGCCATTTTCTGGCATGGCGTGCATTGACGCGACGCGTGGCGCCGGATGTAGCCGGTTGGCAAGGGCCTTGCTCTGCTCAAGGTCTCGTCCCACCGGAACCACCTCGCCCATGCTGGTCATCCATCACCGCGCCTCCGCGCAAGCACAGGCCGACGCCGAACTGGCGCTGACTTACGAAGCGCGTAGCAAATCCCGCCTACGCTGTTTCACCACTGCCGGGGAAGAAGTTGGCCTGTTTCTCGAACGCGGCCAACCCCCACTGCAGGATGGCGAATGTCTGCGCGCCCAAGACGGCCGCATCGTCCGTGTGCAGGCCCGCACCGAAAAGCTGCTGCATGTGACCTGCAGCAGTGCATTCGAGCTGACCCGTGCCGCCTATCACCTGGGTAATCGTCACGTGGCGCTGCAGATCGGCGCTGGCTGGCTGCGCCTGCTCGACGACTACGTGTTGAAAGACATGCTGCTGCAGCTGGGTGCCAGCGTCGAAGCCATCGAGGCACCCTTCCAGCCGGAGCACGGCGCCTACGGTGGTGGCCATCACCACTCCCATGCAGGCGAAGCGGAGTTCAGCTACGCGCCACGCCTGCATCAGTTTGGCGTGCGCACGTGACTCCGGCTGCCTTCGCGCTGCTGCGGCTCGCCAGCCCGCAATTGCCGATCGGCGGCTACAGCTACTCGCAAGGCCTGGAAATGGCGATTGAGCAGCAGCGCGTGCATGACGAGAGCAGCGCCGGCCGCTGGCTCGGTGACCAGCTACTGCTGAACCTGGCGCGCTTCGAGGCGCCATTGCTGCTCGCGCACTGCCGGGCGGCAGCATCTGAAGAATGGGACGAGCTGGAACGGTTTGCCGCGTGCCATCGCGCCAGCCGCGAAACCCGCGAGCTGCGGCTGGAAAGCCGGCAGATGGGCTATTCACTCAAGCAACTGCTGGACCATCTGCCTGAGCTCGACGCCCCGGCCCGCGCTCTGTTTCAGCGCATCGACGAGCCAGGCCTCGCCCTTGGATGGGCTCTGGCCGCACGTGCCTGGGGCATAGGCCCCGAGGATGCACTGACCGCCTGGCTTTGGGGCTGGCTGGAGAATCAACTGGCCGTTCTGATGAAAACCCTACCGCTCGGCCAGCAAGCGGCACAACGCTTGACCTCGCAACTGCTGCCGACCCTGCAGCAGGCCCAGCGCGACGCAACCTTTATCGAGCCGGAGCACTGGGGCAGCGCCGCCTTTGGCCTGTCCCTGACGAGCATGGCGCATGAGCGCCAATACAGCCGGCTGTTCCGCTCATGAGCACCGCTTTCACACGAGGAAACAGACGATGAACACCCAACCCCTGCGCATTGGAATCGGTGGCCCGGTCGGCTCCGGCAAGACCGCCCTCACTCTCGCCCTGTGCCTGGCCCTGCGTGAGCGTTACAACCTCGCCGTGGTGACTAACGACATCTACACCCAGGAAGACGCGCAATTTCTGGTACGCAACGAGGCCCTGGCGCCCGAGCGCATCATTGGCGTGGAAACCGGCGGCTGCCCGCACACCGCGATCCGCGAGGATGCTTCGATCAATCTGGAAGCCGTCGAACAGCTCAACCGGCGCTTCCCAGGGCTGGACCTGATCATCGTCGAGTCCGGTGGCGACAATCTGTCGGCCACCTTCAGTCCGGAACTCTCCGACCTGACCATCTATGTGATCGACGTATCGGCCGGCGACAAGCTGCCGCGCAAGGGCGGACCGGGCATCTGCAAGTCGGACCTGCTGGTGATCAACAAGGTCGACCTGGCGCCCATGGTCGGCGCCTCGCTGGAGGTCATGGATCGCGACACCCGCAAGATGCGCGGCGACAAGCCGTTCGTGTTCAGCAACCAGAAGGTGGGCCAGGGTCTCGACGAGATCATCGCCTTCATCGAAAAACAGGGAATGCTCAGCGCCGCCTGATCGCGCCCCCTTTGTAGAAGCGAGCTCTGCCCACGACCCCGTAAGACAGCGACACGCTGCTTTCCAACACGCACCGCATGCAGCCTCGAGGAGACCCCTATGACACTGCAAAAGAACTTCGCAATCGCCACCGCCCTGCTGCTCAGCCCGGCTTTGGCATTCGCCCACCCCGGCCACGATCACGCAGGCCTCATGTCCGGCGTTGCCCATCCGATCCTCGGCCTCGATCACCTGTTGGCCATGGTTGCGGTCGGTCTATGGGCTGCGCAGCAATCGGGCAAGGCACGCTGGGCTTTACCTCTGACCTTCGTCGCCACCATGTTGATGGGCGGCCTTTTCGGCTTTACCGGCTTGCAGCTGCCATTGATGGAAACAGGCATCGCCGGCTCGGTATTGGCACTCGGACTGCTGGTCGCATTGGCCGTACGCCCGCCTCTGGCTGTGGCAGCCGGGCTGACCGCACTGTTTGCCCTCAGTCATGGCGTGGCCCATGGCCTGGAGTTGCCCATGCTGGCGAACCCCTGGGGTTATGCCGCTGGCTTCGTCGTCGCCACCGCCGCACTGCACGGCATCGGCTACCTCTTAGCGCGCAACCTGCCACAAGTGGCTGCCCCGCTGGTGCGCATCGCCGGCGCCGCGTCGGCGCTGACCGGTGCCTGGTTGCTCGCAGCCTGACCGGACACAAATCGAAACATTCACGGAACCTGAGCGTCCCCTGAGACCCAAAAGTTGAGCCACGTCGTCGCCGATCGCACTCGGGACGCTTCGTCAACCGGTCTTAGGGAGAGCGCCACGTGTCCCAATCCCCCAATGCCCGCGGCTTCGCCTATTGGGCGCTTAAAGTCTTCGCCGCCATCGTCGCCCTGTTTGGCCTCGCCCTTGCCGCTGGCGGCGTCTGGCTGATCACCCTGGGCGGCTCCTGGTACTACCTGCTCGCTGGTGCCGGCATGCTGATCTCTGGCTGGCTGATGTTCGTGCAGCGCATCAGCGGCGTCTGGCTGTACTGGCTGGTGTTCGTCGGGACAATCATCTGGGCGCTTTGGGAAGTTGGGCTAGAGCCGTGGGCCCTGTTGCCACGGCTGCTCGCACTGGCCGTAATTGCCCTGCTTACGCTCGCGTTCGTTCCAGCGCTGCGGCGCGCCGCTCACCAGGAGGCCCGCGCATGACTCGCCTGATCGCACTGTTCGGCCTGGTCGCGCTGGTCTGGTTGCCGACCAGCCATGCCCAGGCGCCCGCCGCCGACCCGTCGCTGGAGCCGGCCACCAGCGTGACACCCGCCTCCACGGGCGACGAACCCAAGCCGGCCGACTGGACGGCATATGGTCGCAATGATGCCGCCACGCGCTATTCACCGCTCGCCCTGATCAACCGCGACAACGTGGCCAACCTCAAGCCCGTCTGGGGTTATCGCACCGGCAATCTGCCAGAGCAGTCGGTGGTCGACAAGAAATGGGCACCGGAAACCACGCCGCTGAAAGTGGGCGACAACCTTTACCTGTGCGACGCCCTCAACGTGCTGGTTTCGCTGGATGCCGGTACGGGTCGCGAGCGCTGGCGCTACGACCCGAAAGTGACCACCGACCATATCCCCTATTCGGCCACTTGCCGAGGCGTCAGCTATTACGAGGTGCCTGACGTCCCGGCTGATCAAGCCTGCAAACGGCGCATCATCGAGGGCACGCTGGACGCCGAGCTGGTCGCTGTCGATGCCGACACCGGAGAACCATGCGCTGACTTCGGGCATGCCGGTCATGTCGATCTGATGGAAGGCATGGGCAGTTCGGTGCCGGGCTACGTCGCGGTCACCTCACCACCGACCATCGTCCGCGGCATTGCAGTGGTCGGCCATCAGGTGCTGGACGGGCAGAAAGAAGACGCGCCCTCCGGCGTGATCCGCGGCTATGACGCCGTGACCGGTGAGCTCGCCTGGGCCTGGGACATGGGCCGCCCCGGCAAAACCGGCCTGCCGAGCGGTGATGAGGTGTACACCCGCGGCACACCCAATGCCTGGACCACCTTCACCGGCGACGAAGCGCTGGGCATGGTCTACGTGCCGATGGGCAATTCTGCCGTGGATTACTGGAGCGGCAACCGCCGCGAGTTCGAAAAGCCGCACTCAACCGCATTGGTCGCCATCGACGCTACCAATGGCGAAGTGCGGTGGGAATTCCAGACGGTGCATAACGATGTCTGGGATTACGACCTCGGCTCCCAGGGCACGCTGATGGATTTCCCGATTGGCAAGGGCCAGACCGCGCCGGCGGTCATTCTGCCGACCAAGCAGGGCGACATTTACGTGCTGGATCGCCGCACCGGCGAGCCACTGACCCCGGTCGAGGAACGCCCCGTACCGGCCAGCCCGCTGCCCGACGAGATGCTGTCACCGACGCAGCCGTTTTCCGTCGGGATGCCATCGATACCGCGCGAAACGCTGACCGAAGCCGACGCCTGGGGTGTCACCCCGCTGGACCAGCTCTGGTGCCGGATCCAGTTCGAGCGTGCCAACTACCAAGGCATCTACACACCGCCGAGTGCCGATCGGCCTTTTATCGAGTACCCGAGCTACAACGGCGGAAACGATTGGGGCGGCGCGGCTGTGGACACGCAGCGCAACATTCTGGTGCTGAACTACAACCACATCGCCATGTACGACCAGCTGATCCCGCGTGACAAGGCCGACGAGCGCGGCATGGTCCCGCTCGGCGTGCCAGGCGGAAAAACCTCGGGCGGCGGCTCGGTACCGCAGGCGGGCTCGCCCTATGCGGTGTCCATCTCGGCCTGGCGTAACGGCTTCACCGGCGTGCCCTGCACGCGCCCGCCCTTCGGCGGCATCATGGCAATCGATCTGAACACCCGCCAGGTGCTGTGGAACGAGCCGCTCGGGACGGCTCGGCGCAACGGCCCGTTCGGCATCGCGTCGCACCTGCCGGTCACCGTCGGCACGCCGAACAATGGCGGCCCGATGATCACCGCCGGAGGACTGATCTTTATCGCTGCAGCGACGGACAACCTGATCCGCGCCATCGATATCGATACGGGCGAAGTCGTCTGGGAGGACGTCCTGCCGGCCGGCGGCCAGGCAACGCCGATGACCTACGAGGTCAACGGCCGTCAATATCTGGTGATCAACGCGGGCGGGCATCACTTCATGGAAACGCCACCGGGCGACTATGTAATCGCCTACAGCCTACCGGCCAAAAGCGATCCGAAACTGCCCGACTTCCTCAGCGACTAGCGGCGGCGCCGGTCCCGAAACCGGGCGCCAGCCAGCGACCTGCCCTTACCGGAACGGCGGCTCGTCAAAGCTGCGCAATTTGCGCGAGTGCAGCGAATTGAGCTGGCTGCGCAGCAGGTCAAGGGCGGCGATGCCGATCTTCAGATGCTGGGTCACGGCGCGTTCGTAGAAGGCGTTGGCCGAACCCGGCAGTTTGATCTCGCTGTGCAGCGGCTTGTCCGACACGCAGAGCAGCGTCCCGTAAGGCACTCGCAGGCGATAACCCTGGGCGGCAATGGTGCCGCTTTCCATGTCCACGGCCACGGCGCGCGACAGGTTGATCAGCGGCCGTTCCTGGGCCCAGCGCAGCTCCCAGTTGCGGTCGTCGTAGGTCAGCACGGTGCCGGTGCGCAGCCGCTTCTTCAGCGCCTCGCCTTTGTCGCCGGTGACCTGCGCCGCCGCTTCCTGCAGCGCCTGCTGCACTTCGGCCAATGCCGGCAGCGGAATATGCGGCGGCAGCACCCGGTCGAGGATGCCGTCGCGGCGCATGTAGGCGTGGGCCAGCACGTAGTCACCGATGGATTGCGACTGCCGCAGCCCGCCGCAGTGGCCGATCATCAGCCAGCAATGCGGGCGCAGCACGGCCAGGTGATCGGTGATGTTCTTGGCATTCGACGGGCCGACCCCGATGTTCACCAGAGTCACGCCATCACCGTCCTTGGCCTGCAGGTGATACGCCGGCATCTGGTAGCGGTGCCAGAGCACGCCGCCGATGATGGCCTGCGCCTCGCCCTCCTCCATGCCGCGCTCGATGATGATGTTGCCAGGCAGCACCATGCGTACGAAACGCGTGTCGTCGCGCAGCATGTCGAGCCCGTGACGAATGAACTGATCGACGTAGCGGTGATAGTTGGTCAGCAGGATCCACGGCTGCACGTGACGCCAGTCGCTACCGGTGTAATGCACCAGCCGGCGCAGGGAAAAATCCACCCGCGCACCGTCGAACAGCGCCAGCGGATAAGGGTCGGCATGCTCCCAGTCGTAGAGCCCATCGGCGATGTCGTCAGTGGCGGCGGACAGATCCGTGCTCGGGAATACCCGCGCCAGCTCGGCAGCGGTCACCCCGGTGCCGGCCAGCTCATCGCCCTGCTCGATGACATAGGGATAGGGAATGTTCCGCTCGCTGAGCCCGACTTCGACCTTCACGCCGAAGTCATGCATGAGCGGGCGCAGCTGGTCGAGCAGGTAGCTGCGAAAGGACGCCGGATGGGTCACGGTCACGCTGTAGACCCCTGGCGCCTGCACCTTGGCATAGGCGCGTGTTGAAGCCGGCACCTCGCCGTGGCATTCGTAGGTCAGGCGCAGTTCGGGATAACGGAACAGTGCGCGCTCTGCGGCATCCGGTTCCTGGCGCGTGGCGACGTAGCGCTTGAGCGCCTGGTTCAGCGAGCGGGTGGCGTGCTGATGCAGCTCGGCAAGGTGGTCCACGGCCGCTTCAGCGCTGGTGGCAATGCGAAAGGTCTCGCCTGCTGGTTTCATGCTGGGTTTCCTTGTCTGGTCATTGAAAACATCTTGCCTGCGGATCGATGACAGCGGTAGCGGCGGTTTGCGGCATTCACCAATCGAGATCCACGGCGTGCGCGGCAATCGCTTCGAGTCGAGCCTTCAGCACCGCAAGGCTCGGCGCCGCGGTGAGGCTCAGGCGCAGCGCGTTGGGCGCCCCGTGGCCGACCGCAAAAACCTCGGCCATCGCCGCTTCGATACCGGCTGCCCGGCACAGCGCGGCCAAATCCCCGGGCCGTTCCAGCCACAGGTGCGGCGACGGCGGACGCCCCGGCGATCCAAGCAGTTTCTGCGCCAGCCGCCAGCGCCGTGCGACCTGCTCACGCTGCCAGGCCAGCCGGCGCGCTGCAGTGCCGTCTTCCAGCCATTCGCTGCCGATCCGCAGGCACAGCGGCGACAGCGCCCAGCTGGTCGCCTGAGCCTCGGGATCGATACGCGATAGCCAGGCTGGCGCGCCGACGATGAAGCCCAGCCGCAGCCCCGGTGCGACCGTCTTCGACAAGCTGCTGATGAGCAGGCAGCGCTCCGGCAATACCGCAGCCAGTGGCAGCTCGTCGCCCAACGCGCCGTAGACGTCGTCCTCGATCACTAGTAAGTCGTGTCGACGCGCCACCGCTGCGATGGCCTCGCGGCGCTGCGCCGTCATGCTGACCGCGGTGGGGTTCTGCATGCACGGCGTCAGCACCGCCACCCGCGCCGAAGTGGCCCGGGCTTGCCGGTCCAGATCGTCCGGCAGGATGCCCTGCTCATCCATCGCCACCCCGTGCAATGGCAAACGCAACTGCCGACCCGCGGCCTTGATTCCCGGGGAAGTCAGGGCCTCGACCAGCAACGGTTCACCGGGTTCGCACAGGCCCAACAAGGCGGCGAACACACCTTGCTGTGCCCCGGCGCAGAGCATCACCTGCTGCGGCGGGATGTCCAGCCCGCGCCCCCGCAACCAGTCGCTGACGGCCAGTTGACCGCGCTGCAGGCCGCGCGCCGACGGGTAACCCTGCAGGCTGGCCAATTCGGGCGTCGCACATAATGCCGCCAGGCTGCACTGCAGGTCGGTATCGTCGGGGTCGAGCACCGGCAGATTGGTCGACAGGTCGACTGTTGCCGGGTGCACCTCGGGGCCCTTCAGCCGGAACAGGCTGGCCTCACGACTGCTCGCCAGCACATAAGTGCCACGCCCCACCTCGCCGCCCACCAAGTGCCGCCGGGCCGCTTCGCGATAGGCCTGCATGGCCGTACTGGGATTCAGGCCGAGCGCCCAGGCCATACGCCGCTGCGGTGGCAAGCGGTCGCCGGGCTTCAGCTCGCCACGGGCGATCGCGCCGGCAATGGCCTCGACCAGTGCGAGATAGCGGGGTTGATCAGTGGAGTCGAGCGTAGGTAGCCACATTGTTTGCCATGCAATATAAGGATTTACCCATACAATGCCCGGCCCCTAGGATTGGCGTCAAACCACCCAGGAGGTTTCGATGTTCGATCTTCACCAACTGCGCCAGGCAGCCGACCTGATCCACCAGAGCGTACCGCCGACTCTACAGCTCGCCTGGCCGCTGCTGGCCAAGCGGCTTGGCTGCGACCTTTGGGTCAAGCACGAGAACCACACCCCCGCCGGCGCCTTCAAGGTGCGCGGAGGCATCCTCTACGTGAATGAACTGCTCAAGCGGCATGCAACGGCGCCCGGCCTTATCACGGCTACCCGAGGCAACCACGGGATCAGCCTGGCCATGGCCGCGCGCAAGGCCGGCCTGAACCTCACCGTGCTGGTGCCAGAGGGCAACTCCCTGGAGAAGAACGCGGCCATGCGCGCATGGGGCGCCGAGGTCATTGAGCACGGCTGCGACTTCGACACCGCCCGCCAACGCGCCGCGGACCTGGCCGAGGCGAACGGCTGGCACTTCGTCCCATCACTGCACCCGGCGCTGATCCGCGGCGTCGCCACCTACGCCCTGGAACTGCTCGAAGCCGTGCCCGACCTCAAGCGCGTCTACGTGCCGATCGGGCTCGGCTCGGGCATCTGCGGGATGATCCGCACCCGTGATCTCCTCGGGCTGGACACCGAGATCATCGGCGTCGTATCCAGCGCAGCCGACGCCTATGCACAGAGCGTTGAGCAGGGTCGCATCGTCACTACCGACACGGCGAACACCTTTGCCGACGGTATGGCCTGCCGCATGCCCGCTCCCGAGGCGCTGGAGATCATCCGTCAAGGAGCGGCCCGCATCGTGCGCGTCAGCGATACCGAGATCCGTGCGGCCGTCGTCGCCCTGCACGAGGACACCCACAACCTCGCCGAAGGCGCCGGCGCTGCCGCGCTCGCAGCGGCCATGCAGGAACGCGAGCACAACCGCGGCCAGCGGATCGCAGTGGTGCTCAGCGGGGCGAATATCGATCGAGGGGTGTTGGCGGAGATATTGACGGGCTGAGCCGGATCCGTTCGCTGCCTGGGTTTCGAACAAGCTACAACGCGCTCGAAAGCTTACCTATACATCCGTAGATCGGTTTCGTTTCAGGCGCCACTCGCCAGCACAAACACCTGGCGGTCTTATCTATCCCCGGTTACTCCGGCCCTCGCTCACTCCAGATACGGCGCGCTGCGCGCCAGCAGGGCGCTGATGTCTAGGCCGCGTGGCAGGGTGCCGAAGGCACGGCCGTGGCCCTGTAGGCGGCTGGCGATGAAGGCGTCGGAGACGGCGTCGTTGCCGGCCTCGAGGAGCAGTTTGGCCTGCAGTGCGATGGCCACGTCTTCGGTGAGCTGGCGGGCGCGGTACTGGATGTCGGCGGTATCGGCGAAGGCCGCCTGCAGCTGGGCGATGTGGGCGCGCAGGCGCGCATCGCCGTGGCCGTCGCCCAGTTCGCCGAACAGCGCGTCGAGCACGCCCGCCTCCCTGGACAGCGCACGCAGCACGTCCAGGCACTGGACGTTGCCCGAGCCTTCCCAGATGGAGTTGACCGGCGCTTCGCGATACAGCCGCGGCAGGATGGTTTCCTCGACGTAGCCGGCGCCGCCCAGGCATTCGCTGGCCTCGGCGATCATGTTCGGGGCGCGCTTGCAGATCCAGTATTTGCCGACCGCGGTGACCAGGCGAGCGAATTTCGCTTCCTGTTCGTCGAACGGGTTGTCCAACGCGCGTCCCATGCGCAGGGTTAGCGCCAGCGCGGCCTCGCTTTCCAGCGCCAGGTCGGCGAGTACGTTCTGCATCAGTGGCTGTTCGAGCAGGGCGCGGCCGCCAACCTGGCGGTGGGTGCAGTGGTGCATGGCCTGGGTCAGCGCCTGGCGCATCAGCGAACTGGAGCCGATCATGCAGTCGAAGCGGGTCGAGGAGACCATTTCGATGATGGTCGGCACGCCGCGGCCCTCCTCGCCGATCATCCAGGCCAGCGCCCCTCGGTATTCAACCTCGCTTGAGGCGTTGGCCCAGTTGCCCAGTTTGTTCTTCAGGCGCTGGATGTAAAGCTGGTTGCGACTGCCATCCTGACGATGGCGCGGCAAGAGGAAGCAGGACAGGCCCTTGTCGGTCTGCGCCAGGGTCAGAAAGGCGTCGCACATGGGTGCCGAGCAGAACCACTTGTGCCCCACCAGTTCATAAGGCTGCCCCGGACCGCCGCTGGCAATCGCGTGGGCGCGCGTGGTGTTGGCGCGCACGTCCGTGCCGCCCTGCTTCTCGGTCATGGCCATGCCGATGGTCACGCCGTTTTTCTGCTCCATGGGCAGGTTGCGCGGGTCGTATTCGGCGCTGAGGATCTTCGGCAGCCAGCGGTCGGCGAGGTCCGGTTGCTGGCGCAGCGCGGGGACGCTGGCGTAGGTCATCGTCAGCGGGCAGCTGCTGCCGGCCTCGGCCTGGTTGTGCAGGTACATCAGCGCGGCGCGGGCCACCTGGGCGCCGGGCTGCGGATCGGTCCAGGGCAGGGCAGGAATCCCATGGGCGACGGCCATGGCCATCAACTCGTGGTAGGCCGGATGAAACTCGACCAGGTCGATGCGATGACCATAGCGGTCATGGCTCTTGAATACCGGCTTGTTTTCATTGGCGAGAAAGCCGGCCGCCATGAGCGGTCCGCCAGCCAGCGCGCCGTAGGTGTCCAGCCGAGACTCGGCCCAGCCTCCTCGGTAACGACGCACCCAGTCCTGCAGCGGCAGATCGAGGCGGTACAGGTTGGCGCCGTCCAGCGGCGGCACCTGGTTCAGCACCTCATGGGTTTCGGCGAATGGCTGCGGGTTCATGCGGGTCTCCTCTGGCTGGAAACGGTGCGGACTGCCGGCGCGGGTCGCCGTTCTCGCCGACTTACCAGATGAAGTGAAGCACGCATGTGATGGTCGAAAAAGCGCGGTTTCGGCCAAAACCTGCGGCGTGCCGCGGGCTCAGGCCAGGGTCAACGGCACGCTGAGCGTGAACCGGCTACCGCGGCCGCGCTCGGACTGGTGACTGAGCTGACCGCCCTGTAATGCGACCAACTGCCGACACAGCGAGAGTCCGACACCCAGACCGCCATACTGGCGCGTCATACTGCCGCTGAGCTGGCGAAAGTGCTGGTAGAGCGCGTCGTCCGCCGGCGCATCGAAACCGATGCCCGTGTCGATCACCTCGGCCTCCAGCACGAACTGCCCACCTGGCTTTTGCTGCCCGGCCAGCGCCAGCACAACCCGCCCGCGGGGCGTGAACTTGATCGCGTTGTCGAGCAAGTAGCCCAGGCTCTGCTTGAGTCGTTCGGCGTCGCCCAGCAGGCGCTCGGGAAGCCGGGGTGCGAGATCGAGTTCGAATGCCAGACCGCGCGCGGCAGCACGAGGGCCATAGACCTGATTGAGCGCATCGATTACAGCCTGCAGCTCGAACGGCTCGACCTTCAGTGCCAGACGGTTGGCCTGCAGTTCGGTCAGGGCGAGCAGGTCATTGACCAGCTGCATCATCTCCCGCCCCGACGCGGTTGCGATGCGTTGGTATTGCTCCAGTTCGCCCTCCAGCTCAAGCGTGCGCATCAGCTCGAGGCTGCCCAATATGCCGTGCATGGGGGTGCGCAGCTCATGGGTGACGTTGGCGAGAAACTGGTCCTTGAGGCGATTGCTCTCGGCCAGCTCGCGGTTCAGTTTTTCTAGCGTTTGTCCGGTTTCCTGGAAGATTTGCGCACACTCGTCGCGCATCGCGTTGATCCGATCGGCCAGCGCCAGGGACAGCAGTGCAACCTCGATGGCCGAGCCGATCTGGCCAGCGTACATGGTGAAGAAATTGTGCGGCAGGTAGCCCAGCACCATCAGCGTGTTGATCTGGGCGCCAATGAGAAAGGCCGTCCAGGCGATCATGAAATAGCGCGCCACGCGCATGCCGCGGTACCACGCGAGGCAGCCGGCGACAAAGACCACTACGATGAACAGCAGCGCCAGAAAGGTCGCCAGACGCAGCGACAAGGCATAGCTGGACGTGAACGCCATTGCCATGGTGACAACGCCAATCGACATCACCGCCATCAGGGCGCGGTCGACCCAGCGGCTATGTTGGTCGGTATGCAAAAAGCTGCGGGCGAACTGGCAACCAAACAAGCCCGCTGCGCCTATGAAGAAGGGGGTAGAGACATTGGCCCACCACGGCGAACTGGGCCAGAGGTATTGCACTCCCAGCCCATTGACCGAGACCTGATAGAGGCCGAACGAGCCGATGTAGAGGATGTAGTACAGGTAGCTGCGGTCGCGCACGCTGAGATAGATGAACAGGTTGTAGACCAGCATCACCAGCAGCACGCCGTAGATGATCGCCAGTATATAGATGTGCGCCGACTGCTCCTCCAGATAGGCAACAGGCGTCCAGAGCGTCAACGGCACCTGGATCGAACCCTGGCTTTGCACCCTGAGGTATACCCGCTGTGGTTGGCCATCCGTCAGGTCGAGTTCGAACAGGTGGTTGCGCTGGCGAATCGATCGCTCGCTGAATGGCAGCGCATCGCCACTGCGTGAAGCGAGCCGATAGGCGCCGCTAGCGTCGGGCAGGTACAGATCCACGAGGTCCAGAGGCGGGTATGCAAGTTCCAGCCACCAACGTGAATGGTCATGACCATGATTGGCGTGGTAGGTCAGATCAACCCTCAACCAGAAGGCTGACCGCGAATACCCGGCATTGAGCACCTGCGCATGATGCGGTTCGAAACGTCCCGCCGCATCGAGCGCGACAACCTCGTCTATGCGGACATCCTGGCTGGCGTCTTCCAGTACCGCCATCGCCGCTCCCAACGGTACGCGACGGCTGTCCTGATCGAAGTCCACCGCGCAGGCGAGACCCGGCAACAATAAGAGCAGGAAGAAGAAGTAGTGCATGGCGAAGGAGACCTGTCGGACCGCGTCAGGACAACCCTGCTGCCTGAAGTACCGCGGCCGAGAAACTGATGGCACTTTAGCATGCATCCTTACGAATCGCCGTCGAGAGCTTAACGGTGACGGCTACCAGCCGCCGAGCGGTCACGCCCGCGCCGGCCGGGACGAATGGTGATAAGCTCGCTCGCCAGAAAATCCGGGCGATGCCGCGTCCGATCCACCTCTTCGCCTGCCCTGGGGGAAACCATCGATGACCGTCCCTTGCTCCCGTCCTGTCGTGCTCTGCCTGTCGGGCCATGACCCGAGCGGCGGCGCCGGACTGCAGGCGGATATCGAGGCGCTGCTCGCCCAAGGCTGCCATGCCGCGCCGACCGTCACGGCATTGACCGTGCAGGATACTGTCGATGTCGTCGACTTTCGCGTGCTCGATCGCGATTGGGTGCTGGCCCAGGCCCGCGCGGTGATCGCCGACATGCCGATCGCGGCCGTCAAGCTCGGCATGCTCGGCTCGGTGGAGATGGTCGACACGGTGCTGCAGATCATGGAGCAACTGCCCGGCGTGCCACTGGTCTGCGACCCGGTGCTGCGCGCCGGTGGCGGCGGCGCACTGGGCAAGGACGATGTCGGCTACGCCATGCGCGAGCGCCTGTTTCCGGTAGCCAGCGTCGCAACCCCGAACCTGCCCGAAGCGCGCATCTTGGCCGAGCTGCCGGAGGGCAGCGCCGACGAGTGTGCTGAAAAACTGTTGCCGTACATCGGCCATCTGCTGATCACCGGCGGCCACGGAGACGAAGCCGAAGTTCACAACCGACTTTACAGCCGCAACGGCGATCGCCAGGACTTCACCTGCCAGCGTCTGCCAGGTAGCTATCACGGCTCGGGCTGCACGCTGGCCAGCGCACTGGCCGGACGCCTGGCCTTGGGCGAAGGGCTCGCCAGCGCTGTGCGCTCGGCCCTCGACTACACCTGGCGCACCTTGCGCGATGCGGAGCGGCCGGGGCGCGGACAATACGTTCCACGCCGGCTTCCGCTGGACCTGGCCTGACGGGAGCGCCGCTGATGAAAGACACCAAGCTGCGCGGGCTCTACGCCATCACCGACAGCACGCTGCTCGCCGACGGGCGCCTGCTGCCGTACGCCGAAGCGGCGCTGGCAGGCGGTGCGCGTTTGCTGCAGTACCGTGACAAGTCCGACGACGACCGCCGTCGCCTGCGCGAGGCCGAGGCCCTGCGCGAGCTGTGCGAGCGCTACGGCGCCGACCTGATCATCAACGACGACGCCGAACTCGCTGCGCGCCTCGGCGTCGGCGTGCACCTGGGCCAGGAGGATGGCTCGCTGGCGGTGGCGCGCGCCCTGCTGGGCCGTCGCGCCATCATCGGCGCTACCTGCCACGCGCGTCTGGAGCTGGCGGACCAGGCCGTTGCCGAGGGCGCCAGCTATGTCGCGTTCGGCCGGTTCTTCGACTCCAACACCAAGCCCGGTGCGCCGGCAGCCACCGTTTCGCTGCTCGAGCAGGCGCGGCAGCGCTTCGGCCTGCCGATCGCGGTGATCGGGGGCGTGACGCTGGACAACGCCGCCGAGCTGATCGCCCGCGGTGCCAGTCTGGTTGCCGTGGTCCACGCCCTGTTCTCGGCCGAGTCGCCGCAGGACGTCGAGCGCCGCGCGCGCGCCTTCACCGAACTCTTTGCCGGCCACTGACCCGTCGCCCCGTCCACTTTTTCCTGAGAGGTCCCCGATGTCCCGTTCCGAAACCCTCTTCGCCAGCGCCCAGACCCACATTCCCGGCGGCGTCAACTCGCCGGTCCGCGCCTTTCGGAGCGTCGGTGGCACGCCGCTGTTCCTCAAGCATGCCGAGGGGGCCTATGTCACCGACGAGGATGACAAGCGCTACGTCGACTACGTCGGTTCCTGGGGACCGATGATCCTCGGCCACAGCCACCCCGACGTCCTCGACGCGGTACGCCGCCAGCTGCAGCACGGCCTGTCCTACGGCGCGCCGACCGCGATGGAGACAGAGATGGCCGAGCTGGTGTGCAGCCTGGTGCCATCGATGGAGATGATGCGCATGGTCAGCTCGGGCACCGAAGCGACCATGAGCGCCATTCGCCTGGCCCGCGGCTACACCGGCCGCGATAGCATCATCAAATTCGAAGGCTGCTACCACGGCCACTCGGACAGCCTGCTGGTCAAGGCCGGCTCCGGCGCCCTGACCCAGGGCGTGCCCAGTTCGGCGGGCGTGCCGGCGGCGTTCGCCAAGCACACCTTGACCCTGCCGTTCAACGACCTGGCGGCGGTCGAGCGGATGCTCGGCGAAGTCGGCGGCGAGGTCGCGTGCATCATCGTCGAGCCGGTGGCCGGCAACATGAACTGCGTGCCGCCGGCGCCGGGTTATCTGCAGGGCCTGCGCGCCCTGTGCGACAAGCATGGCGTGGTGCTGATCTTCGACGAGGTGATGACCGGCTTCCGCGTGGCCCTCGGAGGCGCCCAGGCGCACTATGGCGTCACCCCGGACCTGACCACCTTCGGCAAGATCATTGGTGGCGGCATGCCGGTCGGCTGCTTTGGCGGCAAGCGCGCCATCATGGAGCGCATCGCTCCGCTCGGCCCGGTCTACCAGGCCGGCACGCTGTCGGGCAACCCGCTGGCCATGGCCGCCGGCCTGACCACGCTGCGCCTGATCAACCGCCCTGGCTTCCACGCGGAACTCACCGTCTACACCACCCGCATGCTCGACGGCCTTGCCGAGCGCGCCCGCGCCGCGAGCATCCCTTTCGTCACCACTCAGGTTGGCGGCATGTTCGGGCTGTACTTCAGTGAAGCGGACGACATCGTCACCTTTGATGACGTGATGGCCAGCGACGCCGATCGCTTCAAACGCTTCTTCCACCTGATGCTCGAGGGCGGTGTGTACCTGGCGCCCAGCGCGTACGAGGCCGGCTTCACCTCCATCGCCCATGGCGACACCGAGTTGAAGCTGACCCTGGACGCCGCCGAGCGCGCCTTCCAGGCGCTGAAGCACGCCTGATGCCCGAGTGGCTGCAAGCGCTGCTATTGGCCCTCACCGGCACCGCCAGCGCGATCCGCATCGGTGCGGCGCGCCAGGGATATGCCGAACCGGACCAGCCGGCGCTGTTCTGCGCCCTGCTCTGCTTCGTTCTGGCCGCTGGCGTCGGTGCCGGCCTGTTCGGTGCCCAGGCGCTGGGCCTCGACACGCTGGCAGCCGAAGGTTGGTTGCGGCAGGCCACGCTGCTGCTGGGCCTGCCGCTGGTCGGACTGTCCGCCCTGGCGCTGGCCCGGCACTGGACCTGGAGCCGCCCCACCTGGGGCCGTCTGTTGCTGGGGCTCTGCGCCTGCTTCGAGCTGGCTCGCCAGCTCGGCTGGAGTCGGCAGTATGCACTCGGTGTGGGCCTGGCCACCGCACTGCTGGTGCTCTATGCCGGCTGGCTGTGCTGGCCGGCACGCCTGCAAGTCAGTGCTGGTGCGGCCGCTGCCGTATTGCTACTGGCTGCCACCGCGTGGCCGGCGCTGCCGGGCGGCGCCAATCCGCTGGCTGCCTACCAACCCCTCTGCCTCGCCCTTGCCTGCCCGCTGCTGGCGTGGCTGTTGCTCGCGCTGCCAGAACGCACGCATCGGCCGCAACCAGCGATGGATTGAAAAGCGCAACCGGCACGATCAAAGCCTTTGTAAGCAGGCTACGGCTTATCCATAATGTGACGGTCGGCTCGTTTATGCCGGCCCTCCGTTCACCGCCCTGCTCTTCGAGGCGCCTAGATCCATGACTCGCACCGGCCGCAGCCTCGCCCTGGGTTGCCTGCTGCTTATCACGCCCCTGCTGGCCGCCGCAGGCGGCAATTCGCTGCTGATCCCGGCCACTTCCCGCTGTGCCCTCAATACCGTGCCCGAAGCCATGCAGGAAGCCCTGCGCGCTTGCGAGCAGGCGGCCAGCGAAGGCGACCTGCAGGCAGCCTACGAGCTTGGCGAGTACCACTACGATGGCCGCCGCGCGCCGCGTGACCTGGCCAAGGCGCTGCACTGGTTCGAACTGGCCTCGCTCAAGGGCCACGCCCTGGCGCAGCACCGGCTGGGTGTGATGTTCTTTCGCGGCGAAGGCGTACCGGCGAACAACGTCCAGGCCTACGTGGTACTGAAGATGTCGGCGGTCAACGGCGAGGAAGATGCCCTGGACACCGCCGACCACGTCTCGGCGCAGATGGGACGTGACGAGCTGGACATCGCCACCCAGGTGCTCGGGCAGATTTTCCGCGACTACCTGATGGATATGCAGACGGCGGGCGAGAACACACCACTGCGGCAATGACGAGACTGGAGGCGTCGGGACTGGTCCAGTCTGGCCAAGGCTGACTCGTCAGGTATCCAAGCCTCCTGCACTTTCTTGCCTGACGCCTTTCGCTTTTATCCCCCGAGCCCTGACCGTATAATCGCCGGTCATTTTTTGCACAACGCCGGCACGAGACATGACCCGCAAGCTCTACATCGAAACCCACGGCTGCCAGATGAACGAGTACGACAGCTCGCGCATGGTCGACCTGCTGGGCGAGCAACAGCCCCTGGAAATCACCGCCAATCCGGCGGAAGCCGATGTGATCCTGCTCAACACCTGTTCGATCCGCGAAAAGGCCCAGGAAAAGGTCTTCTCGCAGCTGGGCCGCTGGCGTGAACTGAAGCTCGACAACCCGGCACTGGTCATCGGCGTGGGCGGCTGCGTGGCCAGCCAGGAAGGCGCTGCCATCCGTGACCGCGCGCCCTACGTGGACGTGGTGTTCGGCCCGCAGACACTGCATCGTCTGCCGGAAATGATCGATGCGGCGCGCACCACCAAGCAGCCGCAAGTGGACATCTCCTTTCCCGAGATCGAAAAGTTCGACCGGCTGCCCGAGCCGCGTGTCGATGGCCCGACGGCCTTTGTCTCGGTCATGGAAGGCTGCAGCAAGTACTGCACCTTCTGCGTGGTGCCCTACACGCGCGGCGAGGAAGTGAGCCGTCCGTTCGATGACGTGCTGGCCGAAGTGATCCACCTGGCCGAGAACGGCGTGCGCGAAGTTACCCTGCTCGGCCAGAACGTCAACGGCTACCGGGGCGCCACGCATGACGGCCGCATCGCCGACCTCGCCGAACTGATTCGCGTGGTGGCCGCGGTCGACGGCATCGACCGCATTCGCTACACCACCAGCCACCCGCTGGAGTTTTCCGATGCACTGATCCAGGCCCATGCGGAGGTGCCGGAGCTGGTGAAATACCTGCACCTGCCGGTGCAAGCGGGCTCCGACCGGATCCTGGCGGCGATGAAGCGCAACCACACGGTGCTGGAGTACAAGTCGCGGATTCGCAAACTCAAGGCTGCGGTGCCTGACATGCTGATCAGCTCGGACTTCATCGTCGGCTTTCCCGGTGAGACCGAGAAGGATTTCGAGCAGACCATGAAGCTGATCGAGGACGTCGGCTTCGACTTCTCCTATTCGTTCGTCTACAGCGCGCGCCCCGGCACGCCCGCGGCGGACCTGGCGGACGACACGCCCGACGAACGCAAGAAGCAGCGCCTGGCGATCCTCCAGCAGCGTATTAACCAGCAGGGCTTCGAGAACAGCCGGCGGATGGTGGGTACCCGCCAGCGCATCCTGGTCACCGACTACTCGAAGAAGGACCCGGGCATGCTGCAGGGCCGCACCGAGCACAACCGGATCGTCAATTTCCGCAGCGGCAACCCGCTGCTGATCGGGCAGTTCGTCGATGTCCAAATCGATGACGCGCTGCCACACTCGCTGCGTGGCACGCTGATCGACTGAGCGTCGCCATGCCCGTCGCCAGGCGCTGCTCGCGTAGCGGCGCCTGCACCAGGCGCACCACCCGTCGGAACAGCCGCCACCGTGGCAGCGACCCTCGGGCCGGCCGCCCTCTTCGCCCGCTGCATTTTTCCCCGCGCGGCGCTATTCTCAGCAAACCCTATTGCCAAGCAGGTCAAACAAAAGCCCTTGAACGCCCCCATCGAACCCCATCGCTTTACCCTCGAGCCTTTCGAAGCCAACCGCTTCGCCAACCTCTGTGGCCAATTCGACGAGCACCTGCGCCTGATCGAGCAGCGCCTGGATCTGGAGATCCGCAACCGCGGCAATCAGTTCGAACTGGTCGGCGCGAGCGATACGGCCAAGGCCGCGGAGAACCTGCTACGCCGGCTCTACCGCGAAACCAAGAGCACCGAGCTGTCGCCCGACCTGGTCCACCTGTTCCTGCAGGAATCGGGCATGGAGGAAATGGCCGAGACCTCCACCACGCCGAACATTTCCCTGCGCACACGCAAGGGCAATATCCGTCCGCGCGGAGCCAACCAGCAGCGCTACGTGAAGTCGATCCTCGACAACGACATCAACTTCGGCATCGGGCCGGCAGGAACTGGCAAGACTTACCTGGCCGTCGCCTGCGCGGTCGACGCCCTGGAGCGCGAGCAGATCCGCCGCATTCTGCTGGTGCGCCCCGCGGTCGAGGCGGGTGAGAAGCTCGGCTTCCTGCCCGGCGACCTGGCGCAGAAGATCGACCCCTACCTGCGGCCGCTCTATGACGCGCTGTATGAAATGCTCGGGTTCGAGCAGGTCGCCCGCCTGATCGAAAAGCAGGTGATCGAGATCGCCCCGCTCGCCTACATGCGCGGCCGCACCCTGAACAACAGCTTCATCATCCTCGACGAAAGCCAGAACACCACGCTGGAACAAATGAAAATGTTCCTGACCCGCATCGGCTTCGGCTCGACGGCGGTGATCACCGGCGACATCACCCAGGTTGACCTGCCGCGCGGCACCAAGAGCGGCCTGGCGCACGTGATCGAGGTGCTCAAGGACGTCAATGGCATCAGCTTCACCCACTTCAAGCCAAAGGACGTGGTGCGGCACCCGCTGGTGCAGCGCATCGTCGAGGCCTACGAGCGGTTCGACGAGCGCACCGATGGCGCCGATTACCAGCGCCGGGAACACCGCCGCGATGATTGAGCTGGACCTGCAGCGGGCGGCCCAGGGGCAGACGCCCGATGAGGCGGCGTTTCGCCAATGGTGCGCGCTCGCCCTGCGCCAGCGCAGCGCGGACTCCGAGCTCACCATCCGCCTGGTCGACGAACCCGAGGCGCGCGCGCTGAACCGCGACTACCGGGGCAAGGATTACCCGACCAACGTCCTGTCCTTTCCGGCCGACCTGCCCGAGGGGCCCGACGGCGAGCCGTTGCTCGACATTCCACTGCTGGGCGACCTGGTGATCTGCGTGGCGGTGGTCGAGCGCGAAGCCGCCGAGCAGCACAAGGCCCTCGAGGCGCACTGGGCGCACCTGGTGATCCATGGCTGCCTGCACCTGCTCGGCTACGATCACCTGGAAGACGAAGAAGCCGAAGAAATGGAAAGCCTCGAACGTCAACTGCTGGCTGAACTGGGTCACCCCGACCCCTATGCCGACGAATAGCCCCATGGGCACTGCAAGGACCATTGAGTCAAAGACATGAGCGAAGACCGATCGAGCAACGGGCAGAAGTCGTGGTTTGGAAAAATCACCCAGGCTTTTGCCCATGAGCCGAAAACCCGCGAGGAGCTGCTAGAGGTATTGCGCGGCGCCCATCAGAACAAACTGCTCGACAACGAGGCCCTGGCGATCGTCGAAGGCGCCATTCAGGTCGCCGACCTGCAGGTGCGCGACATCATGGTGCCGCGCTCGCAGGTCATGAGCATCCGTGCCGACCAGTCACCGAAGGAATTCCTCCCGGCGATCATTTCCGCCGCGCACTCACGCTACCCGGTCGTGGGCGACAGCCTCGACGAGGTGATCGGCGTGCTGCTGGCCAAGGATCTGCTGCCGCTGATCCTGCAGGGCGACCAGCCCTTCGACATCAAGGATCTGCTGCGCCCTGCCACCTTCGTGCCCGAGTCGAAGCGGCTGAACGTGCTGCTTCGCGAATTCCGCGCCAACCACAGCCACATGGCCATCGTGATCGACGAATACGGCGGCGTGGCGGGCCTGGTCACCATCGAGGACGTGCTGGAACAGATCGTCGGTGACATCGAGGATGAGCACGACATCGAGGAAGACAGCTACATCCGGCCGCTGCCCAGCGGCGATTTCCTGGTCAAGGCGCTGACGCCGATCGATAGCTTTAACAGCTTCTTCGCCAGCGATTTCTCCGACGAGGAGTTCGATACCGTCGCCGGGCTGGTGATGAATGCCTTCGGCCATCTGCCCAAGCGCAACGAGATCACCGAGATCGCCGGGTTCCGCTTCCGCGTGCTGAACGCCGACAGCCGACGCGTCCATATGCTGCGCCTGACACGTACCGAAGGGGCAAGCTGACCGAGGCTGGACGCTGGACAGCGCAGAGCTGCCCCGGCGCCAGCCGCCTCCCAGCGAATCGACTTCCGTCCACGGTGGTCGCATTCGTCAAACGCTCCAGCCTCCAGGGCTTTTATCGTCTTCCCGCCTGTAAGGACTCCCATGCACTGGATCACTCGCCCCGGCTGGCCGGGCAACCTGCTGGCCTTGCTGGCTGGCGCACTGACCACTCTCTCGCTGGCGCCCTTCGATTTCTGGCCGCTGGCGCTGGTATCGAGCGGCTGGCTGTACCTCGCGCTCGGCGACCTCTCAACGGGGCAGGCCGCACGCCGCGGCTGGTGCTACGGCTTCGGGCTGTTCGCCTCGGGCGTCAGCTGGGTCTACGTCAGCATCCACGACTTCGGCGATGCGCCGCCCGCGCTCGCCGGACTGCTGACCCTGGGCTTCGTCGCCGGGCTCGCGCTGTTCTTCGCACTGTTTGGTTGGCTCTGGGCGCGCTGGCTGCGCCAGTCCCGCGCGCCGCTGCTCAACGCCCTGCTTTTCGCTGCGCTCTGGCTGGCCATTGACGCGCTACGCGGCTGGGTCCTGACTGGCTTCCCCTGGCTGTATGCCGGCTACAGCCAGCTGGACGGTCCGCTGGCCGGTCTCGCACCGGTCGGCGGCGTTTGGCTGCTCACCTTTGCCCTGACCCTGTCCGCGGCGCTGGTGATCGAGCTGGCCCGCCTACGCCTCGGCAAACCGCAGCTGGCCGTCGCCCTGCTCCTGCTCGTGGCGTGCTGGGCCGGTGCGCCGGGCCTGGACCGCTACCGCTGGACCCAGCCCAAGGGCGAGCCCATCACCGTCGCGGCGATGCAGGGCAACGTCGCCCAGAGCGTCAAGTGGGACCCGAAGAAGCTGGAAATGCAGCTGTTGCTGTACCGCGACATGACCTTTCGCAGCCGCCCGGCCGATCTGATCGTCTGGCCGGAAACCGCCGTACCGATCCTCAAGGAACATGCCGAAGGCTACCTGACGATGATGGGACGCTTCGCGCGGGATCGGCAGTCGGCGATGATCACCGGCGTGCCGGTGCGCCAGCCCAACGCCGACGGCGAGCCGCGCTACTACAACGGCCTGACCACCGTCGGCGACGCCCGGGGCACCTACCTCAAGCAGAAGCTGGTCCCGTTCGGCGAGTACGTCCCCCTGCAGGACCTCCTGCGCGGCCTGATCGCCTTCTTCGACCTGCCGATGTCCGACTTCGCCCGCGGCGAGCCGGGGCAAGCACTACTGGAGGCCAAGGGTTACCGTGTCGCGCCGTTCATCTGCTACGAGGTGGTCTATCCGGAGTTCGCCGCAAGCCTCGCGGCGCAGAGCGACCTGCTGCTGACGGTGAGTAACGATGCCTGGTTCGGCCATTCCATCGGTCCGCTGCAGCACCTGCAGATGGCACAGATGCGCGCGCTGGAGGCCGGGCGCTGGATGGTCCGCGCGACAAACAACGGGGTCACCGTGCTGATCGACCCCAAGGGCCGTATCACCCGGCAGGTACCGGCCTTCGAGGAGACCGTGCTCTATGGCGAGGTCACCCCGATGCAGGGCCTGACGCCCTACCTGCGGTGGCGCTCCTGGCCGCTGATCCTGGTCTGCGTGCTGTTGCTCGGATGGGGTGTGCTGCGACGTCGGCGGCAAACCTGACCGCGGCGATCGCCGACGATCAGAAACCGCCCGCGTCGCTCATGGCTCGGCGGTCGCGCCGGCCGGCGCCTCGTAGACCAGCGGGTAGATGAGCAGGCCGACCGCCTCGTTTAGCAGCAGGCTGTTCTGCCAGACGGCTTTGGCCTCGGGCAGCCAGCCACCGAAGGGCCGCCCGTTGGGCACACCCATGAAGCCCACCGGCGCGGCGATCACCTGCAGCCCGACAGTCTCGAAGCACCAGCGCGAACGCGCCATGTGCGCCGCGGAGGTGACCAGTACGACGCGCTCGATGCCGGCGGCCTTGAGCAGCTCGGCGCTGTAGCGTGCGTTCTCCCAGGTGGTCCGGCTGCGCGCCTCGAGCCAGCGAGTCGGCAACTGGAAATCGTCGCGCAGCGTATCGGCTGCCAGTTGCGCCTCGCTCGGCGGCTGGCCGTAGTGCAGGCCGCCGCTGGCAAGGATCGGCAGTCCTGACGCCCGCGCCAGCCTCGCCGCATAACGCAGCCGCTCGAGCGCGAGGTGGCTGGGCTGGTCGCCACCCCAGGCGGGATCGGCCTGCTCGCGACCGGCCCCGAGCACCACGATCGCCCCGGCCTGCCGGGACAACCCGGTCCACTCGGCGCGATCGAGCGCCGGCTCGCGCTCGATCAGGCGCGCCGCCCATTCCACCGTCACCGGCAAGCTCATCAGCCACAACCCGCCGCAGCCCAACACGAAGCAGAGCGCCGCCGCATGCGGAGCCCGCCGCCGCAACGCCCAGGCGGCCAGCAACAGCAGCAGGAAACCGCCCGGGGGCAGCAGCAGTTGTTTGAAGAAATAGCGAATCGGCATGCGCAACTCCGGCAACTCGGGCCGGGCTACTTTACCTGCCGAGGAGGCGGCATGTCGGCACGGCGGACGCCATCAGTGCTTTGGGTAGGTATGCAAGCGTTGCCTCGCCCGCAGCAACTGTGACCCACACGCCGGACAGGCCACCGCTCCGGCGCCCTCGGGCCAGTGCACGCTGGCGCCGCAGAGCGCGCAAGTCATGGCCTGCTGCAGCGCCGGCGGACTCTGCTTGCAGCGCTTGCCAGGGTGGTGGCGAAGCACGTTGCGCAGCGCCGGCCGGGTCGCCTGGCGCACCAATTGCGCCTGCTCCTCGGCCGCCGCGTGCCAGCCCGACAGCCACTGCGAGTCCTGTTTCAGATAGGCCCGGATCAGATCGAACTCGGCCGGTGTCAGCCCGCCCACCTCCAGCTCGGTCGTTGCCGAGTCGTTGTCGCTACCGCGCTCCGCCTCTTCCAACGCCGACGTCAGTCGCTGCAGGACGCGTCCGTACAGGTTGCCATCATTCGCTTGGCGCTCTCTACCCATGATTCACCTCGTGTATTCCCGCCCCCTGTTCAAGCGTAGCTCACTGTCGGCCATGCACGGCGGGCGCGACAAACGGGGCCGCGAGGCGCGGCAAATCGGGTTTCCCTCGGTTGCGGAGCGTCATGTATGCTACGGCGCTTCCATGCGTTCGTTTCCGGCCCGTCGTGCCGCGCCCTGCCCGTACCCCCGGCACCGCGTCGCCCGACCGCCGCCGTCGAGCAGCCCGCCCCTATCCAATGCCAGTAGCCATGCACGAACAGTATCAGCCCCGCGAAATCGAAGCCGCCGCACAGTCCGACTGGGACGCGCAGAAATCCTTTGAAGTCAGCGAGCAGCCCGGCAAGGACACCTTCTATTGCCTGTCGATGTTCCCTTACCCCAGCGGCAAGCTGCACATGGGTCATGTGCGCAACTACACCATTGGTGACGTGATCGCGCGCTATCAGCGCATGCAGGGCAAGAACGTGCTGCAGCCCATGGGCTGGGACGCCTTCGGCATGCCGGCGGAAAACGCGGCCATGAAAAACAAGGTCGCACCGGCCAAGTGGACCTACGAAAACATCGACTACATGCGCACCCAGCTCAAGAGCCTGGGCCTGGCCGTCGACTGGACCCGTGAGGTGACCACCTGCAAGCCCGACTACTACCGCTGGGAGCAATGGCTGTTCACCCGCCTGTATGAGAAGGGCGTGATCTACCGCAAGAACGGTACCGTCAACTGGGATCCGGTCGACCAGACCGTGCTGGCCAACGAGCAGGTCATCGATGGCCGCGGCTGGCGTTCCGGCGCGCTGATCGAAAAGCGCGAAATTCCCATGTACTACTTCAAGATCACCGCCTACGCCGATGAGTTGCTCAATAGCCTGGACGAGCTGGACGGCTGGCCGGAACAGGTCAAGACCATGCAGCGCAACTGGATCGGCAAGTCGCGCGGCATGGAGATCAGCTTTCCCTACGACGCCGCCAGCATCGGCAGCGAAGGCGTGATGAAGGTCTTCACTACCCGCCCCGATACGCTGATGGGCGCCACCTACGTCGCCGTCGCCGCGGAACACCCGCTGGCCACCCTGGCCGCGCAGGGCAACCCCGAGCTGCAGGCCTTCATCGACGAATGCAAGCGCGGCGGCGTAGCCGAAGCCGACATTGCCACCCAGGAGAAGAAGGGGCTGGCCACCGCCCTGCGGGTGCAGCATCCGCTGACCGGCGAGCTGATGCCGGTGTGGGTCGCCAACTACGTCCTGATGAATTATGGCGAAGGCGCGGTGATGGCTGTTCCAGCCCACGACGAACGCGACTTCGCCTTTGCGACCAAGTACGACCTGCCGATCAAGCCGGTGGTGCGCACCAGCGCCGGAGACCAGACGCCCGCCCCCTGGCAGGATGCCTATGGCGAGCACGGCGAGTTGATCAACTCTGGCGAATTCGATGGCCTGGACTTCGACGGCGCGTTCGACGCCATGGAAGTCGCCCTGCAGAAAAAGGGCCTCGGCCAGGCCCGCACCCAGTTCCGTCTGCGCGATTGGGGCATCAGCCGCCAGCGCTACTGGGGCTGCCCGATCCCGATCATCCATTGCCAGAGCTGCGGTGACGTACCGGTACCGGAAGACCAGCTGCCGGTAGTCCTGCCCGAAGACGTGGTACCGGATGGCGCCGGCTCGCCGTTGGCGCGCATGCCAGAGTTCTACGACTGCAGCTGCCCCAAGTGCGGCGCGGCAGCCAAGCGCGAAACCGACACCATGGACACCTTTGTCGAGTCGTCCTGGTATTTCGCTCGCTATGCCTCGCCGCACTATGACCAGGGCATGGTCGATCCTGCCGCAGCCAACCACTGGCTCCCGGTAGACCAATACATCGGCGGCATCGAGCACGCAATCCTGCATCTGCTCTATGCGCGCTTCTTCCACAAGCTGATGCGCGACGAGGGGCTGGTCAGCTCCAACGAGCCGTTCAAGAACCTCCTCACGCAGGGCATGGTGATCGCGGACACCTACTACCGCACCCTGGAAAATGGCGGCAAGGACTGGTTCAACCCGGCCGACGTCGTCGTCGAGCGTGATGCCAAGGCCAAGGTCATCGGCGCCAAACTCGCCAGCGACGGACAACCGGTGGAAATCGGCGGCACCGAGAAGATGTCCAAGTCGAAGAACAACGGCGTCGACCCGCAGGCGATGATCGATGCATACGGCGCCGACACCTGCCGCCTGTTCATGATGTTCGCCTCACCGCCGGACATGAGCCTGGAGTGGTCCGATTCCGGCGTCGAGGGCGCCAGCCGCTTCCTGCGTCGCGTGTGGCGCCTGGCCCACGCGCACGTCAGCGCGGGCGTTGCAGGCATGCTGGATACCGCCAAGCTGAGCGACGAGCAGAAGGCCGTGCGCCGCGCGATCCATCTTGCCATCAAGCAGGCCAGCGTCGATGTCGGCCAACACCACAAATTCAACACCGCCATCGCGCAGGTGATGACCCTGATGAACGTGCTGGAAAAAGCCACGACCGCCAGCGAACAGGACCGCGCACTGATGCAGGAAGGCCTGGAAACGGTCGCCCTGTTGCTCGCCCCGATCACCCCGCACATCTGCCACGAACTCTGGCAGCAGCTCGGCAGGCAGGGCGCGATCATCGACGCGCAGTGGCCAAGGGTCGACGAATCGGCCCTGGTACAGGACAGCCTGACCCTGGTGGTGCAGGTCAACGGCAAGCTGCGCGGCCAGATCGAAGTCCCGGCCGACGCCAGCCGTGAATCGGTCGAAGCCAGTGCCCGTGCCAACGAGAACGTGGTGCGCTTCACCGAGGGCCTGACCATCCGCAAGGTCATCGTGGTGCCGGGCAAGCTGGTCAACATCGTCGCTAACTGATTCGCCGCGGCGCGCTGCGCCGGGCTGGCAAGGGGAACAACAAGATGATCAAACGCAACCTGCTGGTGGTCGGCCTGGCCTTCCTGCTGAGCGCCTGCGGCTTCCACCTGCGCGGAACCGGGGATACCCGCTTCGCCCTGCAGGAGCTGAATCTGCAGGCGCGCAACAGCTATGGCGACACCGCCCAGCAACTCGAAGACCTGCTCCAACATAATGGCGTTCGGGTCCATCAGGGCGCGCGCTATACGCTCGACCTGGTGCGCGAGGAGACTCGCCAGCGTACCGCTAGCTACACCACGGCCGCACGCAGCGCCGAGTACGAGCTGACCAGCAGCCTGGACTACCAACTCCGGGGCCCCGAGAAAACGGTCCTGTTCGACGACCACATCGAGGTGCAGCGGGTCTACGTACATGACAGCAGCAACCTGATCAGCTCGGACCAGGAAGCCGCCCAGCTGCGCCAGGAAATGCGCCGCGAACTGCTGCAACAACTGGTCATGCGCGTCAGCCGCATCACCCCTGCGGAGCTGGACCAGCGGCAGCAGACTGCCGAGGCCAAGCGCCGCGCCGAGGCCGAGGCCATCGAGGCGCAGATCCGTGAGCAGGCGGCCAAGCCGCAACAATCTCCCATCGAACTGCCGTTGCAGTGACCAGCAGGGGGCCTGTCAGCGCAGGCTCCCGATCCGTCCGATGAAATTACCTCCCGCCCAGCTCGGCAAGCATCTGCAAGGCCCGCTTGCACCGGTCTACGTAGTCAGTGGCGACGAGCATCTGCTGTGCCAGGAAGCCAGCGATGCCATCCGCGATGCCTGCCGCCAGCAAGGCTTCGGCGAGCGCCAGGTGCTCAACGTCGAGTCCGGTTTCGACTGGGGCCAGCTCATCGAGGCCGGCGCCAGCCTCTCCCTGTTCGCCGAAAAGCGCCTGATCGAGCTGCGCATGCCCTCCGGCAAGCCCGGCGACAAGGGCGCTGCCGCCCTCATCGAATACCTCGCGCGCCCGGCAGAAGACACCGTACTGCTGGTCAGCCTGCCCAAGCTCGACGGCAATACACAAAAGACCAAATGGGCCAAGGCGCTGATCGACGGTAAGGCCGTGCAGTTCCTGCAGATCTGGCCGGTGGACGCCCAGCAGTTGCCGCAGTGGATCCGTCAGCGGCTGTCGCAGGTGGGACTCGCCGCCGACCAGGACGCAGTGGAGCTGATCGCGGCGCGAGTGGAAGGCAACCTGTTGGCGGCGGCTCAGGAGATCGAAAAGCTCAAGCTACTGGCAGAGGGCGGCCAGGTAACGGTTGAGACCGTCCACGCCGCGGTGGCCGACAGCGCCCGCTACGACGTTTTCGGGCTGATCGATGCCGCGCTGCTCGGCCAGCCGGAGCATGTCCTGCAGATCCTGACGGGCCTGCGTGGCGAAGGCATCGAAGCCCCCGTGATCCTCTGGGCCGTGGCACGCGAGGTGCGCCAGTTGGCCAATATTGCGCAGCAATACAGCCAGGGGATCCCCCTCGACCGTGCCTTCAGCCAGGCCCGCCCGCCGGTGTGGGACAAGCGCAAGCCGTTGGTCGGCAAGGCGCTGCAGCGCCACGACGCGGCGGGCTGGCAGCGTCTGCTGGCCGACGCTCAACGAATCGACGAGCAGATCAAGGGGCAGGCCGAGGGCGACCCCTGGATCGGTCTGTCGACGCTCTGCCTCCAACTGAGCGGGCGGCGCCTCGGGCTCTAGGCGACTTCTTCGACGATCAGTCACAGCCCGGTCATCCGCTCAACCGTCCTGGGCCATCCAAGCGGCTGGACATTTGCCGCCCTGCGCCTATGATGCCTGCGCCCGAACCACGGGCGCACCGGAGGGTATCGATGAGCAAGACGCGAAAGCGGCCGAACAAGGCCAAGTCGCTGGTGGCACAATCGCTGTTTCGCAGCCGCCAGGAACAACCGAAAAAAGGCAAAGGCAGCTATCGCCGCGAAGCCTCCCAGTCGACCAACTGGGAGGCTTCGGTCCTTCTGGCAGCTTGAAAAGTCATTCTCATCAAAGCGTGATAATGTCACCTGCCGACGTCCTGCCGAGTGTGGTGCATGCTTTACACCTTCGTTCCCGTCCTGCTGTTGCGCACCCTAATTGCCGGTTCGGCACTGAGCATCGTAGTGGCCTGCGCAGCCGAGCCCTCCCCAAGCGTTAGCGCCGTCCAGGCGCCAACAACCGCGGTGCAGCCACAGCAGCCCCAGCCATCGGCAACGCCCGATGGGGCCGAGACGCTCGCGGAGCAACCGAGCTTCGAGGCCTGGCGCGAATCGTTCCGTCGCGAGGCGTTGGCAGCCGGTATTTCGCAAGGGGTATTTGACCGGGCGTTCGCCGGCATCACGCCGGACTCCAGTGTGGTCGCAGCGGATCGCAGCCAGCCCGAATTCAGTCGCCCGATCTGGCAATACCTCGACGGAGCACTGTCGAAAACGCGCGTGAGCGGTGGTAAACGATTGCTCGACGAACATGCGCGGACGCTAGACAGCATCGAGGCGCGTTATGGTGTCGACCGCCACGCACTGGTCGCCATCTGGGGTCTGGAAAGCAGCTTCGGCCAGATCCAGGGCGACAAGTCGGTGATTCGTTCGCTAGCCACTCTGGCACATGAAGGGCGACGTCCGGGCTTCGCCAAGGATCAGCTGCTGGCGGCCCTGCAGATTCTTGCCCATGGCGACGTTCCGCCTGAACAGCTGCGCGGTTCCTGGGCCGGCGCGATGGGTCAGACCCAGTTCATCCCGACGACATACAACACCCACGCGGTCGACTTCGATGGCGACGGCCGGCGCGACATCTGGAACAGTCCTGCCGATGCCCTCGCCTCCGCCGCGCACTACCTGCAGGCCTCGGGCTGGAAAGCCGGCGAACCCTGGGGTTTCGAAGTCAGCCTACCGGACGGATTCGATTACGCATTGGCCGACACCGGTATTCGCAAGTCCCTTGGTGAATGGCGCCGCGCAGGCCTGGCCGGCATTCCGTCCGGTAACGATGAAGCGATGGCCAGCCTGTTGCTGCCCGCCGGCTACCGCGGGCCTGCGTTCATCATTCTGGACAACTTCCGCGCGATACTGCGGTACAACAATTCATCGTCCTATGCGCTGGCAATCGGCCTGCTTTCGGAACGATTCGAGGGTGCAGGCCAGGTTAGCGGCAGCTGGCCGCGTGGCGAGCTGCCACTGAGTCGCTCGGAGCGTGTCGAGTTGCAGGAACGCCTGCTCGGGCAGGGCTTCGATCCCGGCGCGGCGGACGGCATCATCGGCGCCAATACGCGCAATGCGATACGCGGCTTTCAGCAACGGCTGGGCTGGCCGGCAGACGGACATCCGACGCAGGAATTGCTGGGCCGGCTGCGCGCAGCGCCCTAGCAGAACCATGGAAAGCCCCTACCGCAGCGCCCGGACTACCGCAGCACGCCTGCCGGTCAGACTGTACGGTCAGTGCCTGTGATAAACTGCGCGGCGGCCACAAGCCGCTTCGTCCACGGAGCCTCTAGCGGAGCCCAATAAGCCGATGTCCGATACAGCCCAGCCCAAGACCGTCGCCAGCGGCGAAAAATTCCGCACCAACCAGGGCATCACCGCGATCAAGGACGGGCAGAAGCGCCGCGCCTCCAGCGAACCGCAGGTGTTCGAACCCAAGCCCAAGTGGCTGCGGGTCAAGGCGCCAACCGGCAGCCGCTTCGAAGCCGTCAAGCGCAATGTCGGCGAACATCGGCTGAGCACCGTGTGCCAGGAATCCCACTGCCCGAACATGGGCGAATGCTGGTCCAACGGCACTGCGACCATCATGCTGATGGGCTCGGTGTGTACCCGCGCGTGCCGCTTCTGCGCAGTGGATACCGGCAATCCCAACGGCTGGCTGGATCAGGAAGAACCGCAGAACACCGCGAAGTCGGTGGAGCTGATGGCGTTGCGTTATATCGTGTTGACCTCGGTGGACCGCGACGACCTCGACGACGGTGGTGCCGCGCACTATGCCGCCTGCGTGCGCGCCATCAAGCAGCGCACCCCGCAGGTGGTGGTAGAAGCCCTAACCCCGGACTTCGACGGCGATCTGCAAGCCATCGAGCGCGTGGCGGACTCAGGGCTGGAGGTCTTTGCGCAGAACGTCGAGACGGTCAAGCGCCTGACCCGCGAGGTGCGCGACCCGCGTGCCGGCTACGAAAAGACCCTGCGCGTGCTGGAGCACGCCAAGCGCCACCGACCGGACATGCTGACCAAGACCAGCCTGATGCTGGGCCTGGGCGAAAGCGACGAAGAGGTGTTGGAGACGATGGACGACCTGCGCGCCATTGGCGTGGACATCCTCACCCTCGGCCAGTACCTGCAGCCGACCCGCAACCATCTGCCGGTCAAACGCTGGGTAAGCCCGGAAGAATTCAATCGCCTGCGCGATATAGGTCTGGAAAAGGGCTTCATGGAAGTCGCCGCCGGCCCGCTGGTACGATCCAGCTACCGAGCCGACCGGGTGTTCGAGAAGAACAACCTGGGCCTCGCCGCCCCGGTGCCGGTCCCGGGCCAGCCATTCGACAGCAGCCTGATACCGGCCCTCAACCTGAACTGACGCGCCGCGCCCTGCGGCGGTCCTGCCTGTGCTTGCTGGCGCAGGCGCCGCCCCCCTTTCCGACGATTCAGGTAACCCGAGCGAGCAAGGCGCGAGGCTAGCAATCGATCGCTGTCGACAAGGTCCGCTGTTCTGCGTAGCCGAGCTGCCTCACCAGTTGGTCGCGCAGGCGATCGCTGACGTCCGACAACTCGACCGGCTCCGCGATCAGATCGGCCAGCTGGGTCATGCGCATGCCGGCGTAGCCGCAAGGATTGATACGCCGGAAGGGCTCCAGATCCATGTCCACGTTCAACGCCAGACCGTGGAACGAGCGCCCGTTGCGGATACGCAGACCGAGCGAGGCGATCTTCGCACCCTCTACGTAAACGCCCGGTGCATCGGGCTTGGCCAGCGCCTCGACGCCGTAGCCGGCGAGAAGGTCGATCAGGCTGCCCTCGATCCGGTTGACCAGCTCGCGCACGCCAACACCAAGGCGCCTGACGTCCAGCAATAGGTAGCACACCAGCTGGCCCGGGCCGTGATAGGTCACCTGGCCGCCCCGGTCCGCCTGCACCACCGGGATGTCGCCCGGTAGCAGCAGGTGCTCGGCCTTGCCGGCCTGGCCCTGGGTGAACACCGGAGGATGCTGGAGCAACCAGATCTCGTCCCTGGTTTCCGGCCCACGCCCGTTAGTAAATCGCTGCATCGCTTGCCAGGCGGTCATGTAATCCACCAGGCCAAGCGCGCGGACACCGAGTATTGCGGCGCTCATCGCCTAGCCCCGCGACCGCGATGACCGCTTGCCAGACAATCGGCCGCCCGGCCGCGCACCCGTGCACGACGGTGCATCACAGCACCATGTGGACACGCCCCGTCGCCCGCAGGTCGACGTGGATGGCCTGGAGTTGTTCGACACTGGTCGCCGTGATCAGGACCTGCACCGAGAGGAACCGTCCATTGCGGCTATCGCGGCTGACCAAGGTGGTTTCGTCGAAGTCCGGCGTGTGCCGCCGGATTACCTCGATCACCGTCTCGCTGAAACCTTCGCCGGCATCGCCGATCACCTTGATCGGGTAGCGCTCGCAGGGAAATTCGATTCTGGGTGGCGATGCTTCGCTTTTGCTTTCGCTCATGGCAACGGACTCGTGATCCGCGAGCAGGTCCGGCGGATGGCCGGGCCTGCTCCCCGGGTTCAGTTGAAAAGGTTGAAGAAGAACAGCTGGATGCTATCCCACAACCGACCGAACAGCCCACCTTCTTCTACCGCACTCAGGGCGATCAGGTCGGTGCTCTGGAGCACCTTGCCCTCGTGCCGTACCTCGACCTTGCCGACCACGTCGCCTTGCTGGATCGGCGCCGTCAGTTCAGGGTTGAACACCAGGCTCGCCTCCAGCTTATCCATCTGCCCGCGCGGCAGGGTCAGGGTCAGGTCTTGGGCCAGGCCCGCGCTGATCTGGTCCTGCTGGCCTTTCCACACGCGCGACTTCGCCAGCTCCACGCCTTTCTGGTAGAAGGTTCGGGTTTCGAAGAATCGGAAGCCGTAGGTCAGCAGCTTCTGCGTTTCGGCGGCACGCGCCTGTTCGCTGTTGGTGCCGAAGACCACGCTGATCAGACGCATGCCGTCACGCAGTGCAGAGGCTACCAGGCAGTACCCCGCTTCGTCGGTATGGCCGGTCTTCAGGCCATCGACGGTCTTGTCACGCCACAGCAGCAGGTTGCGGTTGGGCTGCTTGATGTTGTTCCAGAAGAATTCCTTCTGCGCGTAGATGCCGTAGTGAGACGGGTCTTCGTGAATAATGGCGCGGGCCAGTTTGGCCATGTCGGCGGCCGAGGAGTAATGCTCTTCGTGCGGCAGTCCGGTGGCATTCATGAAATGGGTGTTGGTCATGCCCAACTGTTGCGCGGTGCTGTTCATCAGGTCGGCAAAGGCTTCCTCGCTGCCGGCGATGTGTTCGGCCATCGCCACACTGGCATCGTTGCCAGACTGGATGATGATGCCGTGCAACAGGTCGCCCACCGAGACCTGGGTGTTGACCTGGATAAACATGCGCGAGCCGCCGGTGCGCCACGCCTTTTCGCTGACCGTGACCATGTCGCTCTCGGAAATCTGACCCTTCTTGATCTCCAGGGTGGCGATGTAGGCGGTCATCAGCTTGGTCAGGCTGGCTGGCGGCAGACGTTCGTCGCCGGCATTTTCAACCAGCACCTCGCCGCTCGCGGCGTCCATCAGCACATAGGACTTGGCCGCCAGTTGCGGCGGTGACGGAATGATCGGCTCGGCCCAAGCTGCCGGCGCCACGGCCAGCACGACGAGAAGTAACAGGCGGTGCACGAAGGTGGTGGTAGTCATTGCGCTCTCAGAAGTGGGTGATGACAAGAAGTGTGTGAAAGGTGGCCGCGGCCCGGTTCAGTCGCCCTGCACGCGGCGTGGCGACCCGAGGTTGGCCAGGCGCACGCTCTGCTCCAGCCGTGCTACCTCATCCGCCGAATCGATCGGCCCCAGCCGCACCCGGTGCAAGACCTGCTGCTGATGGACCACGGAACTGACAAATACCGGTGCGCCGGTCATGCTGCTGAGTTTGTCGCGCAGCAGCTCGGCGGCGTCCGGGTTGGCAAAGGCGCCCACCTGGAGAAACAGACCCGCGGCGCTGCCTTTGCCGCTTGGCCGGTCGTCCAGCTGCACCGGAACGGCTGCCCCGGCATGCTGAGCCGGCGGTGGCGTGTACTGCTCCACCGGCTGGGACAGCGACGCCGTCGCCTGCGGCGCGGTCCGCGGCTGCGCCAGCACCTTGGGCACCGGCTGGCCTCGCTCGGCCCACCACTGCTCGGGGTCGATGCCCTCGACCTTGACCCTGGCCGTCCCGGTCTCGGCGTAGCCGAGCTTTTTCGCCGCCGCGAAGGACAGGTCGATGATCCGGTCCGAATAGAAGGGGCCGCGATCGTTGACGCGCAGCACCACGGTCTTGCCGTTGTCGAGGTTGGTCACCCGCACGTAGCTGGGAAGCGGCAGGGTCTTGTGCGCCGCGCTCATGCCGTAAAGGTCGTACTTCTCGCCGTTGGCGGTGGGTTGCCCGTGAAACTTGGTGCCGTACCAGGAGGCGGTGCCCGTCGCGCGATAGCGGCTGCCGTCGCCGATCGGATAGTAGGTCTTGCCCAAGACCGTGTAGGGATTGGCCTTGAACGGTCCGTTGTGCGGCATTGGCGTCGCGTCAGGGATCCTGGAGACATCGACATCCCACCAGGGGGCGCCGTCCTTGTGCGGACGCGCAAAGCCGTCGGGGTTGCTGCTCGGGGTAGCCGGCGCGACCGGTTGCCGGGACGGCGACGAGCAACCGGCAACGAGCACGACCAGCGCGGCGGAGACAAGCAGGCGAGCCTTCATCGTTCGCCTCGCGCCTGGACCAGTTGCTCGGCGAGCTGGTTCACCGCCATGGCGTACATGACACTGCGGTTGTAACGCGTGATCACGTAGAAGTTGGGCATGCCGACCCAGTATTCATCGCCGCCGGCACCGTCGAGGCGAAAGGCGGTCACGGCGGTGTCATCCGACGTCCCGTCCTGCTGCGGCCACTGCCAGCCGAGGGCACGCAACTGCGCCGCATCCAGCACCGGCTCGAGGCCTTCGGTCAGGCCTTCGACGTGCCGCTCGCCACTGACCTCGGCACGCGCCACGACCGGCGCGCCGGCGACCCAGCCGTGCTGCTTGAAATAGTTCGCGGCGCTGCCGATGGCGTCGACCGGATTCTTCCAGATGTCGATATGGCCGTCGTCGTCGAAGTCCACGGCATAGGCGCGAAAGCTGCTCGGCATGAACTGCGGCAGCCCCATAGCGCCAGCGTAGGAGCCGGTCAGGGTTAGCGGGTCGACCTGCTCCTCACGGGCCAGCAGGAGGAATTCCTTGAGCTGCTGGCGGAAGAAGGCCTGCCGCGGCGGATAATCGAAGCCCAGCGTGGACAGCGCATCGATGACGCGGTAACTGCCGCTGTTGCGGCCATAGAAGGTTTCGACGCCGATGATCGCGACGATGACCTGCGCCGGCACCCCGAACACCTGCTCGGCACGGGCGAGCGCTGCCTCGTTTTCGCGCCAGAAGTCGACGCCCTGAGCGACGCGCGATTCGGTAAGGAAGATCGGCCGGTATTCCTTCCACGGCTTGACGCGCTCGGCCGGCCGCGAAATGGCATCGAGGATCGCCTGCTTGCGCTGCGCCTGTCCCAGCATTTCCACCAGCTGCTCGCTGGCGAAGCCGTGGTCGAGGGTCATCTCGCGGACGAAGTCGGCGACCTTCTCGCCTTCGTAGTCGGCAGCCATAAGCGCCGGCGCGTGGCCGAACGCACCGAACAGGCCTGCGCCACAGAGCATGCGTGCCAACCAGCGACGCGGTAATCGATTCAAGAAATTCACTCTATTCCAAGTCAAACCTGCGCGATCCACTTGCGATGGGTGTGGATCGACATCAAAACCCCGAACCCTGATAGCAGGGTCACCAACGATGTGCCACCGAAACTGATGAAGGGCAACGGCACCCCCACCACGGGCAGCAGGCCGCTGACCATTCCGATATTGATGAATACATACACGAAGAACGTCATGGTCAGGGCGCCCGCGAGCAGCTTGCCGAACAGCGTCTGGGCCTGGACGGTGATCATCAGGCCCCGCGAGATCAGCAGCAGGTACACCAGCAGCAACAGGCAGACGCCAACCAGGCCGAACTCCTCGGCGAGCACGGCAATGATAAAGTCCGTGTGGCTTTCGGGCAAAAAATCCAGGTGAGACTGGGTTCCGAGCAGCCAGCCCTTGCCGAATACGCCACCGGAGCCGATCGCTGCCTTCGACTGGATGATGTTCCAGCCGGTTCCGAGCGGATCGCTCTCCGGGTCGAGGAAGGTATGGATGCGCTGCTTCTGGTAGTTGTGCAGCACGAAGTACCACATCCCCACGCCGACCGGCACCAGCGCGGCGACCGCGCCGAGGATCCAGCGCCAGCGCAGCCCGGCGATGAACAGCACGAAGGCACCGGACACCAGCACCAGCATCGAGGTGCCCAGGTCGGGCTGCTTGAGAATCAGCACGAAGGGCGTGAGGATCATGCCGAGGCTGACCAGGGTGTGCTTGATACCTGGCGGAAGCGAGCGGGCCGAGAGGTACCAGGCGATGGTCATCGGCATGATGATCTTCATAAACTCCGACGGCTGGAAGCGGATCACCCCAGGAATGCTGATCCAGCGAGTCGCCCCCATCGCCGTGTAGCCGACCACGTCCACAGCCACCAGCAAGGCGACCACCAGCAGGTAGCCGAGGGGCACCCAGCGGGCCATGAATCGCGGCTCCAGCTGCGCAATGACCAGCATGGCGCCCAGCCCGATACCGTAGGACGTGGCCTGTTTGATCAGCAGATCCCAATTCCGACCGCCGGCGGAGTAGAGGACGAACAGGCTCCCGGACGCCAGGGTGAGCAGCAGCAGCAACAGGACCCCGTCGATGTGCATGCGTTGCAGCAGCGTCGCGCGCCGGCGCATCACATCGGTGGTCGAGAGGGTACGGTCGAACGTCCCGCTCATGGCTTGTCCTCTTCAACCGCTTGCTGGTTCGCATACTCGGGTTTCAGCTCACCCTCCTCGTTCAGCAACCAGGCATCCATCACCTGCTTGGCGACCGGCGCAGCGACGCCTGAACCAGACTCGCCGTTCTCGACCATCACCGCCACCGCGATCTGCGGGTTGTCGACGGGCGCGAAGGCGACGAACAGCGCGTGGTCACGGTGACGCTCGGCCAGCTTGCCGCTGTCGTAGCGCTCGCCCTGCTTGATGGCGACCACCTGTGCCGTGCCGCTCTTGCCGGCGGCGCGATATTTCATGGTATCGCCGACCTTTCTCGCCGTACCACGAGCGCCGTGCAGGACCTGCTGCATGCCGTTGATCGCGGCGTCCCAATAGCGCGGATCGCGCAGCTGAATGTCCGGCATCGGATCGGGATCAACTGGCGCCTCGCCTTCGATACGCTTGGCCAGGTGCGGGCGCGTCCACTTGCCGTGGGTCGCCATCAGCGCGGTGGCCTGGGCCAGCTGCAGCGGCGTGGCCTGCATGTAGCCCTGGCCGATGCCGAGGATCACGGTTTCGCCCGGGTACCAGGCCTGACGGTAGCGGGCGCGCTTCCACTCGCGCGAGGGCATCAGCCCCGAGGTCTCCTCAAACATGTCCAGGGCCACGCGCTGGCCGATGCCGAAGCGGCTCATGTAGTCGTGCATCCGGTCGATGCCCATCTTGTGGGCCAGCTCGTAGAAGTAGGTGTCGTTGGACCGCATGATCGCCGTCTCCAGGTTCACCCAACCATCGCCGCCGCGGTTCCAGTTGCGGTATTTGTGCTTCACGTTGGGCAGCTGGAAGAATCCTGGATCGAAGACCCGGTTGTCTTCGGTGACCACGCCTGAGTCGAGGCCGGCGACGGCCATCATCGGCTTGATCGTCGAGCCTGGCGGATACAGGCCGCGCAGCACCCGGTTGAACAGCGGGCGGTCGATCGAGTCGCGCAGCTCGCCGTAGGCCTTGAAGCTGATGCCGGTGACGAACAGATTGGGATCGAAGCTCGGCTCGCTGACCATGGCCAGCACCTCGCCGGTCGCCGGCTGCAGCGCCACGATGGCGCCGCGACGTCCCGCCAGCGCCGCCTCGGCGGCCTTCTGCAGCTGCAGATCAAGGGTCAGGGTGATGTCCTTGCCGGGTATCGGGTCGGTGCGCTTGAGCACCCGCAGCACACGGCCGCGGGCGTTGGTCTCGACCTCTTCGTAACCTACCTGGCCGTGCAGTTGCGGTTCGTAGAAGCGCTCAATGCCGGTCTTGCCGATGTGGTGGGTGCCGCTGTAGTTGACCGGATCGAGCTGCTTGAGCTCAGCCTCGTTGATCCGCCCGACATAGCCCACCGAATGGGCGAAATGCTCGGCCTGCGGGTAGTGACGCACCAGCTGGGCGGCAACCTCGACGCCCGGCAGGCGGAACTGGTCCACGGCGATCCGCGCGATCTGCTCCTCGGACAGCTCGTACATGATCGGCACCGGCTCGAACGGCCGACGGCCCTGCAAGACGCGCTTTTCGAACAGTTCAAGTTCCTCATGCGGCAGCCCCAGCACCTCGACTACCGTTTCCAGCGTCTTGTGCAGGTCTTCCGCACGCTCGCGGGTCACCGTCAGGCTGAAGCTCGGCCGGTTGTCGGCAATGATCTTGCCGGTGCGGTCGAAGATCAGCCCGCGGTTGGGCGGGATCGGCTGCACATGCACCCGGTTGTTTTCCGACAACGTCGAGTGGTGCTCGTACTGGATGACCTGCAGATAGTAAAGCCGCGCCACCAGCGCCCCGATCAGCACCGCGACCAGTACGGCGCCCGCGATCACGCGCTGGCGCACCAGGCGGGCGTCCTTTTCATGGTCCTTGAGGGGGATCGGCTGAGACATCGTGGGTCTGGCTGTACTACTTGTGGTAGGGGTGGCCCGAGAGCAGGGTCCAGGCGCGGTAGATCTGTTCGCCGATGAGAATGCGCACCAGCGGATGCGGCAGGGTCAGCGGCGACAGTGACCAGCGCTGGTCACTGCGCGCGCAGACCTCCGGCGCCAGGCCCTCGGGGCCGCCGACCATCAGGTTGACGTTGCGCGCATCGAGCCGCCAGCTGTCCAGCTCGGCGGCCAGCTGCTCGGTGCTCCAGGGCCGGCCGGTCACCTCCAGGGTGACCACCCGCTCGCCCGGCTGCACCTTCGCCAGCATGGCGTCACCTTCCTGGCGGATCAAGCGCGCCACGTCGGCGTTCTTGCCCCGGGTATTGAGCGCAATTTCGTGCAGTTCCAGCGGCAGTTCGGGCGGCAGCCGCTTGGCGTATTCACGCCAACCGTCCTCCACCCAGCGCGGCATCTTCGAGCCCACCGCAATCAGCCTGATCCGCACGAATCGATTATTCCTGCTCGCCGGCGTGCTGCGCGCGGCTCTGTTCGGCGCCCTGCCAGAGGCGCTCCAGGTCATAGAACTGGCGGGTCGGCACTTGCATCACGTGCACCACCACATCGCCTAGGTCGAGCAGCGCCCACTCGCCGCCGTCCAGGCCTTCACTGCCCAGCGGGCGCACGCCCTGTTCCTTGACCTTTTCCAGCACGTTGTCGGCCAGCGACTTCACATGGCGGCTGGAGGTGCCGCTGGCGATCACCATGAAATCGGTGACGCTGGTCTTGCCGCGTACATCGATGGTGGTGATATCGGCGCCTTTCAGGTCTTCCAGGGCGCTGATGGCGAGCTGGACCAAAGATTCATTCTGCATAACGTGTCACAACCTCAGTTCGACGCCCGGTACAGCCCGTGCGCGTGGATATAAGCCAGTACGGCGTCGGGGACCAGGAAACGGACCGACCGGCCGCAGGCCAGAAATTGACGAATTCGCGTTGCCGAAACCCCGAGAGGCGCCTGCCAGACGAATGCGATCTGTCCCCCGCTGCCGGCGAGGGCCAGCGGATCGTTGACGCTGCGCGCCGCCAGCAGGTCGCGCAGCGCTTCGGGCGCCTCGCTATCGGCGTCCGGCCGCTGCATCACCAGCAGGTGGCAGTGGTCGAGCAGTTCTTCCCAGCGGTGCCAGCCGGGCAGCCCGCAAAAGGCATCCCAGCCCATGATGAGAAACAGCGTGTCCCCGGCCTCCAGCTCGGCTCGCAGCGAGACCAGGGTGTCGAGGGTGTAGGACGGCATGTCGCGTTCCAGCTCGCGCGCGTCGACCTTCAGCAGCGGCAGGTCCTGCACCGCCAGGCGCACCATCGCCAGACGGTCCTGCGCGGAGCCGTTCGGCGCCTCGCGGTGTGGCGGGCGGAAGTTGGGAATCAGGCGAACCTCGTCGAGCCCGAGCGTTTCGGCCACTTCAAGCGCCCCGCGCAGATGCCCGATGTGCACCGGATCGAAGGTACCGCCGAGGACACCGATGCGCCGCGGCGCATGACTAGCGCCCATCAGGTCCGCACATGGCCATCGCCGAAGACCACGTACTTCTCGCTGGTCAGCCCTTCCAGGCCCACCGGCCCACGCGCGTGCAGCTTGTCGGTGGAAATGCCGATCTCGGCGCCCAGGCCGTATTCGAAACCGTCAGCGAAGCGCGTGGACGCGTTGACCATCACCGACGCCGAGTCGACCTCGGTGATGAAGCGCCGGGCGTCGGTGAAGTTCTCGGTGACGATGGCATCGGTGTGCTGCGAGCCGTAGCGGTTGATGTGCTCGATGGCCTGGTCGAGGGAATCGACCACCCGGATGGACAGGATCGGTGCGTTGTACTCGGTGGACCAATCCTCTTCACTGGCGGCTTGCGCCGCTTCGCCGAGCAGTTCACAGGTGCGCGGGCAGCCGCGCAGTTCGACGCCCTTGGCCCGGTAGATCGCAGCCAGCGGCGGCAGCACCCGCCCGGCAATGGCGGCATGCACCAGCAGTGTCTCCATGGTGTTGCACGGCGCGTAGCGCTGGGTCTTGGCGTTGTCGGCGACGCGAATCGCCTTGTCGAGATCGGCGGCCTGGTCGATGTAGACGTGGCAGATGCCGTCCAGGTGCTTGATCACCGGAACCTTGGCATCGCGGCTGATGCGTTCGATCAGGCCCTTGCCGCCGCGCGGCACGATCACATCGACGTATTCGGGCAGGGTGATCAGCGCGCCGACGGCGGCACGATCGGTGGTCTCCACGACCTGGACCGCCGCGGCGGGCAACCCGGCCTCGGCCAGCCCCAGCTGAATGCAGCGGGCGATCGCCTGGTTCGAGCGGATCGCTTCCGAACCGCCACGCAGGATGGTCGCGTTGCCCGACTTCAGGCACAGGCTGGCGGCATCGATGGTCACGTTCGGCCGCGACTCGTAGATAATCCCGACGACACCCAGCGGCACGCGCATCTTGCCGACCTGGATGCCGGAGGGCAGGTAGCGCATGTCGCGGATCTCACCGATCGGATCCGGCAGGCTCGCCACCTGGCGCAGGCCCTCGATCATGTCGTCGATGCGCGCCGGGGTCAGCGCCAGGCGATCGAGCATGGCCTCGTCCAGACCGTTCGCGCGACCGGCGTCCAGGTCCTGCCGGTTGGCCTCGACCAGCGCATCACGCGCCGCGTCAAGGGCGGCGGCAGCCGCCTGCAACGCCCGGTTCTTCTGCGCAGTATGGGCGCGCGCAAGCACACGCGACGCCTCGCGCGCGGCGCGACCGAGGCGGGTCATGTAGTCGAGTACGGACTCGGTCATGGTCTGGCTGGCCTGAATGGAGGGAAAGCGGCGGATTATAGCCGGCTGCGCACCGCGCGCACAGCGGCGCCGGGCGAATGGCGACCGACATGTCCGGAGATGGCACAATCGGGCCGACAGCGACTAGCGACCCGCCGGACCCGTGCATCGCGGAGCGCGCGCCGGGTGAAACCCGCAGCGCCTGTATCCGGTCGAATCCCTCTCGCCCCCAAGGAACCCGCCATGCCTGACTGGCTAACCCTGTTCACCGGCTGGCTCGCCAGCCACCCGCACTGGCTTGGCGTGAGCCTGTTTCTGGTGGCCTGTCTCGAATGCCTGGCCGTGGTCGGCCTACTGATGCCCGGCACCGTCATGGTGTTCGCGCTGGCGCTGGCGGCAGGCAGCGGCGTGCTCAGCCTGGGCGAGACCCTGCTGCTGGGCTATGCCGGTGGCCTGCTCGGCGACCTGCTGTCCTATGGGCTGGGGCGCCGCTATCACCAGAACATCCGCCGCCTGCGCGGGCTGCGCAATCACCCGGAATGGCTCAACCGGGCGGAGCTGTATTTCGAACGCTACGGCACTGCCAGCCTGCTGGTCGGCCGCTTCGTCGGCCCGCTGCGGCCCATGCTGCCGCTCACCGCGGGAATGCTCGACATGCCGTTCGGGCGGTTCTTGCTGGTCAGCCTGGTCGCGGCGGCCGGCTGGTCCATGGCCTACCTGCTGCCGGGCTGGACCGCAGGCGCCGCAGTGCGCCTGCCACTGCCGGACGGGTTCTGGAGTGAAGCGGGCCTGGTGATCGCCGCCCTGCTGCTGTTCATCGGCGCGGTGGTGCACTGCAGCCTGCACCAGGTGCGCTGGGTCACGCCGCTGGCCGCCGGGCTGGGGGCCGCGGTGATGGCCGGGCTGATCATCGGCTGGCCACACATGGTGGCGTTCGACGAGGGGCTGATGCGGGTCGTCCAGGGCGAGCGCAGCATGCTGGCCGATCGGGCCATGGTGGTGGTGACGCGCATGGGTGACTTCAATACACAGCTGTGGGTGGCGGTGCTGCTCGGCCTGCTGCTGCTGGCGATGCGGCAGTGGCGAGCGGCGGGTTTCGCAATCGTCACGCTGCTCGGCACGGCGCTGGCCAACGGCGTGCTAAAAGCCACCTTTGCCCGGGTACGCCCGGAGATTCTTCTCGAGCCACTGCACAGCTACAGCTTCCCCAGCGGCCACAGTTCAGCGTCGTTCGCGCTCTTTCTCACCCTTGGCGTGCTCGCCGGACGCGGTCAACCGCCGCGCCTGCGCCTGACTTGGATGCTGCTAGCCGCCCTGCCGGCCGTGGCAATCGCCTCGTCGCGGGTCTACCTGGGCGTCCACTGGCCGAGCGACGTGATCGCCGGCGCGGTCCTGGCGGCAACGCTATGCGCAACCAGCCTGACCCTGGTGCAGTGGCATACGCCGATGCCGGCGCTGTCGCCGCGAGTCTGGTGGCTGATCCTGCCGGCGATCCTCGGTCTGATCGCTGCCTTCGCCGCCTGGGCACTTCCCGGTGCGATGCTGCTGTACCGCTATCAGTAACGGCGATTGCCGCCGAGCAGCGGGTCAGGCCTGCGCGGCGTCCTGCAACTGCTCCAGCCAGCGCGCGATGCACTCGAGCTGCAGCGCGACCGCATCCAGCTGCAGCAATTCGACCTTCTGCTCCGGGCTGAACGGCAGCAGGTACGCCAGCTGATTCGCCAGCGCACGCTGGCCCTGCACCGGCCCGCCCATGCCGAGGGTCTCGACCAGAGGATGCCGGCCAAGCGCCTCGAGCAGCAAGGCCAGCTCGGTGTGCTCCTCGCCCAGGGGCTGTTCGGCCGCCTCGTCGCGCCAGCGAACGCTGGCGACGGTGAGTTGGTCGCGTTCGACCTCTGCGCTCTGCACGTCGAAGCGGCGCCCACCCTCAACGCGAATCCCCAGCAGCCCGTTGGGACGCTGCTGCCAGTCGCGAATCAGCGCCTCGCAGCCGGTCGGGGCAAACTGGGCGGCGGCCGGCCCGACTTCCGCCCCTTCGATGATGCGCACCACACCGAAGCCATGCCCCGCCTTCAGGCAGCGGCTGACCATGTCCAGGTAGCGGGCCTCGAAGATCTGCAGGTCCAGCGTGCAGCCGGGGAACAACACGGTGTCGAGGGGAAACAGCGGCAAACTCATTTGGATTCCTCTGGGTCGCCGGCGAGGCGGTGACCGTCGTCAGGACAGCAGCAACACGGCCAGGGGCAACAGCACGGCGGTCAGAACACCCATCAGGCTCATCGCCAGCGCCGCGAAGGCGCCGCATTCATCGCTCTCCTGCAGCGCCTGCGAGGTGCCCACCGCGTGCGCCGTCAGGCCCAGCGCCATGCCGCGGGCCGCAGGATGCTGAACGCCAAAGCGCCGCAACAGTTCCGGACCGACGATCGCCCCGAGGATGCCGGTGATCATCACGAACACCGCGGCCAGCGCGACGATGCCGCCGATCTGGTCGGCCACCAGCATTGCGATCGGCGAGGTTACCGACTTCGGCGCCAGCGTCATCAGCATCATCGGCTGGGTGCCGAACGCCCAGGCCAGCGCCATGCCCAACGCGGTGGCAGCGCTGCCGGCGATCAACAGGGTCAGCATGATCGGGCCGAACAGTTCGCGGATGCGCCGCAGGTTCAGGTACAGCGGCACGGCCAGGGCGACGGTCGCCGGGCCGAGCAACACGGTGAGCATCTGCGCGCTGCCGCGGTACTCGTCGTAACCGATGCCGCACAGCAAGAGGATGCCGATGACCACCAACATCGACACCAGCACCGGCTGCAGGAACACCCAGCGGGTCCGCTCGTAGGCTGCATAGGCCAACTGGAAAGCCGCCAGGGTGATCGCCACGCCGAACAGCGGATGATGAATCACCGCGTCCACGGCCGCCTGCCACTGCACCGCGATCATGCCCGCTCCACCTTGCGCTGCTGGCGACGGATCAGGGTCTGCATCAGCCAGCCGGTGAACACCAGCGACGCCAGCAAAGACAGCACCAGCACCCCGACGATCGCCCAGAAGTCATCGAGGATGGCCCCGGTGTAGGCCATCACGCCCACCGCCGGCGGCACCAACAGCAGCGGCAGGTAGCGCAGCAGGCTGCTGGCGGCGACCTGCAGGGACTCGCTGGCATGCCCGCGCGCCAGCAGCGCGACGAACAGCAACAGCAGACCGAGGATCGGCCCGGGCAGCATCGGCACCAGCAACACGTTGAGCGCCGTGCCGATCAGTTGAAACAGCACCAACCAGGTGAGCCCGCGCAACAGCATGGCAGCCTCCAAGACAAAAAGGGCGTCAGTATAAGTCGCTGCCCCGGACGGTTCCCGCCTCCGCTACCGATCAGGGCTATGGAGGAGCATTCGCGACAGGCATGCAAGGTTGCCTCGCCAGCGCCTGCGTGCTGATCTAGACGCCTCGCTATTCCGACCAGACCACCAGCGCCCCGGAGGCCATATGCCGCAGGTACCCGTCGCAGCACTCAACGACTACATTGGCAAGGAACTCGGACATTCCGAATGGTTCACCGTCGACCAGCAGCGCGTCGACCGTTTCGCCGAATGCACCGGCGACCACCAGTTCATCCACGTCGACCCGGAAAAGGCGGCGCAGACGCCTTTCGGTGGGACCATCGCGCACGGTTTCCTGTCCCTGTCGCTGTTGCCGATGCTGATGGAGAAGCTGATGGTCCGGCCCGAGGGGACCCGGATGGGCGTCAACTACGGACTCGACAGCCTGCGATTCCTGCAGCCGGTCCGCGTCGGCTCGCGCGTGCGGGTGGCCGCGACCCTGCTCGAGGCGCATGAGAAGAAGCCGGGCCAGTGGCTGCTCAAATCGCGCGCCGTGATGGAAATCGAGGGGCAGGAAAAACCCGCCTTCATCGCCGAAACACTGGCGCTCTGCATCGTCTGACCGCCGGGGTGCGGCCTTGTCGCACCCCGCTGCGTTTGCGGCATACTGCGCGCATCCTGTCACCGGAACACCCCATGCGCGCCCTCGCTCCCTTGCTGTTGACCTGCCTGCTGGCCGCCTGTGGCGACGGCGAGCCACTGCTGCCGGCCGATGCCCGGCTGCCCGATGGAGGCCGCTACCGGGGCGACATCATCGATGGCCTGCTACAGGGCGACGGGCGGATCGACTATCCCAACGGCGCCTACTACCAGGGGCGCTTCGAAGACGGCCAGTGGCAGGGCGAAGGCGTCTGGCACGGCGCCAATGGCGACCATTACGAAGGCGACTTCCGCCACGGGTTGTTCGACGGCGCTGGGCGCTTCACCTACGCCAGCGGCGGTGTTTACGAAGGACAGTTCCGCGGCGGCAGCCTCAACGGCCCGGGGCGCTACACCGAGCCGGGCCTGAGCTACGCAGGCGACTTCAAGGACGGCCTCTACGAAGGCGCCGGGCGGCTGCGGCAGGCCGATGGCAGTACGTATCAGGGCCAGTTCGTCCGGGGCCTGCCGAACGGCGAAGGCGTTCGCAGCGACACCGACGGCACCTTCGCCGGCACCTTCATCGACGGCGTGCTGAACGGCCCAGGCACCTACCAGGGAGAGGACGGCGAGCGCTACGCCGGCGACTTCCGCAACGACCAATTCGACGGCCCGGGGCGCTACGAAGATGCCCAGGGCAACGCCTGGGAGGGACACTTCGCAGAGGGTGAACTGAGCGGTGACGGCGTCTACAGCGGAGCCGACGGCACGCGCTACCGCGGCAGCTTCCGTCATTGGCGGTACCACGGCGAGGGCGAGCTGCGGCAACCCGACGGGAGCTATTACCAGGGCGCCTTTCGCGCGGGCCGGTTCGACGGTCGCGGCACACTGACCCTGGCGGACGGCTCTACGCTAGACGGCACCTGGCGGGCGGGCCGCCGCAGCCACGACCGCGACGGCCATGCGCTCGCCGACCCGCTGGAGGTCGGCCTGCTGCGCCAGGGCCGGCTGCTGACCGAGGCCCTGGAAGCGATTCCCGCCTCGACCCCGGCCGCCGAACTCTACAGCCTGACGCTGGGCGGCGACGGCGAGCAGAGCGTGTTCCTGCGCGAAGCGGACTTCGTCCACGACCTGCTGGCGGAGCGTTTTGCGGCACGCGGTGGGATCACCCTGGTCAACCACCGCGACCACTTCGCCGACCGACCGCTGGCGACCCGCGAGAACCTGGGCCGTGCGATCCGCGAGCTGGCCGAACGCAGCGGTCCCGAGGACCTGATCTTTCTCTACCTGACCAGCCACGGGACCGCTGACCACCAACTGGTCTTGTCGCAACCGCGGCTGGCGCTGGAAGATCTACCCGCCGCTGACCTGGCCACCCTGCTCGCACCACTGGCCGGACGCGACAAGATCGTCGTCATCTCGGCCTGCTACGCCGGCGGTTTCATCGAGCCGCTGAAGGACCCGCACACCCTGGTGATCGCGGCCGCACGCGCCGACAGGGTGTCGTTCGGCTGTTCCGAGGACAGCGACTTCACCTATTTCGGCCGCGCCCTGTTCGCCGAGGCCCTGACCCAGACCCGCGATATCGAGCAGGCGTTCACGCTGGCGCAGGCGACAGTTGCCGAACGCGAGCGAGCCGACCACTATCAGGCTTCGGAGCCGCAGATCTGGGCACCGCAGCAGGTTGTCGAACACTGGCGGACGCTGGCCGACTCGCAGCACCCGCCGACCGACTGAATCGTTACAGGAAGCCAAACCATGTATCTGACGCCCCAGCGCATTTTGCTTGCCGGCGCCACCGGGCTGACCGGCGAGCATCTGCTCGACCGCCTGCTCAACGAACCGACGGTCGAGTGCGTTCTCGCCCCCACACGCAAGCCGCTGGCCGAGCACCCGCGGCTGGAAAACCCGGTCGCTCCGCTGGCCGACCTTTTGCCGCAGCTGTCCGGGCGGATCGACACGGCCTTCTGCTGCCTGGGTAGCACGCTCAAGGAAGCCGGCAGCCAGGACGCCTTTCGCGCCATCGACCATGACCTGGTGGTGCGCTTCGCTGCGCGCGCCCGCGCACTCGGCGTGCGGCACCTGCTGGTGATCAGCTCGCTGGGCGCCAATCCGGACAGCTCGATCTTCTATTGCCGGGTCAAGGGCGAGATGGAAGAAGGCCTGCGCGCGCAGGGCTGGCCCCAACTGACCATTGCCCGCCCCGCCCAGTTGCTCGGGCCGCGCATGGAGGTGCGGCCAGTGGAGCGCCTCACCGCCCCGCTGTCGCACCTGCTGCCCGGCAAATACCGCGGCATCTCGGCATGTACCCTCGCCCGTGCGCTGTGGCGCCTGGCGCTGGAGGAAGGCAACGGAGCCCGGGTTGTCGAATCGGACGAGCTGAGGCGGCTGGGAAGGTAACGCGCGCGAACCGGGCGTTCGGCGCGGAGGGCTGGAGGCTGGAGGCTGGAGGCTGGAGGCTGGAGGCTGGAGGCTGGAGGCTGACAGCGAAGCCGGCAAGCACCTCCCAGGCAATGAACTGCGCCTCGTCCAGCCCTCAGCCTCAACCGTCTTCTTGGTCTTTTCAGCCTTTGATGAAATGCTCGCGGTAGTGCCGCAGCTCGGCGATGGACTCGCGAATATCATCCAGGGCCAGGTGCGTGCCGCCCTTCTTGAAGCCGGCCAGCACCTCGGGCGCCCAGCGTGCGGCGAGCTCCTTGAGGGTCGAGACGTCAAGGTTGCGGTAATGGAAGTAGGCTTCCAGCTTCGGCATGCGGCGATAGAGGAAGCGTCGGTCCTGACAGATGCTGTTGCCGCAGATCGGCGACTTGCCCTTCGGCACCCACTGCTCGAGAAAGGCCAGGGTCTGCGCCTCGGCTTCTTCGGTGGAGATGCGACTGTCGCGGACCCGCTGGGTCAGCCCCGAGCCGCCGTGCTGTCGCGTGTTCCACTCGTCCATTCCGGCGAGGATTTCGTCGCTCTGGTGGATGGCGATCACCGGCCCTTCGGCCAGCACGTTGAGCTGGCTGTCGGTCACGATGGTGGCCATCTCGATGATGACGTCGTGGTCGGGATCCAGCCCGGTCATTTCCAGGTCGATCCAGATGAGGTTCTGCGGATTCTGCATGGTGGGCTCCTTGGACATGGCGCGCAGTTTAGCCGCTCAGGGGCCCAGCGTCAGGTGACCGGCCGCCACCGGGCCGCCAAAGCAGCAGGCGCGAGCGTCGCCAGTCGTCGACGTCCAGCACCTCGATCGGCGCGACACCGGGCACCTCGAAGCTGTTGCTGATGAGCAGTGCATCGCCGTGCATCTCAGCGCAGGCCTTTCGCCACAAGGCCGGCATCGGCGCCGGCGATAGGAAACAGTAGACCACGTCGTGCCGATCCAGCGGTTCGCGCCACAGGCTGCGCAAGCGGACCCGGCAGTTGCCCCGCGGCAGGCAGCGCAGCCAGCACAGGGCAAAGGTCAGCGGAGCCGTCTCGACCCCGGCGAACTGTGCATGCGGGTAACGCCGCGCCAGCCGCGCCAGGGTGCCACCAAGGCCGCAGCCCAGGTCGACGAAGCGAAACGTGCCGGGCAAGCGATCCAACCGCTCGGCCAGGCACCGCTCGGCCGCCGGCCCGGTCAGGTACAGCGGCACCCGTTCGACCAGCGCATTCCAGTTCAGCAACAGCAACGCCAGAAAGGCAATTAGCAGCAGCCAGGGCGGCACTGCCTGGCTTTGCAGCAGCACCAGGCCAGGCACGAAACCCAGGTTGATCGGCAGCCACCAGGGCGACAGCCCGAGTCGCTGACCGCACGCAGCTGCGAGCACGCCCTGCAACATAGCGGCGCTGAGCAGCCCGAGATGCACACCGAACAGCCGCGCCAGCGCCAGCAGAAGCAACCAGCTGATCACCAGCGCCAGCAACTGGCTGGCCAGGGCCAGCAGGGCGGGCGCGCGCGCGCGGGGATTCACCGACATGGAGACGCTTCGTCACAGGGAACAGGGAACAGGGGCCCGAGTCTAGCGCCGCGACCGTCGCCCATACAGCCCCGCGGTCGCCCCGGGCGGCATGCTAGACTCGCCTACCATTTCCGCCGGGCACCCCAACACAATGGCCAAACGCCAACTCAATCGCCGCCAGAGCTGGCGCATCGAGAAGATCCAGGAAGAGCGCGCCACCCGTGCCGCCCGCCGGGAGTCTCGTGCCGTCGAGGAACTCGAAGGCGGCGATCTCGGCCCGGAACAGACCGGCCTGGTGATCGCCCACTTCGGCGTCCAGGTCGAGGTCGAGGCCGAGCAGGGCGAGCACCGCGGCAAGGTGTTCCGCTGCCACCTGCGGGCGAACCTGCCGGCGATGGTGACCGGCGACCGCGTGGTCTGGCGCCCCGGCAATCAGGGCATCGGCGTCATCGTCGCGCAGCTGCCGCGCCAATCCGAACTCTGCCGCCCCGACACCCGTGGCCAGCTCAAACCGGTGGCGGCTAACGTCGACCTCATCGTGATCGTCTTCGCCCCGCTACCCGAGCCCCACGCGAACCTGATCGACCGTTACCTGATCGCCGCCGAGCACGCCGGCATCGCCCCGCTGCTGCTGCTGAACAAGGCCGACCTGATCGACGAGCGCAACAAGACCGCGCTCGAAGCACTGCTGTCGGTCTACCGCACCCTGGGCTACCCGCTGATGGAAGTGTCCGCCCACGACGGTGTCGGCATGGCTGCCTTGCAGGCCCGCCTCGACGGTCATGTCAGCGTCTTCGTCGGTCAGTCCGGGGTCGGTAAGTCGTCGCTGGTCAATAGCCTGCTGCCCGGCGTGGACACCCGCGTTGGCGCCCTGTCCGAGCTCACCGGCAAGGGCACTCACACCACCACCACCGCCCGGCTGTTCCACTTTCCTGGCGGCGGCGAATTGATCGACTCGCCCGGCATTCGCGAGTTCGGCCTGGGCCACGTCAGCCGCGGGGACGTAGAGGCCGGGTTCGTGGAGTTCCAGGATCTGCTCGGCCACTGCCGCTTTCGCGACTGCAAGCATGACCGCGAGCCGGGCTGCGCGCTGCTCAAGGCGCTCGAGGACGGTCGGATCCAGCCGCAACGCATGGCCAGCTACCGGCACATCATCAGCGGACTGGCCAACTAGCCAGCGGAACGTCGCGCGCGGACGCGGCGGCAACGCAGGATCAGCGCCCGACCGGCTCGTCGAACTTCAGCACCCCATCCTCGAAGATATTCAATCGCTCGCGCACCTGCCCTGGCGGCAGCACGTCCGGCTGAGCGTTGGCCGGCTGCGCCGAGGCGCTTGCGCCGGTCGCTGGCGCGGCGCCAGTATCCTCGGCGGATGCCCCAGCACCGTCGGTGGCCGACTGCTCGACCTCGATGTCGCGCTGAGCCTTTTTGTTCAGAACCAGGATATCGATGCGCCGGTTGACTGGGTTGAACGGATCCTCCCGGTCGAACAGCGCCGAGGAGGCATAGCCGACCACCCGGGCGATCTGCCCCTCCGGGTAGCCGCCGGCGACGAGAGTCCGCCGCGCCGCATTGGCGCGCCCGGCCGACAGCTCCCAGTTACCGAAATCGCCGCGCCCGGCATAGGGCTTGGCGTCGGTGTGGCCGCTGACGCTGATCTTGTTCGGCACCGCGCGGATGGTATCGGCCATCGCCAGCAGGATGTCTTCGAAGTACGGCTGCAGCTGCGCGCTGCCGAGGGCGAACATCGGCCGGTTGGCCGCGTCCATGATCTGGATGCGCAAGCCGTCCTGGGTGATCTCGAACAGAATCTGGTCCTTGAAGCGCGTCAGATCGGGGTTTTCGTCGACCTTGTTCTGCAACTCCTGCAGCAGCAGCTCCAGCCGCTCGCGTTCGACCTGTTCGGCGAGGGTCTGCGCCTGGTCGGCATCTATCGGCGTGCTGCTGTCGGCTTCACTCTGCTGGATCGCCGGATCGACTGCCTCGTTGAGGGTGCGGTCCGGTGCCGGGGTGGGCGTGCCACCGAGGTCGATGACGTGCGGGCTGGCGCTTTCGGTAAAGCCGATCGGATCCTGGAAATAGCCGGAAATGGCGCGCTTCTGCTCCGGAGTGGCCGAGGACATCAGCCACATCACCAGGAAAAACGCCATCATCGCCGTCGCGAAGTCGGCAAAGGCGATCTTCCACGCCCCGCCGTGGTGGCCCGCCGCGGATTTCTTGATCCGCTTGACGATGATCGGTTGGTTGTTGTCCATCGTCGTCTTTAGCTACCACGCATGGCTTGTTCGAGCTCGGCGAAGCTCGGGCGGTGGGCCGGCAGCAGCACCTTGCGCCCGAACTCCACTGCCAGGGTCGGCGGCATGCCGGAGGCAGACGCCACCAGAGTCGCCTTGATGCCTTCGTACAGGTTCAGCTCTTCCTTCGCATCGTGCTCGAGGGCGGCCGCCAGCGGGCCGAAAAAGCCGTAGGACGCCAGGATGCCGAGAAAAGTACCGACCAGGGCGGTGCCGACCTTTTCACCGATCTCCGCGTTGTTCGCCTCTGCCAGTACCGACATGGTAATGACGATGCCGAGCACCGCGGCGACGATACCCATCGCCGGAAGGCCGTCGGCAATCTTCGCCACTGCGTGGGAGGGATGCTCGAGCTCTTCCTTCATGCTGTTTAGTTCCATGTCGAACAGCCCTTCGAGCTCATGCGGCGCCATGTTCCCCGACGACATGATCCGCAGGTAGTCGCAGATGAACGCGGTCATCCGCTCGTCCTTCAGGATCGCCGGGTACTTGCTGAAGATCGGGCTGGCGCTGGGCTCTTCGAGGTCCGCTTCGATCGCCATCATGCCCTCGCGGCGGCTCTTGTTGAGGATCTCGTAAAGCATGCCGAGCACTTCGAGGTAGTACTTGTGGGTGAACCGCGAACTGAACATCTGCAGCGATTTCTTGAACACGATCTTCGTGGTGCTGCCCGGGTTGGCCTGCAGGAAGCCGCCCAGCGCCGCGCCGCCGATGATCATCACCTCGAACGGATGGATGAGCGCGCCGAGCTTTCCGCCCGACAGCACAAAGCCGCCCAGGACGCTGGCGATGACAACGATGATGCCAATGATTTTTGCCATAGGAGGGGACGTCTGACCTGGTCTCGGGACACCTGGAGGAAAGCCACGCGATTTTGCGCGCACGCTGAGTGACAGGCGGGGCGTATGAAAGAATTGTTCTGGTTATCGGAACTTTTGCGCCAGACTAAAGGCCATCTCGACGAAATGCTAGTTCGGCGGCGCCATGACCATGACATCACTTCCCTGCACGCTCGCGGCCTGGCTAGACGCGTTGGACGCCGTCGTGCTGCCGGCGGCAGCCGAGCCCTATGCCCGCGTTCATCGCGCCCTGCGCGACAGCAGCCTGTCGATGCGCCAGATCTCCGAGCTGATCCAGGAAAGCCCGGTGCTGGCGCTGGCGGTGATACGCGAAGCCAACCGCACGGCCGCGAGCACCAGCAAACCCGCCGAAAGCCTCGAGGTCGCCTTGAGCCGCATCGGCCTCAAGCGTGCCGAGACGCTGTTCACGCGAATCCCCGCAGCCCAGCCGCACGACATCCCAGCGCCGTTGCGCCAACTGATGCTGATCAGTAACCACGCCAGCCAGCAGGCCAACGGCCTGTTCGCCGCACGCCTGGCGCGCCTGTGGCAGGAAATCCACTGGAGCAGCCTGCTGTTCCTCGCACCGGCCTGGGCGCTGGTGGCGATCCAGCCGGCACTGCTCGAGACCTGGGAGCAGCGCGTGCTGGTGCGGCGCGAGCCGGCCCGCCAGGTCGAGCAGTCACTGCTCGGCGTGCCGCTGCTCGAACTTTGCGCCGCAGCAGCGGAACGCTGGGGCCTGCCCGGCTGGATCGCCCAGGGCTATCGCCTGCTGAACGAGCATCGACGCAAGCTCATCAAAGCCCTGCACATCGCCCGGGACAACGACCATCCACTGCACCAGCAGCAGATGCTCGACGCCGATCCCGAGCTGCGCCGCTGGCTCACCCTGCCGAGCAACACCATCGTGCTGGCCAACGGCCTGGCGCTTTCGGCACACCACAGCTGGAGCGGCGTACACAGCCTGCGCTGGCAGCGCCTCGCCGGGCTCTACCTGCAACTGCCACTGGCCGAACTGCAGCAACTGACCCATCAGCAGGCCGTCGCCAGTGCCCAGGCCATCGGGCCGACCGATCTCTGGCATCCGGCCCAGGGGCTGCTCTGGCCCTGGGACAGCCTGTTCCAGGCGCCGAAAAAAGCCAGCGAGCCAGACGCCGAGGCACTGGCCCAATGGCGCACCCATTGCCGCGAATTGCTGGCCGACCCGACGCCCTACGACAACGTTCTGCAGCTCACCGCAACGGCCAGCCGGGCGCTGGCGTGCGGCGGCATGCAGCGGTTGCTGCTGCTGTTCGTCGACCGCAAGCAACAACGCCTGGTGACGCAACAGACCAGTGGACTACCGCGCGAAGCCGGCCGGACGATCCTTGATCCGGGGCAGAGCCAGGTGCTGCGCCGGCTGCTGGAAAAGCCGGTGCTGTTGCGCCTGCGGCCAGACAATGTGGCACAGTTCTCCGCCCTGCTGCCCGGCCCGCTGAAAGCGCTGTTCCCCGGCGAGCACCTGCTGCTGCGCTCGGTCGGTCATGAGGGACGTGTGGTGATGTTGCTGGTGGCCGACCAGGATGGCGCCGCCATCGGCGATGCCGCACTGCAGACCTTCAACAAGACGGTCCAGTGCATCGAACGGGCGCTGGCCACGTTCAGCCGGCGCGGCCGCTGACTTTATTCGCTAGAATGGTTCCTTTTCCGACCCGTTCGAGGCCTGCCGTGTCTGCCTTTTCATCGCTGCCCCTGGTAATCGAGCCGGCCGAGCTGGCCGAACGCCTAAGCGCACCCGAACTGATCCTCGTCGACCTGACCAGCCCGACCCGCTACGCCGAAGGGCACCTGCCGGGCGCCCGCTTCGTCGACCCGAAACAGACCCAGCGCGGCCAACCGCCAGCGCCCGGGCAACTGCCGGAACGGGCCCAGCTGGAGGCGCTATTCGGTGCGCTGGGCCACCGTGACGACGCGGTCTACGTGGTCTACGACGACGAAGGCGGTGGCTGGGCCGGTCGTTTCATCTGGCTGCTCGACGTGATCGGCCACTCGCACTACCACTATCTCAACGGCGGCCTGCACGCCTGGCTGGCCGAACAGCGGCCTCTGAGCCGCGATGTCCCCTCCAGCGCCGGCGGCCCGGTGGCGCTGCGCCTCGACGAGACGCCCAGCGCCAGCCGCGAATACATCGAAAGCCGCCTCGACGCCGCCGACCTGGCGATCTGGGACGCCCGCTCGCCCGAGGAATACCGCGGCGACAAGGTGCTGGCGGCCCGGGCCGGCCATATCCCCGGCGCCATCAACTTCGAATGGACACAGGCGATGGACCCGGCGCGCGCCCTGCGCATCCGGGAGGACATCGCCCAGCGGCTCGAGGCCCTGGGCATTACCGCCGACAAGGAGATCATCACTCACTGCCAGACGCACCACCGCTCTGGTTTCACCTACCTGCTGGCCAAGGCCCTGGGCTATCCGCGCGTGAAGGCGTATCCCGGCTCCTGGGGCGAATGGGGCAACCTGCCCGACACCCCGATCCAGCAATGAAAAGGTCACCCATGAAAGATCGCCTGTTCGTACTCAGCCAGTACCTGCTTCCGCACCACCTGATTTCCCGCCTGGCCGGCTGCCTCGCCGAGTGCCGCGTGCCCTGGGTGAAGAACACCTTCATCAAGGCCTTCGTCCGCCACTTCCAGGTCGACATGCACGAGGCCCGCGTGGAAGACCCGACAGCCTACGAACACTTCAACGCGTTCTTCACCCGCGCCCTGAAGGAGGGCGCACGCCCTATCGACCCGACCCCCGGCGCGATCCTCAACCCGTGCGACGGCGCCATCAGCCAGCTGGGCCGGGTCGAACAGGGCCGGATCTTCCAGGCCAAGGGCCACAGCTACAGCGTGACCGAGCTGCTCGGCGGCGACCATGAGCGCGCCGCGCCCTTCATGGGCGGCGATTTCGCCACCGTCTACCTGTCGCCCAAGGACTATCACCGGGTCCACATGCCGCTGACCGGCACCCTGCGCGAGATGATCTACGTGCCGGGGCGGATCTTTTCGGTGAACACCGTGACCGCCGAGGGCGTACCGGAGCTGTTCGCCCGCAACGAGCGCGTAGTCTGCCTGTTCGACACCGAGCGCGGGCCGATGGCCATGGTACTGGTCGGGGCCATGATCGTCGCCAGCATCGAGACCGTCTGGGCCGGCCTGGTGACGCCGCCCAAGCGGACCCTGAAGCGCGTGCGCTACGACGAGGCGGCGCGTGCGCCCATCCAGCTGGAGAAAGGGGCCGAGATGGGCCGCTTCAAGCTGGGCTCCACCGTAATCCTGCTGTTCGGGCCGGACCGGGCCGACTGGGCCGATCATCTGTCGGCCCTCACGCCGGTGCGCATGGGCGAAACCCTGGGGCACGCGAAGGCCGCGTCCGCGCCGGCCACGCCAGCGCCCGACCTGCCGCAACCCTGAGCCGGAAACCGCAGCCCTTAGCCGGAACCAATGGTCGGCTGCCGCTGGCCAACGGCTCTGCGTTCGCTATGATGAAGGTGCCACGATCTCATTTTGATATCACCGGGTGACGAAGCGCGCGCCCCCGCCAACGCCTCGGGTGGTGCGCGGCACGTCACGGAGTCCACGTTTGGAAAACCAGAGCCAACCATTGCTGTTACGCGTGCCCACGCCGGATTGCCAGGAGCTGTCTTTCTGCGAGCCCAGCGTGCGTGGCCTGCGGCGCTGGCTTGCCGGGTTGCCCAAGGCCAACCTGGGCGAAACGGCGCGGTTGCTCTATCAGGCCATCCGGGAGCTCAACCAGTTACGCACCCCGGCATCGAATCGCCTGCAGTTGCTCGAACTGTTGCGCCCGGAGATCCAGTTCGCCAGCCGCGAACTGGAACGCTATTTCTTCAACCAGCCCATCGTCCTCGGCGAACGTGCGCGCAAGGTCGCCAGCCTGTGCCAGGCGCTGCACAACCACCTCGCCATCGGCTACAAGCTGATCGCCACCGAGCTTGCGGCACCGGGCAACCGTGACGGCGCACAGCTGCTGACCATCGCCGTGCAGCGAGCGGTGCGCAGCCTTGGCGCGATCCTGGTGCGCTCGACCCAGCTGTACAGCCCGACCCCCGACGGCCTCTGGCTCGAACTGCACCACCTGTACAGCCTTGCCGTTGCGCACGGCGTCCAGCGCACCCGCGTGCGGGACGAGCTTGGCTATCAGGTCGACGGCCTCAGCGTCGAGCAGGCCTACGTCGTCGCCCTGATGCTCGGCAGTGCGCGCTGCAACCAGATGCGCCAGCAAGGCATCGGCCAGCTGGCGCAACTGCTGGAACCCTGGAGCGCACGGGTGCAGTTGCACAGCGGTCCGAGCCCGCACTGCCTGTTCGCCGTTTCGACGCGCATCGACGGCCCGCCGCGCTACCGTTCGATGTTCCCGGCGGCGGAGCGCGCCAACCTGCTGGGGATCGACCCACGGGCGCTGGTCAGTGCGCTCCAGACCCAGCTGCAGGAGGGGCCGGCCGACCCGAGCCTGGCGCTGCCCGAGGGGCTGAATCCCGATCTGCTGCGCCACGTCGTGGCCGCCTGGGGTGACCTATCCGAACGCAGTTTCCAGCGCAGCCCCGCACAGGGCTCATTGAAACTGTGCATTGGCATGAGCGCCCTGCACTACTACCTCGCCGGCGAACAGCCGTTCGCCGACCTGTTGCAGCGGCCCGAGGCGGCCCAGGCCGCCGTGTTCAAGCTGAACAATGCGGCGCCGGACGTCTGGGCGGTCGCCTTCGATGCGCAAGTGGTCAACAACGATCCGATCCTGCCGCACGAGCGCATCGACTTCGTCATGCCCGGCAAAGGCAATACCACCACCGCTACCGAGCAAGCCGCGCCAGGCCCGGCAAGCGGCAACCCCTATCCTGTCTTCGAGGTGCAGCGGGTCGACCACAGCCCGGGCGGCTATTGCCTGGCCTGGCCGGGTGAGGTGCCGGCCCAACTGCAGGCCGGGGAACTGCTCGGTCTGCAGGACGAGACCGGCCGCGGCTGGAGCGTCGCCGTGGTGCGCTGGATCCGACAGGTCCGTGGGCGCGGCCCGCAGATGGGCGTGGAGCTCATTGCACCGCAGGCACAGCCGTGCGGGCTGCGCCTGTTGCGTAAGACGGAGCAGGGCAGCGAGTACCTGCGCGCCCTGCTGCTGCCGGAGATCAGCGTCATCTCGCGACCGGCGACACTGCTGGTGCCGCGCCTGCCGTTCCAGGAAGGGCAGAAGGTGCAGATCAACCAGAATGGCGAAGAACAGCGAGCGCTGCTGTACCGGCGACAGACCGGCACCAGCAGCTACAACCAGTTCGAGTACCAGCTGGTCGGCGCCACCGGCGCGGTCCAGGAGACCCCGGTCACAGCCCGGGGCAACCAGGCTGCAACGCGGGGTGAAGATTTTGACTCACTCTGGAACACGCTGTAGATTCCGCTCACCGTTTTTTAGCCTTGGCGTCCTTCCAGGGCGCGTCCCAAAGCTGCTGCCATGGCCCCGCACAAGAAAACCATCCGCCTGTTGATCCTCGAGGATTCGCAGAATGAAGCCGAGCGACTGGTCAGCCTGTTTCGCAACGCGGGCCAGGCAACGCGCGTCCATCGCCTGACCTCAAGCGAAGACCTCGCCGATGCGCTGCAGCAGACCTGGGATCTGCTGATCAACGCGCCGACCAGCAGCCACCTCGAGCCCGGCGAGGCCCTCACTGCCATCCACCAGCAGGCCAAGGATATTCCTGTCATCCAGCTGATCGACGGCAACGACGCCGAGGCCATCACCGACGCCCTGATACGCGGCGCCCAGGCGGCGTTGCCGCAAGGCGAGGACGAATGGCTGATCCTGGCGGCCACCCGCGAGCTGGCCCACCTCGAAGAGCGCCGGGCGCGCCGGGCCGCCGAGCTGTCGCTGCGCGAAGCGGAGAAACGCTGCCAGCTGTTGCTCGACAGCTCGGTCGACGCCATCGCCTACGTACACGACGGCATGCACATCTATGCCAACCGTGCCTACCTCGAGCTGTTCGGCTACGCCGATGTCGAGGACCTCGAAGGAATGCCCATGATCGATCTGATCGCCTCCTGCGATCAGGGCGAGTTCAAGGGCTTCCTCAAACGCTACCAGACACTCCAGGGCAGCGCCGAGCTGGTGTGCGGCGGCGTGCGCGCCGACGGCGGCAACTTCAAGGCGCGCATGCATTTCTCGCCCGCCAGCTACGACGGCGAACCCTGCATCCAGGTGGTGATACGCGCCGAGACCGGCAATGCGGAGCTGGAAAAGCTGCGGGAAATCAGCAGTCAGGACCTGGTGACAGGGCTTTACAACCGCAACCATTTCCTTGAGGTGCTAGACGGCGCGGTCGAACGCGCGGTCAATGGCGGCGCGCATGCAAGCCTGGCCTATATCCGCATCGACCGTTTCGCCAGCCTGCAGGCGGAGATCGGCCTCGGCGACTCCGACCGCCTGCTCGCCGAGCTGGCGAACTTGCTGCGTGGGGAGTTCAAAGAGGGAGCCGAACTGGCACGTTTCGGCGACGATGCCTTCGCCGTGCTGATGGCCGGCGCCCTGCCCGCACAGCTGGAGCCGCCATTGAAGGCTATGCTGCGCCAGGTCGAGGGACACCTGTTCGACGTCGGCGGGCGTACGGTGCAAACCAGCCTGAGCATCGGCGTCGCCGCGCTCGACGAGCAGACCGCCAAGGCGCGAGATGTCATCGACCGCGCCCATCGCTGTGCCGAAGAGCTCACCGATGGCAACGGGCTGCGCATCTACGATCCGGCCGATGAGCTGGCAGCGGCAGCCAGCCGCGGCAACGTGCTGGCCATGTTACAGCAGGCGCTGGAGCGAAACAGCTTCCGCCTCTTGTTCCAGCCGATCATCAGCCTGCGCGGCGATAGCCACGAGCACTACGAGGTACTGCTGCGCCTGCTCGATCCGCAGGGAGCCGAGGTACCACCCGGCGAATTCCTTGGTGTCGCCAAGGAGGCAGGACTCGCCACCCGGATCGATCGCTGGGTACTGCTCAATTCCATCAAGCTGCTGGCCGAGCACCGCAACAAGGGCCACAGCACGCGCCTGATGGTCCACCTGTCGGGCGCCAGCATTCAGGACGCGTCGCTGCTGGCATGGCTCGGCGTGGCGCTCAAGGCGTCGCGACTGCCATCCGACGCGCTGATCTTCCAGCTCGACGAGCAGGATGCGGTCGCCTACCTCAAGCAGGCCAAGGCGCTCACTCAGGGCCTGGTCGGGCTGGGTTGCCGGATCGCCCTGACCCAGTTCGGCTGCGTGCTGAACCCGTTCAATACGCTCAAACACCTGGACGCCGAGTTCGTCAAGATCGACGGTTCCTACACCCAGGACCTCAGCCGTCAGGAAAACCAGGATGCCCTCAAGCAGCTCCTGGCCGACCTGCACGAGCAGGCCCGCCAGACAATCGTCCCGTTCGTCGACAGCGCCACCGTGCTGGCGACCCTCTGGCAGGCCGGCGTGGGCTATATCCAGGGGCAGTACTTGCAGGGGCCGAGCCAGTCGATGGACTACAACTTCTCCTCGGACGAGGAATAGGCGGAGGCTGGAGGCAATGCCTGTTGCAGGTCGACGCTAGGGCGCAGAGCAATGCCCGTCGAGGCTCGACGTCAACAGGCGCGTGGAAAGCGCCTTTTCGTCCAGCCTACAGCCTCAAACGCGTCCTCCGGCGTTAATCCGTCCCCTCCCGGTCCCGGAACCCGAGCAGGTAGAGAATGCCATCCAGGCCCAGGGTGGAAATCGCCTGCTTGGCCGACTGCTTGACCAATGGCTTGGCCCTGAACGCCACGCCCAACCCCGCCAGCCCGAGCATCGGGAGGTCATTAGCGCCGTCGCCCACGGCGATCGTCTGTTCCAGGCGCAACCCCTCCCGCTCGGCCAGTTCGCGCAGCAGGTCGGCCTTGCGCTGCGCATCGACGATGGGCTCCTGCGCCACGCCAGTCAGTTTACCGTCGACGATTTCCAGCTCGTTGGCGTAGACGTAGTCGATGCCCAGCCTGGCCTGTAGCTGGCGCGCAAAATAGGTAAAGCCGCCGGAGAGGATCGCCGTCTTGTAGCCCAGCCGCTTGAGTTCGGCGAATAGCACCTCCGCGCCTTCGGTGAGGCGCAGGCTGGCGCCCACCTCCGCCAGCGCGCGCTCCTCCAGCCCCTCGAGCAGCGCCAGGCGCTCCTTGAAGCTGGCGCGGAAATCCAGCTCGCCGCGCATCGCGCGCTCGGTGATCTCGGCCACCTGCTCGCCGACGCCGGCGACCTTCGCCAGTTCGTCGATGACCTCCGCCTCGATCAGCGTCGAATCCATGTCGAACACCGCCAGTCGGCGGTTGCGGCGGAACACCGAGTCACGCTGGAACGCGATGTCGACATTCAGCGCCTGCGCCACGCTGAGGAATTCGGCGCGCAGGGCAGCAGTGTCCTCCGGCTCGCCGCGCACCGAAAACTCGATACAGCCCTTGCCCCGCTCTTCTGGCATGTCCAGCGGCTGGCGCCCCGAGAGCCGGTCGATATGATCGATGTTGAGTCCGTACTTGGCGGTAATGGCGCTGACTCGCTGCAGTTGCTCGGCCGTGACCTTGCGGGTCAGCAGGGTCACGATGTGCCGCGGCTTGCCCTGTCCGGCCACCCACTGCTGGTAATCCGCCTCGGCGACCGGCGTGAAGCGCACCTGCTGGTCATGCTTGTAGCCGGTGAACAGAACGTCCTTGAGTACCGAGGAGGCGCGTTCGGTATCGGGAATCTCGACGAGGATGCCGAACGACAGGGTGTCGTGGATCACGGCCTGGCCGATATCGAGGATGTTCACCCCACCCTGGGCGAGCACGCCGGTGATGGCTGCGGTCAGCCCAGGGCGGTCCTCGCCGGTAATGTTGATCAGGACGATTTCGCGCAAGGCGCAGCTCCTATGCAATGAAGGCGGCATTCTACAACAGCCGGCAGGGGTCGCTGCAGCGGGGGAGCATTGGCCGGCAGGCGTGCGCATTGACCAGCGACCTTTAGCACCCCCGGTGCTTTCCGTATACTGCGCGGCACCTTCCTCAAGAGTAGAGCCGCGCTCTGTGAACCGGCCCGCATCCGTCAAGCCCGACAACTTCTTTCTCCTGATCTACCGTGCCCTGCGCCAGCGTCGTGTCCCGCTGGTGCTGCGGGTGGTCAGCCACACCCTGCTGCTCGTTGTCCTGGCGCTGGTCATCTATGCCTGGGTGATGGGCATGCAGTTCAAGCACGCCATGGAGCAGCAGGCCGACGCGCTGGGCCAGAGCCTGATGACCCAGACGGCCGCCTCGGCGACAGACCTGCTGGTGGCCAACGACGTCCTCAGCCTCAACGTGCTGCTCGGTAATCTGGTGAAGAACCCGCTGGTCGCGCATGCCGCTATCTACAGTGTCGACAACCGTGTACTCGCCGAGTCGGGCGTGCGCCCGCAGCGCAACCTGCTGGGCGATGAAGAGGGGCTCTATTCGACCCCGATCAGCTTCCAGGAGGTGATTGCCGGCCATCTGCGCATCAGCCTCGACATGCGTCAGTTCCAGCAGCCGATGACCATCAGCCTGCAAAGCATGGGACTGCTCAGCCTGATCTTGCTGGCGCTGACCCTGACCCTCAGCATGCGTTTGGGGCGCCAGATCTCACTGCCATTGATGCAGTTGCGCTTGTGGCTGCGCGATCCCGATGACCCGGCGCCCGGCGCAGGACGCCTGGACGAGATCGGCGATCTGGCGCGCCAGCTGCAGGCACGCCTGGTGCCCGAGGAGCCGGAGCCGGAGATCGAGCTGGACGACGACATGGAAGACCTCTACTCGGCGCATTTCGAGGTGCCTGCCGCAGCGCCGGTGAGAGACTACGAACGTGAGCCTGCCGAGCTGCGCGATCCCTTGGCCGACGTCGAGCCATGGATCGAGGAGGACGACGGCGAAACGCTGGTGACCACCGAGACCAATGCCCTGCCACCGGCCGACTCCGCGCCACGGGTAGCCGCGCCGCTGAGCGTCGCCACGCCGGCGGCGGCCGGCAAGAGCGGCGTCCTGGCGGTCCAGCTTGGCGCGCAGGAACAACTGCGCCGGCTCCCCCGCGAGCGGCTCACCGAGCTGCTGCAGCGCTACAGCGTTTGCCTGCAACAGGCGGCGACGCTCTACCAGGCCGAACTGCACACCCTTAACGACGGCAGCAGCCTGATGCTGTTCCACAGCCAGGATGACGAACAGAACTACCTGACCCATGCCCTGTGCTGTGGCGAACTGATGCGCGCCCTGGGCCACGCCCTGCAAATCGAAGTTGCCGACAGCGGCATCACCCTGCAACTCCAGCTGGGCCTGACGCTGGGCGAGGGTCTCTACGACCTCAGCCAGGGCGAACTGCTGCTCAGCACACCGGCCCAGGCCGCCCTGGCGCTGTCGCAACACAGCCGCAATCTGCTGCTGATCGAGCGCGATATCGGCGAAGACAGCCTGATCCGCCAACGAGCCCGAATCCGCCCCATCGCAAGCCCGGAGGGGGCCTGCTGCGTGGAGCGCCTGTTGGAGCCCTACCCTTCACTGCTCGAACGGCAACTGGCCCGCATGCACGAATTGCGTCAGCGCGGCTGATCGGGGGCAGGCATTTCGACCAGCCATCCTGCGGGCATGGCCCGCTCGACGTGAGGTCATCAGTGGACGGCGGAGTAGCCTGCCCTCGGCGGATGGCGGTTATGGCATATCGCGCAGCCTCTGCCCGGCAGGAGCGGCCCTTGGCCACGACGGGCTACCACACCACCGCGGCGGCGGGCGTTTGGCCGGCATGGCCCGCTCCTAAGGGTTCCTGACTTCGCTCTTAGCGCAACGCGCAATGCTTCAGGGCAGGCCTGCCTAAGGCTCGGCGAGCCGGGGAGCGGCTGCGACGGCGATCCGTTCGATCAGAAGCGAAACACTTCCATCTCCGTCCGGATCGGCTCGACGGCGGGTAGTGCCGGCGGTGCGTTGTCCGGCCGGCTCGGGGCCTTGACGGTGTTGCGCTTGACTGGCGCCTTGGCGACCACCAATGGCTCTATCGCGCCTGCCAGCATTTCGCTCAGCCGCTGCAGCAGCACACTCTGGGCGCGCACCTGGTCACTGGTGCTGCCCTGATGCGCCTCCTGCAGCCGCACCAGCCGGCTGGCCTTGCGCTTGCCCTGCTTGTCCAGCAGGCGCCACTGCGCTTCGAGCACGGCGGGATGCTGCGGGCCGGAATCGAGGCGAGTGATTTCCACTTCAATCTGCACCTCCGGGGCGAAGCCCTTGCTGCCAGGGCTCAGCTCGAGGCTTTGGGTCTTCAGGCGCCAGGCCAGCTGGCGCATCAGCAGTTGGTTGATATCGCCCTGCAGGTCCCCGGCCCAGCGCGCCTGCTGCGCGTCGGCCGCGAGGCTGCCATCCGGCAGGCGCTGCAGAAGGGCGTCGCGCTGCAGATAGTCGGCCAGTTTCACCGGCCCAAGGAGCACAGCCGCGCCATCGGTCTGGTCCGGTACTTCTACCGTCCCGTTGTCGAGCCGGTACAGGGGAACCGGCTGGGACATGCAGCCGGCCAGGCTGACGCAGGCAAGTAGCAAAACAGTTGTGAAGCGCTGCACGTTCGTCTCTACCTTTACACGGGCCCCGTGGGCGCCGCCGGCAGGCCGGAACTCGACCCGCTGCTGGCGCTCACTCTCGGTCACCGTGCCGAATGTCATCGATCCCACCCGGCAACTGCGGGGCCACCGTCATGCGGATCGGGCGAAAATGGAAGGCCGCTATCTTCCGTGAAACCATCGGCAGATGCCACCCTCCAATGCCCTCGGGCCTCAGTTAGACGCATCGACCAGCAGCGCATCGACGCGCTGGAAACCGCGGGGCAGCTTGTTGCCTCGCCGCCCGCGCTCACCCTTGTAGTGCTCCAGGTCCTCGCTCTTTAGCGACAGGGTACGCTTGCCCGCCTGCAGCACCAGGGTCGCCCCCTCCGGCAGCACCGCAAGATCAGTGAGGTATTCCTCGCGGCTGGCCACGCGATCGCCCGGGATCCCGATGATCTTGTTGCCCTTGCCCTTGCCCAGCTGCGGTAGGTCGCGCACCGGGAAGACCAGCAGGCGCCCTTCGGTCGTGACTGCTGCCAGCCAGTCCAGGTCGCGACTGGCCAACGGCCGCGGTGCGACGACCCGGGCCCCGGCAGGCAGGGACAACAGCGCCTTGCCCGCCTTGTTCTTGGCCTGCAGGTCGTCGCCCTTGACCACAAAGCCATAACCGGCGTCCGAGGCGATGACGTACAACGCCTCGTCGTCGGGCAGCAGCACGCACTCGAAACTGGCGCCGGGCGGAGGCGTCAGGCGCCCGGTCAGCGGCTCGCCCTGGCCGCGCGCCGAGGGCAGCGAGTGCGCCGCCAACGAATAGCTGCGCCCGGTTGAGTCAATGAATACGGCGTACTGGTTCGAGCGCCCCGCCGCTGCCGCACGGAAACCGTCGCCGGCCTTGTAGGACAGGCCGGTCGCATCGATATCGTGGCCCTTGGCGCAGCGCGCCCAGCCCTTCTCGGAGATGACCACCGTAACCGGCTCGGACGGCAGCAGCTCGTTTTCCGACAGGGCGCGGGCCTCGGCCCGCGCCACGATCGGCGAACGTCGATCGTCGCCATAGGTCTCGGCGTCGGCGAGCAGCTCCTTGCGCACCAGCTTCTTGAGCTTGGCATCGCTGCCAAGCAGTGCCAGCAACCGCTCGCGCTCCTTGGCCAATTCGTCCTGCTCGCCGCGGATCTTCATCTCTTCCAGCCGCGCCAGCTGGCGCAGGCGGGTATCGAGGATGTAGTCCGCCTGCAGTTCGGACAGCTCGAAACGCGCCATCAGGACCGGCTTGGGCTGGTCCTCGGTGCGAATGATGTGGATCACCTCGTCCAGATTGAGGAAGGCCACCAGCAAGCCTTCCAACAGGTGCAGGCGCTTTTCGACCTTGTCCAGGCGGAACTGCAGCCGGCGGCGCACCGTGCCGATGCGGTAGGTCAGCCACTCGCTGAGCAGCACCTTCAGGTTCTTGACCTGGGGTCGCCCGTCGAGGCCGATCACGTTGGTGTTGACCCGGTAGCTCGATTCCAACTCGGTGGTGGCGAACAGGTGCTGCATCAGCTCGTCGGCATCGACACGGTTGGAGCGCGGGATGATCACGATCCGACAGGGGTTCTCGTGATCCGACTCGTCGCGCAGGTCGGCGACCATCGGCAGCTTTTTCGCCTGCATCTGCGCGGCGATCTGCTCGAGCACCTTGGACCCCGATACCTGGTGCGGCAGCGCGGTGACGACGATGTCGCCGTCCTCGACCCGGTACACGGCGCGCATGCGCACCGAGCCGCGGCCGGTTTCGTAGAGCTTCAACAGGTCGGCACGCGGCGTGATGATTTCCGCTTCGGTGGGGTAATCCGGGCCCTGCACGTGCTCACAGAGCTGCTCGACGGTGGTCTTGGGGTCGTCCAGCAGGCGGACGCAGGCAGCAGCCACCTCGCGCAGGTTGTGCGGCGGCACGTCGGTGGCCATGCCCACGGCGATGCCGGTGGTGCCGTTGAGCAGCAGGTTGGGCAGGCGCGCCGGCAGCGTCGCCGGCTCGTCGAGGGTGCCATCGAAGTTGGGCACCCAGTCCACCGTGCCCTGCCCCAACTCGGAGAGCAGCACTTCGGAATAGCGCGACAGCCGCGCCTCGGTGTAGCGCATGGCGGCGAAGGACTTCGGATCGTCCGGCGCGCCCCAGTTGCCCTGGCCGTCGACCAGGGTGTAACGGTAGCTGAACGGCTGTGCCATCAGGACCATGGCTTCGTAACAGGCCGAATCACCGTGCGGATGAAACTTACCGAGCACATCACCGACGGTGCGTGCCGACTTCTTGTGCTTCGAATCGGCGTTCAGGCCAAGCTCGCTCATGGCGTAGATGATCCGCCGCTGCACAGGCTTGAGACCGTCGCCAATGTGCGGCAGGGCGCGGTCCATGATCACGTACATCGAATAGTTGAGGTAAGCCTGCTCGGTGAAGTCGGCAAGGGAACGGCGCTCGACGCCGTCCAGGCTCAGGTCCAGGGTTTCGCTCATGAGCAGTGTTCTTCCCTTGAAGGGGTGGGTTTCGAGGCGATTTCGCCGAATTTGAGCAGATTGCCGTGGGGGTCGATGACGTACAGCTCCGTCATGCCCCACGGACAGCGCACGGGCGGCTGCAGCAGCAGGCCGCGGCGGGTGAACTCGGCGAATAGTGCCTGGCAGTCGCCGGTGCGCACATAGCAGGAGGTGTTCTCGGCCACCTTGCGCTCCGTGCAGCGCCAGAAGTGCAACTCGGCCCCGTCACGGGCGAGGATCAGGTAGTCGGCCTGCTGCCGAAGCAGCTTGAAGCCGAGCCGGGTCAGGTAGAAGTCGCGGCTTTCGTCGAGATCCAGGGATGCCAGCACCGGCACGGTCGCCTCAATCAGGGTCGTCATGCGGCCGCCCTAGGGGATGTCCTGGCGCAGCACCAGGGTGCCGCCGCGCTGGGTGAATTCAAGTTGTTTGAGGGCGCTCATGCCAAGCAGCACCTGGTCACCATCGAAACCCGGCACGACGATAGCGCGAACCTGATTGAGCAGGATGTCCCCCAGGCGGAGGCTGTCGAGCAGGGTGCGGTAGCCGGTCGCCTGGCCATTGGCGGTCTGTAACGCGATCGGCGCGCCGTGCGGCAGACCGAGGCGCTCGCCCAGTTGCAGGGGAATGGCGACATCGGTGGCGCCGGTGTCCAGCAGAAAGGTCACCGGCTGCCCGTTGATGCTCCCATCCGCCACGAAATGCCCTTGGGCGTTGCCGGCCAGACGGACCTCGACCCGCTCGCCCTGCACCACCGATACGGGATGCTGGTTGGGGTTGTTGCGCCCCTGTTCCCAGTCGGCGAAGAAGCGGGTCGCCAGAAACAATCCTGCCGCCCAGGCTAGCACCAGCATCACACGGCCCGCGTGGCGGCCGGCGGGCTGGGTCACGGCTTCGCACCCCAACCGCCCTTCGGCGCGGCAAACCGCCAGACGACTGGGCGCTGCTCGCCGTCGGCCCGGGTCATCTGGTTGTTGTCGATGCCGACCCAGGCGCCCTCCGCGTCGACCCACAGCGCCTCGGCATTACCGAACGGCGTGTCGTAGCGCCGCGCATCGGCCATCGCCGTGTCGGCGAACGACCAGCAACGCTCGCGCTCGCCGGTATCCAGTGCGCGGCGACAGATGCGATAAGCCACCGGTTCCAGGGTGAACAGCTTGTCAGCATGGTAGGCCAGCCCGGAGAAACGCCGCGGCTGATCGGTTTCTTCCGCCGCCGTCGGCGGTGACTCACGCCCGCCTTCGGCGAGCAGGACGCAACCGCCCGTACAGCGCCAACGACCCTGCTGGCGGTGCATGACCATCAGACCGCGACGGTTGTGCTCGGCCGCCAGCCAGAGTCGGCCGGCCTCGGGATCGACCGCGAGGCCTTCGAACATGGCGTTGAACTGCAGCAGCATGCCGCTGGCGCGCGCCTGGCGGACCAGCCCGTCCGGCAGGTTCAGCCATTCGGCTTTGCCCGCCGGACCGACCTTGAGCACGGCGGCGTAGGCCTCGCTGACCAGGTAGCGATTGCCCAGGCTGTCGCAACTCAATCCCTCGAAATCCAGTTCGCCTCCGCGGGCCAGACCGCTGACCTGAGAGCGCACCCGGGTCCCCCAGGACAGCCCGCTGTCCGGCGGCGGGGGCGCGCTGATCGTCTCGGCAACGGCGCGCCACACGGCCTCGCTGGCGTCGAGCCGATAGAGCGTGGCGTCGTCGCGGTCGGACACGGCCCAGAGGCCGTCGCCGCACCAGGCCAGTCCCGACAGATTGCCCATCTCGATGCCTTCCACCGGATGCTCGCCAACCAGCGACAGCGTCTCGGCCGGCGCCTGCGCCTGCGCCTGCGCCCAGGCAGGCGCACCGAGCGCGAGCAGGCAGCAGGCCAGCACACGCGAGGCAATGGTCACAGCAGCACCTCGGCCAGGTTGCCCTTGGACTCGAGCCAGCTTTTGCGGTCGCCGGCGCGCTTCTTGGCCAGCAGCATGTCCATGATTTCCCGCGTGCCGTCGAAGTCATCGAGGGTCAGTTGCACGAGTCGGCGGGTATTGGGATCCATAGTGGTTTCGCGCAACTGCGGAGGGTTCATCTCGCCGAGCCCCTTGAAGCGGGTCACCTGCGGCTTGCCGCGGCGCTTCTCCGCGGTCAGGCGCTCGAGGATCCCGTCACGCTCGGCTTCGTCCAGCGCGTAGAAGATGTCCTTGCCGAGGTCGATCCGATACAGCGGCGGCATCGCCACGTAGACGTGGCCGGCATCGACCAGCGGACGGAAATGACGAACGAACAGCGCGCACAGCAAGGTCGCGATGTGCAGCCCGTCGGAGTCGGCGTCGGCGAGGATGCAGATCTTGCCGTAGCGCAGCTGACTCATGTCCACCGCACCGGGATCGACTCCGATGGCCACCGCGATGTCGTGCACCTCCTGGCTGGCCAGCACCTCGCCGCCGTCAACCTCCCAGGTGTTCAGGATCTTGCCGCGCAGAGGCATGATCGCCTGGAATTCCTTGTCGCGCGCCTGCTTGGCGGAACCGCCGGCCGAGTCGCCCTCGACCAGGAACAGCTCGGAACGCGCCGGATCCTGACCAGCACAGTCGGCCAGCTTGCCGGGCAGCGCCGGCCCCTGGGTAATGCGCTTGCGCTCGACCTTCTTGCTCGCCTTCAGGCGCCGCCCGGCGTTACTGATCGCCAGCTCGGCCAACTGCAGCCCGAGCTCGGGGTGCCCATTGAGCCAGAGGCTGAAGGCATCCTTGACCACACCGGAAACGAACGCAGCCGCCTCGCGCGACGACAACCGTTCCTTGGTCTGGCCGGAAAACTGAGGCTCCTGCATTTTCGCCGACAGCACGAAGGCGATGCGCTCCCAGACGTCCTCCGGCGCCAGCTTGACCCCGCGCGGCAACAGGTTGCGGAACTCGCAGAACTCGCGCATCGCGTCCAGCAGCCCCTGGCGCAGCCCGTTGACATGGGTGCCGCCTTGGGCGGTGGGGATCAGGTTGACGTAGCTTTCCTGGACGCTGTCGCCGCCTTCGGGCAGCCACAGCAAGGCCCAGTCGACCGCCTCCTTGGTGCCGGCCAGGCTGCCGCAGAACGGCTCGTCCGGCAGCCTCGCGAAGCCACTGACGGCATCGACCAGGTAGGAACGCAGGCCATCCTCGTAGTGCCACTCCACACGCTCGCCGCTGCCCTTGTCCTCGAAACTGACCTTCAGTCCCGGGCAGAGCACGGCCTTGGCCTTGAGCACATGCTTGAGCCGGCTGATGGAATATTTCGGCGAATCGAAATACTTGGGGTCCGCCCAGAAATGCACGCTGGTGCCGGTGTTGCGCCTGCCGACCGTGCCGATGACGTCCAGCTCGCTGGCCTTGAAGCCGTCGGCGAAGGCCATGCGGTACTCGCTGCCGTCGCGCTTGACGGTCACCTCGACGCGGGTCGACAGGGCGTTGACCACGGAGATGCCGACGCCATGCAGACCGCCGGAAAACTGGTAGTTCTTGTTAGAGAACTTGCCGCCGGCGTGCAGCTTGGTGAGGATCAGCTCGACACCGGAAACGCCTTCCTCGGGATGGATGTCCACCGGCATCCCGCGGCCATCGTCTATGACCTGAAGCGAATTGTCCTGGTGCAAGATCACCTGCACCGAACTGGCATGCCCGGCGAGCGCCTCGTCGACGCTGTTGTCGATCACCTCTTGCGCCAGGTGGTTGGGACGCGACGTATCGGTGTACATGCCCGGGCGCTTGCGCACCGGATCAAGGCCGGAGAGGACTTCAATGGCTTCTGCGGTGTACGACATGAGCGTCTCGTGATGTCCTTATAGGTCGGAAAAATCGAGTTCGGCAAAGCATGCCGGATCGAACCCGGCAAAGCCCAACAGCGCCGGGATGCGCTCGGCAAACCCTTGGAAACCATGGTCGCCGCCCGCCTGGATGCGCACGGCGCAGCCGCGGTAGTAGTCCGCGGCCTGGCGATAGTCCAGCGTCTCGTCAGCCGTCTGCAGCCATACCTGGTAGCGCTCGGCATCCTCTGGCGCGGGAACGTCCAGCTCGGCCAGGGCACGGACGTGGTCGTCGGTCAGTTGCCAGACTTCACCGGTGTAGAGATTGGTCTGCGGGCCCAGGTAGCCATCGAAACGGCGGTGCGGACTCACGGCCGGGTTGATCAGCAGCGCCTTGAGACCATGACGCTTGGCGAGGTGGGTCGCATAGTAGCCGCCGAGCGAGCTGCCGACCAGCACGGGCCGCCCCAGCTCGGCGATCGCCGCCTCCGCCTGCGCGATGGCCTGACGGGGATGGTGGTGCAGCGCCGGCACGCGAAGCCGGTTGCTCGCGCCGATCCGCTGCAGCCCACGTGTCAGCTGGCTGGCCTTGGTCGACCTAGGAGAGCTGTTGAGGCCGTGCAAATAAAGAATCGAGGGTGATTCGCAGGTCATGCTGGTTCGCTGGACTGAAAAAGGACGGGAAAGGCTACAAGGCGGTCACCTAAACCTGCAACCGCGGGAAGCGGACGGCCTCGGCGGCCTCTGCCCTCACGCAACCGCAGGGACCGAACCTGCCCGCGAGCCGGACGCCCATGCCCGGCCCTGCCGGCCTCGCTCACCCTGGGCGCGGTGTTCAGTATCCCTTGACGCTGTAGTCGACCTCGAAATCGACCCCGACCACCCGTGACACGCCCGTCTCGAGCCGGCCGTCCGTGTGCAGCCGCAGCCAGCGATAGCCGGGCGCCCGCTTGTCGACATCGAAACGCTCGCTGCCCGGGGTGAACTGCACGCCGGTAGACGGTGTGGCCAGCAAGCGAACGCCTTTGCGACTGCCATCGAATTCCTGATGGATATGTCCCCAAAGCACAGCCTTGACCGCCGGGTGCCGGTCGATGACCTCGAACAGGGCGTCACGATTGCGCAGTCCGATGCCATCCATCCAGCGGCTGCCGATGCTCACCGGGTGGTGATGCAGGCAGATCAAGTGGTGGCGCTGCGGCGCCTCGGCCAGCGCCCGGTCGAGCAGGTCCAGCTGCGCCTGGCGAAGCTGACCGAACACCTCGCCCGGCACCAAGGTGTCGAGCAGGATCACACGCCAAGCGCCGATATCCAGCACCGGCCCCATCAGGTCGCTGCCTTGCGTCGCCTGCTGCATCGCCGCCAGCTCGTCGTGGTTGCCGGGGCACCAGCGCGACGGCGCCTCGATGCGCGCACAGAGCGCGCGGAAGCGCTCGTAGGACGCCAGGGAACCGTCCTGGGACAAATCGCCCGTGGCCAGCACGAGGTCGACGCACGCCTGCTCGGCAAGCACCAGGTCGACGACGCGCTGGAGGCTGTCGCCCGTGTCCATGCCCAGCAGCTTGCCGCCCGCGTTGGCGAACAGATGGCTGTCGGTGAGCTGGACCAGCAGTACCGAGTCTCTATCAGCAGTAAGGGGCGCAGCAGCCAAGACCCGTCTCCTTTGGCGAATTCGCTGAGGAATTATGGTGGTCGGCGGGCGCAGGGGTAAACCGCGCGATGCGGGCCTGCATCACAGAACCAAGCAGCCCCGAGGCCTGCGTGCCGCGATGCAACAGGCCAGTAGGGCGGCTAGAGCACGGGTTCGAGTTCGTGCCCGCAGGCCAGGCAATGGCCCAGCCATTCCCCCAGGAACAGGTTCAGCTGGTTCTTCTCGTCAGGCTGATGCATCTGCGCGTTGGGGTAGCTGTAGATGCCGCGAAAGCGCCGGGCATGCTCGGCCCGGATCACCTCCGCCATACGCGCGTCGTGGTAGACCCGCACCTCCAACTGCGGCACCGGCAGCCAGGGCAGGCAGTCCTGCTGGCTGATCTGCACGGTGGTGGTATAGGGGCAGCTCTCCACAACGTGCAGCACCAGCACACCGAGCAGCCGGTCACCCTGGCTCATGGCGATGCGACGGGTGTCCGGCGCATCGCGCATGCCGGGCAGCAAACGCATCAGGCGCAGGTAATTCGCCTCGCAGGCCGACTGCAACTCACGCAGATCCACTCGGTAGCGCTCGCGCGTTCGCCTCATGTCCAGGCCCCCCTGATCTCGTCGCGGTTCAACGCCAGCCACTGCAGCGCGATGATGCTCGCCGCGTTGTCGATTACACCGCTGCGCACCGCTTGCAGCGCCCGATCCAGCGTCCAGACATGTACCCGGATGTCTTCCCCTTCCTCGTCCAGCCCGAACACCCCGCCGGCGTTCGAACTGTCGCAGCGCCCCAGATACAGGTGCACGCGCTCGGTACTGCCGCCCGGCGACGGGAAATAAGTCGTGACAGGCCAGAGCTCGGCCACTTCCAGCCCGGCCTCCTCGATCGCTTCACGACGCGCCACCTCCTCGGGCTGCTCATCCTTGTCGATAAGTCCCGCGACGAGTTCGATCAGCCAGGGATTGGCGACCTTGCCAACCGCCCCGACACGAAACTGCTCAATCAACACGACCTCGTCACGTCGCGGATCGTAGGGGAGCACGCACACGGCATCGTGGCGAACGAATAACTCGCGTTCCAGTTGCCGCCCCATCGCACCGCTGAACAGGCGATGACGCAACTGTAGCCGGTCCAGACGATAGAAGCCGCTGAAGCATTGCTCCCGTTCGACAATCTCTACATCATCCGGGCCGGGCTTGAAGGTGTCTGTCATGAATCACTTCACTCGCATTTGAAGACGTTTCCCGCCAACTGGCGGGGAAAGGCTGTAACCGTCACGGAGTGAGCGGTCTCTGGGGGTCATCCTAGCGCGCCCGCTAGCCAGGCGCAGCCCTCTGCAGACCATTCACCCGTGTAAAAATGCCCGAGCCGGATTGGCGAACTTCGTGCCTGACCCGGACTCGAAACCGACTTCACGATAGCCAGAGCCATCTAACCCTCATGTCGCTTCGTAATGCCCTGCCCCTTCTTGCGCTCAGCCTGCTGCTGGGCGGCTGCCAGCACCTCGTCACCGAGCGGCCTGCCCCGGTTCGCCACGTCGTCGACGAACAGCGGCCCAGCGGCTGCCCGGCACAGGATGAACGCTGCCCGCTGGTCAACATCGACACCCAGGTATTCGCCAACGAGCCGGCACTGAACGCTCTGATCGATCAGCGCTTGCGCCAGATGACAAGGAACACCCCGGACGCCCAAATGCCTGCCACCCTCGTCGACTACCGGGAAGAATTCCTGCGCGAGGCCAGACCCGGGTGGAGCAGCTACCTGCAGGCGAAGCTGATCGATCAGCATGACGCACTGCTGGTGGTGGAGCTTTCCAGCTACCTCTATACCGGCGGCGCGCACGGCATGCCCGGTCGTGGCTTCATCAATTACGACCGCGAGCAGAAGCGGGGGTTGGCCCTTGCCGACGTGCTGCTGCCGGGCAAGGAAGGCGCGTTCTGGCGCGCCGCCGCGGACGCACACCGGCGCTGGCTTGCCGCTAACGGACATGACGCCGAATTCGCCCGCCAGTGGCCGTTCCAGCGCACCGCCAATATCGCTCTGCTCCGCGACAAGGTGATGCTCAAGTACGACGTCTACAGCATTGCTCCCTACTCAAGTGGGCACCCCTTGCTGGAAATCCCCTATGGGGAGCTCACAGACGTGCTGAAACCGGCATACGTGCCGTAGCGCGACGGGACAGGCTGAACAGCCAGAGCAGCGCACCCGAGAGGAACAGGGCCGGCAGGCTGGCTCCGATTTCCGGCCAGACCTTAGCAAGCAGGTGGTATACGACCACCCCGCACCCCCAGGCGAGCAGGGTCTCCCAGCGCAATGCCTGTGCGGCGGGCAGCCGTTGGCCGCGGCGGCCAAGGACGTAGTGGTCGACCAGCACGACGCCGAACAGCGGGGCGAACACCGAACCGATCAGCAGCAGGAAGTTCTGGTATTCGGCCAGCGGTGCGAACCAGGCGATCAGGGTGCTGACGGCGCCGATCGCCAGAGCCAGCCGCTCGACCCGCACGGGCAGTAGCACACCTACCGAGACCGCCGCCGAATGGATGTCGGCGAAGGCGTTCTCCGTTTCGTCGAGCAGGATCAGCAGCAGCGGAATGCCGAACCCGGCACCGGCGAGCGCCAGCAGCAGCGCGTTGACCTCCCCGCTGTCGGCGAACGCCAGGGTATAGGCAACGCCCAAACTCATCAGCCAGACGTTACCCATAAAAAAGCCCAGCACTGTGCCGCCGAACACACGCCGCGCTGCCCTGCCGAAGCGCGAGTAATCGGCGATCAGTGGCAGCCATGACAGGGGCATGGCAATGGCGATGTCGAAACCCAGCGCGAACGGCAGCGAGCCGTCGCCTTGGCGAGCCCAGAGGCCGACGAGGTCGGCCTTGTCGAGCAGATTCCACGTCAGCCAGACGCAGGCGCCCAGCAGCAACCAGATACCCCACTTACGTAAGATGCGGCGGACGAAGGTCAGCGGACCGGCAATCGCCAGCAACGTGGCCAGCACGCCGAAGACCAGCGTCCAAAGTGCCGGACTGACCAGCATGCTCTGCTCGCCGAAGGCGCGTGTCACCAACAGGCTCGCGGCGTCGCGCATCACAATGATTTCGAACGCGCCCCAACCAACCAGCTGAGCCAGGTTAAGCAGCGCCGGCAGCACAGCGCCGCGGTCGCCCAATGTGCGCTTCAGATTGGCCATCGATGACAGCCCGGTATCGCTTCCGATCACCGCGACGGCACCAAGCAGCAGCACGCCGACCGCGGTGCCGCTGATGATGGCGAGCAAGGCGCCGCTCATGCCAAGGCCCGGCGCCAGCAAGGCGCCGAGTTGCAGCACCATCAAGCCGACGCCGAGGGAAAACCACAGGGAAAACAGATCGCGCCCACCGAACACGCGGTGTTCAAAGGCGATGCGCTGATGCGGGGAGTAACGGCCTGGAGTATTCACGTTCTGTCTCTAAGGAATTGTTGTTGAAACCTGGCAGAGCCAGGGTTGTAGGAGCGAGCCATGGCCGCGAACCGGCCGCTACGTAGGGTGGATCACGCCCCGTCGATCCACCGAACAGCGTCACGGTGGATGTGAAAAGCGACATCCACCCTACGGGGCTACGGAGCTCTCGTGGAAAACCGTTATGCCGCGATACGGCAATTCCGCGGTAAACGTCCCATATTGCCGGTCGCGCTCGCGGGCATGGCCCGTTCCTATGCGATGACGGCTTTCTGTAGGAGCGGCCCGTGGCCGCGAACCGACCGCCACGTAGGGTGGATCACGTCCCATCGATCCACCGAACAGCGTCACGGTGGATGTAAAAAGCGACATCCACCCTACGGGGCTACGGAGCTCTCCTGGAAGACCGTTATGCCGCGATACGGCAATTCCGCGTAAAACGTCCCTTATTGCCGGTCGCGCTCGCGGACATGGCCCGTTCCTACGCGGTGACGGCTTTTGTAGGAGCGGCCCGTGGCCGCGAACTGGCCGCTACGTAGGGTGGATCACGCTTCATAAATCCACCGCACGCCGGCGCCATGGTGGATGTAAAAAAGCGACATCCACCCTACGGCCCAAGCCTCCGGCGCTCTTGCCGTCTTCACACCTGCTTGTAGATCACCGAGCCTTCGTCCTTGAAGCGCGACGACTGCTCCTTGAAGCCGGCCTCGATCGCTTTTTGCTCATCGGTCAGGCCGTTTTGCGCCGCGTATTCACGCACTTCCTGGGTAATCTTCATCGAACAGAACTTCGGCCCGCACATGGAGCAGAAATGCGCGACCTTGGCCGAATCCTTCGGCAGGGTTTCATCGTGGTATGAGCGGGCGGTGTCCGGGTCCAGGCCGAGGTTGAACTGGTCTTCCCAGCGGAATTCGAAGCGTGCCTTGGAGAGGGCGTTGTCGCGGATCTGCGCGCCGGGATGGCCCTTGGCGAGGTCGGCAGCATGCGCGGCGATCTTGTAGGTGATGATCCCGGTCTTGACGTCATCCTTGTTCGGCAAGCCGAGGTGCTCCTTGGGTGTGACGTAGCAGAGCATGGCGCAGCCGAACCAGCCGATCATGGCCGCACCGATGCCCGAGGTGATGTGATCGTAGCCGGGCGCGATGTCGGTGGTCAGCGGGCCGAGGGTGTAGAACGGCGCCTCGTCGCAGCACTCCAGCTGCTTGTCCATGTTCTCCTTGATCAACTGCATCGGCACGTGGCCGGGGCCTTCGATCATGCACTGCACGTCATGTTTCCAGGCGATCTTGGTCAGCTCGCCGAGGGTTTCAAGCTCACCGAACTGCGCCGCATCGTTGGCGTCGGCGATCGAGCCCGGACGCAGGCCATCACCCAGCGAGAAGCTGACGTCGTAGGCCTTCATGATTTCGCAGATTTCGTCGAAGTGGGTGTAGAGGAAGTTCTCCTGGTGATGCGCCAGGCACCACTTGGCCATGATCGAGCCGCCGCGCGAGACGATACCGGTGACGCGCTTGGCCGTCAGCGGCACATAGCGCAGCAGCACGCCGGCGTGGATGGTGAAGTAGTCCACGCCCTGCTCGGCCTGCTCGATCAGCGTGTCGCGGAACAGCTCCCAGGTCAGGTCTTCAGCGACCCCGTTGACCTTTTCCAGCGCCTGGTAGATGGGCACGGTACCGATCGGCACGGGCGAGTTGCGGATGATCCATTCGCGGGTTTCATGGATGTGCTTGCCCGTGGACAGGTCCATCACGGTGTCCGAGCCCCAGCGGATACCCCAGGTCAGCTTGGCCACTTCCTCTTCAATCGAGGAGCCCAGCGCCGAGTTGCCGATGTTGCCGTTGATCTTCACCAGGAAGTTGCGGCCGATGATCATCGGCTCGAGCTCGGTGTGGTTGATGTTGGCGGGAATGATCGCGCGGCCGCGGGCCACTTCGTCACGCACGAACTCGGCGGTGATTTCCTTCGGGATCGAAGCCCCGAAGCTCTGCCCGGCATGTTGCTCGGTGAGCAGGCCGGCGGCGCGCGCTTCCTGCAGCTTCAGGTTTTCGCGGATGGCAACGAATTCCATCTCGGGCGTGATGATGCCCTGACGCGCGTAATGCATCTGGCTGACGTTCTTGCCCGGCTTGGCGCGCCGCGGGTTGCGCACGTGGGCGAAGCGCATCTTGGTCAGCTCGGCATCGGCCAGGCGCTGCTGGCCGAACTGCGAGGTCAGGCCATCGAGCAGCTCGGTGTCGCCACGGTCATCAATCCAGGCCGAACGCACGTCCGCCAGGCCTTTACGCACGTCAATGGTCACGCTCGGATCGGTGTAGGGGCCGGAGGTGTCGTACACCAGCACCGGCGCGTTGATCTCACCGCCGAAGTCAGTGGGCGTGACGTCGAGACTGATCTCGCGCATCGGCACGCGGATGTCCGGGCGAGAGCCCTGCACATAGATTTTCTGCGAACGCGGGAACGGCTGGATCGACCCCTGGTCGACCTGGGCGGATTCACTCAGGTTTTGTTGTTCTGCACGCATCAGGCTAGCTCCTCGAAAGTTGTCGGAGCGAACCTGAAAAACACGGTGGGAAAAGGGCATCGGGGCGCGCCGGGACTGGCGCCGAGAGAGCTGGCCGAAGACTGGCGAGCACATCTTGTTCCCTACGCAGGCCTTAACCTGATCAGGTTCAACGGGATCCGGAACTTTCCGATCTCAGCCTTCGCTTCAAGGCACCCCGACAAGAACGGGGCCGAGTCTAATCAAGTGGCCCGGCGAACGCCATGCCGCTGGCGCACGTGGCGACCGCTGGGTCACGACGTGCTGACCACCGGTGTCCCCGGCAGGCGCCCTCGGCTGGCAACGGAACCGCCCTTTCAAGCGCCTTGACCGGCCGCATGACCGCGCATAGCCTTGCCCCTCACCTCGCTTCAAGGAAAGACGCACATGCTGCGCAGACTCACGTTGGCACTCGCCGTGACCGCCGCCTCGTCGGGGCTCGCATGGGCCGAGACAGCGCCCCCGCTTTCCAACCGCGCCGACCTGATCAGCGTCTATCAGCAGGCCGTCGCCAACAATGCCGACCTCGCCGCCGCCCGCGCCCAGTTCAAGGCCGCGCAGGAAGTGGTTCCGCAGGCGCGCGCCGGCCTGTTGCCCAACCTGAGTGGCGGGGCCGAGCTGAGCAGCACGCGCACCGACGTCGATACCAGCCGGGGCTCGCGCTCGCTGGAGCGCAGCGGCACGGTGTACCAGGCGACGCTGAGCCAGCCGATCTTCCGTGCCGATCGCTGGTTCCAGCTGCAGGCGGCCAACGCCATCAGCGAGCAAGCCTCCATCGAATATTCCATCGCCGAGCAGGACCTTATCCGACTCACGGCTCAGGCCTATTTCGCCGTGCTGCGAGCCCAGGATACCCTGGCCGCGGCGAAGGCCGAAGAAGCGGCCTTCAAGCGTCAGCTCGACCAGGCTGACGAACGCTTCGAGGTGGGTCTGTCCGACCGCACCGACGTCCTGGAAGCCCAGGCAGGATTCGACACCGCCCGCGCCAACCGGCTGTTGGCACAGCGGCAGGTCGACGATGCCTTCCAGGCGCTGTACACCCTGACCAACCGCGAATACCTGGCCCTTGAAGGCATCGAACACAGCCTGCCGGTGCTGCCGCCCGTGCCTAACGACGCCAGCGCCTGGGTCAATACCGCGACGCAGCAGAACCTCGACCTGCTGGCCAGCAACCAGGCCGTCAACGCGGCCGAGGAAACCCTGCGCCAGCGCCGCTCGGCCCACGCGCCAACGCTCGACGCCGTGGCGCGCTACAGCAAGGGCGACAACGATAGCCTGGGCTTCACCAATACCGGCAGCGAAGCCGTCACCGGCATCCCCCGCTACACCGGCGACGTGGAGCAACGCAGCATCGGCCTGCAGCTCAATATTCCGCTGTACAGCGGCGGACTGACCACCTCGCAGGGCCGCGAAGCCTTCTACCGACTGACCCAGACCGAGCAGCAGCGCGAAAGCCTGCGTCGCCAGGTGGTCGAGTCGACGCGCAACCTGCACCGCGCGGTCAACACCGACGTCGAGCAGGTCCAGGCCCGCCGACAGTCAATCGTCTCCAACCAGAGCGCGTTGGAAGCCACCGACATCGGCTACCAGGTCGGCACGCGCAACATCGTCGACGTGCTCGACACCCAGCGCCGCCTGTTCGCCGCCGTGCGCGACTACAATAACGCTCGCTACGACTACATCCTCGACAGTCTGCGCCTGAAGCAGGCGGCCGGCACGCTCAACCCGGGCGACCTTGAGGACCTGCAGCATTACCTGAAACCCGATTACAACCCAGACAGCGACTTCCTGCCGCCGGATCTGTCGGAAAACATCGGGCGCCCGGTGCGGATCGAGTAGCTGCGACGGCACGGTAGATGTGCCGCGCTATTCCGACGCGCCCATGCATCCCGGTAAACCGGCCCAGTAGGAGCGGCCCATGGCCGCGAACCGAGACGCGCACGCTACGTTGGAACGAAACCTCGTCCCTCGGATTACGCCTTCGGCTAATCCAAGCTACCAAAGCAGGTTTCGCTCGGCCCCGCTTCACCCTTCGAGCTTCGTAGGATGGAATCGCCGCAGGCGCTTCCGTTCGTTTACCGCGATTGTGGCGCCTGTCCCGATGCGCCGTTGCATCCCGGTAAACCGGCCCCGTAGGAGTGGCCCACTACGTTGGAACGAAACCTCGTCCCTCGGATTACGCCTTCGGCTAATCCAAGCTACAAAGGAGATTCTGTTTGGTTGGCGGGCGTCAATGCTCGAGCAGCCGCTCCAACCCTGCCAATAGCCGATCCAGCGCACCTTGATTGTTCTTCAGCACAGCGTAGCCGGCGGTTCGTGCCCGTTCCGTTCGTTCCGCGTCATGCCAGAACTCGGCAACTTGCGCCGCCAGCTCGGGCGCGCTGTCGACCTCGACGAGCGCGCCGGCATCGCGTAGCTGTGCTGCGATATCGAGAAAGTTGAACAGGTGCGGACCGGTCAGAACCGGCTTGCCGAGGGCGGCCGGCTCGAGCAGATTGTGCCCGCCGGTCGGCACCAGGCTGCCGCCCACAAAGGCGACATCGGCCAGCGCGAAGAGAAACAGCAACTCACCCATGGTGTCGCCGAGTACCACCTGCGTTCCTGGCTGCGGCGGCTCATCGCGTGAGCGCTGCACCGTGGCGAAGCCCAGCCGCCGACACAGCTCCAGCATCGAGCCGAAGCGTTCCGGGTGGCGCGGCACCAGGACCAGCAGCGCATCGGGACGTTCCGCGAGCAACTGCCGGTGCGCCGTCAGCAGGATCTCGTCCTCGCCGGTGTGGGTACTGGCCGCGATCCACACTGGCCGCCCGGTCGCGCCCCAGTGCTCGCGCAACGCGTGTGCGCGGGCGGGCACGGCCGGGTCGATCTGCAGATCGAACTTGATCGACCCAGTGACCTGCACCGCCGCCGGCTGTGCGCCCAGCCTGCGAAAGCGCGCCGCTTCGGTCTCGGTCTGCGCAGCGATCAGACTCAACTCGTGCAACATCGGCGCGGTCAGCCCGCCGAAGCGCGCGTAGCCGCGAGCCGAGCGCTCGGACAGCCGGGCGTTGGCCAGCGCCACCGGAATGCCCCGACGGGCACATTGATGAATGTGATTGGGCCAGAGCTCGGTTTCCATCACCACCGCCAGCTTCGGCTGCACCCGCTCAAGGAAGCGCGCCGCGGCCCACGGCAGGTCATAGGGCAGGTAGCAGTGCCCGACGCTGTCGCCGAACAGTGCCCGAATGCGCTCGGAGCCGGTCGGCGTCATGCAGGTCACGGTGATCGGCAGCTGCGGATAGCGCGCCTGTAGCGCCCGAATCATCGGCGCTGCGGCGATGCTTTCGCCAACCGAGACCGCGTGCACCCAGATGCCGCCGGGCGCCAGGTCCGGCAAGCCGACGGCGAAGCGCTCGCCGATGCGCCGAGCGTAGGCCGGTGCCTTGCGCGACCGCCAGTACAGACGCAGCGCCACCAGCGGCAGACCGAGATGGAACAACAGGGTATAGAGGGTGCGATTCATGGGCGCGGAGCTTAGCAAAGGCGCCGAGCCGGCAGCCACCGCGAAGGCCCGGCAGATGCCCCTTGGTCGGCGCGAACTTCCGGCCCTGTCGGGAGCCGAACCTAGCCTGTGCAATCGAAGCGCGCAACCGGAGCCGCCATGTCGGGTTATCTCTACCTTGCCATCGCCATTACCGCCGAAGTCATCGCCACCACTTCCATGAAGGCGCTGGCCGGCTTCAGCCGCCCGCTGCCGCTGTTGCTGGTAATCGCAGGCTACAGCATCTCATTCTGGATGCTCGCACTGGTGGTCAGGACCATTCCGGTGGGCATCGCCTACGCCATCTGGGCCGGTCTCGGCATCGTCCTGGTGAGCGCCGCGGCGGCCGTACTCTACGGCCAGAAGCTCGACCTGCCCGCCGTCCTCGGCATGGCGCTGATCATCGCCGGCGTCGCGGTGATCCAGCTGTTTTCCGGCAATACCGGGCACTAGCCCGTGGGAGCGCACCATGCGCATGATTCGCAGGCGCGGCCCGCTCTTACGAGAAGCGGGGCGGCATGCGGTCTGCCACCAATGCTTTGACCAACAGACCTCCCGGGCGCGCGGATGAACGAAACTGGCAGGCCGGGCATTGTAGGAGCGCGCCATGCGCGCGAATGAAGCTCATGGGTCAGCGTTATACTGCGCGCCTGATTTTCCAACGAGGCCTGTCCATGTCCGATTCCCTGAGCACCGATGTCCTGATCGTTGGCGGTGGTGTCGCCGGCCTTTGGTTGAACGCACGCCTGCGCCGGCTGGGCTATTCGACGTTGCTGGTGGACAAGGGCGTGCTGGGCGGCGGGCAGAGCGTCAAGTCGCAAGGCATCATCCACGGCGGGACCAAGTACGCACTTGGCGGTGCGCTGACCGGCGCATCCGAGGCGATCGCCGACATGCCGCGCCGCTGGCGCGAGGCGCTGGAAGGCCAGGGTGAGCTGGACCTGGCCGGGGTGCGCCTGCTGTCGGACGCGCACTACCTGTGGTCGCCCGGCACCCTGACCGGCAACCTCACCAGCTTTTTCGCCAGCAAGGCCGTGCGTTCACGTGTCGGCCAGGTCAAGGGCAGCGAGCTGCCCCCGGCGCTTCAGGACCCGCGCTTCAAGGGCAAGGTCTACCGCCTCAGCGAACTGGTGCTGGACGTGCCGAGTCTGATCCAGCGCCTGGCGGACCTCGCCGGGCCCGGGCTGCTGAAGGCCGAGCGGATCGAGCCATTGCGCGAAGCGGGCGAGCTGACCGGGCTCAACGTCGACGGCCGCGCCATCCGCGCCCAGCGCATCGTGCTCACCGCCGGCGCAGGCAACGCCGAACTGCTGCAGGCCCTGGGCCTGGCCCAGCCGGCCATGCAGAAGCGGCCGCTGCACATGGTGATCGTCAAGGCCGCTACCTTGAAGCCGCTCTATGCCCATTGCCTGGGGGGCGGATCCAAGCCGCGCGTGACGGTCACCAGCCACCCGGCCGCCGACGGCGAATGGGTCTGGTACCTGGGCGGTGATCTCGCCGAAGCAGCTGGGGTCGCCCGTGATGAAGCAGCGCAGATTGCCGCGGCGAAAAAGGAGATGGCCGAGCTGGTGCCCTGGCTCGACCTGTCGACAGCCCGCTGGGCCACGCTGCGCATCGACCGGGCCGAACCGGCGCAATCGGCCCTGGCCCGCCCGGACAACGCCTTCCTCGCCGAGCAGGGCCGGCTGCTGGTGGGCTGGCCAACCAAGCTGGCCTTGTCGCCGGACTTCGCGGACCGGGTCGAGGCAGCGCTGACACGCGACGGCGTCGAGCCACAGCCGCACCCGCCGCTACCCGAGCTGCCGCGCCCGGCGATCACCGCGCCGTTCTGGGAGGGTCTGCTCTGATGGATGCCACGCTGCATGGGCTGCACCGGCCACTGGGCAGCACCGGGCTGCAGGTGTCGCCGCTGGGGCTCGGCACCGTCAAGCTGGGCCGCGACCAGGGAGTGAAATACCCCAACGGCTTCCGTATTCCGGATGATGCCCAGGCCCGCCAATTGCTGGACCTGGCACGCGACCTGGGCATCAATCTGATCGACACGGCGCCGGCCTATGGCGTCAGCGAAGAGCGCCTTGGGCCGCTGCTCCAGGGCCAGCGCGAGCAGTGGGTAGTGGTCAGCAAGGTGGGCGAGGAGTTCGTCGACGGCCAGTCACGGTTCGACTTTTCCCCGGCGCATACCCGCTTGTCGGTGGAGCGTAGCCTCCGGCGCCTGCGGACCGACCGCATCGAGCTGGTGCTGGTGCATTCGGACGGGCGCGACCTGGACATTCTCCGACACAGCGGCGTCTACGAAACGCTCGCCGACCTCAAGCGCGAGGGCAAAATTCTTGGCTACGGCCTGTCCGGCAAGACCGTCGAGGGCGGCCTGCTGGCGCTGCAGGAAGGCGACTGTGCGATGGTCACCTACAACCTCAACGAGAGGGCCGAACGCCCGGTTCTGGACTACGCTCAGGCACACGCCAAGGGAATCCTGATCAAGAAGGCGCTGGCCAGCGGGCATGCCTGCCTCGAATCGGGCCGGGATCCGGTTCGGCTAAGCTTCGAATTGCTGTTCGGCCATCCGGGCGTGGGTGCCGCCATCATCGGCACCATCAACCCGCAACACTTGTCCGATAACGTGCGCACTGCTGCTGCCGTTTTGTCACCACAACAATAACAATGGCCCCACGGCCGACCCCGCTATCAGGAGGAGCCGAATGCCGCGCGTGCTGATTCGCAAGAACCCGACCGCTTTCAAGACCCTGCCGCTGCTCGTCGAGGCCTCCCCCGACGGCCTGCGCTACCAGAGCCTGGGGCGTCCCCTCAACTTCAGCGAGATGCTCGAGCGTCGCAAACCGGTGGCCCTTTCCGATCCGGCGCGCTTCTCGGCGGAACTGGCCAACCTGGGGGTCTCGGTCCGCCTGACGGTGCGCTGGCAGGGCCGGGAGTACTGGGTGCTGGTCCGCCAGCAGCGCCAGGATCGCGGGGACGTGGTGCTCAAGCTGATTTCCGGCTACGTACCGGCCCACGAGCTCAGCCTGCCCTTGCTGACCGCCATCCAGGAGGTCGCCGAGGAGTGCCTGCTGGAGACGCCTGAAGGGTGGTTGGCTGGTCGCTATGGCGATACCTGGCTGCCAGCGCCCTATCAGCAAAGCCTGCGCTACCGCGAAGCGGTGCATTTCCAGCTGTCCTCGCTGTCCGGCTCGGCGCGGCCCGTGCAGTGCGGCCAGATGACACTCATAGAGCGACCGCGCGCCTACGTGCACCTGCCCACGGCCTCGCTGCAGCTGGTCTATGACATGTGCCTCGAGCTGCCCAAGGAAACCCGCGAGCTGAGCCTGTTTCACGTCGATGAACGGCTCGAGGAGGACCAGCTCGTCGCCCGGCTTGACCGCAGCCGCCCCGACCTCTACCTGATCCCATTGCAGCAGGGCCGCCCGACCGCGGCGCTGTATACCCTACGCAAAGGCCAGCCGGTGCCGGCCAGCACGCGTGGGCTGTGGTTGTCGGAAAGCTTTGCGCGGCAGGACGGCTGGCTGGTGCGCGAGGAGCGGATCAGCTGGCGCGAATGGATCCGCAGCCTGACTCTGGCGGCATCGGGCTAGGCGACCAGCAGCCAGCGCCAGGGCGCACTCATCGCTTGCGGATCTTCTCCACGATCGCCGTGGTGGAGCTGTTCTCGACCAGGCCCAGCACTTTCACCTGGCCGCCGTAACCGGTGACTAGGTCAGCCCCGACCACCTGATCGACGCCGTAGTCGCCGCCTTTGACCAGCACGTCTGGCCTGACCTGGGCGAGCAGCCGTTCCGGCGTGTCTTCGGCAAAACAGACCACCCAGTCGACCGCCCCCAGCCCGGCAAGCACGGCCATGCGCCGGTCCACCGAATTGATCGGCCGGCCCGGCCCTTTCAGGCGGCTGACCGAACCGTCGTCGTTGACCGCGACGACCAGCCGATCGCCTTGGGCGCGCGCCTGCTCCAGGTAGGTCACGTGACCGGCATGCAGGATGTCGAAACAGCCATTGGTGAACACGATGCGCTCGCCATCGGCGCGGGCATCTTCGATGACGGTGAGCAACTGCTCGAGCGTCATCACGCCGCGCTCGGAGCCCTCTTCGCGCTGCACCGCGCGACGCAGTTCCGGCGCGCTGATGCAGGCGGTCCCCAACTTGCCGACCACGATGCCTGCCGCCAGGTTGGCCAGGGCAACGGCCTGGGGCAGCTCTTCGCCGGCCGCCAACGCCGCGGCCAGAGTAGAGATCACGGTGTCGCCGGCACCGGTGACGTCGAACACCTCGCGGGCGCGCGCGGGCAGGTGCAGCGGCGAATGGTCCGGGCGCAGTAGCGTCATGCCGTGCTCGCCGCGGGTCACCAGCAAGGCGCCCAGCTCCAACTGCCGCATCAGTTCGGCCCCCTTGGCGACCAGCTCGGGCTCGTCGGCACAGGGCCCGACGATGGCTTCGAACTCGCCGAGGTTGGGCGTGATGACCGTCGCGCCGCGATAGATTCCGAAGTCCTTGCCCTTGGGGTCGGCCAGCACCGGGATACCGCGCTTGCGCGCGGCCTGGATCAGTGCCTGGTGGTTGCGCAGCGCGCCCTTGCCGTAGTCAGAGAGGATAAGCACCTTGACGCCGACCAGCAGCCCCTCGACCTGTGCCAGCAGTGCCGCGGAATCGGTGTCGAAGGGTTCCTCGAAATCCATCCGAAGCAGTTGCTGGTGCCGGCTCATGACGCGCAGCTTGATGATGGTCGGCTGGTGCTCGATCGCCTGGAAATGCGCGTCCACACCGGCCGCCGTCAGGCTGTCATGCAGGCTTTGCCGCGCCTCGTCGACGCCGGTCACGCCGACCAGCGCCGCCGGCGCACCAAGCGCCGCGATGTTCAGCGCCACGTTGGCCGCGCCGCCCGGCCGGTCCTCCACCTGATCGACCCGGACCACCGGTACCGGCGCTTCCGGGGAGATTCGCGAGGTGCCGCCATGCCAGTAACGATCGAGCATGACATCGCCAACCACCAGGACGGAGGCTTGGTCGAAACGGGGCATGGACAGCTTCATGGCGGCTCCGGCGAAGAAGAAAAAACGGCGGCGATCATAGCACGCGGGGGCGTTCTGCTTGCCCGGACGGGGCGGTCAGAGCTTGCGCACCCAGAACAGTTCGTGGCAGCGAACGGCTTTGCGGAAGAACTCGTCTTCACCGGTGGCTGGCCAGCGCCGCCCTGCCAGCACCGCCTGGATCATCCGGCGTAATCGCCTCTTGAGCGGCAAGGGGTCGCGCAGGTCGTGTTGCATGCCGAGCGCCATGGCCTTGTCCAGCCGGGTGCCGGCATCCAGCGTCGGGCTCCACAGGCGATCAGCCGGCAGCGGCTCGATCGCCGGCGGCAATGCCACGCCACCATCGGCCGGCCCCATCGGCCAGCGGTCATTGTCATGCAGGTGATTGGCATACAGCAGCAGCGTGTCCGGCAGCCAGTCACCCTCCTCGATCGCCTGACATACCGCCCGCGTCGCGGCGACATGGTCGGCGTGCGGATCCAGCTCGGGGTGCGGCGTGACCACCACCTCCGGGCGGAAATGCGCGAGCAGGGCGCGCAGGTCCGCCTGCAGGTTTTGCCAACTCGGCTGGCCGTCGTCGTCGCCCGGCAGGCGCAGCGGGTTGTTGCCGCGCACGCTGCGGATGTCCGCCTCGCCCGATTCGCGGGACGCGAACAGCTGCCCGGGTTCGGCAGCCATCGCCGGCAGCTGCAGACAGTAATACCCCAGCTGCACGCAGCGCTGGGCCGGCACGCCGCCCCACAGCGGGACGGCAAGGCTGTCCCAGCTGCGCAGGCGGCCCTTGAGGCGTGCGGCAGCGGGGCCGTCGAGCCCCAGGCGGCGGTAATGTCCAGCCTCGATCTCGCCCTGGGTCAGAGTGACGATGGCCACCTCCCGGGCGCGGCTGTAGAGGCCGAAGGCCGCCAGCTCGGCGTCGTCGGCATGCGGCGCGATGATCAGCAGGCGCCGCTCGGCGTAGTCGGGACATGCCATGGCGTGCAGGACCGCGTCCGCATTGACCCGACAATACCGGCCCCGAATCGTCAGCGTGCCGGCACGCAACGCTGCCTGCTGGCCGGTGAGATTCAGATAGCGCCGACCGTCGACGCCCCGCTCGAAATCCTGACGGTCATCGCCGATGTGCACCTGGGGATCGAGCACGCGCCCCAGCCAGCTCGCCTTGATCCGGACCTCGAGGATCAGGGTGTCGCGGTCCGTCCAGTCGGCCGTCGTTCGCAGCCGCCCTTGCTCAAGCCGAACCGCCAGCTGACGGGCATCCGATGGGAAGTCGTAGCGGTAATCGTCCTGCGGGCGATAGAACAGGTGGTCGGCAAACCAGGCTTCATGGGCCACCCAGCCCAGCAGGACCAAGGGCAGCACCGGCCACCAGCTAAGCAGCGCGCCGACCAGTAACAGCAATACTAGGGCGACCAGCAGCGCGATGCGCTTGTGTCGGCGGTGGCGTTTAAGCAGTTGCTGCTTGCGTGCGCTCATGCATCACACCTGATAGACGGGAACGCGATGGCACCAGCGGTCCTTGTACTCACGGTCCGCACGCCCAAAGGAATAGCGCAGCGGTTTGCCCAGCGCCCGGGCCTCGGTCCAGGCTGCCTGAGTATTGACGAAGCTGAGCACGCTGCCGGGGCTGAAGTCGCGCTGCTGGGGATCGACGCCACCGTTGATGTATTCGAGAGATACCCAGTTTGGCGCTTCAACCCGGTAGAGCACCTGAATGGCGATGGGCTGTTCGTCAAGCAAGACCACCGAGCCGGTCATGAACTCGCGCAGCAGCGCGAATACTTCCTGCAGATGGCCCTTTGCGGGCGCCTCGAACTGCCAGCGGCGCTGGAATAGATCGGCGTACATCGCCGCCTGCTCCGCCGGCGAGAAGTCGAGCATCGGACGCAGCACGCCTCCGGCCTCCTCCAACAGCCGGTGCTCACGGCGCTGGTTGTAGCGAAACTTCTTCGAGTAGTCCTCCGGCTCGCGTGCCAGCGCCAGCCCCTCGGGCTGCATGCGCAGCGTGCTGATGCCGGTGACGTTCAGCTCGGACACATAGCGCATGCGCTGGCGCACCGGCACCCGGGCCCCTTCGGCGACCGGCAGAATGACCTCGGCATTGCCCAGGTCAAACAACCCGCGCTTGCCGGTCTTTTTCAGCACATCCCTGGACAACGCCAGATGCCGCCCCCAGCACGGCACCGCCGCCACCAGATCGCCCGCCTGTTCCCAGCCCAGGTAGCGCAGCGGCACCCCGGCAAGACGCGACAGCCGCTCAACGACCTCAGGGTGGGTGGCCAGGCTGCCGCCATAACGGTGCCAGGCTTGCGCATACGCCGACGCGTCAATGACCCGCCAGCCGCGCTCCCGCCAGCTTCGCAGATAGCTCAGCATCAACGCACAGGCTCTGGTTCGACAGCTTCGCCGCCGGCCCCGAACTGCTTTGAATGCAGCCTCGCGTAGTAACCATTCTGAGCCAGCAGACCGGCATGCGTGCCCTGCTCGACGATCTCGCCCTGATCCATTACCAGGATCATGTCCGCCTTTTCGATGGTCGACAGCCGATGGGCAATCACCAGCGTAGTGCGCCCCCGCATCACCTGGTCGAGCGCCGTCTGAATATGCTGCTCGGACTCGGTGTCGAGCGCCGACGTCGCCTCGTCGAGAATCAGCAGTGGAGCGTTCTTCAGCAGCGCCCGCGCGATCGCCAGGCGCTGGCGCTGCCCACCTGAAAGCAGCACGCCGTTTTCGCCCACCAGCGTGTCGTAACCCTGGGGCATCTTTTCGATGAACTCTGCGGCATAGGCATCCCGTGCAGCCTGTTCGACTGCCTCTAGCGGGGCGCCTGCCAGATCACCGTAGGCGATGTTGTTGCGCACGGTGTCGTTGAACAGGGTGACATGCTGGGTGACCAGGGCAATGTGCCGACGCAGGTTGCGAAGGCGATACTGCTCCACGTCCAGGCCGTCCAGCAGTATCTGACCCTGCTCGTGGTGGTAGAACCGTGGAATCAGGTTGGCCAACGTCGACTTGCCGCTTCCCGAGCGCCCCACCAACGCCACCATCTGCCCTGGCTCGGCGGTAAAGGTAATGGCCTTCAGCACGGGCTGGTCGGTTCCGGGATAAAAGAAGGTCAGGTCCCTGACCTCGAGACGCCCGGTGACCTTTTCGCGGGCCTGAGTGCCGTAGTCGACCTCCGCCGCTTCGTCGAGCTGCTCGAAAATGCTCTCGGCTCCTGCGACCCCTTTCTGGATGGTTGAGCTGACCTCCGACAACTGGCGGATCGGCTTGGGTAACAGGCCGGCCAAGGTGATGTAGGCGACCAGATCGCCTGCCGAGGCATCGCCGCGCAACAGCAGTACGAGAAACATCAACGCGGCCATGGCGCTATAGATCAAAAGCTGCAGGCTGGGCGTGTAGATCGCATTGGTCTTGACCATGTTCAGCTGCTTGCGTTTGTTGTCTTCGCTCGCCGACAGGAATCGCTGCTGCTCGTATCCCTCACCACCAAAACTGCGGACGACGCGGTACCCGTGGATGGTTTCGGAAGCCACATGGGTCACGTCCCCCATTGCCAACTGGATCTTCTTGCTCTGCTTGCGAAACTTCTTGCTGGCGCTGGAGACCATCAGGCCGATCACCGGCAGTATCGCCACCATGACCAGGGTCAGCTTCCAGTTCATGACGAGCAATGTGGCAAACAGGAACACGACGCTCATGCCTTCGCGCACCACCACCTTGATCGCATCGGTAGCCGCTCCGGTGACCATGGTGACGTTGTAGGTAATCCTCGAGATCAGATGCCCGGAATTGTGGTTGTCGAAATACCGGTTGGGCAGCGTCAGCAAATTGTTGAACAGCGCCACGCGCAGGTCTTGCACCAGCCCCATGGATACCTTGGCCAGGTAATAGTTGCCGAGAAAGGACCCGATGCCTTGCCACAGGGCAATCAGCACGATCAGCAACGGCACGGCCTGCAACAGCTTGAGTTCGGCGAGCCAAGGCGCATGATCCACCAACCAGGGCACCTCGGCGAACAAACCGGCGTCAGGATTGGTCAGCCCGTCGACGAAGAACTTGAGCATGTAACCAAGCATCGGCTGGGTAGAAGCGAAAATCAGAAAACCGAGAATGCTGACCATGAAAGCGCCGACATACGGCCTGACATAGCCCAGCAGCCGAAGGTATATCTTCAGACTGGACGCTTCTGCTGAATCGCCTTTCACATCATTCATCAATCAGCTCGCTAGGGAATAGCCGGTGCGGAGTCTATCACTCTGATTGCGAGCGACGAGTGCCAGGGCGAGCCCCAGCGGCAGCCAGGTCACGAACCATTCGGCGCGCGGGGTCCCCCATAGACTGGCCGCATCGAACTGCAACGCGACAAAGGAGACGATCAGCGTGCCGATCACCAGCCGTCCCTCGCGAGACCGCCGATGATGCCAGGCCGTCCAGACTGCGCACGCCCAAACCATGACCCACAGGGCAACCCCGACGAGCCCAAGCTGGATGCCAACATGGGTAAAGGCGTTATGGGAATGATCAAAGCCCGCAGGATAGTTGGCAGTCACTACTCGATAGGGCGTCCCGATACCGATGCCCTGCAGGGGGTGCTGCATGATCATGTCGATGCTTGCCATGAAGATTTCCGGGCGGTACGACAACCCCCTTTCCAGAATCAGCGGCTCGAACACCAGATATCCCGCACCCGCCGCTATCGCCAATACCAGACAACAGATCCAGGCGCCGCGTCCACCGCCGAGCAGCGGCATGCAGCCTATGCCCATGGCAAGCGCCAGCATCGCCCCCCGGCTTTGTCCGAGCGCGATGAACAACAGTAGTAGCAGCAGCAGAAAGATCCACACCAGACGGCGTGCCAGTCCTTGCGGAACCGTCAGAAGGCCCCAGATGGTGGCGACCGCCATTACGTATGCGCCCAGGATTGGGTGGCTGACCTCGCCTATTCCCTGAAGCCGCGCAACGAGCGGATGCATATCGCGAACATAAAAGACATAGATGCCCGCCCCAGCCGCCAAAGCCAAACCGACGAAGCCGATTGCCAGTCCTTTCCATACGGCGCGTGGATGGCCGCTGCTCAGCACGACCAAGCCAGTCAGGAAAAGGAGGACGAACAGGACACGCTTGAGCGCACGCACAGGATCTGCGGCATCCGCCCAGAAGCAGCTGACCGCGGCCCATGCAGCCAACGCCAGCAGCAGCGCGCAGTAGACGCGAGCGCCTTGCCAGGTTGCGACAAGCCATGAGCGGAAGACGACCGCCGATAGCAACGCCGGCAACCAAAGCAGAACGACCAACCCTTGCTGGTAAAGCTTGTTGCTGGGAGCCCAGGCGATGCCGAGCATAAACCAGAGATAGCCTATCGCCATAAAGGCATTGAGCCTTTGTTCCTTGCGCCACATCGGCCAGCTCCTGATATTGCGCAACCTGTAGGCGCATGTTGAGTTCGGGGGCGGTATTCTATAGAAAACCATGTGTGATGCCCGCCCCAGATGACCGAAGTCCCCCAGCTCGTTTTCCTCGCCTTTGGCGCAGACACCTATCAACGTGAAGCGGTGTTCAGCATCGTCAGTGCGCTGAGCCACATCCCCAACACGCGCCCTGCGACATTCGGCATCCAGGTATTTACCGACAAGCCGGGTGTTTTCGCTCGATTGCCGGTGATTGTCCGGGCGATCGATCCATCCTGGAGTGGGCCGCATGGGTATCATTTCAGGATCAAGCATGCCGTCCTGCGGCAGGTACTGAGCGAGTGTGGAAAAGCCGTCCTGATAGACACCGACACCTTTTTCCGAGTCTCGCCAGACGCACTCTTCGAACGTGTAAGCGCCGGCACGCTGCTGTGCAACGCCATAGGCTCGCCCTTGGGCGAGGCTGCCGAGATGCCCGCGGCCCTGCTGGATTACCTGGGTCGGCACGGGCTGCTGAACCCCGCATTGCGCCAGACGAACTCAGGGGTGATTGGCCTGGTAGCCCGCGATGCGGCCTTGCTCGATCGCTCAATCCAGCTCATGGATGACTTGCGCCCGGCGGTCCCCGGCCTTTACACCCTCGAGGAACTCAGCCTCGCGCTGGTTGCGCATGGGCACATGCAGCTGGCGGCGTGCACCGACGTCCTCCACCATTACTGGAGCCGAAAGGCGCAATTCAGAGCGAAGATCGATGCGTGGTATGCCAAACACGGCCAGGCCCCTCTGAGCGAGTCGGCCGTAAGCGATTCACGGCTCGTCAACGATCGCCTTCCTCGCCCGCCGCAACCACTCAGGGCCGTACAAAAAGCGTTGACCCTACTGGTCGCCAGCGAGCGCCGGCAATTCACCCGCGAGCTGCTTTACGGTTGCCATACCTACGCCAACGAGTTCGACCGCGCCTGCGCGCCGGCCTGGTGGGACAAAGCGTTATCCAATGCACGAGAGCGATTGCAACGCCCCCTGTCGACCGAAGAGCTCGACGCCTGGCTGGCCGATCCTATCCTGAGACGCCTGGCCGGCAACCACTACCCCGCGTTGCGTAGGCACCTGTTTGAGCGCGTCGAAGCCCAGCAATCTTCGTGAAGGAATCACGCACCCATGCTTATCCCGAGTCACTTGAGCGATAGCGCGCTCGCCGCGCTGACCGATGGCGCAGCCGTGCTGGAAGCCGACAGCCACGGCCCCAAGGTGTACCGCCTGGCCGACGGAAGATTCCTGAAGCTGTTCCGCCGCAAGCGTCTGATCTCTTCGGCAGCCCTTAGGCCCTACTCGATGCGCTTCTGCCTCAATGCCGAGCGCCTGGCCGATCGCGGCGTCCCCACCCTCGAGCCCCTTGCGCTTTTCAAGCTCGCCGACTCTTCCCTCACCGCCGTCCTCTACCGCCCACTTGCAGGCAAAACGCTCAAGGACCTGTACCTCGACGCGCCTGGCAGTTTCGACGAGTACTTGCCGCAGCTCGCTCAGTTCATTCGTGGCCTTCATCGAAGCGGGATCTACTTCCGTTCGCTCCATCTGGGCAATATCGTGCTGACGCCGCAGGGCACGCTCGGCCTGATAGACATCGCGGACCTGACCGTACAGGCCCGTCCCCTGCCAAAAGCCAAGGCCAGACGGAACCTCGCCCACTTTCTTCGCCTGCTGCGGCAGATGGGCATCGAGGAGCGGTTTCCGTTCGCCGAACTGTCTGCCGCCGTGCTCAGCGAGTAGCTGCGAGAACCCGGCCGAAGGTATCGACAAAGCGCAGCCAGGCGGCTTCGGCGGCCAGTCCAGCCTGTTGTGTCTCGGCGAGCGCCTGCGCGCTGCCCCCAAGCACCTCGGCCAGGGCGCGGCGCCAAGCCTCTGCATCACCCGAGGGCAACAGTCCGGCATCACAGGATAATTGCTCGTGGAAGACCGGCAGATCGCTGGCTAGCACGGGCACGCCTGCAATCACCGCTTCAGGTAGAACCAGCCCAAGCCCCTCCTGCTTCGATGGAATGCAGACCAGATCGAAAGCCCGGTAGAGACGAGGTACTACCGGTTGATGGCCGACCAGATGCACCTGCCCCGCGACACCCAGCTCTCGGGCCAGGGCGAGAAGGTCGGGCCGCGCCACACCGTCACCGACGATCACCAGCTGGTCCTGCGGGTGCGCCAGCAACCAATCGGCAATGGACCTGACGAGCAATTCGAACCCCTTGTCCGGAACCAGCCGCCCCACGGCCCCCACTGTGCGGCCTCCGGTTTCGACAAGACCGAGCGCCGCCCGTGCGGCGTCTCGCGACAGGAGTGCCGAGCGAAAGGTGACAGGTTCGATCGCCACTCGACAGCCGCTTACCGGTCGCCCAATCTGCTGTGCCGAATCGGCAGCCAGGGTTCCCGACACGGCCATCAAGATCAGGCGCTCTGCGTCGAAACCCTGCACCAGACGTATGTCTGCAGGCCGCAGACGCTTCGCCCCATGGAACAGGATGACTGCGCGGGTATCTTCGAGCATCCGCAACAGGGGCAGCACATAAGCGGCGACGCCTATGCCGTCGAGCAGTACGACCCGGGGGCGCCGCTCGGCAATCCAGGCTCGCAGGCAACGCCGGTCGAGCCAGCGCCGCAGGGCCCGAGGCCCGCGCCCTTTGATACGGTCGGCGTTCAGGCCGAGGGACGAGACTGGCCCGAGCTCCGTCAAAGGCTCCGCTTCGCCTGCTTGCAACAGCAGCGACTCGACCCGAGCGCCGGAGCCGGCTTGCTTAAGGATATCCCGATGCACTTTCTGGACCGAAACGAACGCAGAGCCCCCGCTCCACATGACATTCAGGACGTCCAGGCGCGGATGTTCCGACCGGGTCGTATCGCCCATCTCAGCGCTTCCACTTGGCAAGCTGGCGCCGCGCCCAGGATAGCCGGGCGTAGTCACGCAACGGCGGCTGCATGGCCTCGACGATAGAGCGTCCGATCTCGGCAAAACTGTATCGCTGCTCAACGAGTTGCCGGCCCGCCTCGGCGATCGCCGTTGCACGCGGCAGGTCCGCACGCAACATGTTCAGCTTGGTGCGGAGTTCATCGACGTTTCGATACAGGACGAGGTTGTGCATGTCTTCGAACCCCAGCGCGGCGTTTTCCTCTGCGCCCTGGTCGTAGGCCAACAGCACACAGCCTGCTGCCATTGCCTCGAAGTTCTTGATCATGTACTCGCCCATGCCGACATCGGCCCCGACGAAAAACCGCACGCGGTTGAGCATCTCGACGTACTCCGCCCCGGAACCGGTGCGGGTCACCAGCAACGGCTCAACGGCTCCCAGCTCTTCGAGCAATGCTCGCCTGCCATTGTAGGCGACACTCTTGGTGCTGCCGATGAACGCAAGCTCTATGTCTCGCTCGCGCTGCAGGCAGTGAACCAGCCCCTGGTCGTACCCTTTCGGTACGAAGACCGCGTCGACGCCCTCTGCCCGAAGACGCTGCGTGACCATGTAACCCGAGCTGATCACCCGTGCGGAAGGCAACTGCCGATAATGTCGAGAGAACTTTCCGGTGTACTTGCAGGGGATGTAGTTCTGGTAGGCATCGTGCTCGAGGATGACCAAATTCTTCAGCGTGCTGATGAACGATACCTGGCGGATTTCCTGCTTGAACCGCAGGAAAAACAGTATCCGGTCGTAACGGGAAACATCGACGTTGCGCCGAAAATAACCGGCCAGATCGGCATGGTCCTGACGATCCAGCCAACGGATGTCGCAGTCGCAATGAGCCTGCACGCCCTCGTAGAGCCTGTCCAGAATGGCGCGCTGCTCGGCCTGGACCAAGAAAAGTACCTTCAACTGCATCCCCTTTTTTGGCGCTTCGCCACGTTCACATCCTCACCAAGGCGATACTCACCTACCGGCGCCAAGGTCGCACTACGCCTCAATATCGCGCCAGCGATCCCGCCGCAGGACAACCTTTGGATAGCGCATCGGTGCGCCCATGTCGGCGCCCTTCAATTCGTCGAGAAACACCTCCGGGCGATCAAGCGACAGGTTGCGCAATTGCTCGACGGGCCAGCGCCACCATTCGCTGTCGAGCAGCCCTTCGATCAGTTGGGGTGGATGGCGGTACCGGATGATCTTCGCCGGCATACCGGCAACAATTGCATACGCAGGCACGTCCTTGGTGACGACGGAACGCGCCGCGATGACAGCACCCGTGCCAACCGTTACGCCCTCCAGCACCATCGCATCGCGCCCAATCCACACGTCATGGCCAATCGTGGTCGGCTCGATCGCCGTGTGATAGGGAAATCGCTCGTCGACATGGGCAAACGGATGCGTACTGACCCAGTCCAGCGGGTGCCCGGCGCGATCATGCCCCATCAGCACGCCATTGCCGATCGAGCAGAAGCGGCCGATTCGGCTGATGTTCCATAGCCCGCACTCGCCACGAATGTAAGTCATGGCGCCCACATCGAGACGGGAAAACCCCAGCGCACCGTTGCGCAGAACAACGCCGCCTTCGAGCAGCAACTCGGCTCGCCCGCCTAACTGCTGCAGGGACGGCGAGAACTTGATCCCGCGCTGACGTAACCAGCGCCGGCACAGGCTGTCCCGAATCAGCTGAACGGGATTCATCGGCTGACGCGCTCGCGAAACCCACGCATCAGGGGCAACGCCCAGAAATGCTCCACCGCCGCCCGATCAGAAAACCGCTGCTTGACGATACGAGCCGTGGCTTCGCCGTCCTGCGCCCGCACCTGCCGTGCCATGAGGGTTGCCAGCGCTCCGGCATTCCCGAGCGGAAACACCTCGCCCACCCCGTCGACCACTTCCTGACCGCCGCCACAGGCGCTGCAAACCACCGGCACGCCTGCGGCCATGGCTTCTAGCAGGACCATGCCGAAGGGTTCGTGGTCGGAGCTCAGCACAAACAGGTCGAAGGCCTTGAAATAACGCCGCCCGTGAGGCACTTGGCCAAGAAAGCGAACCTGCTCGGCAACGCCCAATTGGGCGGCCAGAGACGAGAGGGACGCCTGGAGCTTGCCGCTACCCATGATCGCCAGCAGACTCCCGGACGGAAGCGTCGGTAGCGCCTGGGCGAACGCGCGGATGAGCGTCGCCTGGTCCTTGTCCGGGTGCAGGCGACCGACGTTGCCGACAATCCAGGCGTGCTCCGGCAAGCCGAGAAAGGCACGCGCCGCAGGGCGCGAGAGCAGTTCGGCCTGGACGGCCTCGACGTCGAGCCGGTTGTACAGGGTTTCGATTCGCTCGGCCGGCCAGTCCGGCAAGCAGCTACGCATGTCGTCGCGTACCGCGTTGGACACCCCGAGCAGCGCCAGGCGCTTGCGGTAGAAGTTGGCAAACAGCTGGCGCGAGCGACGCCTGTAGTCGCCGAAGGCATGGTGAACACCTATCACCGGCAGCGTCGTGCCGAGCAGCGCCACATAGATCGGCTTGAACCGATGCGCGATACACAGGACGAAACGGTGCAAACCGACCAGGCGGCGAATGTCGCGGATCGCCCCGAGCTTGAGACCGCGAACGTCACGGCTGCTGTAATCAAGGAAGATCACTTCGTCCGAGCCGGTGCCCTGAACAACCTGATCGCTCGGTGCGCCGGTCAGGTAGACGGTACAGACCCGATAGGGTGTGCCGACGAACAGCGCGGCGTACTGCCGCGCACAGTCCATGAAAGGACCGTCATAGCCATGGCAGAACTGCAGCACCCATGGCTCAGACGCTGTCATACCAACCCTTGTCATCCTTCACCACGAGTATGTCCTCCATGATCAGGTACTGCAGGTCGGAGCCGTAGAACATGTTCAGCGCGTCTGTCGGCGAGCAGATCATCGGCTCGCCGCGGCGGTTCAGCGAGGTGTTCAGCGAGACGCCGTTGCCGGTGAGCTTTTCCAGTTCCAGCATCAGGTCATACCAGCGCGGATTGTGCCGGCGTTCCAGGACCTGGGCGCGGGAGGTGCCGTCCTCGTGGACCACTTCGCCGACGCGCTCCTTCCAGCCCTCGTTGACTTCGAAGGTGAAGGTCATGAACGGGCTCGGGTGGTCGACCTTGAGCATCTGTGACGCGACGGTGTCGAGCATCGACGGGCAGAACGGCCTCCAGCGCTCGCGGAACTTGATCTGCTCGTTGATGCGATCGGCCACGCCCGGCACGCTCGGGCAGCCGATGATCGAACGGCCGCCAAGGGCGCGTGGACCGAACTCCATGCGGCCCTGGAACCAGGCGACCGGGTTACCGTCCACCATGATCCGGGCGATACGCTCGGTTGTGTTCGGAATCTGCTTGAACACGGGCCTGTTCGGGTGCCGCGCGCAGGCGGCGATCACGTCTTCGTTGGAGTAGGACGGGCCGAGGTAGACGTGTTCCATCTTCTCGACCGGCACGCCGCGCTGTACCGATACGTAGGCGGCGGCGCCCACCGCGGTGCCGGCATCACCGGACGCTGGCTGAACGAACAGCTCCTTGACCTCGTCACGGGCGATGATCTTCTGGTTGAGCTTGACGTTCAGCGCGCAGCCGCCGGCGAAGGCGATCTTGCCGGTTTCGTGGATGATGTCGCCCAGGTAGTAATCCATCATCTGCAGGGCAAGCTTCTCGAACAGCGCCTGCATCGCGGCCGCGTAGTGGATATAGGGGTCGTCGGCGATGTCGCCTTCGCGCTTGGGACCCAGCCACTCGATCAGCTTGGGCGAAAAGTAGTAGCCCTTGCCCTTCTCTTTGTAGCGACGGAAACCGATGACGTTGGCGTACTCGGTGTTGATGGTCAGCTCACCATTCTCGAAGGTGGCCAGGCGGGAGAAGTCATACTTGGCGGCATCGCCGTAGGGCGCCATGCCCATGACCTTGAACTCGCCGTCGAGCATTTCGAAGCCAAGGAACTCGGTGATCGCGCCATAAAGGCCGCCGAGCGAATCCGGGTCGTAGAATTCCTTGATCTTGTGGATCTTGCCGTTCTCGCCCCAGCCGAAGAAGGTGGTGGCGTACTCGCCCTTGCCGTCGATGCCGAGGATGGCGGTCTTCTCGGTGAAGCCGGAGCAGTGATAGGCACTCGAGGCGTGCGCCAGGTGGTGCTCGACCGGCTGCAGCTTGACCTTTTTCAGGTCGAAGCCCAGCTGCTGCAGGCACCACTCGATGCGCTTCTTGTAGCGGTAGTAGCGGCGGTTACCGGTGAAAATGGCATCCAGCGCGCGATCCGGTGCATACCAGTAGCGCTTGGCATAGTGCCAGCGGGCTTTCTCAAAAATGCTGATGGGCGCGAAGGGAATCGCCACCACGTCGACGTCGGACGGCTTGATGCCGGCCTGCTCCAGGCAAAACTTGGCCGACTCGTAGGGCATGCGGTTCTTGGCATGCTTGTCGCGCACGAAACGCTCTTCTTCGACGGCAGCGATCAGCTTGCCGTCGATGTACAGGGCAGCGGAAGGATCATGACTGAGGGCGCCGGAAAGGCCGAGAATCGTCAATGGCACGGATTAAAGCCTCTTTAAAGCAGCTCGGAGCTTGAAGCCGGAAGCTTGAAGCAACAGCAAATTCTAGTTCAGCTCCGCAGAGCATTTCTTCCAGCTTCAAGCTTCGCGCTTCAAGCTGCCTTTCGGTATCCGTTCGTCCAATAGCCGGTAGAGCGCCGAGCCGGTCGGCCAGTTGCGGAGAAACCGTGCACGGTCCCTGGCATAGGCCCGGGCAAAGCTGGCGTTACTCGCATGTTGCTGCACCGCGTCGAGGTCGATGAGCGACCAGCGCCCCTGATCCCAGAACAGGTTGTGCCCCTTAAGGTCGCCATGGCTGATGCGCTCGCGCCGCAGGGCGGCAAACAGGCGATCCAGCGCAAGCAGCTCCATTTCCGGCGGCCGATCGTTCAAATACGGCTGCCAGCGCGCGATTATATCGTCTCCGCCGAGCAATTCGGTAACTAGCCAAGCAGGCCCGCGCAGCCACAACCAGCGCCGCTCGACCACGGCCAGCAGCCGAGGGGTGGCGATGCCGAGGAAGTCCAGGCGATTGCCTTCGACCCAGCTATGCCAGGCCCGGCTGGGCCGCCAGAATCGCTTGAACCAGTGCAGCGGGCCCTTGATGTTGTAGCGCTTGATCAGCAGCGGCCGTCCGTCCAGCTCGGCACGCGCAACGGTCGCCGCGCCACCGGTCTTGTACAGGCTGCCACGGAAAATGAAGGCATCGGGGTCGTCCAGCACCGGCAACAGGCCGGGCGATTCGTCGCGGCGCAGCACTCGGGCGCCGAATGCGCCGACACGCGCGCTGAACAGGCTGCAGTCACGGCCGACCTTTTTCAGGTAATCACGCAAACGCCATTCACGCACCCGGTGCACCTCGCGAAGCAGCGCTTCGAGTGGCAGCGCATGGGCACCGTTGGCTAACAGGTAGTGCACCAGCAATTCTTCGATAGAGGGCTCGATTTCGGCCGGCAACTGAGCGAAAAACACCCCCAGGTTGGCCAGGACTCGCTCGCGCGACAATGGCTGACCAGGTGCTTCGGTGCGAACGCCGCCACCGTCAACCACATGCAGCACGTCCCCGCGCATCAGCAGGTTGTCCAGGTGCAGGTCGTCCTGCCAAAGGCCGCGGCTGTGCATCTGCGCGATCAGCGCCAGTGCGGTGCCCAGCAGCTCGGCCTGGGCCTCGCTCAGCGGCGCCTCGTGCTCGCAGTCGCGCCAGGCGTCCCAGAGGCTCTGCGCATCGTCGAGAAAGGCGAACAACAGCCAGCCGCCTTCACCCGCTTGCCAGCCCTCGGCAAGCACCTCGGCGGTCGGCAGGTTCTGGGCAGCCAGCAGCGCCGCACCTTCGCACTCACGGGCGTAGTGGCGCTGCGCGTGGCCGCCGACCATGAGCTTAACCAGCACGGTCCGGCCGTTCCATTGCGCCCGGCCGACGTAGCGTTGCCCCGGCAGCACGCGCAACCACTGCTCGACGAGCACCTGGCCCGCGCCGTCGATGTCGATCATCAGCGGCAACGGCGGTTGCCGTCCGCTGTGCTCCAGCGCCGAGAGCTTCATGCGCGCGCCGCCTTGTGCCGGCGCCGGCGATTAAGCCGATTCGCCCAGTCATCGATCTCGTCGTCGTCCTGCAGGTAGGCGCCAAGCAGCCAGCGGACCTCCTCGTCACCCCAGCTCGGGGCGCGGCGCAACAGCGGCTCGAGATCCTTGACTCGATCGGCGCGCCCAAGCAGTAGCGGTCGGGTTTTCTCCAGGTCGATCAGGCGCGCCTGCCAGGCCCCGGGCTGTTCACGCAGAAAGATATGCTTGGGATAGAAGCAGCCGTGCATCTGCCCCGCCGCGTGCAACTGGCGGGCGAGCGCGCCGGTGGCCCGGACGATCCCGCTGCGCTGCGTCACGCTCAAAGCTGACCATCGCGCCAGCCAGCTGTCGAGGTCTTGCCAGTCGTCCAGGGCACGAGTGAGCAGCACGGCGCGCTGCTCGCCGGCAATCCGCCGACAGGCGAAGAAGCTGGCCTGCAGGGCGGGAATCCCGAGGAGCTGGAATTGCCGGATGGCGCGAAATTCCCGGGCGAAGGTAGGCTCGCCGAATGGATGCGCCAGGCTGCGCGTCAGGTGGTTGCTCTGGCGCTTGAGGTAGAAGGCCAGCCCCTCCAGTTCCAGGCGGAACACGCTGCTCCAGCCGCCGCGCTCGATGTTCGGCTCGTCCACCGCGGTCAGCCGCAACGCCCAGAGGGCGTCGAAATTGGCCAATCCGTGACGCGTGAGCAGCTCACGATCCGTCTCTGCGATGAAGTCCTTCATTCCCGCCCCTCGAAATAGGCCAGCACCTGGCGCAGACGCACCTTATCGCGGGGCCCCAGCTGCTTGTACCCGGCATAGTGCAGGTAGAAACGCATCCGCTGGGTCTGGCTCAGGTGGTACTTGGCGACCTTGTCCAGGCAGGCAAGATCCTTGACGATTCGCCGCTCGAGGAAGGGCCCCCACCAGAAGGCGCCGGTCGGGCAATCGATCAGGTAGACGTTGAGCTGCGGATCGACCAGCAGGTTGCGCCACTTCAGGTCGTTGTGCGCGAACCGTTTCGCATGCATGCGCCGCGTCGCGGCGGCCAGCTGCAGGCTGACGCGGCGCACCCACTCGCGATCGCGAAGGCAGGGGTCGCGGCGCCCGGCCAAGGCCGCCAGGTCCTCGGTGCAGGCCAGCTCGCGCGTGATCAGCGCGCCGCGGGTAAAGCTGCCGTGCCGGCGCTCCAGGCCGTAGGCAACGATGGGGGCGGTAGGAATGCCCCAGCGGCGGAACAGCTTGAGGTTCTGCCACTCGGCCTTGACCCGGGGCCGCCCGAGGTATCGCCGCAAGCCCTTGCCTGATCCGGTGTAGCGCTTGACGTAATAGACCACGCCGCTGCGCTCCACGCGGATCACTTCGGACATCGCATCCTGGGTGACGCGCTCGCCGGCCAGGGCGAACACCGCCTGCAGGCTACCGAACTCCGGCGACAACGCTGCGTACCCCGGATCGAGTATCCAGCCGGCCATCAGAGCGCATCCCCGTAGCGCTGCTTGCGCGCGGCGAGCTTGGCCGCCTTGCGCTGAAGGTCGCGCAGCAACTTGGCCTCGTCGCGCAGTATCTCGCGCAGCGGCCGCTGGAAATAACCGCGGAGAAAGCGCAGCTCGTCGCGCCGGGTCAGGCCGATGCCCAGCGCCGAGAAATACAGGCCGGCCAGGTCCTTGTCGCGCCAACGCCGCGGCACCTGGCGGCGCACCTGGGCGCGGTGCAGGTCGATCAGCGACAGGCGCAGGCGGCCGGGCGAAACCGGCCGATCGGTGTGCAGCAGGAAATGGCAGATATAGCAGTCGCGGTGGTTGACACCGGCACGGTGCATGGTCCCGGTCATCTTCGCGACTTCGGCGATCAGCGCGCGCTTGAGCGCAGGCTCGGGCGGCTGCGCGAGCCAGTCGACACTGTAATCCTCGAGGCTCACGGTCGGCGCCAGTTCCTCGGTAATGATGAACGAATGCTGCGCCGCCGGGTTGCGCCCGCGTTCCCCGTAGGCCACCGCGGTCATGGTCGGCACGCCGACGGCATGCAGGCGCTCCAGCGCCCGCCATTCCTGCCCGGCACCGAGCACCGGCAGCCTGGCGGTGCTGAGGTTCTTGACGATCTCACCCCAGCCGATGCCGCGATGGATCTTGACGAAATAGCCGCGCCCTTCGACCTCGGTACGCAGCGTGCGCCGCCCATCGAGCTCGCGGTAGACCCGCCCCTCGAGCTGCTCGACCGCTTCGAACGGGTCGCGCCCCGCCCAGAGGCGACGGAAGGGCTCAGCAAGGATCAGGGTCATGTTCGCGCCGCCAGGATCACGTCGGCCGCCCGCTGGGGCATGCTGTAGAGATCCGCACGCTCGGCATAGTCCAGCGCGTTGCGCGCCCATTGGCGACGCTGCGGGTCATCGGCCAGCATCTCGACTAAAAGCTGGTCGAACTGGCGCTGCTCGAACGGCTGCGGCACGACTTGCCCGCACTCGGCTTCGGCGATGTAGTGGGCGTAGCCGCAGACCGCGGTGACCAACACCGGCAGGCCGGCGACCAGCGCTTCGAGCAGCACCGTGCCGGTGTTCTCGTTGTAGGCCGGGTGGATCAGCAGGTCCGCCCCGAGCAGGAAGCGCGGAATGTCGCTGCGCCCCTTGAGAAACTCGACCTGGCTGGCGATGCCCAGGGTGCGGGCCTGCAGCTGGAACGGTTTGGGGTCGTCCTGGCCGATGACGAACAGCCGGGTGCGCCGCTTCAGCTCGCGCGGCAACGCCGCCAGCGCCTTGAGGCTGCGGTCCAGCCCCTTGGTCTTGAAGCCAGAGCCGATTTGCACCAGTAGCAGCTCGTCGCTGCCCAGCTCGAACTCGTCGCGAAACGCCCGGCGGATCTCGTCGGCATTGGCCGGCGCCCGGCGGTCCTGCGCGATGCCCGGAGGCAGCAGGTGGAAGCGCTCGGCCGGCGTCGCGTAGTGCTTGACGAACAGCGGCTGCTGAACCTCGGAAATCATCAGGATTTCGGTCCTGGATCGGGGGTCGAACACGGCCCGCTCGTACTCGGCGAAGTGCTTGTAGCGCCCCCAGCGGCGATAGATCGGATTGCGCAGCGTCTGCGCCTTGTCCTCGAAGCAGGGGTCGGCCGCGTAATAAACGTCGAGCCCAGGCATCTTGTTGAAGCCGACCACTCGCTCTACCGGCCGCTTGGCCAGATCAGCCTCGACCCAGGCGGTGAAGCGCTCGTTTCTAGTGTGATTGAACAGCGCCTTGACCGGCGCGATTAGCACCTCGAAACCGTCGGGCACCTCGCCTTCCCAGATCATGGTGTAAACGCGGATCGCATGGCCGCGCCGCTGGCATTCCAGCGCGATTCGCATGAAATCGCGCTGCAGCCCGCCGAAGGGGAAGTACTTGTACAGGACAAAGGCCAGTTGCATCAGGATGGCGCCTCCGCGGACCGCAACAGGGCCTTGAGTTCGTTCGCGACGCGCTCGGGCAGCAGGTCGTCGAAGCAGGGGGTGTGGCGGTCGCCCTTGCCGGCATTCGGCCCGCTGGCGCACAGATGCACCTGCGAGCGGCCATAGGCCCCGACCCGTCCCGGCAGGGTCGGGCCGTACAGCGAAATGCTCGGCACATCCAGCGCCGCCGCCAAATGCCCGAGGCCGGTATCCACCGCAACACAAGCGCGGGCGCCGGCAATCACCTTGGCAATGCCGCCGAGGTTCAGCCGCGGCAACACCGACACAGCGGGCAGCCCGCTGGCGATGCGCTCAGCACGCGCCTTTTCCTCGGCATTGCCCCAGGGCAGACGGATCGCCCAGCCAAACCCGGTCATCCGCTCGGCCAGTTCCCGCCAATAGGCTTCGGGCCAGTGCTTGCTCGGCCAGGTGGTGCCGTGCAGGAACAACAGATAGGGCTGCTCGCCGGGCGTGGCGAGCTGGCTGCGATCCAGCCCGTAGTCGGCGACCGTGTCAGGCAGTGGATAGCCCAGCGCCTGGGCGAACAACTGGCGTACTCGCTCCAAGGCATGCTGCTCGCGCGGCACCGGGTAGCGGCGGTCGTAGAAGCGGGCAGCCAGCGGCTCGCGCGCCGAGGCCCGGTCGAGCCCGGCGACCGGCGCGCTGACGTAGCGGGTCAGCCAGGCGCTCTTGAGCAGCCCTTGGGCGTCTATCACCAGGTCGTAGCGGGTTTCGCGCAGCCGCGCCTTGAAGCGTTTCCATTCACCGCTGCGCAGGGTCCGCAGCGGGTGCTGGCGCCAGCGGCGAATCGCCACGGGGATCACCTGCGTCACCGCCGGATGCCAAGCGGGGATTTCCGCAAAGCCCTCCTCTACCACCCAGTCGAACTGGATGGCCGGCAGCGCACGCCGGGCATCGGTCAAGGCCGGCAGCGTGTGCACCACGTCGCCCAACGAGGAGGTCTTGACCAGCAGGACCCTCACTCAGCGTACCTCGATCGGCTGCGGTGTCAGGCGCTCCAGCGCCTCGATGACCAGGCCCGGCTGCAGCTCGCGCATGCAGTTGTTATGGCCGAATCGGCAGGTGCGCTCGAAGCAGGGACTGCACTCGAGACCGAGGCGTACCACCTCGACCTGCTCGGACAGCGGCGGGGTGAACGCCGGCGACGTCGAGCCATAGACCGACACCAGCGGCCGGCCAAGGGCGGCGGCGACATGCATCAGCCCTGAGTCGTTGCTGACCACCGCTGCGGCGCAGGACAGCAGGTCGATGGCCTCGGCCAGGCTGGTCTCGCCGGCGAGGTTGGTGGCCTCTTCGCGCAGTCCGGGAATCAGTTGCTGGAGAATTTCTTCGCCGACGCCGTGATCGTTCTTCGAGCCGAACAGCCACACCTGCCAGCCCTCGCGGATGCGCTGCTCGGCCACCCGGGCGAAATGGGCCGCCGGCCAGCGCTTGGATTCACCGAACTCCGCGCCCGGGCAAAGCGCCAGCACCGGCCGATCGAGCATCAGGCCGAAGCGCGCCAAGGCCGCATCTCGCGTCTGTTCGACGATTTTCAGCGCCGGTTTCGGATAGGGCTTGGGCAACTCGGCGCCGGGCTCGTAGGCCAGCGCCATGAAGCGTTCGATCATCAGCGGATAGCGCTGCTTGTCCAGTTTGCGCAGGTCATTGAGCAAGCCGAAGCGCATCTCGCCGCGCCACCCCGTGCGCTTCGGAATACCGGCGAAGAACGGCACCAGCGCGGATTTCAGGGAGTTGGGTAGCAGGATCGCCTGCTGGTACTGCCCGCGCAGGCTTTGCGCGATGCTGCGCCGGGTCGTCATGTCGAGCACGCCATGCCCTACCGGAAAGCTCAGCGCCTGTCGTACCTCGGGCATGCGCTCAAGGATCGGCCGGCTCCACTCGGGGGCAAGCACGTCGATCTGGCAGTCGGGATGGCGCTGCTTCAGGCAGACGAACAGCGTCTGCGCCATCACCATGTCGCCGACCCAGCTGGGACCTACGATCAGAATATTCATAAGCTAGAAGCCATCAGCCGATGCGGGAAGCGTGCGCTGAAATCATGCTCTTCAGCGCCGATTCCCGGCGTTCGGCTTACTTGACCAGTGTCCGCCATTCGCCATGGGCATCGGTCTTGCCGGAGACCAGGTCGAAGTAAGCGGTCTGGATGCGCTCGGTGACCGGGCCGCGGCGACCAATGCCGATGTTGCGCCCGTCAACCTCGCGGATCGGCGTGACTTCAGCGGCAGTGCCGGTGAAGAAGGCCTCGTCGGCAATATAGACCTCGTCGCGGGTGATGCGTTTTTCCACCACCTTGATGCCCAGCTCGTCGGCCAGGGTCAGCACGGTGCTGCGGGTGATGCCGTTGAGGCAGGCGGTCACTTCCGGGGTGTAGATCACCCCGTTCTTGATGATGAAGATGTTCTCGCCCGAGCCCTCGGCCACGTAGCCTTCCGGGTCCAGCATCAGCGCCTCGTCGGCACCGCCGGAGATGGCTTCCTGCAGGGCCAGCATGGAGTTGATGTAGGCGCCGTTGGACTTGGCGCGGGTCATGCTGATGTTGACGTGATGGCGGGTAAAGGAGCTGGTGCGCACCTTGATGCCGCGCTCGAGCGCCTCGTCGCCCATGTAGGCGCCCCAGTGCCAGGCCGCAACGATCACATGGACTTTCAGGCCGCTGGCGCGCAGGCCCATGCCTTCGGATCCGTAGAACACCATCGGGCGGATGTAGGCGCTCGCCAGGTTGTTCTCGCGTACCGCGGCGCGGGTCGCTTCGTTGATCTCTTCCTTCGAATACGGCATCGGCATGTTCATGATGTGCGCCGAATCGAACAGGCGATCGGTGTGCGCCTGCAGGCGGAAGATCGCGGTGCCGGCTGGCGTGTCGTAGGCACGCACACCTTCGAACACGCCCATGCCGTAGTGCAGGGTGTGGGTCAGCACATGGGTGGTCGCATCGCGCCACTGGACCATTTCACCGTCATACCAGATCACGCCATCACGATCGGCCATCGACATTGTTGCCACCTCGGAATTCGATAAATGCAGTTTGACGAGATCAGCTGAGCCCCAGCTCATGCCAGATGCGCATCACGGCGCGACGCTCGTCATGAAATTGATCCCCACTCACCACGCCGGGCAGCTTTTGCAGTGATTGCCGGTGGGCCGCGGCACGGTACGCCTTGTAGGCATCCTGCAGCAGCCGAACCTCATCGCCGGTCATCAACCCGGCCTGCTCCAACCCGTCAAGAATGCGGATGTTGTCGGTATAGCGCAGCAGTTGCGGATGCTGGTGCGACCACGCCAAAGCCGCGTATTGCACCATAAATTCGATATCCACGATACCACCGGCGTCCTGCTTGAGATTGAACTCGCCGTCGGCCTGAAAGGCCTTGTCGGCCGTCCCGGCGTGAGTGGCGCGGGTACCGAGGTTGTCGCGCATCTTCGCGCGCATCTCGCTGACCTCGCGGCGTAGGGACTCGAGTTCGCGCGAACGGCCGAGCACCGCGGCGCGGACCTGCTCGAAATCCGTCGCCAGCCGCGGGCAACCGACCAGCACCCGCGCCCGCACCAGCGCCTGGTGCTCCCAGGTCCAGGCCTCGCTGCCCTGGTAGCGCTCGAAGGCGCTCAGCGAACTGACCAGCAAGCCGGCGGCGCCGGAGGGCCGCAGGCGCATGTCGACCTCGTAGAGCTGGCCGGAGGTGGTCTGGGTGGTGAGCAGGTGGATGATGCGCTGACCCAACCGGGTAAAGAACTGCGCCCCGTCGATCGGCTTGAGGCCATCGGTCTCGGCATTGGGATCGCCGTCGTGGATGAACACCAGGTCGAGATCCGAGCCGTGCCCCAGCTCGATGCCGCCGACCTTGCCGTAGCCGACGATGATGAAGGCCGGATCGCACAGCGACCCGTCCACGCGCCGCGGCTGGCCATGGCGGGCGACCGTGTGCCGCCAGGCCAGTGCCAGCACCTGCTCGAGGATGGCTTCGGCCAGCCAGGTCAGGTAGTCGCTCACCTTCATCAGTGGCAGCGTGCCGGCGATTTCCGATGCCGCCACGCGCAGGCGGTGCGCCAGCTTGAAATGACGCAGCGCTTCCATCTGTTGTTCGAGATCGTCCTCGGGAATGCGCGCCAGCCGCTCGTGCAATTCGGCCGCCAGCTCCGGCGCCTGCGGCGGGCTGAACAGGCGGCCGGCGTTGAGCAACTCGTCGAGCAACAAGGGGAAGCGCGCGATCTGCTCGGCGATCCAGGGGCTGCCGGCACAGAGTTCGAGCAGCCGCTGCAAGGCCCCGGGGTTCTCGGTGAGCAAGACCAGGTAGGCGGAACGCCGGGCCACCGCCTCGACCAGCGGCAGCACACGCTCGAGCACCAGGTCTGGATCGCCCTGTTCGACCACCTGCGCCAGCAGGCGCGGAATGAAGGCGTCCAGTCGCTCTCGGCCAAGCCGCTGCATAGTGCGCACCTGGTTACCGCTGCGCAGTGCGGCGAGGCGTTGACAGGCCGCTGCGCCATCGCGGAAACCTGCGTCACCCAGCTGGCGACAGGCGAATTCCTCATCCCAGTCCTGCTCCCACAGCGGCAGCCATTCACCGCCGACCAGCGCCTCGCCTCCGGTTTTTTCATCTTCGTCCGGATCGGCAATGACCTGGTTGAAGTGCCACTCGACCCGGCCGCGCCAGTGCAGCAACTGGCGGTGGAATGCCTCCCAGCCGTCGAAGCCCAGCATAAAGGCGACCCGGTCGCAGTCAGTCTGGGTCTCCGGCAGCATCTGCGTCTGGCGGTCGTCGATGGCCTGCAGCGCATGCTCGGTATAGCGCAGAAACTCATAGGCCTCGCGCAGCTCGTCGACTGCCGGCGCCGGCAGGTAACCCTGATCGGCCAGCGTCGCCAGCACCTTGAGCAGCGGCCGCTGCTGCAGGCTGAGGTCGCGCCCGCCATGGATCAGTTGGAACGCCTGGGCGATGAATTCCACCTCGCGAATGCCGCCGGCACCCAGTTTGATGTTGGCGGCCATGCCCTTGCGCCGCACCTCCTGCTGGATCAGCTGCTTCAGCGTGCGCAGCGCATCGATGGCGGAAAAGTCCAGGTAGCGGCGATAGACGAAGGGCCGCAGCATGTCCAGCAACTCCTTGCCGGCCGCCTGATCGCCCCCCACCACCCGCGCCTTGATCATGGCGTAGCGCTCCCAGTCGCGGCCCTGGTCCTGGTAGTACTGCTCCAGGGCGTTGAAACTCAGCACCAGCGCACCGGACGAGCCATAGGGCCGCAGCCGCATGTCGACACGAAAGACGAAGCCGTCGGGCGTGGGCGCGTCGAGCGCCTTGATCAACCGCTGACCCAGGCGAACGAAGAACTCCTGATTGTCCAGCGACCGCCGGGCGCCGACAGTCTCGCCGCCCTCCGGATAACCGAAGATCAGGTCGATGTCGGACGACAGGTTGAGCTCGCGCGCACCGAGCTTGCCCATGCCGAGGATGACCATGTGCTGCGCTTCGCCGCTGCGCCGGCCGGTCGGCACACCGAACTGCTCGCAGTGGCGAACGTACAACCAGTGATAGGCCAGGTCGATGCAGGCGTCGGCCAGGTCGGACAGGTCGGCGCAGGTCTCGCCGAGGTCTGCCTGGCGGCAGAGGTCTCGCCAGATGATGCGCACCTGCTGGCGGTTGCGATAACGCCGCAACTGACGCGCCAGGTCGTCCTCGCCAGAGCACTGGTCCAGCTGCTCGGCGAGCGCGCGACGCATCTCGCCATCCTGCAGCGAGCGGTCGAGCAGTCCGGAAGCGGCCAGCTGGAGCAGCATCTCGGGTTCTCGGCTAACCTGTTCGAGGACAAAGTCGCTGGCGGCGCACACACGGCCCAAGGCTTCGCGACGGCTGGCCGGCCAGTCAGCCACCTGCTGCTCGGCCTGCGCCGACACGCCGCGGACCGCCTCGAGGAACGTCTCTTCGGCACGAGTGACCAAAGACTGGAGCGAGGTCGGCGTTGCAACGAGCGGTGGCAGACTCATAAAGTTCCCTGACGCAAGAAGGACTTCCGGCACAGCGGGAGCGCCCGGAGCAGAGCCCCTGAAGCCGTTACCAACCGCGGAGGCCGGCCCGCCAACGATGTAGTTTTACTACGAAAGAATGTGACAGGGGGCTGATCTGGGCGCAGTTATGTAGTAAAACTACAGAGCCCGGCTCTACCCCCGGCATCACATCCAAGAACATATACGCACCGGCCCACAAAGCCGGCAGCGAAGCAGGCAACCGATTCTGGAAGCCTTTCCGCCCTGGAGCAAGCCATGCAAGATCTCGATCCCGTCGAAACCCAGGAATGGCTGGACGCCCTCGAGTCCGTACTCGACCGCGAAGGTGAAGACCGCGCCCACTATCTGATGACCCGGATGGGCGAACTGGCCACCCGCAGCGGCACGCCACTTCCCTATGGCATCACCACGCCGTACCGCAACACCATTCCGGTCACCCGCGAAGCCAAGATGCCCGGCGACCTGTTCATGGAGCGCCGTATTCGCTCCCTGGTTCGCTGGAACGCGCTGGCGATGGTGATGCGCGCGAACATGAAGGACCCGGATCTAGGTGGCCACATCTCCACCTTCGCCTCCAGCGCGACGCTCTACGACATTGGCTTCAACTATTTCTTCCAGGCGCCTACCGAAGAACACGGCGGCGACCTGATCTACTACCAGGGCCACGCATCCCCCGGCATCTACGCCCGCGCCTATCTTGAAGGTCGCCTGAGCGAAGACCAGATGCTCAACTTCCGCCAGGAAGTGGATGGCAAGGGCTTGTCGAGCTACCCGCACCCGCACCTGATGCCGGACTTCTGGCAGTTCCCGACCGTTTCCATGGGCCTGGGCCCGATCACCGCGATCTACCAGGCGCGCTTCATGAAGTATCTGGAAAACCGCGGCTTCATCCCGAAAGGCAAGCAACGCGTCTGGTGCTTCATCGGCGACGGCGAATGCGACGAGCCGGAAACCCTCGGCGCCATCTCCCTGGCCGGCCGCGAAAACCTCGACAACCTGGTGTTCGTGATCAACTGCAACCTGCAGCGTCTGGACGGCCCGGTGCGCGGCAACGGCAAGATCATCCAGGAGCTGGAGGGCGTGTTCAAAGGCGCCAACTGGAACGTCAACAAGGTGGTCTGGGGTCGCCTGTGGGATCCGCTGTTCGCCGCCGACGAAGATGGCCGCATGCAGCGCCGCATGGATGAGGCGATCGATGGGGAGTATCAGAACTACAAGGCCAAAGACGGCGCTTACGTGCGCAAGCACTTCTTCGGCGCCGATCCGGAGCTGCTCAAGCGCGTCGAGAGCATGTCCGACGAGGAAGTCTGGAAGCTCAACCGTGGCGGCCATGACCCCTACAAGGTCTATGCGGCCTACCACCAGGCGGTCAACCACAAGGGCCAGCCGACGGTCATCCTGGCCAAGACCATCAAAGGCTATGGCACCGGTGCCGGTGAGGCGAAGAACATTGCCCACAACACCAAGAAAGTCGATATCGACAGCCTGAAGAAATTCCGCGACCGCTTCGACATCCCGGTCAACGACTCGCAGCTGGCAGAACTGCCCTTCTACCGTCCGGCCGAAGACAGCGCCGAGATGCGCTACCTGCGCAAGTGCCGCGAAAAGCTCGGCGGCTCCCTGCCGCAGCGTCGGCCGAAGAGCTTCAGCATTCCGACGCCGCCGCTGGACACCCTCAAAGCCGTGCTCGATGGCTCTGGCGATCGCGAGATCTCCACCACCATGGCCTTCGGCCGGATTCTCTCGCAGCTGGTCAAGGACAAGGACCTGGGCAAGCGCATCGTGCCGATCCTCGCCGACGAGGCGCGCACCTTCGGCATGGAGGGCATGTTCCGCCAGCTGGGCATCTACTCGCCGGTCGGGCAGCTGTACGAGCCGGTCGACCGCGATCAGGTGATGTATTACCGCGAAGAAAAGGACGGCCAGATCCTTCAGGAAGGTCTGAACGAGGCCGGCGCATTCTCCTCCTTCATGGCAGCGGGTACCGCCTACAGCAACTACAACCAACCGATGCTGCCGGTGTACATCTTCTACTCGATGTTCGGTTTCCAGCGGATCGGCGACCTGGCCTGGGCGGCCGGCGATGCGCAGACCCGCGGTTTCCTGCTGGGCGGCACCTCCGGACGCACCACGCTGAACGGTGAAGGCCTGCAGCACGAGGACGGCCACAGCCACATCCTCGCCAGCACCATCCCCAACTGCCGCAGCTATGACCCCACCTACGGCTACGAGCTGGCGGTGATCATGCATCACGGCATGCACGAGATGATGGAGCTGCAGAAGAGCGTCTACTACTACATCACCGTGATGAACGAGAATTACCAGCAGCCGGCCATGCCGCAGGGTGTCGAGGACGGCATCATCAAGGGCATGTACCTGCTCGAGGAAGCCAAGGGCGACTTCAAGCACCGCGTGCAGCTGCTGGGCTCTGGCACCATCCTGCGTGAAGTCCGTGCGGCGGTGGACATCCTCGCCAAGATGGGCGTCGGCGTCGACGTCTGGAGCGTCACCAGCTTCAACGAACTGCGCCGCGACGGTCTGGCGGTGGATCGCTGGAACCGTCTGCACCCGACCGAGGAACCGCGCAAGAGCTATGTCGAGCAGTGCCTGGAAGGCCGCGAAGGCCCGGTAGTGGCCTCGACCGACTACATGAAGCTGTTCGCCGATCAGATCCGCCAGTGGGTACCGTCACGCGAATATCAGGTGCTGGGCACCGACGGCTTCGGCCGCAGCGACTCGCGCGCCAAGCTGCGCGACTTCTTCGAAGTCGACCGTCGCTGGGTCGCCGTCGCCGCCCTGCAGGCACTCGCCGAACGTGGCGCCATCGAACGCAAGGTCGTGGCCGAGGCCATCATCGAGTTCGGTATCGACCCCGAGAAGCGCAATCCGCTGGATTGCTGATGCTGCGTGCGCACAGGAGAACCTATTGTGAGTGAAACCATACGCGTACCCGACATCGGCAGCGGTGAGGGTGAAGTTATCGAGTTGTTCGTCAAGGTCGGCGACCGTATCGAAGCCGACCAGAGCATCCTGACGCTCGAGTCGGACAAGGCCAGCATGGAAATCCCGGCGCCCAAGGCGGGCGTCGTGAAAGCATTGAAGGTCAAGCTCGGTGATCGTCTGAAGGAAGGTGACGAGCTGCTTGAGCTGGAAAGCGAAGACGGCCAGAGCACCGAGGCCCCGGCGCAAGCCGCTGCCGAACCTGCCGGCGCAGCAGCCGGCGGCCCCGCCGACGAAGCCGAAGCACCGACCCCTCCAGGCGATGACAATCCATCGACCTCCGCCGAGGAAGGCGAATCGCAGGAGATCAAGGTCCCGGATATCGGCTCTTCTGGCAAAGCCAGCGTGATCGAGATATCGGTCAAGGCCGGCGATACCATTGAGGCCGAACAACCGCTGATCACCCTCGAGTCTGACAAGGCCAGCATGGAGATTCCCTCTCCGGCCGCCGGCGTGGTCGAAAGCATCTCGGTCAAGGTGGGCGACGAGCTGGGCACTGGCGACCTGATCCTGGTCCTCAAGGGCGCGGCGGCGAGCAAGCCGGCGAAGGCCAGCAGCGCACCGCAAAGCCAACCCAAGGAAAAGCTAACCGAGCAGGCGGCTGAAGAGCCCGCAGAAGCGGCAGGCGAATCCGTGGAGGAAGTACGCATCCCGGACATCGGCTCCAGCGGCAGCGCCAACGTCATCGAAGTCATGGTCAAGGCCGGCGACAGCGTCGAAGCGGACCAGTCGCTGATCACGCTGGAATCCGACAAGGCCAGCATGGAAATCCCGGCGCCCAAGGCCGGGGTGGTGGAATCGCTGTCGATCAAGGTCGGCGACGAGGCCAAGACCGGCGATCTGATCCTGACCCTTAAGGTGAAGGGCGCCGCGCCGGCGAAGCAAGTCGCCGCCACGCCTGAAGCCGCGCCGCAGCAACAGGCGGTCGCGCCGAACAAGCAGGGCGTTCCGGAAGCCAAGGCTGCCGCCACCCCTGCACCGGCGGTTAACGGGCCAAGCAAGGCCGGCAGCAAGGTTCACGCCGGCCCGGCGGTGCGCATGACCGCACGCGAGTTCGGTGTCGACCTGGCCGACGTCCAGGGAACCGGCCCGAAGGGGCGCATTCTCAAGGAGGACGTCCAGGCCTACGTCAAGACCATGATGAACAAGGTCAAGCAGGCCCCCGCCGAGGGCGGCGCGACCGGTGGCGCGGGCATTCCGCCGATCCCGGCCATCGACTTCAGCCGCTTCGGTGAAGTGGAAGAAGTGCCAATGACCCGCCTGATGCAGGTGGGCGCCGCCAACCTGCATCGCAGCTGGCTCAACGTGCCGCACGTAACCCAGTTCGAGTCCGCCGACATCACCGAGCTAGAAGTCTTCCGCGTCTCCCAAAAGGCCGTCGCGGAAAAGGCCGGCGTCAAGCTGACCGTCCTGCCGCTGCTGCTCAAGGCCTGCGCGCATCTGCTCAAGGAACTGCCCGACTTCAACAGTTCGCTGGCCCCGAGCGGCAAGGCGCTGATCCGCAAGAAGTACGTGCACGTCGGCTTTGCCGTGGACACGCCGGATGGCCTGATGGTCCCGGTGATCAGGAACGTCGATCAGAAGAGCCTGCTGCAACTGGCGGGCGAAGCGGCGGAACTCGCCGAGAAGGCGCGCACCAAGAAGCTGTCACCCGATGCCATGCAGGGCGCCTGCTTCACGATCTCCAGCCTCGGCCACATTGGCGGTACCGGCTTCACGCCGATCGTCAACGCGCCGGAAGTCGCGATCCTCGGTGTATCCAAGGCTGCCATGCAGCCGGTATGGGATGGCCAGGCCTTCCAGCCTCGCCTGATGCTGCCGCTGTCGCTGTCCTATGACCACCGCGTCATCAACGGCGCCGCGGCGGCGCGCTTCACCAAGCGCCTGTCCGAGCTGCTGGCGGATATCCGCACGATGCTGCTGTGAGGAGCTGAGCTACGCGGGCCTTGTCGCCTGGCCTGGCCCGCAGAGCATTACCGCATCAACAGCAAAGCCTGAAGCCTGAAGCCTGAACAGCTCCAGGCTTTTTGCGTTCTGGTAGGGGGTTCGAAGCCGCGGCGCGGGGCTAACCTTTCTGCAGATTGCGGAACAGGTAGGAAAGTGCTTTCGCCAGCGCCTCGGCGCCCTGCGGTTCGCGCAGGATGGTCAGCCAGGAATCGCCGTCCGCCGGGTTCTGGAAACTGCAGACAACGCCCTGCGGCGGGCATTGATACTGGATATAGGGGTCTATTCCGAACACCGAGAAGCTGCGGTTGCGCACGGCCAGATTGCCTGACGCGTCACGCCGCTCTTCGCGCACGCGCAGCTCGCCCGGCGCACCGATGCTCAGGCGGTATTCGAGGTCGACCGGATTGGCCTGGCCTACCTGGAAGGCGGCGCGTAGCGCGTAGGTCTTGAGCAGCGCATTGCTGTGCGCCAGCAGCGCCTGGCGCTCATCGTTCGCCAGATAGAGCGACTTGAGTTCGGCCAGATAGCGGGTCGACTCTTCCGAGCCCAACACGCCGGATTCGGCGGCTCGCAGCGGCCCGCCTGCGATCAGGCAGAGGGATATCACCAGTAACTTTGAAAGCCGGCTTGTCAGTCCCTGCTGCATGATGCACCCTTGAGCCAATTAATGTTATTTCGCCATCGCTGCGCCCCAAAAGGCGTCTACGCTGCGGCTAACGAAGCGAATTCGCGCAGCATACTGGAAGCAAACCGCTCGATGAAAATACATACCGATGCCGCCAGCCGTTTGGCGACCGAGGTTGTGACGCAGTTGCCAGAGCCCACCCGGCTCGGCATGCTGCGCTTCGAGCGTTTGAACGAATCCAGCTGGGCCCTACTGTTTCTCGATCCCTCCTGCGAACGTCACCTCGGCCAACCGGCACACGACCTCTGCTCACTGATCGACTCGCCCTATGCCAGCCTGATGGAACCCCAGGCCCGGCTGCAGCTGCATGACGTTGTGCAGGCCCAGCTGGCCGTCCAGGGCCACTACGTGATTCGCTACTGCCTGCACACCGTCGGCGGCCCGCGGGATGTCCTGGAAACGGGCGAACTCTGCCAACAGTATGGTCGAGAACTGGTGCATGGCTACCTCATCGTCGAGCCCCAGGCGAGCGGCAGCTCACCGGCGCTCGAAGCACAGAACGCCAAGCTTCGCGCCTCGCTGGAGTTCTATCAGCAGGCCCAGGACGAGCACCTCGAGCACCTGATCCGCTCGCGCGCGCAGCAGAGCCTGATCGTGCGGCTGGCCCGGCATCGCTACAGCACGGCCAATCCCCAATTGGAAGCGGCGCAACTGATTACCCAGGCGGCCTGCGAAGCCTATGGCATCGCGCGTGCTTCCATCTGGCACCTGGCCGGCAGGCAGCTTGAAGCCATCGCCGCCTACTGCCGCGAAAAGGGCAGCCTCGAATACCCCTCGACCTTGGACCTGTCGGCCTGCCCCCGCTACATGGAGGCGGTGCACAGCGGCCGCGTGATCGACGTGCAGAACGTCGCCGAGGATCCCCGTACCCGGGAACTGCACGGCACCTTCTTCAAGCCACGCGAGATCACCTCGATCCTCGACGCGACCATCCGGGTCGGCGGTGACGTGATCGGCGTGCTCTGCCTGGAGCACGCCGGCGGCGCACGCGCCTGGCATACCGATGAGATCGCCTTCGCCGGGGAGCTGGCCGATCAGTACGCCCAGGTGCTGGCCAACCAGCAGCGGGTCAGCGCCACGCACACCCTGCACCTGTTCCAGCGCGCCGTCGAGCAGAGCGCCAGCGCCTTCATCCTGGTCGACAAGAACGGTGTGGTCGACTACGTCAATCCCAGCTTCACGGCCATCACCCAGTTCTCCGCCGACGAAGTTCGCGGCCACCGACTGGCAGAGCTGACCACCCTGGAAAACCTCAGCGAGCTGCTCTTCGATACTTCTTCGGCGCTGGCCCAGAGCAACAGCTGGCAAGGCGAGTTCCGCAGCCGGCGCAAGAACCAGGAGCCGTACTGGGGGCAACTGTCGATTTCCAAGGTATACGGCGAAAACGGCGAGCTGACCCACTACATCGGCATCTACGAGGACATCACCCACAGCAAGCTGGCGCAGCAGCACATTGAGCGCCTGGCCTACACCGACAACCTGACGGGGCTGGGCAACCGGCCGTTCTTCATTCGCAGCATCGAAGAGCGCTTCGCCAACGGCCGGAAACCGCAGCTGTGCCTGTTGCTGGTGGACATCGACAACTTCAAGCGCATCAATGACAGCCTAGGCCACCAGACCGGCGACAAACTGCTGACCAGCCTGGCCCGCCGCCTGCGCAACAGCCTGAACCGCAGCAGCGTGCTGGCGCGCTTCGCCAGCAACGAATTCGCGCTGCTGCTCGATGACATGGACCTCGAAGAAGGCCAGCACCTGGCACACCAGGTACTGCGCATCCTCGACAAGCCGCTATTCGTCGACAAGCAGCTGATCAGCGTCAGCGGCTCGCTGGGGCTGGCCTGCTCGCCGCTGCACGGCCGCGACCCGGAAACCCTGATGAAGCATGCGGGCCTCGCTCTGCACAAGGCCAAGGCCAACGGCAAGAACCAAGTGCAGGTATTTACCGAAACCCTGCATGCCGAAGCCAACTACAAGCTGTTCGTCGAGAACAACCTGCGCCGCGCCCTGGTGCAGAACGAGCTCGAGGTCTTCTACCAGCCCAAGCTCTGCCTGCGCACGGGGCGTCTACAGGGCCTCGAAGCGCTGCTGCGCTGGAATCATCCGGAAAAGGGCATGATCCGGCCAGACCAGTTCATCGGCGTGGCCGAAGAAACCGGGCTGATCATCCCTATCGGCAAGTGGGTCGCGCGCGAAGCCTGCCGGATGGGCCTGCAACTGGCAGCGCAGGGCAGCGGCACGCCCCAGGTCGCGATCAACCTCTCACCGAAGCAGTTCTCCGACCCCGACCTGGTCGGCTCGATCGCCACCATCCTCGAAGAGGAAGGACTACCCCCAGGGCGCTTGGAGCTGGAGCTCACCGAAAGCCTGCTCCTCGAGGCGACTGAAGAAACCCGCCAGCAGCTGATCGGTCTCAAGGCCCTTGGCGTAACGCTGGCGATGGATGACTTCGGGACCGGCTATTCCTCGTTGAGCTATCTGAAGAAGTTTCCCATCGACGTGATCAAGATCGACCGGAGCTTCATCAAGGACATCCCCGGCAACCAGGACGACATCGAAATTACCTCCGCGGTAATCGCCATGGCGCGCAACCTGCACTTGAAGGTCGTCGCCGAGGGCATCGAGACCGTCGAGCAACTGGCGTTCCTGCGCCATCAGCGCTGCGACATCGGCCAGGGTTACCTGTTCGACAAACCCATCCCCGGCAAGGAGCTGCTCGGCTCGCTGCGCCGCTATCCGAACTGGCTCTGAGGCGCGGGCACCGCCATTCGACCCGGCGCGTTGGTTTTGCCGGCCCGGTAGCTTAGGCTAGGGCGAGACCCTAGGCTCGAGGACCCGCCATGACCCTGCGCTCGCAAATACTCGTCCACAAACAGGCCCTCCCGGATGCCGGGCAAGCACTTCCCGGACGCGCTACCGCGGTGCCGGTGCCGGAGGCTCACTTCGTCAACGGCAACCCCCTGCAGCCACCCTTCCCGAAATCCATGCAGCAGGCGGTCTTCGCCATGGGCTGCTTCTGGGGCGCCGAGCGGCGCTTCTGGGAACTGCCCGGCGTTTGGACCACCGCGGTCGGCTATGCCGGCGGGCATACGCCCAACCCCACCTATGAAGAAGTCTGTTCAGGACTGACCGGCCACACCGAAGCCGTGCTGGTGGTGTTCGATCCCGACCAGGTGTCCTATGCGCAGCTGCTGAAGGTGTTCTGGGAGGCGCACAACCCGACCCAGGGCATGCGACAGGGCAACGACATGGGCACGCAATACCGTTCGGCCATCTATTGCTTCGACGCAGCCCAGTTGCAGGCCGCGCGCGACAGCGAGGCGCGCTTCCAGGCCGAACTGACGCGCAATGGCCTTGGCAGCATCACCACCGAGATCGCCGAGGCGCCGGCCTTCTACTATGCCGAGGCCTATCACCAGCAGTACCTGGCCAAGAACCCCGGCGGCTATTGCGGGCTGGGCGGGACAGGCGTCTGCATGCCGGCCTGAAACCGGCGCTGGCGCGCGCCAGGCGAAAAAAAGAAAACCCCGCCGAAGCGGGGCCTTTGCAGACTGAATCCTGACATCCGTGACGTGCGCCTTCCTGGCGTCGTTCCGCTTCGCATCCGTGTTTTTTCGTGCGCTTCCATACGCGGCGTCCATGGAGCAAAAGCCTACCGGCCGCCCGGGCGGACCTGTAGTAGCAATTTGCACCACGATTTGTAAGCCATCGCCTACACCCATCCGGCTCCAGGACGTTACGTGTAAGCAAATGACTACAAGCGATGCACGTCTATGACTGGTGTAGTGGCGCAATGTTCCAAAACATGGCGGATTAATTTCAATGTGCCTGCACGGCTTAAGTCACCTAGAACTGGTCAGCGGCCAGCAGGTACAGCGATTCGCTGCCAGCCTTGACCGTCGCGCTCAGCGAATGGATTCGCGGCAGCAGCCGCGCGAAATAGAAGCGTGCCGTGCCCAGCTTGCTCGCGTAGAAGTCGTCCGGCGCTTCCTTGGCCGCTGCGACGGCGGCCATACGCGCCCACATATATGCGTAAGCGGTATAGCCGAGCACATGCAGGTACTCCACCGAGGCCGCACCGATCTCGTTGGGATTGCGCTGGGCGCTTTCGAGTACGAACGCGGTGAGCGCGTCGAGGTTGTCCAAGGCCGCCCGCAAGGGGGCGATGAACTCTCCGAGCGACGCGTCGGCCGAGTCGCAGAAGCCACGTATCTCGTCGGCGAATGCCCTGTACAGCTCGCCACCACTGCCGACCACCTTGCGGCCCAGCAGGTCGAGCGCCTGGATGCCATTGGTGCCTTCGTAAATCTGGGTGATACGGCAGTCGCGTACCAGCTGCTCCTGACCCCACTCCCGGATGAAGCCGTGGCCACCGAAGATCTGCTGGCCATGGACCGTCGTCTCCAGGCCCATGTCGGTGAGGAAGGCCTTGGCTACCGGCGTCAGTAGCGCGACCTGCGCTTCGGCGCGCTGGCGGGCGTCGGCGTCATCGCTGAACTTGGCGATGTCCAGCTGCAGGGCGACATAGCTGGAGAAGGCGCGGCCGCCCTCGTTCAGCGCCTTCATGGTCAGCAGCATGCGCCGCACGTCAGGATGCACGATGATCGGGTCGGCGGCCTTGTCCTGCGCCACCGGACCGGTAGGAGCGCGGCTCTGGATGCGCTCGCGGGCGTACTCGATGGCGCTCTGGTAGGAACGCTCGCCAGTGGAGAGCCCCTGGATGCCGACGCCCAGCCGCTCGTAGTTCATCATGGTGAACATCGCCGCCAGCCCCTTGTTCGGCTCACCGACCATCCAGCCGGTGGCGCCATCGAAGTTCATGACGCAGGTGGCCGAGGCCTGGATGCCCATCTTGTGCTCGATGGAGCCGCAGGACAGTGAGTTGCGCTCACCCAGGCTGCCGTCCTCGTTGACCATCACCTTGGGCACCAGGAACAGCGAGATGCCGCGCGAACCGGCAGGCGCGTCGGGCAGCTTGGCCAGCACCAGATGAATGATGTTCTCGGTCAGGTCGTGCTCGCCGCCAGTGATGAAGATCTTGGTGCCGCTGACCTTGTAGGAACCGTCGGCCTGGGGCTCGGCCTTGGTGCGAATGATGCCCAGATCCGTGCCCGCATGGGGCTCGGTCAGGCACATCGAGCCGGCCCAGACGCCGGCGTACATGTTCGGCAGGTATTTCTGCTTCAACGCCTCGCTGGCGTGGGCGTAGATCGACAGGCAGGCGCCGGAGGTCAGCATCGGGTACAGGCCGAAAGCCAGGCTGGCGGAGTTCATCATCTCCTCGACCTGCGCCGAGATCACCTTGGGCATGCCCATGCCACCGTAAGCCGGGTCGCCACCGACGCCCACCCAGCCGCCTTCGGCGTACAGGCGATAGGCCTCGGGATAGCCGGCCGGGGTGCTGACCGCGCCGTCTTTCCAGTGGCAACCCTCTTCGTCGCCGCTGCGGTTGAGCGGGGCGATGGTGTTGGCGGTAATCTTGCCCGCCTCCTCGAGGATCGCCTCGGCGGTGTCGGCGTCGACGAGCTCGGCCAGCGCAGGCATGGTCTGCCAGAGCGCCGGGGCATCGAAGACTTCATTAAGGACGAAACGCATGTCGCGCAGCGGTGCTTTGTAGTCAGCCATGAAAAGAACCTCGCAGAACACAGGTCACCCGGCCGATTGGCCGCAGCAGTGTCGCGAGTCTAACTGAAGACCAATCGCCGCCCGAAGCGTCTCAAAATGACCGAACGGTTCCCATCCGGACCAAGCTAGCTCCCCGGCTCAGCTTGTCCACCTGGCGGCAAGGGCAGGTCGTCGGGGGCAGGCAGAAAAAAGCCCGCACCAAGGCGGGCTCGGTTTCCGGAGGACGATTCAGAACGCAAACTGGTCCGCCGCCAGAGTCATCAGGCTTGCGCTGCCCGCTTCTATCGCCGCCTTGTGCGCAGCGGTGCGCGGCAGCAAGCGCAGGAAGTAGAACTCGGCCGTGGCCAGCTTCGACTGATAGAAGGCCACGTCATTGCCGGCCTGCTCGAGACGGCTGTGGGAGACGATTGCCATGCGCAACCAGAAGTAGCCAAGGATCAGGTAGCCGCAGTACATCAGGTAGTCGACGGATGCCGCGCCCACTTCGTCCGGGTTCTTCATCGCGGCCATGCCGACGCTCCCGGTGATCTCGCCCAGATCCCGGTTGAGCCCGGCCAGCTGCGTCACGTAGCGCTGCAACTGCGGGTGTTCGGCATTGGCTTCGCAGAATTTGTGCACCTGCCTGGTGAACCCCAGCATCAGCTTGCCCTGGCTTCCCAGCACCTTGCGCCCCAGCAAATCAAGCGCCTGGATGCCGTTGGTGCCTTCGTAGATCGGGGCGATACGGCAATCACGCACGAGCTGCTCCATACCCCACTCTCGGATATAGCCGTGGCCGCCAAACACCTGCATGCCGAGGTTAGTCACCTCAAGCCCGGTGTCGGTCATGAAGGCCTTACAGATCGGCGTGAGGAAGGCGAGCAGATCCTCCGCCTCCTTGCGCTTGTCGGCATCCGGACTGTGGATCTGGTCGAGCAGCTGCGCGGTGAAGTAGGCCAGCGCGCGATTGCCTTCGTTGAACGCCTTCATGGTCAGCAGCATGCGACGCACGTCCGGGTGCACGATGATCGGGTCGGCCGGCTTATCGGGGCATTTGGCACCGGTCAGCGCGCGCATCTGCAGCCGTTCGTTGGCGTACTGGATCGCGCCCTGGAAACTTGCCTCACCGCTGCACAGCCCCTGCATGCCGGTCCCGAGCCGGGCATGGTTCATCATGGTGAACATGCAGTTGAGGCCCTTGTTCGGTTCGCCGATGAGAAAGCCGGTCGCGTCGTCGAAGTTGATCACGCAGGTGGCCGAGGCCTTGATGCCCATCTTGTGCTCGATGGAACCGCAGGCGACCCCATTGCGCTCGCCCGCCTCGCCCGCGTCATCCGGCAGGCCCTCTGCTGGTAAGAACTTGGGCACGATGAACAGGCTGATGCCCTTGGTGCCGGCCGGCGCATCGGGCAGCTTGGCCAGCACCAGATGGACGATGTTCTCGCTCAGGTCGTGCTCGCCGGCGGAGATGAATATCTTGGTGCCGCTGATGGCATAGCTGCCGTCGGCCCGCGGCACGGCGCGTGTCTTGATGATGCCCAGATCGGTGCCGCAATGCGGCTCGGTCAGGCACATGGTGCCGGTCCAGCGCCCTTCCGCCATTCGAGTCAGGTAGGTCTGCTTCTGCGCCTCGGTACCATGGGCACCGATGGCCGCCATCGCGCCATGGGTCAGCCCCGGATACATACCAAACGATGTATTGGCCGAACCAACCATTTCGCCAATCACCAGGCCCAGCGAATGCGGCAGGCCCTGGCCGCCGTAGGTCGGATCCGAAGCCAGCCCCATCCAGCCGCCGGCGGCATACTGCGCGAAGGCTTCCTTGAAGCCCTTCGGCGTGGTCACCACGCCATTGTCGAAGTGACAGCCCTCCTCGTCACCGCTGCGGTTCAGCGGCGCGAGTACCTGTTCGCAGAACTTGGCGCCTTCCTCGAGGATGGCGCTGACCATGTCCGGCGTCGCCTCCTCGGCACCGTTGGCGGCGTAGCTGCCGTGAAAGTCGAACACTTCATCGATGAGGAAGCGCATGTCGCGCAGGGGAGCCTTGTAAGCGGGCATATCGTTCTCCGGAACGCACAGCGTGCAGGTTGTGCCGGGCACGCTACTGGCTCATCGACCCACTCGCCATCACATTGCAGCCGATGAATGCGCCGTCATAACTTCAGCCATCGGCAACAGTCCGCTTGCCGGTTCGCACCGCTCCACGCCGGGTGTCGTCCTGCGAACGGATGCAGTTGCGTCCTGCGTGCTTGGCGCTGTAGAGCGCCTGGTCGGCCTGCTTGATGACTGCTTCCGGGTTGCGCTGGCTCAGCTGGCGTTCCGCGACACCGATGCTGATGGTGACCGATACGCTGGTCGCCGCACTGGAACCACGGCGGCGCCTCCCCTGCTCCGCATCCTTGGGACGGCTCGCCCGATCACGCAACTGCAGCGGGTAATGCTCGACCGCCTGGCGGACCGCTTCGAGATGTGGCAGGCAGTGCGCCAAATCGCGTCCGGGAAACACCAGCGCGAACTCCTCGCCACCATAGCGGTAGGCCCGCCCACCGCCGCCCACCTTGCGCAAGCGGCTGGCCACCAGGCGCAGCACTTCGTCGCCGACGTCATGCCCGTGGGTGTCGTTGAATGCCTTGAAGCGATCGACGTCGGCCATGGCAATCACATATTGCCGGCCGAGGCGCTGCAGGCGCTCGTTCAAGGCGCGCCGGCCGGGCAGACCGGTCAGTTCGTCACGAAAGGCCATCTGGTAGGCCTCCTGAGCCACCGCGACGACCAGCATCATCATCGTCAGGCTGCTCAACACGTTGAGCGCGCCGGGGCGATTGAACACCTGGGGCAGCATCAGCAGCAGGCCGACCAGCGCCAGCAGTTGCGCGGCGTGCACCGGCCGCGGGCGGCGCCAGTACTGCACCAGCAACGCCAGCAGCGCCGCAAGAAACAGCGGGTAGGCAAGCTGGATCAGCGGCAGCCAACGCGCCTGCAGGGACGGCCAGCGCACCTCGGCCAGCCAGCCGAGGGTGGCATTCGGAAAGCGGCGCGCCAGGGCAAAACTCAGCACCACCACGAGAAACAGCACGGCCAGCCGAGCCAGGCCGTCCTGGAGCAGATGCGCCCGTTCGTACCAGAGCGCATACAGGCCGAAGAGCACCGGCAGCAGCAGGCTGCACAGATGGAAAATCAGCGCCGCCTCGGGGGCCGGCACGCCGGTCAGCCGGTACTGATCGACCTGGTTGTCGAGCAGGAAATAGATGAGGTAGACGATCAGCAGCAGACAGGTCTCGCGCAGCCGGGCATAGGCGATGCAGAGCACGCCGCCAAGCAGGAGCAGCACGGTGGGCAGTACGTTGAACAGGGAGGTAAAGAACTCGTTCAGGTGCGGCTGCCGAGCCGCCATCAGGCCGCCCGCCAGCAGTGCCAGCGGTGCGTGGAAATGACTGAAGCGTGCAGGGCTCGGGCGGGGCACGACAGGTCCATCAACGGCCGGAGGAAAGCAGGCATTTTGCCTGCACTCGATGACAGCTTCACCCGGGATATGCAAAAAGGCGGGACCGGACAGGTCGTTCCATAAAAAAACCGCTGCCGGGGCAGCGGTTCCTTGTCCAGCTGAACGGGCCTCAGTAGGCCAGTTCGAAGTGCGCCTCGTCCATGTCCATCAGGTTGTCGGCACCGGACAGCATCGCCTCGACGTGGGTCCGGGTGCGCGGCAGGATGCGCTGGAAGTAGAAGCGCGCGGTCTGCACCTTGGCGGTGTAGAAGCCGTCCGCATCTTCACCGGCGGCAATCTTCTCCGACGCCAGGCGTGCCATGTCGGCCCAGAAGTAGGCCAGGCAGGCGTAACCGCAGTACATCAGGTAGTCCACCGAAGCGGCACCGACTTCCTCGCGATTCTTCATCGCGGCCATGCCGACCTTCATGGTCAGATCGCCCCACTCCTTGTTCAGCTTGGCCAGCGGCTCGACGAACTGCTTGATCGATTCGTTGCCTTCGTTGGCCTGGCAGAACTTGTGCACGACTTTGGTGAAGCCCTTTAGCGCCTCGCCCTGAGTCATCAGTACCTTGCGGCCCAGCAGGTCCAGCGCCTGGATACCAGTGGTGCCCTCGTACAGGCAGGAGATGCGACTGTCGCGTACGTTCTGCTCCATGCCCCACTCGGCGATGAAGCCGTGGCCGCCATAGATCTGCACGCCGTGGTTGGCGGATTCGAAGCCAACTTCGGTCATGAAGGCTTTGGCGATGGGGGTCAGGAAGGCCAGCATCGCGTCAGCGGCCTTGCGCTGCTCCTCGTCCTGGCTGCGCTGGGTGATGTCCACCTGCTTGGCGGCGAAGTAGAGCATTGCACGATTGCCTTCGGCGAAGGCCTTCATGGTCAGCAGCATGCGGCGCACGTCTGGATGCACGATGATCGGGTCAGCGGCTTTTTCCGGCGCTTTCGGGCCAGTCAGCGAGCGCATCTGCAGACGCTCACGCGCATACTTGATACCGCCCTGGAAGCCGATTTCGGCATGCGCCAGGCCCTGCAGTGCAGTACCCAGGCGTGCGGTGTTCATGAAAGTGAACATGCAGTTCAGGCCCTTGTTCGGCGGACCGATCAGGAAGCCGGTGGCGCCGTCGAAGTTCATCACACAAGTCGCGTTGCCGTGGATGCCCATCTTGTGCTCGAGCGAGCCACAGGACACACCGTTGCGCTCGCCCACCCCGCCTTCGGCGTTCGGCAGAAACTTCGGCACGATGAACAGCGAAATGCCCTTGGTGCCCTGCGGTGCATCGGGCAGGCGAGCCAGAACGATATGGACGATGTTGTCGGCCATGTCGTGTTCGCCAGCGGAAATGAAGATCTTGGTACCCGAGACCTTGTAGCTGCCGTCGGCCTGCGGTTCGGCCTTGGTGCGCAGCATGCCCAGATCGGTGCCGCAATGCGGCTCGGTCAGGCACATGGTACCGGTCCACTCGCCGGACACCAGTTTGGTCAGGTAGGTCTGCTGCTGCTCAGGGGTACCGTGCTCGTGCAGGGTGTTCATCGCGCCGTGGGACAGGCCCGGGTACATGCCCCAGGACCAGTTGGCTTCGCCGACCATTTCGCTGATGGCCATGCCCAGCGATTCCGGCAGACCTTGGCCGCCATGCTCGACGTCATGGGCCAGACTCGGCCAGCCGCCTTCGACAAACTGCTGATAGGCCTCTTTGAAGCCAGTGGGCGTCTTCACGCCGCTTTCGCTCCAGGTGCAGCCCTCGGTGTCGCCTACTCGGTTGAGCGGGGCAATCACCTGCTCGCAGAATTTGGCGCCCTCATCAAGAATGGCATTGACCATGTCCGGGGTGGCGTCTTCACAACCCGGAAGGCTTTGGTAGTGCGCTTCGTAGCCGAGCAGTTCGTCACGTACAAAGCGGATATCGCGCAAGGGGGCCTTGTAGTCAGGCATAGCGTAAACCTCAGCGGTGGGTTCTTGATTCAGGTGACCGGCGGGTCGGTCACGCTTGATTGGGAATGGACCATCCGGCATAGCCCCGGCAGGTCAAACAGGCGTTTGAAACATACGTTTAGGCCTGAACGATGTCAAGCCGCGAGCGGGACGCCATTCGTCGGCATCTTTGGGTTAAAGAGAGGGAGGTAGTCGCCCGAGAAAGGGCAAGCCATCGGCGCGAACGGCCGACGGCAGGAGGGATCAGGCGGTGGTGTTGATCAGCGTACCGAGCACGTCGTCGGCGGTCTCCAGCAGGCGCGCGCCTGCCTTGGCCTGGTGCTCACCGACCTTCATCTGCACCAGCTCGTCGGTCAGTTCGACGCTGTCGGACACGGCCTGGGAGCGTTCGACTGCCGGCAGGTTCAGATCAGCGATGCCGACACTCGCCCGGTCGACACGCTGCTGGCCGGCCTGGTAGGCGTCGAGCCCAGCGGACAGGAGGCTGTTATTAATCTGCATGGTTCGAGAGCTCCGCAATCATCTGGCCACCATTGAACCAGAGCCATTCCGCTGGCGCCAGTTACAGGTCGCTATAAGCAGCTTGCGGTTATTACGGAATGCGCCAGTCACGCAGCGGTTGGAGGTCAAGAAACGGGGCGACCGCGGCCGGACTGGCTGACGGCAGACGCGGCACCTGGCCGAGACAGGGCGCCGGCAAGCGCTCAGCCAGCGTCGCGAGGTTGTCCTGCAACCGGGACGTCGCCGGCTCGACGATGTTGGCGACCCAGCCCGCCAGTGGCAGCCCGTCACGCTGGATCGCCTCGGCCGTCAGCAGCGCGTGATTGATGCAGCCGAGGCGCACCCCGACCACCAGCACCACCGGCAGCCCGAGCGCAATGGCCAGGTCCGAAAGCGCCTGCGTACCGGCCAGCGGCACGCGCCAGCCCCCAGCGCCTTCGACCAGCGTGAACCGGGCCTGCAAAGCAAGCACTCGCTGGACCGGCTCGAGCAGCGCGGCCACGCTCAGCTCGACCCCCGCTTCGCGCGCGGCGAGATGGGGGGCGATGGCCGGTTCGAACGCCAGCGGGTTGACCTGCTCGTACTGCAGCGCCAGGGTGCATTCGCCGAGCAGCGCCAACGCATCGCTGTTGCGCAAACCCTGCGTGGTCATCTCGCAGCCGGACGCCACCGGCTTTGCCGCCGCAGTGCTGAGCCCGGCCTGGCGCGCGGCATGCAGCAGCCCTGCCGCGACGGTGGTCTTGCCCACCTCGGTGTCGGTTCCGGTTACGAAAAACGCCTGCATGTCGTTACTCCTCCCGGCGCAATACGCCATAGACAACCCGATAGGTCGCCGGCAGGCCCTCGGCAGTGCGAAACCTTTCGTAGGCGGCGAGCAACGCACGCACCCTGGCCGGGCCGGTTAGGCCGCCGGGCCGGCCAGGATTCAGGTTGTGCGCGCCGAGCGCCTTGAGCTCATGGGTGAGCTGGCGCAGTTCAGCAAAGTACAGGACGTCCGGCAGCACCTCGAGCCGCTCCACACGCAACCCGCTGCCGTCGCACAGCGATCGGTACGTCTCGAAGGGGCGGAAGCGATTGACATGAGCGAAACCATCGACGGCCTGCCAGCTGTCCCGCAGCTCCTGCAGCGTGCCGGTGCACAGGCTGCTGAAGGCCAGCACACCGCCCGGCCGCAGCACCCGCCGCGCCTCGCCCAGCACCGCCTGGAAATCGCCGCACCATTGCAGCGCCAGGCTGGAGTAGATCAGATCGACCGACGCTTCGCGCAGCGGCAAACGCTCGGCATCCCCGGCGACGAATGCCCCGGCCCCGCCGCGCGGACGCGCATGGCGCAGCATGCCTTCGGCAATGTCCAGTGCCAGCCCGTCGGCGCGCGGAAACCGCTCCGCCAGCGACCGGGAGAAATATCCGGTGCCGCAACCCAGGTCGAGCCAGTGCTGCGGGGCCAGGCCGGCCGGCAGGCGCGCCAGCAACGCATGGCCAACACGACGCTGCAGGTCCGCCACCGCGTCGTAACTGGCGGCGGCACGTGAAAACGACGCCGCGACCTGGCGCTTGTCCGGCTGTTGCGCCGGTGCGATGACGGAGGTCATGCCGCCGCGCTGCCCATGAAATCGAGCATCCGGGTGGCGACTTCGTCGGCGCGCTCGAGCGGCAGCGCGTGGCTGGCGCCCTCCAGCAGTTCGGCCTGAGCGCCCGGCATCCAGCGGCGCATGGCGGCGCAGGCCGCCGCGGGCACCAGTGCGTCGTTACCACCGAACAGATGCAGGTGCGGGCCGAAGTAGCCGTGCAAGGCGTCGCGGCCGTCGAGTTCGGCAAGCAGCTGCAGGCCGGCGTCCAGCACATCCACCGGCGATTGCACCTGGCTGACCTGCAGCTGGCGCGCCAGCGTCCGCGGATCGAACCCGCCGCGGCTGCAAAGCATACGAAAGCGTTTCAATGTTTCTTCGGGGTCCAGGCGAAACGCCTCGCCAAAGGCGTCGAAGATTTCGGGTTCCATAGCCTCCGGCCATTGCGGGCGCGCCCGGAAGCAGAGGTTGCTGGCCAGCGTGATCAGCCCCGGGCAACGATCCACCCGCCGTGCCGCCAGCTGGGTGGCCAGCATGCCGCCGAGGGACCAGCCGGCCAGCCAGCTGCCAGGCGCCAGGCGGGCATCGAGCTCGTCGAGCCAGGCATCGGCTCGCGCCAGCTCCGGCAGCGGCTCGATGCGGACCTGCAGGGCTGGCGCCTGTTCGTTCAGCGCCTCGCACAACGGCTGCAACGCAGCCGGACCAAATGCCCAACCGGGCAACAAAATCAGCTGATCATGCATCCGCTTCAGGCTCCTCGGCCAATCGATTCCAGCATTCGGCCAGAACCGCCAGCAGTCGTTCCAACTGCGCCTCGCTGTGCGACGCACTGAAGGTAACGCGCAGCCGTGCACTGCCGGCCGGCACGGTGGGCGGGCGGATGGCACCGACCAGAATGCCGTGCTCACGCAACGCGGCGGACAACTTCAGGGCGCGTTCACTGCTGCCGACCAGGATCGGCTGGATCGGCGTCGGACTGTCCATCAGGGTCAGCCCGATCTCGGCTGCGCCCGCGCGAAAACGCGCAATCAAGCGGTTCAGGTGCTCGCGGCGCCAGCCCTCGCTATGCAGCAGCTCCAGGCTTTTTAACGTGGCGCAGGCGACCGCCGGTGGCTGGCTGGTGGTGTAGATGTAGGGGCGGGCGAACTGGATCAGCGTTTCGATCAGCTCCTCGCTGCCGGCCACGAAGGCGCCGGCGGTGCCGAAGGCCTTGCCCAGGGTGCCGACCAGCACCGGCACCTCAGCCATCCCCAGTCCGAAATGCTCGACGATGCCGCCGCCGGTCGCTCCCAGCGGGCCGAAGCCATGAGCATCGTCGACCATCATCCAGGCGCCCCGTGCCTTCGCGGTGGCACACAGCGCCGGCAGGTCGGCCAGATCGCCGTCCATGCTGAATACGCCGTCAGTGACTACCAGGGTGTCGCCAGTCGCCTTGTCTAGGCGCTTGGCCAGGCTCTCGGCGTCGTTGTGCAGGTACCGGGAGAAGCGCGCACCGCTGAGAAGCCCGGCATCAAGCAGGGAGGCATGGTTGATTCGGTCCTCCAGCACCGTATCGCCCTGCCCCACCAGCGCGGTGACCGCCGCCAGGTTGGCCATGTAGCCAGTGGAAAACAGCAACGCCCGCGGCCGGCCGGTGAACGAGGCCAGGGCTTCTTCGAGCTGGTGGTGCGGTGTGCTGTGGCCGATCACCAGGTGCGACGCACCGCCGCCGACGCCCCAGGTTGAGGCGCCCTGCTGCAGGGCCGCGATCACCTCGGGATGGTTGGCCAGGCCAAGGTAGTCGTTGGAACAGAACGCTAGCAGCCGCTCGCCATCGACGACCACTTCAGGCTGCTGCGGGGTCTGCAGCAATGGGCGTTGGCGATAGAGGTGCGCGGCGCGGCGCTCGGCGAGGCGGGAGGCGAGATCGAAGGTCATGGCTATTCGGCGTGACAAGAGGTGGTTAACCGCATGCGGGTTATCCACCCTACGAAAGGATTGGGCTGGCGTAGGGTGGATGACGCTTTATCCATCCACCGCACGGGCCGTCAGACCGCCGCGTTGTAGAACAGCTTGCTTTCGCGCTGCTCGACCAGGGCCTGCTCGATGGCGGCCTGGTGCACCTCATCGTCGTGCTCTTCGCGCGCTTCGGGCTGGATGCCCAGGCGCTTGAACAGCAGCATGTCCTTGTCGGCCTGCGGGTTGCCGGTGGTCAGCAACTTCTCGCCGTAGAAGATCGAGTTGGCACCGGCGAGGAACGCCAGGGCCTGCATCTGCTCGTTCATCTGCTCGCGACCGGCGGACAGCCGCACGTGGGATTTCGGCATCATGATCCGCGCCACGGCAAGCATACGAATGAAGTCGAAGGGGTCGACGTCCTGCTCGTCGGCCAGCGGCGTACCCTTGACCTTGACCAGCATGTTGATCGGCACCGACTCGGGGTGCTCGGGCAGGTTGGCCAACTGGATCAACAGGCCGGCGCGATCATCGAGCGACTCGCCCATGCCGAGAATGCCGCCGGAGCAGATCTTCATCCCCGCGTCGCGCACGTAGCTCAGCGTCTCCAGACGGTCAGCGTAGGTGCGGGTGGTGATGATGTTGCCGTAGAACTCCGGCGAGGTGTCAAGGTTGTGGTTGTAGTAGTCCAGCCCCGCCGCCGCCAGCGCCTGGGTCTGCTCCTGGTCGAGCTTGCCGAGGGTCATGCAGGTTTCCAGGCCCAGCGCCTTCACGCCCTCGACCATCTTCAGCACGTAGGGCATGTCCTTGGCGGACGGGTGCTTCCAGGCCGCGCCCATGCAGAAACGGGTGGAGCCGATGGCCTTGGCTTCGGCAGCGGCGTCGAGCACCTTCTGCACTTCCATCAGCTTCTCTTTATCGAGACCGGTGTTGTAATGCCCGGACTGCGGGCAGTACTTGCAGTCTTCCGGACAGGCGCCGGTCTTGATCGAGAGCAGCGTGGAAACCTGTACGCGGTTGGCATCGAAGTGCTGACGGTGCACCGCCTGTGCCTGGAAAATAAGGTCATTGAAAGGTTGCTCGAAGAGCGCCCTGACTTCGGCGAGGCTCCAGTCGTGGCGGGTAACGGAAGCGGCAGTGGCGCTCATGGGCATTCCTTGTAATAAATAGCGGCTCGGCGGCCTGGCACGGATGCGAAATGGTTAGCCAAGCCGAAAGCGCTGTCAACCTGGAACGGAATCATGGTTTACAAGTGGTTAAATAGCGATCAATTCTGCGAGCTGTGCGACGAGCGTTGCGAGCCGGGACTGTCGATCTGCGGGCCCTGCGAAACGGAACTGCCCTGGCTCGTCGAACAGTGCGTGGTCTGCGCGCTGCCCCTGCCCGGCAACGGGCTGATCTGCGGCGAGTGCCTCAAGCGTCCGCCGGCGTTCGACCATGTCGTCGCGCCCTGGCGCTTCGCCTTTCCCATCGACAGCCTGATCAGCGCCTTCAAGCACCAGGCGCGCTGGCCATGGGGCCGCCTGCTCGGCGAACAACTGGCGCGCCACATCCGCCACCGCCTCGATGACGACCTGCCCCGCCCCGACGCCCTGCTGCCCGTACCGCTGGCCCGCAAGCGCCTGCGCCAGCGGGGCTTCAACCAGGCACAGATGCTCGCCGACTGGCTAAGCCCGGTGCTGCAGGTCCCGGTCCACGGCGACGTGCTGCTGCGCGTGCAGGACACCCCGTCGCAGCAGGGGCTGGACGCCGCCAGCCGACGGCGCAACCTGCGCCAAGCATTCACCCTCGCCGGCAACGCCCAGCTGGCCGGCCGCCATGTCGCCCTGGTCGACGACGTACTCACCACCGGCGCCACAGCGCAGGCACTGGCCCGTCTGGTGAAAAGCGCCGGTGCCGCGCGGGTCGATGTCTACTGCCTGGCCCGCACGCCCAAGCCCGGCGACGCCGCCAACGGGGCGCCCGGCTGAGCCAGCGGCGCGGGTGTTTTCGCGCCGTCAGGCACGCCGGTTGTGTTAACCCCCCAGTGCAATACACTGGCCGACCCATTTGCGGAGCCGACCATGAGCCACCCCTTCGACACACTCACGCCTGACCTTGTGCTCGATGCGGTGGAAAGCACCGGCTTTCTCAGCGATGCCCGCGTGCTGGCGCTCAACAGCTACGAAAATCGTGTCTACCAGGTGGGCATCGAGGACGAGACGCCAATCGTGGCGAAGTTCTACCGACCCGGCCGCTGGAGCGACGCGGCGATTCTCGAGGAACACCAGTTCTCCCAGGAGCTGGCCGACCGTGAAATTCCGGTGGTCGCCCCCCTCGAGCGCAACGGCCGCACCCTGTTCGAGCATGCCGGTTTTCGCTTCGCCCTGTTCCCGCGCCGCGGGGGCCGCGCGCCGGAGCCCGGCAACCTCGACCAGCTCTATCGCCTCGGCCAGCTGATGGGCCGCATGCACGCCGTCAGCGCCAGCCGCCCGTTCGAACACCGCGAGACGCTGAACGCCCAGCACTTCGGCCATGAATCCCTGGCGACGCTGCTTGAGGGGGGCTTCGTGCCGAAAAGCCTGCTGCCGGCCTATGAGTCGGTGGCCCGCGACCTGCTCAAGCGGGTCGACGAGGTCTTCGCCCGCACCGAGTACCAGCCGATCCGACTGCACGGCGATTGCCACCCGGGCAATATCCTCGCCCGCGACGACGCCTTTCATCTGGTCGATCTCGACGACTGCCGCATGGGCCCGTCGGTGCAAGACCTGTGGATGATGCTCGCCGGCGAACGCCACGAGCGGCTCGGCCAGCTGGCCGAACTGGTGGACGGCTACAACGAATTCCACGACTTTGCCCCCCGCGAGCTGCCGCTGATAGAAGCCCTGCGCGCACTGCGGCTGATGCACTACAGCGCCTGGCTCGCCCGCCGCTGGGACGATCCGGCCTTTCCCATGAGCTTTCCCTGGTTCGGCAGCGAGCGCTACTGGGGCGACCAGGTGCTGATCCTGCGCGAGCAAATGTCGGCGCTGCAGGAAGAGCCGTTGAAGTTGTTTTAGGGCTGGAAGCTGGAGGCCAGCGAGTCGCCTTTCGGGATCGTGTAATTGACTGACGAAAACGCGCACGACGGCGCAGAACCGTAGGGTGGATCACGCTTCACCGATCCACCAACGCAGCGCCGCGGTGGATGTAAAAAGCGACATCCACCCTACAGGCTAAAGCCTCTTCGATAAGCGTCGTAGGGTGGGCTTTAGCCCACCGGGCGGACCAACTCTTCGGAAAAAAACGCTCTCTTCAGGCCTCTTCGATCAGCCAGTCCAGCCGCCAGCTACCCTGGCTCTGCGCCAGCTGCCCGGCCAGCCAGGGCAACAGCTCACGCAGCTCTTCCTCCAGCCCCCACGGCGGGTTGACGATGGCCAGGCCCGAACCGCTCAGGCGGCTGGCATCATCGGCGGGGTGGACGAACAGTTCGGCACGCAGCAGTTTCGGTGCGCCGCTACGGGCGAGGTCCTGATAGAAGCGCTTGAGCTGGCGCTCGTCCTTGATCGGATACCAGATCACGCCGATGGTCTGGCGCATGCGCCCAAGTGCTTCTTTCAGTGCCGTCACGCAGCGGCTCAGTTCGTCGGCCTGCTCGAACGGCGGGTCGATCAATAGCACCACGCGCTTCTCCTGCGTCGGCATCAAAGCCCGCGGTACATGCCAGCCCTCGCCGCGATGCACGGCCACGCGGCGGTCGCCGGCCATGTTGTCCTTGAGCAGCGCGCCATCTTCGGGGTGCTTTTCGTTGAGCTGCAGGCGATCCTGCTCACGGGTCAGCTGCCGCGCCAGTTCCGGCGAGCCCGGGTAGTAGCGCAGCGCGCCATCCGGATTGAGTTGGCGGATCACACCGAGGTAGTCATCGAGCAGCGCCGGGTGCGCCTCTGCCTGCCAGATGCGCGCGATGCCCTGCAGCCACTCGCCGGTACGGCTGGCCTGGTCACCGGCCAGGTCGTAAAGGCCGACGCCGGCATGGCTGTCGAGGTAGGCGAACGGCGCGTCCTTGCGCGACAGCAGGGCGAAGATCCGGCTCAGCACCAGGTGTTTGAGCACATCGGCGTGGTTGCCGGCATGGAAGGCGTGGCGGTAGTTCATCTGATCCTCCTCGAGAGCCGCGCAGTTTACCCATCCGCCCTGCGACGTGCAGGTCCGGCATGTCCGGCGTCGTTTTCGCCGGCCACCGACACGGGCTACAGTGGCGCCCCACGACGACTGAACGGAGCTGACCTCATGGACCTGCGCAATCTCTTCGGCATCGAGCACCCGATCATCCAGGCGCCCATGGCCGGTGCGCAGAATCACCTGCTGGCCGCGGCGGTCTGCGAGGCCGGCGGGCTGGGCTCGATCCCGGCCGGCATGCTCAACGCCGAGGCGCTGGACGCCGAGCTGACCGCCATCGAGGCGCTGACCGACCGCCCCTACAACGTCAACTTCTTCTGCCACCAGACGCCGGCCGCCGACCCGACGGCCTTCAACGCCTGGCACCGGATGCTCGCACCCATGTTCGCCGAGTTCGACATCGACCCGGCGAGCATTCCCACCGGCGCCACCCGCCAGCCGTTCGATACGGAGATGGCGGAGGTGCTGGAGCGGCACCAGCCGGCGCTGGTCAGCTTCCACTTCGGCCTGCCGGCACCCGATCTGCTGCAGCGCGCCCGCGCCACCGGGGCGAAGATCGCCTCCAGCGCGACCACCGTTGCAGAAGGTCTCTGGCTGCGGCAGTACGGCGTCGACCTGGTCATTGCCCAGGGCCTGGAGGCTGGCGGCCACCGCGGCATTTTCCTCAGCGAGGACCTGACCACCCAGCTCGGCACCTTCGCCCTGCTGCCGCAACTGGTCGCCGCGCTGGACGTGCCAGTGATCGCCGCTGGCGGCATTGCCGATGCAGGGGGCGTGACGGCGGCGCAGACCCTCGGTGCGGCTGGCGTGCAACTCGGCACCGCCTACCTGCTGTGCCCGGAGAGCCGCACCAATGCGCTGCATCGCGCCGCGCTGAAGAGCCCGCAGGCAGCGCATACCGCGCTGACCACCCTGTTCAGCGGGCGCCCGGCGCGCGGCATCGTCAACCGCATCATGCGCGAACTGGGCCCGCTGCCCGAAGGCGTGCCGCCCTTCCCGCTGGCCGGCAACGCCATCGGCGCGCTGCGCGCCCAGACCGAGAAGCAAGGCCTGGATCACTGCACGCCGCTGTGGGCCGGGCAGAACGTCAGTGGCTGCCGGGATATCCCTGCCGGCCAGCTGACCCGTGAACTTGCAGCCGGCTGGCGGGCCTGAGTCATTACGCATTCCATCGCGGCGAGCCCTGAGCCGCCGCGACGGGGCGTAGAATCGACCGGACGTCACACGGAACGCCACCCATGAGTCCACTGACCAATTCGCTCGTCTTCCTGGCCACCCTGGCCGGCATGGAAGTCTTTGCCTGGTGGGCACACAAGTACGTGATGCACGGCTGGGGTTGGGGCTGGCACAGGTCGCACCACGAGCCGCGCAACGGCTGGTTCGAGAAGAACGACCTCTATGCGGTGGTGTTCGCGGGCGTGGCGATCCTGCTGATCGCGCTCGGCACGGCCGGTTATCACCCGCTGGAATGGGTCGGCGCCGGCATGACGGCCTACGGCTTTCTCTATTTCGTCGCCCATGACGGGCTGGTGCATCACCGCTGGCCGCTGCGCTACGTGCCGCGCAACGGCTACCTCAAGCGCCTCTATCAGGCGCATCGCCTGCACCATGCGGTGGAAGGCAAGGAGCGCTGCGTCTCCTTCGGCTTTCTCTATGCACCGCCGCTGCCGGTGCTCAAGCGCCAATTGCGCGAGTTGCACGATGGGCCGCTGCGCAAGACCAGCGACCATTGAGTCGCTGGCCAGGCGCCACGCTACCTTCTGACTGGGCGAGTCAGCGCGGACGCGTCCACAGCGAATCGGGACGCGGCCTGACCTGCATCCGCCGCGATGCCAGCGCCAACACCCCGCCACCCAGCAGGAACTGCAGCTTCTGCGCCTTGCTCGTCGACACCCGCGCATCCCAGGCCGCCGCGCCACGTGCTTTCACCTCGACGCCGATCTGCCGATAGACGCCATGGGCCGTGGCGATCGACCAGGCCGAGCGTAACGGCAGGTCGCGCAAGCCCTGGGACGCGGACTGATAGTAAGGCTCAGCCAGATCCACCAGCCGCACCGCCAGCGTCGCCAGGGCCACGCGATGCCCAGGCAGTGCGACTTCGTCTTCAGGAATGCCCGCTTCGGCCAACCACTCGGCCGGCAGATAGACGCGCCCGACCTGCGCATCCTCGACGATATCCCGCGCAATATTGGTCAGCTGAAAGGCCAGCCCCAGATCACAGGCGCGATCCAGCGTGGCCTCCGCTTCGGCGCCCATCACCCGCGCCATCATCAGCCCCACCACACCGGCGACGCGGTAGCAGTAGAGTAAGGTGTCGTCGAGGGTCTGGTAGCGGTAGTCCTGCACGTCCATACGAAAGCCGGCCAGGTGCTCCAGCGGATGCTCGCGGGGAATCCGGTGGCGCTGGATCACCTGCTGGAAGGCGGCGAACGCCGGATCGGCCATCGGCTCGCCGGCGTAGGCGCGCTCGGTGAGATCGACCAGCTCTGCCAGCCGCGCTTCGCCAGTAGAGCGATCGCCCTCGACCTGACCATGACCCAGCGTCTGCCCGTCGATCACGTCGTCGCAGTGCCGGCACCAGGCGTAGAGCATCACCGCGCTCTGGCGGGTGCGCTCGTCGAACAGCTTCGCCGCCGCGGCAAAGCTCTTAGAGCCGACGTTGATCGCCTGGGTGGAGTGATCGATGACCTGATCGTTCATCCAGCCTGCTCCGTCACCATGAAGTCCTCCAGCATCAGCCCGGCGGTGGCCTTGGCCGAACCCACGACCCCCGGCACGCCGGCACCGGGGTGAGTGCCGGCGCCGACGATATAGAGGTTGGGGATCACGTCGTCGCGGTTGTGCGGGCGGAACCAGGCGCTCTGGGTGAGGATCGGCTCCAGCGAGAACGCCGAGCCCAAATGCGCATTGAGCTCGTCGCGGAAATCGTGCGGCGTGAAGATCCGATGGGTGATCAGATCGCCGCGCAGACCGGGAATGTAGTGCCGTTCGAGGTACTCGAAGATGCGGTCCCGGTATTTCGGCCCCTCCACCGCCCAATCGATATCTGCCGTGCCCAGGTGTGGCACCGGCGCCAGCACGTAGTGGCTGGCACAGCCTTCCGGCGCCAGCGAGGGATCGGTTACGCAGGGCGCATGCAAGTAGAGGGAAAAGTCGTCGGCCAGAGTTTCGCGCTTGAAGATTTCGTCGATCAGCTCGCGATAGCGCGGGCCGAAGCACACCGTGTGATGCTGCAGGTGATCATGGCGGCGCTTGAGGCCGAAATGAATGACGAACAGCGACATCGAGAAACGCTTGCCGGAGAGCCGTTTGGCCTCATCGCGACCACGCTCCTCATGGCCGAGCAGCTGCTTGTAGGTGTTGACCACATCGGCGTTGGAAGCCACCGCATCGGTATCGAAGCGCCGACCGTCACCCGTGATCACCGCCTCCGCCCGCCCTTCGGCCAGCTCGATGCGCGCCACCTCGGCGTTCAGCTCCAGCCTGCCGCCCAGGTCCTCGAAAAGCCGGACCATGCCCTGCACCAGCGCCCCGGTGCCGCCGCGGGGAAACCACACACCACCCTGGCGCTCCAGCGCATGAATCAGCGCGTAGATGGACGAGGTTTCGAACGGATTGCCGCCCACCAGCAGCGAATGGAAGGAAAGCGCCTGGCGTAGCCGGTCGTTCTCCACAAACTTGGCCACCATGCTGTACACGTTGCGCCAGGCCTGCAGCTTGGCCAGCTGCGGAGCGACGCCAATCATGCTGCGGAACGACAGGAAGGGCACGGTGCCGAGTTTGACGTAGCCCTCCTCGTACACCGCCCGCGAATAGGCGAGAAAGCGCTGATAGCCGGCGACGTCACGGGGGTTGAGCGCGTGGATCTGCCGGTCCAGCTGGGCCTGGTCGTTGACGTAATCGAAGCTGTAACCGTCCTCCCAGCACAGTCGGTAGAACGGGCTGACCGGCAGCAGCTCGACGTAGTCGGCCATGCGCTTGCCGGCGCCGCTGAACAGCTCATCCAGCGCCGGCGGATCGGTGATTACCGTCGGCCCGGCATCGAAGGTGAAACCCTGGTCATGATAGACGTAGGCGCGGCCACCCGGCTTGTCGCGCTTCTCCAGCAGCGTGGTCTGGATGCCGGCGCGCTGCAGGCGGATGGCCAGCGCCAGCCCGCCGAAGCCGGCGCCGATTACCACCGCTCGTTTAGCTTCGTTCATCGGTAATCCTTGCGATGCAGATCATGGGCGGCGAGGGCGCGCAGCGCTTCGCCGAGCGGAACAGGAGGCTTGCCCGAGACGATGCGCAAGCGGTCGCGGGTGGTCAGCTTGGCCGCATAGAAACGCTGGATCAGCGGTTCGCGCAGGCGATAGAAACGTTGCATCACCGCCCAGCGGCGATCCGCCGGACCGGCCATGAACAGCATGCGATTGAGCAGTCGGAAGAAGCCGCGCTGGCGCCACTGCGCCAGCGAGTAGTCGCGGATCGCCTCGAACAGGCCGGCGGCATCCCAGCGATCCAGCGCGATCAGGTGATCGGCCAGACGTACCGCGTCGGGCAATGAGTAGCCGGTGGTGGGATGGAACAATGCCGCCGACAGCCCGGTCTGCGGCACGCCGCGCGCCTCCTCCCAGAACGCCGGCAGATCACCGGAAAGCACGATGGGCAGCACGCCCTGCTCCTCGCGCAACACGTCGGCGATAGCCCAGCCGCGCGCAAAGGCGTAGCTGGCGATGTTGGCGCGCAGCGTGTCGAGCGCCACCGCGTCGCCGTCGGCGTAGTAGGTATCTTCGATCAGCAGGGTGTCGGCGCTGAGCGGCAACACGTAAACGAATCGATAGCCGTCGTGCTGGGCGACGCTGGCGTCCATGATGATCGGCTCCTGCAAGCCGTGCGGCTGTTGCAGGCGCAGTTCCTGACCAAGAAACTTTTGAAAGCCGAGGGCCAGCTGATCGGTCCGGCGCACGCCGCGTCCATCGAGCACCGCCCCGGCCTGCAGGATGTCCCCCGAGGCCAGACGCACCCTTTGTGGCTCCACGCTGGCAACGGTGGTGCGCAAACGCACGCCATCGCTCAGTTCGGGCATCAGGTACTGGTGAAAGCGCTCCGAGAAGATGCTCGCGTAACCGCTGCCCAGCCGGCGCCGCAGGTCCGGAAAGATCACTGCATAGCCGGGCCAGCGCTGGCCCACCATGGGCTCCAGCCAACGGTGCTGAGCCGGCGTCAGGTCGTGCTCATGAAACGACCAGGTGTGATTGCCGCCCAGCGCTTCGCCCTGCTCGACGATCAGCAGGCGCAGGTCGGGCCGCTGCTGGCCCAGGCGCAGGGCCAAAAGGCCGTTGGCGAGCCCGCCGCCGACGAGGATCAGGTCCGCATCAGCCATGCGCCCTCCCGGCTACCACCGGCGACTCGATTCCCAGTGCGCGCTCGATAAGCCGGGCGGCCCGCGACGCACCGCCCGCGGCCCGCAGCTCTTCGCCGAGCACCCCGGCACGCCGGGCGAAGGAGGCCTCGTCCAGCAGGCGGCGCAAGGCCCGGACGATACGCCCGCGGCTCGCCAGCCGGGGATCGAGGCGCAGGCCGACTCCCCGGTGCAGCACCCGCGCCGCGACGCCGGGCTGGTCGAAGGCGATGGGCAACGCCAGACTCGGCACGCCGGCTTCCAGCGCATCGAGCAGGGTATTCAGCCCGGCGTGGGTGACCAGCACATCGGCCCGGGCCAGCACGGCGCGCTGCGGCGCGAAATCGGTGACCCAGCGTGCCCCGGCCTGCTGCAAACGCCTTTCCTGGCTGGCGTCCAGGCGGCCGCAATGGGCAATCAACAGTTGTGCATCGAGCGTCTGGCAGGCCCGCGCGATGCGCTGGAACAGCCTGAAACGATCACCCTGCAAGGTCCCGAGCGAGGCGAACACGAACGGCTGGTCGCCCGCCACCGGCAGGTCCAGTGCCGGCTCGGCGGCCAACTCAGTCCGCAGTGCGCCGACGCCGTAGGCGTGCGCGGGCCAGTACTGGCGAGGAAAGTCGAAGCGCGGTGTGGTCTGGCTCAGCTGCAGCAGGGGCGACAGGCATTGGTCCAGGCGCTGGCGCGTCGGCAGGCCGAATGCCGCGGCATAGCGCGCGATCACCTCGGCATGGGGCCGCATGGCGCGGTCGTAGACCCGGCTGCTGTGCAGGTTCAACTGCTCGCCCCAGGGCGTCGCCCGGTAGCGCCAAGGCATCACCGGCAACGGCACCAGCGGCTCGCGATTGACCGGCAGCGCGCAGGCCACGGAGACGAACGGCAGACCGAGGTAATCGGCCAGCAGACCGCCGGCAGGCTCCATCTGGTCGACCAGCAACGCGTCAACCCCCAACGACCGCAGCACCGCCGGCCCGTCGCGGCAGAACATCGCGGTCGCCGCGGCCATGTCGGCGATCACCCGGCGAATGCCCCAGGGCCCGCCCGGCCGTGCAGCGCGGTCGACCACTCGCTTGAGCGAGCCGGGAGGGTGCGACGCGGCGCCGACCACGGCAAATCCCTGTTCCGGTTGTGCCAGCCCGGCGGCCGCATCGGCCTGCTGCACAAAGGTGACCCGGTGGCCGCTGTCACGCAGCACCGTCGCCAAGGCTTCCAGCGCGCGCAGATGGCTGTGGAAGGGCGGCACGATCACCGCGAAGTGGCTCATCCGGCCCGTCCCCGGCGGCGTCCGGCGCCTGTGCGCTGCCCCTGCATCAGCTGGCTACCGGGTCGAAGGCAGCCAGCAAGGGCGCCTCGGACAGCGCCACCAGGTCCGCCGATCCGGTGCAGAAGCAGGCGATGCGCAGCTGCTCGATGAGGATCTGGAAGTGTGTGATCACCGCGTCGGGGCCGCTGAGGGCCGCGTCCAGCACGCCGGCGGCCTGGCCGACCAGATTGGCGCCGAGGCGGATGGCCTTGGCCGCGTCGATGCCGTCACGGATGCCACCCGAAGCGATCAGCTGCGCACCGGGGCAGGCACGGCGCACGGCGGCGATGGCCTGGGCGCTGGGTATGCCCCAGCCGGCGAAGGCCTGGGCGACCGCACGTTGCTGCGGGTCGGCGCTGCGCTCGGCCTCCACCGCCGCCCAGCTGGTGCCGCCGGCGCCGGCAACATCGATAACAGCCACCCCCGCATCGAGCAGGCGCCGGGCCACCCGCGGCGAAATGCCGGCGCCAACCTCCTTGGCCACCAGCGGCACCGGCAACCGCGCTGCCAGGGCTTCGATCGCCTCGAGCACGCCCCGCCAGTCGCGATCGCCGCCCCTCTGCACGGCCTCCTGCAGCGGGTTGAGGTGAATGATCAGCGCGTCGGCCTCGATCATCTCCACCGCCCGCTGCGCCTCGGCCAGGCCGTAGCCGCCGACCAGCTGCGCGGCGCCGAAGTTGGCCAGCAGCGGGATGTTCGGCGCCAGCTCGCGTAGCTGCCGGGTCAGCCCCTGATCGGCGCCGGTTTCCAGCGCGATGCGCTGCGAGCCGACGGCCAGGGCGATGCCCAGGGCCTCCGCCGCCTCTGCCAGGTGCAGGTTGATCCGAGCCGCGCGCGCTGCGCCGCCGGTCATCGAGCTGATTAGCACGGGCGCGGCGAGGCGCCGGCCGAACAGCCGCGTCTGCAGGTTCACCTCGTCCAGGCGCAACTCCGGCAGCGCGCAATGCTCGAACATCAGCGCCGAGAAGCCGGCATCGACGGTAGACCGGGCACGGCAGGGGTCGAGGACGATGTCCAGGTGGTCGTTCTTGCGCTGTGCGAGTGGTTCGTTGCTCATGCTTCGCCTCGTTCGAATGACCTTATGTTGACGGGCGTTGTCACTAAAAGTGCCGACAACCTGTACAGACTGTACAAGATTTGTAACATTTTCCAACCGCAGCAGAGGAGGTCGCCATGGCCACAGCGATGCCGAGCACGCCACCCGATTTCGAGCAACTGCTCGGCGCGTTGCGCTCCCAGGTCGACGAACGGCTCGACCATTGGTTGCCACGCTGTCCGGCGCCGGACCTGATCGGCAACGCCATGCGCAGCGGCACGCTGGCTCCCGGCAAGCGCATCCGCCCGCTGTTGCTGCTGCTGGCGCTGCGTGACCTGCAGCCCGGGTGCAACAATGCGGCCGCGCTGGACCTGGCGTGCGCGCTGGAGCTGGTGCATGCCGCCTCGCTCTACCTCGACGACCTGCCGTGCATGGACGATGCCGAGCTGCGCCGCGGCCAGCCGACCGTTCACCGGCAGTTCGGTGAAGACGTCGCCGTGCTGGGCGCCATCGCGCTGCTCAGCCAGGCTTTCAGCATAGCCGCCAGCGCCACGGGCATCCCCGCCGCCACCGCCAACCAGCTGGTGCGCCTGCTGGCGCAGGCCACCGGCGCACAGGGCCTCGTACGCGGCCAGTTCCACGACCTGCATGAAGGCCGGCGCGCCCGTCCGTTGCAGGCCATCGCCCAGACCAACCGCCTGAAGACCTGCCCGCTGTTCACCGCCGCGGTGGAGTTCGCCGCGCTGGTCGCCGGCGTCGATGCCCGTTGCATGGCGCACCTCAGCGGGTTCGCCACCGAGCTGGGCATGGCCTTCCAGTTGATCGACGACCTGGCGGACGGCCTCAGCCCGCAGCAAATCGGCAAGGACGCTGGCAAGGACGCCGGCAAGAGCACCGTGGTCGCGCTGCTCGGACCCGACGCCACGCGCCAGCAGGTCACTGAGCACCTGACTCGCGCCGGCCAGCACCTGTCCGCTGCCGGCATTGGCGCGGGCCACCTGGCCCGCCTGCTCGAACGGGTCGGCGCGCGGCCACATTGAAGCCACGCCGGCCAGGCGCCAGAAGACGCCACTGTGTCGGCCCATCACGCGAATGTATGGTGCTAGGCAGCCGTCCGGCCGGCTCCTTAGACTCGCGGGCCTGCACACGGAGGAAATGCCATGCCCGAGACTCTGCTTTGCCCGCGTAACCTGGCCTTCGAGCTCTATGAAGTGCTTGACGCCGAAGGCCTCACCCAGCGCGCGCGCTTCGCCGATCACAGCCGCGAAACCTTCGACGCCGCCCTCGACACCGCGCGCAGCATTGCCGAAAACCTTTTCGCGCCGCACAACCGCAAGGCCGACGAGAACGAGCCGATCTACCAGAATGGCGAAGCCGTCCTTATTCCCGAGGTCAAGCCCGCGGTCGATGCCTTTATCGAAGCTGGCTTCCACAACGCTTCGCGCAGCTTCGACGACGGCGGCATGCAACTGCCGAACCTGCTGTCGCGGGCCTGCTTCGCGCACTTCCAGTCGGCCAACATCGGCACCTCCTCATACCCGATGCTGTCCATGGGCGCCTCGCACCTGATCGAAGTGTTCGGCAGCGAGGAGCAGAAGCAGCGCTTTCTCAAGCCCATGCTCGAGGGCCGTTTCTTCGGCACCATGGCGCTGACCGAGCCGCACGCCGGCTCGTCCCTGTCCGACCTGCGCACCCGCGCCGAACCGGCCGGCGATGGCACCTACCGCCTCAAGGGCAACAAGATCTTCATCTCCGGTGGCGACCATCCGTTGTCGGAGAACATCGTGCACATGGTGCTGGCCAAGCTGCCGGACGCCCCGCCCGGCGTGAAAGGCATCAGCCTGTTCATCGTGCCCAAGTTTCTGGTCAACGATGATGGTTCGCTGGGCAAGCGCAACGACGTGATCCTCGCCGGGCTGTTCCACAAGATGGGCTGGCGCGGCACCACCAGCACCGCGCTGAACTTCGGTGACAACGGCGAGTGCGTCGGCTACCTGGTGGGCGAGCCGCACAAGGGCCTGTCGTACATGTTCCAGATGATGAACGACGCGCGCATCGGGGTCGGCATGGGCGCCATCATGCTTGGCTATGCCGGCTATCTGTATTCGCTCAATTACGCCCGCGAGCGCCCGCAGGGTCGCCTGCCCGATGGCAAGGATCCGGCTTCGTCCCAGGTACCGATCATTCAGCACACCGACGTGAAGCGCATGCTGCTGGCGCAGAAGGCTTATGTCGAAGGGGCCTTCGACCTTGGCCTGTATGCCGCCCGGCTGGTTGATGAAGAACAGACCGCTGAGACCGAGCAAGCGCGCAAGCATGCACACGAGCTGCTCGACCTGCTGACACCGATCGTCAAATCCTGGCCATCGGAGTTCTGCCTCAAGGCCAACGAGCTGGCCATCCAGATCCTTGGCGGGCATGGCTATACCCGCGAATACCCGGTCGAGCAGTACTACCGCGACAATCGCCTCAATCCAATCCACGAGGGCACCCACGGCATCCAGTCGCTGGACCTGCTCGGCCGCAAGCTGACGCAGAATGGCGGCGCCGGCCTGCGCCAGCTGCTCGGACTGTTCCAGGGCACCTGCAAGCGCGCAGCCGAACACGACGCGCTGGACGTCATGCGCCAGCCACTGGAACAGCTGCTGGCGCGCCTGACCGAGGTCACCCAGGCGCTGCTCGGCGACCTCATGGCCGGCAAGGTCAACCTGGCGCTGGCCAACTCGGCGCTGTACCTGAAAGTGTTCGGCCACGCGGTGATCGGCTGGCGCTGGCTGGAGCAGGCGATCCGGGCCGAACAGGGGCTGGCCGATGGCAACCCCGCCGACGCCGACTTCTACCGCGGCAAGCTGCAGGCCGCGCGCTACTTCCTGACGTGGGAAGTGCCCGGCTGCCACCACGAGCTCGACCTGCTGGCCAACCGCGACGACGTCTGCCTGGCCATGGAGGACAGCTGGTTCTGACCACCATGAGCGCCCTGCCGCGCCTCGGCGGCAGGGCGTGCGGCACCTCCCTTGGCTGATGCTGCAACGCCGCTCCGTTGCGCCCGTCGCTCCACCGGGCTTTTTTGACAGCATGTCAAATCAGCGGGTTAGAATCGCTGGCATGCGCCCTGCATGTTCGCCAGCGGCACTAACCTTCGGAGAGCGGACGCTTGGATATCGGCAACATCAACCAACTGTTCTTTGTCGGTGCCCTGTTGGTTGCGGCGAGCATCCTCATGAGTTCGCTTTCCACCCGGCTTGGCGTCCCGATCCTGGTGATCTTTCTCGCCGTGGGCATGCTCGCCGGCGTCGACGGCATCGGCGGCATTGTCTTCAACGATTATTCGCTGGCCTTTCTGATCAGCAACCTGGCCCTGGCCATCATCCTGCTCGACGGCGGCATGCGCACCCGCGCCGCCACCTTCCGCGTGGCGCTCTGGCCAGCGTTTTCCCTGGCCACGGCGGGCGTCGTGATCACCTCGGGCCTCACGGGGCTGGCAGCGGCCTGGCTGTTCGACCTGCCGCTGATGCAGGGCCTGCTGATCGGCGCCATCGTTGGCTCCACGGATGCGGCGGTGGTGTTCAACCTGCTCAACGGCCGCGGGCTCAACGAGCGCGTCGGCTCGACGCTGGAGATCGAGTCGGGCAGCAACGACCCGATGGCGATGTTCCTCACCGTCGCGCTGATCGACATGCTCGCCTCCGGCCAGACCGGCTTCGGCTGGGGCTTCTTTCTCAACCTGCTGCAGCAGTTCGGCATCGGCACGCTGCTGGGGCTGGCCGGCGGCTGGCTGCTGCTGTACCTGATCAACCGCCTGTCGGTCGCCGACGGCCTCTACCCGCTGCTGGCGGTGGCCGGCGGCATCATGATCTACGCATTCTCCGGGGCCATCGGCGGCAGCGGCATCCTTGCGGTCTACGTCTGCGGCCTGCTCCTGGGCAACCGCCCCATCCGCAACCGTCACGGCATTCTGCACATGTTCGACGGCCTGGCCTGGCTCAGCCAGATCGGCATGTTCCTGGTGCTCGGCCTGCTGCTCACGCCCAGCGAGCTGCTGCCCATCGCCCTGCCGGCACTGGGCTTGTCGCTGTGGATGATTCTTTTCGCCCGCCCGCTGGCGGTGTTCATCGGCCTGGCACCGTTTCGCAGCTTCCACCTGCGCGAGCGCCTGTTCATTTCCTGGATTGGCCTGCGCGGCGCAGTGCCGGTGATCCTCGCGGTCTTTCCGCTGATGGCCGGGCTGGAAAACGCCCAGCTGTTCTTCAACGTGGCGTTCTTCATCGTGCTGGTTTCGCTGCTGCTTCAAGGCACCACGCTGACCTGGGCGGCGAAGAAGGCCAAGGTCGAAGTACCGCCCTCGCCGCTGCCGATCTCCCGTGCCGGGCTGCAGATCCACACCACCAGCCAGTGGGAACTGTTCATCTACCGCCTGACCGCCAAGAAGTGGTGCGTCGGCGCCGCCCTGCGCGAACTGAAGATGCCGGCCGGCACCCGCATCGCTGCGCTGTTCCGTGGCCGCGCGCTGTTGCACCCCTCCGGCAGCACCCGCCTGCAGGTCGACGACATTCTTTGCGTGATCGGTCATGAGGAAGACCTGCCGGCGCTGGGCAAGCTGTTCAGCGAAGCGCCGCAACGCGGCCGCGACATGCGCTTCTTCGGCGACTTCATCCTCGAAAGTGAGGCGGAGATGAGCGCCCTGGCCGCGTTGTACGGCCTCAAGCTGGGCGACGTCGACGGCCGTCTGCAGATCGGCCAGTTCATCGCCGAGCGCGTCGGCGGCAAGCCGGTGGTCGGCGACCAGATCGAGTGGAACGGCCTGACCTGGACCATCGCGACCATGGAACATGGGCAGGTGCGCAAGGTCGGCCTGAAGTTTCCGGAAGGCAACAAGCCCGGTCCCGCGCTGCATTTCTGATCCCCCGCCCCCGACCCGCGCGGCCGCCCGCCGGGTTCCGATCTGCGGACTCGCCTCGGCCTGCGCCAGCCCTTAGACTCCGCGTTCGTTCTTCACCTCGATAACCTCCATGTCACCTCTGCGCCTCCTCCTGCTGACGACCCTGCTCTCCCTCGTCCCCGCGTCGTCCTTCGCCCAGTCCATCCCCGGCCTGACCGGCAGCCAACCCTCCAAGGAAGAGACGCAGCCGGCCCAGCCCAGCGCAGCTGACGGCCTCGCGCGGCTCGCCGAGCAGGCCGAAACCGCGCAAAAGAAACTGACCGAACTGAAGGCCGAGCTGGCCAGCGCACCAAAGGAAATCGTCGAGTCACAGCGCGAACTCGGCAAGCTCAAGACCAGCGACGAGAGCGACCTGGCCGACAAGCTGGCCAAGCTGAAGGTGCCGGCCCTGGAGCAGCGTCTGGACCAGCGCGTGGAAGAACTGTCGACCTGGCAGACCGCGCTGACCGCGGCCAACAGCATGATCATCAGCGCGCAGACCCGCCCCGAGCGTGCCCAGGCCGACATCAGCAAGTCGCAGATGCGTATCGACGAGATCAATAACCTCCTCAAGACCGGCCGCGAGGGCGGCAAGCCGCTGAGCGACGAGCGCCGCAGCCTGCTCGGCGCCGAGAAGGCCGCGCTGAACGCGCAGATCGAACTGCGCCGCAACGAGCTGGCCGGCAATAGTCTGTTGCAGGACCTGGGCGTCGCGCGCCGCGACCTGCTGTCCGAGCGCATCGCCCGGGCCGAGCGCGAGACCATGGCGCTGCAGACCGCGATCAACAACAAGCGTCGGGCCGAGTCCGAACAGACCGTCGCCAAGTTCTCGCTGAAGGCCGAACAGGCCGGTTCGGACAAGCTGCTGCCCGCCGAAAGCGCCGAGAACCGGCGCCTGTCCGGCTACCTGCTGCGCGCCACCGAGCGACTGAACGACCTGACCCAGCAAAATCTGCAGACACGCCAGCAACTCGACACGCTGAACCAGTCCGACCAGGCGCTCGAAGAGCAGATCGCCGTGCTGGAGGGCAGCCTGCTGCTGTCGAAGATCCTCTACCAGCAGAAGCAGGCCCTGCCACAGCTGAGCCTGGACAAGAACCTGGCCGACGAGATCGCCGATATCCGGCTCTATCAGTTCGAGCTGAACCAACGCCGCGAGGCGGCCGGCAATGCCGAGGCCTACGTCGAGAAGCAACTGGCCAGTCAGCCGCCCGGCGAGGTCACCCCCGAGCTGCGCAGCGCCCTGCTGGAGCTGGTGCGCACCCGCAGTGAGCTGCTCGACCGCCTGAATCACGAGCTCAACGCCCTGCTCAGCGAATCGATCACCCTGCAGCTGAATCAGCGCCAGCTGCAGAGCAAGGCCGAAACCCTGCGCGAAACGCTCGACGAGCAGATGTTCTGGATCCCGAGCAACCGGCCGCTGGACCTGGACTGGTTCAAGAACGTGCCCACCCTGCTCGACCGGCAACTGCGTGCCATGCCCTGGGGCTCGGTGTTCGAGGCGCTGGGCGCGGGGCTGCTGGAGCGACCGCTGTTCTTCGTACCCTTGCTACTGATGATCGGCCTGCTGCTGTGGCGCCGTCAGGCGATCAACGCCAAGCTCGACGCGTTGAGTGGCGAGATCGGCCACTTCCGCCGCGACAGCCAGCTGCACACGCCACTGGCTTTGCTGCTGAACCTGCTGCTGGCGCTGCCCGGGGCGCTGTTCCTCGCCCTGTGCGGCTACCTGCTGCAGATGGATGGGCGCGGGCAGAACATCAGCCTGGGCGCCGCCTTCTATCAGATGGCGCAGGCCTGGCTGGTGTTCTACAGCGCCTACCGGATGCTCGCACCCAACCGAGTGGCGGAGACCCATTTCGGCTGGTATCGCCCGCAGGTGGCCTTCCTGCGTAACGAGATCCGCCGCCTGGGCCTGGTGGTGATGGCCCTGGTCGCCGTGGTAGCGATCGCCGAGCACCAGCCGGGCACGCTGGTGGACGACGTCATCGGCATCGTCGTGGTGCTGGTCTGCTTTGGCCTGATGAGCTGGCGCCTGACCCGCCTGCTGCTCAAAGGGCCGTCGAGCCAGAACGCCCCGCCGCTGCGGCGGCTGATCGGCCTGCTGTTCAGCGTCCTGCCGCTGGCGCTGATCGTGGTGGTCGGCTTCGGCTACTACTATACGGCGCTGAAGCTGACCGGCCGGCTGATCGACACCCTCTACCTGCTGCTGGCCTGGATCGTCATCGAGGCCACGCTGATCCGCGGCCTTACCGTCGCCGCCCGGCGCCTCGCCTACCAGCGCGCACTGGCCAAGCGCGAAGCCCAGGTCGAGGAAGGCAGCGACACCAGCGAGTCCACCGGCGCGACCACGCTGGACATCGAGCAGGTCAACCAGCAGTCGCTGCGCCTGACCCGCCTGGCCATGTTCGGCCTGTTCTTCGTGGTGCTCTACTGGGTCTGGGCCGACCTGATCAGCGTCGTCTCCTACCTGGATAACGTGGTGCTCTACGAATTCGTCAGTGGCACCGGCGACACCGCGACGACCAATGCGATCACCTTGAACAACCTGCTCGGCGCGTTGCTGATCGTCGCCATCACGGTCGCGGTGGCGCGCAACCTGCCCGGCCTGCTGGAAGTGCTGGTGCTGTCGAAGATGCAACTGGCCCAGGGCAGCGCCTATGCCACCACGACACTGCTGTCCTACCTGCTGGCCGGCATCGGCATCGTCTCCACACTGTCCACCCTCGGCGTCAGCTGGGACAAGCTGCAGTGGCTGGTGGCTGCGCTCTCGGTGGGCCTGGGTTTCGGCATGCAGGAGATCTTCGCCAACTTCATCTCCGGCCTGATCATCCTGTTCGAGCGCCCGGTGCGCATCGGCGACGTGGTGACCATCGGCAACCTGTCCGGTACGGTCAGCCGCATCCGCATCCGCGCCACCACCATCACCGACTTCGACCGCAAGGACATCATCGTCCCGAACAAGACCTTCATCACCGGGCAGCTAGTCAACTGGTCGCTGAGCGACACCGTTACCCGGGTGACCCTCAAGGTCGGCGTGGCCTACGGCTCGGACCTGGACCTGGTGAAAAAGCTGCTCTACAAGGCCGCACAGGACAACCCGCGGGTGCTCCGGGATCCGGAACCCCTGGTACTTTTCCTGACCTTCGGCGAAAGCACGCTGGACCACGAGCTGCGCATCCACGTGCGCGACCTGGGCGATCGCAACCCCGCCACCGACGAGATCAACCGTTACATCGACCGCGAATTCGCCAAGGCCGGCATCAACATCGCCTTCCGCCAGGTCGACGTGTTCCTGAAGAACTTCGACGGCAAGCAGCTGCAGCTCGGCAGCCTGCCGCCGGCCAAACCGGCCGACGACGCGCCGGTCGCCGGCCCGACCTGAGGAACATCAGGGGCGGGGCCGCCTCCAAACCATGACGCGCCCGCCTTCAGGCGCGCGACAGCCCAACGCCGGAGCCGCCGTGAAAAGCCTTACCGAGCTGCAAATGGACAACCGTTTCGCCCGCCTGGGCGATACCTTTTCCACCGCGGTCATGCCCCAACCGCTGGAGGCGCCACGGCTGGTGGTGGCTAGCCAGGCGGCGATGGCACTGCTCGACCTCGACCCGGCGCAGGCGGACGACCCGCTATTCACCGAGCTGTTTTCCGGCCACAAGCTGTGGAGCACCGCCGAGCCACGGGCGATGGTCTATTCCGGCCACCAGTTCGGCAGCTACAACCCCCAACTGGGTGACGGGCGCGGACTGCTGCTCGGGGAAGCGGTCAACGCGGCCGGCGAGCACTGGGACCTGCACCTGAAGGGCGCCGGGCTGACTCCCTATTCGCGCATGGGCGATGGCCGCGCGGTACTGCGCTCGTCGATTCGCGAATTTCTCGCCAGCGAACACCTGCATGCACTGAGCATCCCCACCTCGCGTGCGCTCTGCGTGACCGGGTCGGATTCCACCGTCTACCGCGAACGCCCCGAACGCGGCGCCATGCTGACGCGCCTGGCACCAAGCCATGTGCGCTTCGGCCACTTCGAGTTCTTCTACTACAGCAAGCAGCAGGATGCGCTGAAGCAGCTGCTCGACCACGTGATCGACAGCCATTTCGACCACTGCCGGGTCCAGCCACAGCCCTACGAGGCATTCTTCCGCGAGGTGCTCGAGCGCACCGCGGAGATGGTTGCTTACTGGCAGGCCTACGGCTTCTGCCACGGGGTGATGAATACCGACAACATGTCCATCCTGGGCATCACCTTCGACTTCGGGCCCTACGCCTTTCTCGACGGCTTCGATGCGCGCTTCATCTGCAACCATTCCGATCATGCCGGACGCTACTCCTACGAGAACCAGGTACCCATCGCCCATTGGAACCTCGCCGCGCTGGCACAGGCGCTGACACCCTTCATCGCCATCGATCAGCTGCGCGCGACCATGGACCTTTTCCTGCCGATCTACGAAGCCGCCTGGCTCGACCTGATGCGCCAACGGCTGGGCCTGACGACTGCCGAAGCGGACGACAAAGCGCTGATCCAGCGCCTGTTGCAACTGATGCAGGGCAGTGCCATCGACTACACGCGCTTCTTCCGCGAACTCGGTGACAGCACGGCAGAGCAGGCCCTGGCTCGCCTGCGCGAGGACTTCATCGATATCAAGGCCTTCGACGATTGGGCCGCGACCTACCGCCAACGCAGCGAGCGGGACGGGGTTGATCACGAGGCGCGCCGGACGCGCATGCATGCAGCCAATCCCAAGTACATCCTGCGCAACTACCTGGCCCAGCAGGCCATCGAGGCTGCCGAGGCCGGCGACTACGGGCCGGTGCGCGAGCTGCATCAGGTGCTCAGCCGCCCCTTCGACGAGCAGCCAGGCATGGAGCGCTACGCCGAGCGCCCGCCGGAATGGGGCAAGCATCTGGAGATCAGCTGCTCATCCTGAGTGTCGGTTCTGCGCAAAATACTGCGCAGGACGCAGCGCTCGCATCTGCCTCTACCGCTGCGACACGCCTGATGACGGGGGCCGGCGCTGGGCTGCGCCAGATCTTGCACAGGTGCCGGCAGGATGTTGCCCAGGTAAATGTGAACGACGGCCCAGCGCGGTTCGATGCGACCGCCAACCAATCGCTAAGCAATTGAAAAATAAAGGCTTTACCCGACCTGGCACGCCACTTGTACCTGTTCCGAGGCCATTCCGGCATTCAACACAGCAAGGAGAGCACCCATGCCAACACCCGCGTATCTGTCCCTCGAAGGCACCAAGCAAGGCCTGATCACTGCAGGCACCTTCACCGAGGACTCGGTCGGCAACATTTTCCAGGAAGGACACGAAGACCAGATCCTGGTGCAGGCTTTCCAGCACCAGGTCATCATTCCGCGCGATCCGCAGTCCGGCCAACCCACCGGCCAGCGCGTGCACAAGCCGCTGATGATCACCAAAGTATTCGACAAGTCGTCGCCGCTGATCTTCAACGCCCTGACCTCCGGTGAGCGCCTGAACAAGTGCCGCCTGGAGTGGTACCGCACCTCCTCCACCGGTACCCAGGAGCACTATTTCACCATCGAACTGGAAGATGCAGTCATCGTCGACGTGCAGTCGCGCATGCCCAACTGCCAGGATCCGAACATGTCGCACTTCACCCACCTGGAAGACGTGTACTTCACCTACCGCAAGATCGTCTGGACCCACGAAGTCTCCGGCACTTCCGGCTCCGACGACTGGCGCACCCCGATCGCCAGCTAAGGCGATCACGCACCGATGACTTTGGCCGGGCACGTCCCGGCTGAAGCTTTTTTGCGAAGCAGCAGCAGAACTTGATACCGCGGCAAAGCAATGCGCGACCCAGCGCACCGCAGCGCCGTCGATGCGTGGTACATCAAGCCCCCGCATGCGCCCTGGCGCACACCATGGACGGATCCAGGAGGAACAAGGATGTTCGCCCCCGCCAACCAGCAGCACTTTTCTCTGCACATCGAAGGCATCGAGCATGACCTTCAAGTGCTCGAATTCAGCGGCCGAGAAGCCATCAGCCAGCCCTACCGCTTTGAATTGGAACTGGTCAGCGAGCGCCCAGACCTGGATCTGGAAAGCCTGCTTCAGCGGTCCGCGTTCCTGGCATTCACCTCGGATGGCATCGGCATCCACGGTCAGATCTATCGCGCCGCCCAGGGCGAGTCCGGCAAACGCCTGACACGCTACCAGCTGACCCTCGTCCCGAGACTCGCCTATCTGGCGCACCGGACCAACCAGCGCATCTTCCAGCACCTCTCGGTGCCGCAGATCATCGCCCGGGTGCTCGAAGAGCACGGCATTCTCGCCGGCGACGGCCATCGTTTCGACCTTGGTCCGGTGATCTACCCGGAGCGCGACTATTGCGTTCAATACGACGAAACCGACCTGCACTTCATTCAGCGCCTCTGCGAGGAAGAAGGCATTCACTACCATTTCCGGCACAGCGAAACCGCCCATCTGCTGGTGTTCGGCGATGACCAGACGGTGTTCCCGACGCTGGCACCGGTCGCTTATCAACAGGACAGCGGCCTGGTCGCCGACGAGCCGGTCATCAAGCGCTTCGGGGTACGTGTCGAGACCCGCACCAGCCGCGTCACCCGCCGCGACTACGATTTCGAGAAACCCCGTCTGACGATGGAAGCGGCAGCGCCGAGCAGCACCCAGCCCGACCTTGAGGATTACGACTACCCAGGCCGCTTCCTCGACCGCGAACGTGGCAAGCACCTGTCCCGCCGCGCCCTGGAACGACACCGCCACGATTTCGAGCTGGCCGAGGGCGATAGCGATCAGCCGTTGCTGGTCAGCGGCCACTTTCTCTCGCTCAGCGAACACCCGCGGGGTGACTGGAATCAGCTATGGCTGCTCACCGAGATTCACCATGAAGGCAAGCAACCGCAGGTGCTGGAAGAGTCGGTCACCAACTCCGCACCCTACGGAGCGCAAGACCCGGCCGACGACACCGGCTTCACCCAAGGCTATCGCAACCACTTCACCGCCACGCCTTGGGCCGTCCCCTTCCGCCCCACGCTCGATCACCCCAAGCCACGCATCCTCGGCAGCCAGAGCGCAGTGGTTACCGGCCCGGCCGGCGAGGAAATCCACTGCGACGAATATGGCCGGGTAAAGGTGCAGTTTTTCTGGGATCGCCACGGCCAGGCTGACGACAAAACCAGCTGCTGGCTACGCGTTTCATCGAGTTGGGCCGGCGATCATTACGGCGGCATCGCCATCCCCCGCGTCGGCATGGAGGTGCTGATCACCTTTTTGGAAGGCGATCCCGACCAGCCACTGATCACCGGCTGCCTCTACCACAAGGAGAATGCGGTCCCCTACGACCTGCCGGCCAATAAGACCCGCAGCGTGTTCAAAACCCTCAGCAGCCCGGGCGGCGACGGTTATAACGAACTGCGCATCGAAGACCGCAAGGGCGCCGAGCAGATCTACCTCCACGCCCAGCGCGACTTGGACGAAAACATCGAGCACGACCAGAAGATCCGCGTCGGCCACGAGCGCCACGCCATCGTCGAGGCCGACAGCTACAGCGAATTCAAGTCCGAAGAACACCGCACCACCCATGGCGATCGCCGCAGCGAAATCTGCGCCTCCGACCACCTCACCGTGGGCAACAACCAGCACCTGAAGATCGGCACCGGCCAATTCGTCGAAGCCGGCCAAGAGATTCATCTCTCCAGCGGCTTGAAAGTCGTCCTAGAAGCCGGCAGCGAACTGACCTTCAAGGCTGCGGGCAGCTTTGTGAAGCTCGACGGCAGCGGCGTGACGCTGGTCGGGCCGGTGGTCAGGGTGAACTCGGGCGGGAGCCCGGGGAAGGGATCGGGGGCGGCGCCGATTTTGCCGGGCGCGCTGAAACCGGCGGATGCGGACAAGGCGGGAATCCCTCTGGAAGCACTGGTTAAACAAAATATTCTGTTTCGCAGCACACAAGCGGGTATCTGCGAAGTTTGCGAGGCAGCCAAGGCTTCTGTGGAGGACAAAGCATGAGTCTTCCCAGTACCGTCGGTAGCGGAGCCGTTCTGCTGGACGGCGCTCGCTATGAAAACTCGCTTGCCTGGCTCTACCAACACCTCCCAAGCCATCAGCCCCGGCCGTTATTGCTCGACACACCCTACGAACCGATAGCCGACGCCGGTCCCATCCTGCTGGATGCGCCCACTGGCAGCGCAGCCTATGAAGCTTGGAGAACCGGCAGCGACATACTGGATGGCGTCTGGTTGGAGAGCGATGTGTCGGTGGATGACCTCTACCGAATCATGCAACGCCGAGTGCGAGTCTTTGCGCCGGATGGTCGTGAGCTCTGGCTGCGTCTGGGCGACGCTCGTCCGCTATACCGCGCTTGGTTGGCGAAGACCCAGTGGCCCGAAGGCTTCTGGCATCGTGTCGAGCGCATCTGGCTTCGCCATGAGGTCGGCGTCGTCTGTGCTTGGCACAATGAACAGCCGCAACAGGATATGGCCGTCACCGACCAAGGTATAGCCGCCCGGCTGACGCTTGACTGGCCTCTTCTGCAGGCACTGGCAAGCCAAGAGGACACAACACAGGATGTGGACGCATGACCGCCCAAGCTCCTCACTCGACCCCGCTGTCCGCTGCAGCCTGCCCACTGCTCAGCGCGGTGCTGCCACTGCGCTACGCCCTCGGCCCGACACTGGCAGTAGACACCAGCGCTTACGGCTTGCCGCCCTTGCAGGGCACATTCCCCTACCTCGGCGATGACACACAAAACCTGGAGCTACAGGGGCGGCCTCTGAACTACACCGCCCGGCTGCTACGCGACGGTTGGCTGTACGTCTGGCAAAGCGGCCTGAGCAAACTGGTTGAGTACCGCGTCGACCAAGCCGCCCTGGCGCAGACCCCACGCGCCGGTAAAGTTATCGATGGGCGCAACCTGCCCTATCTGCTATTGCCCGCGGGCGAGAACGCCATGCTGGCCTGGTCACCTACTCAGTGGAGCGACGCGCAGTTTGCCGCGGCCAAGACCAAGTCTGATGTACGCCAACGGGTGATGCGTGAAATAAGCCCCGGTGCCGCACCTTTCAGCGGCCCCGCCCGCACCATCCACGAGCGCATCGGCGACTACATGGACGCTAACGGCTACGGCTGGAGCTGTGAACCCTCCACCGCGCATCGACCCGCCTGGCCCCGCCTGCTCGGCGACATGCAGCGCTGCGAACAGCAGGCCTATGCCCTGCTCGACGATTCCTGGGGCGTGTTGCTCGACTTGGCCGAGCTGGTCCGCGCCCGCCAGCAAGCGTTCAACATCACCCGCGAAATACGCGGTGAAGATTGGGCCATCGCCGGCGTGCTCAAGTCCTTGGCTGTGAGTGACCGGCAAATCGGCGGGCAATTACGCAGCATTACCGATTACTCGAAACTGAGGGCCGCCTGGCGGGAGCAAACTCAAGAAGAGGACGACCATACGGCCGATATTCGCCGCCTCAGTGGCCTCTGGGCGGACTGGTTCAACACTTTGGCGAAAACCGGGCCGGCCAGCCTGGACACGGCCTGCGGCCACTTCGATATCAGCCAAGCCGGCGCACGCACGGCACTGGAACTGCATTTCGCCGCCGCCTGCCTCGGCCCATCGACTACCAGCCTGGGCGCCAAGGCGATCGCCAGCGCCCTAACGCCCCAGGAAAAAACCGGCAAACCCTGGCTGCTATGGTCGCTGTTGGGGCTGGGCAAACGCCTGGGGGTGGGAGAAATCAACGCGCTAACCGGGCTCGCCGACGGCGTGAAAAGCAACGGCGCAGCCTTGCTGGACGAAGCCCGTCAGATGGCAGAGCTGCTCAACAAAGCCGCGGAGAAGCTGGCCAAGCACACTCAAGGCTCGGTACTTGAAGCCTTGTTTGCCGCCCTGGCGCCCATTGCCGGGCTTGGCCTGCAACGTTCCAATGAAGGAGCCAAAGCTGCCGGACAACTCTACCTGTCGGCCGCGCTGGCGCGCAGCCAACAACGGCTGGCCGTTGAAATAGTCAGCCAACGCCAAATGGGCGAGTGGATGAGCGATCTGATGGGCACAAGGCCGAAGCTGCCGGCTCGGCTCAAACCCACGCAATTGAGCATCGCAGTAAGCGACGCTCTGCCGTTCTTCCGGCTGCTGCCAGCGAAGAACCTGCCTGCCCTGAGCGGCCATCTGGCGGCAGATGCCAACCTGAAGGATATGCTCGGCCTCAGCAAAGGGGCGTTGGAGAAGGCGCCGCTCAAGTGCCTAGTAGCGCTGGTGGCTGGGGTGAATTTTGTATGGGGTGGCGTGCAAGTTCTGGATGGCACTGCCAAGAGCAAGCTAAGTCTCGCTGGTGGTTTCATGGGAATGTTATCTGCCATATCCGCCATATGGCAAAAGGTTGCCGAGGTTAACTGGGAGACCGTCACCCAGCTTGCAGGTAAACATTCACTTTCCGCCCAGACCTCCTTGGTAAAAGCACTTGGTCTTGGTGCAAATACCGCGCTTCTCCAGTCGGTCACCTCAGGCTTCGACGTGCTGGTCTATGGCATCGAAACACTGGATGCATACAAAGCTGGAGATATGGACACCGCCGCCATCAATGCCGGCCTCAGCCTCGCATCGGGTGCCAATCTAGTTCTATATGTGAAAACTTTCCGGGCCGTGCGCGCCGCCCGCGCGGCGGTAATTGCCGGCGAGGCCGCCGCCTTGGGTCGAGGTGTCGGAGCGGCGCCGCACTTGGCGGCCCGCGCTCTGGGCGCCACCATCCTAATCGTTGGCGGGGTCATCGCCCGGCAATACACCCTGGACACCCCGCTAGAGGCCTGGGTCAAGCACACCCGCTTCGGCACCCGCCCAGCCGACTGGGCCAATAGCTACGAGCAATCGATGACCGAGTTCTACAAAATCGTCTTCCCCATCACCTTTCAGGCCTACCGCCTTAATGAATTGAACCCGTATCGCGGCATGCAGCAGATCACCTACTTGTTGCTACGCCTGCCCGGTAAGGATGCGTTGGCCGACACTATGATCCACTTCAAGGGTACGGAGATCTGGGGCGGCATCTTCGGCCTTGGCGGCGCACGCAAGTCGGTGGAGTGGACCGGTAGAGACTTCGACCACCACGGAGGCACTCGGGTCAAAGTGGAGCCCGGCGTGGCCGTCTACCGCCGTGTCTACCACGAGGAAGAGGGGCGCGAGCTGAATGCCATCAGTGGCGAACTGTCCTACTCCCCCATCGAAGGCCTGACCCTGCCCGTCATTGAAATCAAGGAACTCGCATGGCTGTAAGCGACCTGATCCAGCAAGCCCGCGCCCGCTTTGAGCAGGCGTCCAGCGTGATTCTGAGCGCAGAACAATGCACGGGGGAAAAGCCTTGGGAAATGTTCATCACTGATGAACATACCGAGTACTACTTAGCCCTAAAGTCGGGAGGAGATATAGATAGAGGGATGATGACTGGCGTAATGGGAGGGATAGTCGGGATAGCAGCAATCGCCATGAGCGCCATTTTAATCCTGAGTGGGAAAATGGATGGCATTTGGACGGGGCTTATCTTAGCGGCCACTTTTTTTATCATCCCTTACCTATGGGAAACACGCCGCCCGCTACCCTTGCCTATTCTGTTCAACCGCCGCACCCGCGAAGTCTATTTCGACCACGATGGCGAGCTTTATCACACCCCCTGGGACGGCATCCAGGCGCTGGCCGGCGAGTTCGTCATGGTCGGCCCGCATACCGGCGGCATGCGCAATGCCTCGCTGGAAATCCTGGTACGCCGCCTGGGCGAACCGGACAACGCTCTGTTGGTCTCCCTGGGCCTGCCCATGGGCAAGACCCTGCAAATGCAGAAGGGCTTCTGGGAATACCTGCGTGCTTATATGGACAATGGCCCCTGGTTCGACGAGAACGGCCAGCGCGGCGAATCCGACGCCTTCGTCAAATCCATGCTCGCCGCCCATATGAATCCCACGGACTTCCTCCCCTGGAGAAGGCAAGTTATTGCTGAGAAAAAGGCAGTAGCAGGCGGTAGTAACTATCTGACTGCCAGCGACACCGTGCTGTATTTGGGCCATTTGCTGTTCTACCCCATGAACTGGCTGCAAGAGTTCACCTACAACATCGCCAGGCGCCGCTCCCGCAACCGCTGGCCGCAGATCGTCACGGAGCGCCTGCAACCCGACGGCCCGACCACACGGCTGATCGACCGGGAGCGCGAGCGCGGGTTGGATGTTTAGCTCTCCACATTTACTTCAACAGCGGGGATATCTGTGGGTGGACCAGCAAGGACTTCGACCGCCACGCCGGCACCCGCGTCAAACAGCCGCCCAACGAGGCCATATACCGCCGCGTCTACCACGAAGAGCACGGCAGCAAGCTGAATGCCATCCAGGGCGAGCTGTCCCATTCCCCCATCGAAGGCCTGACCCTGCCCGTCATTGAAATCAAGGAACTCGCATGGCTGTAAGCGACCTGATCCAGCAAGCCCGCGCCCGTTTTGGACAAGCCTCGAGTGTGGTGCTGCGCGCCGATCAGTCCACCGGGGAAAAACCTTGGGAGATGTTCGTCACTGATGAACATACCGAACACTACTTGGCATTGAAAGCAGGCGGGGATACGGACCGAGGGCTGGCCACAGGAGTGATAGGTGGGGGGGGGGCAATGTTGCTGATTGTCGTAATTTTTATAGCATTGGTCGCTCAGCGTTGGGATCTAGTACCGTCCATGCTCTGGATTTGTGTCCCTATGCTCATCCTGCCATTACTTTGGGAAACCCTGCGGCCCCTGCCCCTGCCCATCTTGTTCAACCGCCGCACCCGCGAGGTGTATTTCGACCATAACGGCGAGCTGTACCACAGCCCCTGGGACGATATCCAAGCACTGGCCGGCGAATTTGTCATGGTCGGCCCGCACACTGGCGGCATGCGCAACGCCTCGCTGGAAATCCTGCTGCGGCGCCTGGGGGAGCCGGACAACGCCCTGCTGGTATCCCTAGGTCTGCCCATGGGCAAGACCCTGCAAATGCAGAAGGGTTTCTGGGAGTGGCTGCGAGCTTATATGGACAACGGCCCCTGGTTCGACGAGAACGGCCAGCGCAGCGAATCTGATGTCTTTGTTAAACAAATGCTGAAGGCAGGCAGTATTAAAAGAACCGATTGGCACAAGCTCACCCTAGCCAAAATCGCTCAGGAAAAGGCCGACAATGGTGGAAAGAACTACTTGAGCGCCAATGATGCGCTCATGCTCTTCTTCGAGATGCTCTTCTATCCCATGAGCTGGCTACACACGTTCACCTACAACATCGCCAAGCGCCGCTCGCGCAACCGCTGGCCGCAGATTGTCAGCGAACGCTTGCAAACCGATGGGCCAACTACTCGCCTGATTGATCTGGAGCGTGAACGCGGTTTGAAAGTCTGAATTATCCAGCCGTTGCACCCTGACGGGGAAATACCCACTACTCCGGCACCTCCACACGCACATGAATCGCATCGTGTCGCCAGTACTCCACATCGCAGTCAATGATTCGCTCGTGCTGGTCGCGGTTGAGTCGGGTGATGCGCAGGGCGGGACTGCCGGGGGCGGTGCGCAAGGTGGTGGCAGCTTCGGGATGCAGGGCGGTGGGGACCATGTCGAAGCGGACGCGGCCGTAGTGGATGTCATATTCACTGGCATATAGCTCAGTCAGCGAGCGGGTCAGGTCGTAGTCGAGAATGCCTGGGAAATAGCTGGGGTTCAGGTAGTGTTCGACATAGAGCACCAGCCGACCATCGATGCGCCGGGCGCGGCGGATCTGGACGACGCCGGACAGCGCGGGCAATCCCAGTCTCGCGCAGATGTCGGCTGCGGCGGGCACTAACCGGGCGGACAAGACTTCGGTTGCCGGGAGCCTGCCCTGCTCGCGGACCATGGCGTGGAAATGGCTGCGCACCAGCGGGTTGTAAGCGATCCGAGGCGGTGAGACGAACCATCCGCGGCGATCTTCCCGGTAGATCAACCCTTGCGACTCGAGCTGGCCCAGCGCCTCTCTCAGCGTGATGCGCGTGGTATCGAAGAGCTCGCTGAGTTTGCGCTCGGATGGCAACTGCCCGCCGGGCAGCAGCAATCCATGGGCGATCTGCTCCTGCAAGGACCGACAAATTGCCGTAACCGCTCGCGGTGCCTCGTCACGCATCACTTTCTCCTCAGCTGGACTAGTCCAGCACCAAGACGGAGCGCTTGCTCTCGTCATTTCAGCCGCAAACGCTTTTCAGATTAGGCAAGCCGAATGACCGCCGCATGACATTGGCACGCGATGCCGGCCGCCACAGTGGGTGTTCTGGTCCACTCAAGCGTATCGGCAATTTTCGATAGGCCCCGCCAGGCAAGCTTCTCAGCCTGAGCTAGGCTTGCTACGGCACTCCTGTCGCGGTGTCGCCCCCAAAGAGGCGGCGGCGGAGGCATCGACATCAAAATGTCATTTGCACCCCCTAGATTGGCTTCAGTCTTGCTGACCTAGACCAACCTGCGAAAGGAGCTTCTGATGAAACGACTGCTGCTGGCTTCACTGCTGGGCTCGGCGATCGCCCTGGCCACCTCGGCGAACGCTGCACAAACGGACCTGAAAGGCCTCGAAGAGGCGGCGCGCGCGGAAGGTGAGGTCAACAGCGTCGGCATGCCGGACAGCTGGGCCAACTGGAAGGACACCTGGCAAGACCTAGAGAAGAAGTACGGCCTCAAGCACATGGACACCGACATGAGCTCGGCGCAGGAGATTGCCAAGTTCGCCGCTGAAAAAGACAACGCCACGGCTGACATCGGCGACGTCGGTGCCGCGTTCGGGCCGATCGCCGTACAGCAGGGCGTCACCCAGGCCTACAAGCCAAGCACCTGGGAGCAGATCCCTGAGTGGGCCAAGGACAAGGACGGCCACTGGATGCTGGCCTACACCGGCTCGATTGCCTTCATCGTCAACAAGCAACTGGTCGACAAGGCGCCGACCTCCTGGGCCGAGCTCAAGGATGGCAAGTACAAGGTCGCCATCGGTGACGTCAGCGCGGCTGCTCAGGCCGTAAACGGAGTACTGGCGGCCGCTATCGCCAACGGGGGTGACGAAACGAATATCCAGCCGGGCCTGGATTATTTCGCCGATATCGCCAAGCAGGGCCGCCTGTCGTTGTCGAACCCAACGATCCAGACGCTGGAGCGCGGCGAAGTGGAAGTCGGCGTGGTCTGGGACTTCAACGGCCTGTCCTACCGCGACCAGATCGACCCCAGCCGCTTTGAAGTGCTGATCCCCTCCGATGGCTCGGTGATTTCCGGCTACACGACCATCATCAACAAACACGCCAAGCACCCCAACGCCGCCAAACTGGCGCGTGAGTACATCCTCTCCGATGCTGGGCAGATCAACCTGGCCAAGGGCAACGCGCGGCCGATCCGTGCCGAGCACCTGACCCTGCCGGCCGCAGTGCAGAGCAAGCTGCTGCCGAACGAGCAGTACGCCAAGGTCAAACCCATCAAGAACGCCGAAGCCTGGGAAGCGACCTCCAAGGCACTGCCGCAGCAGTGGCAGGAAAACGTGATCATCGAGATGGAGTGAGGCCTCAATGCATAGTGTGGGCGGACGCACACCTTATGCGTCGGCTCACCGCCTTCAACAGGAACGCCTCATGCGCAAAGCCATCCTCGTGATCCTCGACGGCCTGAGCTATTCGGTGGCCGAGCACGCCATGGGGCACTTGCATGCGTGCTGCATGGCCGGGCGCGGCGCTTTGTACCGTTTGCAGTGCGAACTACCTGCCCTCTCCCGGCCGCTATACGAGTGCATTCTTACCGGTGTGCCGCCCATCGAGAGCGGCATCGTACACAACGACGTGGTGCGGCTGTCCACCGAGCGCAGCGTTTTCCATTACGTCCGTGATGCTGAATTGATCACAGCGGCAGCGGCCTATCACTGGGTCAGCGAACTGTACAACCGCGCACCGTTTCACGCGGCGCGTGATCGTCATAGCGAGAACCCCGAGCTGCCGATCCAGCACGGTCATTTCTACTACGAAGATCACTACCCGGACTCGCACCTGTTTGCCGACGCGGAAAGCCTGCGGCTGCGCCATAGCCCCGACTTCCTGCTGGTGCACCCAATGAACATCGATGACGCCGGCCACAGGCATGGCCTGGATTCGCCTCAGTACCGCAACGCCGCACGCCGTGCGGACATTTTGCTCGCCGAATACCTGCAGCGCTGGCTGGACGATGGCTATCAACTGATGGTCACCGCCGACCACGGCATGAACAACGATCGCTCTCATAACGGCTTGTTGCCGGAAGAGCGCGAGGTGCCATTGTTCGTCCTCGGCTCGGCGTTCAGCCTCGACCCGGCTGCCCGTCCGAAACAGACCGAGCTGTGCGGCACGCTGTGCGAACTACTCGGCGTAGCCCACGACAAACCGGCGTGCAGGGAGCTGCTGAAATGACCGCGCCGCTCCAGAACAACCTCAAGACCGCGGCCGTACGCGACCACGCCGCTCCGACCGTTGTGAGCCGCAGACCGCTACGCAGCAAACATCTGGCGCTGCTCTGCCTGCTGCCCTTCGCCGTTTTCTTCGTCGCCTTCCAGATCGCCCCGCTGGCGTGGGTAACCATCCACAGTCTGAACACCGCCGACGGCTGGGGCCTGGCCAATTTCCAGAAAATCTCTGGTTCGAAGTTCTACCTGCAGGCCATCAAGCACAGCCTGCAAATCGCTTTCTGGTCGAGCCTGTTCGGCATCGTCATTGCGATTCTCGGCAGTTACTCGCTGCGTCAGGTCGACTCCAGACTGCGTGACTTCGTCATGGCCTTTTCCAACATGACCAGCAACTTCGCGGGCGTGCCGTTGGCCTTCGCGTTCGTCATCCTGCTCGGCTTCAACGGGGCAGTGACGATCCTGCTCAAGCAGGCCGGTATCATCGAGGACTTCAATCTTTACTCCAAGACCGGCCTGATCGTGCTCTACACGTATTTCCAGATCCCGCTGGGCGTGTTGCTGCTCTACCCCGCGTTCGACGCGCTGCGCGAGGACTGGCGCGAGTCGGCATCGTTGCTGGGCGCCGGGACCTGGAGCTATTGGCGCCATATCGGCCTGCCGGTGCTGATGCCCGCGTTGCTCGGCACCTTCGTCATCCTACTGGCCAACGCGCTGGGCGCTTATGCCACCGTCTACTACCTCACCACCGGCAACTTCAATGTCTTGCCGATCCGCATCGCGGCGATGGTTTCCGGTGACATCTCGCTGGATCCGAACATGGCCAGCGCGCTGGCCATGGTGCTGGTCGGGCTGATGGCGGTGATCACCGTGGCGCATCAGCTGCTGCTACGCAGGAGCTACCATGCGAGCCGCTGAAGCGAGGCGCGGGCTGCTCTACCATCGAACGGTGGTGTGGCTGCTGTTCCTGATCCTGCTGCTGCCATTGGCAGCGACCTTTCTCTATTCGATTTCCAGCAGCTGGTCGGCGACCATCCTGCCGGACGGCCTTACCTTCGACTGGTATCTGCAACTGTGGAGTGAAGAGCGCTTCCTGCGTGCCTTTGGCCAGTCCTTGCTCGTCTGCTTCGGCGCCCTGGCGCTGGCGGTGGTGCTGATCCTGCCGCTGCTGTTCGTGGTGCATTACCACTTCCCGAAGCTCGACGGCCTGATGAACATCCTGATCCTGCTGCCCTTCGCGGTGCCGCCGGTGGTGTCCTCGGTCGGACTGCTGCAGCTCTATGGCTCCGGGCCGCTGGCGATGGTCGGTACGCCGTGGATCCTGATCGGGGCGTACTTCACCATCGCCCTGCCGTTCATGTATCGCGCGATCAGCAACAATCTGCAGGCGATCAACCTGCGCGACTTGATGGACGCTGCTCACCTGCTCGGCGCCAGCACTTGGAAGGCGGCGTTCCTCGTCGTGCTGCCGAACCTGCGCAAGGGGCTGATGGTGTCGCTGTTCCTGTCCTTCTCTTTTCTGTTCGGCGAATTCGTCTTTGCCAATCTGCTAGTGGGCACCCGCTACGAAACCCTGCAGGTGTACCTGAACAACATGAAAAACAGCAGCGGCCACTTCAACAGCGCGCTGGTAATTTCCTACTTTTTCTTCGTGCTGGTATTTACCTGGGCGGCGACCCGGTTGAATCGTGAGCACACGGCGTGACCACGTGTGCAGCTTCGTAGAGTGGGCTTTAGCCCACCAAGCATTGAGGCGAACGCGGTGGGCTGAAGCCCACCCTACTACTGTCGCGAATCAGTTGACATGCCCGCCCTACATGGTCGCTGCGCCCACCAATAACTTCGCGAAATACCCGGTGAGCTGCAGCCAATTAACAAAAGGACATCTATGAGCTTTCTCAGCATCCGCAGCCTGCACAAAGCCTTTGGCGACACCCAGGTCTTCAGCGACATCCACTGCGAGATCGCCAAGGGCGAGCTGATCACCCTGCTCGGCCCCTCCGGCTGCGGCAAGTCGACCCTGCTGCGCTGCATCGCCGGGCTTACCGAGGTAGATGGTGGGCAGATCCTGCTCGACGGCGAGGATCTGGTGCCGTTGTCACCGCAAAAGCGCAACATCGGCATGGTGTTTCAGAGCTACGCACTGTTCCCGAACATGACGGTCGAGCAGAACGTCGCCTTCGGCCTGCGCATGCAAAAGATCGGGCGTGATGAAAGCGCACGGAGGGTGGCTGAAGTGCTGGCAATGGTCGAGCTGAACGACTTCGCCAAGCGCTACCCAAATCAGCTTTCCGGCGGCCAGTGTCAGCGCGTGGCTCTGGCGCGTTCGTTGGTGACCCGCCCTCGTCTGCTGCTGCTCGACGAACCTTTATCGGCGCTGGATGCCCGAATCCGCAAACACCTGCGCGAGCAGATCCGCTCGATTCAGCAGGAGCTGGGACTGACCACTATTTTCGTCACCCACGACCAGGAGGAGGCACTGACGCTTTCCGATCGAATTCTGCTGATGAACGCCGGAAGGATCGTCCAGAGCGCCGACGCCGAAACGCTGTACACCGCGCCGGTGGATGCCTTTGCCGCCGGCTTTATCGGCAACTACAACCTGCTCGCGGCTGACGTCGCCACCCGCCTGCTGCAGCGACCGATCGCTGCCCAGGTCGCGATCCGTCCCGAATCCATCGCGCTGAACGATGCGAGCGGCATGCACAGCGAACTCATCGCCGCCGTGATCAAGAGCCATAGTCTGCTCGGCAACGTGATTCGCTATCGGGTCGAAGCCCGTGGCGTCGAACTGCTGGTGGATGTGCTCAACCGCTGTGCCGCCGATCTCTATCCCCACGGCCGCCAGGTAAGCCTTACCATCGACGCTTCGGCAATTCACGAGGTGGCTTGATGGCCCTGGCAATTTTCGACCTGGACGAAACCCTGATCGACGGTGATTGCGCCAGCCTCTGGTCGCACGAAATGGCCAAGATCGGCTGGGTGGATGGTGAGTCTTTCCTGCGCAAGGATGCCGAACTGATGGCCGAGTACGCCTTCGGCCGGCTGGCGATGGAGGACTACATGGCGTTCAGCCTGGCACCACTGGTGGGCCGTACCGCCGAAGAAGTTGCCCATGTCGTCGGGCCTTTCGTCGAGGATGTGATCGAGCCGCTGATCTACAGCGATGCCATGCGCCGTATCGCCGAGCATCGCAAGGCCGGTGACCGCATCTTGGTGATTTCCGCTTCGGCAGAATTTCTCGTCGGAGCCGTCGCCGAGCGGCTCGGTATCGCCGAAGTGCTGGCCATCCAACTGGAGGAACAGCACGGCTTCTACAGCGGCAACACCCGTGGTGTGCTGACCTACCGTGAAGGCAAGGTGACGCGGCTACGTGAGTGGGCCGAAGCGGCGGGCGAATCGCTGGAGGGCGCGCACTTCTACTCCGACTCGATCAATGACCTGGCACTGCTCGAGCAGGTGGCGCACCCCTGCGTGGTGAACCCCGACCCGCTATTGCGCGAACAAGCCGAAATTCGCGGCTGGCCGATACACCACTGGCACTGAGCGCAGCGGCTCAGGCCTGGACGTCGACGGGCAGCAGCACGCGGAACAGCGCGCCCTCGCCCGCTTCGCTCTCGACCTGGATGCGCCCGCCGTGGGCAGTGACGATCTGCTCGGCGATGTAGAGACCAAGCCCGAGCCCAGCACTGCTCTCGCTGCCCTCGGCACGCTCGAACTGGCAGAAGATCCGCTCCAGGCTCGCCGGGCTGATGCCAATGCCGTGGTCACGCACCTCGACGCAGGCATACTCGCCACGCCGCGAGACTGAGACCTGCACCGGCTGGCCGGCGCCGTAGCGCATGGCGTTGGTCAGCAGGTTGGCCACCACCTGTTCGATGCGAAACTCATCCCAGACGCCCTGCAGAGGTTCGCACTGCTGAAACTGCAGGATGCAGCCGCTGGCCTCCATCTGCGGAGCGAAGTTGTCCACCACGCTGGCAACCAGCTTGCCGATGTCCACCGGCGTCGGCCGGATCGACAGCTTGCCCGTGCGAATCCGCGAGACATCGAGCATGTCGTCGATCAGGCGGATCAGGCTCTGGATCTGCCGCTCGTCCTTGTCGACCATCTGCCGCAACTTGTCTTCGCTGAAGGCCGCCAGGTTGTGACGAGCGAGCTGCAGCTTGCGCAGCTGGACCTCAAGGATCAGCGTGTTGAGTGGCGTCTTCAGTTCGTGGGAGACGATCGACATGAAGTCGTCGCGCATACGCACCGCGTCTTCCAGCTCGGCCTTGGTGTGACGCAGTTCGTCGAGGAGCACTTCCTGCTCGCGGCGGCTGCGCTCCAGTTCATCTAGCTGCCGCGCCATCCGCTTGCGGTTGCGGTACAGGTCGACGAATACGCTGACCTTGCTCTGCACGGCATGGGTGTCCAGTGGCTTGTGCATGAAATCCACGGCGCCGGTCTCGTAGCCCTTGAACGCGTAGTTCAGCTCGCGCCCGGCGGCGCTGACGAACACGATGGGGATCTGCTTGGTACGTTCGGTGCTGCGCATCAGCTCGGCGAGCTGGAAGCCGTCCATGCCCGGCATCTGCACGTCGAGGATGGCCAGGGCGAACTCGTGCCGCAGCAGCAGCTCCAAGGCCTGCTCCGCCGACTCGGCCTGGTGCACCCGGATGCCAGGCGCCCGCAGCAGCGCCTGCAGCGCCAACAGATTTTCCGGCAGGTCGTCGACGATCAGCAGGTTCGCTTCGTCCGCTTGGTCAGACATGGGTCACTCCAGTACGCGCAACAGTCGATGGATATCGCGCAAGGGCAAAAGGTAATCCGGCGCAAAGCGCTGGAGTGCGGCACGAGGCATGGTGGCGACCTCGGCCTCATCAGGGTCCTGGACGATGGTCAGACCGCCCGCCTGACGGATCGCATCGAGGCCCGCCGCGCCGTCTTCGTTGGCGCCGGTCAGCAGGATGCCGGCCAGCCGCTCTCCCCACGCATCGGCCGCGGATTCGAACAACACGTCGATCGACGGACGGGAAAAGTGCATCGCCTCGTCCTGGCTGAGCGACAGCGTCAGGTCGTTCTCCACCAGCAGGTGGTAGCCCGGCGCGGCGAAATACAAGGTCGCGCCGCGCACCGTTTCCTTGTCGTCGGCCTCCTTGACTCGCAGCTCGGTCTTGCGCCGGAAGATTTCAGCCAGCTGCGTGGGCCCGGTGGGCGGCACGTGCTGAACCATCAGCAGCGGCAGCCGGTAAGTCGCGGGCAATCCGCTGACCAGCGCGATGAGCGCCGCCAGGCCGCCGGCAGACGCACCAATGACCACCGCATCCACGGCGTGGGCGGGCGGGGTGTCGAAGGCATCGCCGGACCTGCGTGTCATAGCTTGCGGAAAACCCGTTCCTGCTTGTTGAACGCCTCGAAACGCTCGGAATAGCCGGAAAACTCGACGGTTTCCTTGCTGCCGAGGCCGAGGAACCCCCGGTGACAGAGTGATTCGTGAAACAGGCCGAAGGCCCGATCCTGCAGCGGCTTGTTGAAATAGATCAGGACATTGCGACAGGAGATCAGCTGGGTCTCGGCGAACACGCTGTCGGTCGCCAGGCTATGATCGGCAAACGTTACCTTTTCTTTCAATGACTTATCCATGATTGCCGAATCATACGCCGCCGTATAGTAATCGCTCAGGCTGCGTTTGCCGCCGGCGCGCTGGTACTGCGCGGTGTATTGGCGCATGGCGTCGATGTCGAAGATGCCCTGGCGCGCCCGCTCCAGCGACAGCGGGTTGATGTCGGTGGCATACAGCAGGGTGCGCTCGAGCAAACCCTCCTCCTGCAGCAGGATCGCCATCGAGTACACCTCTTCCCCGGTACTGCAGCCGGCCACCCAGATCTTCAGCGAGGGGTAGGTCCGCAGCACCGGCACCACCTGTTCGCGCAGCGTCAGGTAGTAACTCGGGTCGCGGAACATCTCGCTGACCGGGATGGTGAGGTACTGCAACAGCTCGGTGAAGGCCTGCGGGTCATGGAGAATGCGGTTCTGCAGCGCAGAGATCGTCTCGCACTGCATCTGCTTGAGCGCCAGCAGCACCCGGCGCTTGAGCGAGGCGCTGGAGTAGTCGCGGAAATCGTAGCTGTAGCGCAGGTAGATCGCCTCGATCAGCAGCTTCAGCTCGATGGCCTGGTTGCGATCGGGCATGTCACAGCAGCTCCACTTTCGGTAGCCAGACCCGGATCAGCGAGAACAGGCGGTCCAGGTCGATGGGCTTGGCCAGGTAGTCATTGGCGCCGGCCCGCAGGCAGCGATCCTGATCATCCTTCATGGCCTTGGCGGTGACGGCGATGATCGGCAGCTTGGCGAAGCGCGGGTCCTTGCGGATCTCCTCCATGGCAGTGAAGCCGTCCATCTCCGGCATCATGATATCCATCAGCACCAGGTCGATGGCCTCGACCGCCTGCAACTGGGCGATCGCCTCATGGCCGTTGCGCGCGATCTCCACCAGTGCGCCCTTCTGCTCCAGGGCGCTGGTCAGGGCGAATACGTTGCGCACGTCATCGTCGACCACCAGGATGGTGCGCCCCTCGAAGGCCTTCTCGCGGCTGCGCACGCTTTTCAGCATCTTCTGGCGCTCCGGCGGCATGTCCGACTCGACCTTGTGCAGGAACAGCGTGACCTCGTCGAGCAGCCGCTCCGGCGAGCGAGCGCCCTTGATGATGATCGAGCGCGAGTACTTGAGCAGCGCCGCTTCCTCGTCGCGCGTCAGGTTGCGCCCGGTGTAGACGATCACCGGCGGGAAGGAGCAGATATCCTCGCGCGCCATCTGCTCGAGCAGTTGGTGACCGTCCATGTCCGGCAGCTTGAGGTCGATGATCATGCAGTCGAACACGGTCGAACGCAGCAGGGCCAGCGCCTGCTCGCCGTATTCGACGGCTGTGATCTCGACGTCGACGTCCTCGATCAGGCGCGACACGCTGTCGCGCTGGCGGGCATCGTCCTCGACCAGCAGGATGCGTTTGACCTTTTGCGCCAGCTTGGCCTCCAGGCGGCCGAACACTTCCTTGAGATCCTCGCGCGTGGTCGGCTTGAGCGCATAGCCGATGGCGCCCATCTGCAGCGCCGCCTCCTTGCGGTCCTCCACGGAGACCACATGCACCGGGATATGCCGGGTGATGGGGTTTTCCTTCAGCCGTTCCAGCACAGTCAGGCCGGAGTGGTCCGGCAGGCGCATGTCCAAGAGGATCGCATCGGGACGGTACTGCACGGCGGTGTCGAAGCCATGGTCGGCGTTGTGCGCGATCAGGCAGCTGTACTTCAGTTCATGGGCCAGGTCGCGCAGGATGCCGGCGAACTGCGGCTCGTCCTCGATGACCAGCACCGAACGCTCGCTGAAGGGGAAATGCTCGCGGTCGTCGGGCACGCTCGCCGCGGCCCGCTCCGGGCGTGGCGCTGGCGCGGGTTCGCTGCGCGGCAGCGCGGCGACCGGCGTGATGACCGGCGCCGGACTCGCCGCCGACACGGGCGCGGCGGGCTCGATGGCAACGGGCTCGCTGTAATGTTCCGGCAGCACCAGGGTGAAGAGGCTGCCGGCGCCCGGTTCGCTGCTGACCTCGATGCGCCCGCCGAGCAGCTGCGCCAACTCACGGGAGATCGACAGGCCCAGGCCGGTGCCGCCGTAGCGACGATTGGTGGTGCCGTCGGCCTGGCGGAAGGCTTCGAAAATCACGTCCTGCTGGTCGGCCGGAATGCCAATGCCCGAGTCCCGCACCGCAAAGGCGATCCGGTCTTCGTCGCGGCGCATCACCCGCAGCGTCACCGAACCCTTCTCGGTGAACTTGAAGGCGTTGGACAGCAGGTTCTTGAGGATCTGCTCCAGGCGCTGGCGGTCGGTGAACAGGCTCGACGGCAGGTCGTCGTCGAGCACCACCTCGAACTGCAGCGCCTTCTCCAGCGCCTGGGCGAGAAACAGGCTCTTCAGCCCGTCGACCATGCGTGTGAGGATCAGCAGCTCGGGCCGCACGTCGAGCTTGCCGGCCTCGACCTTGGAAATGTCGAGGATGTCGTTGATCAGGCTCAGCAGGTCATTGCCCGCCGAATAGATCGAGCGGGCGAATTGCACTTGGTCATCGTGCAGGTTGCCGTCCGGGTTGTCGGCCAGCAGCTTGGCCAGGATCAGCGAACTGTTGAGCGGCGTGCGCAGCTCGTGGGACATGTTGGCGAGGAACTCCGACTTGTAGCGGCTGGCGCGCTGCAGTTCGTCGGCGCGCTCCTCGAGCATCAGTTGCACCTCGTGCAAGCGCAGGTTTTTGCGGTCCATCTCGTCACGCTGGCGCGCCAGTTCCTCAGTGTGCTCGGCGAGCTGCTCGTTGGTCTGCTCCAGCTCGGCCTGTTGTGCTTCCATGTGCGCCTGGGATTCGCGCAGGGCATTGGATTGCTCCTCGAGTTCCTCGTTGGCCGCGCGCAGTTCCTCCTGCTGGACCTGCAGCTCCTCGTTGAGCTGCTGGGTTTCGGCCAGCATGCGCTGCAGGCGCTGGCGGTAACGCGCGGCCTCGATGGCCGAGCCGAGGCTGTCGCCGATGCGCCGCAGTAATTCGCTGTCCTGCTCACGCAGCGGCCGCAGGAAACCGATCTCGAGCACACCATTGAGCATGCCGCTGTCCTCGATCGGCACGACCAGCGCTGCCCCGGCGTCGCTTTCGCCCAGCGCCGAGCTGACCTTCAGGTAACCGGGCGGCAGGCGTTCGAGCATCAGCGCGCGGCGCTCCAGCGCCACCTGGCCCGCCAGGCCTTCGCCCAGTTCCAGACTGCGCCCGGTTGCCAGCCGCTCCTTGTCCCAGGCGAACTCGGCGACCCGCTGCAGCCGGCCGTCCTGGGTGATGTAGAGCGCGCCCACCACCGCGCCGAGGTAGCGCGAGAGGAAATTGAGGATGTTTTGGCCGAGGGCTGGCAGCGTCTGCTCGCCGATCACCGCCTCGCTCAGCTGGGTCTGCCCGGTGCGGTACCAGGCCTGCTGTTCGAGCGCTGCGGCATGCGCCTGTTGCTGCGCCAGCGACTCGGCGAAGCGGTCCGACAGGCTGTACAGGTCGCGCCGGCCAAAGTAAGCCAGCAGGCCGCTGAAGATCAGGTTGAAGGCCAGGAAGCCTCCGATCAGCACCGTGCTGATCGTCTCCGAGGTGTCGGTGCGTTCGCGGCGGATCTGCCGCTCGTAGGCGATGAATTCGCTGAGCAGCTGCCGCTGTTGCTCCTTCATCTCCAGGCCGCGCTTGCTGCTCACGGCCTCGACCACCGTCTCCCCCCGCGCTCGCTGGGCGATGAGTTGCTCGGCGAACTCCAGCCAGTTGCGGTGCAGCTCGCTGATGCGCCGGGCGCGGTCGGCCTGCACCGGATCGTCCTTGGCGTAGTCGCGCAGCTGCGCCAGCTGGGCGTCGAACGTCGGCTGGTCGCTGCGATAGGGTTCGAGAAACGCCTCGTCGCCGGCGATCAGGTAACCGCGCATCGAGGCTTCCATGTCGCCCATCGCCTTCATCAGCTCATGGGCATAGGCCACGCCCAGCACCGAGCGCTCGACCCAGTGACTGACGTTGATCAGGAAATAAACGATGCCGCAGAAAAAGAACGCGCTGAGAAAGCCAAACCCGAGCGGCACCGCCACGTTGCGGTTGAGGATGCGCCTGAAGTGGCTCTGGTCGATCAGGGAGTCGGCCATCGGGTGTCCTTTCCGGTCGGTGCAGGGGCGCAGGCCCACTGCGCAACAAGGCCTGGCAGACTGGCCCGGCCAGCCGCAAGGATCCCTGCGCGTTCGTGTGGTTTCGTGTGAATGAGGTCACGCGAGCGAGTTGACCCGGAACTTTACACCGCCTCGCTTGCAGCTGACAAAAAACCCGACCATGGGTCGGGCCGGTCTTGCGCGGGCTGGGCCTAGCGGCGGGCGATCACCCAGACCGCATGGATGATGCCGGGAATGTAACCCAGCAGTGTCAGCAGGATGTTCAGCCAGAAGGCCCCGCCCAGGCCGACTTGCAGAAAGACCCCCAGTGGCGGTAGCAGAATCGCGATGAGTATGCGGATCAGGTCCATGGTTGCGGTCCCCTTTGGGTCAGCGAATGAAAAATTCAGTACTGAGAAATCGACCCATAGCGGCAGGCGGGGTTCCTTGCGGGCAGCAGCAGCGGGTGTGGCGGGCGCCACGAGCCATTGCCGGACTCAGCGGCGCCGCGGCTGCGTATGTCGACCGCCACGCTTGCGGCGGATGTTGATCCAGCTGAGTACCGCCAGTGCGAGCATCAGCCCGGCGAGGTTGTAGGCGCCGGCCAACAGGTAGCCGAGCCCGGCCACGCCGCAGGCGACCAGCCCGATCCAGCTCACCGCGCCCATCAGCACGCGCACCGGAGACTGCCTGTCGTCCATCAGGCCGCTCCCCCGCGCAGTTCCTCTAACTCGCGGGCATCGTGGCTGCAGAACAGCCTGACCTCGTCCTTGTGCTCCATGGACAGCGTCCACAACCGGTGCTGGTTGGCCAGCCGCGCGGTACGGTCGACCTCCATCATGCGCTGGTAGAGGCTCAGCCCCGGAGTGCAATGGCGCTCGTTGCAGCCGACCTCATCACGGTAGAAGTAGGCGTCGCCGGCGTGCAGGAGCCAGCCGTCACCGGTCTGCAGCGCCACCCCGGCATGCCCGTGGGTATGCCCGGCAAGCGGAATCAGCAGGATCTCCGGTGGCAGTCCGCGCAGGTCGTTCACCGCCTGGAAACCAAACCAGTGGTCACCCTCGGGCGCATAGAACTGCCAGTTGCGCACCGTATCCCACTGCGGGTGACGGTAGCGCCGGTGGCCAAGAAAGCTGTGGGTCGAGCGCGCCGCGTCCATTTCGCGCTGCAATACGTGCACCTGCGCCGCAGGGAAGTCCGACAGGCCGCCGGCATGGTCGAAGTCCAGGTGCGTCAGCACGATGTGGCGCACGTCCTCGGCGCGGAAACCCAGCGCGCGGACCTGTTCGATTGCGGTCAGCCGGCGCTCGAAGCGGATGTTGTTGGCGACGATGAACAGGCGGCTGAGCCGCCCGCGGGGGTGTTCCACATCGGCGCTGCCGAAACCGGTGTCGACCAAGACGAGCCCATGCTGGTCCGTTTCGATTAACAGGCAGTGGCAAACCAGGCTGGCGGTCAGCCCGCGGCTGAAGCCATCGAACAGCCGGCCGCCGAACGGGCACATGCAACCGCAGTTCAGGTGGTGGATGCGCATGCTGGACTCCTTGTGTTTCGACGGTCGCGCCCGCCGTCGTGCTGTTGCAGTTGTGAGGGCCGGACCACGGGCAGAGTTCAGGTCCGTCTGGCGGCCGCCGTTGAGCCGCGCCGACCGAAGGCGTCGTGAAGCCCGGCGCGCCGCCCGACTCGACTCGACTATCCTCATGGGATGCCGGCGACCCCTGTTGCCGCCTCGCCGTGGAGGATCTGCCGATGCACCGCTGCCTGCGCCTGTCCCTCGGCTGGCTGTGGCTCCTGCTGCTCGCCCCTGCCATGGCAGATACCGTGGCGGTGCTGCGGGTCGACGGCGTCATCGGGCCGGCCGCCGCCGACTACGTCACGCGCGGCATCCAGCGCGCACAGCAGGCCAACGCCCAGCTGCTGGTCCTGGAGCTGGATACGCCCGGTGGCCTGGACAGCTCGATGCGCCGCATCATCCAGGCGATTCTCGCCAGCCCCGTGCCGATCGCCAGCTACGTGACGCCCAGCGGTGCGCGCGCCGCCAGTGCCGGCACCTACCTGCTCTACGCCAGCCATATCGCGGCCATGGCCCCCGGCACCAACCTTGGCGCAGCCACGCCGGTGCAGCTCGGCGGGACTGGCGCCGAACCAGCGGCCCGGCCCGGACAGAAGCCAGCGGAGCAAGGCGATGCCATGGCCCGCAAGCAGGTCAACGACGCGGCAGCCTATATCCGAGGCCTTGCACAACTGCGCGGGCGCAACGCCGGCTGGGCCGAACAGGCGGTGCGCGACGCGGCCAGCCTGACCGCGCGCGACGCCGCCGCACGCGGCGTGGTCGATTACCTGGCCAGCGACCTCGACGACCTCCTCGGCCAGCTCGACGGCAAGACCCTGCAGACCCGCGCCGGCGCGCGAACGCTGCACACCGCGGGCGCGCAGCTGATCCGCCACGAGCCGGACTGGCGGACGAATCTGTTGGCGGTGATCGGCAACCCCAGCGTCGCCCTGATCCTGCTGATGGTCGGCGTCTACGGGCTGGTGTTCGAGTTTGCCAGCCCGGGCATCGGCGGCGGGGGCGTCGTCGGCGGCATCTGCCTGCTGCTGGCGCTGTTCGCGCTGCAGCTCCTGCCGATCAGCTACGCCGGCGCCGCGCTGCTCCTGCTGGGGCTGGCCTTCATGATCGCCGAAGCGTTCATACCAAGCTTCGGCATCCTCGGCCTGGGCGGGGTGGCGGCCTTCATCACCGGCTCGGTGATGCTGGTCGACACAGACGCGCCGGGCTTCGGCATTCCGCTGGCGCTGATCGCCACGCTCGCGGTGGTCAGCGCACTGCTGCTGTTCGCCCTGGTACGCATGGCGCTCAAGGCCCGGCGGCGGCCGCTGGTCAGCGGCGATGCCGAGCTGATCGGCGCGCTGGCCTGCGTGACCGGTGTCGATGCCGATGATCCGGTGCGCGGCTGGATATTGCTGCAGGGTGAGCACTGGCAGGTAACCGGTCCGGCGCCCTTGATGCCGGGCCAGAAGGTGCGCGTCGTGGCACGGCGCGGCTTGCAACTGGACGTGACGGCCACTGACGCGCCGTCCATCGAGAAGAGGTGAACCATGGGTATTGAAATCAGCTTTATCGCCGTGCTGGTGCTGGCGGTCGCGCTGCTGGCCTCGACGTTCCGCATCCTGCGCGAATACGAGCGCGGCGTAGTGTTCCAGCTCGGGCGTTTCTGGAAGGTCAAGGGGCCGGGCCTGGTCCTGATCATTCCCGGTATCCAGCAGATGGTGCGGGTGGACCTGCGCACCCTGGTGCTGGACGTACCGACCCAGGATGTCATCTCGCGTGACAACGTCTCGGTCAAGGTCAACGCGGTGGTGTACTACCGGGTGCTGGACGCCGAGAAGGCGATCATTCAGGTCGAGGATTACCATTCGGCCACCAGCCAGCTGGCCCAGACCACCCTGCGCGCAGTGCTCGGCAAGCATGATCTGGACGACATGCTGGCCGAGCGCGAGCGGCTCAACAACGACATCCAGCAGGTGCTGGACGCGCAGACAGACGCCTGGGGCATCAAGGTGGCCAACGTCGAGATCAAGCACGTCGATCTGGACGAATCGATGATCCGCGCCATCGCCAGGCAGGCCGAGGCGGAACGCGAGCGGCGCGCCAAGGTCATTCATGCCGAGGGCGAACTGCAGGCGTCGGAAAAACTCATGCAGGCCGCCGAGATGCTCGGCCGGCAATCCGGCGCGATGCAGCTGCGCTACATGCAGACGCTGAGCAACATCGCCGGCGACAAGAACTCCACCATCGTCTTCCCGCTGCCCATGGAGCTTTTGCAGGGCCTGGGCAATCTCACCCGCAAGTCCGACTAAGGATTCCCTATGCCCGTTCGCCTCGTTCCATCCGTTCCCGGCGGCCTGACGGCGCTGCTGCTGACGCTGCTGCTCGCCGGCTGCGCCGCGTTGTCGACGCGTGATCCGCTCAACGTCCAGGTGGCCGGCATCCAGCCACTGCCCGGCGAGGGGTTGGAGCTGCGCATGGCGGTCAAGCTGCGGATCCAGAACCCAAATGACCTGGCGCTCGACTACGACGGCGTGGCGCTGGACCTCGAAGTCAACGGCCGCCGCCTGGCCAGCGGCGTCAGCGACGCGCGCGGCAGCGTGCCGCGCTTCGGCGAAAAGGTGCTGAGCGTGCCGATGACGGTGTCGGCATTTTCCGCCGCGCGCCAGGCGCTGGGGCTGGCCGAGCACATCGGCATGGACGAAGTCCCCTACGTGCTGCGCGGCAAACTGGCGGGCGGTCTGTTTGGTACGCAGCGCTTCGTCGAGAAGGGCACGCTGGATCTGTCAGGTGTGCTGACCGGCCCTTACCGCCGGCCTTGACCCTGCGCCCCACTCGCTGCCACTAGCGGCGGGCGCGCATGCATGCCCATACGATAGGCGCGGCGCTAGCCCCCCGCATCGGCGCCCGGACCGGAGCAACGGCCCGCCCGACAGCGGTGGGCTTCGTGGGTCGGATCCTCCTGCATCAGCTTGCGCGTCACGCCGTTGGTCCAACCGAAACCATCCTGCAGTTCGTATTCGCCGCCGGTGGCGTGTTCGGTGCACGGCCGCAGGACGTATTTTTCCACCAGTTTTCGCTCGTGCATGAACAGGTGGCTGACGATCGTCAGCCAGCGCTCCTCAATGTCCTGCGCCAGGTCCTGATGGCCGTAGTGCTGCAAACCGCGGATGCCGATCCATTGCAGCGGCGCCCAGCCGTTGGGGCGATCCCACTGCTCCCCGCTGCCGCCGACTTCGGTGGTCGACAGCCCTCCCGGCGCCAGCAGGCGATGACGAACCACGTCAGCAACACGGGTCGCCTGGACATCGCTGGCGAGCTTGACGAACAGGGGCGTGAGCGTCGCCGCAGTGAGGTTTTCGCGTTGCTGCCCGAGCGTCCAGTCATAGTCGAAGTAGGCGCCCTGCGCGTCGTTCCACAGGTAGCGGTCGATGGCTGCGGCACGCGCCTGGGCCCGCTGCTCGAATTCCGCCGCGCAGGCCTGCCAGCCCTTGGCCGCGCTGAGCCGGGCGATCTGCCGCTCGAGGTTGTAGAGCAGGCAGTTGAGGTCGATCGGAATGATCCGGGTGGTGCGGATGCTCGACAGCCGCTGCGGGTCGCCCAGCCAGCGCGAGCTGAAATCCCAGCCCGATTCGGCGCCGGCGCGCAGGTCGCGGTAGACCTCGTGGGCCGGCCGGTCGGAACTGCGTGCCGTTTCGACGTCTTCGCGGTAGGACTCTTCCCGCGGCGTGTCGCGCTCGTCCCAGTAACGGTTGAGCACGCTGCCGTCGTCGAGGCAGACGCAGCGCCGGTGCGCCTCGCCGGGGCGCAGGTGCTCGCCACCCTCGGTCCAGAACGCATGCTCCTTGCGCAATTGCGGCAGGTAGTCGTTGGCGCGATGGACGCCCGTCTCCTCGAACAGGTCGGTCATCAGCGCGAATACTGGCGGCTGTGAGCGGCTCAGGTAGTAGGAGCGGTTACCGTTAGGCACGTGACCGTAGGTGTCGATCAGGTACGCGAAATTGTCGGCCATGGCCCGCAGCAGTTCGCAGTGGCCGCTCTCGTCCAGGCCGAGCATGGTGAAGTACGAGTCCCAGTAATAAAGCTCGGTGAAGCGCCCGCCCGGCACCACGTAATCGTGGGGTAGCGGTAGCAAAGACGAGAACTCCGGGTGCTTGTGAGGCTGGCGAGTGAGTACCGGCCAGAGCCGGTCGATGTGCTCGCTCAGGCTGTTGTCGGGGTCGGCCACGAACTCGCTCGGCTTGCGCTCGTAGAGCTCGAAATGTTCGTGCACGAACCGCTTCAGGTCGAATCCCGGTGCGCTGTTGCCGGCTCGATAGGCTTCAAGGATGCGCTCCGGATGCTGCCGCGGCGCGCAATCGACGAAGGTCTTGCTGTCGGGAAAGACGCGCTGCGTCTGCACCGCGACGAACAACTCCTGATAGCGGTCGGCCGGCGTCAGGGTGTCGGCCGCCGAGACCGCGCGGGTGTCGTAGTCGAAAGGAGTGGTGTCGGTGTCGGTCATTGCTCGCTGTAGTTCCATAGCAGTCCGCCATCGATGACCAGTGTAGTCCCGGTGACGTAGTCGGCATCGTCGGAGGCAAGAAAGGCCACCGCGCCGGCCACGTCGTGCGGCTGGCCGAGGCGTTTGGCGGGGATGTTTTCTAGCAGCCCGGCGAGTTTCTCCGGCTCGCTCATCAAGGCCTGGTTAATGGGGGTCTCGATGGCCCCGGGGGCGACGTTGTTGACCGTGATGCCCAGCGGCGCCAGTTCGATCGCCAGGTTGCGCGTGAGCATCTTCATGCCGCCCTTGCTGGCGCAGTAGGCGCTGAAATTGGGAAACGGCAACTCCTCGTGCACCGAGCTGTTGTTGATGATGCGGCCGCCGCGCCCGCTGTCTCGCAGGTGCCGCGCAAAGGCCTGGGACAGGAAGAAGGGCCCGCGCAGATTGACGTCCAGCACCTGGTTGTAATCCGCCTCACTGACATCGAGAAAGGCGGCATGCTTCTGCACGCCGGCGTTGTTGACCAGCACATCGAGCTGGCCCATCTGTTCGATGGCCTGCTCGATCAACTGGCGGCAGTTGGCGGGTTCGCCGACATCCGCGGCGATGAAGCATGCGCGCCGCCCTTCGGCCCGCACCAGCGCGACCGACGCCTGCGCATCCTCACCCTCATGTCGCCCATTGATCACCACGTCAGCGCCTTCGCGCGCCAGGCGAACGGCGATTCCACGGCCAATGCCCTGAGTACTGCCGGTGACGAGCGCCACCTTGCCTTGCAGCTTCATCCGATACCTCGCATGGCTGGCAGGTCGCGCGTGCGACCCGTCCAAAACATGAGACGGGGCATTTACCGCAGGCGTTCCACGGCGGTGGCCGATGGCGCGCTCGGCGAAACGCGCGAGCCCGGCAGACAAAGCGATCCTGACAGCGCAAAATGTCCGGCTCTCCGCCGCTCCGTTTCAGGATTTCCATGGCCACCGCCGATCTGCGCAAGGGTTACCTGCTGGGTCTGACGACCTTCAGCATCTGGGGCCTGTTCCCGCTCTACTTCAAGTCCATCGAGCAGTACGCCGCGCTCGAGATCGTGACCCAGCGCGCCATCTGGTCGGCGCTGTTCGGCACCCTGGTGCTGATGCTCTGGCGGCATCCCGGCTGGTGGCAGGAACTGCTCGCCCACCCGCGGCGCATTGGGGTGCTGATGATCTCCAGCGTGCTGATCGCCAGCAACTGGCTGATCTACGTCTGGGCGGTCAACCATGGGCACATGCTCGAGGCGAGCCTGGGCTACTACATCAACCCGCTGGTCAATGTGCTGCTCGGGCTGGTGGTGCTGCGCGAACGGATGCGTCCGCTGCAATGGCTGGCGGTGGCCATGGCGGCAGCGGGCGTGGTGCTGCAACTGGTCACGCTGGGTGATTTCCCCTGGGTGTCGATCGTCCTGGCGCTGAGCTTCGGCAGTTATGGGCTGTTGCGCAAGCAGGCGCCCGTCGCCGCCCTGCCGGGCCTGGTGGTGGAGACCTGGCTGCTGCTGCCGATCGCACTCGGCTGGCTGTTCTTCTTCGGCAGCGGCCCGAGCACCGAATGGTCGTTCTGGACCGAGCCACAGGCTCTCTGGCTGGTGGCCGCCGGGCCGGTGACGCTGTTGCCGCTGCTGTGCTTCAACGCCGCGGCCCGGCACCTGCCCTATTCGACCCTCGGCTTCCTGCAGTACATCACCCCGACGCTGCTGCTGATCCTCGCGGTCTGGGTGTTCAACGAGCCCTTCCCGGCCGACCGCAAGCTGGCCTTCATCTGCATCTGGGCAGGCCTGGCCGTGTACAGCTACGACGCCTGGAGACTGATGCGCAGGGCTGCCCCGGCCTGACGCGCGGTCCGATCGCTCACTCCGCCGGTTGCAACTTGAGCTCGACCATGAGGTCGTCGGCCAGGGTTTCCAGGCGTTGCTGCAGCACCTCCAGCGACAGCTCGCTCGGCACCGCCAAGCGCACCTCGGCACGGAACAGTAGCTCGCCGCTCATCGGTGCCGGCAATACTTCGGTGTCCAGGCTTTCCAGGTTGACGCCATGTTCGGCGAGCAGCCGGGTGATGTCGCGGACGATGCCCGGGCGGTCGTTGCCGACCAGTTCCAGCTGGATCTCCTGCCAGCTGCTCTCCGGTTCTGCACCGCTGTGTGCCAGCAGCACGCGGATGCCCTGCGCCTCGAGCCCCTGCAGCGCGGCGGTCAGCTCGGCATGCGCCTGGACCGGAACCGCCACCCGAAGGATCCCGGCGAACTGCCCGGCCATGCGCGACATGCGGCTTTCCAGCCAATTGCCGCCGTGATCGGCGATGCATTTGGCCAGACGTTCGACCAGCCCGGGCTGGTCCTCGGCAATGACGGTTAGGACGAGATGATCCATCTGTAACTCCTCGACTGGTGGCTGGCGCGCGGAACGCATCGCGCCGGAACAGGAACGCTATGGATCGCGCCCGCGGCGCCCGGCTCCCTAGGTATAGAACAATCTGCCGCATGCGCCGCGCTGAAACGCCAGTTTCAGGGCCGCAGCACACGACTTTTGCACGCGTCGCAGGGCGTCGGGGAGCGGTCCGTTTGGCGGACTGATTTTCCGAACGGCTTCATGTAGTATCCGGCGACCCGGACTACAAGAACCGATTCGTCCGTGTCGGATTAAAAGAACCAAGTGAGGCGAGAGATGACTGAGCGCGTTGAAGTCGGTGGCCTGCAGGTCGCCAAAGTCCTGTACGACTTCGTGAACAACGAAGCGATTCCTGGTACCGGCGTTGATGCCGATGCCTTCTGGGCCGGCGCTTCGGGCGTCATCCACGACCTGGCGCCGAAGAACCGCGCGCTGCTGGCCAAGCGTGACGAGCTGCAGGCGCAGATCGATGCCTGGCACCAGGCGCGCGCCGGTCAGGCCCATGACCCGGTGGCCTACAAGGCCTTCCTTCAGGACATCGGCTACCTGCTGCCGGAAGCCGAAGACTTCCAGGCCACTACTCAGAACGTCGACGAAGAAATCGCCCGCATGGCCGGCCCGCAGCTGGTGGTGCCGATCATGAACGCACGCTTCGCGCTGAACGCCGCCAACGCCCGCTGGGGTTCGCTGTACGACGCGCTCTACGGCACCGACGCGATTTCCGAAGAAGGCGGCGCCAGCAAAGGCCCGGGTTACAACGAAGTCCGCGGCAACAAGGTCATCGCCTACGCGCGCGCCTTCCTCAATGAAGCCGCACCGCTGGAAAGCGGCTCCCACGTCGACTCCACCGGCTACCGCATCGAAGGCGGCAAGCTGGTCGTTTCGCTCAAGGACGGCAGCACCACCGGTCTGAAGAACCCGGCCCAACTGCAGGGTTTCCAGGGCGAAGCCAGCGCACCGATCGCCGTGCTGCTGAAGAACAACGGCATTCACTTCGAGATCCAGATCGACCCGGCCAGCCCGATCGGCCAGACCGATGCGGCCGGCGTGAAGGACATCCTGATGGAATCGGCGCTGACCACCATCATGGATTGCGAAGACTCCATCGCTGCCGTCGACGCCGACGACAAGACCGTCGTCTACCGCAACTGGCTCGGTCTGATGAAAGGCGACCTGGTCGAGGAACTGGACAAGGGCGGCAAGCGCATCACCCGCGCCATGAACCCTGACCGCGTCTACACCAGGGCCGACGGCAACGGCGAGTTGACCCTGCACGGCCGTTCCCTGCTGTTCATCCGTAATGTCGGTCACCTGATGACCAACGACGCCATCCTCGACAAGGACGGCAACGAAGTCCCCGAAGGCATCATGGACGGCCTGTTCACCAGCCTCGCCGCGATCCACAACCTCAAGGGCAACACCAGCCGCAAGAACACCCGCACCGGCTCGGTCTACATCGTCAAGCCGAAGATGCACGGCCCGGAAGAAGTGGCCTTCGCCACCGAACTGTTCGGTCGCGTCGAAGACGTCCTCAAGCTGCCGCGCAACACCCTGAAGGTCGGCATCATGGACGAGGAGCGTCGTACCACGATCAACCTCAAGGCCTGTATCAAGGAAGCGCGCGAGCGCGTGGTGTTCATCAACACTGGCTTCCTCGACCGCACCGGCGACGAAATCCACACCTCCATGGAAGCCGGCCCGATGGTGCGCAAGGCGGCCATGAAAGCCGAGAAGTGGATCAGTGCCTACGAGAACAACAACGTCGACGTGGGCCTGGCCTGCGGCCTGCAGGGCAAGGCGCAGATCGGCAAGGGCATGTGGGCCATGCCTGACCTGATGGCTGCGATGCTCGAGCAGAAGCTCGGCCACCCCATGGCCGGTGCCAATACTGCCTGGGTACCCTCGCCGACCGCCGCCACCCTGCACGCCATGCACTACCACAAGGTCGACGTGCAGGCGCGTCAGGTCGAACTGGCCAAGCGCAAGAAGGCGTCCATCGACGACATCCTCACCATCCCGCTGGCGCAAGACACCAACTGGACCGAGGAAGAGAAGCGCAACGAGCTGGACAACAACTCGCAGGGCATCCTCGGCTACATGGTGCGCTGGGTCGAACAGGGCGTCGGCTGCTCCAAGGTGCCGGACATCAACGACATCGCGCTGATGGAAGACCGCGCCACCCTGCGTATCTCCAGCCAGCACGTAGCCAACTGGATGCGCCATGGCGTGGTGACCAAGGATCAGGTGGTCGAAAGCCTCAAGCGCATGGCGCCTGTGGTCGATCGTCAGAACCAGGGCGACCCGCTGTACCGCCCGATGGCGCCGGACTTCGACAGCAGCGTGGCCTTCCAGGCTGCCCTGGAGCTGGTCCTCGAAGGCACCAAGCAGCCCAACGGCTACACCGAGCCGGTGCTGCACCGCCGCCGCCGCGAGTTCAAGGCCAAGAACGGCCTGTAACCCGCATCAGCGCTGCGCAGAAAACCGCCCTTCGGGGCGGTTTTTTTATGCCTGTCAGCCGCCCGACGGCGCTCAAGTTTCGGGTGCGACAACCGATAACGTGACCCGAGCCGGTATTTCGGTCACAATTTATCCGACAGATGGCAATACGCTATCGCGCGACCGTCTCGTAGTATCCGCCGCCCGCCGTGGAGTCGATGCATGTTCAAGAATCTGTCCCTGACCGCCAAGCTGTCCCTGGTGCCTGCCGTCGCTCTCCTCGGCCTGATCCTCTATGTCGGCTACACCTCGCTGCAACTGTCGGCTACCGACTCGCGGCTGGCCGCGCTGGAAACCCAGCGCTATCCGACGCTGGAAAAGGCCGACGCGGTGATTTTCCAGTTCTCGCGCCTGCCAGGCCTGTTGAACAACGCCGTGGCCGCCGGCGAGGCAGGTCTGCTCGACGAAGCCCGCCAGGTGCTCGCCGACATCGACAGCCAGCAACAGGCCCTGGCAACCCTGCTCAACGGCCAGCCCCAGCGTCAGCAGGCGCTCGACAGCTGGCGCAACGCGGTCAAGACCTACGCCGAAAACGCGCTCGGCGCTTCGGCGAAGCTGATCGACGGCAGCGCTTCCTTCGACGACCTGCGACCGAGCCTGGACCGCATGGCCAGTGACCTGGCGCAGGCGCAGCAACAGGCTACCGACTTCCGCGCCGGCGCCTATGCCGACTTCCAGGGCACCCTGGCCGAGACCCGCGAAGCGAACGAGCAGACCACCCGCCTGGGCATCGTTCTCAGCCTCGTCCTGGTCGTCGTGGTGGGCCTCGGTGCCTGGCTGGTGATCCGCAGCGTGATGGCCAACGTGCGGGGCGTCATCGCCTCGCTGCAGGCCATCGCTCGCGGCGACGGCGACCTGACGCGGCGCGTGAACGTCGAGTCGAACGACGAGATCGGCGCCATGATCGAACTGTTCAACGGGTTTCTCGACAAGCTGCAGCGCACCATCCGCCAGATCATCGAGGCAGCCAGCCCGCTGGGCGAAGTGTCGAAGGAACTCTACGACCTGACCCAGGGCTCGGAAGAGAACGCCAAGTCACAGCAACACCACACCGATTCGATCAGCCGCGACATCCTCACCATGACCGGCAGCATTCAGGAGGTCGCGCAGCGCTCCCAGCAGGCCTCGGACGAAGCCAACTCGGCCGCGCGCCAGGCCGCTACGGCCAGCGAGCACGTCGGTAGCCTGTCGACCGGCATCAGCGACCTGGGTGACAGCGTAATGGGTGCGGTCAAGGCCATGGAGCAGCTGGAGGAGGAAACCCAGGAAGTCGGCTCAGTACTGACGGTGATTCGCAGCATCGCCGAGCAGACCAACCTGCTGGCACTCAATGCCGCCATCGAGGCCGCCCGCGCCGGCGAGCAGGGACGTGGTTTCGCCGTGGTCGCCGACGAGGTTCGCAACCTGGCGCAGAAGACCGCAGCGTCGACCGCCGAAATCCAGCAGATCATCCAGCGCCTGCAGACCAGCGCCAACACGGTGCTCGACGTCATGACCCGCAACGGCGAGAAGTCGCGCGCGAGCATCGAGCGTTCGGTCGAAGCTACCCAGCTGCTGGAGACCATCGCCCACACCGTGAACCAGATCGATGCACTGAACGCCGGCATCGCCCAGTTCACCCAGGAGCAGATCGGTCTGTCGAGTTCGATCAGACAAGAAACCCAAGTGTTGCAGCAGGACGCACAAGCAACCGCAAACGGCGCCGAAGCCACCGCCCGCCTGGGCGAGCAACTGGTCAGCACGGGCGATCACCTGCGTGCGGCCACGGCCCAATTCCGCGTTTAACCGCTTTAGGAGCATCCTGATGACCGCAGTACGTGTTATCGGCCTGGCAGCGCTCTGCCTGGCTACTACCCCTGCCTTCGCCCTGGAACAGGGTGAGCACCGCTTCGCCGGTTTCGGCACCGTCGGCGTCACCCACCTGGGCGGCGAAGACAAAGGCCGCAGCTATGGCGTCCAGGGTCAGACCAACGATTCCTGGCGCGGCGATCAGCTGTCCAAATTCGGCGCACAGCTGAGCTACGGCGTGACCGACACCGTTGGCGTGACCGTCCAGGCCACCGCCAAAGCGCAGCAGGATGAATGGAAAGCCAACCTTGAGTGGGCCTACCTGTCCTGGCAGGCCAACGACCAGCTGATGCTGCGTGCCGGCCGCTTGCGCAGCCCGGTGTACATGTATTCCGAAAGCCTCGACGTGGGCTACAGCTACCCCTGGCTGCGCCTGCCCGACGAGGTCTACAGCCAGGTCCAGGTCACCAACTACGAAGGCGTCGACGCGGTCTACACCCTGCCGCTGTCCTACGGCTCGGTCACCTTCCAGCTGGCCGGCGGCCAGGCCAAGGACCGCGACTACTACGCCTACGACGAGCAGTTCGACATCGACTACGGCAACCTTTTCGGTGCCAGCGTCAGCCTTGCCACCAATGACTTCGGCACCCTGCGCATCGGCTATGTCGAGGCGGACATCAAGACCGATATCAGTGGCACGGTCGACGCCTCGGCAATCGGCCTGGGCGCCAACCGGACGCTGTCGTTGCTGAGCCTCGACAAGGAAAAAGGCAAGTTCACCTCGATCGGCTACCAGTACGACAATGGCACCTGGATCAGCAGCAACGAGTGGACCTCGCGCATGATCGAGAACGATGGCCTGGAGTCGATCGACTCGTTCTACCTGATGGGCGGCCGGCGCTTCGGTGACTTCCTGCCACACCTCACCTATGCCCAGCTTGATGACAACGGTGGCCGCCAGAGCTCCTGGACCCTGGGGCTGAACTACCAGGCCGCGCCGACCGTGGTGGTCAAGGGCGAATACAAGCGCGTCGACACCCAGAACGGTTATGACGGCGTCTTCACCCGCAACGCGCAGGAGGTGTTCGAGAACGCCGTCGGCATTGCCCCGGCCCGCAACTACGACGGCGACATCGTTTCCGTCGGCGTCGATTTCGTCTTTTGAGGAGCGTCCCGATGAAACCATCCCTTCGCATCCTCGGTGCTGCCGCACTGCTCGGCCTGGCCTCCCTGGCTCATGCCGAGGTCGCCGTGATCGTCAATCCCGGCGCGGCCAAAGCGCCGTCGCAGTCGGAGGTCGCCAACATCTTTCTGGGCAAGGATAAGTCCATGAAGGGTGTTGACCTCAAGGACTGGACGGCGACCAAGGAGCACTTCTACGCCGCGGTCGCCAGCAAGAACGAGTCGCAGCTCAAGTCCTACTGGTCGGGGCTGGTGTTCACCGGCAAGGGCCAGCCAATGACCAGCGTGGCGGATGACGCGGCGGTGGTGGCCAAGGTCGCGGCCGAGGCCGACGCCATCGGCTATGTCGACAGCGCATCGGTTACCGACTCGGTCAAGGTGCTGTTCACCCTGCCGTAAGCGAGACGCGGCCGCCATTCAGGGCGGCCAGGCGTGACGAGAAACCCCGCCCGGCCCGGCGGGGTTTCTTTTTTCGTCCGCACGCTGCAGTCACCTTAATCTGGCTGATCCCAGTCAGCCCGTGGCGCCCTGCACGCGACTAGACTTACGTCCAATGTGCCCTCCCGGCGCCACCGCCCACCATTGGGCGCTAAAAAATGGAAGCGACCCATGAGCAAAGCCGATGCGTTCGCCGAGGCAGGCAAAACCGCTGTGCTGCAGAACATCCATGGCACCATGGAATTCCTGCGCAAGTACCCGCCGTTCAACCAGATGGAACTGGGGCACCTGGCCTACCTCGTGGAGAACTGCCAGCTGCGGTTCTACAGCGAAGGCGACTGCATCATTTCGCCCGACGACGGCGTGGTCGAGTACTTCTATGTCGTCAAGCAGGGCCGCGTCCATGGCCAGCGCCCGCATACCAGCAAGCGCGGCACCGACACCACCTTCGAGGTGATTGTCGGCGAGTGCTTTCCCATGGCGGCTTTGATGGGCGAGCGGGCCACGCGCACCGGGCACTTCGCCGCCGAGGACACTTTCTGCTTTCTGTTGAACAAGCCGGCGTTCGTCAAACTGGTGTCCAAGTCGGCGGCGTTTCGCGACTTCGCCATGCGCGGCGTCAGCAGCCTGCTCGACCTGGTCAACCAGCAGGCGCAGATGCGTGCGGTCGAGAGCCTGGGCGAGCAGTATTCGCTGGAGACCCGTATCGGCGACCTGGCCATACACCATCCCATCTCCTGCCTGCCGAGCCTGCCCTTGGCCGACGCGGTGGCACTGATGCACGAAAACAATATCGGCAGCATCGTGATCACCGACCTTGAACTGCACCCGCGCGGCATCTTCACCCTGCGCGACCTGCGACGGGTGATCGGCACCGGCACCACCGACCTGTCGGCACCGATCGCCGACTTCATGACGCAGGACCCCTTCCACCTGCCGCCGGCCGCCACGGCATTCGACGCGGCCATCGCCATGACCGAGCGGCACATCGCCCACGTCTGCGTGGTCGAGGACGGCCTGCTGCGGGGCGTGATTTCCGAGCGCGACCTGTTCTCCCTGCAGCGGGTGGACCTGGTGCACCTGGCCCAGGCGATTTCCCATGCCGACAGCGTGGACACCCTGGTGATCATCCGCAGTCGCATCCTGCAGCTGGTTGACAACATGCTCGCCCATGGCGCGTCCTCGACGCAGATCACCCACATCATCACCTTGCTCAACGACCACAGCGTCTGCCGGGTGATCGAGCTGGCTATCGCGGAGCTCGGCGACCCCGGCATCGCCTTTACCTGGCTGTGCTTCGGCAGCGAGGGCCGCCGCGAGCAGACCCTGCACACTGACCAGGACAACGGCATTCTCTTCGAGGCCGCCGATGCGGCCGAAGCCGCGCACATCCGCGGCCGCCTGCTGCCGCTGGCCGAGCGCATCAACCGGGACCTGGACCGCTGCGGCTTCACCCTGTGCAAGGGCAACATCATGGCCGGCAACCCCGAGCTATGCCTGTCGCGCCAGGAATGGCAGCGCCGGTTCAGTTCGTTCGTTCGCGAGTCGACCCCGGAAAACCTGCTCAGCAGCACCATCTTCTTCGATTTGCGCACCATCTGGGGCCCCAGTGAGGGTTGCGAACAACTGCGCCGGCGCCTGCTCGACGAGATCGGCGAGAACCGCCTGTTCCAGCGCATGATGGCCGAGAACGCCCTGCGCCATCGCCCGCCGGTGGGGCGCTTCCGCGACTTCGTGGTGGCACGCAAGGGCGATGGCAAGGCGACCCTGGACCTGAAAGTCCAGGGCCTGACGCCGTTCGTCGACGGCGCGCGGCTGCTGGCGCTGAGCCACGGTATCGCTGCCTGCAACACCCTCGACCGGTTGCGCCAGCTGGTTGAGCGCAAGGTGATCGACAGTAAGGATGGTGCGGCCTACGAAGAGGCCTACCACTTCATCCAGCAGACGCGGATGCAGCAGCATCAGCAGCAGGCCCGCGAGGGACGGCCCTACTCCAACCGGCTCGACCCCGACAGCCTCAACCACCTGGACCGGCGCATCCTGCGCGAATCCTTTCGCCAGGCCCAACGGTTGCAGAGCAGCCTGGCGGTCCGCTACCAACTATGAACATGCCCTGGTTCCGACGTCGCGGCCCGCTGCTCGACCTGCCCCAGCTGCAGCGGCGCGACCAGCTGTGCGCCCCCGCAGCACTGGACGGCCGCAGGCTGGAGGAACAGCGCATGGTGGTCCTCGACCTGGAGACCAGTGGCCTGGACATGCGCCGCGACATCGTCCTGTCGATCGGCGCGGTGGTCATCGAGGGCGGCGCCATCGACCTGGGCCAGCAGTTCGAGTCGACCCTGCTACGCCCGGCACAAAAGGTCAGCGAAAGCGTGCTCATCCACGGCATCGCGCCGAGCGAACTGGAAGCGGGCGAAGAACCGGCCGATGCGCTACTCGATTTCATGGATTTCGTTGGTGACAGCCCGCTGCTGGCCTACCACGCCACCTTCGACCAGCGGATGCTCACCCGGGCGCTGAAAACGACCCTCGGCTACAAACTCAGGCATCCGTTCATCGACGTCGCCGAGCTCGCGCCCATGCTGTGCCCGAACAACCGTCCGCGGCAGAATGGGCTGGACCAATGGTGCACCCACTTCGGCCTCCAGGTGCTGCAGCGCCACCACGCCAGCGCAGATGCGCTGGTCACTGCGGAACTTGCGCTGATCCTGTTCAGCAAGGCGCGCCGCCAGGGCGTCGACGACCTCGCCACGCTCACGCAGCGCCTGGCCAACTGGCGCCAGCGCCAGCAGGCGCAACTGATCTAGCACGGCGCCCTGCGCCTCCGACCTTCGCGACGTACCGCAACCGGGCGTTGCGAGGAACGCGACGACCTGCGATCATATGCGAATAATTCTCGTTAGTTCCTTTTAACCCATGCGCACCAACGTCCAACCTGGCCTGCCCTTCGGCAGCAGCGCGCCGCGCCGCCAGGACTCGACGAGCCGTGCCATGCCGACCTGACGCCACCGCCTTCCGGAATGCCCATGAGATCAACCACAGTTCGCCGCTGGTCGTTCATCCACACCTGGAGCAGCCTGATCTGCACGCTGTTTCTCCTGATGCTTGCCATCACCGGCCTGCCACTGATCTTCCACCATGAACTTGAGCACCTGCTGGGCGATGCACCGGAATTGCGCCAGCTGGCGCCCGACACCCCGCACCTGGATCTGCAGCAGCTGGTCGAGGCGGCCCAACGCGCGCGGCCCGGCGAGGTCGTCCAATACCTGGCCTGGGACGAGGACGAGCCGAACGGGGTCATGGCCTTTACGGCCGAAACCGCCGATGCCGACCCCAACTCCACCTATACCTTCATGCTCGACGCCCGTACCGGTGAGGCCGTGGACATGCCGGCCGCCAACGGAGGCTTGATGATGGTCCTGTTGCGGCTGCACGTCGACATGTTCGCCGGCCTGCCCGGCAAGCTGTTCCTTGCGCTGATGGGGATTCTGTTCGTGGTGGCGATCGTCTCCGGTGTGGTGCTCTACGCGCCCTTCATGCGCCGGCTGGAGTTCGCCCAGGTGCGGCATGAGCGGTCCGGTAGGACCCGCTGGCTCGACCTGCACAACCTGATCGGCATCGTCACGCTCAGCTGGGCGCTGGTCGTCGGCGTCACCGGCGTCATCAGCGCCTGCGCCGACCTGCTGATCGATGCCTGGCGCAGTGAAACCCTGGGCCGCATGGTCGAGCCCTACCGGGGCGCACCGCCACTGACCCAACTTGCGCCGGCGAGTGACCTGCTGCGCATCGCCGAACAGGCGGCGCCCGGCATGCAGGCCGATTTCATCGCCTTTCCCGGCACGCGGTTTTCCAGTGCCCACCATTACGCGGTGTTTCTGAACGGCAGCACGCACCTGACCTCGCACCTCTACACGCCGGTGCTGATCGACGCCCAGACGCTGGAGGTCACCGCAGTGGGCGAGCGCCCCTGGTACATGGATGCGCTCGGCCTGTCGCAACCGCTGCACTTCGGCGACTACGGCGGCCGGCCGATGCAGATCCTCTGGGCGGTGCTCGATGTCCTGACGATGATCGTGCTGGGCAGCGGCCTGTACCTCTGGTGGGTACGCCGGCGCGGCGTGCAGGCGGTCACCGCCCGCGAGGTGACGGCATGAGCTGGCGTCGGTCGACCTTTCGCCTGCCGACGCTGCTGGCCCTGCTCGGCTTTGTCGGGCTGTTCGCCGCGCTGCTCGGCGACGGATGGTGGGATCTGCTGGCCTGGGTGGGGCTGGCCATTCCCGCCAGCCTGAGCCTCTGGGCGCTGCCCCGCCGCCGCACAGCGCGCGCCCGGGGCTGAGCGCAGCGCACAACAAAACGGATGGCACCTCGTGCCGCTCTCACCCCGCAGGGCCTGGCCTCAGCGCGCCGAGCGCGCCGAGGGCGCTGATTCTGCCGCTCAGGCGCGGCCGCCCACACAGAGCGTCCGATACAAGGGCGCATCGGCCTTGAGCTCGGTCATCGACTCGATCTTCGCCTGCCCTGCCTCGTTTAGCCTGAACATCACCTTGCGTTCGCACATCAACTGATAGGGGCTGCTGGTCACGGTGGACATCAGGTGCTGCTTGTTGAAGCGATACAGCACGAAACGGGCAACACGGCCCTGGCTGGTTTCCTCGACCTGCGCGTTGGCGGTGTCGAGCACCGTGTAGCCCAGCGGCATGGGGAACAGCATGGTCCAGGGGCGCCAGAGCATCTCGCCCTCTTCGCTGGCAACGATCACGGAGCCGGCCGGCAGGCGCGCCTGCTTGGTGTCGAACCAGGTGTACTCGTAATGGATCGTGTAGGCGAGCATGCCCAGGCCGGCGAAGGCCGGGATGAGCCATTTTGGCAGCCGCTTGCGGCTCAGGGAGCGCAACACCAGCGCGATCCCGGCGCCCGCGACGGCGGCGACCAATGCAGCGATTAAATGCCAGAACATGTACGGCTTCCTTAAAAAAATCGGGCTTCCAGATGGAAGCCCGATTTGTACCTCAACCGCTGGCCAGACCGAAGGCCTGGCCGCTGGTTGCTTTAGTGATCAAGCGCAGCGCCGGCACCCTTGGGGGTACGAACGCTTTCGACCAGATCCTGGATCGCCTGCGGCGGTGCTTCGGTGGCCATCGACACGCCGTAGGCCACGGCGAAGTTGATGATCGCACCCACTGCGCCGAAGGACAGCGGGGAGATGCCGAGCATCCAGTTGTCAGGCGTGTTGGCGAAGGACGCCGTGCCGGGGATGAAGAACCAGCCCAGGTACAGGAAGATGTAGACCAGTGTGCTCACCAGACCCACGACCATGCCTGCAACGGCGCCTTTGCTGTTCACACGCTTGGAGAAGATACCCATCATCAGTGCCGGGAACAGCGAGGCCGCGGCGATGCCGAACGCCAATGCCACCACCTGAGCCGCAAAGCCCGGTGGATTCAGACCCAGCCAGGTGGCCAGCACGATCGCACAGGCCATGGAGATCCGCGCGGCCAGCATTTCGCTTTTTTCGCTGATCTTCGGGTTGATGATGTTCTTGATCAGGTCGTGACTGATGGCGGCCGAGATGGCCAGCAGCAGACCGGCGGCCGTCGACAGCGCAGCCGCAATACCACCTGCTGCGATCAGACCGATGACCCAGCCCGGCAGGTTGGCGATTTCCGGGTTGGCCAGCACGATGATGTCGTTGTTGACGGTCAGCTCGCTGCCGTTCCAGCCGCGCTCTTTCGCAGTCGGCGCGAACGTTGCGTTGGTGTCGTTGTAGAGCTGGATACGACCATCGCTGTTCTTGTCAGCCCACGAGATCAGACCGGTTTCTTCCCAGGTCTTCATCCAGTCCGGACGCTCTTCGAAGCGAATCGCTTCGGCTTGCGGGCCTTCCGGGTAGATGGTGTTCAGCAGGTTCAGACGAGCCATGGCGCCCACGGCCGGAGCCGTCAGGTACAGCAGCGCAATGAAGATCAGCGTCCAGCCGGCCGACCAGCGGGCATCAGCCACGCGCGGAACGGTGAAGAAGCGGATGATGACGTGCGGCAGACCGGCGGTACCGATCATCAGCGACAGGGTAAACAGCACCATGTTCAGCTTGTTGTCGACGTCAGCGGTGAATGCCTGGAAGCCGAGATCGCGTACAACCTGATCCAGCTTGGTCAGCAGGGGCAGACCGGACTCCAGGTGATCGCCGAACAGACCTAGGGCCGGAATCGGGTTACCGGTCAGCTGCATGGCGATGAACACGGCCGGAATGGTGTACGCAATGATCAGAACCACGTACTGCGCCACCTGGGTGTAGGTGATGCCCTTCATGCCGCCGAATACCGCGTAGCAGAACACGACGCCTGCAGCGATCCAGATACCGGTATCGTTGTCGACTTCAAGGAAGCGGGAGAAGGCCACGCCAGCACCGGACATCTGACCGATCACATAGGTGACGCAGATGAGGATCAGGCAGATGACGGCAACCAGGCGTGCGCCACGACTGTAGAAACGGTCACCGATGAAGTCCGGCACGGTGAACTTGCCGAACTTGCGCAGGTACGGTGCCAGCAGCATCGCCAGCAGGACGTAGCCGCCGGTCCAGCCCATCAGGTAGGTGGAGGTGGCATAACCGCCGGAAGCGATGATACCGGCCATGGAAATGAAGGAGGCCGCGGACATCCAGTCGGCCGCAGTGGCCATGCCGTTGGTCACGGGGTGGACGCCACCACCGGCTACGTAGAACTCCTTGGTCGACCCGGCGCGGGCCCAGTACGCAATCCCGAAGTACAGCAGGAAGGACGCGCCCACGAACAACATGTTAATCCAGAACTGACTCATGGCCGCTTACTCCTCAACACCGAATTCTTGATCCAGTTTGTTCATCCGCCACGCGTAGAAGAAGATGATCGCCAGGAAAGTCAGAATGGAACCTTGAGTCGCAAACCAGAAGCCCAGGTCCGCTCCCCCAACCGGAATACCGGCCAGCAACGGACGCAGGAGTATGGCGAAGCCATAAGAGACTAGCGCCCAAACCACCAAACACATTGTTATGAGGCGAACATTCGCCTTCCAGTACGCATCAGCATTTTTTTTATCGTCGTCGGCCATGACGTTCTCCGTCTTATTGTTATTACGGGTAAAGGGAACCACAGCGTGAATCTAGCAAGGTTGGGTCACGAATTGAAAGCCCCGACTTTAGTCTGACAGGCGCGGCCAGCGGCGATTTACCGAGCCTGCCCAGGCTGTCTAGCTCAGGCGACCCAGGCACCACGAGATGACTGACCGGTGCTGCCGCCATACCCGGACCGTGCGCCCTGGAAGGGCCTGATCGCAGCTTCGCCGCAACTGTATCCAGGCCCCCGCCACGGCCTCCGAACAAGGCGACAGGCGAGCCGACCCATAACACGAAACGCCAGAATAAAAAACAACTCGATAAAGATGGCCCGGACGGGATTCGACAAGCGAGCTGCAATTAATACGGTCTTGAGGAAAATTAGCGTTGCAAATAAAACCACAGCCGCAGATAAAACGGTGCGAATTCGATAATTGCCTCTATATATAGCCGAGACGGATTTAAGAAGCGTGACAGCGACGGGTATTTTCACTTCCTGTCGCCCGCCGCGGCCCGCTCCCGACGATGCGTGCCGATGCACCTCGTCGACAGGCTGCAGCGGGCGGACCCGGGTCCCGCGGCGGCCGCGTGATCAGCAGGCCGGGCGGCCTGCAGTGTACTTGCGCGACGGGTCGATCGCCGCGTCCAGGTCACGGATCGCGGTCGCGCCTATCAGCAGCGGATAGCGAAAATGGCTGCGGTCGGTCAGGTTGACTTCCGCTTCGCGTAGCTGGTCGCCGATGCACAACTGCATCTGGACCACCGGACGCTCGGCGACGTCCGGCCCACGCTCGGCATCGGTATCGTCGTCGGGGTCCGCTGCCTCTTCGGCACGGGTCTTGATCTCAGCGATACGCGCCAAACGATGTTCGTAGAGCGTATCGTCGGCGCCTTCTACCGCCAGGCGGAAGCGCACCCAGTCTTCACCGTCACGCTGGAAACGCTCGATGTCGCGCGCCGATAGCGAGGCGGTCATCGCCCCGGTATCCATCTTCGCCTTGAGTGTCTTGCCGAGATCTTCGATCTTGATCTGCTCGTAGCGGCCGAACAGGGTCGGTTCGGCGGCTACAGCAGGGAGGGTAAACGCACACAACAGCCACAACAAACGGGACAAACCAACCTCCAGAGGTTTCAACGGATCCTTGTGGGACCCTCCCACGACCGCACGGTTCGCCCGATCACCTGCGCACGGCGCCGGAGGCGGCCTGTTAGACTGCACGCCATTTCCTTTCTGCAGATCCCCACCGTGCCCAGTTCAGCCTTCGCCACCCTGCCCCTCAGCCCCGCCACGCTGGCCAACCTGGAGGCGCTCGGCTATGCCGAGATGACACCGATCCAGGCGCAGAGCCTGCCGGTCATGCTCCGTGGCAAGGACCTGATCGCCCAGGCCAAAACCGGCAGCGGCAAGACCGCCGCGTTCGGCATCGCCCTGCTCGAGCCGCTCAACCCCCGCTACTTCGGCTGCCAGGCGCTGGTGCTCTGCCCCACGCGCGAGCTGGCCGACCAGGTCGCCAAGGAGCTGCGCCGCCTGGCCCGCAGCGCTGACAACATCAAGATCCTTACGCTCTGCGGTGGCGTGTCCATCGGCCCGCAGATCGGCTCGCTGGAGCATGGCGCGCACATCATCGTCGGCACCCCCGGCCGCGTGCAGGAACACCTGAAGAAAGGCTCGCTGAGCCTCGACGGGCTCAATACCCTGGTGCTGGACGAAGCCGACCGCATGCTCGACATGGGCTTCTACGACGCCATTGCCGAGATCATCGGCCAGACCCCGACCAAGCGTCAGACGCTGCTGTTTTCGGCGACCTACCCCGCCGGCATCAAGCAGCTGGCCGCGACCTTCATGCGCGACCCGCAGCAGGTCAAGGCCGAAGCCCTGCATGACGACACCCAGATCGAGCAGCGCTTCTACGAAATCGACCCCGACCAGCGCATGGATGCGGTGATCCGCGTGCTCGCCAGCTTTCGCCCGCAGAGCTGCGTGGCCTTCTGCTTCACCAAGCAGCAGTGCCAGGAGCTGGTCGAGCGGTTGAGCGCCCAGGGCATCTCCGCCATGGCGCTCAATGGCGACCTGGAACAGCGCGACCGGGACCAGGTCCTGGCAATGTTCGCCAATCGCAGCCTGTCGGTGCTGGTGGCCACCGACGTCGCCGCACGGGGACTGGACATCGATGCGCTGGACATGGTGATCAACGTCGAGCTGGCTCGCGACTCGGAAATCCACATCCACCGCGTCGGCCGCACCGGGCGGGCCGGTAACAAGGGCATCGCCATCAGCCTTGTGGCGCCGGCCGAGGCGCACCGTGCCCGGGCGATCGAAGAGCGCCAGCAGGCACCCTTGAACTGGCAGCCGCTGGAAAGCCTGCAGCCGCAACCCGGCGCACCGCTGCAGCCGCCGATGGTGACCCTGTGCATCGGCGCCGGACGCAAGGACAAACTGCGCCCCGGCGACATCCTGGGCGCCCTGACTGGCGACGCAGGCATCCCCGGCGCCCAGGTGGGCAAGATCGCAATTTTCGATTTCCAGGCCTTCGTCGCCGTCGAACGCGACGTCGCCCGCCAGGCCCTCAATCGCCTGAACGCCGGCAAGATCAAGGGGCGGGGATTGAAGGTGAGGCAGCTTTGAGGGCGGAAGCGGCTGGAGGCTGGAGGCTGGACGTAGGGTGGATCACGCTCTACCGATCCACCCTACGTCGGTTGCTGAACACAAAACGCAACACCATCCCAAGCCCAGGCCCCTGCTGTCGCTTCCAGCTTCCAGCTTCCAGTTTCCGGCTTTCCGCTCGCACGGCCCCGAGCTGACGTAGGGTGGATCACGCTCTACCGATCCACCGTCCATGGTGGCCGCAACGCGCAAAACGCAACCCTCAGCCCTCAGCCCTCAGCCCTCAAGCTTCCGGTTCCCAGCGTCCTACAGTCCTACAACGCCCCGCGCGCCCAAGGCCCCCAGATGGCAAAGGTGATGCCCGGGGTCTGGATGTTGACGAACAGGAAATGGCCGGTCGGGTCGAAACAGGCGCCGCAGAATTCGCGGTTGCGGTAGTCGCCGCCGGAGACTTTCTTGCCAGCAGCCGCTGCCTGGACGTCGTCGAAGACCACGTTGTTCTTGGCGAAGATGTAGGCCTCGCCCGCCGCGGTCAGGCCCAGCAGCCGCTCGCCGAAGCCGTAGGCATCCTGGACGCCGCCACCGTCTTCGCAAAGCACCACGCCGCCGCGGGGGCTGATGGTGATGTTGTCCGGGTTGTTGGCGATTTCCGCATCGGTCGAGGCGAACAGGCAGGTCAGCCGATCGGTGGCCAGGTCGTGCACCCACACCGCGCCGCGGCCGTAGCCGGCGCGCCCCTGGGCGTCGGTACCGGCACTGGTGTCGACGATGTAGAGCTTGCCGTCACGGTGGCAGATGCCCTCGCCGCGGCTCATGCTCAGCGCACCGGCCTGGCGCGCCTGAACGAACGGTCCGCTGCCCTCGGGCTGCGGACCGAGGTCCGGATTCGGCACTTCCACCCACTCCAGCTGGTAGCTGTCACCCTGGGTCGGCGCGTGCAGGTCGACCAGCGCGCGGTTGCGCACCCGTGCGGCCTGCAGAATGCCACCGGCGGCAAGCGAGCTCGGCTGCTGACTGGCATCGGTGGGGATGAAGCGGTAATAACCGGCGCGGTTGCGCGCATCCTCGGTCAGATAGACGTAGCTGTTGCGCGGGTCCACCGCCACGGCCTCATGGGCGAAGCGGCCCATCTGGACCAGCGGCTGGCCGGTGGTCAGTGCCGGATCGGCGGTGACTTCGAACACGTAGCCATGAGCGCGCCCGCCGACGCTCGAGTAGTCCACCGTGGTCTCTTCGCAGGACAGCCAGGTGCCCCAGGGCGTGACGCCGCCGGCGCAGTTGGTACGGGTGCCGCCCAGGCTCGGCAGGGTACGGACCGGCTGATCAATGCCGCGCGGCACGTAGAGGTTGGTGGTACCACCGGCCGGGCGCTGCCCGTTGGCCAGGGTGACCCCGTCGTAGACGCCGCGGGCGTCGATCGGGTTGCCGGTGCCGGCTTCATGGTTACGCACCAGCACGATCTCCGGACCGCTGCTACCGCGGCGCACTTCCACCACGCCCATACCGTCGTGGGAACCGGGCACGGGCTGACCGTTATCCATCGGGTCGCCGGTCCAGGAAAAGCTCCGGTACTGGAAGCCGTCGGGCAATTGCAGCAGTTCGAGGCCGGTGCTCAGGTCCCGCGCCGGGCGCAGCGGGCCGTAGCTGCTGCGCACCAGGCCGGTGTTGCGGCCCTGGGCGTTGCGTGCGGCGAACGCCTGCAGCGTGCCGAACAACGGCGTGGTCGCCACCACGGCAGCGACGGCGCCGCCCTTGAGCAGTTTGCGGCGAGTGGCATCGTGTTCACGGTTCATGCGGTGTCCTCTGTTCGGGAGATGGGAGGGGCGGCATGAATGAAGCCAGACGAATACGGCTAAACGATGACTGCGCGATGGCGTTCCGGTGATCGCGGACGGATGACCGTATAAGCTGCACGGGCGTCGTGACGCCAGCGCCGCGCGCGCGTCCAATCATTCCCAGTCAGGCCGGACGAATTCATGCGCTCTACCTCGCTCAGCCATTCCCTGCGCCGCCTCTGGGCGCTGGACAAATTCGGCTACAGCTTGCGCGTCGCGCTCGCACTGGCCTCGAGCATGGGACTGAGCTGGTACCTCGGCCAGCCGACGATGGTGATTCCGCTGTTTCTCGGCGTCATCGCCAGCGCCCTGGCAGAAACCGACGACAGCTGGCTTGGCCGGCTCTCGGCACTGCTGGTCACGCTGTTCTGCTTCAGCATCGCGGCGGTCTCGGTCAAGCTGCTGTTCCCCTATCCGCTGGTGTTCGCCGCCGGCATGGCCGCCGCCGCGTTCGGCCTGGTAATGCTCGGCGCGCTGGGCGAGCGCTACGCCACGATTGCCCAGGCCACGCTGATCCTGTCGATCTACAGCATGATCGCCGCGGACCAGCGAGGCGGCACGCTGGATCCCTGGCGCGAGCCCCTGTTGCTGCTGGCCGGCGCAGCCTGGTACGGGCTGCTGTCGATCGGCTGGAATGCGCTGTTCGCCCATCAGCCGGTGCAGCAGAGCCTGGCGCGGCTGTACCGCGAGCTTGGCCAGTACTTCAAGCTCAAGGCGGCGCTGTTCGAGCCGGTGCGCCAGCTGGACGTCGAGGAACGGCGCCTGGAGCTGGCGCAGCAGAACGGCCGGGTGGTGAGCGCACTGAACGCCACCAAGGAGACCCTGCTGCATCGCCTGGGCAACGGCCGGCCAGGCGTGAAGATCAGCCACTACCTCAAGCTGTACTTCCTCGCCCAGGACCTGCACGAGCGGGTCAGCTCGTCGCATTACCCCTACCAGGCCCTGGCCGAGGCGTTCTTCCACAGCGACGTGCTGTTCCGCTGCGGCCGGCTGCTACGGCTGCAGAGCGTGGCCTGCGCGGAGCTGGCACAGGCGATCCAGTTGCGTCAGCCGTTTCGCTACAGCGAGGCCAGCGCACAGGCGCAGGCCGACCTGGCGGCTTCGCTCGAGCACCTGCGTTTGCAGAGCAACCCGGCCTGGCGCGGACTGCTGCGCTCGCTGCGTGCGCTGTCGGGCAACCTGTCGACCATGCAGCGCCAGCTGGCCAGCGCCAGCAACCCCGATGCGCTCGAAGGCGAGCAGGACAGCAGCCTGCTCGACCGCGATCCGCAATCGCTACGCGACGCCCTAGCGCGCATCCGCCTGCAGCTGACGCCCACCTCGCTGCTGTTCCGCCACGCGCTGCGCATGAGCCTGGCGCTGGTGTGCGGCTACGCCGTGCTGCATGCCATCCACCCGGCGCAGGGTTACTGGATCCTGCTGACCACGGTGTTCGTCTGCCAGCCGAACTATGGCGCCACGCGGATCAAGCTGGTGCAGCGGGTCAGTGGCACCGCGCTCGGCTTGGTGGTCGGCTGGGCGCTGTTCGACCTGTTCCCCAGCCCGCAGGTGCAGGCTTTGTTCGCAGTGGTCGCCGGGGTGGTCTTCTTCGCCATGCGCAGCAGTCGCTATACCCTGGCCACCGCCGCGATCACCCTGCTGGTGCTGTTCTGCTTCAACCAGGTCGGGGACGGCTATGGGCTGTTCTGGCCGCGGCTGGTGGACACCCTGCTAGGCAGCCTGATCGCGGCCGCGGCGGTGTTCCTGATTCTGCCGGACTGGCAGGGCCGCCGGCTGAACCAGGTGGTCGCCAACACCCTCGGCCGCAGTGCCGACTACCTGCGCCAGATCATGGCGCAGTATGAGAGCGGCAAGCGCGACGACCTGGCCTATCGTCTGGCCCGGCGCAACGCCCACAACGCCGATGCCGCACTGTCGACCACCTTGTCGAACATGCTTCTGGAGCCCGGCCACTTCCGCAAGGACGCCGAGACCGGCTTTCGCTTCCTGATCCTCTCGCACACGCTGCTCAACTACCTGTCGGGGCTCGGCGCGCACCGTGAAAGCCTGCCGGATGATGCGCGCGATGCGTTGCTGGAGCGCGCAGCACAGCAACTGGCCGATAGCCTCGACGAACTGGCGGCGGCGCTGCAGGCCAACGAGCCGGTGGCCGTCTACAGCGAGGCCGAAGAGGCCCTGGCCCAGCAACTGGAACAGGCGACGGACGACATGGACGATGCGCACCGGCTGCTGCAGACCCAGCTCGGCCTGATCTGCCGGCAGCTCGCGCCGCTGCGCAGCATGGCCGCGCACCTGGTCAGGCGCCCACCGGATCAGGGCTGAGGCAGGGCCGCCGGCGCCTGAAGGCCGTGCCGACGGAAGATCGACGCGTAGGTACCGTCCGCGACCATGGCGCTCATCTCACGCTCGAACGCGGCGATGATCGTCGCCTGCTGCGGATGGTCATTGCGCACCACCAACGACAGGTTGCGCAGGCTGAATTCACCGGGCACGAAATCCAGCTTGTCGCGGACGTCCCTGAGGCTGTGGCGAAAGTGAAACAGCACCGTGCGCTCCTCTTCGAGCGCCAGGTCGACCCGGTCAGCCAGCAGCATCCGCGCCGCCTGCACGAAGGTCGTGGCGTAGCCCTTGTGCAGCTGGGTATCCTCGGCCAGCGCGTCGCTGTAGGCGTAGCCACGGATCAGGGCGATGCGGTAGCGGCGCAGGCTGGCGGGGCCGTCGTACTCGATGGCCTCGCCGCGGCGCTTTACCCAGCGCACGCGGTTGGTCAGGAACGGGCGGCTGTAGCGGGCATAGGGCGCGTGGCGCACGGTGTACCAGTCGTTGATCAGGTCGTAGCGGCCCTGCTGCAGGCCCAGCACGACCCGCTCCCAGGGCACCTCGACGTACTTCACCGTGTAGCCGGCGCGGCCCAACGCGGTACGGATCAGGTCCACGGACAGGCCCTGTTCCAGCAGCCGCTGACCCGTATACGGCGGCCAGGTGTCGCCCGCAAGTCGCAGCACCTCGGCCGATGCCGCTGCACTCGCCAGCCACAAGATCAGTCCCAGCAGTCGCCCTGTCGCCGTCACGTTCTCTCTCGCCGATTAATGGCCAAGCGCCACCTGCCAAGCAGAACACAAACGCGCGGGCAGGTGGGTTCGTCTCGTCGGATCGCGCAGTGCCGGCTGCAGCCAACTCTGCAGCGGAGTACCATCGCGCGTTTTGCAGACGAGGTGAGCCGTGATCCAGACCGACGTGGCAGTCATCGGCGCCGGGGCCGCGGGCCTGATGTGCGCCTTCAGCGCGGCGGCGCGCGGCAGGTCGGTGCTGCTGCTCGACCACGCCAACAAGGCCGGCAAGAAAATTCTCATGTCCGGCGGCGGGCGCTGCAACTTCACCAACCTGTACACCGAGCCGTCGAACTTCCTCTCCGGCAACCCTCACTTCTGCAAGTCGGCCCTGGCCCGCTACACCCAGTGGGATTTCATCGAGATGGTCAGCCGCCACGGCGTGCCCTATCACGAGAAGAAACTCGGCCAGCTGTTCTGCGACAACAAGGCCAGCGACATCCTCGAGATGCTGCTCGACGAGTGCCGGCAAGCCGGCGTCGACCTGCGGCTGGACACCGCCGTACAGGCGATCGAGCGCATCGAAACCGGCTACCGCCTGCAGACCTGCGCCGGCGAGGTGCGCTGTACCTCCCTGGTGATCGCTACCGGCGGCCTGTCGATTCCAACCCTCGGCGCCAGCGGCTTCGGCTATCAGGTCGCCCGCCAGTTCGGCCACCGGGTCCTGCCGACCCGTGCCGGGCTGGTGCCCTTTACCATCACCGAGCCGCAGCTCAAGGCCATGTGCGAGGCGCTGTCGGGCACCTCGGTGGAGGACTGCCTGGTCAACTGCAACGGGCAGAGCTTTCGCGAGAATATCCTGTTCACCCACCGTGGGCTGTCCGGGCCGGCGATCCTGCAGGTGTCGTCCTACTGGCAGCCCGGCGACGTGGTGGAGATCAACCTGCTGCCGCACCTGGACCTCCCCGAGTGGCTGGCACAGCAGCGCGAGGCGCGCCCCAATACCGAACTGAAAACGCTATTGGGCGAGCTGTTCACCCGCAAGATGGCGGGCATGCTGGCCGAACACTGGTTCACCTCGCGCCCGTTAAAGCAATACAGCGCCACCGAACTCGACGCCGTGGCGGCGCAGCTCGCCGGCTGGCAGGTGGTGCCGGCCGGCACCGAGGGTTACCGCACGGCTGAAGTCACCCTGGGCGGCGTGGACACCCGCGAGGTGTCCTCGAAGACGATGGAATCGCAAAAGGCGCCGGGGCTGTACTTCATCGGCGAGGTGCTCGATGTCAGCGGCCACCTTGGCGGGTTCAACTTCCAGTGGGCCTGGGCGTCGGGCTATGCCGCAGCGCAGCACGTCTGAGCGCAGGCCACCCGTTCACTCGTTGGTCAGGTTCGACGGCGGTGTCGCTTCGCGCGGCCCGGCCGGGTCGGTGGCAGTGTTCTGGTATTCCTGCTGGTTCTCGCTGACGTTGTCGAGCGCCGAGGGCTCGTCGTCCGGCGAACACGCCGCGAGCAACAGCGACAGCGGCAAAGCCGCGGCTAGGTAACGGACTTTCATGAGAAAACTCCTCTGCAGGCCGCCGCGCCGGTGGACGCGCGGCACGAGCGATTTATTGCGCGGCACCGCTACCGGTGCCGGTGGTATTGGGTGCGGTACCCGCCCCGGAGGCGGTTCCCAGACCACTGCCGTTGTCGCCGGGCGCGGTTTCCACGTCTCCCGCGGTGCCGCCGGTGGTTTCGACACCAGCGCCGGTCCCGGTGCCCATGGTGCCGGCGGCGTTACCCGCCTCGGGTGCCGACGTACCGGTGGACGGGTTGCCACTCGATGGCGCGGCGGGCTGTTCGGTGACAGGCTTGGCCGGGGTTGCCTCGCGCTCGCGATCCTCGTCCGGACCGCAGCCCACCAACAGCAGACCCAGTACAGGCACAGACAGATAAGCAAGACGCATTGGACACACCTCCTCGACAGGGGCCGGATACCGGCCGGGACACCCCTGACCATCAGGGGCTGCAGAGGATTGACCCGCCATCCGGGCAGGAGTGCCGGGCGCCCCGACCGCCGGGCCTGCGCGGCTAGCCGGTAACCGCCAGGCCGGCCTGGGGCAGCAGTTCCCAGAGCTGCTCGACGCAGGCGTCGGCGCAGAACAGCCGCTGCAGTTCCTCGGCCGGCCGCGGACGGGTGAACCAGAAGCCCTGGGCGTCCGCACAGCCCTCATCGAGCAGGAATTGCAGCTGCTCGGGGCGCTCGACCCCTTCGGCGATCACCGCCAGGCCAAGGCTGTGACCCAGCCCGATGACGGCACGGCTGATGGCCACCGAGTCGGCATCTTCCGGGGCGGCAGCCATGAAGCTGCGATCGACCTTGAGGATATGCAGCGGGAAACGCTTGAGGTAACCGAGCGAACAGAAGCCGGTGCCGAAGTCGTCCAGCGCCAGGCGCACGCCGAGCGCAGCGATGTCTTGCAGCAGGCGCAGCATCAGTTCGCGGTTGTGCATCAGCAGCGTTTCAGTGATCTCCAGCACCAGGCTCGCCGGCGGCAGGCCGGTCTCGTTCAACACCCGCGCCAGCAGGTCGGTGAACCCCGGCTCCTGCAGCTGCCGGATCGACAGGTTCACCGTGCAGTAGAGCTGGCTCTGGCCGGCCTGCTGCCAACGCAACGCCTGTCGGCAGGCCTCGCGCAACACCCATTCGCCGACGCGAACGATCTCGCCGGATTCCTCCAGCACCGGAATGAACTCCTGCGGCGCCACCAGGGTGTCGCCCTTGCGCCAGCGCAGCAGTGCTTCGACGCCGAGCAGGTAGGGCTTGCCCTGGTGCGTCCGGCAGATGGGCTGGAAGTACAGCACGTATTCTTGGCGTACCAGCGCCTGGGCCAGCGCGCTTTCCAGCTCGAGCTGGCGCGCGGCGCTGGAATGCAGGCCTTCGCAATAGAGCGCGAACTGGTTCTTGCCGGCGCTCTTGGCGCGGTATAGCGCCAGGTCGGCCGCCTGCAGCGCATCGAGCGCCTCGCCCTCGCGCGACAGCGGCGCGATGCCGATGCTGGCACTGACCGACAGGGTGCGTTCGCCCAATTGCAGCGGCTCGCGCAGCGCCGCGAGCATCCGCTGTGCTACCCGTTCGGCGTCGGCGTCGCAGGCCAGGTCGCCGAGCAGCGCAACGAATTCGTCGCCACCGAAGCGCGCCAGGTGATCACCCGGCCGCAGGCAACCACCCAGCCGCCGCGCCACTTCGACCAGTACCTGGTCGCCGGCGCCATGGCCGAGGCTGTCGTTGATCAGCTTGAAGCGGTCCAGGTCGATGAACAGCAAGGCGCAGGCGCGGCTGGCGGGACGCTGGCGGGCGGCCTCGAGCAGCTCGTCGAGGTGCAGCCGGTTGGCCAGGCCGGTCAGCGCATCGTGCCGGGCCGCGTGGCGCAGGCACGCCTCGGCCGCCTTGCGCGCGCTGATATCGGTCTGCGAGCCGGCCATCCGCCGCGCGCCGTGTTCGCAGTGCTCGACGACCCCGCGCACCAGTACCCAGAGGTATTCACCAAACCGGGTGCGGATGCGGTACTCGTGGGCCAGCGAGGGGCTGCGGCCGCTGAGGTGGTCGTTGATCGCCTGACGCAGCGCCGGCAAGTCGTCGGGGTGCACCCGGTCGAACCAGCTGCGGCTGCGGTAGTCGGGCTCGGCAGCCATGCCGAGCATCGCCGTCCAGCGATCGGAGAGGTGCAAGCGGTCCTGCTCGATGTCCCACTCCCAGATGCCGTCCTCCGAGCCGCGCAGAGCCCGTGCCAGGCGCGCCTCGCTGTCCTCCAGGGCGTGCCGCTGCGCCGCGCTGTAAGTGTCGATGGCGAGGATCATGTCGAAGAAGACGATCTTCAGCAGGCTGTCGTAGACAGCCACCTGCTCGACATCGCCAAGCAGGTGGCGGAGCATTTCCGACAGGTACAGGCGGTAGGCGCCCAGGTACCACTCCAGGTCGACGCCGACACGCTGATGGACCAGCCCGACCAGCAGCCGATCCTGCACGTAGTCACGTTCGTAGGGACCGCTCCAGAGCCGCTGGTAATAGCCGAGCTGACTATGCTTGAGCCGGGCGACCCCTTCCGGGTCGTTGAGGATGGCCGCCGGCGCGGTGAATTCGCCGAGGTGCGCGTAGAGGCGATCGATGAACTGCCGGTGCGCCGCGTCGAGGTCGACATCCGCCCGGTTCAGGCGCAGCGCATCAGCAGTCTGCCACTGCAGGAACCGCTTGCGCGTCAGGATCTGCTCGACCCCTAGGCCGACCCGTTGCAGCAGCGCTTTCAGTGCGTCTTCCATGCTCGTCCCCTGCTCGCCTCGCCCGATTCGGCTGGGCGGCGACGGCCAGCGGCATTCACCGGCGCATCCGCGCACCGACCGCCGCGCTGATATCAATAAGCCAGCAAGGTTCTCATCACGCCTGGATGGGGTTATTGATGCAGATCAGGACGGCGCAGGGCCCGTCCCAGGGCCGGCAGGGCGCCGGCCGACAGGCCCCGGCGGGGTGAATCAGGCCGCGCGGGTCGCGCTGAATTCCTTCTTCAGGCGGGTTTTCAGTTCGGCCATCTGCTGGCCCATTTCCTCCAGGCGCGCCTTGTCGAAGAGTTCGCGCGCCTTGGGAAACATCTCGGATTCCTCTTCCTCGATGTGATGCTCCAGCAGCTCCTTGCACACCTTGGCGCACCCGGAAAATTCCAGGCTGGCCGGATCCGTCGCCTTGAGGTCGGGCAGCACCAGCGAATCCACCGCGCGGTGCTCCTCCTTGGCTTCGTGGAACATCTTCATTTCTTCCTTGCCGCCAGCTTCCTTGAAGGCGGGATAGAGGATCTGCTCTTCGAGCTGGGTGTGGATGCTGACCTCCATTTCCAGCTTCTGGAGCAGCTCGGCGCGGGTCTTGACCGCGCGTTCGGTGCTCTCGGTCAGACGCGTCAGAATGTCCTTCACGGTCTCGTGGTCGTCAATCAACAGGTCAATGGCGTTCATGGGTATCCCTCATCGCTTCAGGCTTTGCAAGCATCCGCGCTCTATGGCCCGGTCTGCTCGCCTGCGCAGGATGCGCATCGAAAGGCAGCGGCCAGCCCGGTGACGGGCTGGCCGGACGTCGCTCAGGCGTAATCGTAGGTCGGCAGCGCCGTGCGGCTCTGGCTCTGCAGCCGGGCGATGGCCGGCGACATGCCGGCTTCCAGCGCCAGGTCGCGGCGAACCGAGCTGATCACCCACTCGAGCTGTATCTGGGTCTGCGTCTGCCCCTTGGACAGGGCGCGCTTGATGATGTCGCGGTCGTCGTTGCGCAGCGTCAGCAACAACCCGCCATCGGGGCGGGGCGCAGTCACGACTGCGAACTCGGGAAAGGCGGCAGCGAGAATTTTGTCAGCGGCGATCATTATTGTTTACTCCGGTGATGGTGCAGCGTCCCTAACCGGAGCAGTGATCGTGCCAAGTTGACGCTTCAGTTAAACCCAGCAAAATCAGTGATCTGCGTCACATAATAGCCAAATGACTGCATGCAAATCGCATGACGGTCGGGCATACGGCATGCATTCTGCTGGGCGTGCTGAACAATCCGATCCCATCGAGGTCCCCGATTCAACCCCTGCGCCAGACGCTGGCGAGCCAGGGCTGCTGGTCGCGCGGCAGGCCTGCCGGGCGGTAGTAGTGCTCGAGCTCGACGAAACCCACCGACTGCAGCAGCGCACGCCAGGTCGGCCAGTCGTACCAGGTGCCGTAGCGCGCGCCGCTCCAGCCTTCCCGGTTGTCGCCGCGCGGGTTGGAGCAGAACAACACCCCGCCCGGGTGCAGGGTGGCATGCAGCGACTGCAACACGCGGGCGATTTCACGGCTTGGCAGGTGGAACAGCACAGCATTGGCGAACACGCCGTCGAACGCTGCAGGCGGCAGGTCGAGCGCCAGCAAATCCTGGTGCCACACCTCACAGCCGCTGTCCAGGCGCGCCATCTGCACGAAGGGTTCGGCGCCGTCGAGCCCGATCGCGACATGCCCCCGGGCGGTGAAGGCCTTCAGGTCGCGCCCCGGCCCGCAGCCCAAGTCAAGGATGCGAAACGGCGGCGTGCCGTGGATATGGCGTAACAAGGCCTCGATATTCTGGCTGACATCGTGATCACGGGTGCCTTCGCGGAAGGCTTCGGCGTTGTCGCGATAGTCGTCAAGGGTGCGCGCGGCTATGGCGCGTGGATCGTCGTCAGGCATGCAGAACTCCGGCAGGTAAAGCCAGGAGGCTAGCCCCGCCGGCGCCGGCTGCCAACGCGTAGATACCGAGGCAACGATAAAAGCTTGACGAAAGGCGTGGCATTGCTGAACTTGCAGCGTGCCGCCCGGCTCAAACAGGCTTGTTCCAGACCCGGATTAATCACCGCGCTGCCGCTCACCGCGGCCAGACGCCTCGAGATCGTTTCATGAGTCAAGCATCCAACCGAACCGTCCTGCTCGTCGAGGACGAACCCCATATCCTGGCGCTGCTATCGGACTACCTGGCCAGCGAAGGCTACGCGGTGCTGGCCGCCGGGGACGCCACCCAGGCGTTCGAAATCCTCGCGACCGAGCCACAGCTGGACCTGCTGGTGACCGATTTCCGCCTGCCGGGCGGCGTTTCGGGAGTGATGATCGCGGAACCGGCACTGAAGCTGCGACCGGGCCTGAAGGTCATCTTCATCAGCGGCTACCCCATCGAGATTCAGGAGTCGGGCAGCCCGATCGCACAGTCTGCGCCGATCATTGCCAAGCCCTTTTCGCTGGACAAGCTGCGCAGCCAGATCCAGCAACTGCTCGCCTGAGCGCGCTGCCGCGCGTCTGGCTGGCATTTCCCTTTCCGACCGCCCATACGCAACGAGCCCGCTCAGGGCGGGCTCGTCGATGACAGCGTGGCGGCTCAGCGGATCTTCGGATCCAGCTCGCCATTGGCGTAGCGCTGGAACATGCCTTCAAGGGAGACAGGCTTGATCTTCGAGGCATTGCCCGCAGTGCCGAAGGCTTCGTAGCGCGCGATGCAGATGTCGCGCATGGCGCTGACGGTCTTGGCCAGGTACTTGCGTGGGTCGAACTCGCTGGGGTTCTTCGCCATGAACTCGCGGATCGCACCGGTAGACGCCAGGCGCAGGTCCGTGTCGATGTTGACCTTGCGCACGCCGTACTTGATGCCCTCGACGATTTCCTCGACCGGCACGCCGTAGGTTTCCTTGATGTCGCCGCCGTACTCGTTGATGATCGTCAGCCACTCCTGGGGTACCGAGGAGGAGCCGTGCATCACCAGGTGGGTGTCCGGGATGCGCTGGTGGATTTCCTTGATGCGCTGGATCGACAGGGTGTCACCAGTCGGCGGCTTGGTGAACTTGTAGGCGCCGTGGCTGGTGCCGATGGCGATGGCCAGGGCGTCGACCTTGGTCTTGGCGACGAAGTCGGCGGCCTCTTCCGGGTCGGTCAGCAGCTGGCTGTGATCCAGCGTGCCTTCGGCGCCGACGCCGTCTTCTTCGCCGGCCATGCCGGTTTCCAGGCTGCCCAGGCAGCCCAGTTCGCCTTCCACCGACACGCCGCAGGCGTGGGCGAAGGCAACGGTCTGCTGGGTCACGCGGACGTTGTATTCATAGTCTGACGGTGTCTTGCCGTCTTCCTTCAGCGAGCCGTCCATCATGACCGAGCTGAAGCCCAGCTGGATCGAACGCTGGCAGATGTCCGGGCTGGTGCCGTGGTCCTGGTGCATCACCACCGGGATATGCGGGAATTCCTCCACCGCGGCGAGGATCAGGTGGCGCAGAAACGGCGCGCCGGCGTATTTGCGCGCGCCGGCCGAAGCCTGGACGATCACCGGGGAGTCGGTCTTGTCGGCCGCTTCCATGATGGCTCGCATCTGCTCGAGGTTGTTCACGTTGAAAGCCGGCACGCCGTAGCCGAATTCGGCGGCGTGGTCGAGCATCTGGCGCATGCTGATGAGTGCCATGTTTTCCTTCTCCCGGTCTGGGTCGTTTAATCGGGTCAAGCCTGCCGCAGGGGCTGGCGGTGTTCAAGCGCCGCGCGGTATGGCGCGGCATTGTAGTGGCGGTCGGGGCAAAAGCCACGCGGACCGGCAATAAAGCCTTGCAACGGGAGCGCGCCGCACCGACGGACAGGCCGGACGGCAACACCCGTCAGAACGAAATCAGCGACGCACTGCAGCCGTGGGCCAGGACCTTGTCATCCGCCACGCGGTACACCAGTGCGCCGGTCGCCTTGTCATGAAAGGCCAGAACGCCATCGCTATAGAAAGCACCGCGGGTGGCAGGTTCCTTCTGCAGCCGGTGGACCTGGTCGTTAGCGCCAAGCTTCAGTTCCACCGCCTGATGGCCGGCGTCGACGTAGCGCCAGGCGATGTCTTGGGCGCCCTGGCACTTCCAGCGTACGAACGGCGCATCGGGGCCAGACTGCAAATGACCGCAACCGCCGAGCAGCAGCGCGACGAGCGCGAGCGGCAGGCCATGCAGGCGTGCCGCCGGGGTCCGGCGAGCACTCATGGGCAGGTCTGCACGTCGGCTGCCGTGCCTGCGGTCGGGTCGCCCGTACTCTGCATCTCGACGCGCTGGTCGTTCTGCGCCGTCGGGCTTTGCGCTGGCGGCGGGTCGAACACTTCGCAGGCCGAATCCGGTCCGTTTCCGGCACAGCCGGCCAAGCCAAGGCAGCAAACAGCGATCGCGGCATAACGCATAGTGAAGCTCCATTTCGTATCAGGACAGAACAGAGACAGCCCCGCGCCCGCAGGGTTGCCTTTTTACCGTTGCGCCTGTTGCGCGGGAGCCGGCCGCGTCGTCAACCGGCGCGCTGCTCGAGCACCTCTACCGCCGGCAGGACCTTGCCCTCGACGAACTCGAGGAAGGCGCCGCCACCCGTGGAGATGTAGGAAATCTGCTCGCCGACGCCGTACTTGTCGATCGCCGCCAGGGTGTCGCCGCCACCGGCAATGGAGAACGCCGGGCTCTCGGCGATCGCCTGGGCCAGCACCTGGGTGCCATTGCCGAACTGGTCGAACTCGAAGACGCCAACCGGGCCGTTCCAGAGAATGGTTCTGGACGATTTCAGCAGCTCGGCGAAATTCGCCGCGGTCTGCGGGCCGATATCCAGGATCATGTCGTCCGCGGCCACATCGGCCACCGCCTTGACGGTGGCTTCGGCGTCTTCGGCGAAGGCCTTGGCCACCACCACGTCCACCGGCAGCGGCACGCTGACCTTGGCCGCGATGGCCTTGGCAGTGTCGACCAGATCGGCCTCGTACAGCGACTTGCCCACCGGAAAACCAGCCGCGGCGAGGAAGGTATTGGCGATGCCGCCGCCGACGATCAGCTGATCGCAGACCTGGCTCAGGCTGTTCAGCACGTCCAGCTTGGTCGACACCTTTGAGCCGGCAACGATGGCAGCCATCGGCTTGGCCGGACTCTTCAGCGCCTTGCCCAGCGCGTCCAGCTCGGCGGCCAGCAGCGGGCCGGCACAGGCGACCTTGGCAAACTTCGCCACACCGTGAGTCGAGCCCTGGGCGCGGTGCGCGGTACCAAAGGCGTCCATGACGAAGACATCGCACAGCGCGGCGTATTTCTGCGCCAACTCGTCGGTGTTCTTCTTCTCGCCCTTGTTGAAACGCACATTCTCGAGCAGCACCAGCTCGCCCGGCTGTACCTCGAAACCGTCGAGGTAGTCCTTGATCAACGGCACGTCGCGACCGAGCGCCTTGGCCAGGTAATCGGCGACCGGCTTGAGGCTGTCCTCCTTGCTGTAGACGCCCTCTTCCGGGCGGCCCAGGTGCGAGCAGACCAGCACCGCGGCGCCCTTCTCCAGCGCCAGCTTGATGGTCGGCAACGAGGCCAGGATGCGTGCATCGCTCTTCACCGCGCCATCCTTCACCGGCACGTTGAGGTCCTCACGGATCAGCACGCGCTTACCCTGGAGGTCGAGATCGGTCATCTTCAAAACGGTCATGTGGTCTTCCTTAAGGTCGAGAAGCAGCGATTTTCCGGGCGCGCGACGGCTAGGTGCGATTGGCCACGCGCAAATAGTGGTCGGTGACGTCGAGCATGCGATTGGCGAACCCCCACTCGTTGTCGAACCAGGCCAGCAGGTTCACCAGGCGCGGGCCGCTGGCGCGGGTCAGGCTGCCATCGACGATCGCCGAATGCGGATCGTGGTTGAAGTCGCAGCTGACGTGGGGCAGCTCGGTGTACGCCAGCAAGCCCCGCAAGGGCCCGCTTTCGGCCGCCTCGCGCAGCACCCGGTTGATGGCCGTTGCATCGGTATCACGCGCGGTCTGCAGCGTGATGTCCAGGCAGGACACGTTCACCGTGGGCACCCGCACCGCTTTGGCCTGTATCCGCCCCGAGAGTTCCGGCAGCAGGCGCTCGATACCGCGCGCCAGGCCGGTGGACACCGGAATCACCGACTGGAAGGCCGAACGCGTGCGCCGCAAATCCTCATGATGGTAGGCGTCGATCACCGGCTGATCGTTCATCGCCGAGTGGATGGTGGTGATCGAGGCGTACTCGATACCCACCGCCTCGTTGAGCAGCTTGAGCAGCGGCACGCCGCAGTTGGTGGTGCAGGAGGCGTTGGACACCAGCCGCTCGGCGCCGGTCAGCTGCTGCTGGTTGATGCCCATGACGACCGTGGCATCGATATCCGCCGCGCTGGCCATCGGCTGGGAGAACAGCACCCGCGGCACCCCGGCGGCAAGAAAGCGCTCACCGTCGGCGCGGCTGTGGTAGGCGCCGGAGCACTCGAGCACCAGGTCGACGTCGAGCGCCCGCCAGTCGATCGCCTCGGGCGTGGATTCGCGCAACACTTTCACGCAGTCGCCGTTGAGGTGCAGGCAATCGCCGTCCACGCCGACGTCACCGGGAAAGCGGCCGTGCGTGGAGTCGAAACGGGTGAGGTATTCGATGCTGGCCATGTCGGCCAGGTCGTTCAAGGCGACGATCTGAAAATCAAAGGCGGCGCCGCGCTCATAGAATGCGCGCAGCACGCAACGGCCGATGCGGCCGTAGCCGTTGAGGGCGACGCGGTAGGGTGGCGTTCTGGACATTTGCGGCTCGTCTGGGCGAGCTGGAAGCCGGAAGCTGGAAGCTGGAAGTGATGCATGCCGCTTTCACTTCAGCGCCCAGCAGCAACTCGCAGCCGCTATTTTCAGGAGTAGCAGATCCGGTCTCTAGGTTGACTCGAAGCTGGATGCTTGCTCTTCACGCATTCCAGCTTCAGGCCTTCAGCTGCCTGTTCAGTCTTCGAGAAGTTCTTCAGCCACCGCGAGGATGTTGTCGACGGTAAAGCCGAACTCCTCGAACAGCTGGCCAGCCGGGGCCGATTCGCCGTAGGTGGTCATGCCGATGATGCGACCATCGAGACCGACGTACTTGTACCAGTAGTCCGCGTGCGCCGCCTCGATGGCGATGCGCGCGCCGACCTCCACCGGCAGCACGTGCTGCTTCCAGGCGGCATCCTGGGCATCGAAGACGCTGGTGCAGGGCATCGACACCACACGAACCTTGCGACCCTGTTCGGTCAGCTTGTCGTAGGCCTGAACGGCCAGCCCGACTTCCGATCCGGTGGCGATGAGGATCAGCTCCGGCTCGCCCACGCAGTTCTTCAGGATGTAGCCGCCCTTGACGATGGCCGCTTCGGTCTCGTTGTCGCGGATGTGGTAGGGCAGATTCTGGCGCGAGAAGATCAGCGCGCTCGGGCCGTCCTTGCGCTCGACCGCATGCTTCCAGGCCACCGCGGATTCGACGGTATCGGCCGGACGCCAGGTGTCCAGGTTCGGCGTGGTGCGCAGACTGGTCAGTTGCTCGATCGGCTGGTGGGTCGGACCGTCTTCACCCAGACCGATGGAGTCGTGGGTGAAAACATAGAGCACCCGCTGCTTCATCAGTGCGGACATGCGCACGGCGTTGCGCGCGTATTCCATGAACATCAGGAAAGTCGCGCCGTAAGGAATCAGGCCGCCGTGCAGCGCGACGCCGTTCATGATCGCAGCCATGCCGAACTCGCGCACGCCGTAGTACATGTAGTTGCCCGAGGCATCCTCGGCCACCACCGGCTTGCAGCCCTTCCACAGGGTCAGGTTGGAGCCGGCCAGGTCCGCCGAACCGCCGAGCAGTTCCGGCAGCAGCGGGCCAAAGGCGTTCAGGCAGTTCTGGCTGGCCTTGCGGCTGGCAATGGTCTCGCCCTTGTTGGCGACTTCGCGGATGAACTCGCTGGCCTTCTCGGCGAAGTCGGCCGGCAGCTCGCCCGCCATGCGCCGCTTGAACTCGGCGGCCAGGGCCGGGAATTCGGTTTCGTAGGCGGCGAAGCGCTTGTTCCACTCGTTCTCCGCGTCAGCGCCCTTCTGCTTGGCGTCCCACTCGGCGTAGATATCGGCCGGGATCTCGAACGGGCCATGTGTCCAGCCCAGCGCCTCACGGGTCAGGGCAATCTCGGCGTCGCCCAGGGCGGCACCGTGGCACTCTTCCTTGCCCTGCTTGTTCGGCGAACCAAAACCGATGATGGTTTTGCAGCAGATCAGCGTCGGCCGGTCGCTCTTGCGCGCCGTCTCGAGTGCCATCTGGATTTCGTCGGCGTCATGGCCGTCGACGTTGCGAATCACCTGCCAGCCGTAGGCCTCGAAGCGGCGCGGGGTGTCATCGGTAAACCAGCCATGGACTTCACCGTCGATGGAGATGCCATTGTCATCGTAGAAAGCGACCAGCTTGTTCAGCGCCAGGGTGCCCGCCAGCGAGCACACTTCATGGCTGATGCCTTCCATCAGGCAGCCGTCGCCCATGAAGACATAGGTGTGGTGGTCGACGATCTTGTGCCCGTCGCGGTTGAACTGCGCCGCCATGACCTTCTCGGCCAGAGCAAAACCCACGGCATTCGCCAGCCCCTGACCCAGCGGCCCGGTGGTGGTCTCGACGCCCGCGGTGTAGCCGAACTCCGGGTGCCCCGGGGTCTTGCTGTGCAGCTGGCGGAAGTTCTTCAGGTCATCGATTGACAGGTCGTAGCCGGTCAGGTGCAGCAACGAGTAGATCAGCATCGAGCCGTGGCCGTTGGACAGCACGAAGCGGTCGCGGTCGGCCCAGAGCGGGTTGGTCGGGCTGTGCTTCAGATGATCACGCCAGAGCACCTCGGCGATGTCCGCCATGCCCATGGGGGCACCCGGGTGGCCGCTGTTGGCTTTCTGCACGGCATCCATGCTGAGGGCGCGGATGGCATTGGCTCGCTCACGACGGCTGGGCATCGCTGAATCTCCTGCGGGGGTGTACGAAGAAAAAGGCGGCCATTTTCCCCTACCGGGGATGGCGGGGCAATGACTGAATCGCGGCCCGGCCGCCCGCCGGACCTAGTCCAGCAGGGTTACGCCGCAGTCCGCCACGTCCGGCAGGTGCGCCAGCAGATAGGCCTTCATCCGCGTCAGGCTCGCCGGCGTCTCGCCCGCGGCCGGCCAGACCAGGTAGTAGGCATCGCCGGAACGCACGGCCTGCTCGAACGGCAGCACCAGCGTGCCCTTGCGCAGCTCGCCGGCAACCAGCGCCAGGTCACCGATGGACACCCCGTGACCCTGCGCCGCAGCGGAAATGCCCAGCTCCAGGGTGTCGAACAGCTTGCCCTGCTGCCAGGCGACCGCATCGATCAGCCCCACCCGCTGCAGCCAGCGCCGCCAGTCCCGACAATCGCGGGACGGGTGCAGCAGCTCGGCAGCCGCCAATTGTTCGGCCGACCAGCGCGTGGCGCCATGCAACGCCGGCGCGCACACCGGCACCAGCCACTCGTCGAACAGCTTGATCCGGTTCCAGTCGGCCGGAAAACCGCCATGCCCCAGCAGGATGGCGCAGTCGAAGGGCTCGTTGTGGAAGTCCACTGCATCGAGGTCCATCCAGGCGCTGGTGAGCTGGACGCGGTCCTGCGGATGACGCAGGTGAAAGGCGTCCAGCGCGCCGAGCAGCCAGCGCATGGTCAGCGTTGAAGGCGCCTTCAGCCGCAGCGCCTCGCGCTGGCGGTTGACCGCGATGCAGGCGTTTTCGATGGTGCGAAATCCCACCCTGAGCTCCTGCGCCAGCAGGCGGCCGGTATCGGTGAGCGCCAGCTTCGACCCGCGCCGCTCGAACAACTGGCAGCCAAGATGTTCCTCCAGCGTCTTGACATGGCGGCTGATCGCGCTCTGGGTGATGCACAGACTCTCCGCCGCCTGGGTGAAGGAGCCGAAGCGGGCGGCTGCCTCGAAGGCCCGCAGCGCGTAGAGCGGGGGCATGCGCAAGGTCATGCCGCCGGCTTCCTGGATGACAAAAACTCATCCGATCTGACCGTTTTTTCCATTTTCCAAACCCTCCGGGCGCTGCCGATACTCGCCGCCAATCGGCCGGCATCGTTCAGCGCCGCGCCAAACAAGAGGCCGGCGCCTCGTACAAGAACTAGGGAAGGATGACATGCCCAGTCGCGACTTCGATCCCCTGATCGCTGCCAGCATTCACCACGGCGGGCTCAGCCCGGCGCAGATCGCGCAGATCCTGCATTTCCGGATGCTCGGCAACGCCCAGGGCTTTCTCCTGCTAGAGGCCGCGGCAATCGGCGACATCCCACCGACGCCGCCCTCGCGCACTGAACTACGCAAGCCGGACGCAACAAGCGAGCACCTGTTGCTGCAAGCCACCGCGCTGCTGGGCGAGCCGATCGGCTATGCGCAAGAATCCGGCGGGCACATCGTCAACAACTTCTTTCCGCAGCGGCAGCATTCGCGCGCCGCCACCTCCGACAGCTACGATACCGAGCTCGACCTGCACACCGAGAACGCCTTCCATGCGGTGCAGCCGGACTACCTGCTGCTGCTCTGCCTGCGCCAGGATCCGGCCGCCGAGGCGATCACCTACATCGCCTCGATCGACCGCCTGCTCGAGCGTCTGAGCCACGAGCAGCGGGCCTTCCTGCTCACCGAGCCCTACAATTTCCTCTCCGACTACGACGCGACCGGCAAGAACCGGCGCATCGACATCAACCGCCACCAGACGGTGCTCTACGGCGACCCGGATTCGCCGTTCTTTCGCTTCGATCCCCAATTCATGGTGGCCTACAGCGACCGTGCGCAGCGGGCCCTCGACACCCTGCGCGCCCTGGCCTGGGAGGTCGTAGAGCCCGTGCGTTTGCGCCAGGGCGACCTGCTGATCATCGACAACCGCCGTACTGCCCATGCGCGCAGCCCCTTCAGCGCGCGCTTCGACGGCAGCGATCGCTGGCTGCAGCGCGCCTTCGCCAGCAGCAACCTGCGCTTCTACACCGAGCGACTCGGCAAGCAGACGCGCATCTTCGACCGGGTGGCCGAACTGTGAACGCCACCTACCTCGCGTTTGCCGCGGCCGTGGCCCTGCTGATCGCCTCGCCTGGGCCGGTGGTCGCGCTGGTCGTCGCCGATGCCCGGCGCCACTGGCCGGCGTGGACCATCCTCGGCGGCGTGCTGTCGGCGCAAGTGCTGCTGGTTGCCGCGCTGGCGCTCATCTACCTGGCACTTGACGTGGACCGGCTGATCCTCGAATGGGGCCAGGTACTCGGTGGGCTCTACCTGGTCTGGCTCGGCGCGGACGGCCTGTGCGGTGGACAAGTCGACACCCGAGAGGCGGTGCGGCCCCAGGCGCACCGGTTCTGGCGCGCCATGGCGGTCGGCCTGTCGAACCCCAAGGACATCCTGTTCTTCCTGGCTTTTCTGCCGGGCTTCATCCTGCCGGCGCAGCCCTTCGTGCCGCAGGCCACGGCACTGATCGGCATCTGGGCGCTGGTCGACGTGTCGGTACTGGTCACCTACAGCCTCGCCGCGCGGCGCCTGGCCAGCCACGCACGGCTGCAACACCTGCTCGACCTGCTGCCGAGCTTTTTTCTTCTGGCGCTCGGCTTGGTCTCTTGCGGCATGGGTATCGACAGCCTGGTGAACTGAAGCTGGCGCTTGTCCAATATCAAAACTTTTTGATACAGCCATTGCTGGACGAAAAACGACCGACTAGACTGCGCCGCCTATGAGCCTGCGCATTCCCCAGATTTCCTTCGACGACAGCGATCAGCTCGCCGCCCTGTGCAAGGCCGGCGGCGATTCGCTGCGCCTGAACGTACTGCGCGCGCTGGCCAGCGACTCGTTCGGCGTGCTCGAACTGGCGCAGATCTTCGCCACCGGCCAATCGGGCATCAGCCATCATCTCAAGGTGCTGGCCCAGGCCGGGCTGTTGGCGACCCGCCGCGAAGGCAATGCGATTTTTTACCGCCGCACCCTGCCCCAGGGCGAAAGCCTCGGTGGCCGGTTGCACGCGGCCCTGCTCGAGGAAGTCGACCAACTGAAGCTGCCGCCCGACGTGCAGGCGCGCATCGCCGCGGTGCATGCCCAGCGCAGCGCCGCCAGCGAGGACTTCTTCGCGCGCATGGCCGCCAGCTTCCAGGCGCGCCAGGACCTGATCGCCGGCCTGCCGCACTACCGCGACAGCGTGGTTGCGCTGCTCGACGCATTGAACTTTGCGCCCTCGGCGACCGCCCTCGAAGTGGGCCCGGGCGATGGCAGCTTCCTGCCCGAACTGGCCCATCGCTTCGCCCGCGTGACGGCGGTGGACAACAGCTCGGCAATGCTCGAGCTGACCCGCGCCCGCTGCGAACGCCTCGGCCTGGACAACGTCGAAGTTAGGCTCGGCGACGCCCTGCAGGACGACTGTCCGGCGGCCGATTGCGTGGTACTGAATATGGTCCTGCATCATCTGGCCGCGCCGGGTGAAGCGCTCAAGCAACTGGCACGGTTGGTGAACACAGGCGGCAGCCTGCTGGTCACCGAGCTGTGCAGCCACAACCAGAGTTGGGCCAGGGAGGCCTGCGGCGATCTATGGTTGGGGTTCGAACAGGACGATCTGGCCCGTTGGGCCGATGCCGCGGGGCTCACGCCCGGCGAGAGCCTCTACATTGGCTTGAAGAACGGTTTTCAGATCCAGGCCCGGTATTTTTCCCGGTCCGCCCCTGACAGCCGCCTCACCCACCGGTAATTAGGAAACCGATAGATGAGCGAATACTCGATTTTCACCTCCGAGTCCGTGTCCGAAGGGCACCCGGACAAGATCGCCGACCAGATCTCCGATGCGGTGCTGGACGCCATCATCGCCGAGGACAAGCACGCCCGCGTGGCCTGTGAAACCCTGGTCAAGACCGGCGTCGCCATCGTCGCCGGCGAAGTCACCACCAGCGCCTGGGTCGACCTCGAACAGCTGGTGCGCGACGTCATCGTCGACATTGGCTACAACAGCTCGGAAGTCGGCTTCGATGGCGCGACCTGCGGCATCATCAACATCATCGGCAAGCAGTCGGTGGACATCGCCCAAGGCGTCGACCGCAGCAAGCCGGAAGACCAGGGCGCCGGTGACCAGGGCCTGATGTTCGGCTACGCCAGCAACGAGACCGACGTGCTGATGCCCGCGCCGATCCGTTTCTCCCATGCGCTGGTCGAGCGCCAGGCTGAAGCGCGCAAGAACGGCCTGCTGCCGTGGCTGCGCCCGGATGCCAAGAGCCAGGTCACCTGCCGCTACGAAGGCGGCAAGGTGGTCGGCATCGACGCCATCGTGCTCTCCACCCAGCATAACCCCGAAGTCAAGCATTCCGACCTGCGCGAAGCGGTGATGGAACTGATCGTCAAGCACGTGATCCCGGCCGAGCTACTGCACAAGGACACCCAGTTCCATATCAACCCGACCGGCCAGTTCATCATCGGCGGCCCGGTTGGCGACTGCGGCCTGACCGGCCGCAAGATCATCGTCGACACCTACGGCGGCATGGCCCGTCACGGCGGCGGCGCCTTCTCCGGCAAGGACCCGTCCAAGGTCGACCGTTCGGCCGCCTACGCCGGCCGCTACGTGGCCAAGAACATCGTCGCCGCCGGCCTCGCCGAGCGTTGCGAAATCCAAGTCTCCTACGCCATTGGCGTGGCCCAGCCGACTTCGATCTCGATCAACACCTTCGGCACCGGCAAGCTCAGCGACGAGAAGATCGTCGCCCTGGTCCGCGAGCATTTCGATCTGCGTCCGTACGCAATCACCACCATGCTCGATCTGCTGCACCCGATGTACAAGGCCACCGCGGCCTACGGACACTTCGGCCGCGACCCCTATGAAATGACGGTCGGTGGCGACACCTTCACCGCCTTCACCTGGGAACGCACCGACAAGGCCGACGCCCTGCGCGCCGCTGCAGGCCTGTAAAAAACAGCGGCAAGCTGGAAGTTTCAGGCTGCAAGCAGAAGCCCCGTCAGTGAGAGCTGTGCGGGGCTTTTTGTATTGTACTGCCCACGCTTTGGCAATCAGCGTACAGCCTGCGAAGCAGCTCATAAAAAACGGAGCGCCGTTTGCGCTCGCCGTTGCCGTTACGGCAAGGTGCCGGCTCGCATACCGATAAGGAGATTGGTCATGTCCGGCAAGCCTGCCGCCCGCCTCAGCGACCCCACTGCCTGCCCAAAGACAGGGCACGGCACTAACCCCATCGCCGCTGGCTCGCCCGATGTTTTTTTCGACGGCCTACCCGCCGCTCGGCAAGGCGACTCCACCGGTTGCGGCAGCGCCTTGTCGAGCAACCTCATCGCCAATGTACTGATCAACGGCAAACCCGCCGCCACGCTTGGCAGTCTCGGCGATCACGGCAACGTGGTTATTGGCGGCTCCGGTACCGTGATCGTCGGCAGTACGTCATCTCCGGCCTCGTTCACACCTCCCCTGCCTTTGGCAGTCGAGAAACAAGCACACGCCAAGGCACTCGATAGGCCTGCCTCGCCGTACTCACCAACCGCACCCCAACCGAATCCCGGCCAGACCCGCGCAAGGAAAGAAGAAACCGCTCACCCCGCTACGCACGGCCTGGAACAAGAGGAGGAAGAGGAAGAGCTCGATAGCCGCCAGGCGGTCACGCTGCGCATCGGCGTATTCTTCGACGGTACGGGCAATAACGCTGGCAACAGTGCCATCGGCGCCCGGTGTCGCGGGTCGGCGTTCGGTCTTGGAGAGTGGGAGGCTCATTCAATTGCGCAGCGTTGCGAGCGACACCATCTCGATCCGGACAGTAGTTACGGTAATGCTGTAAGCAACATCTGGCAGCTATATAACCTCTACCCCGAGGATCCCGTTGCGAAAGAGCTCTCCGATGGTTTAACAGCCTTCCTTCCCATCTATATAACGGGTGCGGGAACCGATACCGGTGAACCGGACAGTCTGCTTCCTGGTATGGCGCTCGGCCAGGGCGCAACCGGCGTGATGGCGAAGGTAGACGAGGGCTTTGAGCTTTTCGCCCAGGCGCTTAATCGATTCGAGGAGGAAAACCCCGCTGCCCTACTTTGCCGCCTTGAACTGGATATCTTCGGTTTCAGCCGGGGCGCAGCGGCCGCGCGCCATTTCGCGAATCAGATACTTGCATGCGAACAGGGGCCGCTGGGTGACTTGCGGCGAGCAGGCAAGCTCGGCCAGGCACCCGGATTTGATTGGCGCAAAGACGTCCTGATCAATTTTATCGGGCTGTTCGATACCGTTGCGGCCATCGGCGGCTGGGACGATCGAGCTAACCCTGCAGACGACCGCAACAAGGGCATCGACCTTCACCTGGCCCCGGATGCGGCACGCCAGGTTGTCCAGCTGGTAGCGCGGGACGAGTTCCGCTACAACTTTGCACTCAACCGGGTCGCACCACCGCACCGCGAGATCGTTCTGCCCGGCGCCCATTCCGACCTTGGCGGTGGCTATCCGGAGGAAATGCGCGAGCGCATTTATCTCATGCGCCCACACAGCAATTACGTAGCCCGCGATACCTCCCCTTTCTCAACCCTTGCATACCGGGACGCAAACAACGAAACCCTGATGGCTCGCGAGCTTGATTTGCTGGACCCGCTAGACGCAAGCGCGCGGTTGGAAACGGATATCTGGGAACACTTGCCCGCTTTCAGCGGTAATAGGCACAACGCCATGAAATATGTGCTGGCTGCCCCCCTGCTTGAGCGCAAGGTGTACGGTCATCTTTCACGGGTGTATTTGCGGGTGATGAGATCTCTGGCTCATGAAGCAGGAGTGCCGTTCAAGAAAATTCCCGTCACTGAGGACAGCTATCTTCCTGCGGAGCTCGCCATCATCAACGGCAAGCTGATGGCTAAAGCGCATGGTGCAGACGCAGAGCTCGATAGCATAGAACAACGTTTGCTGCGCCAGCGCTATATCCACGTTTCTGCACACTGGAATGCAAGTGTCGGAAACGGCGGCAGCCTGCTTGATGTAGCCTTCATAAATGCCCCCGCCGTGCACAGACGGGCCCGGTATGCCGATAAACCTGCGATCAACAACCCATGAAACTTCGCCCTTACCTCCTGCTAATACCGTTACTGATGCTCGGCGGTTGCGCTAATGCCACTAACCAACACGGTGAACTGCCATACCGATACTGGCGTCTGGGGTTCCTGGCTCCGGATCATATGGAGGCGTGGGTGGAGACTGCCGACGTGGAAGATATCCGTGGCCAACAATTTCCCCATGTAGGCAGCGGCACTGTATCCGTTCATTTGCCTACCGATGGTTCAGGCAACGCAAAGGGGTGGCGCAAGACATGGGGAAAAGGTCGCCACGTGCCAGGCGCCAACCTCCCCAAGCGAATCTATGTCCGCTGGCAATCGCTGGCCGAACCACAGACCTATCGGATCGTTCTGGAGATACCCGAGCGCGCGCGAGAGCTGATGAGCGAGCGGCTCGACCCGCCCTGCCCAACCAGTGAATACCGTCACGCCTTGGCACTGGGACTCGCACCTGGCGGAGTGGTCAGGGGCTGGGTTACGAGCAGCTGTGGCGACCTGATCGAAGTTCTGCGCGCACAGGCACAAATCGAACCCATGGGGCCATCTCGTGGCAAGACCGGAGGTCGGTATGCGCTGCCTTTAGAGCCGGCATCCAGAGCCTACATTGAGAAACACGGCATTCCATACGGGTCATGGTGAGTCGGCGCCTCACGCCACCCTCGCCTCAATTCTTCAGCCGATAGCCCGTCTTGAAGATCCACCAGATCAGACCGAGGCACAGCGCCAGGAAACCGAACGTCATCGCCAGGCTAACCCCGACGTTGACGTCCGAGACGCCATAGAAACTCCAGCGAAAGCCGCTGATCAGGTACACCACCGGGTTGAACAGCGTGACCTTCTGCCAGAGCGGCGGCAGCATCTCGATGGAGTAGAAACTGCCACCGAGAAACGCCAGCGGCATGACGATCAGCGACGGCACGATCTGCAGCTTTTCCCAGCCGTCCGCCCAGATCCCGATGATGAAACCGAACAGGCAGAAGGTCACTGCCGTCAGCAGCAGAAACAGCACCATCACGAAGGGATGGGCGATCTGGTAGTCGACGAACAGCCGCGCCGTGAGCAGGATCACCAGGCCGAGAATGATTGACTTGGTAGCGGCTGCGCCAACATAGCCGATGACGATTTCCAGATACGACACCGGCGCCGACAGCACCTCGTAGATGGTCCCTGAATAGCGCGGCATGTAGATGCCGAACGAGGCGTTGGAGATGCTTTCGGTGAGCAGCGCCATCATGATCAGCCCGGGAATAATGAAGGCACCGTAGGGGATGCCGTGCATGGCTTCCATCCGCGAGCCGATGGCCGAGCCGAACACCACGAAGTACAGCGATGTCGAGATGACCGGCGTGGCGATGCTCTGCAGCAGGGTGCGCCAGGTACGCGCCAGTTCGAACAGGTAGATGGCGCGGATTGCATGTAAATTCATGTGCGGCTGCCTTTTACCAAGCTGACGAAAATTTCTTCCAGGGAGCTCTGGCTCGACTGCAGGTCCTTGAAGTCGATGCCGTGTTCGGCGAGGCGCTTGAGCAGGTCGGCGATGCCGGTGTCCTCGTGCTGCGCGTCGAAGGTGAACACCAGCTGGTTGCCGCCGTCGACCAGCGTCAGCGGGTAGCCGGCCAGTTCCGCCGGCACCTCGGCCAGCGGCCGTTGCAGATGCAGGGTCAGCTGCTTCTTGCCGAGCTTGTGCATCAACGCCTGCTTGTCTTCGACGAGGATGATCTCGCCCTTGCTGATCACACCGATGCGGTCGGCCATCTCCTCGGCCTCTTCGATGTAGTGCGTGGTGAGAATGATGGTCACGCCGCGCTCGCGCAGGCGGCGGACCATTTCCCACATGTCGCGGCGCAGCTCAACGTCGACGCCGGCTGTAGGCTCGTCGAGAAACAGGATCCTCGGCTCGTGGGACAGCGCCTTGGCGATCATCACGCGGCGCTTCATGCCGCCCGACAGTTCGATGATCCGCGCATTCTTCTTGTCCCATAGCGACAGCTCACGCAACAACTGTTCGAGGTAGCCATCGTTCGGCGCCTTGCCGAACAGGCCGCGGGAAAAGCGCACCGTGGCCCAGACACTTTCGAAGCCTTCGTTGAACAGTTCCTGGGGCACCAGGCCGATCTTGCTGCGCGCGGCACGGTAATCGCTGATGATGTCGCAGCCGTCGACCAGCACGCGCCCGCCACCGGGGTTGACGATGCCGCAGATGATGCTGATCAGGGTGGTCTTGCCCGCGCCGTTGGGGCCGAGCAGGGCGAAGATCTCGCCCTGGCGGATCTGCAGGTCGATCCGCTTGAGCGCCGGATGCCCCGACGCATAGGTCTTGCTCAGCTGCTCGATGGAAATCACAGGCTGCACTGATGGGTTCTCCGCAGGACATGGGCGACCGATTGTACGACGCAGATGCTTAGCTCACTAATCGATGCCATTGATATCGATCATGTCGCCTGACGCATCCCCAGCGCATGCTGGGCGCCCGCTTCGGCAGCGATACGAGGGCTCTGGCCATGCAACCGATCCGCCTGGCGTTCATCGGCCTGTTCACGGCCGCAACCCTGCTCTGGCTGGCCGCGCACGGCTTCAGCGTCAATGGCTCCCGCTTCTGGCCGCTGCGCGCCGACATGGTTCAGTTCAGCGGACTGCTCGCCATCACGGCCATGAGCGCAGCGCTCTACCTGGCGATCCGCCCGCGCTGGCTGGAACCGCGGCTGCAAGGGCTGGACAAGCTTTACCGACTGCACAAGTGGCTGGGCATCGCCGCGCTGCTGACCGCGGTGGCGCACTGGGGTTGGGCGCAAGTGCCCAAATGGCTAGTCGGGTTCGGCTGGCTGCAGCGCCCCGCCCGGCGCGGCGCGGGCCAGACGCCGGACGGCTTGCTCGGCTGGCTGCACGGGCAACGCGGTCTTGCCGAGGCGATTGGCGAGTGGGCCTTCTACCTGGCCGTCCTGCTGATCGTCCTGGCCTTGCTGCAGCGCATCCCCTACCGCTGGTTCTACCGGGCCCATCGCTGGCTGGCGGCCGTCTACGTGGCGCTGGTGGCGCACAGCGTGGTCCTCCTGATGCCCACCGACTGGCCCTCACCGCTGGGCATGGCGCTGGTCGTGCTGCTCGTGGCCGGCAGCTACGCCGCGGCTGTCTCGCTTCGGCGGCGCGTCGGCCGGCAGCACCAGGTCCTCGGGCGCATCCAGGACCTGACCTACCACGGCGACAACCGGGTCCTGCAGGTCAGGGTCGCGCTGGACGGTCCATGGCCAGGCCACCAGCCAGGGCAGTTCGCCTTCGTCAGCTTCGACGGCCGAGAGGGGCCGCATCCGTTCAGCTTGTCCGGCGCCTGGCAGGACGACGGCCAACTGGCGTTCGCGATCAAGGGCCTCGGCGACTACACCCGCAGCCTGCCGGCGACGCTGCACCGCGGCGATCCCGTGACGGTGGAAGGGCCGTATGGCTGCTTCGACTTCGCCAGTCACAAGGACGGGCAGATCTGGGTGGCCGGCGGCATCGGCATTGCGCCATTCATGGCACGACTCGAAGCGCTGGCGGCCACGGGCGGCGGCGCCGGCATCGACCTGTTCTACTGCACCAGCGCGCCGGACCCGCACTTCATCGCCCGCATCCGGCAGCTCGCCGATCGCGCCCGGATCTCGCTGCACCTGTTGATCGCCAGCGAACATGGCCGCCTGACCGCGCAGCGCCTGTGCCAGCAGGTCCCGGCCTGGCGCCAGCGCGACGTATGGTTCTGCGGGCCGGCCGCGTTCGGCCACCAACTGCAACGCGACCTGGCCCGCGCGGGCCTGCCGGCGGCCGACTTTCATCAGGAACTGTTCAACATGCGTTAGCGCACGGTCGCGCCGCTGCCCACTTGGCAAAATGCCAGGCCCTACCGAGCAAGGATGCTCCGATGCGCCCCTTCGTCACGCTGTTACTGTGCCTCACCCCTGCCCTGTCCCAGGCCCAATGTCCCGACTGGCCGGCCGAACGCGCCGCATCGGAAACCCGCGCCCTCGAACGTCAGCTCGCCGAATGGGACGATGCCTACCATCGCCGCGGTGTCGCTCTGGTCGACGACGAGATCTACGACCAGGCGCGTCAGCGGCTGCAGGACTGGCACGCCTGCTTTGGCCAGGCATCCAGCGCCGATCCGCTGGCCACGGCGGCGGGCGAGGTACCGCACCCGGTCGCCCAGACCGGCCTGGACAAGCTCAGCGATCGCCACGCGGTAGGCGCCTGGATGGCCGGGCGCGACGGCCTGTGGGTGCAGCCGAAGGTCGACGGGGTTGCAGTGACGCTGCACTACCGCGACGGCACACTGGTGCAGGCCGTCAGTCGCGGCGATGGCAACCGCGGCCAGGACTGGACCGCTCGTGCGCGCCAGCTGGCGGCGGTCCCGTCGCGCCTGCCGGTGCGCGGCGAGGTGATCCTGCAGGGCGAGCTGTACTGGCGCCTGGAGGCCCATGTACAGGCCCGGGCCGGCAGCGTCGGCGCCCGCGGCCTGGTCGCCGGTGCGATGGCGCGGCGGAGCCTGGACTCGGAGACGGCTGAACGCATCGGCCTGTTCGTCTGGGACTGGCCCAACGGGCCGGCCAAGATGAGGGCGCGCCTGGACGGCCTCGCCGCCATGGGCTTCGCGCAGAGTGCTGCACTGACCGTGTCGATCGATAGCCTCGAGGGTGCCCGATACTGGCGCGACCACTGGTTCCACGAGGCGCTGCCGTTCGCCAGCGACGGCATCGTGTTGCGCCAGAGCGCGCGCCCGGACGCCAACACCTGGCGGGCCCGGCCCCCGAGCTGGGCGGCGGCCTGGAAATATCCGCTGCGCACCGCCGTCGCGCGGGTACGCCGGGTGGCTTTCAACATCGGACGCAGCGGCCGGATCACCCCCGTGCTGGAGCTCGAGCCGCTGCAGCTCGATGACCGACGCATCAGCCGGGTCAGCCTGGGCTCGCTCGCCCGCTGGCAGGCCGCCGACATCCGCTCCGACGATCAGGTCGCGATCAGCCTTGCCGGCCTGACTATTCCCCGCTACGACCGGGTCGTCTGGCGCGCGCAGACACGCCAGCCGGTGACCGCGCCCGACGCCCGCGCCTACCACGCCCTGAGCTGCTGGCATGCTGCCCCGGGTTGCGAGCAGCAGTTCACTGCACGCCTGGCCTGGCTAAGCGGTAAGCACGGCCTGGACCTACCCGGCCTCGGCGCAGCCACTTGGAACGCGCTGGCCGAGGCCGGCCTGGTGCATGGGCTGCTCGACTGGCTGGACCTCGACCAGCAACGGCTGCAGCAGGTCCAGGGCATCGGCGCGGCACGCGCGACCCAGCTGGTCGACAGTTTCCGGTTGGCCCGCCGGCGCCCGTTCATCCAATGGATGGCGGCGCTCGGCGTGCCGGGGCACCCCCCGCTGCTGCCCGCCGACGACTGGGACACGCTGGTGGCGACTGACGCGGCGCAATGGCAGGCACGTCCAGGTATCGGTCCGGCGCGGGCCGAACAGTTGCAAGCCTTTTTCCACGCCGCGCAAGTGACGACGCTGCAGGCGCAGCTGGCCGCGGCGGGCGTCGCCGGCTTCTGACGGCACTTCACGGGCATGGCCCAGTCATAACAGCTCAAGAACAAGAAAAGGAAACGCTCGATGATCGGCCCGCGCGTGCTGCTGCCCTTATTACTGGTCGCCTTGCCCAGCGTTACGCCGGTGATGGCGGCCAGCGAGTCGGACGGCGCCTGCAGCGAGGCGCGCGAGCGGATGGGCGAGCAGATCAAGCAGGCCCGCCTGAGCGGGGACGCCGGCGAGCGCGCACTGCTGGAGACGCGCTTGCAGGCCCTCAACGAACGTTGCCGCGGCGGCATTGCGCTGCAACCGAATCATGCCGCGATCGAACGCGCCACCCGCGTGGCCACGGTGCGCGAGGCCCAGCTGCGCGAGGCGCTGGGCACCGGCGACCCGCAGGTCATCGAGATCAGCAAGCGGCGCCTCGATCAGGCGCGCCGCGAGCTGGAAGCGGCCAGGCGCTGACGGCGGCCACGCGCAGGATCAGTAGTTGCGAAACTTCTTGTGGCAGGCTTCGCAGGTGTCCTCGACACGCTGGAAGGCGTCCCGGACGCTGTCGGCAGTGACCGGCCCGGCGGTCGTGGCCCTGACCAGTGCGGCGGTGTTCGCCTCCAGCTCGCGGGACAACTCCTTGAAGCGCGCCTGCTGCTGCCAGACCTCGTCGCGCGCCTCACTCTGCTCTTCCTTGACCTCGGGGTAGTACTGCCAGGGCTGGCGCGAGAGTTCGTCAAGCTTGGCGGCACCGCTGACAAAGGCCTTGGCGTCGAAGGTCAGTCGGCCGCGCAGCATGCCGCCGAGGTCTTCCTTGGTGTCGAGCATCTGCTGGTAGATCGCCTTGCGCTTGCCCAGCGGCGAATTGGGATCGATGCGGTTACAGCCGGCCAGCGCGACAACGGCAACCAGCGACAGACACAACGGCAACACTTTCATAGCTCAACCACTCGGGACGACGACGGCCGGCGATTATCTACCCATGCGCCGGATTCACCAAACCTCGCGGGGCTACTGCGACCATTGACCGCCGGCGCTTTCGCAGTCGATCTTCGCCTGGGCATGATCACTGGCTTCGTAGAGATAGGTGACGATCCGGGCCTGCTCCGGCACGCTGGAGGGTGCCAGCTGCTCGTTCGCCTGGCTGCCGGTGGCCTGCTCGTTGGCCAGCGTGGCCTCGGTCAACGCCGCGGTGCAGACGCCGAAATGGCCGGATGGACAGCTGTCGAGGATCTCACGGCGCGCGTGCTTCACCGCCTCGTCGTTCTGGCAGACCCAGTCGATGTCATTGTCATCCATGCCTTCGAAACGAAAGCACTGCTCGGTCACCACCGGCGGCGGCAGCGCGCCGGAGGTATCGCTGGTGACGTAGCAAGAATTGGCGGCAGCGGGCAGGCTGAACAGCACAAAGAAGAACACGGGAACGGAACGGAACAAGAGGTTCATGTGGGCGGCTCCTGTGGGTTCGCCCGGCGAAGTCGCCGAACGCCTTATCTGACCGCCTGCGCCGGCGCATGTTTCGCGAGCCGATGCGGCGCGACGCCCGGCACCATTTGCTGCCCGGTCCAGTCCATTGCATAACCACCTGCGGAAGGAACCCGAGATCCCATGCTCGAACTGTCGGCCATCTTCATCACCCTCACGGCGCTGCTCGCCTACCTCAACTACCGGTTCATCGGCCTGCCGCCGACCATCGGCGTGATGGCGACTGCGCTGGTGTTCTCGGTCCTGCTGCATGGCCTGGCCGTACTTGGCCTGCCATCGATCGAGGACCAGATAGAAGCGCTGGTTGGCCGCATCGACTTCAATCACCTGCTGATGGACGGTATGCTGTCTTTCCTGCTGTTCGCCGGGGCACTGCATATCAACCTCACCGACCTACGGGCTCGACGCTGGGCGATCGGCCTGCTGGCGACCCTTGGCGTGCTGTTCTCAACGGCGGTGATCGGTACGGGCACCTGGTGGATCCTCGGCCTGTTCGACCTTCAGCCGGCGCTGATCTATTGCCTGCTGTTCGGCGCACTGATCTCGCCGACCGATCCAATCGCGGTGCTCGGCATCATGCGCTCAGCCGGGGCGCCGAAGGCCCTGGAAACCACCATCGTCGGCGAGTCGCTGTTCAACGATGGGGTCGCGGTTGTGGTCTTCACCGTGCTGATGGGCGTGCTGGCCCGCGGCGAGGCCCCGGGAATAGGCGAGGCAGCCTGGCTGTTCATCGAGGAGGCCGGCGGCGGCATGCTGCTCGGCGGCCTGCTCGGCGCGATGACCTTTGCCCTGCTGAAAAGCATCGACCAGTATCAGGTGGAAGTGCTGCTGACCCTGGCGTTGGTAATCGGCGGCTATACCCTGGCCACCCACCTGCACGTGTCCGGGCCGATCGCCATGGTGGTGGCCGGCCTGATCATCGGCAACCAGGGACGCCGCCACGCAATGTCCGAGCACACCCGGGAAAACCTCGACAACTTCTGGGAGCTGCTCGACGAAATCCTCAACGCGGTGCTCTTCGTGCTGATCGGCATGGAGCTGGTGCTGCTGCCGTTCAGCGCGCAGTACCTGCTGATCGCACTGTGCGTGGCGCTGCTGATCCTTGGCACCCGCCTGCTGGCCGTCGGCCCGCCGGCCCTGCTGCTACGCAAACTCGGCCGCGCCCTGCCGGACGGCACGGTGCGCATCCTGACCTGGGGCGGCCTGCGCGGCGGCATCTCGGTGGCCCTGGTGTTGGCGTTGCCGGCGAGCGATGAGCGCAACCTCCTGCTCAACATCACCTACCTGGTGGTGCTGTTCTCGATCCTCGTCCAAGGACTGACCATCGGCAAGCTGGTGCGGCGGATCTGCGGGGCCGGCGGCAAAGGCTCCTGACCGGGAGCCGGCTTGGGCTTGGGCTTGGGCGCAGTCGCCGCTATACTCGCCGGGTTTGACTCGACCGACACCGTTTGGTCGTGCCCGCCACCTGTCCGAGGGGCGCTGCAGCAGGTGAAACCTGTCCGGGACCTTCCAAGCCATTGCGCTTCGCTGCCTTACCGCAGCCGGTCCACGCCAGCTTTCGCCTGTCAGGCTCGGATGGGGCGTTCCTGAACGCATCAACGGCGCCCATTCGCACACTACGAATGGAGAACTCTTCAATGAGTGCTGTCATGACGCCTGCCGGTTTCAACGATTTCAAGGTCGCCGACATTTCCCTGGCCGATTGGGGTCGTCGCGAGATCATCATCGCCGAATCAGAAATGCCTGCCCTGATGGGACTGCGCCACAAGTACGCCGGCGAGCAGCCGCTCAAAGGCGCGAGGATCCTCGGCTGCATCCACATGACCATCCAGACAGCGGTGCTGATCGAGACGCTGACCGCCCTCGGCGCCGAAGTACGCTGGTCCAGCTGCAACATCTTCTCCACTCAGGATCAGGCCGCGGCCGCCATCGCCGCGGCGGGCATCCCGGTGTTCGCCTGGAAAGGCGAAACTGAAGAAGAGTACGAGTGGTGCATCGAGCAGACCATCCTCAAGGACGGCCAGCCGTGGGACGCCAATATGATCCTCGACGATGGCGGCGACCTCACCCAGATCCTGCACGACAAGTACCCACAGGTGCTCGAGCGCGTGCACGGTGTGACCGAAGAGACCACCACCGGCGTTCATCGCCTGCAGGACATGCTGAAGAAAGGCACGCTGAAGATCCCGGCGATCAACGTCAACGACTCGGTCACCAAGAGCAAGAACGACAACAAGTACGGCTGCCGCCACAGCCTCAACGACGCCATCAAGCGCGCCACCGACCACCTGCTATCCGGCAAGCAGGCGCTGGTGATCGGCTACGGTGACGTAGGCAAGGGCTCGGCCCAGTCGCTGCGTCAGGAAGGCATGATCGTCAAGGTCTCGGAAGTTGATCCGATCTGCGCCATGCAGGCCTGCATGGACGGCTTCGAACTGGTCTCCCCGTACAAGGACGGCCTCAACGACGGCACCGACGCCAGCATCGACGCCGCGTTGTTGGGCAAGATCGACCTGATCGTCACCACCACCGGCAACGCCAACGTCTGTGACGCCGGCATGCTCAAAGCCCTGAAGAAGCGCGCCGTGGTGTGCAACATCGGCCACTTCGACAACGAGATCGATACCGCCTTCATGCGCAAGAACTGGGCGTGGGAAGAGGTCAAGCCGCAGGTGCACAAGATCCACCGCACCGGCGCCGGCAGCTTCGATGCGCAGAATGACGACTACCTGATCCTGCTGGCCGAAGGCCGTCTGGTGAACCTGGGCAACGCCACTGGCCACCCGAGCCGAATCATGGACGGCTCGTTCGCCAACCAGGTGCTGGCGCAGATTCACCTGTACAACGAGAAGTTCGCTGACCTGCCGGTCGCTGAAAGGACTCAGAACGTCACCGTGATGGTGCTGCCGAAGAAGCTCGACGAAGAAGTCGCCGCGGAAATGGTCAAGGGCTTCGGCGGTGTCATTACGCGCCTGACCCCGAGCCAGGCCGAGTACATCGGGGTCGAGGTCGAAGGCCCGTTCAAGCCGGACAGCTACCGCTACTAAGAGCCGCTGAAGGCTGGAGGCTGGAAAGCCTTCAGCCTTCATCGATAAAAGGACGTCTCGGGCAGCAACTGCCCGGCAACCCTGGATTCGTCATGAGCACACCGCAATCCCGCCCTTCCATCAGCTTCGAGTTCTTTCCGACAAAGACCGATGCCGGGCACGAAAAACTGATGGCCACCGCGCGCCGGCTGGCCGAATGCAAGCCGGACTTTTTCTCCTGCACCTACGGCGCGGGCGGCTCGACCCGCGACCGCACCCTCAACACCGTGCTGCAACTCGACGGTGAAGTGAAGGTGCCCACGGCTCCGCACTTGTCCTGTGTCGGCGACAGCAAACAGGAGCTGCGCGAGCTGCTCGAGCTGTACCGCAATGCCGGCATCTCCCGCATCGTCGCGCTGCGCGGCGACCTGCCATCGGGCATGGGCATGGCCAGCGGCGAGCTGCGCTACGCCAACGAGCTGGTGGAGTTCATCCGTCACGAGACGGGCGATCACTTCCATATCGAGATCGCCGCCTACCCGGAGATGCACCCGCAGGCACGCAACTTCGAAGACGACCTGGCCAACTTCGTGCGCAAGGCGAAGGCCGGTGCCAACAGCGCCATCACCCAGTATTTCTTCAATGCCGACTGCTACTTCTACTTCGTCGAACGCGTGCGCAAGCTGGGGGTGGAGACACCGATCGTCCCCGGGATCATGCCGATCACCAACTACAGCAAGCTGGCCCGCTTCTCCGATGCCTGCGGTGCCGAGATTCCCCGCTGGGTGCGCAAGCAGCTCGAGGCCTACGGCGACGACATGGAGAGCATCCAGGCATTCGGCAACCAGGTCGTCACCGAGCTGTGCGAGCGGCTGCTGGCCGGTGGCGCGCCGGGCCTGCACTTCTACACGCTGAACCAGGCCGAACCGAGCCTGGCAATCCGCGACAAGCTCGGCCTGCACGGCTGAACAGACATCCGCTTCCCGGAAACGGGAAGCTGGTCAATGAACCTGCGACCTGCCACACTGTCCTACCAATGCGGCGTCAACAGGCTCTGTTATACTCCGCGCTTCCGCCAGGCTTACGCCCGGATGTCGTTTTCCCATAGAGAGACGGCAGGACCGGACGGGATCGCACGCCAGTCGCGATTCGAGCCAGGCATGACCATCCCAGGGCAACGCCCTAAACAAGACAGGATTACTCATGTCCTTTGCTTCCCTCGGTCTCTCCGAGGCTTTGGCCGCTGCCGTCGAGGCCGCTGGCTATACCCAGCCTACACCTGTGCAACAGCGGGCCATTCCCGCCGTGTTGCAGGGACGCGACCTGATGGTCGCCGCACAGACGGGAACCGGCAAAACCGGTGGCTTCGCCCTCCCGGTGCTGGAAATCCTCTTTCCGGGCGGTCATCCCGATCCCACCCATCGCCATGGCGCGCGACAGCCACGCGTGCTGGTGCTGACCCCGACGCGCGAACTCGCCGCGCAGGTTCATGACAGTTTCAAGGTCTACGCCCGCGACCTGCCGTTCAAGAGCGCCTGCATATTCGGCGGCGTCGGCATGAACCCGCAGGTCCAGGCGATCGCCAAGGGCCTCGACGTACTCGTAGCCTGTCCGGGCCGACTGCTCGACCTGGCCAACCAGAAGGCCGTCGACCTGTCGAACATCGAAATTCTGGTCCTCGATGAAGCCGACCGCATGCTCGACATGGGCTTCATCCACGACGTCAAGAAGGTCCTCGCCCGGCTGCCGAGCAAGCGCCAGAACCTGCTGTTCTCGGCGACCTTCTCAAAGGACATCACCGATCTCGCCGGCAAGCTGCTGCATGAACCCGAGCGCATCGAGGTCACGCCGCCGAACACCACGGTCGAGCGCATCGAGCAGCGCGTTTTCCGCCTGCCGGCCAGCCACAAGCGCGCCCTGCTTGCCCACCTGATCACCCAGGGCGCCTGGGAGCAGGTGCTGGTCTTCACCCGCACCAAGCACGGCGCTAACCGCCTGGCCGAGTACCTCGACAAGCATGGGCTGCCTGCGGTGGCTATCCACGGCAACAAGAGCCAGAACGCCCGCACCAAGGCGCTGGCCGACTTCAAGGCAAATGCCGTACGGATCCTCGTGGCAACCGACATTGCCGCCCGTGGCCTGGATATCGACCAGCTGCCCCACGTCGTCAATTTCGAGCTGCCCAACGTCGAGGAGGACTACGTCCACCGTATCGGCCGGACCGGCCGTGCCGGCCGCAGCGGCGAGGCCATCTCGCTGGTGGCGCCCGACGAGGAAAAGCTCCTCAAGGGCATCGAGCGGATGACCAAGCAGAAGATCGCCGACGGCGATCTCATGGGCTTTGACGCCAGCACCATCGAGGCGGAGAAGCCGGAGGTACGCGAGCCGCGCCAACCACGCCCGCCCCGCAACGGCGAGCGCAAGCCACGGCCGGAGCGCGCCGCCAAGGTCGCCGAGGGCAGCGGTGAAGCGAAAGGCGAACGCAATCGGCGGACGCGCAACAAGCCACGCAACGCCCGCGCCTCCCAGGCACCGGCCGAACAGGCCGCTACCGCAGCGCCAGTGAGCCGGCCGCCGCGCCTTCCCAACGACCGTGACCCGGAAGTGTTCCTGGACGACGAGGTGGACAATTTCGGCAATCGCGTCGACTACGTCAGCCCTTACCAGAACAAGCAGGGTCGCGGCCGCCGTCCGGGTGCACCGGCACCACAACCCGGCGCCCAGCTCCGCGCAGCCTCAGCGCCACGCAACGGCGGTGCCGGCGGCGGTGCTGGCAAAGGCAAGCGGTCCGGTCAGGCGGCCGGCCGAGGCGGCCAGCCGCGCCGCAAGAACGAAGGCCGTCGCCTCGATAACGACAACCTGGGCGAACGGCGCGACATGGCCGAGAAGCCCAAGGAAAAGCAGCCGGTGATCATTCACAAGGAATCGAAGATCGACCGTCTGCCGAGCATCGACCAGCTCGAGCAACTGCCGAGCCGTCCCCGCGGCGAGAAGCCGGCGCTGCTGACACGCAATCGCTGATTGTTATGCATACGAAAACGCCGCCCCTCGGGGCGGCGTTTCTCGTTACGGCTTATGGTGCCCAGCGTCTCAGCCCTGGTCCGGCGGCGGCTGCATCTGGGCGTCCCAGCCGCCGCCGAGGGCCTTGAACAGCTCGACCTCACTGGTCATCTGCGCCAGGCGGTCAGTGATGAACTGCTGCTTGACCTCGAACAGCTGACGCTGCGCATCGAGCAGCGTCAGGTAGCTGTCGACGCCGGCGCGGTAACGCCGCTCGGCGAGCCGATAGTAGTCTTCGCTGGCCTGCAGCAGGTCGCGCTGCGCCTGCACCTGGCGGCTGTAGGTGCCCTGCGCAGCGAGTCCGTCGGAGACTTCACGGAAGGCGGTCTGAATCGCCGATTCGTAGCGGGCCACTTCGATGTTGCGGCTGATCTGGGCGTAATCCAGATTGGCGCGAAGCTGGCCGGCGTTGAAGATTGGCACGCTGATGCTCGGTGAGAAGTTCCAGTAGCTCGAGCCGCTGCCGAACAGGCCGGACAGCTCGCTGCTCGCGGTCCCGGCGGCCCCGGTGAGGCTGATGCGCGGAAAGAAGGCGGCACGGGCGGCGCCGATGTTGGCGTTGGCCGCGCGCAGCTGGTATTCGGCCTGGATGATGTCCGGCCGCTGGTAGAGCAGGTCCGACGGCAACCCGACCGGCAAGGGCGCCAGCTGGTCACGCTCGAGTTCGCCGGCGTCGGCCAGCTCCTTGGGCAGGCCCTGGCCGAGCAACAGCACCAGCGCGTTGCGGTCCTGGGCAGCCTGGCGCGAATAGCGCTCGATGCCGACGCGGGCGGTGTCGACGGCGCTGCGTGCCTGACTCAGCTCCAGGGCGGACGCAACGCCCACGTCGAAGCTGCGCTGCGTCAGCTCTAGGCTCTGCTCGTAGGTCTTGAGCGTGTCACGACTGACCTGCAGCAGCGCCTGGTCGGCCTGCAGGGTTAGCCAGGCGTTGGCGACGCTGGCAATCAGGCTGATCTGCGTGCTGCGCTGGGCCGCGGCGGTGGCGAAGAACTCCTGCAGCGCCTGTTCGCGCAGGCTGCCCAGGCGCCCGAACAGGTCCAGCTCCCAGGACACGCCAAGCGTGGCGCTGTACTGGCTGCTGATGACGCTGTCGCCGGTCTGGTTGAGGTCGCCCGGGGTGCGCGTACGACTGCCGGAACCGTCGGCGCTGACCGCCGGCAGCAGGTCGGCGCGCTGGATCCGGTAGAGCGCCCGGTAGGCCTCGACATTCAACGCAGCAGCGCGCAGGTCGCGGTTGTTTTCCAGCGCCACGCCGATCAACCGACGCAACGCCGGGTCACGGAAGAATGCCTGCCAGCCCAGGTCCATCGATCCACCCTGGGTCGCAGCGGAGGCGCCCTCGTAGGCTTCGCCTTCGGGCCAACTGGCGGGGCTCGGCGCGTCAGGGCGCTGATAGTCTGGAATCAGCGAGCAGCCGCCCAGCGCAGCCATCAGCGCCAGGCTCAGGACTGACTTGTTCATTGCGCCTCTCCATTTTGCTTGTCACGGGCCGACTTCTTGCGCTCGGCCAGCGACGACACCAGCACGTAGAACAGAGGAACCCAGAAGATCGCCAGCACCAGGGCGCTGAGCATGCCGCCGATCACACCGGTACCGATGGCATGCTTGCTGCCCGCGCCGGCACCGCTGGAAATCGCCAGCGGCAGCACGCCCAGCATGAACGCCAGCGAAGTCATGACGATCGGCCGCAACCGTATGCGGCAGGCTTCGATTGCCGCATCGAACAGCGTCATCCCCTGCTCGTGCAGCGTCTTGGCGAATTCGACAATGAGGATCGCGTTACGCGCCGACAGCCCCACGGTGGTCAGCAGGCCCACCTGGAAGAACACGTCGTTGGACAGCCCGCGGCCCATGGTGAAGGCCAGCGCACCGACGATACCCAGCGGCACGACGAGCATCACCGAAAGCGGAACCGACCAGCTTTCGTACAACGCCGCGAGCGCGAGGAACACCACCAGCAACGACAGCGCATACAGCGCCGGGGCCTGGGAGCCGGACAGGCGCTCCTCGTAGGACTGCCCGGTCCAGGAGTAGCCGATGCCGGCCGGCAACTGCTCGGCGATCCGCTCGACTGCGGCCATCGCCTCGCCGGAGCTGTAGCCCGGCGCGGCCGACCCGAGGATTTCCATCGCCGGCACACCGTTGAAGCGGGTCAACTTCGGCGGGCCGTAGGTCCACTCGCCGGAGGCAAAGGCGGTGAACGGCACCATTTCGCCGGCGTCGTTGCGCACGTACCACTTGCCGAGGTCCTCGGGGTTCATCCGCGAGGAGGGCTCGCCCTGCATGTAGACACGCTTGACGCGCCCGCGGTCGATGAAGTCGTTGACGTAGCTCGACCCCCAGGCGATGGACAGCGAATCGTTGATCGCAGCAATCGAGACGCCATGGGCGCGCGCCTTTTCGTCGTCGATGATCAAGTGGTACTGCGGCTCGTCGCGCAGGCCGTTGAAGCGTACCCCGGTCAGGGTCGGCTCCTTGGCCGCCAGCTGCATGAACTGGTCACGCGCCTGGGTCAGCGCCTCGTGGCCCAGTCCCGCCTGGTCCTGCAGATAGACGTCGAAGCCGGTGGCATTGCCCAGTTCCATCACCGCCGGCGGCGCGAAGGCGAACACCATGGCGTCGCGCAGGCTGAAGAAGTAGCCCTGGGCCCGCTGGGCCAGGTCGAACACGCCCTGGCCGGGCTCGGTGCGCTCTTCCCAGGGCTTGAGCATGATGAACGCCATGCCGGAGCTCTGGCCGCGACCGGCGAAGTTGAAACCGGTAATGGTAAACACCGAGCGGACCGTCTCGCTTTCTTTGGTCAGCAGATAGTCACGCATCTGCTCGACCACTTCCTGCGTGCGGTTGGCGGTCGAGCCGGCCGGCGTCTGCACCTGGGCGAACAGCACGCCCTGGTCTTCTTCAGGCAGGAAGGCGGTGGGAATGCGGGTAAACATCCACACCATCACGCCGACGATCAGCAGGTACATGAGCAGGAAGGGTGCCTTGCGCCGCAACAGCGCAGCCACGCCACGCTCGTAGCGCTGGGTACCGCGGTCGAAGGTGCGGTTGAACCAACCGAAAAAGCCGCGCTTGCCCTCGTGCTCGCCGTCATGCGGTTTGAGAATGGTGGCGCACAGCGCCGGGGTGAAGATCAGCGCCACCAGCACCGACAGCACCATGGCCGAGACAATGGTGATGGAGAACTGCCGATAGATTACCCCAGTGGAACCGCCGAAGAAGGCCATCGGCAGCAGCACAGCCGACAGCACCACGCCGATACCCACCAGCGCGCTCTGGATCTGGCCCATGGACTTGCGCGTCGCCTCTCGCGCAGAAAGCCCCTCCTCGCGCATCACCCGCTCGACGTTCTCCACCACCACGATGGCGTCGTCCACCAGCAGGCCGATCGCCAGGATCATGGCAAACATGGTCAGCGTGTTGATGCTGTAGCCGAAGGTCAGCAGGATCGCGAAGGTTCCGAGGATAACCACCGGCACGGCAAGCGTCGGGATCAACGTCGCCCGCAGGTTCTGCAGGAACAGGAACATTACCAGGAACACCAGTACGAAGGCTTCGAGCAGGGTGTGCACCACGCCCTCGATCGAGGCCGAGATGACCGGCGTGGTGTCGTAGGGGTAAACCACCTCGACTCCCGGCGGGAAGAACGGCTCCAGCTCGGCGATGGTCTTGCGCACCGCATTGGCGGTGTCCAGCGCATTGCCACCGGCGGCGAGGCGGATACCCAGCCCCGCGGCGGGCTGGCCGTTGTATTCGGCGCGGATGGCGTAGCTCTCGGCACCGAGTTCGACCCGGGCGACATCGCCCAGGCGTACCTGCGAGCCGTCACCGTTGACTTTCAGCAGGATCTTGCGGAATTGCTCGGGCGTTTCCAGGCGCGTCTTGCCGATGATGGTCGCGTTGAGCTGCTGGGTCTCTACCGCAGGCAGCCCGCCGAGCTGGCCGGAGGACACCTGCAGGTTCTGCTCCTGGATCGCAGAACGAACATCGGCAGCAGTCAGTTGGTATTGCTGCAACTTGGCCGGATCGAGCCAGATGCGCATCGCGTACTGCGCGCCGAACACCTGGAAGTCACCGACGCCCGGCGTCCGCGAAATCGGGTCCTGGACGTTGGCGACGATGTAGTTGGCCAGGTCGTAGTTGCTCTGCTGGCCATCTTTGGACACCAGCGCCACCACCATCAGGAAGTTGCGCGCCGACTTGGAGACCCGGATGCCCTGCTGTTGAACCTGCTGCGGCAGCAGCGGTGTCGCCAGCTGCAGCTTGTTCTGCACCTGCACCTGGGCGATGTCCGGGTTGGTGCCCTGCTCGAAGGTCACGTTAATCGTCATGCTGCCGTCGGAGTTGCTCTCCGAGGAGATATAGCGCAGCCCGTCGAGGCCATTGAGCTGCTGCTCGATGACCTGGACCACCGTGTCCTGAACGGTGCGCGCCGAGGCGCCCGGGTAGCTGACCGAAATGGACACGTTCGGCGGCGCGATGCTTGGGTACTGATTGACCGGAAGATTGAGGATCGCCAGCGTGCCGGCCAGCATCAGCACCAGGGCGATGACCCAGGCGAAGATCGGCCGATCGATGAAGAATCTGGACATGCGCGGTTATTCCCCCTGGCCAGTGGCGGGCGCGGCGCCGGCCTGCCCGTTCGGCGTGTTGGCCTGCTGGACGTTACCCGCCGGGCGCGGATCGACCTCCACCCCGGGACGGATGAACTGCAGTCCTTCGGTGATCAGCCGGTCGCCCGGCTGCAGGCCTTCGCTGACCAGCCAACGGTTGTCGACGGCGCGTTCGGTCTTGATCTGCCGCAGCTCGACCTTGTCGCCTGCGCCGACCACCAGCGCCGTCGGCTCGCCGCGGGCGTCACGAGTGACCCCCTGCTGCGGCACCAGCAGCGCCTGCTCACGAACACCGGCCAACAGCCGAGCGTGGACGAACATGCCGGGCAGAAGATTCTTGTCCGGGTTCGGGAACACCGCACGCAGCGTGACCGAACCGGTCCCCTCGTCCACCGTGACCTCGGACACTTCCAAGGTGCCGTCGTGTGGATACTCGGTTCCATCCTGCAGCACCAGCCGCGCCTTGGCCGCGCTGTCGCCGGCGCGCTGCAGCCGGCCACTTTCCAGATCACGGCGCAGGGCGACGAGGTCCTGCACCGGCTGGGTGACATCGACGTAGATTGGATCGAACTGCTGAATGGTAGCCAGCTCCTGTGCCTGGCCGTTGCTGACCAGGGCGCCTTCGGTCACGGCAGAACGGCCGATGCGCCCGGCAATGGGCGCGAGGACCTTGGTGTAACGCAGGTCGATCTGTGCGCGCTCGAACTCGGCCTTGGCCTGCAGCGCCGCGGCACGGGCCTCGTCGTAGGCCTGCCGGCTGACCGCCTGCTCCTTGACCAGCAGCTCGTAGCGATCGGCCAACGACTTGGCCGAGGCCAGTTTCGCCTTGGCGCTGCTCAGCGTCGCCTCGTAGACGGACGGGTCAATCTGATAGAGCTGCTGGCCCTTTTTCACTTCGCTGCCTTCGGTGAACAGACGCTTCTCGATGATGCCGTTGACCTGCGGCCGCACCTCGGCAACCCGGTAGGCCGTCGTGCGGCCGGGCAGCTCGGCGGTCAGCGCGAAGGGTTCTGCTTCCAGGGTGACGATGCCGACCTGGGGCTTCTGCTGTGGCGCTCCCCCGGCAGGCGCCGCCTGATCGTCGCGACAGCCGCCGAGCAGGAACGCGGCGGCGAGAAAGGGGATCAGAGCAGCACTGGCTGGCTTGATGGACATCGAAAGCGACCTCGTTGAACAGACAGCGCCCGAGCGCAAGGCTCAGGCAGACTCGGATGGCAGGATCACGGGAATATACTTACATTCAACTATGTTTGTAAACAGCGGTTCGCGTCTGCAACAGCCGTTCGGGGCAATGCGTTGCGACATTGGAGCGGATGACAAGCTTCGCCAGCCGGCGCCGCAGAAAGCAGAACGCCGGCTTGCGCCGGCGTCTGATATCGCATCGAGCCTTACTGACGCACCCCTTCGACCGAAATGATCAGGTCGACCGTCTGCGAGGCCGGCCCAAGGTCCATCTGGATATCGAAGTCTTTCAGCTTCAGGGTCGTCGTGCCTTCGAACCCGGCACGGTAGCCACCCCAGGGGTCCTTGCCCTCGCCGATGAACTTTCCGGCGATGACCACCGGCTTGGTCACGCCGTTCAGGGTCAGATTGCCGCTGATGTCCGCAGTGCCTTCTCCGGTCGACTTGACCGAGGTGGACTCGAAGGTCGCGGTCGGATGCTCGGACACGTTCAGGAAGTCGCCGCTGCGCAGGTGCTTGTCGCGCTCGGCGTGGTTGGTATCGACGCTGGCGGTCTTGAGCTCGACGGTAACGCTGCTCGCCTCCGGCTTGTCGGCATCAAAGCTGAAGCGGCCGTCGAACTCCTTGAAACTACCCCACACCCAGCTGTAGCCCAGATGGCTGATCTTGAAGTTGACGAAGGCGTGCTGGCCTTTGGTGTCGATGACGTAATCGGCCGCGACTGCCTGACCGGCGAGGATCACCGAACCCAGGGCCAACGCCGCGAAGGTTTTCTTCAACATGGAACTCTCCTTTTTCGAAATGGATCAGGCACCGGCACGACCGAGCATCCGCTTGAGCGTCGCGTCGCGGTCGATGAAATGGTGCTTGAGGGCCGCTAGGGCATGGATCGCCGAGAGGATCACGAGCGCCCAGGCGAGGTATTGGTGGAGCAGGCCGGCGACGTCTTCCTGGTCCGGAATGGCTGTGACCAGGGCCGGCACTTCGAACCAGCCGAACACACTGATGCCCCGGCCATCGGCGGTGGAAATCAGGTAGCCGGTCAGCATCACGGCGAACAAGCCGGCATAGAGCAGCCCGTGGCCAGCTTTCGTGGCCAGCCGGACTGGTCGCGAGTGGTCCGCCAGCGGCGCCGGCCCCTGGTTCGACATGCGCCAGACCACGCGCAGCACCATCAAGGCGAACAGCAGCAGGCCGACGCTCTTGTGGATATCCGGGGCGGTGCGGTACCAGCTGTTGTAGTAGGTCAGCCCTACCATCCAATAGCCCAGCGCGAAAAGCCCGACCACCGCCAGCGCTACCAGCCAGTGCATGGTGATGCTGATCAGCCCGTAGTTACTGGAAGAATTCCGCCATCGCATCGCTTCGCGTCCCCATTAATCGATGGCGCTAGCCTAACGGCTTACAGATCGGAATGAATCGCATTTTTTCGTTTCAAAATATCGACCCGCCAGATAGATCCGCCGGGCGAATGCGTTCGCGGATTTGCTAGGCTGCGCCGACGCACGACCCGAAGGAGGCGAGATGAGCCTGAACGACAGCTGGATGCAACGCGACCTTTCCGTCCTCTGGCACCCCTGCACCCAGATGAAGGATCACGAACAGCTGCCCCTGATCCCCATTCGCCGCGGCGAAGGCGTCTGGCTCGAAGACTTCGATGGCAAGCGCTACCTGGACGCCGTCAGCTCCTGGTGGGTGAACGTGTTCGGCCACGCCAACCCGCGAATCAACCAGCGCATCAAGGACCAGCTCGACCAGCTTGAGCACGTCATGCTGGCCGGTTTCAGCCACCAGCCGGTGGTTGAGCTGTCCGAGCGGCTGGTGCGGATCACGCCGCCAGGCCTGGACCGGGTGTTCTACACCGACAACGGCTCGACCGGCATCGAGGTCGCGCTGAAGATGAGCTTTCACTACTGGCGAAACTGCGGCCGCTCGGAAAAACAGCGCTTCGTGACGCTGACCAACAGCTACCACGGCGAGACCGTGGCGGCGATGTCGGTGGGCGACGTGGCCCTGTTCACCGATACCTATAAGCCCCTGTTGCTCGACACCTACAAGGTACTCAGCCCGGATTGCTACCTGCGCCCGGACGGCGTGAGCTGGGAAGCGCACTCGCGGCAGATGTTCGTGCATATGGAGCAGACCCTGGCCGAGCATCACCGCGACATCGCCGCCGTCATCGTCGAGCCACTGATACAGGGCGCTGGCGGCATGCGCATGTATCACCCGGTCTACCTCAAGCTGTTGCGTGAAGCCTGCGACCGCTACGAAGTGCACCTGATCCACGACGAGATCGCCGTCGGCTTCGGTCGCACCGGCACCATGTTCGCCTGCGAGCAGGCGGGTATCACCCCCGACTTCCTCTGCCTGTCGAAGGCCCTCACCGGCGGCTACCTGCCGATGGCTGCGGTCCTGACCACCGACGGCTTGTACCAGGCGTTCTACGACGACTACGCCACGTTGCGCGCCTTCCTGCACTCGCATACCTACACCGGCAACCCGCTGGCCTGCGCGGCGGCCCTGGCCACGCTGGACATCTTCGAGCAGGATCAGGTGTTGGAAGCCAACAAGAAATTGGCGGCCCGCATGACCAGCGCCACCGCTCATCTTGCCCATCACCCCCACGTGGCCGAGGTCCGGCAGACCGGCATGGCCGTTGCGATCGAGATGGTCCAGGACAAGGCCAGCAAGACCGCCTACCCCTGGCAGGAACGTCGCGGATTGAAGGTCTATCAGCACGCACTGCAGCGCGGCGCGTTGCTGCGACCCCTGGGCAGCGTGGTGTACTTCCTGCCGCCCTACACCATCACCGAGGAGCAGATCGATTTCCTCGCCGAGGTCGCCAGCGAAGGCATCGACATCGCCACGCGCGCCTCGGTCAGTGTCGCCGTCGCTGCCGGCGCGCCGCGCGAGTTCCGCGATCCCGGCTAGTCCCAATCGCACGGCCTCGATGCGGGACTTCAGGGCCGTGCCCTTTGGCTTTAGACTGCCTGCTTTCCTGACAGAGCGCAGCGTGCCCGATGCGTATATCCCGCTTCTACATCGATGTCCCCCTTTCGCTTGGCAGCCATGAACTGCCGGAGGCGGCGGCGCACTACATCGGCCGCGTCCTGCGGCTGGCAGCCGGCGCCGTGGTGCAGTTGTTCGACGGCAGCGGGCACGAGTACCGCGGCGAGCTGGTGGAAGTCGGCAAGAAGCGGGTCATGGTGCACCTGCACGAATGCCTGCCCGGCCTGCCCGAATCCAGCCTGCGCATCCACCTGGGACAGGGCCTGTCGCGCGGCGAGCGGATGGACTGGGCGATCCAGAAAGCGACCGAACTGGGCGTCAGCGAACTCACCCCGATTCTAAGTGAGCGCTGCGAAGTGCGCCTGAACGAGGACCGCGCGGACAAGCGCCTGGCGCACTGGCGACAGATTGCGATCAGCGCCTGCGAGCAGTGCGGTCGATCGGTGGTGCCGATCATCCACCCGCCCATGCCGCTCGAGCAATGGCTGAGCCTCGAGGCCGATCTGAAGTTGGTGCTACATCCCGTGGCGCAGGCGCTGGCGACCCACCCGCGCCCTACCACCTTGGCCTTTCTGATCGGGCCCGAGGGCGGCTTGTCAGATGGTGAACTTGACCAGGCCCGGCGCGCTGGATTCCAGGCCGCTCGCCTGGGCCCGCGCGTGCTGCGTACCGAGACCGCGCCCGTGGTGGCGCTGAGCGTGGCGCAGCACCTATGGGGCGACCTGCAGCTGCCCTCCTGAGACCCGGCGGCCGATGAGGTCGCGGGCGGCTCAGATCAGCCCGGCATCCGCCAGTTTCTGCTCCAGCGCCACCAGATCGGGAATCCGCGCCTGCACGTCACCGAGGTTGACGGCGTCGAGCTCCAGCGGTGCCAGGGCGACGTCCGAATGCGCAAGGCTCGGATCGACCTTGACCGAACGCGGGATGCCCTGCACCAGCAGGGCGATGAACTTCACGTGGTCCCGGCCGCCCAGAGCATTGAGCACCGCGACACGCGCCAGCGGACCGGTTGACGGCTGCCCGCCCGAGGCGGCCTCGAACGACAGCAGCGGCAGCATGAGGTCGCGCCAGGGGATTTGCCCGAGAAACCATGGCGGCGTGCCCTGGGCAGCCCGTGGCGCACGAAAGGGGATCAGCTCGGCCACGGCCACGTTGGGCAACAGCAACGTGCGGTCTGCCAGCGGCACCAAGAGGCCGGTGAGGCTGGCGGGCGTGTCCTGGGAAGCGATGGTTTGGCTCATGGTACGTCCAGTTGAGAAACGGCCGCAGCAGGGCTGGCCTGTTGCAGGAAGTGATTGACCAGCGCCTGCGCCAGTTCCCGGGGGTCGCCGCTGAGCACGCTGTATCCGCCTTCGCGAAGGCTGTCCGGCATGCTCGAACAGACGCAGGACTCGGCACGCTGGGTCCAGACGCGACCGCCCTGGCGCACCAGGTAGGCCGCCGCGGCGTTACCGTCGCTGCCCATGCCACTGAAGGCGATAACGCCGCAGCGACTAGCGAACTGCTGCGCCACGTTCAGCATCATCTGGTCGATCGACGGACTGTAGGGTTCGGGCCAGCTGCGCCCGGTCAATTGCATCGCGCCGTCGCGGGTGAAACCCAGCTCCTGGGCGATAGGCGCGATCACCACCTCGCCGCAGCGAATCGCGTCACCGTCCCGGCTGGCCGTCACGTGCCACTGGCTGTGCCGGCCCACCGCCTGGGCCAACGCGGTTTCGAACGTCGCCTCGATGTGCTGGGCGTAGATGAAGCCGACGGGCAAGCCAGCGGGCAGCGCATCGAGAAAGGTCTTCACGGCTTCCGGGCCACCCAACGACGCCGCCAGTAACCAGACATCGCGCGCCGGCTCGCCGACCGAGTCGGACGCAGCCGCCAGCATGCCGGGCAGCGCTAGTCGTGCCGGACGCTCACCGTCGCCGCGCAGCACCGCCAGGCGTGGCCCGACGATCCGTGATGGATCGCCAACCAGCCGCTTGAGCTTGCCGAACAGGCGGCGTTCCCAGCGCGGATAATGCTCGGACTGCCGCTCGGGCGCGTGCCCCTCGCCAAACAGTACCGGGCAGCTGTCCCGTTCCAGTAACGCGTTCACCAGAGGCGAGTCTTCGGTCTGCGCCAGATCCACCAGCCAGAGGTCGGCCTCGACTGCTGCGACGTCCGCCTCCTCCAGTCGGGCCGGGTCGCTGTTGAGCACCACCTGATAGCCGTTGGCGCTCAGCGCCTGCTGCAGCACATGGCGCTGCAGCGAGGTGTCGGCAATGACGCCGATGCGGGCAGCGACCACCTCACTCATGACGTTTGACCAGCTGTTGGATGGTCTCGAGCAGCAGGGACTCCTGGTACGGTTTGCCGAGGTATTCGTTCACACCGATCGCCATAGCCCGATCGCGGTGCTTTTCCCCGGTACGCGAGGTGATCATGACGATCGGCAAGTCTTTCAGGTGCTCGTCGTGACGCACCAGGGTCGCGACCTCGAACCCGTCCATGCGCGGCATCTCGATGTCCAGCAGCATGATATCGGGCTTGCGCTCCTGCAGCTGGGTAATGGCGTCGACCCCGTCCTTGGCGGTGAGCACGTTCATACCGTTACGCTCGAGCAAGCGGCTGGTGACCTTGCGTACGGTTACCGAGTCATCCACGACCATCACCAGGGTCGGCCGGTCGACCTCCGTCTCGGCCGGCTCATCGTTTCCGAGCAGCGGCATCGGTTGCTGTTGGGTGAGCAAGTGCGCATGCAGCACTCGAATGGTGGCCAACAGATCGAGAATCACCACCACCCGCCCGTCGCCAAGGATGGTCGCGCCGGAGATACCCGGCACCGTGGCGAACTGCGGCCCGAGGCTCTTCACCACGATCTCGCGCGAGCCAGCCAGGCTGTCGACCTGCACGGCCACGCTGTGCTCGTTGGAGCGCACCAGGATCACCGGAAGCGGCAGGCTCTGGCCGACCAGTTTGGGCCGCTGGCCGTTGTTCAGCAGCTCGCCGAGGTAGCGCAGCTCGTAGGTCTGCCCGGCATACTCGAAACGCGAGGCCCCGGGCTGGTAGTAGGCTTCCAGTTCGTAGGGGGAGACTCGCACGATGCCTTCAATGGTGTTCAGCGGGATGGCATACAGGTCTTCGCCCGAGTACACCATCAGCGCTCGGTTCACCGAGACGGTGAACGGCAAACGGATCAGGAAACGGGTGCCCTGCCCAAGCGTCGACTCGATGCTCATCGAGCCCCCGAGCTGCTTGACCTCCGAATGCACCACGTCCATGCCGACACCACGCCCCGATATCTGCGTCACCTGGGCGGCGGTGGAAAAGCCTGCCTCGAGGATGAACTGCAGCACTTCATGGTCGGACAGTTCGGCACCGGGCAGCATCAGACCGCGCTCGACCGCCTTGCGCCGTACAGCATGCAGGTTGATGCCGGCACCGTCATCGCTGAGCGCCAGCACGATATCGCCGCCCTCGCGCCCGAGTTCCAGACGGATGTTTCCCTGCTCGGGCTTGCCCGCCGCCTGACGCACGGCCGCCGTCTCAATGCCATGGTCCACGGCATTGCGCAGCATGTGCTCCAGCGGCGCGACGATTCGCTCGAGCACGCTGCGATCCATTTCGCCGGTGGCATTTCCGACGTGGAATTCCACCTGCTTGCCCAGTTCGCCGGCGACTTGGCGGACGATGCGCCGCAGACGCGGCACGAGCCGGTCGAACGGCACCATACGGGTCCGCATGAGGCCTTCCTGGAGCTCGGTATTGACACGCGCCTGCTGCAGCAGGAGCGTTTCGGCATCGCGGTTGCGCGCTGCCAGTGTCTCTTTCAGATCCAGCAGGTCGGATGCCGACTCGAACAGCGCGCGCGAAAGCTGCTGCAGTTGCGAATGGCGGTCCATTTCCAGCGGGTCGAAATCGTCGTAGCCGGCGCGCTCGGCTTCGGCCTGGTAGCGACTGAGGATCTGCGCCTGGGTTTCGGTGTCTAGCCGGCGCAACTGATCGCGCACACGCTCGATGGTGGCTTCCATCTCGCCGAGGGTAAAGCCCACATCGCTGACCTGCTGTTCGACGCGCCCACGAAAGATCGAGGTTTCGCCCGCCAGGTTCACCAGGCCTTCGAGCAGCTCGGCAGGGACCTTGACCAGTTCCTGAGGGGCGCGTCGGGACGCGGCGTCCTGCGCCGCCTGCTCGGCCCGGCGAATGAACGGCAGCACCTTGGCCGGCGCCTTGTTGGCCGGTGCCTGGATACTGGCCGCGACGATGGGGGTTTCCAGTCGAATCACCGCGGCATCGGCAGGGCCGTCGCCCACGGAGGGCGAAGGCGCCGCCTCGAACTCGGCGTCCGGTTCATTCTGCAACTGCGCGCGCATTGCCTCGACCGCCTTGAGCAGGGCGTCATAGCCACCCTGCACGTCGAGAAACAGGCTGTCCGACCAGGCACCGCCCTGCTGCTGCGCTTCTCCGAGGCGTTGCTCGAGGTCGTGCGCCATGTCGCCCAGGCCGACCTGCCCGGCCAGTCTGGCACCACCCTTGAGGGTATGCAGCACGCGCATCATGTCGACCAGCGGTCCGACGCTGTCGCGCGTGGCTTCCCAGCGGCCAAGCGCCGACTCCATCTCTTCGAGCAGGTCGTCCGCCTCCTCGACAAAGATGTCCAGGATTTCGGCCTCCGCCGAAGACTGGGTAAGATCTTGAGCGGCCCGCAGGGCCACGCTGCTCGGAATGGTCAGTTGCTCGTCAGGATTGTCGCGAAAGTGCCGGATGGTCGCGATCAGGTCATCGCCGTTCGGCACGGCCTGGTAGCCCCGCACGGCCTCCAGCATGACCGCCAGCCGATCGTGGCAGCCCTGTAACAGGGCGAACAATGCCGGGCTTGCGCGGTAGTTGCCGGCGCAGAGCCCCTCGTACAGGTATTCCAGCTCATGGGCGAGGTCGCCGATTTCGCCGATGTCAGCCATCCGCGCGCCACCCTTGAGGGTGTGCAGATCGCGCTGCAAGGTCTCGATTTCGAAACTGTTGCCGACGTCGTCCATCCAGCGTTGCAACGAGGCGCCGGCGCGTTCGATGATATCGAACCCTTCCTCGAGAAAGATCTCGACCAGCTCCGGATCACGGTTGTCCCAGCGTTCGGATGCCGCTGCGTCGTCTTTCGGCGCCGCGAGGGTTGCCAGGGGTTCGTCGGACTGACTGTCTGCTGCGACGCCGTCGAAGTCCGCTTCCGACACGCCTTCGACGATTTCCAACGCCGCAGTCAGGTCCGCGCCCTGCGGCGCGGTGTCAGCCGTGGACGGGGGAGACCCGTCGAGGCCGTCCGCATTCTCGGTCGCATCGCTCGGCGTGGGGTCCGACGACTCCTCTAGCGGACCAAAATCAGCCGTGTCGCTGAGGTTCGCCGCGGAAGGAGTTGCCGCGCCCGTCTCGTCGGCGGTATCGGCGCCGACGTCGGAGTCGGAGTCGGAGTCGGACAAGGCTACAGCGCTGCTCTTCTCTTCGTCGGCGAAGGTCGGTATGACGCCCTGGCGGTAACCGCGAATCCGTTCGATGAGCGCATTCGCCTGGTCCATCTGGCTTTTCGCCTGTAGCTGCTCAAGCTGGACAGCGAGTTGATCGTGGCTGCGCAGCAGCAGCGCCGCCAGTTCGGCGGTGTGCTGGTAACGGCCGTCCGACAGCCCTTCGTAGAGTGTTTCCAGTTCGTGCGCGAGGTCGCCGATGGGGCGTATCTCGGCCATCCGCGCGCCACCCTTGAGGGTATGCAGGTCTCGCAGCAACGCGGACAGTGCCAGCTGGTTCGCCGGATCGGCGAGCCATCGCTCCAGCGCACCGCCGGCGCTGTCGAGCAGATCAACCGCCTCGTCGAGGAAGATGTCGACCATCTCCGCGTCCAGGTCGTCTGCATCCACTGACTCCTCGGCCGGCCACGCCTGCGCTTCGGCCGCGATGTCCTCCTTGAGGGTCTCGGGCAGACCGGTCGCAGGTTCCGCCGTCATCTCCACCGACAGCGGCTCGGACTCTGGCAGTTCATAGGCCTGCGGATCCAGCGCGTCGGCCAACAGCTCTTCCAGCCGAGCGACTAGATCCGCCCGGGGGGAAACCTGCAAGCCGGCAGCCACCTGATCCATCATGCCGACCAGCGCCTCGTGGGCCTGTTCGACATCGTCGAAGAACCGCGGACTGACGGCCAGCCGACCTTCCTGCACTACGGCATAGAGGTCGAGCAACACCCGGCACAGGTCATCGATTTGGGGCAACTCGGCCATCTGCGCGCCCAGGCCGAGTGCGGTCAACTCTTCCAGCAGAGCGCTCAGCTCCTGGCGCTCCGCCGGGTGCTCGCGCCAGCGGCGCAGCAGGTCCTCGGCATCGAGCAGGATATCCATGCCCTCGGACAGGAACAGGGCAATCATCCCCGGATCGCGCGGCTCGCCTTGCTCGTTGGCGCCGGCCTCGTCGCGACCGGCCAGCCTGGCCTGGTGCTGGGCGTGGACGCGGGCGATAAACGCCTCGGCGCCCTCCAGTGGCTGCAAGGGCTGGCTGTCGAGATTGTCGAGGCCGCGGCGCAACAAGCGTTCTGCCTCATGCAGCAACTCGGCTTCGGCCTGCTCCATGAGAATGAGGTTGGCCTTGAATTCCTTGACCATCTTTTCCAGCGGGGTGGCGATTTCCGCCATCGGCAAGATGCCCGCCATATGTGCACTGCCCTTGAGCGTATGCAAGGCGCGCTGCAACGCATCCGTCACCGGCTGCGGCAGGCGCTGCGCGCAATCGGCGAGAAAGTCCACCAGGGCGCGCAGATGCGACTCGGCCTCATTGCGGAATATCTCCAGCAACTGCGGGTCGAGCACGTCCTCGCTGACTATCTCGGGCACCGACTCGGGCACCGGCGCTTCGGGTGCGACGCCGCCCTGCGGCCCGGGATCGGTGGGCAAACCCTTGGCCAGGGCATGGGCGTTCGCCGCCAGACGATCGACATCGTCGCGCTGGCGTTGCGCCTTGCTAGCGAACTCCTCGACCAGCGCCGGCATCAGGGCGACCACATCGGCGACCAGTGCCTTGACTGGCGTACCGGCCTCGATACTGCGGTCGAGCACCCGATTGAGCAGGTTCTCCACTGACCAGGCAAGCTCCCCGATAATCAGCGCGCGCACCATGCGGCCGCTGCCCTTGAGGGTGTGAAATGCCCGTCGCACTTCGCCAAGTGCGGCCTTGTCAGCTGTGTCGGCGGTCCACTGCGGCAGGTACACGGCGATGGTCTCGAGGACTTCGGCGGCCTCCTCGATGAAGACTTCGAGCAAATCGTCGTCAACCGGCTCCTCGTCGTCCGGCGGCGGCAGCAGGCTCGGCGGCACGTCCCGTGCGGGCGGGTTGATAGCGGCAACGGGTGCCGCCATGACGTCTTCTATCGATCGGGGCTCGATGTCGGCGCTCGGCTGCTCCATCGGCTCGGGCAATACGACTTCGGGCATGTCCAGCGCGGCCATATCGGCCTCGCTCCACGACAACGATGGCTCGGGCGCTTCGGGGGCATCCGACGTCTCATCGCCGATCGGGTGAACAGCGTCGGCCTTCCCTTGCGGATCAACAGCAGCACCGGCATCGACCGCTGCAAGCAGCTCGACCGTCTCATCCCACGCAAGCAAACCCGTCGACTCATCAGTCGCGGCACTGTCCGCTTCGGCGTGCGGATCGACGGCGGCATCCTCGGCGATCGCCGGAAACGCGTCGAACTCAGTTACCGATGCCGGTGCATCGGCCAGCATCCCGGCATCTTGGGCGCCAGGCTGCGGCAGCTCTTGCTGCTCTTGCGTCTCTTCATATGCGGACCACGGCTCCGGCGCTTGCAGATCAGGCTGCTCCTCCGGATCCAGCGGCAAGATCTCGATCTCGTCCAGCGGATCGGTGTGAGCCTCCAGGCATTCGAACCCGGAACTGTCTTCAACGGGCTGAGGCAGACCCGGATCGTCGAGCGGGTAACCCAGCGCCTGCAGGCTTTCCTCGGCCACGTCGAGAATCAGGTCGCCTTGGGACCCGCAGTCCTCACTGAGCCGCTCCAGGTAATACTCGACGCTGGTGATCGCATCGGCCAGGGTGTCGAGACTCTGCCAGTCCGGAATCGCCTGCTTGGCCAGCAACTGCTCCTGGATATAGCGGTTGCAGGCGTCGAGCAGGGCCGCAGCACGGCCCAGCGGGACCATGGCCAGGCCACCGCGCGATTGCGTCAGCAGTTCGGGCACCCGCGCCAGATGCTGGTGGTTCCACTGCGACGCGATGAACTCGATGATCGCGTCCTTGGCCTGCTCGAGGCCGGTCCGCGCCTCGCGGATCACCAGGCGATGGATCTGGGTGACATCAGTGGTCGGCAGGTGACTTTCCTCGCCGCGCTCGTCCGAGGTACCGCCGACCATCCCGGCCAGGGTCGCCTCAACGTAGAGCAGCGCGCCCGCGACATCCATCAGAGCCGCGTCGTCGGGCTGCCGCTGCCCCTGGGCCAGGGCCTCGACGACGGCTATCTGGTCGAGAATGATCCGTCGCGGCTGGCCGAACCCCAGCACTGCCAGCGTGTCGGCGATCTGCTTGAGCGGGGGTTGCAGGGCGACCAGCTCGGCCAGCCCCATCCGGTCGCTGCGCACGAACAGGTCCAGGCTGTCCTTGACCCTGACCAGTTCCTCGCAGAGTGCCGCCACTACGGAGCGCATCGCGCCCCGGTCCGGGCCCGCCAGTTGCGCGCGTTCCTCGTCCACCAGGGCACTGTCGGGCAGTGCGTCGTCCAGGCTGTACGCCGCTTTCAACGCCTGGATGCGCGGCGACTGCGTCGGGGCTTTCGCGATGTAGAACAGCAGGTTCTTGGTCAGCTCGTCCGGCGCGGCCTGGTTGATGCCGGCAGCGCCCTGGGCGACGAGACGCTTGAGCTCGCGGTCGACCTGCCGCAGCAGGTTCCTGACGGTCGTTCCGTTCGCCACCGCACCGGTGGCGAGCCCTTCGACCACACCCGAGGCGATCTGCCAGAGCGCGCCCAGCGGCGCATCCTTGCAGAGCATTTCCAGACGCGCGAAGACCCGTGCCATGTAGCCGAGGTTGGTCGGCAGGTCCTGGTTGCGGATCACTCCAACCAGCGCCACCTGGAGCATCTGCCGCAACTTGCGCAACAGGCCGGGCAGATCGTCGGTCTGCCGTTGTGCGACGGATTCGCCAGGCAAGGCTGGCGCACGGGCCGACATGTTCGGTGAAAACAGGCTGGTCTCGGAGAGCAGCTTCTCGCCGCGGGCCGCGCGCAGGTCGTTCAGCAGCGGCAGCACGACCATCGGCAGGTCGCGCCGCGCGCTCTGGATGCGGTCCAGGTAAACCGGCATCTGCAGGATGGCCTGCATGAGCACTTCGAGGGCTTCGGTCTGGCTGGCCACCCGCTCATCCAGCAAAGCGCGGGCCAGCTGTTCCATCTCCTCGGCAAGCAACGCGGCACCGTAGAACTCGACCATCTGCAAGGTGCCATGCACCTGATGCACATAGGTCAGGCAGAAGCGCATCCGCGTCGAGTCCTGCGGGTTTTCGACGAACGCCTCTAACGCCTGCCGCGCCTGTTTCAGCGTCTCGGCAATCTCGCCTTTCACCCACTCCAGGGCGACATAATCGTGCCGATCACCCATAGCGACTCCGCTCATAAACATTTCCGGGTAAAGGCCAGAACCTCGCTGTCAGCCACCGGAACCAGGTCCGGGTGCTGCCAGCCGACCGCCTCGCCCGCCCCGATTACCAGCAAACCGCCCGGTGCCAGGCGCTCGGCCAGGCGATCGAGGATTTCGCGGCGACGCCAGCGACGGAAGTAGATCAGCAGATTCTGACAAAAGATGACGTCCATATCGGACATTGGCGCACCGGCCAGTTCCAGCACGTTAAGCCTGGCAAAGCACACTCGCGCTGCCAGGTCGGGTATCACTTGGAATCGATCGCCGGGGAGCATCCGGAAGTATCGTTCGCGGAGGTCGGGCTCCAGCTGTTCGAGCCGGCGAAGGCTGTATACCCCGTCGCGGGATCGGCTCAGGGCACTGAGGCTAATATCGGTCCCGATCACGCCGAACGCCGTTTCGCCACCTCCGAGGGCTAGCGCCTCGGCTGCACAGATGGCCAATGAATAGGTCTCCTCGCCGCTCGCGCAACCGACACTCCAGAATGACCAAGGACGCGCGGCGTCGCGGGAAGCGCCCCGCTCGCGCAGCACCCGCGAAAGCAGGGCGAACGAGGGGGGATGGCGAAAGAACCGGGTTTCCTGCACGGTCAGCCGATCCATCAGCGTCGACCATTCCACCGCACCGCGTGGTCCGTCCGTTACCTGCCGATAGTAGCTGGCGTAGTCGGCCGCACCGACCTCGCGCATGCGCGAGCTGAGGTTGGCCTGCAGGAAGATACGCCGCTGCTCGGTCACGACCAGCCCGGACCGCTGCTCGAGCAGGGCCTGCCAGTCGTGGAATTCCGCTGACGACATATCGGCCAAGGGTCTCAATGACCAATCGACGCTTGGCTGCATGCCCTGCCCCTTCATCGTGGACTCCCGCGGCGGCCGCTGCCGGCCGCCGCGCTCTCAACTCAAGCTTGTTCCTGCGTCTCGGGCAGGGTAAAGCCGGAAACCGAGTGACGCATTTCGTTGGCCATCTTCGCCAGGTTGCCGATGCTCCTGGCGGTGGCCGTGGTACCCGACGACGTCTGCGAGGTGATTTCCTGGATGACGTTCATGGTGTTGGAGATGTGGCCCGCGGACGAAGCCTGCTGGCGTGCTGCGTTGGAGATGTTCTGGATCAGCGCTGCAAGGCTCTTGGATACCTTCTCGATTTCTTCCAGCGCCACCCCGGCGTCCTGCGCCAGGCGGGCGCCGCGCACCACTTCGGAGGTGGTCTGCTCCATCGAGATGACCGCTTCGTTGGTGTCGGTCTGAATCGTCTTGACCAGCGCCTCGATCTGCTTGGTGGCAGCCGAGGAGCGTTCCGCCAGGCGCTGGACCTCGTCCGCAACCACGGCGAAGCCGCGCCCCGCGTCACCGGCCATGGAGGCCTGGATCGCGGCGTTCAGAGCGAGGATGTTGGTCTGGTCGGCAATGTCGTTGATCAGGCTGACGATGTCGCCGATCTCCTGGGACGATTCACCGAGACGCTTGATGCGCTTGGACGTGTCCTGAATCTGCTCGCGGATGTTGTCCATGCCGGTGATGGTGTTGTGCACCACTTCGTTGCCCTTGTTGGCAATGGCTACGGAACGTTCCGCTACTGCAGAGGACTCAGCGGCGTTGGCCGATACCTGGTCGATCGACACAGCCATTTCGTTGATCGCCGCCGAGGCCCCGGCAATTTCCTGGGCCTGGTGCTCCGACGCTTCGGCCAGGTGCATGGCGGTCGCCTGGGTTTCCTGCGCCGCACCGGACACTTGCACGGCGGTCTGGTTGATCGTCTCGACCAAGTCGCGCAGCTGGTCGATCGAATAGTTGATCGAGTCGGCGATGGCGCCGGTGAAGTCCTCGGTTACCGTAGCAGCGACGGTCAGGTCACCATCGGCGAGGTCACCGATCTCGTCGAGCAGGCGCAGAATCGCCGTCTGGTTACGCTCGTTCTTTTCTGCCGTCTCACTTAGGCGTCTGCGGGTTTCCTGGACCATGACCAGGCCGATCAGGAGAATCGAGGCGAGGGCCAGCGCACCGAGTACGTAGCCGGCGAGCGTATTGACGTAGCGGGCGTCGGCACGGGCCTGGAGCCCTTGGGTCAGGGCGGAGGTCTTGTCCAGAAGCGTCTGCGACACCTCGAAGATGCTGTTGGAGGACTCGCGCACCTGGAACAGTTCCGGAGATGTCTCGAGGATCTCGTCCACCGAACCGGAAACGAACTGGAACAGCTCGGAAATGGCGGCCAGGCGATCGAGCGCCTCGGCATCGGTTACGCGCGAGATGCCCATGGCCTCGTTGCCTTCGAGCATCGCGCTCAGGACGCGGCCGAACAGGCTGGCGTCACGACCGAACATGTCGGCCGCCTGCACAGAGTCCTGGTCACCGGACAGCACTTTATTCACCGAACCCAGAATCCGCTCGGCGAGCAGCGACTGACGCTGCGCGACCGACACCTGGGCAGCTGGCGCACCGCTCTCGAGCAGAATGTCGACCACCTCTTCGTACTCGACCTGCAGCTGCGGAATGGTCTCGGCAAGGGTCGCGGCTACCTGATGCAGCGACAGTACGGTCTGTTCGCTGGCGAGGATCGCGTCGGTGTTCTGCCGCAGCGTATCCCAGTCCTGCTGCACTGCAGCCACTTCGGCCTGCAGCGCATCGGGAACTGCCGGCAGGCCGATGCTGTCATTACCCTGGGACAGGTAGCTCCAGCGCTCGCTGAAGTCGTTCCGGGCATCCTTCAGGGAGTCGAACGCCTCTGCCGTACCGGCGGCGGCTTCCACGGCGTTTTTCGCGATACGCTGGGACAGGACGCGAAGTTCGCCCGCGTGCCCGATGTACTCGTTGTCGTAGTCGGCCTGCGTATTGATGTAAGCGAAGTTCGCGAACAGCAACACCATCGATACGATCAGAAGAATAAATAGCCCGGCGATCAACGTATTGCTACGTACCCCTGCCAGCAATGCATTTGCGTTCATTTTTTTCATGTTGTCGGCCCCCGCCTGGACCACCCGTACGTTTCCTTTCAAGAACCAAAAGGCCGGCATCAGCCGACCCCACCTAAATCAATATGCTACGTCGAGAAACGTCTGATGCGACGCAAGAGCGTGAGGGCTGAAGACAAGCCAAGGCTGCTCTCGCTGGAACACACCGTGAATGAAGGGCTGGATTGATGCCTCCACCGGCGGCAGCGCTTCGGAGAAGGCGTCGACCGGGAAGTGCTGCATGCCAAATACTTCATCGACCGTCAGGCCCGCGAACACGTCGTGGTGATCAACGACCAGTACCCGGCGCTGCTTGCGCAACGGCGACAGTTCCAGCCCCAGGTAACCACACAAATCCATGATAGGCAGTAGCCTGCCACGCACGTTCGCCACACCCTTCACCCACGGCTTGACTCCAGGCAGCAGCGTGTAGCGGGGCTCATGAAGGATCTCGCCCACTTCACCCATCGGCGCGACGAACAGCCGACCGCCCATGCGAAAGCCGATTCCGGCCCAGGTCTGGATGGCCTCCTGCTGCGAGGGCAGCCCTGCAGCCAGCGCGCGGCATTGCGCGTCGATTGCCAGGAGCCGCTCAAAGGGTGTAGGCGTGTCCGACATGCTGGCAACTTCCCTATTTCTGAAACGAGATCGCCAGTCAGCCGGCAAGCACGGCGTTCAGGGTCTTCAGCAGTGTCGCTTCGTCCACCGGCTTGGTCAGGTAGTCTTTTGCGCCTTGACGCTTGCCCCAGACCTTATCGGTTTCCTGATCCTTGGTGGTCACAATGATCACCGGAATGTGACTGGTTTCAGCATCTTTGGTGAGCTGGCGCGTGGCCTGGAAGCCGTTCAGCCCCGGCATCACGATGTCCATCAGGACGGCATCCGGCTTCTCCTGACGCGCAAGGGCGACGCCATCGGCCCCATTTTCCGCTTTCAGGACGCTGTGGCCATGCTTCTCGAGCATGGCCGTGAGCTTGTACATTTCGGTTGGCGAGTCATCAACAATCAGAACGCGAGCCATGGTTTCTCCGTGGGAAAGGCTTCAACGGCACACTAGGCCGAACTTCAGGATACTTGCTCTACCGGCGCGAAATCGGGCACATGCGCCTTGATCGCACCGAGCAACTCTTCTTTGCTGAATGGCTTGGTGAGGTACTGATCGGACCCCACGATCCGCCCCTTGGCCTTGTCGAACAGGCCATCCTTGGAGGACAGCATGATGACCGGGGTGGATTTGAACGAGCTGTTGTTCTTGATCAGCGCACAGGTCTGATAGCCATCCAGCCGAGGCATCATGATATCGACGAATATGATCCGCGGGTGGCTATCCGCGATCTTGGCGAGCGCATCGAAGCCATCCACTGCCGTGATCACGTCACAACCTACTTTCTTCAGCAGCGTTTCGGCGGTGCGACGAATCGTTTTCGAATCGTCGATCACCATGACCTTCAAGCCCTCGGAGTGCTGTTCCATTTCGCCCTACCATCGCCTCGGTGAGTCGTAGTTTATCGTTCTGCCAGTGCGCCGGAGGCCCTGTGATCGATGGGCTTAACCCAATCGCCGGACCTTTTTAGCACACTCCTCAAGAGCAAGCTATCTGCCGCCGGAGCGGCTGGATTTTCCTTGACCCAGCGCACAACCACCGCCAATCTGCGTCGACATCAAAGCCCCTGGCAGCCCTGTTCTGCCCCGTCGTCGGAGACCATCAAATGACCGTTCGGGTCGGCATCATCATGGACCCAATCGCCCAGATCGCCTTCAAGAAGGACAGCTCGCTGGCCATGCTTCTGGCAGCCCAGGCGCGAGGCTGGTCCCTTCATTACATGGAGCAGCGCGATCTCTACCAACTGGCCGGGGAAGCGCGTGCCCGCATGCGACCGCTCACGGTCCGCCACGACCCAACGAACTGGTTCGAGACCGGCGAGGAGATCGACGCCTCGCTGGCGGACCTGGACGTGATCCTGATGCGCAAGGATCCGCCCTTTAACAGCGAATACGTCTACGCCACCTACCTGCTGGAGCTTGCCGAACAGGCCGGCACGCTGGTGGTGAACCGGCCGCAGAGCTTGCGCGACTGTAACGAGAAGTTCTTTGCCACGCAGTTTCCGCAGTGCACCCCACCGACCCTGGTCAGCCGGAGGGCGGATATTCTGCGGGAGTTCGCCGCCGAGCAGCGTGACATCATTCTCAAACCGCTAGACGAGATGGGCGGCGCTTCGATCTTCCGACACCGCGAAGGCGACCCCAACCTGTCGGTGATTCTGGAAGTGCTGACCGATCATGGCCGCCGCCAGATTATGGCGCAGCGATACATTCCGGCGATCAGCCAGGGCGACAAGCGCATCCTGATGATCGACGGCGAGCCGGTTCCCTACTGCCTGGCGCGCATTCCCGCGGCGGGCGAAACCCGGGGCAATCTGGCGGCGGGCGGGCGCGGTGTGGCGCAACCCCTTTCCGACCGGGACCGGGAAATCGCCGCGATCGTAGGGCCCGAACTGCGCAAGCGCGGGCTGCTGTTCGTCGGCCTGGACGTCATCGGCGAGTTCCTCACCGAAATCAACATCACCAGCCCGACCTGCATACGGGAAATCGACAACGCCTTCGACACCCAGATCGGCGAACGCCTGATGGATGCCATTGCCGCGAAACTCCCCGACCGCTGATCGCAGGCGCCGAGGGCCAGCGGCTCGGCGGCGCTTGCGCACGCCCCCGGGCGCGACGCGTTTTGTCGAGTCATGAAGCGCCAAAGCTGCCGCTTGGTTCATAGACTTTTACGGTCGCGCTGGGCAGACTGCGCGCACCCTGAGCCGACTGGACCGCGATGAACGCCGCGACACGCCAACCCGCCCCTGCCCGTACCGGCGTTCGCCCGGCGGATCGTCTCGGCTTTACGCTGTTCCTCGCCGCCGTGCTTCACGTCGCCCTGATCCTCGGCCTTGGCTTCACGCTGTCCGAGCCGCCAAAGGTCAGCAAGACGCTGGATATCACCCTGGCGACGTTCAAGAGCGAAGACAAGCCAAAGGAGGCCGACTTCCTCGCCCAAGACAACCAGCAGGGCAGCGGTACGCTGGAGCACAAGGCCTCGCCGAAGACAACCGAGCAGGCGCCTTTCCAGGACACCCAGGTGCGCAAGGTCACGCCGGCATCGGCGCCGCCGCCAAGCAACCGCAGCAAGACGCCGAAGACCGCCGTCGCGACCCGCGCCCCTCAAGCGCAGAAGACACCCAGCAAACCGCAGGACAACGCACCCAAGCCGCAGGCACCTCCCGCGCCGGAATACGACAGCTCGCAACTGAGCTCCGAGATCGCCAGCCTGGAAGCTGAACTGGCCCAGCAGGTGCAGCAGTACGCGAAACGGCCACGGGTGAGCCGACAGAACAGCGCGGCGACCATGCGCGACATCAGCGCCTGGTACCGTGACGAGTGGCGCAAGAAGGTCGAGCGGATCGGCAACCTCAACTATCCCGACGAAGCGCGGCGACAGCGGATCTACGGCAGCCTACGCATGCTGGTGATCATCAAGAGCGACGGCACGGTGGTGGAGCTGCGCGTCCTCGAATCATCCGGCCAGCCGGTGCTCGACGAAGCCGCCATGCGCATCGTGCGACTGGCCGCCCCGTTCGCCCCGTTCAGTGGTGAGCTGGCACAGAAGTTCGACCAGGTGGAGATCATCCGCACCTGGCGCTTCGAGCGTGGCGACCGCCTGTCGAGCCAGTGACGCTGGCGAGTGCGACGGCCTGGCCGCCGCGCAGCGCTTCACGGCCCTGTCCGCAACGCTTAAGCTAGCAGCCATGACCGCGACCACACCCAGCTACCTCAAGCATCAGTTCCTGATCGCCATGCCCCACATGGCGGATGCCCATTTTGCCCAGACGCTGATCTACCTGGTGGAACACAACCAGGACGGCGCCATGGGTTTGATCATCAACCGCCCGAGCGGACTCAACCTGGCCGACGTCATGGAGCAGCTGCGCCCTGACGTGCCGTGCGAGCCGGCCAGCGAGGATCTGCCGGTCTATTCGGGAGGACCGGTCCAGACCGACCGCGGATTCGTGCTGCACCCGGCGAGCAGCCAGTTCCTGGCGACCCTCGACCTCGGCGAACTCGGCGTCACCACCTCGCAGGACGTGCTGTTCGCCATCGCCGACGGCCAGGGTCCGCGCCAGCATTTCATCGCCCTGGGCTACGCCGGCTGGGAGGCCGGCCAGCTCGAGGCGGAGCTGATCGAAAACGCCTGGCTGAGTTGCCCGGCGCAGGCACACATCCTCTTCGCCCTGCCGGCCGAGCAGCGCCTGACCGCCGCGGCCGCCTCGCTCGGCGTTGACCTGCGACTGCTCAGCAGCCAGGTCGGCCACGCATGACCCTGCGTCTGCTGTTGGGGTTCGACTACGGCACCAGGCAGATCGGCGTCGCCGTGGGCCAGGTGGTGACTGGCCAGGCCAGGGAGCTCTGCGTCCTGAAGGCCCGCGATGGCATCCCTGACTGGGCGCAGATCGACGCGCTGCTGCGCGAATGGCAACCGGACGCACTGGTGGTGGGCCTGCCGCTGAACATGGATGGCAGCCCAAGCGACATGAGCGCCCGCGCGGAAAAATTCGCACGGCGCCTGAACGGCCGTTTCAACCTGCCCGTCCACACCCACGACGAGCGCCTGACAACCTACGAGGCCAAGGGCGAGCGGCTGCGCAGCGGGCAGCATGGCGGCTACCGCGAACGTCCTGTCGACGCCCTGGCCGCCGCCCTTCTGCTCGAAGGCTGGCTGTCGAACCGGCCCCCGTCCGAGCAAGCCAAGGAGAGATGATGACCCTGCCGAACCCCGATGAACTCCTGCCCCAGATGGCTGCGGCGCTGGACCGGCACCTGCACCGACACGGGATCACCGCGCCGCGCTTCGTGGGCATCCACACCGGCGGCGTCTGGGTGGCGCAAGCACTGATGGCACTGCGTGACGAGCCCGGCGCCCTCGGCGTGCTGGACGTGTCCTTCTACCGCGACGACTTCACCCAGAACGGCCTGCATCCCCAGGTGCGCCCGTCGGCGCTGCCGTTCGAAATCGACGGCCAGCACCTTGTGCTGATCGACGACGTGCTGATGAGCGGCCGGACCATCCGAGCGGCGCTCAACGAGCTGTTCGACTATGGCCGTCCAGCCAGCGTCAGCCTGGTGTGCCTGCTGGATCTCGACGCACGTGAACTGCCGATCCGTCCTGACGTGGTCGGCGCGACCCTGGCGCTCGCGCCCGACCAGCGCGTCAAGCTGATCGGGCCGACACCGCTGTCACTCGAACTCCAGACCCTCGCCCCCGCCAATTGAGACCCTCGCGATGACGCCCACCGACGCCAAGCGCCCGCTGCAGCTGAACGACCATGGCCAACTGCGCCATTTCCTCTCGCTGGACGGCCTGCCCCGAGCGCTGCTGACCGAAATCCTCGATACCGCCGACTCCTTTCTCGAAGTTGGCGCGCGGGCCGTGAAGAAGGTCCCGCTGCTGCGCGGCAAGACGGTCTGCAACGTATTCTTCGAGAATTCCACGCGCACCCGCACCACCTTCGAACTGGCGGCCAAGCGGCTATCGGCCGACGTGATCACCCTGAACGTGTCGACTTCCTCGACTAGCAAGGGGGAAACTCTGACCGACACGCTGCGCAATCTCGAAGCCATGGCGGCCGACATGTTCGTGGTACGGCATGCCGATTCGGGCGCGGCACATTTCATCGCCGAGCACGTGTCGCCGGACGTGGCGGTCATCAACGGCGGCGACGGCCGGCATGCGCACCCGACCCAGGGGATGCTCGACATGCTGACCATTCGACGGCACAAGGGCGATTTCGAGCGGCTGTCGGTGGCAATCGTCGGCGATATCCTGCATTCGCGGGTGGCGCGTTCGAATATGCTGGCGCTGAAGACGCTGGGCTGCCCGGACATCCGCGTCATCGGCCCCAAGACGCTGCTGCCCGTCGGCCTGGAGCAGTACGGCGTGAGCGTCTACCACGACATGGACGAAGGCATCCGCGGGGTCGACGTGGTGATCATGCTGCGCCTGCAGCGTGAGCGCATGCAGGGCGGTTTGCTGCCCAGCGAGGGCGAGTTCTACCGGCTCTATGGTCTGACCACCCAGCGCATGGCGCTGGCCAAGGCGGACGCCATCGTCATGCACCCGGGGCCAATCAACCGCGGGGTGGAGATCGAATCCGCCGTCGCCGACGGAACGCAATCGGTCATTCTTAACCAGGTCACCTACGGCATCGCCATCCGCATGGCGGTGCTGTCCATGGCCATGAGCGGGCAGACCGCGCAGCGCCAACTCGAGCAGGAACACGCCACCGAGGAGCAGAACTGATGCCAACCCAGATTCTCGGTGCTCGCCTGATCGACCCGGCGAGCGGACGCGACGAGGTCACCGATATCTTCTGCCAGGACGGCAGGATCGTCGCCATCGGCCAGGCCCCGGCGGGCTTTGCAGCGGCACAGACGATCGACGCGCAATCCCTGGTCGCAGCGCCCGGACTGGTTGACCTATCCGTGGCACTGCGCGAGCCGGGCTACAGCCGCAAGGGCAACATCGCCAGCGAGACACTTGCCGCCACCGCCGGGGGCATCACCAGCCTCTGCTGTCCGCCCACGACCCGGCCGGTGCTCGATACCGCCGCGGTGGCCGAACTCATCCTCGATCGGGCCCGCGAGTCCGGCCATGCCAAAGTGTTTCCGATCGGTGCGCTGAGCCGCGGCCTGGGCGGCGAGCAGCTCGCCGAACTGGTGGCGCTGCGCGAAGCCGGTTGCGTGGCATTTGGCAACGGGCTGACGAACTTCAGCAACAACCGCAACCTCAGCCGCGCCCTGGAGTACGCTGCCACCTTTGATCTGACCGTGGTCATCCATTCGCAGGACAGCGACCTGGCTGCCGGTGGTCTGGCCCACGAAGGGCCACCCGCGGCTTTTCTCGGCCTGGCGGGAATTCCCGAGACAGCCGAGACCGTCGCGCTGGCGCGTCATCTGTTGCTCGTCGAACAAAGCGGCGTGCGTGCTCACTTCAGCCAGCTGAGCACCGCCCGTGGCGCGCAGATGATCGCCGACGCCCAGGCCAGAGGCCTGCCGGTAACGGCCGACGTGGCGATGTACCAGCTGATCCTGACCGACGAGGCGCTGCACGGCTTCTCCAGCCTCTATCACGTGCAGCCTCCGCTGCGCAGCACCGCCGACCGCGATGGCCTGCGTGAAGCGGTACGCACCGGTGTGATCTCGGTCATCTCCAGCCACCACCAACCGCACGAGGCCGACGCGAAGCAGGCGCCCTTCGGCGAGACCGAGCCGGGCATCAGCAGCGCCGACATCCTGCTGCCCCTGGCGCTGACCCTGGTTGACGATGGCCTACTCGACCTGCCGACCTTGCTGGCACGCCTGAGCAGCGGCCCGGCGACCGCCCTGAAGCTGCCCGTCGCGCGCCTGGCGGTCGGCGAACCGGCGGACCTGGTGCTGTTCGACCCCCGTGCGTCCACTGTCGCGGGCGAGCGCTGGCATTCGAAAGGACGCAACTGCCCCTTCATCGGCCACTGTTTGCCGGGAGCGGTGCGCTACACGCTGGTCGACGGGCGCATCGCCTTCCAGGCCTGACCGCCGCAGGTCGACCGGCGCAACACTGCCGGACGACCGCGCCCCATCGATCAGAATCGCTTTTCCATGTTGCGCATCGACACTTGGCTGTTCAGCGTCCAGAAGTCGTAGAGCACGCCGACGAAGAACAAGCCGCCCGAGCATAGGTAGAGCAGGCCGGTGAGCCACTTGCCCTGATACATTCGGTGCACGCCGAAGACACCGAGAAAGGTCAGCAGGATCCAGGCCACGGTGTAATCGATCGGCCCGGGCTGAAAACGCATGTCCGCTTCGCGGTCCATGGAAGGGATCAGGAACAGGTCGATGATCCAGCCGACGAAAAACAGCCCGAAAGTGAAGAACCAGATGGTCCCCGTTACCGGCTTGCCGTAGTAGAACCGGTGCGAGCCCAGAAAGCCGAAAATCCAGAGCAGGTAGCCAATCAGCAGGTTGTGGGTGTTTTGCCGCATCTGAGGCCTCACGTCGAATACAGAGGGGGTCCAGCTTATCCGATAAACCGCCCTGACCGGGCCGCCGGACGGACGTTGTCAGGCCGCACGCCCGTGATACTGTATATGCAAACAGTATCCAGGTGCGTTGCCATGCAACTGATCGACAAGCTCACCGTACTCGCCGACGCCGCCAAGTACGACGTCTCCTGCGCCAGCAGCGGGGCGCCGAAGCGCAGCTCCCGGGGCAAGCCAGGCCTGGGCGCCACCAACGGCATGGGCATCTGCCACAGCTTCACGCCCGACGGCCGCTGCGTGGCGCTGCTGAAGATCCTGCTGACCAACTTCTGCCTGTATGACTGCCAGTACTGCGTCAACCGGCGCTCCAGTGATGTGCCGCGGGCGCGCTTCACACCCGAGGAGGTGGTCAGCCTGACGCTGGATTTCTACCGCCGCAATTGCATCAGTGGCCTGTTCCTCAGCTCCGGCATCATCCGCTCGGCCGACTACACCATGGAACAGCTGGTGCACGTTGCCCGGCTGCTTCGTGAAGAACACGGCTTCCGCGGCTACATCCACCTGAAGACGATTCCGGACGCCGATCCGCTGCTCATCGCCGAAGCCGGCCGTCTCGCCGACCGGTTGAGCGTGAACATCGAATTGCCGACCGAAGCCAGCCTGATCCGCCTGGCGCCGGAAAAGCAGGTGGTGACCATCAAGCAGGCGATGCAGACCATACACGAAGGCGAAACCGAGGCCAGCGCGGAGCGACGCGCACCGCGCTTTGCCCCTGCCGGGCAGAGCACGCAGATGATCGTCGGCGCGGACACCACCGACGACAGCACCATTCTGCACACCGCCCAGACCCTGTACGGCAGCTACCGTTTGCGCCGGGTCTATTATTCGGCCTTCAGCCCGATCCCGCAGAGCCCAAGCACCGTTCCATTCGCGGCACCGCCGCTGCTGCGCGAACACCGCCTTTACCAGGCCGACTTTCTCATGCGCGGCTATGGCTTCCAGGCCGGCGAACTGCTCAGCGGGCCCGGCAACCTGCAACTCGACATCGACCCGAAGCTGGGCTGGGCACTGGCCCACCGGGAGCAGTTTCCGGTGGACCTCAATCGCGCCGACGCAGCGATGATCGCCCGCGTGCCGGGCATCGGCATGCTCAACGCCCGGAGACTGGTCGACCTGCGCCGGCACAGACGAATTCGTTTCGACGACCTGGCACGCCTTCGCTGCGCCCTGGAAAAAGCCAAGCCCTTCGTGATCACCCAGGATTACCGCCCCGCCCAGGCCGGCCATGAGTCGGCAACGCTGCACCATCAGCTGCGCGAGGCGCCGATGCAGATGGCGCTCTGGGCATGATCACGGTGCATTTCGATGGCAGCTTCGAGGGCTGGAGAGCTCGGGCGCGGGCGCTGCTAGGCGAGCGCGTGCCCCCGCACGAGGTGGACTGGACCACGGAGCGCGAAGCGCCAGGGCTGTTCGACGATATCCCGCCCCCGCCGGCAGCCGGGCCGGCACATCGCATTCGTGTGCCGCGCCCATTGCTGGACGAGCTGGAAATGGCGGCGCGCTATCGCGTCGAGCAGCGCTGGAGCCTGCTCTATCGCGTGCTCTGGCGCGTCACCCAGGGGGATTCGGCAGCCCGTCTGCCCGGCGACCCTGACGGCAGCGTGCTGCACGCCCGGATCAAGGCGGTCCGCCGCGAGGCCCATCACCTGCACGCCTTCCTGCGCTTCAGCCCGATCGCCACGAGCGACGGCCCGAGGCATGCCGCCTGGTTCGAACCGGCTCATGACATCCTGCCCTGGGCCGCCGAGCACTTCGCCGAACGCATGGGCAAGCACAGCTGGTTGATTGCCACCCCGACCGACGGGGTGTGCTGGGATGGCAGCCGCCTGCAGCATGCGCGTCCCTGCCCGCCCGCCTGGCGTGAGCTGGCGATGCATGCCGTCGACCCAGGGGGAGACCTGTGGAAGGCTTATTACGAAAGCACTTTCAATCCGGCGCGGCTCAACCGTAGCGTGCTGGAGAACAACCTGCCGGTGCGCTTCTGGAAGCACCTGCCGGAGGGCATGCTGATACCCCAACTGATGAGCCGCGCGCGCGCCGGTGCGCAGCGCGATGGTCAGGCCGAGCGCGTCGCCGGCCAGCCCGGCAAGCGCATCGGACGAGGGCAGGAAAAGGAGGCTTAGCGGAAGCTGCGCCCCGGATCGTCGTCGCTGACCTCCAGCGTCAGTCCCTGGGACACGCTGGTCAGATGTTCGCCGTCGGTTTCCGAGCCCAACTTGATCATCAGACGCAGGTCGTTGGACGAGTCCGCATGCGCCAACGCGTCTTCGTAGGTGATCTCGCCCTGCACGTAGAGGTTGTACAGCGCCTGGTCGAAGGTTTGCATGCCCAGGTCGGTCGAGCGCTTCATCAGTGACTTCAGTTCGTGGACCTCGCCCTTGCGGATAAGGTCGGCCGCCAGCGGCGTGTTGATCAGCACCTCGATGACCGCGCGCCGACCCTTGCCGTCAGGCGTCGGAATCAGCTGCTGGGCGACGATAGCCTTGAGGTTCAGCGAGAGGTCCATCCAGACCTGCTGGTGCCGGTCCGCCGGGAAGAAGTTGATGATGCGGTCCAGCGCCTGGTTGGCGTTGTTGGCGTGCAGGGTGGCCAGACACAGGTGGCCGGTTTCGGCGAACGCGACCGCGTAATCCATGGTTTCACGGGTGCGCACCTCGCCGATGAGGATCACGTCGGGGGCCTGGCGCAGGGTGTTTTTCAACGCCACGTCGAAGGAGTCGGTGTCGATGCCGACCTCGCGCTGGGTGACAATGCAGCTCTGGTGCTGATGGATGAACTCGATGGGATCTTCGATGGAGATGATGTGCCCGCTGGAATTGCGGTTGCGGTAGCCGATCATCGCCGCCAGCGAGGTGGACTTGCCGGTCCCGGTGGCGCCGACGAACAGCACCAGGCCGCGCTTGGTCATCGCCAGCTTCTTTAGCACTTCGGGCAGCTTGAGTTCGTCGATGGTCGGAATGTTGGTCTCGATGCGGCGCAGCACCATGCCGGCGAGGTTGCGCTGGTAGAAGGCGCTGACCCGGAAGCGCCCGATGCCGCGCGCGCTAATGGCGAAGTTGCATTCGTGGTTCTCGGCGAACTCGCGGCGCTGCTGCTCGTTCATCACGGCATGCACGGTTTCGCGGGTCATTTCGGGCGACATGGGAGTCTTGTTCACCGGCAGAATCTTGCCGTTGACCTTCATCGACGGCGGTACGCCCGCCGTGATGAACAGGTCGGAGCCGCCCTTTTCCACCATCAGGCGCAATAGTTTCTCGAATTCCATCGTCAGTCTCGTGGGCAGCCAGTGCCGCCATGCAGCGAAGCGAAAGCCGGGCGCGATGCCCGGCCGCCAGGGGTTAGAAGTTTTCCGGCTGCTTGGCCTTTTCCTTTGCGCTGTCGCGCGAAATCAGGCCCTTGGCCAGCAGCCCCTTGAGACAGGCATCCAGCGTCTGCATGCCGAGCGACCCGCCGGTCTGGATCGAGGAATACATCTGCGCGACCTTGTCCTCGCGAATGAGGTTTCGAATCGCCGGCGTGCCAATCATGATTTCGTGCGCCGCCACCCGACCTCCGCCAACCTTCTTTAGCAGAGTTTGGGAAATCACCGCCTGCAGGGATTCCGACAACATCGAGCGGACCATGGACTTTTCTTCAGCCGGGAACACGTCGACTACCCGGTCGATGGTCTTGGCCGCCGAGGTGGTGTGCAGGGTGCCGAACACCAGGTGGCCGGTTTCCGCCGCAGTCAACGCGAGGCGAATGGTTTCCAGATCGCGCATCTCACCCACCAGGATGATGTCCGGGTCCTCACGCAATGCCGAGCGCAGCGCTTCGGAGAAGCCGAGCGTGTCGCGATGCACTTCACGCTGGTTGACCAGGCACTTTTTCGACTCGTGAACGAATTCGATCGGGTCCTCGATGGTGAGGATGTGGTGGTACTTGGTGTTGTTCAGGTAATCAAGCATCGCCGCCAGGGTGGTCGACTTGCCCGAACCGGTCGGCCCGGTGACCAGCACCAGGCCGCGCGGTACGTCAGTGATCTTGCGGAAGACCTCGCCCATGCCCAGGTCTTCCATGGTCAGGACCTTGGACGGAATGGTCCGGAACACCGCGCCTGCGCCGCGGTTCTGGTTGAAGGCGTTGACCCGGAAGCGCGCCACGCCGGGCACCTCGAACGAGAAGTCGGTTTCGAGGAACTCCTCAAAATCCTTGCGCTGCTTGTCATTCATGATGTCGTAGATCAGCGCGTGCACCTGCTTGTGGTCCATCGCGGGGAGGTTGATCCGGCGCACGTCGCCGTCGACGCGGATCATCGGCGGCAAGCCGGAAGACAGGTGCAAATCCGACGCACCCTGCTTGGCACTGAAGGCCAGCAGCTCTGTGATATCCATGGGACTCCCCAATTACAAGCAAGCAGGTAGAATGCCGCGCAGACCCTAAGGTGGCAGGCGCCCGTAATGTCCACGATAGCGAACAATATTGCAAAGGTCGCAGCGCGCATCCGTGAGGCGGCGCAAGCTG